>NZ_CP013443.1:0-1250243 GCF_001718835.1 Burkholderia cepacia | reverse complement strand
CGGGTCACGGTCGAGGTCGTCATGGTCGTTCCTTTCGGTAGAGGTCTTGAACAATAGGTTCAAGTTTAGGTAAGGGTGACGCAAGCGTCTTGCGGAATTGCGACGGGTTCTATCGGGATGTTTTTTGTGCCTTGCGGCAGGTTCCGGGGTTTTTTACCTTCGGTGCGCTTCGGGTTTCGCCTGTCCCGTTTTGTTTGCGGTCTATTAGCGTCGCCCCTGCGCGGGGCGGCGGTTACTTTTCTTTGTCTTGCCAAAGAAAAGTAACCAAAAGAAAGGCGCTGTGAGAACGCATGACTTCCCGGTGCCGTGGTTGTCAGAGTGGTTCGCACCTAAGTGTCCGCGCCAGTCAGGAACACGGAGTGGTTCGAGCAATGGTTCTGACACGTCGCACCACCAAGCAGAGTGGTATACCACTCATCAGTTCCATCCTCGCTTCGCTCGGCTGCAGGGCACTTCATGGTCGCACTGCACATGCATCGCCCGCGATAGCCAACGCCAATCAACCAATCAACCAATCATCTGTTCAGCAGGTGTGGACCTGTCGGCCGAGCGAAGCGAGGGCGGAGCTTGCGGGCGGTATACCGCTCTGCTCCGTGGTGCGGCGCGTCAGAACCATTGCTCGAACCACTCCGGTCTCCTGACTGGCGCGGACACTTTTGTGCGGTCCACTCCGACGACGATCGCACGGAACCCGGGGCATTTCGAGCGCCTTTCTTTTGGTTACTTTTCTTTGGCAAGACAAAGAAAAGTAACCGCCGCCCCGCGCAGGGGCGACGCTAATAGACCGAAAGCATTACAGGCAATTCACGAAAAGCCCAGGCAGACCACCCAACAAACTCAGTCCTTGTTCACGCGCTCGACGAGCGCCCCACCCCGCGGTTCACTGCCCCCGCCGGTCTGCTTTTCGAGCCACGCTCGCCGATCTTCCCGAGGCGTGACCCCGAACCTTTCGCGGTACGCGTTGGAAAAATGCGCAGCAGAAGAAAACCCGCAGGCGAGGCTGACCTGCACGACCGACTTGCTGGTCCGCTGCAGCTGAGTCCGGGCCTTGAGCAACCGGAGGTTGAGGTAATACTTCGAGGGCATCGCCCCGAGATACTGTCGAAAGAGCCTCTCCAATTGTCGGCGCGACACGCCGACCAACCCGGCGATCTCATCGGTCGTCAACGGATCCTCGACATTGGCTTCCATGAGCAGCAACGCATCGTTCAACCGGGGATGCCGCTCGCCCGGCGCAGTCACAAAAGGAATCCGCTGCCGCTCTTCGCCGCTCCGCAAAGTGCCCGCGCCAAGCGCATCGGCAATCCTTTCAGCCAGCTCCGGCCCGTGCTCCCGGCCGATCATGGCCAGCATGAAATCCACGGTAGCCTGCCCGCCGGCACAGGTCGCGCGGTCACGATCGATCTCGAAGATCTGCTGCGTGACGATCGACCGCTCGAACTGTTCGGCGAACTGCTGATAGGTCTCCCAGTTCACGCTCACCCGATACCCGGAAAGCTGCCCGGCCATCGCAAGCCACCACACGCCATGATGAATCCCGGTCACGAGCGGCGTGCGCTGCCCGACCCGCGCGAGACTCGCGAGAAACAACCGGTAGTCGGCAAACTGCTGAAACCGCTCCGACACGACGATGACCCAGTCGCACGCGACAGCATCGTTGAACGCCGCATCGGCATGCCACTGCGCTCCGCCGGCAAGCGGCACCGGCCGCCCGTCCCACGAACACACCTGCCAGCGATACAGCAGCCGCCCGTCGATCTCGTTCGCGAGGTTCAGCGCATCGACGATCGGACCCACGCCCGACATCGACACGGGCGGCAATGCAACGATCGCCACCTGCATCGTGCGGGTGGCGCCTGCGGGACGAGACACCGGTACCACGTATGAAACCCGCCCTGTCGCGTTACTTGAGACTGCCCGACAGGAACTGCTTCAGCCGCTCGCTCTGCGGGCGTACCAGCACTTCCTTCGGATCGCCCTCTTCCTCGGTCCGCCCCTGATGCAGGAACATCACGTGGTTCGATACGTTGCGCGCGAAACCCATCTCGTGCGTGACGACGATCATCGTGCGGCCTTCCTCGGCGAGCTTCTGCATCACCTTCAGCACTTCGCCCACGAGCTCCGGGTCGAGCGCCGACGTCGGCTCGTCGAACAGCATCACGTCCGGATGCATCGCCAGCGCGCGGGCAATCGCCACGCGCTGCTGCTGGCCGCCGGAAAGATGCGACGGATACTGCTTCTCGACGCGCGGCGGCAAGCCGACCTTTTCCAGGTACTCGCGCGCGCGCTCCTCGGCTTCCTTCTTCGAAATGCCGAGCACGTGCACCGGCGCTTCCATCACGTTCTCGAGCACGTTCATGTGCGCCCAGAGGTTGAAGTGCTGGAACACCATCGCGAGCTTCGTGCGGATGCGCTGAAGCTGCTTGTGATCGGCGACTTCGAGCGCACCGGCGCGGTCGGTCTTCGTGCGCACGGCCTCGCCGTCGACGACGATCTGCCCCGCATTCGGCCGCTCGAGAAAATTGATGCAACGCAGGAACGTGCTCTTGCCCGAGCCGCTCGCGCCGATGATGCTGATGACGTCGCCGGCCTTCGCGTTCAGCGATACGCCCTTGAGCACCTCGTTGTCGCCGTAGCGCTTGTGAATGTCGACCGCGGCAAGCTTGACGGAAGCGGACGCGCTCGTTTGAGTGATCTCGGCCAACTGGCTCTCCTCGAAGTGATCAATGACGGGCGGCCGCGAGATACGCGAGCCAGTGGCGCTCCGCGCGGCGAAACGCCGCGACGAGTGCGAACGATACCGCAAGATAGATCAGCGCGGCGATTCCGAACGACTGGAACGCCATGTAGGTCGCGGAATTCGCATCGCGCGCGACCTTCAGGATGTCCGGCACGGTCGCCGTGAACGCGACGGTGGTCGCGTGCAGCATCAGGATCACCTCGTTGCTGTACAGCGGCAGCGCGCGGCGCAGCGCCGACGGCAGGATCACCCGGCGGTACATCGTGAACGGCGACATCCCGTAAGCACGCGCCGCCTCGACCTCGCCATGCGGGATCGCGCGGATCGCACCCGCGAAGATCTCGGTCGTGTACGCGCAGGTGTTCAGCGCGAACGCGAGAATCGCGCAGTTGAAGCCGCTGCGGAAAAATGCGTCGAGCAGCGAGTGCGAACGCACGAACTCGAGGCTGTACATGCCTGTGTACAGCAGCAGCAACTGCACGTAGAGCGGCGTGCCGCGAAACACGTACGTGTAGAACCGCACCGGCGTCGACACCCACTTGTTCTTCGACACGCGCGCGACCGCGAGCGGCACCGCGCACACGAAGCCGAGCGAAATCGACGCGACGAGCAGCCACAGCGTCACCGCGAGGCCGGAGAGGCGCTGGCCGTCCCAGTAAAGGAACGCCTGGCCGAATTCCTGGAGGATCTCGATCATAGTTCTGCGTGCCGCACGCCCATGGAATAACGCTTCTCGAGCTGGATCAGCACGAGGTTGGAAACGGTCGTGATCGCGAGATAGATCAGCGCCGCGACGAGGATGAAGAAGAACATGTTGAACGTGCTCTTGCCGGCGTCCTGCGCGGCCTTCACGACGTCCGCGAGGCCGATGATCGATACCAGCGCGGTGGCCTTCACGAGCACCTGCCAGTTGTTGCCGATGCCCGGCAGCGCAAAACGCATCATCTGCGGAAACATGATCCGCACGAACACGCGCATCCCGCTCATCCCGTAAGCCGCGCCGGCTTCGAGCTGGCCGCGCGGCACCGACAGGAACGCGCCGCGGAACGTCTCGGTGAAGTACGCGCCGTAGATGAAGCCGAGCGTCAGCACGCCGGCGACGAACGGGTCGATGTCGATCTGGTCCCAGCCGACGAAGTCGGTGAACTGGTTCAGCCAGATCTGGATGCTGTAGAACAGCAGCAGCATCAGGACGAGATCGGGCACCGAGCGGATCAGCGTCGTATAACCGGTCGCGATCGCTCGCAGCACCCGGTTGTGCGACAGCTTCGCCACCGCGCCGATCAGCCCCAGCGCCACCGCAGTGGCAAGCGACAGCACCGACAGCTCGATGGTCTGCACGGTGCCGGCCCAGAGGACAGGGCCAAAGCCGTAAAGGAACACGCGCGTCTCCAGAGTTGGAATGGATGCCGACGCGTATGCCTGTCCCGCGCCGGGCTGACGCGGATAGTCGCAAGCGAAATTGATTGCCTCAAATCACCCGGCACACGATTGCTGCGTCGCAACAATCCGCCCCATCATTTTCAACCGCGGCCTACACCGCTGTTTCAAAAGGAAAAAAGCCGCTCCCTGACAACCGGATAACGGCCGGGGAAGCGGACTTTTTGCAATTTTCCGGTCGCTTTTTCGATATAGCGCCGAAGACGGCTGCGCTTACCGCCCTTTCAGGATGTCGGAGCGCGAAGTCGTATAGACGAGCCCGTCCGGGCCGAAATGGACGTTGAAGAACGCGTCGGTGTTGACGCCGTCCTCGAGCCAGCGCCAGCTCCAGACCGTCTCGGGCTTGAGCGGATACTGCGCGATGTCGCCGGGCTTGCCGAGCAGGCGCCGCACCTCGTCCTCGTTCATCCCCGGGCGACCTTCGCGAAATTCTCGGCGGTCAGCACCTGCGTCGCGCCCGTGTAGCGGCCGTTCGCGTCGAGATCGACGAACCATGTCTGGTTGCCCATCGGGCCGCGCGGATATTCGAGCCGCTTCGAGCCGTCGGTGAAATCGCGCTCGGTCTCGGGCTTGCCCATCGTGCCGCGCACGTCAGCCTCGGTCGATTCGCCGGCCTTCAGCCCCTTCAGCAGCAGCGGCGCGGGCTTGATCGCGTTGAAGAAGTCCCTGATACGTTGCACGTCGAGGTTGCCTTGCTTGTCGTCGCAGCCGGTCAGCGCCAGCGCGGCGGCCAGCATCGTCACGGGGAGCAGCCGGAAACGGAAATTCATCGGAAGAAATGCGCGTCGAGAAAACACGCGGCAAGGATACCCGCGCGACGCCAAAAGCGCGAGACGGGCGCTCGGCCCGTCTCGTTCAGTGCGTCGGTTCGGTTTCGCGCGCGGCGGCCTGCGCCTGCGGCGCGGGCGGCACGCTCGCCGTCATCCGGCGCCGCGTATGGGCGAGCTCGGCAAGCTGCCACGAACCGAGCGCGAGGCAGCCGAACAGCACCTCGCGGCCACGCTTGACCAGCGCGAGCGACAACGCCGTCTCGCGGTCGACGCCGAACATCTGCGCGAGCAGCACGACGGTCGCCTCCTGCACGCCGAGGCCGCCCGGCACCATGAACGCCGCATGGCGCACGGCCTGCGTCATCGCCTCGATCGCGATCGCGCCGCCGATCGACACCGGGTGGCCGAGCAGCGCGAGCGCCCAGTAGATCTCGAGCGCGCCGAGCACGTAGCCGGCCAGCTGCCAGAAGAACGCGCTGAACAACAGGCCCGTGCGCGACATCAGCGCATCGATGTCGGCATCGAGCCGCTTGCCGTCGACGCCCTGCAACAGCCGGTGCGAATCGCCGAGCAGGCGGCCCGCGAAACGCTCGATCGCATGGAAGATCCCGCCGCGACGCATCAGCACGACGCCGAGCACCGGCAGCGGCAGCGTCAGCAGCAGCGCGAGGCCGATCGTGCCGCCGCCCATGTTGTCCGTCGTCGCGAGCAGCAGCACGAGGCCGAGCGCGGCAAACGCATACTGGACGACGATCGTCACGAGCACCTCGACGATCACCGACGCCGTCACGCGGCTCGCGTCGGGCACCTGCCAGCGCGCGAGCCGGATGCCGACCAGTTCGCCGCCGATCCCGACCACCGGCAGCAGCCGGTTCACCGCTTCGCGCACGGTCGCGATCCACCAGAGGAACGGCAGCGACGAGCGCTTGTCGAGCAGCAGGTGCCACGCGTAGGCGTCGAGCAGCAGCGGCAGCGCGTGGAACGGTACGAGCCACAGCAGCGCGTAACCGGCGCGCGCGAGCATCTGCGACACGTCGCCGATGCCTTCGTGCAGCCCCAGCGCCAGCAGGATGCCGATGCCGAGCGGCCAGCCGAGCCATTTGATCCACTGGGTCATGACGGCTGCGCTCCCGGCGCGCGCGACGCCTGCCCGCCGCGCCGCGCCGCGGGCTGGCCGAACACGTCGGCAAAGCCGCCGGTCGCGACGCCCGCGGCCTTCAGCGCGGCCGCGACGCGCGGCGACAGCAGCGCATCGAGTTCGTCCACCGGACGGTAGCCGGCCATCGTCGGCGTGATCGGGCCGTCGCCGGCCTCGGCCGGATGGCAGTAGATCTCGCCGACGCCCGGCGGCAGCTTGGCCAGCGCATCGAGCAGCACGGCCTCGTCCATCGCGCCCGTATGCTCGATCCCGACCACGTAGTCGTTGTGCGCGAGCCCCGCGCGGTCGAGCCGCGCGCGCACGAGCGCGATCCACGGCTTGAGCAGCGCGGGCGCGCCCGTCTCGTACGGCAGCCGCACCGCGCGCAGCCCGTAGTCGCGGCCGATCTCGATGATCAGCGACAGCACGGTCGGATGCAGGTGGAAATGCTTGTGCGCGTTCACGTGGTCGAGCGGCAGCCCGCTCGCCGCGAACGCGTCGAACTGCGCGCGAATCTCGCGGCGCAGTTGCGCCCGCACGTGCGGCAGGAAGAAGAAGCGGCAGCCGTCCTTCGCCATCGCGTCGCCGAACCGCCCGTCGGGGCCGACGAGCGCGGGAATCTCATGCGCGGGCAGCGTGGCCGGCCCGTCCGCGAGCACGAGATGCAGGCCGACCGCGAGCGACGGCAGCCGCCGCGCGCGCTCGATCGCATCCGGTGCAGCGGGTGCGCCGACCATCAGGCTCGCGGCGTTCAGCACGCCGTCGCGGTGCGCGCGCTCGACCGCCGCGTTGACGCGCGGGTGCAGCCCGAAGTCGTCCGCGGTGAAGATCAGCGCCCGCGCCGCCCGCTGCGTCGCCACGGATTACGCCTCGTGCGCGCGCAGGAAGCGGAAGAACTCGACGCCTTCGCGCAGGCGGCGCTTCATCATGTCCCAGCTCGTCAGCATCTCGCGCACGATCTCCCAGATCTTCGACGGACGGAAGTAGAACTGGCGATAGAACTGCTCGAGGTGGTGATAGATCTCGTCGCGCGACAGGTGCGCGTAGCCGATCGCCGCGAGCTGCACACCTTCCTTGCTCACCAGGTTGATGGTCTTGTTCTCTTCCATCCAGCCGTTTTCGACGGCCTGCTTGTAGAGCGTCGTGCCCGGATACGGCGCGGCGAGCGAGACCTGGATCGTGTGCGGATTGATTTCCTTCGCGTACTCGATCGTCTTCTTGATGGTCTCCTGCGTCTCGCCCGGCAGGCCGAGGATGAAGGTGCCGTGGATCTTGATGCCGAGCTTCTTGCAGTCCGCGCTGAAGCGGCGCGCGAAATCGGTGCGCACGCCCTTCTTGATGTTCACGAGGATCTGGTCGTCGCCGGATTCGAAGCCGACCAGCAGCAGGCGCAGGCCGTTTTCCTTCATGATCTTCAGCGACTTGTACGGCACGTTCGCCTTCGCGTTGCACGACCACGTCATGCCGAGCTTGCCCAGGCCGATGGCGATCGCTTCGGCGCGCGGCAGGTCGTCGGTGAAGGTGTCGTCGTCGAACATCAGTTCCTTCACTTCCGGCATGTTGTCGCGGATCCACTTCGCTTCCGCGAGCACGTTCTCGACCGAGCGCGTGCGGTAGCGATGGCCGCTGACCGTCTGCGGCCACAGGCAGAACGTGCAGCGCGACTTGCAGCCACGGCCCGTGTAGATCGACACGTACGGGTAGTTCAGGTAGCCGATGAAGTAGTTGTCGATCTTCAGGTCGCGCTTGTAGACGGGCGCGACGAACGGCAGTTCGTCCATGTTCTCGAGGATCGGACGCGCTTCGTTGTGCTCGATCGAGCCGTCCTTCGCGCGCCAGCTCAAGCCCTTGATCTCGGGGAACGGCTTGCCTTCGGCGATTTCCTTGCAGGTGTAGTCGAATTCCTCGCGGCAGACGAAATCGATCGCCTCGCTCGCCGTGAGCGAGTTGTGCGGATCGACCATCACCTTCGCGCCCACCATGCCGACCAGCATCGACGGCTTCATCTTCTTGAGATCCTGCGCGAACATCGCGTCGGTCGGGAACGACGGCGTGCTCGTGTGGATGATCACGAGGTCGTAGTCGTTGGCGATCTTCAGCGTCTCCTCGACCGACAGGCCGTCGGCCGGCGCGTCGACGACGCGGCTGCCCGGCACGAGCGCGGCCGGCTGCGCGAGCCACGTCGGGTACCAGAAGGAACGGATTTCGCGCTTCGCCTGATAGCGCGAGCCGGCTCCGCCGTCGAAGCCGTCATACGAAGGGGCCTGCAAGAACAGCGTTTTCATGAATGCTCCGGTAGCCTGCATAGTTCGTTTCGTTACAACGATTCAGTCAAAAAACCGCGGGCCGCCCTGCCGGCGCCCGCCTCTCGTCATGGTTGGTCAGCCTGCGCCGTGCCGTTCAGCGGCCGTCGCCGCCCTCCACGGCCGTCGCGCGTTCGCGGCCGACGACCGTCATCCTCGCACCGCGCCACACGACATGCGTGCCGAACACGGCCGCGAGCCACTCGAGCGCGAGCAGCGTGTCGCGCACCGCGACGAGCGGCAGGTCGCGCCAGAATGCCCGCCAGCCGTCCTCGCCGCGCGCGTGCAGCACGAGCCGCCCGAACGCGCCCACCACGGCCGCCCCGCCCGCCAGCGAGCCGGCGAAGGTTCCGTCGAGGCGCAGCGCGAGCGCCGCGCCGATCGCGAGCCACGGCACGGTAAACGTAATGAACAGGAACGCGAAACCGGCCGGGTTCAGCGAACGGATCGTGCGCAGCCAGCGCGTCTCGCGATGCCACAGCGGCCCGAACGACGGCTCGATCACGTCGGTCGCGACCTCGACCTCGGACAGCACGGTGCGGCGCCCGAGGCGGCGCGGCAGCTCGGCCAGCCAGAAATCGTCGGCCAGTTCGTCCTTCAGCGCGGGAAAGCCGCCGATCCGGTCGAGCGTGTCGCGCGTCAGCGCGAGCGTCGCGCCGAAGCCGAAGCGGCTCGAGCGGCCGAGATGCGTGATCCGGACCGACGGCGCGAACCAGGCGTCGACGAACTGCGCGCCGATGCGCGTCCAGAACCCGCCGACGCTGCGCGCATGATACAGGCACGTGACGACACCGACCGACACATCGGCGAGCGGTGCCGTCACGCGCTCCAGATAGTCCGGCTTCACCGCGATGTCGCTGTCCGCGATCACGATGCGGCCGTATTTCGCGCGTTCGGCGAGGTTGATCAGGTTGCTGACCTTCAGGTTCTTGCCGTGCACGCGCGCATCGATCACGAGCGTGATGTCGCACTCGGGGTAATCGGCGCGCAGCCGTTCGACCACGGCGACGGCCGGATCGGCCGCCGACGCGACGCCGAACAGCACTTCATAACGCGGATGGCGCTGCTCGCAGAACGTCGCGAGGTTTTCGTACAGGTGCGGCTCCGCGCCGCAGAGCGGCTTGAGCACGCTGACCGGCTCGAAGCCGTCGCGCGCGGCCGTGCGCGGCGTACGCGGCCGCGGCGCGAACGCGGCGACGAGCGCATAGCCGGCCGCCGCCAGCGTGAACGCGACCAGCAGCCACTCGATGAGCGATACGGCTGACGACGTCATGCGCACCGCCCTGCGGCGGCCATGCCGCGGCGTTGATCAAACGGGCAAGCGATGATGGATGATCCGATTGGGACGAACGCGGGCACGACCCGACTCCTTGTTCCAGCAGCGTCTGTATCAGGGGCATGCGATGCTCGAAAGCAGCCCTGCCCCGCTCGAGAGGCGCTCCTGCGCAACGCGCGGACAAAACGCAGAAAATGCGAACGGCAACCGTGAGCGCGAGATGGACAATCGCCGGATTTTAACAGCCGGCGATACCCCGCGCTCGAACACGCCATGAAACGGACTGATGCGAAATCATCAAAATCCGGACAGCCGGCATTCTTCCGATGCAACCTCGTAAACCCTAGCGTAAGCGGTTTGCAGGCGTATTGCAGTCTCCAAATCTTGGCCTTTCGTGGTTTTTTGTGTCTACGCACAAATTCGCACCCAATCTCCGTAAAATTTCGTAATTTTTCGATGATTACGTTGATTGCGGAAACAATCGATACGCTCGGCCCGGGCGCCCCTGACGCCCGCAGGGATATCGGCGCGTCGCCAGCGCGATCCGGAACCCTTTGGCAAAATCCTTGGCATTTGTTGCGTAAGCGCATCACCGCCCCCCCCAGTCCGAAGGCCAACCGATGACTCCGTTTTCCGTACTCGATCTCGCCCCCATTCCCGCCGGCGCCGACGCCTCCCAGGCTTTCCGCAACACCGTCGATCTCGCGCAGCACGCGGAACGCTGGGGTTACCGCCGCTACTGGCTCGCCGAGCATCACAACATGCCCGGCATCGCGAGCGCGGCAACGGCCGTCGTGATCGGCCATGTCGCGGGCGCCACGCAGACGATCCGCGTCGGGTCGGGCGGCATCATGCTGCCGAACCACGCGCCGCTCGTGATCGCCGAGCAGTTCGGCACGCTCGCGTCGCTGTATCCGGGGCGCATCGACCTCGGCCTCGGCCGCGCGCCCGGCACCGACCAGACCACGTCGCGCGCGCTGCGCCGCGACCTGATCGGCAGTGCCGACTCGTTTCCGGACGACGTCGCCGAGCTGCAGCGCTACTTCGCGGAGCCGGTGCCCGGCCAGCGCGTGCGCGCGGTGCCCGGCGCGGGGCTCGAGGTGCCCGTGTGGCTGCTCGGTTCGAGTTTGTTCAGCGCGCAGCTGGCCGCGATGCTCGGGCTGCCGTTCGCGTTCGCGTCGCACTTCGCGCCGGATTACCTGATGCGCGCGCTCGAGATCTATCGTGCGCAGTACCGGCCGTCGGCCGCGTGGCCGAAGCCGCATGCGATGGTCGGCGTCAACGTGTTCGTCGCCGATACCGATGACGAGGCGCGGCGCCTGTTCACGTCGCTGCAGCAGCAGTTCATCAATCTGCGGCGCGGCACGCCGGGCAAGCTGCCGCCGCCCGTCGACGCGCTCGAGGCCAACGAGCTCGAGCTCGCGACCGTGGCGCATTCGCTGTCGTTCGCGGCGGTCGGCTCGCGCGACACCGTGCGCGACAAGCTGCGCGACCGTATCGCGCAGACGGGGGCCGACGAGCTGATCGTCACCGCGCAGATCTACGATCATGCGGCACGGCTGCGCTCGTTCGAATTGACCGCGCAGATCCGCGACGAGCTCGCGAGCGAGGTGCGCTGACGGCACTTGCCCGGGCCGCCCGCGGCCTGCCCCGCATCACTGCGGGTGCACGGCCTCCAGCCCGTCGAGCAGCGCCTTGTGAAACGCGTCCGGGTCCTGAATCTGCGGCGCGTGCCCGAGCGCCGGGAATTCGACGAGCTGCGCGCCGGGGATCGCGGCCTGCGTCCGCTTCGCGAGTTCCGGGTAGCGGCCGAGCTTCGCATGCACGTCGGGCGGCGACACGTCCTTGCCGATCGCGGTCGTGTCCTTGTCGCCGATCAGCAGCAGCGTCGGCACGCGGATCGCGCCGAGTTCGTAGACCACCGGCTGCGTGAGGATCATGTCGTAGATCAGCGCGGAGTTCCACGCGACTGCGTCGCGACCGGCGCCACGGTACATCCCGGCCAGCATCTGCACCCAGCGCTCGTACGACGGCGACCACTTGCCCGCGTAGTACGTGCCCTGCTCGTAGCGGCGAATGCCGTCGGCCGTGGTCTTCTGCTCGCGCGCGTACCAGTAGTCGACCGGCAACGGCGGCACGCCGAGCGCCTTCCAGTCCTCGAGGCCGATCGGGTTCACGAGCACGAGCTGCTCGGTCGCCTTCGGATACATCAGCGCGTAGCGCATCGCGAGCATCCCGCCCGTCGAGTGGCCGACGATCGTCGCCGACTTGACCCCCACCGATTCGAGCAGCGCGTGCGTGTTGCGCGCGAGTTGCTGGAAGCTGTACTGGTAGCGATCGGGCTTCGACGACTTGCAGAAGCCGATCTGGTCCGGTGCGATCACGCGATAGCCGGCACGGCTCAGCACGCCGATCGTGTCCTCCCAGGTCGCCGCGCAGAAGTTCTTCCCGTGCAGCAGCACGACGGTGCGGCCGTTCGGGTGCGCCGGCGGCACGTCGAGATAGGCCATCTCGAGCGTTTCGCGTTGCGACACGAACGTATACACACGCACGGGTGCCGGATAGGTGAACCCTTCCAGGCGCGGGCCGTACACGGGCCCGTCGTTGCCGGCGGGCGATGCGGCGGCCGCCGCGGCAGGCATGGCGCACGCGGCGGCGACGCCGGCGCCGAGCACGACGGCGCGCACGGCGTACAACATCTTGCGAATCGAAAGCATGGCGATCACGGTGATTGGAAATGCACGCGGGCAGCCGTGCCGCCTCGCGCCCCGCGATTCTACGCGGTCGCGCTGACGACGGCGCGCAACACTCCGGGGCCGCGCGACTTCCGCGCGCGCGACGAACTCGGGTATCGTGTGACGTGACCCTGAAACGCGTGCAGGCGTTCCCATGAAAAACGTCCTCAGCATTCAGTCGCACGTCATCTACGGCCATGCCGGCAACAGTGCGGCCGTGTTCCCGATGCAGCGCCTGGGCGTCAACGTCTGGCCGCTCAATACCGTCCAGCTGTCGAATCACATGCAGTATGGCCATTGGGCCGGCAGCGCGATCGATGCCGCGAAGATGGAGCAGCTCGTCGACGGCATCGCCGCGATCGGCGCGCTCAAGCGCTGCGACGCCGTGCTGTCCGGCTTCCTCGGCTCGCCGCCGCAGGCGCGCGCGGCCGTCGAGATCGTCCGCTCGGTGAAGGCGATGAACCCGAACGCGTGGTATTTCTGCGATCCCGCGATGGGCCAGACCGGCGGCATCCGGCCCGAGCCCGGCGTCGAGGAATTCATGGTCCAGGAAATGCCGGCGCTCGCCGACGGCATGTCGCCGAACCACACCGAGCTGCAGAAGCTCGTCGGGCGGCGCATCGAAACCGTCGCCGAAGCCGTCGAAGCATGCCGCGCGCTGATCCGGCGCGGCCCGCAAATCATCCTCGTCAAGCACCTGCACGACCGCAACAGCCCGGCCGATCGCTTCAACATGCTCGCCGTCACCGAAACCGAAGCATGGATCGGCCAGCGCCCGCTGTACGCGTTTCCGCGCCATCCGGTCGGCGTCGGCGACCTGACCAGCGCGATCTTCGTCGCATGCCGGTTGCGCGGCGACTCCGTGCGCGCCGCGTTCGAGCACACGCTCGCCGCCGTGCATGCGGTCGTGAAGGCGACCTACGATGCACGCCGCTACGAACTCGAACTCGTCGCCGCACAGGACGAGATCGCGCGCCCGAGCGAATGGTTCGGCGCGTGGGTGACGGACGCCTGACGGCGCGCGCCGCGTGACGACGCCCGACGCGCATCGCCCGTCGCCGGTCCGCGCCGCGATTCGTGCCGCGGTCCGTCCCGCGGTTCGTCCCGCGGTTCGTCCCGATACACCGCCCGCGACGCCGCGCCCGTCGGCACGCCATCCCGCCCCGCCGCCCGGCCCGAGCGCGCAAACGTTTCCACCGCTTCACATGAATGACACCGATTTCTCGCTATGCTCGCGGCGGCACGACCCGGCACGCTCCCGCATTCGCGCGCCGGGGCAGCACGCTTGCATCACTCCCCGCCATCCGGCGCCCACCTTTACCGCACGATAACGACCATGACCCGATCGAACCGTCGTGACTTCCTGCGCGTCGCTGCCGGCACCGCCGGCGCCGCCGCGCTGAACCTGTTCCCGCCCGTGATCCGCGATGCGCTCGCGATTCCCGCGAACCGCCGCACCGGCACCATCCGCGATATCGAACACATCGTGATCCTGATGCAGGAGAACCGCTCGTTCGACCACTACTTCGGCACGATGCGCGGTGTCCGCGGCTTCGGTGACCCGCGCCCGCTGCGCCTCGCGAACGGCAAGTCGGTGTTCCACCAGCCGGTCGGCCCGGCCGAGCTGCTGCCGTTCCATCCGGGCGCGGACAAGCTCGGCCTGCAGTTCCTGCAGGACCTGCCGCACGGCTGGCAGGACATGCACGCGGCATGGAACAAGGGCCGCTACGACCAGTGGGTGCCGAACAAGGGCACCACGACGATGGCGTACCTGAAGCGCGACGACATCCCGTTCCACTACCAGCTCGCCGACGCGTTCACGATCTGCGACGCGTACCACTGCGCGATCCCGAGCTCGACCGACCCGAACCGCTACTACATGTGGACGGGCTACGTCGGCAACGACGGCACGGGCGGCGGCCCGGTGCTCGGCAACGAGGAAAAGGGCTACGGCTGGACGACCTATCCGGAAGTACTCGAACAGGCCGGCGTGTCGTGGAAGATCTACCAGGACATCGGCACGGGGCTCGACGCGAACGGCTCGTGGGGCTGGACGCAGAACCCGTACATCGGCAACTACGGCGACAACTCGCTGCTCTACTTCAACCAGTACCGCACCGCGCTGCCCGGCACGCCGCTGTACGACAAGGCGCGCACCGGCACCAACATCAGCGCCGGCGGCACGCTGTTCGACATCCTGCAGCAGGACGTGAAGAACGGCACGCTGCCGCAGGTGTCGTGGATCTGCGCGCCGGAAGCGTATTCCGAGCACCCGAACTGGCCCGCGAACTACGGTGCGTGGTACATCGAGCAGGTGCTGAAGGTGCTCGTGTCGAACCCGGACGTGTGGAGCAAGACCGCGCTCTTCATCACGTACGACGAAAACGACGGCTTCTTCGACCACGTGCAGCCGCCGTTCGCGCCGCAGTCGCGCGACAACGGCCTGTCGACGGTCGCGACGACCAATGAGATCTTCCCCGGCGACGCATCTCACATGGCCGGCCCGTACGGGCTCGGGCCGCGCGTGCCGATGCTCGTCGTGTCGCCGTGGACGAAAGGCGGCTGGGTCTGCTCGCAGACCTTCGATCACACGTCGCTGCTGCAATTCATCGAGGCGCGTTTCGGCGCGCAATATCCGGTCAAGGCGGGCAACGTGTCGCCGTGGCGTCGCACGGTGTGCGGCGACCTGACCGCCGCGTTCGATTTCGCGACGGCCGACGCCGGCTGGCCGACGCTGCCGGACACGAGCGGCTACGCGCCGCCCGACCGCCTGCGCCACCCCGACTACATCCCCGTGCCGCCGCTGCTGCAGAAGCTGCCGAAGCAGGAGCCCGGACTGCGGCCGGCGCGCGCGCTGCCTTACGAGCTGTTTGCATACGGCCGGATCGACAGCGCGAGCGGCCTGTTCCGGCTGACCTTCGCGAACACGGGCCGCGCAGGCGCCGCGTTCCAGGTGCAGTCACGCAACCGCCTCGACGGCCCGTGGGCGTACACGGTCGAAGCCGGCAAGCGGATCGCCGACACGTGGAGCGCCGCGGCGTCGCTCGGCCTGTACGACCTCGACGTGTACGGCCCGAACGGCTTCTACTGCCATTTCCGCACCCCCGCCGCACCGGCGGTCGGGCCGGCGAGCGTCAATCCGGAAGTGATCTACGGTTATGACGTCGCCAACGGCAACATCACGCTGCGCCTGATGAACCGCGGCCACAAGGCGGTGCGGCTCAAGGTCACGAACGCGTACGGCCACGCGCATCCGCGCGTGTTCGACCTGGCGCCCGGCGCGCGCGTCGACGACTACTGGGATCTGCGCGGCAGCCACGGCTGGTACGACCTGACCGTCAGCGACGGCCGGCTGCTCGGCTTCCTGCGCCGCTTCGCGGGCCACGTCGAGACGGGCCGCCCGAGCACCAGCGATCCGCTGATCCGCACCGAGCCGGCATCGGCGTCCGCCGACGACGACGCGGTCGAGGCCGCGGTCGGGGCTGCCGAGTAACGCCAGCGCCGACGCCGTCACCCTGCGCCGGCCGTTCGATGCGGCCGGCGCCCCCTTCCCGCCGCTGCGGGCGCGGCATCTGCTGCCGCGCCCGCCCCGCCGCCGCCCGGCGCGGGAATTCCCTCATCGCCGCTTTCCCTTGTCGCACCGACGCTGTGCGGAAATCCGCACGTTTCGTGCGTCGAATCGACAAGACTCGCCCAATTTGGCCCCCTATAACTCGTCGTCAGACGCTCGGGCCTGCCTTCGGCCGTGCCCGCAGAAGCGTCGCCCGCGCGCGCCGTTGCGCGCGTTCTCGTGTCTCGCCGTCCAAGGAATGACTATGAAATTCCGCCCATCGCTGCTGTCCCTCTCGCTCGCCACCGCGCTTGCCCTCCTCTCGCAACAGGCCGCGCAGGCGGCCGGCGACACCGACATCAAGGTCGGTTTCGCCGCGCCGCTCACGGGCGTGAACGCCGGCTACGGCAAGGACCTGCAGAACGGCGTGCAGCTCGCGCTCGACGATGCCGCCGCGCAGAAGGTGCAGATCGCCGGCAAGCCCGCGCACTTCAACCTCGTCGTGCAGGACGACCAGGCCGACCCGCGCATCGGCGTGCAGGCCGCGCAAGCGCTGGTCGACCAGAACGTGTCGGTCGTGGTCGGCCATTTCAACTCGGGGACGACGATTCCGGCCTCGGTCGTCTACGACAAGGCCGGCATCCCGGTGATCGATCCGGCCGCGACCAACCCGACGCTCACCTCCCGCGGGCTGGCGAACATGTTCATGGTGATCGCGACCGACGGCCAGAACGCCGGCAACGCGGGCAAGTACGCGGTCGACGTGACGAAGGCGAAGCGCATCGCGATCATCGACGACCGCACCGCATTCGGCCAGGGCGAAGCAGACGAGTTCGAGAAGGCCGTGAAGGCCGCCGGCGGGAACCTCATCGGCCGCGAATTCACCAGCAACCAGGCGGTCGACTTTCGCGCGCAGATCACGAGCCTGAAGGCCAAGAATCCCGACCTGATCTTCTTCGGCGGGCTCGATTCGCTCGCCGCGAACTTCATCAAGCAGATGCGCCAGCTCGGGCTGAACGCGCAGTTCGTCGGCGGCGGCGGCGTGAAGGACAACGAGTTCATCAAGATCGCGGGCCCGGCCGCCGAAGGCGCGATGGCATGGGAATACGGCCGGCCGCTCGACGAGCTGCCGCAAGGGAAGGATTTCGAACAGCGCTTCAGGAAGCGCTTCGGCGTCGACGTGCTGTCGTACGCGCAGTTCGGCTACGACGCCGCGTGGGCGGCGATCAAGGCGATGCAGGCGTCCGGCTCGACCGACCCGAAGGTCTATCGTCCGGCGCTGAAAAAGATCGACTTCGAAGGCGTCACCGGCCGCATCTCGTTCGCGAACGACGGCTCGCTGAAGAGCGGGATGTCGACGCTGTACCAGGTGAAGAGCGGCGCATGGAAGACGATCACGACGAAGGGCGGTTGAGTGCGGAACGCCCGCGCCGGCCTTGCGTCGGCGGCGCGGGCGTCGTCATCCGGTGTGATGCACGATGCAATCATACGATGACTGATATTTGGCAGAACCGCCGCCGCGCCGAGCCCTGACGGCGCGCGCCGGCGGACCGGCGGCCTACTCGGCGTGCGCGTCCCGCCCCGCTTCGGCCGCCTCGTGCGCGCGGCGCAGGCGCTCGCGGCTGTTGGTGAGGTGCGTGCGCATCGCGGCGCGTGCGGCCTCCGGATCGTGGCGCGCGATCGCCTCGTAGATGTCCTCGTGCTCGTGGTTCAGCCGGCCGACGTACCGCTCCAGATCGTCACCGGCAAAGCGGGCCGAATTCACGCGCGTGCGCGGAATGATCGACGTGCCGAGCTGCGTCATGATGTCGACGAAATAGCGGTTGCCGGTGGATTGCGCGATCTGCAGGTGGAACTGGAAGTCGAGCTGCGCCGTGTCGCGGCCGCCGCCCGCCCCCGTTGCGATCGCGTCGAGCGCGCGCCGCAGCGCGGCCAGGTCGGTATCGTTCGCGCGCTGCGCGGCCAGGCTCGCGCATTCGCTCTCGAGGCTGATGCGCAGCTCCAGCACCGCGAGCACGTCGCGCAGCGTCGTGATCGTCGCCGGGTCGATCCCGAGCGTCTGGCGGCGCGACGGCTCCAGCACGAAGCTGCCGATGCCGTGGCGCGTCTCGATGAGGCCGCTCGCCTGCATCCGCGAGATGGCCTCGCGCACGACCGTACGGCTCACGCCCTGCGCCGCCATGACTTCGGTTTCGGTCGGCAGCTTGTCGCCGGGGCGCAGCGTGCCGTTTTCGATCTGCGCAGTCAGCGCGTCGACGACATCTTGTGCGAGGCTGCGTGCGCGACGGCGCGGCGCTGCGGGAAGCGTAGGCACGGACATGAGGCCGGTTCCTTTTTGAATGATCGTAATGTGAGCCGAGGGTTTACGCGGGGTTTGAGCGAAAGCCGATGATTCATTATACTGCGTCACAAGTCATCCGACGACTGATGATCGGTCGATCTGCGTCCTGTCGACCCACGCTGGCATCGGACGATTCGCACCGCTATCGTGGATTCATCGCTCCAATGCCAATGCCGCGGTCGTTGCCGTTCCGCGCACGTCGGTTGTCGAATGATCGCACCTCCCGCCGCGCGCGGCAAAGCTTTTGCGGGGTGCGGCGCCCCCACCCATTTACCATCGCCGCCCATGAACGCCGTCACTGCCTCGCCCTCCCACGACACGCCGCGCATCGTCGACCTGCAAGCGATTCCGGTCGCCGGCCACGACAGCATGCTGCTCAACCTGAGCGGCGCACACGGCCCGTTCTTCACCCGCAACCTCGTGATCCTGAAGGACAGCGCGGGCCGGACCGGGGTCGGCGAAGTGCCAGGCGGCGAAAGCATCCGCCGCACGCTCGACGATGCGCGTGCGATCGTCGTCGGCCAGCCGGTCGGCAACTACCAGGCGGTGCTGAACGACGTGCGGCGCACCTTCGCCGACCGCGACGCGAGCGGCCGCGGGCTGCAGACCTTCGACCTGCGCACGACGATCCACGCGGTCACCGCGCTGGAGGCCGCGCTGCTCGACCTGCTCGGCCAGCATCTCGGCGTGCCGGTCGCCGCGTTGCTCGGCGAGGGCCAGCAACGCGAGCGCGTCGAAATGCTCGGCTACCTGTTCTACGTCGGCGATCGTACGAAGACCGCGCTGCCCTACCGCGACGGCAGCGGCGCGACCGACGACTGGACGCGCGTGCGCGACGAAGCCGCGCTGACACCCGAGGCCGTCGTGCGGCTCGCCGAAGCCGCGCATGCGCGCTACGGCTTCAACGACTTCAAGCTGAAGGGCGGCGTATTCGAGGGGGCGAGCGAGATCGAGGCCGTGACGGCGCTCGCCGAGCGCTTCCCCGACGCGCGCGTGACGCTCGACCCGAACGGCGCGTGGTCGCTCGACGAGGCCGTGCGGCTGTGCCGCGACCAGCATCACGTGCTCGCCTACGCGGAAGATCCGTGCGGCGCCGAGAACGGCTACTCGGGCCGCGAGGTGATGGCCGAATTCCGCCGCGCGACGGGGCTGCCGACGGCGACCAACATGATTGCGACCGACTGGCGGCAAATGGGGCACGCGGTGCAGTTGCAGGCCGTCGACATCCCGCTCGCCGATCCGCACTTCTGGACGATGCAGGGTTCGGTGCGCGTCGCGCAGATGTGCCGCGACTGGGGGCTCACGTGGGGCTCGCACTCGAACAACCACTTCGACGTGTCGCTCGCGATGTTCACGCACGTCGCGGCCGCCGCGCCGGGCCAGGTCACCGCGATCGACACGCACTGGATCTGGCAGGACGGCGAGCGACTGACGCGCGAGCCGCTGAAGATCGAGAACGGGCGGGTGGACGTGCCGAAGCGGCCGGGGCTCGGCATCGATATCGACATGGATGCGGTCGCGGTCGCGCACGAGTTGTACAAGCAGCACGGGCTCGGCGCCCGCGACGACGCGGCGGCGATGCAGTACCTGATTCCGGGGTGGGCCTTCAACAACAAGCGCCCCTGCCTCGTGCGCTGAGCGGCGGGCGGGCCTGCGGCGACGGCTCAAACGCGGGCGGGCATTGTCGCCCGCGCCGACGCAATGACGCGGCGCACCGCGCCGGACATATCAGACGATCTGCTTGAGCGCGGCGTCGAGCGCGAGCACCGCGACGCGGTCGCCTTCGGTCGCGAGCGGCGCGCGCATGACGATCTGCCGGTTATGGCCGACGGCCGCCGGCGAATCCCACAGCAGTTCGACCTTCGGTCGATTGAACAGGCTGCCGCGGGTCAGCGCGACGGGCGGCGGGCAATCCTGCGACGGGTCGCCCTGAACCTGGCGGCTCGTCGAGCCGGAGTGGCCGGGCCAGCGCACCGACAGTTCGCGCGCGTCGTACTGGCCGACCTTGCGGCTTTCCATCCAGACGATCGCGGTACGCGTCAGCACGTCGAGCGAAATCGCATAACGGCCGACCGCGAAGCGGCGGGCAGCCACGTTGGTCCGCCACAGCGGCCGCGGGCGGCAGATCCAGACGATCGCCGCATAAAGCGCCGGGGCGGCAACGAGCCAGCCGTTGGTCGCCGTCACCGCATGCAGCGCAAGGCGCCAGCCATCCACCCACACGAACATGCCGATCGACCAGACCGCGAACAGGAAACCGATCAGCGCGAAGACGCGCAGCGCCTGGCGCAGCCACTGCGGCAGCGGATGGAACGGCCGCTCGGCGCGCGCGACGGCACCCGGCAGCGCGAGCAGCAGGAAGATCAGCAGAAGGTAGACGAACGCCCAGGGCGACGACACCATCGCGGACAACGACGAGCGATAGCCCATCTGGGACATCGAGAACAGCCAGCGTGCGAGCAGCACGAGACCGATCGCACGCAACGCGAAGATCACACCGGCGCCGGGGGCCGGCGCTGCGCGCGTGGATTTCGTTCTCGCCAAGACTGCTCTCCTCTGGATATTCGGTGCGGGGCCGGATTTCACGGCACGGCCATTATAGGGACATTACCGTCTGGACAGACGGCCGGATGCCATGCCGGGCCGCTTCGGAGGCCGTTCGCGGCGTCGGGCGCGGCGAGAATACAACAGATCCGCGCCGCGGATGTGACAACGCCCCGCCGGAAACCCGGACGGGGCGTCGTTGACGAGCCGCGCGCCGCGAGGCGGCAGCCCGCGATCAGCCTGCGTTGACTTCGCGGAGCACCGTGCGACGCTTCTGGCGCAGCAGTTCCTCGTAGCCCTTCACGTAGTTCTGCGCCATCACCTTCGACGAGAAACGTGCTTCGAACGCGGCGCGAACCTTCTCGCGCGGCAGCGTATCGAGGCGCTTGAGCGCCGCGACGGCCGACAGTTCGTCTTCGACGACGAAGCCCGACACGCCGTTGTCGATCACTTCCGGCACCGAGCCGCGCTTGAACGCGATCACCGGCGTGCCGCAGGCCATCGCCTCGATCATCACCAGGCCGAAGGGCTCCGGCCAGTCGATCGGGAACAGCAGCGCGTGCGCGTTGCCGAGGAACTCCGTCTTCTCGGCTTCGCTGATTTCGCCGATGTACTCGACGTGCGGCAGCGCGAACAGCGGCTTGATCTTCTCTTCGTAGTACGCGCGGTCGGCCTTGTCGAGCTTCGCGGCGATCTTGATCGGCAGGCCGGCCTGCTCGGCGATGCGGATCGCCGTGTCGACGCGCTTCTCCGGGGAGATGCGGCCGAGGAACGCGAGGTAGCTCGGCTTCACGTTCGGGATCGGCGTCAGCAGGTTTTCCGGCAGGCCGTGGTACACGGTCGACAGCCAGTTCGCCTGCGGCAGCGGAATGCGCTGGTTGTCGGAGATCGACACCACCGGCACGTCGCTGAACGCGTTGAAGATCGGCTGCAGTTCCGGCAGGTCGAGACGGCCGTGCATCGTCGTCAGATGCGGGACCGGCTGGCGCGAGAACAGCGAGAACGGGTAGTAGTCGATGTGGCAGTGCAGGACGTCGAACTCTTCCGCGCGGCGGCGCACCTGCTCGAGGAGCAGCATGTGCGGGGCCATCACGTCGCGGATCGTCGGGTCGAGGCGCAGGGCCTGCGGCCAGCAGGCTTCGAGCTTCGCGGAGGTTTGCGAATCGCCGCTCGCGAAGAGCGTGACGTCATGCCCCATCTCGACAAGTGCTTCGGTGAGGTAGGACACCACTCGCTCGGTACCACCGTACAGTTTCGGGGGCACCGCTTCGTGCAACGGAGCGATTTGGGCGATTCGCATGCGTAACTCCTAAAAAATCGGCTAAAAACCAGGTATGGGTCGGCAACCTGCCGGCGGTCCGGGCTGGATGCATTTCGTCCGAAAAATCGGACGAATCAGCCTGCCGGGGGCGTCGAACCCGCGCTGCTCAAGGAGCGTCGGCGACGCGACAGGCATAGAACGTTTGAAACGAAGACCCGTTGACAGGGGTTCGTAAAAAACCTGGAATCGAACCCGGAGCCGATTATCTAGGGTTAATCCCGATACGGCGCACAACATTTCAAACACTTTACTTTGTTACAAAGGTGCAACACTTTGCAACCCGCGGACTCGGGTGTCCGTTCTAGAGTGGAAGGCCCTTTTGGCATTCCTTGCCCCCGTGACCGCCGGCAGCGTGATTCCGGCACATGAGACAGGACGGGATGCCGGATTTTATCTCAAAATCGATCGCGCGCCCCTGGCCGAGGCAAGATTCGCGCAGCGCAGCGCACGGCCTTGTTTACAATGCCGGATTATTCAGTCCGGGCGAACGCCGGCAAGCGATCCCGCCGCAACGCTCAATCACCGAATCACCGCACGCATATTTTGGAATCTCTCACCCCTGCCCAGCGCAACGCCCACAACGCGAAGCTGTCGAGCTACGCGCACCGGCCGATCGCGTTCCTGTTCCGCTACATCCGCCTGCACCCCGTCGCCCATCTGATCGTGCTCTGCAGCGTGCTGGCCGCCGTCGGCTGCGCGCTCGGCTCGCAATACGCGATCAAGCACCTGATCGACGTGCTGGCGACCGGGCGTCATCACCCCGGCCCGCTGTGGAGCGCATTCGCGCTGCTCGTCGGGCTGATCGCGGCCGACAACCTGCTGTGGCGCGTCGGCGGCTGGGTCGCCGCGCATACGTTCGTCGCGGTCACCGGCGACCTGCGGCGCGACCTGTTCCAGTACCTGATCGGCCATTCGCCGACCTACTACTCCGAAAAGCAGCCCGGCACGCTCGCGAGCCGCATCACGGCCACGTCGAACGCCGTCTACACGTCGGAGAACACGATGGCGTGGAACGTGCTGCCGCCGTGCATCGCGGTGATGGGCGCGATCCTGATGATCATCGTCGTCAATCCGATGATGGCCGCCGGCCTGCTCGGCTGTTCGGCCGTGCTGTCCGTGATCCTGTTCAAGCTCGCCGGGCGCGGCTCGGCCCGCCACCATGCGTTCGCGGCGAAGGCCGCCGCGGTCGACGGCGAACTCGTCGACGTGATCGGCAACATGGGCCTCGTGCGTGCGTTCGGGATGACGCTGCGCGAACAGAAGCGCTTCGGCGCAACGGTCAAGGCCGAGATGGATGCGCGCCAGCAGAGCCTGCTCTATCTCGAAAAGCTGCGCCTGCTGCACGCGGTGATCACCGCGATGCTGTCCGCCGGCCTGCTCGGCTGGGCGCTGTGGCTGTGGGACCAGGGCCGCGCGACATCGGGCGACATCGTGCTCGTCAGCTCGCTCGGCTTCACGATCCTGCACGGCACGCGCGACCTCGCGGTCGCGCTCGTCGACGTCACGCAGCACATCGCGCGCCTGTCCGAAGCCGTCAAGACCTTGCTCGAGCCGCACGGGATGCCCGATCGCTCGGACGCGCAGCCGCTGTCGGCCAAGGGCGGCCGCGTCGACTTCGAGCGCGTGACGTTCGCGTATCCGCACCGCCGCGCGATCCTCGACCACTTCGACCTCCATATCGAGCCGGGCCAGCGCGTCGGCCTGATCGGCAAGTCGGGCGCCGGCAAGTCGACCGTGCTCGCGCTGCTGCAGCGCTTCTACGACACGCAGGACGGCGTCGTGCAGGTGGACGGCCAGGACGTGAAGACGATCACGCAGGACAGCCTGCGCCACGCGATCGCGCTCGTGCCGCAGGACATCTCGCTGCTGCACCGGACGATCTACGACAACATCGCATACGGCCGCCCCGAAGCGACCCGCGACGAAGTGCTCGCGGCCGCGCGCGACGCGCGCTGCGCGGAGTTCATCGAAGCGATGCCGGAAGGCTATGACACGATCGTCGGCGACCGCGGCGTCAAGCTGTCGGGCGGCCAGCGCCAGCGCATCGCGATCGCGCGCGCGATCCTGAAGAACGCGCCGATCCTGCTGCTCGACGAAGCGACGTCCGCGCTCGACAGCGCATCCGAGGAAGCGATCCAGAGCGCGCTCGACCGCCTGATGGTCGGTCGCACGGTGATCGCGATCGCGCACCGCCTGTCGACGCTGCGCAACTTCGACCGGATCATCGTGATGAACAACGGCAAGGTCATCGACGACGGCCCGCCCGACGTGCTGCGCAACCGCCCCGGCCTGTACCGCGACCTGCTCGCGAAGCAGCACGGCCGCCATCACGCGGCGCCCGACGGCAGCACGCCGACCGGCGAACGCGTGGCCTGACGCGCGGCGCGCCCGCCCGAAAACAAAGCCGCAGTGCATCACGCACTGCGGCTTTGTTCATTCCCGACGCCGCACCGGGCGGCGGCTCAGGCGCGCTGCAGATCGCGCAGGAAGTTGTCGCGCCACACCGACACGTTGTTCTCGCGAAGCTGCGCGATCATGTCCGTATAACGCGCGCGCCGCTCGGCGAGCGGCATCGTCAGCGCCTGCGACAACGCATCGGCCATCCCGTCGATATCGATCGGATTGACGATCAGCGCTCCCGTCAGCTCGCGCGCGGCGCCCGCGAAGCGCGACAGCACGAGCACGCCCGGATCGTCCGGATCCTGCGCGGATACGTACTCCTTCGCGACGAGGTTCATCCCGTCGCGCAACGGTGTCACGTAGCCGACCCGCGCGAGCCGGTACAGCGCCGCAAGCAGCTGGCGGTCGTACTGGCGATGGATATAGAGGATCGGTGCCCAGTCGAGCTCGGCGAAGCGTCCGTTGATGCGCCCCGACTCTCCTTCGAGCTGCAGGCGGATGTCCTGGTACGCGCGCAGCTCCGCGCGGGTCGACGGCGCGATCTGCAGGAACGACACGCGGTTGCGATGCGACGGCTCGTGCTCGAGCAGCTTCTCGAACGCGCGGAAGCGCTCGACGAGCCCCTTCGAGTAATCGAGCCGGTCGACGCTCATGATCAGCTTGCGGCCGCGCAGCGACGTCGCGAGCGTGCGCACCGCCTTGCCGTGCTCGCCGGCCTGCGCGAGCGACGCGATCTCGTCCGGATGCACGCCGATCGGGTACGCGGCCGCGCGCAGCGTCCGGCCGAATGCGCGCACCGTCGCCGCGCGCCCATCGCGCTCGATCACGCCGTCCGCTTCGGATTCGACGTAGTCGCAGAACGCGCGCAGGTCGGGTTCGGTCTGGAAGCCGAGCAGGTCGAACGCGCACAGCGACTCGACGAGATCGCGATGCGGCGGCACGTTGACGAGCACCTGCGCGGCGGGAAACGGGATGTGCAGGAAGAAGCCGATGCGGTTCTTCACGCCGGCCGCGCGCAGTGCGCGCGCGAACGGGATCAGGTGATAGTCGTGCACCCAGATCACGTCGTCGTCCTGCAGCAGCGGCACGAGCTGCCGGGCGAGCCACACGTTCACGCGGCTGTAGCCTTCGAACTCGTGGCGGTCGTACTGGATCAGGTCGGTGCGGTAGTGAAACGCGGGCCACAGCGTCGCGTTCGAGAAGCCGCGGTAATACTGGTCGTAGTCGCGCCGCGACAGGCCGATCGTCGCGAACGTGACCGGCCCGTGCTCCTCGACGCGAATCTGCGGCGCGCCGGACGCGACGACCTCGCCGCTCCAGCCGAACCACATGCCGCCCGTCTCCTTCAGCGCATCGTAGACCCCGATCGCGAGGCCGCCTGCCGCCGGTTCGCCTTCCGAAATCGGTGCGACGCGGTTTGAAACGATGATGAGGCGACTCATGCGTGCGGCTGCCCCGCACCGAGCCAGTGCGCGATCTGCTCATGCAGCGCGTCGACCGAATCGAGCCGCATGCGGGCGGACGTCTCGCCCGCGCCGACCTTGATCGACAGGCCGCCGCGCGCGTTGACCACCGCGAAGCCCTTCTCGTCGGTCAGGTCGTCGCCCGCGAACAGCGGCACGCGGCCCGCGAACGGCGGCTCGTCGAGGAACGCGGCCAGCGCGCGCCCCTTGTCGACACCCTTCGGCTTGATCTCGAACACCATCTTGCCGGGCTGCAGCACATACGCATCGGCATAGTCGGCGACGAGGCGCTCGGTGGCCGCGCGCGCAGCCGCCTCGCGCTCGGGCGCGTTGCGGTAGTGCAGCGCGACGGCCGCGCCCTTGATTTCGAGCAGCATGCCCGGATGACGGTCGACGACGGCCGCCAGTTCGCGCTCGATGCGCAGCAGGCGTTCGTCGTTGAAGCCGATGCGCTGCGTGTCGCCGTTCGCATCGCGGCGCTCCGCGCCGTGCAGGCCGGCGATCGGCAGGCCGGGCATCTTGAGGAACGTGTCGAGGTTGTCGATACCGCGCCCGGACACGATCGCGACCGCACCGTGCGAGCGGCGCTGCAGCTCGTCGAGCAGCGTCAGCAACGACGGCGGAACGTGAATGCTGTCGGGCGTCGGCGCCAGTTCGACGAGCGTGCCGTCGAAGTCGAAGAAGAACGCGGTATCGGTCAGGGACAGGGAAGCCGGAACGGATTGCATCGATTCGATAGTCTGAGGGTCGGCCGGCAAACGCCGCACCGCCGCTGCGCGAATGGAATTGTGCGCATCTTACCGCGCCTGCGCACCGAGATGGGCGAAACCGGCGCATCGCCGGCCTCGCGCCGCCGCTTGCGTCAACTGCGACATATTGCCCCGCTCGTCCGCCCCGTGCGGGTTTCGAAAGGACGCGGGCGCGCGAATTGCGCTACAGTCGCAACCGCCTGCCGCGCGACGCATGGCATCGCGCCGGCCGGTCACCTTTCCGTCCGATCGAGCCCCAGGATGTCGTCTGCCCGCCCAGCGCCGCACCGGCGCTTCTCCCGCATCATCCGCACGGCCGCGGCCCTCGCCGCCGCCGTGGCGCTCGCCGCGTGCACGCACGACGAGCCGCGCTGGAACCTGACCAACGTCACCGGCCACCTGCCCGACCTGTCGTTCACGCTGACGGGCGGCGACGGCCGCCCCGTCGGCGCCGATGCGTTCCGCGGCCAGGTCGCGCTCGTCTACTTCGGCTACACGCACTGCCCCGACGTCTGCCCCGAAACGATGGCACGGCTGATGGAAGTGCTGGCGAAGCTCGGCCCGCAGGCCAACGACGTGCGCATCCTGTTCGTCTCGGTCGACCCTGCGCGCGACACACCGCAGGCGATGCAATCGTATGTCGCCGCGTTCGACGCCGCGCATGCGCGCGGCCTGACCGGCACCGACCGCCAGATAGAATCGCTCGCGAAGCGCTATCGCGTCGCGTACCAGATGGAACAGCGCGATCCGTCCGGCGGCTACGAAGTCACGCACAGCTCGGCCGTCTACATCTTCGACGCAACCGGCCGCGCACGCCTGCTTGCGACCGACCGCGACTCGCCCGACGCCATCGCCGCCGATGTGCGCCGGATCATCGACACCGCCTCCACCACCTGAATTCATCTCACGACATGAAGACGAACACGACACTCAAGACGCTCGCCCTCCTCGCCGCGCTGTGCGCCGGCGCCCACGCCTATGCCGCCGGTGCGATCACCGCGCAGAACGCATGGGTGCGCTGGCTGCCGAACAAGCTGCCTGCAGGCGGCTACGTCACGATCGTGAACACGGGCGACAAGCCGGTCGATCTCGTCGACGTCGACAGCCCCGACTACGGAATGGCGATGCTGCACCAGACCGTCTCGAACGGCTCGACGCAGAAGATGGAAATGGTCGACAAGCTGACGATCCCCGCGCGCGGCAAGGTCGACATCGCGCCGGGCGGCTACCACTTCATGCTCGAGGAGCCGAAGCACGCGATCAAGCCGGGCGACACCGTGCACCTGCGCCTGAAATTCTCCGACGGCGAAACGGTCGATGCGCCGTTCGCCGTGAAATCGCCGGCCCAGGCAAAGTGATGCGCGCGCGATGAACCTCCTGTACTGGCTCGACCCGTGGGAACCGTCGCCGACCGTGGTGATCGCGGTGCTCGCCGCTGCCGTGCTGTTCGCGCGCGGCGTGAAGAAGGCGAAGGTGTCGCCGCTGCGGCAGTTCTCGTTCTGGTTCGGGCTGACGGCGCTCTACATCGCACTGCATACGCGGCTCGACTATTTCTTCGAGCACGAGTTCTTCCTGCACCGCGCGCAGCACCTCGTGCTGCACCACCTCGGGCCGTTCTTCATCGCGCTGTCGTATCCGGGCGCGGCGATTCGCGCGGGCATCCCGTTTCGCTGGCGGCAGCGCTTCGTGCGCCCCGCACTCGCGTGGGCACCCGTGCGCGCGACGCTCGACGTGGTGTTCCATCCCGTCGTCGCGGTCGTGCTGTTCGTCGGGCTGATCTATTTCTGGCTGCTGTCGCCGATCCACTTCATCGCGATGCTCGACTGGCGTCTCTATCGCGTGATGAACTGGAGCATGGTGGTCGACGGGCTGCTGTTCTGGTGGCTCGTCGTCGATCCGCGCCCCGCGCCGCCCGCGCGACTGTCGCCGGGCCGCCGGATCCTCATCGTCGTCGCGGCGATCCCGCCGCAGATCGCACTCGGCGCGCTGATCTTCTTCACGCCGCACGAGCTGTATCCGATCTATTCGATCTGCGGCCGCGCGTTCACGTGGCTGAGCCCGCTGCGCGACCAGCAGATCGGCGGCCTGCTGCTGTGGATTCCCGGCTCGATGATGAGCGTGATCGGCGCGCTGATCGCGCTGCGGCACTGGCTGCGGCTGTCCGCCCGCGGCCGCCTGCGGGACGAACGCGCGGCGAAGCGTGAAGCCGGGCGCGAGGCCGGCCAGGCGGTCGCGCGCACCGTGCACGGCGCGCGCTGACGCGGCGCGCGCCGCCGTATCAGGCGCGCGCGCTGCTCATCCACACGTGCGGGATGCCGTCCTCGTCGTGCACGTCCGAACTCGGCGTGAAGCCGAATGCGCCGTAAAAACGCTGCAAGTGGGCCTGCGCATGCAGGCTCACCGGCGTATCCGGCCACTGCGCGCGGATATGCTCGAGCGCGCGCGACAGCAGCCCGTTGCCCAGGCCCGCGCCACGGAACGCGGCGGTCGTCAGCACGCGGCCGATGCGTACGTCGGTGTGCTGCGCATCGGGCAACAGCACGCGCAGATAGCCGGCCAGCCGGCCCGCTTCGTCGTACGCGGCCAGGTGCCAGGCGGCCTGGTCCGCATCGTCGATGTCGCGATACACGCAGTTCTGCTCGACGACGAACACGGCGCTGCGGGCTTCGAGGATCGAATAGACTTCGCGCGCCGTCAGCGCGTCGAAGGATTTCCAGCGCCAGTCGAGCGCATCGGTGGCGGGCGGGTTTGCGGCGGTTGCGGGTGCGTTCATGTGCGGTCCTGATTCGGGCTTCGGGCGCGCCGGCCGGCGCGCGGCAATCGTCGATTATGCCCCGAAGCGCACTCGCCGCGCGACCGCCTTGCACGCACGACAACGGGCCCCGCATTGCGCGGGGCCTGTCCGTCATGCCGGCATCCGGCCGAAGCGGCCGCTGTTGAAGTCCTCGATCGCGGTGCGGATCTCCGCTTGCGAGTTCATCACGAACGGGCCGTAACCGACGACGGGCTCGTCGATCGGTTCGCCGCTCAGGATCAGCAGCTTCGCGTCGCCGTTCGCCTCGATCTCGACGTCGCTGCCGTCGCGGCCGAGCTGCACGAATTGCGCTTCGCGGGCGACCGTCTCGCCGTTCACCTGCACGGTACCGCTCAGCACGACCACCGCGAGCGTGCGCCCTTCGGCGACCGGAAACCGCGCGTGGCCGCCGGCCACGAGCCGCACGTCCCACACGTCGATCGGCGTATGCGTGCGGGCCGGGCCGCGCCGCCCGTCGAGCTCGCCCGCGATGATCCGCGCCCGCCCCGCGCCGTCAGGCAGTTCGACCACGGGGATATCGGCGTCCAGCAGCGTCTGGTAGCCGGGCGCCCCCATCTTGTCCTTGGCGGGCAGGTTCACCCACAACTGGACCATCTCGAGCGGGCCGCCACGCTGCGTGAACCCTTCCGAGTGGAATTCCTCGTGCAGGATCCCGCTCGCGGCCGTCATCCACTGCACGTCACCCGGGCCGATCACGCCGCCCGCGCCGGTCGAGTCGCGGTGTGCGACCTCGCCGTCATAGACGATCGTCACCGTCTCGAACCCGCGGTGCGGATGCTGGCCGACCCCGCGCGGCGCCGAAGCCGAGCCCGGCTCGAACGACGTCGGGCCGGCGTAGTCGAGCAGCAGGAACGGGCTCAGGTGCGTGCCGTGAGACTGGTAGCTGAACATCGAACGCACCGGGAAACCGTCGCCGACCCAATGGCCGCGCGGCGCACTGTACACACCCTGGATCTTCTTCATTGCCTTCTCCGAATTGCGGCGAAACACGTGTTTCGCATCCTGAACAGGAATATAGAGGTGGAACGATCGATCCGGTAGACTGCCAAAATCGCACTCAGCGTTCCATTTCATGAACGATAAAGCGCGGGATCTGAACGATCTCTATTATTTCGTGCAGGTCGTCGAACACGGCGGTTTCGCACCGGCCGGGCGTGCGCTGGACATGCCGAAATCGAAGCTGAGCCGCCGCATCGCGCTGCTCGAGGCGCGGCTCGGGATGCGGCTGATCCAGCGCTCGACGCGCCGCTTCACCGTTACCGACGTCGGCCAGACCTATTATTCGCATTGCCGCGCGATGCTCGTCGAGGCCGACGCAGCCGACGAGGCGATCGCGCTGCTGCACGAGGAGCCGCGCGGCATCGTGCGCGTCAGTTGCCCGATCGTGCTGCTCGATTCGCTCGTGGGCGAGATGATCGCCGCGTTCATGGTCGCGTGCCCGCGCGTCGAGATTCATCTGGAAGCGACCAACCGGCGCGTCGACGTGGTCGGCGAAGGGATCGACGTCGCGATCCGCGTACGCCCGCCTCCGCTCGAGGACAGCGATCTCGCGCTGCGCGTGCTGGCCGAGCGCGGCCAGTGCCTCGTCGCCAGCCCCACGATGCTGCGCGAGCGCGGCATGCCGGCCGTTCCCGCCGATCTCGCGCGCCTGCCGAGCCTCGATCACGGCGTCCCGCAGTCCACGCACGTGTGGCGGCTGCGCGGGCCCGACGGTGCGCATGCGGAGATCCACCACCAGCCGCGTTTCGTGACCGGCGGCATGCTCGCGTTGCGCGCGGCGGCCGTCGCCGGTGTCGGCATCGTGCAATTGCCGACGATGATGGTGCGCGACGAGGTCGCGCGCGGCGCGCTGGTAACCGTGCTGCCCGACTGGGCACCGCGCCGCGAGATCGTGCATGCGGTGTTCGCGTCGCGCCGGGGGTTGCTGCCTGCCGTGCGCGCGCTGCTCGATTTTCTGGCTGCGCGGTTTGCCGAACTCGAACCCGACTGAACCCGCGGCGCCAGCTTGCGCATTCGCGTGCGCGAGGACGCGCGCTGCGCGTCAGCGGCATGTGCCGTAGACTGCCGCATGCGCGCTCCGCGCACTTCCGACCACCCTTGCGCATTCCAGCCATGTTCACGCTGTCCAACGACCCCAACGCCTCCAAGGCCGATCAATACGCGACGCTCGTCGAGCAGGCACGCGCGCTCGTCGAATCCGAACGCGACCTGACCGCGAACGCGGCCAACTTCGCCGCGCTGGTCTACCACTCGCTCGACCGTCTCAACTGGGCCGGCTTCTACTTCTTCGACGGGACGGAGCTCGTGGTCGGGCCGTTCCAGGGCAAGCCCGCGTGCGTGCGGATCGCGCTCGGCAAGGGCGTGTGCGGCACGGCTGCGCAGACGCGCGAGACGCAGGTCGTGCGTGACGTGCATGATTTCCCCGGCCATATCGCGTGCGACGCCGCGTCGGAATCGGAAATCGTCGTGCCGCTGGTGGCCGGCGACGGCACGCTGATCGGCGTGTGGGACGTCGACAGCCCGGTCGCCGCGCGCTTCGACGACGAAGACCGCCGGGGGATGGAGGCGCTGTGCCGCGTATTCGTCGAGCACGCGTGGGAGAAGGCGCGAGGCTGAACAGGAAAAGGGAAAGCTCCGAGGAATTGAACTGCCCCCAAGAGGTTGACACTGATCCAACCTATGGGTGCAGTTCACGACGCGGGCTTTTTACTCAGGCGGCCGCGCTCGATCATCTCGCCGTCGGCAGCGGCGGCTCCCCTCCCGTCGTTGCATTGCGCGCCCAATCGGCGAACTCGCTGTCGTAGCGGCGGCCGATGTACCCGACGTAGTTCTCGTAGCCGTCGTAATCACCCGCGCGGAAGCGTGCAACGATCGTGTCGACGTCGGCGCGATGGCGCTCGAACATGAAGCGCGTCGCCATATAGCCCCACCGGTATGCACGCGCGACGTAGTCGCTCGACGCGTAACGCGTCCCGAGCACGTCCGAGAACCGGTACGCGCCCGTGTGCGCGGCGTCGATCGATTCCTGATTGTCGTTCTTTCTCGACAGATATTCGGCAACGCCTTCGATCCACCAGACGGTCGGCTTCGCGGTGCTCGCCGTGAAGTCGCCCGCCATGTCGTAGCGGCCGTCGAGATAGTGCGTGAACTCGTGCTCGAGGTTCCACACCTTGAACTCGGGCCGCAGCCACGACGCCTCGTGCGCGATGAAGCGCGCCTGGTTGCCGGGCGCCGACGGATCGCCTTCGAGGTACATGCCGCCATTGTCGGTGCTGATTCCGTAGATCACCGAAGCGTACTTGCGGTAGTTCGCGTAGTCGTCGAAGACGACGAGCTCGATCGTGTCATTCCGATCGCCCGCGACCGGCTTGCGTCCGGTCTTCATCATCCGGTGAAAGTAATCGTCCTGCCGGGCGACCGCCGCGCATACCGACTGCAACTGCGGCGCCGTCATGTCCTGCGCGAGAACACGCACGCTCGCGTTGCATGCGTAACGATGCGTCAGCACCGCGTCGGCCAGACGCTTCTTGTAGTCGCACGTGCCGTAATCCGCGCAGCTGCCGGAGTCGCCATAGTCGACCGCTTCCGCCGCCGCGAGCCACAGATCGCTGTCCGCGCCCGTCATGCTCGTCGACGCGAGCATGTCCTGGATCATCTTCTTCACGCGCGGCTTCTGCGTCGGATAACGGAGAAAGCGATAGGTCTCGCGCGCCGCGTCGGCGAGCTGATATGCGGCGCTGGTATTCGACAGGCTCGCGCGGTTCGCGGTGACGAAGCGATTGAGCGTCTCGGGCAGGGTCGCGTCGCTGTCGAGCATCTGCTGCGCGCCGGTGCGCTGATGCGCGTAGAAGAACACCGTCAGCAGGCCGGTGAAGCCGCCCGCCGCGCTCCGCTGCTGCAGCGGCGCCGCCGCCTGCGGATTCGCCGCGCTCGCCGTATAGAGCGCAACGCGGTTCTTCAGTGCAGGCAGGTAGTACGCCTCGTCCTTCATGTTCGTGATGAGCTTCATCAGTTCGTTCGCGGTGCTCGGCGCACGCGAATTCTCACGATAGAGCGCATCGCCCTCGAGGCTTTGCTTGATATACGGGCGCAGCTGCACCGCGAGATTCGGAATCGGATCCGCAATGCCCGATACGTCATATTGGTAATAAGCGGAACGCAGATAAATCAGCAAATTGACCAGAATCAAATTGCTTGCGTCATAGCGATATAACTCCTGCACGAAACGACCCGCGACGGCGTGCACGTTTTCGGCATTAAAGATCTGCGCGGCCAAGGTTTTATCGACTGAAAACAGGCCGTAATGGCATTCATAATCGGGAAGATTGGCAATGTAGTCGGCAAGTGCCGCGCCGCGATACTGGGTCATCACCGCCATGTCGCGACAATCGGCACCCGATGCGCTGCGTTTGCTGCGCTTGAGCGGCTGCTTCTGTTGCGAAGGCTTGGTCAGCATCGCGCGGTCCTGCTCGCTGAGCGGCAGGTTGTACTCGGCCTGTTCGGGCGAGACCGGCAGGTTCTGCGGCACGCGCGGCATGCGCGCCTGCTTTTGCTGCGTCGGCTGCGTGTTGGCCCACGCAGCGCCGACCAGCCCCGCGAATGCCGCCAATGCCACGACGGCCGACCAGCAACGGGTTTTGCGAGACATCCCGGTTATTAGCATTCGAATTACCCTCGGTTATATTTATAGCGAAAAAATATAACACCGCTGACCCGACAAATATAGGGCAATTACATGCACGCAGACATATTCATGCACGATAATTTAAATATTTGCACGGAATGCGCCCCGCCTTTCAACAAATAGCAGCGTTTTGACCAGATCGATAAAGTCCCGGCGGTATTGACGGTCGTCGGCACTTTCGACGGAGTGCCGTCCGTGCAACGTGTTTGGCGTCCGGCAGCGAATGGAGGGGAGAAAAAAGAAAAGCCCCGCCGAAGCGGGGCTTTGTCTGGAGGCGCGAGCCGGAGTCGAACCGGCCTAAACGGCTTTGCAGGCCGCTGCATAACCGCTTTGCTATCGCGCCAAAAGCGGACTGTTCACTCGCCGTGCCGGCAAGCGACAGATTTCTTTGATGACCGTCGGTCCATCAAATAAAAAGGGAAGCGTGGCTTCCCCATTACCTGGAGCGGGAGACGAGTCTCGAACTCGCGACCTCAACCTTGGCAAGGTTGCGCTCTACCAACTGAGCTACTCCCGCATTGTCCTGCAACTGCAACGCTTGCCGTACAACGCGTCGCCAAAAACCTGGAGCGGGAGACGAGTCTCGAACTCGCGACCTCAACCTTGGCAAGGTTGCGCTCTACCAACTGAGCTACTCCCGCATGTGTCCTGCATCTGCAGCGCTCTGCCGTACTACACGCTGCCAGAAAAAATCTGGAGCGGGAGACGAGTCTCGAACTCGCGACCTCAACCTTGGCAAGGTTGCGCTCTACCAACTGAGCTACTCCCGCATGTTGCTGCGCTACTGCTTCCCCGTCACACACTTACTTCGTCGTGCAGCGGAGAAGCGAGATTATGTCGAAGGCACATTCGTGTGTCAAGGGTTTTTCGCGCCCCTTTTCCAAAAAGTTCTCCGCCCCGGCATGGCGGACCGCGTCACACGCGGCTGCGCTCGCGAATTTGCGGCCATGCGAGCTTCATGTAGTACAGCATCGACCAGATCGTCAGCACCGCCGCGAGATACATCAGCCACTCGCCCCACACGCGCGTGTCGATCGTGGCGATGCCGAGCGGCAGCGGCCCGTAGAACAGCAGCATCGGAATCGCGACCATCTGGCACGCGGTCTTGAACTTGCCGAGCTGGTTCACCGCCACGCTCTTCGACGCACCGATCTGGGCCATCCACTCGCGCAGCGCCGAAATCGCGATCTCGCGGCCGACGATCACGAGCGCGATCGCCGCGTCGACGCGCGAAATCTGCACGAGGATCAGCAGCGCCGCCGTCACCATCAACTTGTCCGCCACCGGATCGAGAAATGCGCCGAACGACGACGTCTGGTTCCACTTGCGTGCGAGATAACCGTCGAACCAGTCGGTCAGCGCCGCGAGTATGAAGATCGCCGCCGCCGCGAGATTGCGGTGCGCGCCGCCCATCACCGTGTCCGGCAGATAGAACACGCCGACGACGAGCGGAATCAGCACGATCCGTACCCACGTCAGGAAAATCGGGAAATTGAACGGCATGGCATGCGGGACAGTAGAGGATTCGCAATTGTGCCGTGTCGACCGGCCTGCCACAAGAACGCTGGCGAGGCAGCCGGCCGCACGGCGGCGTCAGTGAAGCTGCTTGTAGATCTGCTCGGCGAGCGCATGCGAGATGCCCTCGACGCTCGCGAGTTCCTCGACGCTCGCGGCAACGACGCCGCGCAACCCGCCGAACCGCGCGAGCAGCCGCTGGCGTCGCTTCGCGCCCACGCCCTCGAGCTCCTCGAGCCGCGACGTCTGGCGCGCCTTCGCCCGCTTCGCGCGCATGCCGGTGATCGCGAAGCGGTGCGCCTCGTCGCGAATCTGCGCGACGAGCATCAGCGCGGCGCTCTCCTTGCCGAGTTCGAGCGGCGTGCGGCCGTCCGCGAACACGAGCGTCTCGAGGCCGACCTTGCGCCCCTCGCCCTTCGCGACGCCGACCAGCATCGACGTGTCGAGGCCGAGCTCGGTGAACACCTGGCGCGCGATTTCGACCTGACCCTTGCCGCCGTCGATCAGCACGATGTTCGGCAGCAGGCTCGACGCCTCGGCCTGGCGCGTCGACTCGCCGTCGATGCCGGCCGCTTCGTCGACAGCCGCCGCCTGGGCCGCCTGCTCGACCATCTTCTCGTAGCGGCGCGTGAGCACCTGCCGCATCGCCGCGTAGTCGTCGCCCGGCGTAATCCCGGTGATGTTGTAGCGGCGATACTCGCCCGACTGCATCTTGTGATGGTGGTAGACCACGCACGACGCCTGCGTCGCCTCGCCCATCGTATGACTGATGTCGAAGCATTCGATCCGCAGCGTCGCCAGATCGTCGCATTCGTAGCTGAGCGTCTCCGCGAGCGCCCGCGTGCGCGCCTGCTGCGAGCCCTGCTCGGACAGCAGCCGCATCAGCGCGATCTGCGCATTCTGTTCGGCCATCGACAGCCACGCGCGCCGCTGCCCCTGCGGCTGCCGCACCAGCGACACCTTGTGGCCGGCCTGCTCGGACAGCAACTCGAGCAGGTCGCGGCTCGCGGGCGCATGGCTCACGACCAGCACGGGCGGCACGCGATTGCCGAGATAGTGCTGAGCGATGAACGCGTCGAGCACCTCGGCCTCGACCGACGCCTGCGCATTGCGCGCGCCGCCCGCGTCTTCCGCCGGCTGGTCAGGCAGCGCCTCGACCACCGGCTCGGCCTCGTCGCCGAGCCCGCCCTCGGCGAGCGTCAGCGCGCTTTCGACGTGCGTCGGGAAATACGCCTTGTCGCCGAGATGCCGGCCGCCGCGCACCATCGCCAGGTTCACGCACACGCGCCCGCCCTGCGCGACGACGGCGAGGATGTCGACGTCGCTGTCGCTGCCGACCTCGATCGCCTGCTGGTGCAGCACCGTCGCGAGCGAGCTCATCTGGTTGCGCACGGCCGCCGCCTGCTCGAATTTCAGCTCGGACGCGAACGCGTGCATCTTCTGCTCGAGCTCCTTCATCACTTCGGACTGCCGGCCGAGCAGGAAACGCGCGGCGTTCGACACGTCGATCGCGTAATCCTCGTCGGAGATCGCGCCGACGCACGGCGCCGTGCAGCGCCCGATCTGGTGCAGCAGGCACGGCCGCGTGCGGTTGTTGAAGACCGAATCCTCGCAGGTGCGCAACTGGAACACGCGCTGCAGGATCTGGATGCTCTCGCGCACGGCCCACGCGCTCGGGAACGGCCCGAAATACTGGTTCTGCTTGTCGACCGAGCCGCGGTAGTAGGCCATGCGCGGAAAGCGGTGCGCGGTGAGCTTCAGGTACGGATACGACTTGTCGTCGCGAAACAGGATGTTGTAGCGCGGCGCGAGCGCCTTGATCAGGTTGTTCTCGAGCAGCAGCGCCTCGGCCTCCGAACGCGTGACGGTCGTCTCGATGCGCGCGATGCGCGTGACCATCATCGCGATGCGCGGCGACAGCTGCGTCTTCGTGAAATAGCTCGATACGCGCTTCTTCAGGTCGCGTGCCTTGCCGACGTAGAGCACGGCGCCCGTCGTGTCGTAATAGCGATAGACGCCCGGCATGTGCGGCAACTGCGCAAGGATCTTCTTCGGTTCGAACGGGGTATCGGAAGCTTCAGGGGATGTCATGCGTGATCCGGGCGCCTTGTAACGCGGAACGGGTCTATTAGAATCGCCAGTTTAGAGCATTCACCGGCCCGCTTCGATGCCACGCACCGCCCCCCGCCCCCACGACCCGACCCCGCGCACGCCGGACGAAACCGTCGCCTGCGACCTCTTCTGTACCGTGATCGACAATTTCGGCGACATCGGCGTCTGCTGGCGCCTCGCGCGCCAGCTCGCGCACGAGCACGGCTGGCAGGTTCGCCTGTTCATCGACGACCTGCGCACGTTCGCGCGCCTGCTGCCCGGGGTCGATCCCGACGCGCTGCGGCAGACCGCCGACGGGGTCGTGATCGAGCACTGGCACGCCGAGGTCGGCGACGCGATCGAGATCGCCGATGTCGTGATCGAAGCGTTCGCGTGCGAGCTGCCCGGCGCGTATCTCGCGGCGATGGCGCGCCGCGCGCGCCGCCCCGTGTGGATCAACCTCGAATACCTGAGCGCCGAGGACTGGGTCGCCGACTTCCATCTGCGCCCGTCGCCGCATCCGCGCTACCCGCTGCTGAAGACGTTCTTCTTCCCCGGCCTGTCGGCCGGCACCGGCGGCGTCCTGAAGGAACACGACCTCGATTCGCGACGCGCGGCCTTCGAAGCCGACGCCCACGCGCGTGCCGCCTGGTGGCGGCGCACGACGGGCGACGCGCCGCCCGCGCCGGGCACGACGGTCGTCAGCCTGTTCGCGTACGAGAATCCGGCCGTCGACGCGCTGCTCGCGCAGTGGCGCGACGGCCCGGCGCCGGTCGTCGCGCTCGTGCCGGCCGGCCGCGTGTCGCCTGCCGTTGCGCGTTTTTTCGGGGTCGAGTCCGGGGTTGGATCATTCGGCGCCGGCGCACGGGCGAGCCGCGGCAATCTCACCGCGTACGGGCTCGCATTCGTCCCCCAGGCTGACTACGATCCCTTGCTGTGGGTGGCCGACATCAATTTCGTGCGTGGCGAGGATTCGTTCGTCCGCGCGCAGTGGGCACGCAAGCCGTTCGTGTGGCACATCTATCCGCAGGCCGACGACGTGCACCTGCCGAAGCTCGACGCCGCGCTCGCGCACCTGTCGGCCGGCCTCGCCGACGCGCCTCGCGCGGCGCTCGAGCGGTTCTGGCATGCATGGAACGGCGCCGGCACACCCGACTGGGCGGATTTCTGGCAGCACCGCGCCGCACTGGACGCCAACGCGGCCCGCTGGGCCGATGCGCTCGCGGCCGTCGGCGATCTCGCGGGAAAGCTGGCGGAATACGCAAAATCTCAGTTAAAATAAGCGGTTATCCGACGGCCGACCACGCAAGCGCTTGCTTTTGGCGCCCACCGGAACGCGTCTGCTTGGCGCCTCACCCGTTGTGCAACGCTCAGGCACCTATTTTTTTGATTTGATCAGGACAGTTTTTTATGAAAACCGCACAGGAACTCCGCGTAGGCAACGTCGTGCAGATCGGCAGCGACGCATGGGTCATCGCCAAGGCTGAATACAACAAGTCGGGCCGTAACTCCGCCGTCGTCAAGATGAAGATGAAGAACCTGCTGACGAATGCAGGCCAGGAAGCAGTCTACAAGGCTGACGACAAGTTCGACGTCGTCGTGCTCGACCGCAAGGAAGTGACGTACTCGTACTTTGCCGACCCGATGTACGTGTTCATGGACGCCGACTACAACCAGTTCGAAGTCGAAGCCGAAATGATGGGCGAAGCGCTGAACTACCTCGAAGACGGCATGGCTTGCGAAGTCGTGTTCTACAACGAGAAGGCGATCTCGGTCGAACTGCCGACGGTCCTCGTTCGCGAGATCACCTACACGGAACCGGCAGTCAAGGGCGACACGTCGTCGGGCAAGGTGCTGAAGAACGCCAAGCTCGCAACGGGCTTCGAACTGCAAGTGCCGCTGTTCTGCAACACCGGCGACAAGATCGAAATCGATACGCGCACGAACGAATACCGCAGCCGCGCGTAATCGCCAGCGATGCCCGCATCGAACAAAGCGCCCTTCGGGGCGCTTTTTGTTTGTCCGGCGCCAACAAGCGAGCGTGGGCCACGCTCATGTAAAGCACAAAATCCACCGGTAAAGATATTCAATTTGTATCATCGGTAACTGTTTTATAGCGCCGGAGAAATAATGTTCGTTACGCGTTCAGCGGGGCATAAAATCAGTTTTTAATCTGACATGCGGCTGCGGCCCCGATGACCGACAGCCCGCCTCTCTTGACTCGACTCGCGTCCACCATGCCACACGCCCTGATTGTCGAAGACGATCCCAACAGTCTGTCCGGCCTCACCGCGCTGCTCGCCGCGGACGGCTTCTCGGTCGACACGGCCACGTCGCTCGCCGAAGCGCGCACGGCGCTCGGCCGCTCGATTCCCGATGTCGTGCTCGTCGACCTGAACCTGCCGGACGGCAGCGGGTTCGACCTGCTCCAGCACCTGCCGCAGCAACAGCCGAACGGCTCGCTGCCCGTCATCGTGCTGACGGGCAATGCGACGGTCGAGAGCGCCATCGAGGGCCTGCGTCACGGTATCTGGGACTACCTGCTGAAGCCGATCAACATTCCGCGCCTGCGCAGCCTGCTCGCGCGGATCCCCCGTCCCTACGAACTGATCGACGAAGTGCAGTCGTTGCGCGCATCGCTGCGCCACCTCGGCCGCTTCGGCGCGCTGGTCGGCCGCAGCGACGCGATGCAGCACGTATACGACATGATCGAGCACAACGCGCGCACCGAAACGGCTGTCCTGTTCTCCGGCGAAGCCGGTACCGGCAAGAAGCTGGCCGCGCGCACGCTGCACGACCTGAGCCGGCGCCGCAAGGGGCCGTTCGTGTCGTTCGACTGCAGGACGATCGCGCAGGCCGGCCGCCACGGCGCATCGCTCGACAGCGTACTGTTCGGCCATGAGCGCGGCGCGTTCGACGGCGCCGAGCGTCGCGAATCGGGCCTGTTCGAGCAGGCCGGCGGCGGCACGCTGTTCCTCGACGAAATCACCGCGCTGCCGCTCGTGCTGCAGGAAGCGCTGCTGCATGCGCTCGATTCGCAGAACTTCATGCGGATCGGCGGCACGAGTTCGATCACGAGCGATTTCCGGCTGATCGCGACCACGCGCCGCCCGGCGCGCGAAGCGGTCGCGAACGGTACGCTGCGCGAGGATCTGTGGTTGCGCCTCGATGCGGCGTCGATCACGATGCCGCCGCTGCGCGAGCGCGACGGCGATGCGCTCGCGATCGGCGACGCGCTGATCGACGAGCTGAACCGCGAAGCGCGCGCAACCGGCCGCAGCACGACCGACAAGCGCGCGGCACCGGGCTTCGTGCGCGAATGCCTGTCCTACGAATGGCCGGGCAACGTGCGCGAACTGCAGGAACGCGTGCGCTTCGCGTACGACGCATCGGGCGATTTCATCGAGACGCTACGCGCGGGCGAACCGAGTTTCTCGGCCGGCGCCGCGCTGAACGGCAGCAGCGTGCAGATCAAGGTCGGCACGCCGCTGTCCGACGTCGAGGATCTGCTAATCCGCGCGACGCTCGATGCGGTCGGCGGTACGCGCCACCGCGCGGCAACGCTGCTCGGCATCAGCCCGAAGACGCTGTACAACAAGCTGCAGCGGATGAAGATGGACTGAGGCAGCGCGGCGCGGATCGCGCCGCCACGAATGAAACAGCCCGATCAGCGTCTGCTGATCGGGCTGCGTCGGTCAGGCTGACCGGCCTCCTGAAGCCGCGCGAGTTGCGCGGCTGTTTCGTTTCGCGCGCTTACGCGAACGCGTCGCGCAGCAGCGCCTGCGCCTGCAGGTACTCGGGCTGCGCGATCAGCTTGTCCCACTTGGGCGCCTTGCCGCGCGCGCGCATCCGCTTGAGGCGTCGCACCGACTCGTCCGTTGCCCGCGCTTTCAACCCGTTCAGCACGACCTCGGCCGCGTCCGGCTGGTTGCAGACGAGCACCATGTCGCAACCGGCAGCGAGCGCGGCGTCGGCCGCCTGCGTGAGCGTACCGCCTTCGCGCGCGGCTTCCATCGACAGGTCGTCGCTGAAGATCGCGCCGGTGAAGCCGAGCCGCCCGCGCAGGATGTCCTGCAGCCACACGCGCGAGAAACCCGCCGGCCGCGTGTCGACCTGCGTGTAGATCACGTGCGCGGGAATCACCGCGGACAGCGACAAGCCGAGCCAGTCGTAAGGCGCGACATCCTGCTTGAGGATCGCATCGAGCGTGCGGTCATCGGTCGGCAGCGCGACGTGCGAGTCGGCCTCCGCGAAGCCATGCCCCGGGAAATGCTTGCCGCAGTTCGCCATCCCGGCGAGCGACAGCCCATGGTTCAGGCTCTTCGCGAGCAGCGTGACGACGCGCGCGTCGCGATGGAACGCGCGATCGCCGATCACTTTCGAGTGCCCGTAATCGAGGTCGAGCACGGGGGTGAAACTCATGTCGATCCCGCATGCGCGCAATTCCGCGGCCAGGATATAGCCGACGGCCGTCGCGACCTTCGTCGCGAGCAGCACGTCGCGATCCCACAGCTCGCCGAGGCGCCGCATCGCGGGCAGGACGGTGAAGCCGTCGGTGCGGAAACGCTGCACGCGCCCGCCTTCGTGATCGACGGCGATCAGGATGTCTTCGCGCACCGCGCGGATCGAATCGGTCAGCGCGGTCAGTTGCGCACGGTTCTGGAAGTGCCGCGCGAACAGGATCACGCCGCCGGTATTCGGATGCGCGAGGCGCCGCGCATCGTCGCGCGACAGGGCCGTGCCGACGACGTCGAGCATGACCGGGCCGGGAGTCGTTTTCATCGAATCGGGAATTCCGTCAGGAAGAAGATCGTGGAACCGGCGGGGCCGCCGCAGGCAAGTTGGTCTCGGCGATCACGAACGACACCGCGTAGTCGCGTTCGTCGCTGACCGTCACGCGCGCCGTGATGCCGCGGGCGGCAAGCCAGTCGGCCAGCTCGCCCGACGCGACCACGTACGGCTCGCCGCTCGGGTGGTTGAGGGTCTGCAGCGCACGCCACGTCATCGGCCAGTGCATACCGAGCCCGATCGCCTTCGAGAACGCTTCCTTCGCGGAAAAGCGCGTCGCGAGGAACGCGATGCCGCGTGCCTCGGAGCGGGCGCGGCGCGCATGGAACACGCGCAGCTCGTCGGGGCCCAGCACCTTCTCGGCAAACCTGCCACCCGTGCGTTCGAGCACGGCCGCGATACGGCTCACCTGCGCGATATCGGTACCGATGCCGTAGATCGCCATGCGCTCAGCGTTCAACGTGCGCCGTGCAGCGCGGCAACGCGTGCGGCGACCATGATCGCCTTCATTTCGCGCACCGCATTGTCCCAGCCCGCGAAAATCGCGTGCGCGACGATCGCATGGCCGATGTTGAGCTCGACGATACCGTCGATCACGGCGATCTGCTGCACGTTCGTGTAGTGCAGCCCGTGGCCGGCATTGACCTTCAGGCCGAGCTGCGCACCCGCCCGTACGCCCGCGACGATGCGCTCGTATTCGCGCTGCTGCTCGGCTTCGTCGTGCGCTTCGGCATAACGGCCCGTATGCAGCTCGATCACCGGCGCGCCTGCTTCGTGCGCGGCACGGATCTGCGTCTCGTCCGGGTCGATGAACAGCGACACGCGCACGCCCACGTCGGCAAGCTGCTTGCACGCCGCACGCACGGCCTCGAAGTGGCCGGCGACATCGAGACCGCCTTCGGTCGTCAGTTCCGCGCGCTTCTCGGGCACGAGGCACGCGTCGTGCGGGCGCACTTCGCAGGCGATATCGAGCATCTCGGCCGTCACCGCGCATTCGAGATTCATGCGCGTCTTCAGCAGCGGACGCAGCCTGCGCACATCCGCATCGACGATGTGGCGGCGATCCTCGCGCAGATGCAGCGTGATCGCATCGGCGCCGGCTTCCTCGGCGGCAAGCGCCGCGCGGATCGGATCGGGATAGGTCGTGCCGCGCGCATTGCGCAGCGTCGCGACGTGGTCGATGTTCACGCCGAGGTCGATGGCAGTGGGCGTTGTCAGGAAGAAGCTCATAGGTTTTGCAGGTCGATCAGGATCTGACGCGTGGCAAGCGGCGTACCGCCGAGATAGGTGTTCAGCAGGAAGCGCATCAGCGTCTTGCTTTGCGCAACCGTCTGGGCTCGATGGTAATCGTCCTGCTCCATGTCGAGCAACGTCTGTCCGGCAATCACCGGCCAGTGCGACGGAACGTCGTCGTCCGCGTTGCGCACGCCGCGCTCGGGATCGAACACGTAGCGGCGGTCAGGCTCGACCGCGCGGCGCGCGACCGTGCGGTCCAGCGCCATCGCGTAGCCGGTCTCGCGCAACAGCACGCGCTCGAACGAGCGCAGTACCTGCACCGCGGGCTCGCCGTGGGCGAGGCGCGTGAGGGTCAGCACGTAGTGATTGAAGAGCGGCGGCTGGGGATCCTCGCGCGCGCAGAATTTCACGAGCAGCTCGTTCGCGTAGAAGCCGCACAGCAGCCCGTCGCCGCCGAGCGGCAGCATCCCGCCGACCCACTCGGCGCCCGTCAGCGTGCGCACCTCGGATTTGCCCGACCACGACAGCAGCAGCGGCTGGAAGGTCTGCAGTACGCCGCGCAGCGCGGAGTGCGGGCGCTTCGCGCCCTTCGCGACGAGCGCGAGCCGGCCATGATCGCGCGTCAGCACGTCGACGATCAGGCTCGTTTCCCGATACGGGTAACTGTGCAGCACGAACGCCGGCTGCTCGGCGACGCGGAAATCGGACGTGCGAGACGTCGCGCGCCGCGCCTTGCGCGGCGGTTCGGGGGGCGCGGCAGGCGGCGGCGCGTCAGCGCCCGCCTCTACCGCGTCTTCGGTCGACGTCAGTGCGTCATTCGTACCCATAGGCGCGCAGCCCTGCCTCGTTGTCGGCCCAGCCGCTCTTCACCTTCACGAAGGTCTCGAGGTACACGGGGCCGTCGAACAGCTTCTCCATGTCCATCCGCGCCTCGGTGCTGATCTGCTTGAGCTTCTCGCCCTTCTTGCCGATCACCATCGCCTTGTGCGAATCGCGCTCGACGAGGATCGTCGCGAAGATGCGCTTCAGGCGCCCTTCCTCCTCGAACTTGTCGATCAGCACGGTGCTCGTGTACGGCAGTTCGTCGCCGGTCCAGCGGAACACCTTCTCGCGCAGGATTTCAGCGGCAAGGAAGCGCGAGCTGCGGTCGGTCAGTTCGTCCTCGCCGTAGATCGGCTCGCCCTCCGGCAGGTACGGCTTGATCGTGTCCAGCAGGCGCTTGATGTCTTCCGGACGCTGCGCCGACAGCGGCACGAGCTCGGTGAATTCGCGCAGCGTGCTCATCTGCTGCATGAACGGGAACAGCGAAGCCTTGTCGGTCACGCGGTCGATCTTGTTCGCGATCAGCAGCGTCGGCATGCCCGGCGGGATCAGGTCGAGCACCTTCTGGTCGTCGGGCCCGAAGCGGCCGGCCTCGATCACGAACAGGATCACGTCGACCGACGTGAGCGTCGACGTGACCGCGCGGTTCAGCGAACGGTTCAGCGCGGTGCTGTGGCGGGTCTGGAAGCCCGGCGTGTCGACGAACACGAATTGCGCGTCGTCGAACGTATTGATGCCGGTGATGCGGTGGCGCGTGGTTTGCGCCTTGCGCGACGTGATGCTGATCTTCTGGCCGACGAGTGCGTTCATCAACGTCGACTTGCCGACGTTCGGGCGGCCCACGATCGCGATCATGCCGCAACGGAAACCGGTAGGAGCGGGAGTGTTCATATCGTTTGGGAGACAGGTTCGGAAACGGCCGCGCGGCGCGCGGCACGATCGATGGGCAATTCAGTGGTCGGCATCGGCCACGCGCGCCTGCGCGGCAGCGAGGCTCGTTTCGCCGGACGACGCGTCCTGGCCGGGCGTCACGTCGCGCACGCGCGGCGCGGCGCGCTCGGCGGCCTTCTCGGTCTTCTCGGCCGCGTGAGGCGCCGCGTCGGCGCGATGGTCGGCAGGCTTGTCGGCTGCACGCGGCGCGGCATCGGTTCGCTCGACCGCCTTGTCGGCAGGTTTCGGCGCGGCATCGGCGCGGTCCGCGGGCTTGTCCGTCGCCGGCTTCGCCGCCCGCTCGGCCTTGTCCGCACCGTGCTCGACATGCGCCGCGCGAATCGCGGCCATCGGCGCCTGCGCCGCGCGCTCGACCGCCTCCGCCACGCTGCTCGCGCCCGCCGGAGCCGCCGCGGCCTTCGCTTCGGCGCGCGCCGCCGCGCGTTCCTTGCGCTCCGGCGAGCGCAGGTCGAGCGCTTCCTGCACGCCCTTCACGCCCGGCACGATTTCCGGCTCCACGTGCTTGGCCGCGCGTGCGTTCTTCGAACGTTTCGGCTTGGCGGCCAGCATCGGCGCGGCCGCCATCACCTCGTCGAGCGCCTTCTTCGCGGCGGCCTGCTCGGCCGCGCGCCGGCTCGCACCCGAGCCCGACACCTTCACGTCGAGCTTCGGCACCGTGCATTCGACTTCGAATTGCTGATTGTGCGCCGCACCATGCGTCGCGACCACCGTGTAAGTCGGCAACGCGATCTTGTGCCCCTGCAGGTATTCCTGCAGCAGCGTCTTGGCGTCCTTGCCGAGCGTGCGCGGATCGATGTGGTCGAGAATCGGGATATAGAGGCGCTTGATGACCCCTTGGGCGGCTTCGAAGCCGCCATCGAGGAACACGGCCCCGATGATGGCTTCGAACGCGTCCGCGAGGATCGACGGGCGGCGGAACCCGCCGCTGCGCAACTCCCCCTCGCCGAGCCTCAGCCCGTCCGAGATATTCAGGGCCTGAGCAATTTCGTACAGCGACTGCTGTTTGACGAGGTTGGCGCGCACGCGCGACAGATCGCCTTCGTCCAGCTTGCTGAAACGCTGGAACAAAAGAGCGGCCACCGCGCAATTCAGAACGGAATCGCCGAGAAACTCGAGCCGTTCGTTGTGCGTGGCACTGTGACTACGATGGGTCAAAGCCTGGCGCAACAATTCCGCATTGCGAAATTCATAGCGCAGCCGGCTTTCCAACTGGGATAGGGGCATGTGCAGGAGTATAACGCGGGCGCCGGTCGGGCCGAAACGGCACGGCCGGACGCGAAAAGGCGTGACGAGGCGGTGTTACCGCCGGTTCTTAAAGTAGTTCGGCAATACGCGACGCGGCCCGTGCGTCGCGTATTGCGAGTGACCCGGATGCGATCAGTTGAAGGAGCCGATGCGCTTCAGGTCGCTGAAGTTCATCCAGATGAAGAACGCGCGGCCGACGATGTTCTGGTCCGGCACGAAACCCCAGTAGCGGCTGTCCGCACTGTTGTCGCGGTTGTCGCCCATCATGAAGTAGTGACCGGGCGGCACCTTGCAGATCACGCCGCGGCTGTTGTACGTGCAGTTGTCGCGAAACGGATAGTCGTATGCGCCCATCACGAACGGCGGCACGGCCGGGTTGTTGAGGATCGCGTTCTTCTTGTTGCCGATCGTTTCCTCGAACTGCTTCGCGTAGTTCTGGCGCTCGTCGTCGAAGAAATCGGGCAGCGGCGTTTCAGGCACCGGCTGGCCGTTGATCGTGAGCTGCTTGTCCTGGTATGCGACGGTATCGCCCGGCAGGCCGATCACGCGCTTGATGTAGTCGACCGACTCGTCCTTCGGATAGCGGAACACGACGACGTCGCCGCGCGACAGCGGGCTGCCCTGCGTGATCTTCGTGTTCGTGACCGGCAGGCGCAGCCCGTATTCGAACTTGTTGACGAGGATGAAGTCGCCGACGAGCAGCGTCGGCACCATCGAGCCCGACGGAATCTTGAACGGCTCGACGACGAACGAACGCACGACGAACACCGCCAGGATCACCGGGAAGAAGCTCGCGGTGTACTCGAGCCACCACGGCTGGCGCAGCTTTTCGTCGCGCAGCTTCGAACGCGTCTGCACCGCGTTTTCATCCGCGAAACGCTTGTCGATGCGCGACTGCTGGCGATCGAACTCCTCGATCGCCGAGTCGGCCGCCCTGCGTCGCTGCGGCAGGAACACCAGTTTGTCCAGCACCCACGCTACACCCGTCAAGATGACGAGCACAAAAAGAATCAGCGCAAAATTCATAAAAGGAACAGTCCTGTTATTTGTCTTCGACGCGCAAGATCGCAAGGAACGCTTCCTGCGGGATCTCGACCGAACCCACCTGCTTCATCCGTTTCTTGCCTTCCTTCTGCTTTTCGAGCAGTTTCTTCTTTCGCGTGATGTCGCCGCCGTAGCACTTTGCGAGCACGTTCTTGCGCAGCGCCTTGATGTTCTCGCGCGCGACGATGTGCGCGCCGATCGCGGCCTGGATCGCCACGTCGTACATCTGGCGCGGGATGATCTCGCGCATCTTCGCGGCCACTTCGCGGCCACGGTATTGCGACTGCGAGCGGTGCACGATGATCGACAGCGCATCGACCTTGTCGCCGTTGATCAGCATGTCGACCTTCACGACGTCCGACGAACGGTATTCCTTGAACTCGTAGTCCATCGACGCATAGCCGCGCGACACCGACTTCAGGCGATCGAAGAAGTCGAGCACGATTTCGGCCATCGGGATTTCGTACGTGAGCTGCACCTGGCGGCCGTGATACTGCATGTTGATCTGCGAGCCGCGCTTCTGCTCGCACAGCGTGATCACCGAGCCCACGTAGTCCTGCGGCATGTACAGGTTCACGGTGACGATCGGCTCGCGCACTTCCGCGATGCGGCCGGGCTCCGGCATCTTCGCCGGGTTCTCGACCATGATCGTCGAGCCGTCGCTCTGCACGACCTCGTAGACGACCGTCGGTGCGGTCGTGATGAGATCCATGTCGAACTCGCGTTCGAGCCGCTCCTGCACGATTTCCATGTGCAGCAACCCGAGGAAGCCGCAGCGGAAACCGAAGCCGAGTGCCTGCGACACTTCCGGCTCATATTGCAGCGACGCGTCGTTGAGCTTCAGCTTCTCGAGCGATTCGCGCAGCGCGTCGTACTGGTTCGCCTCGACCGGATACAGCCCCGCGAACACCTGCGGCTTCACTTCCTTGAAACCCGGCAGCGGCTCGGCGGCAGCCTTGGTCGCATGCGTGACGGTATCGCCGACCTTCGCGGCCGTCAGCTCCTTGATGCCGGCGATGATGAAGCCGACCTGCCCGGCCGACAGCGATTCGAGATTGCGCGATTTCGGCGTGAACACGCCGACGTGCTCGACCGGATACTGCGCGCCGGTCGCCATCATCTTGATCTTGTCCTTCGGACGCAGCGTGCCGTTGACGATGCGCACCAGCATCACGACGCCGACGTAGTTGTCGAACCACGAGTCGATGATCAGCGCCTGCAGCGGCGCGGCCGGATCGCCCTTCGGCGGCGGCACCTTCGCGATCAGCGCCTCGAGGACGTCCTCGACGCCGAGGCCCGTCTTCGCGCTGCAACGCGTCGCGTCGGTCGCGTCGATGCCGATCACGTCCTCGATCTCCTCGATCGCGTTCTCGGGATTCGCGGCCGGCAGGTCGATCTTGTTCAGCACGGGAACGACTTCGACGCCGAGCTCGATCGCCGTATAGCAGTTCGCGACCGTCTGCGCCTCGACGCCCTGGCTCGCATCGACGACCAGCAGCGCGCCTTCGCACGCGGACAGCGAACGGCTGACTTCGTACGAGAAATCGACGTGCCCCGGCGTGTCGATCAGGTTCAGGTTGTAGACCTTGCCGTCGCGCGCGCGATAGGACAGCGCGGCTGTCTGCGCCTTGATCGTGATGCCGCGCTCGCGCTCGATATCCATCGAGTCGAGCACCTGCGCTTCCATTTCACGGTCGGCGAGGCCGCCGCATACCTGGATGATGCGATCCGCGAGCGTCGACTTGCCGTGGTCGATGTGCGCGATGATCGAGAAATTGCGAATATGATCCATTCAGTGCCGATCAAGCGAAAAAGGCGCGCTCGACGACCGCAGAGCACGCCTTGTGTAAGTCGGTGAAAAAACGGCTTATTTTAGCCGAAAAGCCCCCCGCCGGGCGGCATTTTGGCGACCGGCCGCCGCCGGGCCTCAGCGTCGCGCGGCGAGCGCGTTCCGTACCCGCATCTCGTCGAACCGGTGGCGACACACTTCCGCACCGTCCAGCAGCAGCACGGGCACGTCCTCGTCGTAGCGGGCGACGAGTGCCGCATCGGTATCGATGTCGATGTAGTCGACCGCAACGCCGAATTCGGCCGCCACCGGCGCCAGTGCGTCGCGCATGTCGTCGCACAGGTGGCACCAGCCGCGGCCGTAGAGCGTGAACATCGGCGCGTTACTTCTGGCGCGGCCGCACGGGCACGAACTGCGTGTTGTCGCCGCGCCGCACGAGCACCGCGACCGCCTTCTGCGGATCGAGTTGCGCGGTCACTTCGGCGAACTGCTTCGCGTTGGTGATGTCGGTGTCGCCGACACGCAGCACGATGTCGCCGCGCTGCAGGCCTGCACGGGCGGCCGGGCCGTCGACGCCATCGATCTGCACGCCGTTCTTCAGCTTCAGCGTCTTCAGCTGGTCGGCCGGAATGTCGCTGACCGTCAAGCCGAGCGCGTTGCTCTGGCGCGGCTTCTGCGGCGCGTTCTTGCGCTGCTCGGCCTTCGCCGTCGATTCGGCCGGGGTTTCCGCGATCGTGATCGGCAGATCGCGTGCCTGACCCTTGCGCCACACGCTGACCGTCGCCTTCGTGCCCGGCTTCGTGTCGCCGACCATGCGCGGCAGATCCGACGCCGTATCGACCGAACGGCCATTGAACTTCAGGATAATGTCGCCCGGCTGGATGCCCGCCTTGTCGGCCGGACCGCCCGGCTCGACGCTGCTGACGAGCGCGCCCTCCGCCTTCGGCAGCCCGATCGAATCGGCCACGTCCTTCGTCACTTCGCCGATCGCGACCGCGATCCGGCCGCGCGTGACCTTGCCCGTCGCCTTCAGCTGGTCGGCCACGCGCATCGCCTCGTCGATCGGAATCGCGAACGAGATGCCCATGAAGCCGCCGGTACGGCTGTAGATCTGCGAGTTGATGCCGATCACCTCGCCCTGCATGTTGATCAGCGGGCCGCCCGAGTTGCCGGGGTTCACGGCGACGTCGGTCTGGATGAACGGCAGGTAGTCGCCCGTGTTGCGGCTCTTCGAGCTGACGATGCCGGCCGTCACCGTGTTGTCGAGGCCGAACGGCGAACCGATCGCGACGACCCACTCGCCGACACGCACCTTGTTCGAATCGCCGATCGCGACGACCGGCAGGTTCGACGCCTGGATCTTGACGACCGCGACGTCCGTGCGATCGTCGACGCCGATCAGCTTCGCCTTGAATTCGCGCTTGTCGGTCAGCGTCACGTAGATGGTGTCCGCATCGTCGACGACGTGCGCATTGGTCATCACGTAACCGTCGGCCGACACGATGAAGCCCGAGCCGACGCCGCGATTCTGTTCGGTGTCGGGCGGATTGTCCGGCGCCGGCGCGTTCTTCGGGTTGCCGGGCGCCTGCGGCAGCGGAATGCCGAAGAAGCGCCGGAAGAATTCCGACATGTCGCCGTTGTCGAAGCCCGGCGGGAGCATCCCGCGCGGGCCGCCGCTCGTCGGCACGTTGGCGGTCGTCCGGATGTTCACGACGGCCGGCCCGACTTTTTCGACCAGATCGGCGAAGTCGGGCAGGCTGGCAGCGGGCGCCGCCGCCGCGGAATGCGGCATGAGCGGCAGGCAAGCCGCCACCGCCGCAACGGCCAGCCATTTGCGCAGCGTGAGTTTCATCATGTCGGAAGCCGTAGCGTTACTTGGAAGCCTTGTATTCTATGGCAGACGCGAACTGCTGCAACGTAGCCGGCGGCACTTCGCCGAGCACGGTGATCCAGTAGTCGCCGCGGCGCTTCACGAGAACGTTCGTTGCACCGGTGCTGCCCGCGCCTTCCTTGCGCGTATTCTTTTCGGCCGGCTCGATGAAAACCGAGATCGTCGCGAGACCGTCGGTGAAGACGGCCTGATCGACCGGAATCGGCGGCTCACCCGCATCGCGCGCGGCCATCGGCCGGCGCACCTCGCGAATCTTCTGGAAACCGGCGACACTCGGTGCGAGTTGCCAGCCCTGCGCTTCCATGTCGACCGTCGCGACCGGCGGGCGCACGACCGTCCAGCCGCTCAGGTTGCGCATGCCGGACATGATCGCCGACTTGTCGGCTGCGCCCGCGCCACCCATCTGCAATTGCGAAAACGCGATCTGCTCGAGCACGTGATCGTTCGCGTCGAGCGTCTGCGAACGCAGCAGCAGCCCCGTGCGTGCATCGGCCCACAGCTTGTACGTGAAGCGGTATGCGTCCTTCGGCACGAGTTCGACGACCTGCGCGTCGATCCCCGCGACACGATCCTTGCCGAGCGACTTCGCGTCGTAGACGGACATCACATGCTCGCCGCTCGCGCCGAGCAGCGCGGGGAACGAGTCGCGCGTCTGACGGCGCTCGACCACGCACAGCTTGCGCTCGGGCACGAACGTGTACAGCTCGTCGTTGTGGCGCAGCAGCTTGCGAGGCTTGCCGTCGAGCGTCTCGATGCGCTCGAACTCGCCGTCGCGGGACGCGACGTGCGCGATGCGCGACGACTGCACATATCCGCCGCGCTGATAGACGAACGTGCCTTCGTAGCTCTGCTGCTGCGCCGCTTGCTGGACACGGTCGAGCCAGTCGGCGGCACCCTTGCGGGTCGCGACGGGATCGTCCGGTTGCTGGGCGCTGGCAGGAAGGGATTGAACGGACAACAGGGCGGCTGCGCAAAGCAGGAGGGCCGGCAGCCGCTTCCATCCGGAGATGGCGTGATTCAACTGCAATGTCCGCATCGGGTTTTATTGGCCTGGCGTGGTGGTCACGGCAGCGCGGATCAGCGGCATCGAACCCGTGACGACGGGCTGCTGCGCGAATTGCTGGTGCGCTTCAAGGTATTGGTCGAGGCTGGCGTCGCGGATGATGTTGACGTCCTGCAGCCCCGGCTGGGCCGATGCCTGCGCAACCGTCACGCGCTGCAGGTTGCCGCCTTGCGGCGCACCGGCCGACGCGACCTGGACGGCGCCCGGAGCGCCGGCCGTCTGCATTTGCGGGACGACGATCCACGTCAGCGTGGCCGCTGCAGCGGCAACCGCGAACGCGGGCACGACGCGCCGGCGCAGCGACAGCAGCTTGCGCGCGACCGGCGCGGCCGCCGGCGCGAGCAGGTGCGGCTCGCTTTCGAGCGCGGCCGACATGCGCGCGGTGAACGCGACGCTCAGCGCGGGCGACAGCGCCAGTTCGTCCGAGCGCAGCGCATCGCCGATCAGGTGGTAATGGGCCCACGCAGCGCGATCCGCGCGGTTGAGCTCAGCCAGAAACTGCCCGTTATCCGGGCCATCGAACATTTCGCCGTCGACCAGCGCGGAAAGGCGCTCGCCGCGCGAGCACGCTTGCGACTGCGTATTGACCGACCCCATGATGCTCCCCATCTTGCACACCCCGTCGTGACTTCACGACTCTAACCGTAACTAGACCCCGACCCCGCGTCGCTCCGCCTGTCGCGCTTACCAGCGCTTGCCTTCGGGCGTATCGAGCAGCGGACGCAATTTGGCAGCGATTGCCTCGCGTGCACGGAAGATCCGCGACCGGACCGTCCCGATCGGACAGCCCATCATTTCCGCGATCTCTTCGTAGCTCAGGCCCTCGATCTCGCGCAGCGTAATCGCCTGGCGCAGTTCCTCGGGCAGCAGAGCCATGGCAGCGTTGACCGTCTCGGCAATCTGCTTGCTCATCAACATCGACTCAGGCGTGTTGATATCCCTTAGTTGGTCTGCGTCGGAGAAAGTTTCCGCTTCCTCCGCATCGGCCTCGGTCGAGGTCGGCGCCCGGCGGCCTTGCGTCGCAAGGTAGTTCTTCGCCGTGTTGACGGCAATTCGGTACAACCACGTATAGAACGCCGATTCGCCGCGGAATTGCGGCAGCGCACGATACGCCTTGATGAACGCGTCCTGGGCCACATCCTCGACCTCGGCAGGATCCCGCACGAGGCGCGAGATCAGCCGAATGATCTTGCGGTGGTATTTGGAGACCAGGAGTTCGAACGCCGCCTTGTCGCCCTTCTGTACGCGTTCGACCAGAGCCTGATCGATTTCTTTTTCACTCACCTGACAAATCCGTTAACTAGGGATGCAACGCGGAGCGTCATTGTAACGTTCCCGCGCCGGACGCTGGTTACGGTGCGTAACGGCCACGCCGTCACGCCGGCCGCGCCGCCGTCGCGGTTCTCGCCAGCACGGAAAGCGCGCTGAACGATGCGGCGTCGAGCGCATCGGCCGGAATCAGCAGCGGCCGGGCCCGCCGGGCACCCTGCCCGACCGACAGCACCAGCAGCAGGCTGCTCCAGTGCGCATGACCCGTCACACGGCCGCGCGCGAGCAATTGCCCGGCGCGACCGAATGCCGCAACCTCGCCGAGCGCATCGACCTGCACCTCGGCCGGCAGTCGCCGCGCGCAAGCACGGGCCACGCCGAAGGCCAGCAGCGCCGCCGTCGCGGCCAGCGCCCCCGCCCCGGCCGCGACGCCGGCGCGCGGCGCGACGAACAGGTGCACCGCCACTGCAGCCGCCACGATGAAAACGGCCAGCACCACGTACAACACGGCCGAGGCCCGCAACGCAAAGCGCTGCGGGCACCCGACCGTGATTCCGACAGGATTCGTCAAGCGATTCCGCGTCAGACGCGCTTGAACACCAGCGTGCCGTTGGTACCGCCGAAGCCGAAGTTGTTCTTCACGGCGACGTCGATCTTCATGTCACGCGCGGTGTTCGCGCAGTAATCGAGATCGCACTCGGGGTCCTGGTTGAAGATGTTGATGGTCGGCGGCGACACGTTGTTGTGCAGCGCGAGCACCGTGAACACCGACTCGAGGCCGCCCGCGCCGCCCAGCAGGTGGCCCGTCATCGACTTCGTCGAGTTCACGACGATCTTGTACGCATGCTCGCCGAAGGCCGCCTTCACCGCGTCGGACTCGTTCTTGTCGCCCAGCGGCGTCGACGTGCCATGCGCGTTCAGGTACTGGACCTCGTCCGCGTTCACGCCGGCGTCGCGCAGTGCCGCGACCATGCAGCGGCGCGGGCCGTCCATGTTCGGCGCGGTCATGTGGTACGCGTCGCCCGTCATGCCGAAGCCCGAGACTTCCGCGTAGATCTTCGCACCGCGCGCCTTCGCCGCCTCGTATTCCTCGAGCACCATCACGCCCGCACCTTCACCCAGCACGAAGCCGTCGCGGTCCTTGTCCCACGGCCGGGACGCGGTGGCCGGATCGTCGTTGCGGGTCGACAGCGCACGCGCGGCCGCGAAACCGCCGATGCCGAGCGGCGACACCGTCGATTCGGCACCGCCCGCGACCATCACGTCGGCGTCGCCGGCCTGGATCAGGCGCGCCGCAAGGCCGATGCTGTGCAGGCCGGTCGTGCAGGCCGTGACGGCCGCGAGGTTCGGGCCCTTCAGGCCGAACATGATGCTCAGGTGACCCGAGATCATGTTGATGATCGAACCCGGCACGAAGAACGGCGAAATCCGGCGCGCGCCGCGATCGACGTAGGTCTGGTGCGTATCTTCGATCATCGGCAGGCCGCCGATGCCGGAACCGACCAGCACGCCGATGCGTTCCGCATTGGTTTCGTTCACTTCCAGCCCGCTGTCCTTGATGGCCTGGACACCGGCGGCGATGCCGTAATGGATGAACGTATCCATGTTCCGGGCTTCCTTCGCCGGGATGTACTCTTCGGCGCTGAAACCCTTCACTTCGCCCGCGAAATGGCAGGCGAGGTTCGACGCATCGAACTTCGTGACGGTGGCGATGCCGGACTTGCCGGCGACGAGATTGGCCCAGCCGTCGGCAACATTATTGCCAACAGGCGAAATCAGCCCCAGGCCTGTAACAACAACACGACGGCGGCTCACGGTAACCTCTTTTCCATTATTATTGGATGACAAAAACAAAAGCCACAGTGGCCACAGGAACCAGCCCTGCGAGCCCTGTGGCTGTTAGTCCGTCCGGCGCGAGGCCGGCAGGATGGCGCGTCAATCGCGAAGATCGCGGCGACGTGGCGGACAAGCGCGAAAGACGCCTGTTACGCCTTGACGTTTGCGCGAGCGTAGTCGATCGCTTGCTGAACGGTCGTGATCTTCTCTGCTTCTTCGTCCGGGATTTCCATGCCGAACTCGTCTTCGAGAGCCATCACCAGCTCGACGGTGTCGAGCGAGTCGGCGCCCAGGTCGTTCACGAACGAAGCTTCGTTCTTGATCTCGGCTTCCGCGACGCCCAGTTGTTCAGCGACGATCTTCTTGACACGTTGTTCGATGTTGTCCATTACCCCTCCGAGGGAAAGTTCAGATTTACAAGTGCGCGCATTTTATCAGGTTTGCTGACGCCAAAACGCGCGTTGGCTTGATGGTCGATCAAGCGCCGATCCGCCTGAAAAACGGGATACGGCGCGGATGGTAAACGAAAATCGTTACGACATGTACATGCCGCCGTTCACGTGCAGCGTCGTACCGGTGATGTAACCGGCCTGCGGCGATGCGAGGAACGCGACGGCGTGGGCAATGTCTTCCGGGCTGCCGAGGCGGCCGAGCGGAATCTGGGTCTTGAGCGCGGCCTGCTGTTCTTCCGGCAGCGTCTTCGTCATGTCGGTGTCGATGAAGCCCGGCGCCACACAGTTTACGGTGATGCCGCGGCTGCCGATTTCACGTGCGAGCGCACGGGTCATGCCCGCGACGCCGGCCTTCGCGGCCGCGTAGTTGACCTGACCCGGGTTGCCGGCCGAGCCGACCACCGACGTGATGTTGATGATGCGGCCGCCACGCGCCTTCATCATCGGGCGCAGCACCGCGCGCGACAGGCGGAACACCGACTTCAGGTTGGTGTCGATCACCGCGTCCCAGTCCTCGTCCTTCATCCGCATCGCGAGCTGGTCCTGCGTGATGCCCGCGTTGTTGACGAGCACGTTCAGCGCGCCGAATTCCTTCACGGTCGCGTCGATCAGCGCCTCGGCGGCGGCCGCGTCGTTGACGTTCAGCACCGCACCGCGCCCCGTGACGCCCGCTTCCGCGAACGCCGCGGTGATCGCGGCGGCGCCCGATTCACTCGTCGCCGTGCCGATCACCGTCGCGCCCAGGCGCGCGAGCTCGAGCGCGATCGAACGGCCGATGCCGCGCGATGCGCCGGTAACGATCGCAACCTGTTTATCGAGAGTCTTGTCCATGAATCGAATATCCGTCTCTTGAGAAAAGGCGCCGCGTCAGGCGGTCACCAGCTTGAGCGCTTCGTCGAGCGACGCCGGATCGAACACCGACGCCCCCGTCAGGTTGCCGTCGATGCGCTTCGTCAGGCCGGCGAGCACCTTGCCCGGACCGCATTCGATCACGTGCGTGACGCCCGTGCCGGCAATGTGCCGCACGCACTCGACCCAGCGCACCGGGCCCGCGGCCTGGCGCACCAGCGCATCCTTGATCGCGGCCGGATCGCCGGCCACGGCGACGTCGATGTTGTTGACGACCGGAATCTGCGGCACCTTCACGTCGACGCCCGCCAGGTAATCGCGCAGCTGGTCCGAGGCCGGCTTGAGCAGCGACGAATGGAACGGCGCCGACACCGGCAGCGGCAGCGCGCGCTTCGCACCCTTCGCCTTCGCGATCTCGCAGGCCTTTTCGACCGCGGCCTTGTTGCCTGCGATAACGACCTGCGCGGGTGCGTTGAAGTTCACTGCTTCGACGACGCCCGCTTCCGCGGCTTCCGCGCATACCGCACGCACCGTGTCGTCATCGAGACCCAGGATCGCGGCCATGCCGCCCTGGCCGACCGGCACGGCCGTCTGCATCGCCTGCGCGCGAAAGCGCACGAGCGGCACGGCGTCCTTGAACGCGAGCGCGCCGGCTGCGACGAGCGCCGTGTATTCGCCGAGGCTGTGGCCGGCGACGATCGACGGCGCCGGGCCGCCCGCCTGCTGCCACGCGCGATAGCACGCATAGGCCGCGGTCAGCATCACGGGCTGCGTGTTGGCGGTGAGGTTCAGCTCTTCGGCCGGGCCTTCGGCGATCAGCTTGCCGAGATCCTGATTGAGTGCATCGGACGCTTCCTGGAGCGTCTCGCGCACGACGGCCAGATCGGCGAATGCGTTGAGCATGCCGACCGCCTGCGAGCCCTGCCCCGGAAATACGAATGCAAATTTCATATCGTCCCCAATTGAATCGATTCGGACGGCGCGCACGAATGGCGCGCCGGATGGGAGCACGCGCAGCAGGCGCGCGCAGCAGGCACGCGCAGCAGTCGCGTGTGACGGCTTAGAAGCGGAAGACCGACGCGCCCCAGGTGAAGCCGCCGCCGACGCCTTCGATCAGCACGTGCTGGCCACGCTGGATGCGACCGTCGCGCACCGCGGTGTCGAGCGCGAGCGGGATCGATGCGGCCGACGTGTTGCCGTGCTGGTCGACCGTCACGACCATGCGCTCCTGCGGCAGGCCGAGCTTGCGGCAGGTGCTGGTCATGATGCGGATGTTGGCCTGGTGCGGAATCAGCCAGTCGATCTGCTCGGGCGCGAGATTCGCCTTCGCGAGCGCCTCGATCGCGACCTTCTCGAGCACGTTGACCGCGAGCTTGAACACGGCCTGCCCGTCCATGTACAGGAACGCGCTGCCTTCGATCACGCCGCGGTTGACGTGGCCGGGCACGCAGAGAATGTCCGCGTAGCTGCCGTCCGCGTGCAGCGCGCTGCCGAGCACGCCCGGCTCTTCCGACGCGGACAGGATCACCGCGCCCGCACCGTCGCCGAACAGCACGCAGGTCGTGCGGTCCTTGAAGTCGAGAATGCGCGAAAACGTCTCCGCACCCACCACGAGCGCGGTGCGGTGCTGGCCGCTGCGGATGAAGCTGTCGGCCGTCGCCATCGCGTACGCGAAGCCCGAACACACGGCCTGCACGTCGAATGCCGCGCCGCCGTTCTTGATGCCGAGCTTGTTCTGCAGCAGGCACGCGGTGCTCGGGAACACGAAATCGGGGGTCGAAGTCGCGACGATGATCAGGTCGATCGACTGCGGATCGATGCCGGCGGCCTCGATCGCCCGACGCGACGCCTCGAGCGCGAGGTCGCTGGTCGTGACGTCCGGTGCGGCGAAATGGCGCGCATGGATACCCGTGCGCGCAACGATCCATTCATCGCTGGTCTCGATGCCTTCCTTCGCGAGGCGATCGGTCAACTGCTGGTTCGTGACGCGGTCAGGCGGCAGGTAGCTGCCCGTGCCGAGCACGCGGGAATAGAGAGTCGATTGGGCCATTTATGCTTTAGAGGATTGCGCAGCGGAAGGTTCGGCGTGATGGCCTGCGGCGGGGCTTGCATGGCCCGCGCCGCCCGCGTTGTGTTCGCCGTCGCCGAGCGACACCGAATTATCCGCCATCGCACGCGTGAGGCGCTCCAGCACGCCGTTTTTGACGGCATCATACCCGCGTTTGATTGCCCACTCAAACGCGTAGGCATCGGCCGAACCATGGCTCTTGATCACGAGGCTCTTCAGCCCCAGCAGCGCCGCGCCGTTGTACTGGCGGTGATCGACGCGCTTCTTGAAACGCATCAGGACGGGCAGCGCGAGCAGCGCCATCAGCTTCGACATCAGCGAACGGCCGAACTCCTCGCGGATGATGTCCGACAGCATCTGCGCGAGCCCCTCGGACGTCTTCAGCGCGACGTTGCCGACGAAGCCGTCGCACACGATCACGTCGACCGTGCCCTTGTAGATGTCGTTGCCTTCGACGTTGCCGCGGAAATTGAGCGTGCTGGCGCGCAGCAGTTCGCCTGCGCGCTTGATCGTCTCGTTGCCCTTGATCATCTCTTCGCCGATGTTCAAGAGGCCGATCGTCGGACGCTCCTTGCCCTCCAGCGCCGCCACGAGCGCGTGCCCCATTTCCGCGAACTGCAGCAGGTGCTGCGGTTCGCAGTCGACGTTCGCGCCGAGGTCCAGCATCATCGTGTAGCCGGACGGGTTCGGCAGCGCGAACGCGATCGCGGGCCGCTCGATGCCGGGCAGCGTCTTGAGTACGTAACGGGAAACGGCCATCAGCGCGCCGGTATTGCCGGCGGAGATGCAGGCCTGCGCCGCGCCTTCCTTGACGTGGTTGAGTGCGACGCGCATCGAAGAATCCTTCTTCTTGCGCAGCGCCACTTCGACAGGGTCGTCCATCGCCACGACTTCGGTGGCGGGAACGATGGTCAGCGCGGGATCGTCGAGGGCTTTCAGCTTCTTGAGCTGGGCGCGGATCGCGCTTTCGATGCCGACGAGCATCAGGTGCGCATCGGGATGCGCGCGGACGAACTTGACTGCCGCGGGAACGGTCACGGACGGGCCGTGGTCGCCTCCCATGCAATCGATTGTGAGCTTTACGGTCATGGAATGCGACGAATTTCAGGCACAAAAAAGCGGCAGTTGAATGCCGCCTTTTTGTCGAGCCAGGAAAGTGTCAAGCGAACCAGTTGTCACGCGAACGGCAAACGTAGCGCGCAACGCGTGACTTGACGCTTAGTCGTTCTTCGTCTTGACGACTTTCTTGCCGCGGTAGTAGCCGTTCGGGCTGACGTGGTGACGCAGGTGCACTTCACCCGTGCTCGGCTCGACTGCCAGCGGCGCTGCCGTCAGGAAATCGTGCGAACGATGCATGCCGCGCTTCGACGGCGACTTCTTGTTTTGCTGGACTGCCATGACTAACTCCTAAATAATTTTCCGGATTCTAACACAGCCCGATCCGGCGCTTAACTACCCTGGCCCAAAGCCTTTACGCCTTCCCGCGCCACAACTGCTTAGTGTTTCTTGGTGCCGTCACCACCCTTCTTCAGCGCTTCCAGCGCCGCGAACGGATTCGGCCGTTTGCCTTCGTCCCCGGCTTCGTCGGACTCCTCGTCCGTCTCTTCCGCGGGACCGCTCGCACCCGACACGAGGCTTTCGTGAACTGCCGGGCAAACCTCGTGCTTGGGCACGAGCGGCAACGAAAGCAGCAACTCCTCTTCGATCAAGTCGACGAGATCGAACTGGCGTGAGCCCACGATCACATCGGCTTCATCGTCGTCGAGCGGAAATTCTTCAGCTTCTTCTTCGGTCGCGACGACCCGGTACGTCATGTCGACGTCGAACGTCTGGTCGTACGGGGTCATGCAGCGCTGGCACGTGAGCCACGCATGACCGTGCACCGCGAGGCGCAGATACGGCTGCTGCCCGTCGGCGCCGTCGTCCTGCAACTCCTTCTGGGTGAACCCTTCCGCCTGCCATGTGAAGACCGTGTCGCGATCTGGCGCGTCCGCGGGCACTTCGTTTAACATGCGCGGCAGCTGCGAGAGGCGCACCGCGCCTGCTGCCTGCCGCCCGCTGCGGGCGAACTCGAACAGGTCGACTGCATGCGGATCAAGTGGTGCCGCAGCAGGTTTGCCGGAAGAAGTGTTCATGTGCGCTCCTGCCTACAGGCTGACTTGCGGATCCGGCTTGGCGCCGCTCGCGTACGGGTGACCGTACTTTACTTCCGAAGACCCGGCAGGCGCCACAACGGAAGCCTGCCGACGAAAAGCGGAAAAGCATACCTGTTTTACCTTTTGCAGTCAATCACTTAAGCTTGCGTCCGCGCAACGCCGCGCCACACCCGACGACTCACCGATCCAACCGACCATGCCGGATACCGTTTGCCGCCCGCCGCGGCTGATTCTCGCCTCCAGTTCACGCTACCGCCGCGCACTCCTCGAGCGCCTCGGCACCCCCTTCGACGTCGTGTCGCCCGACCTCGACGAAACCCCGCACGACGGCGAAACGCCTGCCGCGACCGCACTGCGCCTCGCGGGCGCGAAAGCGCGCGCCGTCGCCGCGACGATCGACGCGCCGGACGGCGTGCTCGTGATCGGGTCCGACCAGGTCGCGACCTTCGACGGGCTCCAGATCGGCAAGCCCGGCACGCATGAGCGCGCGCTCGCGCAACTCGTGTCGATGCAGGGCCGCGAAGTCGAATTCCACAGTGCGCTCTGCCTGTATGACAGCCGCACGGGCGAAGCGCAGGTCGAGGATGTCGTCACGCGCGTGCGTTTCCGCTCGCTGCCCGAGGCCGAACTCGACGCGTACCTGCGCGCGGAAACGCCGTACGACGTCGCCGGCAGCGCCAAGTCGGAAGGGCTCGGCATCGCGCTGCTCGACGCGATCGACTCGAACGACCCGACGGCACTCGTCGGCCTGCCGCTGATCGCGCTCACGCGGATGCTGCGCGCCGCCGAATATCCGCTGTTTGCAACAACCACCCGGGGAGACCGCTCATGACGGCCGGCACGCTCTATCTCGTTCCGAACACGCTCGGCGAAGGCGACGAATCGATGCTCGCGGCCGTCCTGCCCGCGGCCGTGCAGGCACGCGCCGGCACGCTCGGCTATTACATCGGCGAGAACGCGAAGACGACGCGCGCGTTCCTGAAGAAGATCGGCACGACGCGCCCGATCCAGGAAATCGAGATCAGCGAACTGAACGTCAATACGCCGGCCGGCCAGATCGACCGGCTGCTCGCGCCCGTGCTGGCCGGTGCGGACGCCGGCCTCGTATCCGAAGCCGGCTGCCCGGCCGTCGCCGATCCCGGCGCCTTGCTGGTGCGCCGCGCACACGAGCGCGGCGTGAAGGTCGTGCCGCTCGTCGGGCCGAGCTCGATCCTGCTCGCGCTGATGGCATCGGGCATGAACGGCCAGAGCTTCGCGTTCAACGGCTACCTGCCGGTCGACGCGGCCGCGCGCGCAAAACGCCTGCGCGAACTCGAGCAGTTGTCACGCAAGGCCCGCCAGACGCAGATCTTCATCGAAACGCCGTACCGGAATCACGCGATGCTCGACACGCTCGTCGCGACCTGCGCACCGTCGACGCAGATCTGCGTCGCGGCCGACCTGACCCTCGCGACCGAGACGATCGCCAGCCGCACCGTGGCGGACTGGAAAAAGGCGCCTGCGCCGAATCTGCACAAGCGCCCTGCGATCTTCCTGCTGCTGGCGAACTGACGGCGGAACCCGCGCCGGGTCTCGCCCGGCGCAAGAACCGCCGCTAGCGCAGGCTGAGCTGCGCGCCCGAGGCCAGCGCCTTCATCGCGGCGCTGCCGACGGCCGCGCCGAACTTGCGCGCGACGCGGTTCGTCAGGCTTTCCTTCACCGTATAGTCGACGAGATCGGGCGCCTTCAGCACGTCGCGCGCGACCGTGTCGGTCGTGCCGAAGCCGTCGGCGAGCCCGAGCTCGACGCTCTTCTCGCCGGTCCAGAACAGGCCCGAGAACATGTCGGGCGTCTCGTGCAACCGCTTGCCGCGGCCATCCTTCACCGCCTTGATGAACTGCGCGTGCACCTGGTCGAGCAGCGCCTGCGCGTGCGCGTCCATCTTCGGCGTGTCCGGCGAGAACGGGTCGTAGAAGCCCTTGTTTTCGCCCGACGTATGCAGGCGCCGCTCGACGCCGAGCTTGCCCATCAGGCCGGTAAAGCCGAACCCGTCCATCAGCACGCCGATCGACCCGACGATGCTCGCCTTGTCGACGAAGATCTTGTCGGCCGCGGCCGCGATGTAATAGCCGCCCGATGCACACATGTCGGTCACGACGACGTACAGCGGCTTGTCCGGATGCTTCGCGCGCAACCGCCGGATCTCGTCGTAGACCATCCCGGCCTGCACCGGGCTGCCGCCCGGGCTGTTGATCCGCAGCACGACGCCGGCCGTGCCGTCGTCGTCGAACGCGGCGTCGAGCGCCGTGTTGATGTCGTCGGCGTTCGCGTTGACGCCGGCCGCGATCTCGCCGTCGATCGTCACGAGCGCCGTATGCCGCCCGCTCGACGAGAACTTCGAATCGCTCGAGAAATCGATCAGCGCGAACGCGAGCAGCACGAACACGCCGAGGAATGCGAAGCGGAAGAAGATCTTCCAGCGCCGTGCCGCGCGCTGCTCCTTGACGGCCGCGAGCGCGATCCGCTCGAGCGCCGCGCGCTCCCAGTTCGGTTCACGGCTGTCGGGACGGGAGGAGGAATCCGGGGAATTCGGTTGGTCGGCCATGCGGTGTTGTCGTCAGTCGGTCGTGGCGGAAACGGCGGGACGCAGGTCGGCGTCGGGCACCCAGAATACCGCACGCCCGTCGGCCGTGTCGCGCTCGTCGACCTCGACCGGCCGCAGCCGGCCGCCGCGGCACGGGCCGCCGACGCACTTGCCGGTGTTCGGCTCGTAGATCGCGCCATGCGTCGCGCACATCAGGTAGAGGCCCGACGATTCGAAGAACTGGCCCTCGGCCCAGTCGAGCTCCATCGGCACATGCGCGCAGCGGTTCAGGTAACCGTATGCGCGCCCCTCGTAGCGCACGAAGAACACGACGGCCTGCTCGCCGCGCAGCGTCGCGTCGACGCGCACGCCGGCACCGCCGTCGGCCAGGGCATCCGATGCGCACACGCGCATCGCGTCCGGCGCCGTGCTCATGCGTGCTCCCGCAACCACGCGGCCAGCGCCGCGACGTCCGGCGCAACGAAGCGCGGCGTGAGCGCAGCCAGCGCATCGGCCGTGTGCGCGCCGTATGCGACACCGACGCCGGCCGCCCCGGCACTCGCGGCCATCTGCAGGTCGTGCGTCGTGTCGCCGATCATCACGGTGCGGGAAAGATCCTGCCCCAGTTCCCGGGACAGCTCATGCAGCATCGCCGGATGGGGTTTCGAGAAAGTCTCGTCCGCGCAGCGCGTCGCATCGAACAGGCTCGTCAGCTTCGACTGGTCGAGCACGCGATTCAACCCGACCCGGCCCTTGCCGGTTGCAACGGCGAGCAGATAACCGGTGTCGCGCAGCTCGGCGAGCAGTTCGCGCACGCCGGCGAACAGCTCGATGCGCTGGTCGTCGAGCAGATAGTGATAGCGGTAGCGCTCGGCGAGCCGCGAATAGTCGGACGGATCGAGGGTCGGAGCGGTAATCTGCAGCGCGTCGCGCAGGCCGAGGCCGATCACGTAGCGCGACGCCTCGTCGGACGGCGTGGGCAGGCCGAGATCGCGGCATGCGGCCTGGATGCTGTGCGCGATGTGCGCAGTCGAATCCATCAGCGTGCCGTCCCAGTCGAAGACGATCAGGTCAAATTGCTGTCGAGCCATGCGGTTCAGGTTCAGGTTCAGGCGGTATCGCGCAATGCGCTGAGTTGGTCGAGGAAGCGCCGGCACTCGTCCGGCAGCGGCGCATCGAACTGCAGCGCCTCGCCGGTCAGCGGGTGGGCGAGCCGCAGCCGGTGCGCATGCAGGAACATCCGTTTCAACGAAGGCTGCGCATTCGCGCGCGCCAGCGCCTTGTTCAGTGCGAAATCGCCATACTTGGCGTCGCCGGCGATCGGCAAGCCGAGATGCGCGAGGTGCACCCGGATCTGATGGGTCCGCCCCGTTTTGAGTTCCGCTTCGACGAGCGCGTAGCCCGGCCAGCGGTCGACGAGGTTGAACACCGTATGCGACGGCAGCCCGTCGTCCTGCACGCGCACGCGGCGCTCCCCTTCCGGGGTCGAGTACTTGAACAGCGGCGCCTTCACCGCGCGACGGCGCCCCCAGTCGGGCTGCCATTCGCCGTGCGCGCACGCGAAGTAGCGCTTGTCCATCCGGTTCTCGCGAATCTGCTCGTGCAGGCCCACCAGCGCCGTGCGCTTCTTCGCGAGCATCAGGATCCCGGACGTCTCGCGGTCGAGCCGGTGCACGAGTTCGAGGAACTTCGCGCGCGGGCGCGCCTGGCGCATCTGCTCGATCACACCGAACGCGACGCCGCTGCCGCCGTGAACCGCGACCCCCGCCGGCTTGTCGATGACGAGCATCGCGTCGTCCTCGTACAGCACGTGGAAATTCGCGGGCGGCACGATGGGCGTGTCGGCGCGTGCGAGGTCCGCCGCGGCCATCCGCACCGGCGGCACCCGCACGATATCGCCGTGCGCGAGCCGATACTGCGCGTCGATCCGGCCCTTGTTCACACGCACTTCGCCACTGCGCAGGATCCGGTAAATATGGCTTTTGGGCACGCCTTTACAGACGCGCAACAGGAAGTTGTCGATCCGCTGACCGGCCGAGTTTTCGTCGATCTCGATCATCGATACCTGGCCGCTTGCGACCGAATTCTGGGATATTTTGCCTAACTCATTCATACTGAATATAATTTTGCCCAGCCTGACGTTGTGGGTGGCCTGACCGGCCGGCCCCGACCGAATCGGGCAAGGCGCAAGCGCAAACCGCTATTTTACTTGCGCCGGGGGTCCGCTGCTCGCCCCTAATCAAAGAGATGCAGCAAGTTGCACGCACGGCGCCGCTCGCCGGCAAGGATCGCGCCCACAGGCGGATTCGGTCGGCAAGGCGCCGCGGTAACGGAAAGTTGGTTGAAAAGAATTTGATCGGCAGCCAGGCGGCGCGAAGTGCGTCCGCAAGCTGCCGGTTGCGAAAATTACGGCGTTGCGCCCGATTTGGTCCCGCGAAGCGTGCGGGACTTGGCGACGTCAAACCAGGGAAGTACACCCCAAGCGGGAAAGTCGGGCTGGATTCGATACTCCCCGCTGCGGCCCAAGCCGCAGCATCTGCCGCCCGTCGGCGCGCGCGACGCATTGCGCGCGCCCGTGGCAATGCCCGGACTCAGGCTTAGCGCGCTTGTGCAGCGTGCGGTGTGTGAACGCCGTGCTTTGAAGCCGTATTCGCAGGTGCCCTACGGCCGCCGGCCCCGTCTTTCGGGGCCCAAGCGCCTCTTCAGGCAATTCTCCCCGCCATCGTTCCCGCTCCAGCGTGCTTGTGACAACACAACAAGGTGCGGCCTGCCGTCGTTCCCGCCCTCGCGACTGACAACCGCGAGGCGCCGGCAGCGGAGCCGCCTGGAGTCGTTCATGAAACGCATGCTGTTCAATGCGACGCAGCAGGAGGAGCTGCGCGTCGCCATCGTCGACGGGCAGAAGCTCATCGACATCGACATCGAGACGGCCGGGCGCGAACAGCGCAAAGGCAATATCTACAAAGGTGTCATCACCCGTATCGAGCCGTCGCTCGAAGCGTGCTTCGTCAATTACGGCGAAGACCGCCACGGGTTCCTGCCGTTCAAGGAAGTCGCCCGCCAGTACTTCAAGGAAGGCATCGACATGCGCTCCGCGCGCATCCAGGATGCGCTGCGCGAAGGCCAGGAGCTGATCGTCCAGGTCGAGAAGGAAGAGCGCGGCAACAAGGGCGCCGCCCTCACCACCTTCATCTCGCTCGCCGGCCGCTACCTGGTGCTGATGCCGAACAACCCGCGCGGCGGCGGCGTGTCGCGCCGGATCGAAGGCGACGAGCGCCAGGAACTGCGCGAAACGATGGCGCAACTGCAGATTCCGGACGGCATGAGCATGATCGCCCGTACCGCGGGCATCGGCCGCAGCGCCGAGGAACTGCAGTGGGACCTGAACTACCTGCTGCAACTGTGGCGCGCGATCGAAGCGGCGTCGCAAAGCGGCAACCCCGGCCAGCCGATGCTGATCTACCTGGAATCGAGCCTCGTGATCCGCGCGATCCGGGACTATTTCCAGCCCGATATCGGCGAAATCCTGATCGATACGAACGAGATCCACGATCAGGCCCGCGCATTCATGGATATCGTGATGCCGGACAACGTCGCGAAGGTGAAGCGCTACCACGACGACGTGCCGCTGTTCTCCCGCTTCCAGATCGAGCACCAGATCGAAACCGCGTACTCGCGTACGGTGCCGCTGCCGTCGGGCGGCGCGATCGTGATCGACCACACCGAAGCGCTCGTCGCGATCGACGTGAACTCGGCGCGCGCGACCAAGGGCGCGGACATCGAGGAAACGGCAACCCGCACGAACCTCGAAGCGGCCGACGAAGTCGCCCGCCAGCTGCGCCTGCGCGACCTCGGCGGCCTGATCGTGATCGATTTCATCGACATGGAATCGGCGAAGAGCCAGCGCGAAGTCGAGCAGCGCCTGAAAGACGCGCTCAAGCATGACCGCGCGCGCGTCCAGATGGGCAAGATCTCCCGCTTCGGCCTGATGGAACTGTCGCGCCAGCGCCTGCGTCCGGCCCTGTCGGAAGGCAGCCACGTGACCTGCCCGCGCTGTAACGGCACCGGCCACATCCGCGATACCGAATCGTCCGCGCTGCAGGTCCTGCGGATCATTCAGGAAGAAGCGATGAAGGAAAACACCGCGGCGATCCACTGCCAGGTGCCGGTCGAGGTGACCGCCTTCCTGCTCAACGAAAAGCGTCAGGAAATCAACAAGATCGAGTCGCGCTTCAAGGTCGGCATCGTGCTGATCCCGAACAAGCACCTCGATACGCCGCACTACAAGCTCGAGCGCCTGCGCCACGACGACGCACGTCTCGACGATCCGCGCGCATCCTGGAAGATGGCCGAGGAAGCGGCCCGCGAACTGGAGTCGGAAACCGGCTACAGCAAGCGCGCGGCGGAAGTGAAGCCGAAGCAGGAAGCCGCGGTCAAGGGCATCACGCCCGAGCGTCCGGCGCCGAGCCCGGCACCGCAGCGTCCGGCCGAGCCGACGCCCGCGCCCGTCCCGGCCGCCGCTGCAAGCGGCGGTTTCATCGGCTGGCTGAAGGGCCTGTTCGGCATGCAGCCGGCGCCCGCGCCCGCCCCGGCTCCGGCCCCCGTGAAAGAGCAGGCCGCCCGCCCGGCGCGCGAGCGCACCGAGAAGTCCGAGCAACGCGGCGAACGTGGCGGCGATCGCAACCGCAACCGTCGCGGCGGCGCCCAGCAGGCACAAGGCGGCCGCGACCAGGCCGCGGCAGGCCGTGGCCAGTCGCAACGCCAGGAACGCGAAGGCAAGGAAGTGCGTGAAGCACGCGAGCCGCGTGAAGGTCGTGAAGGTCGTGAAGGTCGTGAAGGTCGTGAAGGTCGCGAGATCCGCGAAGGCCGTGAGGGTCGCGAAGGTCGCGAGGGCCGTGGCCAACGCGAGCCGCGTGAAGCGCGCGAGGGCCGCGAAACCCGCGAACCGCGTGAGAACCGCGAACCGCTCGAGCGTGCCGAGCAGCCGGAAGGCGTCGAAGCAGCCGGCCGTGGCGAACGCCAGGAACGTCGCGAGCGCGGCGAGCGCCGCAAGCCGACCCAGCATGCGGCTACGCTCGAAACGGTCAACCGTGGCGAAACGCATCCGGAACCGGAAGCCGGCAAGGCCGCTGCCCTGCCGGGCGCCGAGGTGACGGCCGACGCGGAAGCCGGCGCGCGTGATGGCGAGGAACGTCGCCGTCGCCGTCGCGGCCGCCGCGGCGGTCGTCGCGAGCGCGAGGAAGACGGCGCGGTCGTCGACCACGCAGCGGAAGGCGCTGAAGGCGAAGCCGCTGTCGCACCGGCAGCGGAGCCCGTGGCGCATGCAGCACCGGTCGCCGAAGCGCCGCACGCGGCAGCACCGGCAGTCGCGGCGGCTGTCGCGGCAGCCGGCGCCGTCGTTGCGGAAGCGGCCGCGCACGCAGAGCCGGCCGCTGCCGACATGCAGCCGGAACCGGCTCGCGTCGAGCCCGCACCGGCGGTCACCGCGGTCGAACCCGCCGTCGCGGCGCAACCGGTTGAAACCGCTGCGCCGGTCGCTGCGGCCGAAGCCGGCCCCGCCCCGGTCGCAGTCTCGCCGAACGATGCGCTGGAAGTGCCGGAAGCGCCTGCGGCCGTCGCAGCGCCGCAACCTGCACCGGTCGCCGAAGTCGCCCCGGTCGCGATGGTCGAAACCGCCCCGGCGGTGGCAGCCGAGCCGGTTCGCGTCGAAGCGGCGCCGGTCGAGGCTGCCGTGGCCGCCCCGGTCGTCGAGCAAGCGCAACCGGCTGCCGCGGCGCCCGCCTCGGCCAGCCTGGAGTCGGTGCTGACGCAAGCCGGGCTCGTCTGGGTGAACACGGACGCCGACAAGTTCGCCGCTGCGCAGGAAGCCGCGTCGCGACTCCCGCGTCCGGCTCGCGTGCCGCGCGAACGCAAGGCACTGCCGCCGGTCGATTCGGCCCCGATGCAGCAGGTCGAAACGACGCATCACTGATCGCGTCCGCCGTCACGAAAAAGCCCGCTTCGGCGGGCTTTTTCACGTCCGCGCCGAGGGTTTTCCGCCCGCAGCCCGCCCCGGCGCTTGCGGCTAAAATAGAGGTCTGGTTCGCACTTCTTTCAACATGTCCCGACGCATCATTCCCCTCGCCGACGTCAGCGGGATGCCGGACGTCTCCGGCGTCGCGCACGCCCCGGACGGCACGCTGGCCGACACGCTCGCCAGGCCGCTGCGCGACCTGCGCATTTCGGTGACGGATCGCTGCAACTTCCGCTGCGTGTATTGCATGCCGCGCGCCGTCTTCGACAAGGACTACCCGTTCCTGCCGCACAGCGCGCTGCTCACGCACGAGGAAATCGAACGCGTGGCGCGACTCTTTGTCGCACACGGCGTCGAAAAGATCCGCATCACGGGCGGCGAGCCGCTGCTGCGCAAGAATCTCGAATTCCTGATCGAGCGCCTCGCCCGCCTGACCACGCATGACGGCCGCCCGCTCGACCTGACGCTCACGACCAATGGTTCGCTGCTCGCACGCAAGGCGCGCGCGCTGAAGGACGCCGGGCTCACGCGCGTGACGGTCAGCCTCGACGCGCTCGACGACACGCTGTTCAAGCGCATGAACGATGCCGAGTTCGCGAGCGCCGACGTGCTCGACGGCATCTTCGCGGCCCAGGCCGCGGGCCTCGCGCCGCTCAAGGTCAACATGGTCGTGAAGCGCGGCACCAACGACAGCGAGATCCTGCCGATGGCGGAGCGTTTCCGCGGCACGGGCGTGATCCTGCGCTTCATCGAATACATGGACGTCGGCACGTCGAACGGCTGGAACATGACCGAGGTGCTGCCGTCGGCGGACGTCATCGCGCGCATCGCCGAACACTTCCCGCTCGTACCGCTCGAGCCGCACACGGCGGCGGAAACCGCGCAGCGCTGGGGCTATGCGGACGGCAGCGGCGAGATCGGCGTGATTTCGAGCGTCACGCAGGCCTTCTGCGGCGACTGCACGCGCGCGCGGCTGTCGACCGAAGGCAAGCTGTACCTGTGCCTGTTCGCGTCGACGGGCCACGACCTGCGTGCACTCGTGCGCGGCGGCGCGAGCGACGCCGAGATCGCGACCGCGATCGCCCGCATCTGGCAGGCCCGCACCGACCGTTATTCGCAGCTGCGCGGCAGCGCCATGGCCGACACGGCGGCCGAGCGCGCGGGCAAGCGTGTCGAAATGTCGTATATCGGCGGCTGACGCGCGATGGCCGCTGCCCCGCTCCCGTCGATCGCCGGCCTGCTGCTCGCGGGCGGGCGTGCCACGCGCATGGACGGCGTCGACAAGGGCCTGCAGTTGCTCGACGGCACGCCGCTCGCGCTGCACGTGCTGCGCCGTCTCTCGCCACAGGTCGACGAAACGCTGATCAGCGCGAATCGCCATCCGGAGCACTATGCGGAACTGGGCGCGCCGTTCGGCGCGCGCGTGGTGCCCGATGCGACGCACGACTTCCCTGGCCCGCTCGCGGGCCTGCTCGCCGGCATGCGGGCGGCACGCGCACCGCTCGTCGCGTGCTCGCCATGCGATACGCCCTACCTGCCCACCGACCTCGTCGCACGGCTGCACGCGGCGCTCGACGCGCAGCAGGCCGACGTCGCCATGGCCGTGACGGTCGACGCGCAGCAGGCGCGCTCGCCGCAACCGACGTTCGCGCTGCTGCGCACGTCGCTGGCCGACGATCTCGCCGCCCGGCTCGCGGCCGGCGACCGCAAGGTGCGTGCGTGGTACGCACGCCACAAGACGGTCGAAGTCGAGTTTCGCGACGAGCGTGCGTTTTACAATGCCAACTCCTGGCAGGAACTCGCCGCGCTGGCCCGCCGCTGACGGCGCCGGCCCGGTTCCCGCGCGCCGCCCGCCGCCTGCGACCCCGCGCAATCGCGCCGCCGTCGTCCAACCGGCTACGAACCCCGGCCACCAACCGATACGCCTTGCGGCGCAGTCCGACTGATGATCACGCAATCCTCGCCCGCCTCCCGATCCGCAGCCGACCACGACGTGCCGCTGTCGCTCGCCGACGCGCAGGCACTCGCGTGCCGCTTCGCCGTGCCCGTCGCGGCGTGCGAGACGGTGGCGCTGCGCGAAGCGCTCGACCGCGTGCTCGCGGCCGACGTGAACGCACCGTTCGACATTCCCGCGTACGACAACTCGGCAATGGACGGCTATGCGTTCGACGGCGGCGAATGCGCGCACGCGTCGCCGGACGGCGACGTGACGCTCGCGATCGCGGGCGCGGCGTTCGCCGGCCATCCGTTCGACGGCACCGTGCCCGTGCGCGCCTGCATCCGCATCATGACGGGCGCGCCGATGCCGGCCGGATGCGACACGGTGGTTCCGCAGGAACGCGTGCGCGCCGACGGCGACACGATCCGCTTCGCCGCGCGTGACATCGCGCGCGGCGCGAACTGCCGCAAGGCCGGCGAAGATCTCGCGCGCGGCGCCTGTGCGCTCGCCGCCGGCCGCATCCTGCGCCCGTCCGATCTCGGCCTGCTCGCGTCGTTCGGCATCAGCGAGGTCACGGTGCGCCGGCGCGTGCGCGTCGCCGTATTCTCTACCGGTGACGAACTGCGCGCGCCCGGCGAGCCGCTCGGCCCCGGCGCCCTGTACGACAGCAATCGCGGAATGCTGATCGCGATGCTCGCCCGCTTGAACGCCGAACCGCTCGATCTCGGGATCGTCCGCGACGACCCGGCCGCGCTCGAAGCTGCATTACGCGACGCCGTCGCCGCGCAGGCCGACGCGGTGATCACGTCCGGCGGCGTATCGGTCGGCGAAGCCGACTTCACGCGCGACGTGATGGCACGGCTCGGCGACGTGGCGTTCGCCAGCCTCGCGCTGCGTCCCGGCCGGCCGCTCGCGTGCGGCACGCTCGCGCCGCCGTCCGCCGGCGAACGCGGCGCGCTGTTCTTCGGGCTGCCCGGCAATCCGGTCGCGTCCGCCGTGACGTTCTACGCGATCGTGCGCCCCGCGCTGCTGACGCTGGCCGGCGCGCAGACGCCGCCGCCCGCGCTGTACACCGCGCTCAGCACGCAGCCGCTGAAGAAGCGGCCGGGCCGCGCCGAATACCTGCGCGGCGTCGCCACGCGCGTCGCCGACGGCACGTGGCGAGTCGCGCCGACCGGCTCGCAGAGTTCCGCGTCGCTGAGCGGCCTCTCGGCCGCCAACTGTTTCATCGTCCTGGGCCACGATACCGCGGCAGTCGACGCGGGCACCCCGGTCGATATCCTGCCGTTCGACGGCCTGATCTGAATTCCACTATCGGTATATCTCTACGGGGGCAATCCGCACATGAAGAAACAAATTTCGTCGATCGCCGCGGGCCAGACCGCAAAGGCGCTGATCCTCGTCTACCTGACGTTCAGCGTCCCGATCGTGCTGCTCGGCATTCTCGTCGCATACGTCCGTTACGGGATGGTCGAACTGAGCACGATCCTGAGCGCGCTGCTGCTGAACGCCATCCTCGGCTTCGTGCTGCTGTGGATCGCGTGCCACGCGTACAACTGGGTCGCATCGCGCTTCGGCGGCATCGAGATCGTGCTGTCCGATCCGCCGGAGGAAGCGTGAACGGCACGCCGCTGATCCGCGCGGCGCAGGCAAGCGACGTCGGCGCGATCCTCGCGCTGATGCGCGAGCTGGCCGAATTCGAAAAGCTCACGGATCTGTTCGTCGCGACCGAGGCCGATCTCGCGGACGCGCTGTTCGGCGCACACCCCGCCGCCGAGGCCCGGGTGGCCGAGCATGACGGCGCGATCGTCGCGTATGCGCTGTTCTTCCACAATTATTCGACGTTCCTCGGCCGTCGCGGCCTCTATCTCGAGGATCTGTACGTGCAGCCGTCGCAACGCGGCACGGGCCTCGGCACCGCGATGCTGCGCCACCTCGCGGCCCTGGCCGTCGAGCGCCGTTGCGCCCGCTTCGAATGGTCGGTTCTCGACTGGAACCAGCCCGCGATCGATTTCTACGAAAAGATGGGCGCCACCGTGCTGCCCGACTGGCGCATCGTTCGCGTGACGGGTGACGCGCTGGACACGCTCGCCGGGCACTGAACCCGGCCGCCGCAGCAGCAGCCGTCAAAAGAAATGGGCGCTCATCGCGCCCATTTTCGTTTCAATGACGGCTCGCGTGGCCGGCGCCGGTCACGCGTCGTCGGGATCGACACCGTCCGCGCCCAGCAGCCCGGCCGCCGCGTCGCCCGGCAGCGCCTCGACCTGCTTCAGCTTGCGACTCATCACGCGCGTACGCTGCTCGGCGGACTCGATCGAGCGTGTGACCGTTTCGAGCTGCGCCTTCGTGCGCGCGAGCACGTCGCCGAACTTGCCGAATTCCGTCTTCACCGCGCCGAGCACCTGCCACACCTCGCTCGACCGTTGCTCGATCGCGAGCGTGCGGAAGCCCATCTGCAGGCTGTTCAGCAGTGCGGTGAGCGTCGTCGGGCCGGCCACCGTCACGCGATAGTCGCGCTGCAGCAGGTCGGTCAGCCCCGGGCGGCGCAGGATCTCCGCATAGAGCCCTTCGGTCGGCAGGAACAACAGCGCGAAATCGGTCGTGTGCGGCGGTGCGACGTACTTCTCGGCGATCGTGCGCGCCTCGAGCCGCACGCGCGCTTCAAGCGCGCGGGCCGCCTCCTCGACCGCCACCGCATCGGCACGCTCCTGCGCGTCGATCAGCCGCTCGTAATCCTCGCGCGGGAATTTCGCGTCGATCGGCAGCCACACGGGCGGCGCGTCGCGCGTGCCGGCATCGCGCCCCGGCAGCCGGATCGCGAACTCGACGCGCTCGCTGCTCTTCGGCACCGTCGCGACGTTCTTCGCGTACTGCTCGGGCGTCAGCATCTGCTCGAGCAGCGCCTCGAGCTGCACTTCGCCCCAGGTGCCGCGCGTCTTCACGTTGGTCAGCACTTTCTTCAGATCGCCGACGCCCGCCGCGAGCGTCTGCATCTCGCCGAGCCCGCGATGCACCTGCTCGAGCCGGTCCGACACGAGCTTGAACGATTCGCCGAGCCGCTGCTCGAGCGTCGCGTGCAGTTTCTCGTCGACGGTGCGGCGCATCTCCTCGAGCTTCGCCGCGTTGTTCGTCTCGATTTCCTTCAGCCGCTGTTCGAGCGTCGCGCGCACTTCGCCGATCCGGCGATCGTTCGCCTCGGTCAGTTGCGTGAGCTGCCGGTTCAACGTGTCGCCGAACAGCCTGAGCGCGCCCGTCTGCTCCTCACGCGCCTGCTGCGCCTGACGCTGCAGGCTCTCGCGCATCGCGTCGAACTGCTGCGCATTGCCGGCGACGAGCTTGCCGAGCTGCTGGGCGAAGCCCTCGACCTGGTTGTTCTGCACGGTCGCCACGCTCGTCAGCTGCGCGGCGAGCGTCTGCTGAAGCTGCGCAAAACTGCCGGCCAGCTCGGTGCGCGAGCCGCGCGCGTTCTCGACGATCTCGCCGCGCAATTCGCGTTCGAGCCGCTCAACCGCGCGCGCCTGCGCCTGCGCGGCGTCCTCGATCTGGTCGCCCAGTACCGCCGCATCGTCGTGACGGCCACCGCCACGCATGAGCGCGACGATCGCCACGACGAGCGCGACGGCCAGCACGACGACCGCCGCCAGCAACAACGTCGTCGTCATGCGCGCGGCTTCCCGATCACGTCAGGGTTGATCGGATTCGGCGGCCGCCCCGCGCGCGGCCCCTCGCCCAGCGCGGCGATCAGGTTGTCGGCGGCGAGGTTCGCCATCGCGCGGCGCGTTTTTTCGGTCGCGCTCGCGATATGCGGCGTCAGCACGACGTTCGGCACCTCCAGCAGCGCCGGATGGACCGTCGGCTCGCCTTCGTACACGTCGAGGCCGGCGGCGGCGATCGTCCCGTCGCGCAGCGCGACGGCCAGCGCCGCGTCGTCGACGATCCCGCCGCGCGCGATGTTCGTCAGCGTCGCAGTGGGTTTCATCTTCGCGAGCTCGGCCGCGCCGATCGTATGGTGGTTTTCCTTCGTGTACGGCAGCACGAGCACGACGTGATCGGCGCGCGCGAGCAGCGCATCCTTCGATACGTATTCGGCATTCAGCTCGGCCTCGATCTCGGGCGCGACCCGCGACCGGTTGTGATAGATCACCTGCATCCCGAAGCCGCGCGCGCGGCGCGCGAGCGCCTGGCCGATGCGTCCCATTCCGATCACGCCGAGCGTCGAGCCGTAAATGTCGCTGCCGAGGAACCCGTCGTAAGCCCACTTCCGCCAGTGGCCGGCGCGCAGCCAATGCTCGGATTCGGCGATCCGGCGGGCGGCGGCCATCATCAGCGCCCAGCCGAAATCGGCGGTGGACTCGTTCAGCACGTCGGGCGTGTTGGTGCCGAGCACGTTCGCCGCATTGAACGCGGCCATGTCGAAGTTGTTGTAGCCGACCGCCATGTTCGCCACGACGCGCAGGCGCGGCGCCGCCGCGAGTTCGGCCGCGCCGACCGGATCGCCGGCCGTCAGCGCACCGTCCTTGTCGGCCAGACGCGCGGCGAGCGCGTCGGGAGCGAGTGCGTCGCCGTTGTTCCAGTCGACGTCGAAATATTGCTTGAGCCGCTCGATCACGTCCGGAAAGATCGGACGCGCGACCAGGATCTTCTGCATTGCCATCTCCGCATGCCGCTGGCGGATCGCAGCGCGCCGTGCGCCGCCGGGACCGCCCGCTCCAGGTTGAAAATCGTCAGCTTACGCCGTGAAGAAAAGCCACGACGTCAGCAGGAACACCGGTATCAGTACGACCAGCGCCCAGCCGAGATACGCGAAGAAGCTCGGCATCTTCACGCCGCGCGATTCGGCGATCGCCTTCACCATGAAGTTGGGTGCGTTGCCGATATAGCTGTTCGCGCCCATGAACACCGCGCCCGCGGAAATCGCGGCGAGCGTCGACGCGCCGGTCGTCATCAGCGACGGGGCATCGCCGCCCGCGAGGTTGAAGAACACGAGATAGGTCGGCGCGTTGTCGAGGAACGACGACAGGATGCCCGTCGCCCAGAAGTACATCGCGTCGATCGGCTTGCCGTCCGGCCCCGTGACGAGATGGACGATCTGCGCGAACGCGCCGTCGGCGCCGGCGCGCAGGATCACGATCACCGGCGCGATCGTCACGAAGATTCCCGCGAACAGCTTCGCGACTTCCTCGATCGGCGCCCAGTTGAATGCATTACCCTCACGCGCGGAACGCGGCGTGAGCGCGAGCGACGCGAGCGTCACACCCACGAGCGCGACGTCGCGCACGAGGTTCTGCAGCGCGACGTGCGTGCCCCAGACGTCGAATGCGATGCCCGGCTTCCAGATGCCGCTCATCAGCACAAGCGCAACCACGGCCGCGAGCAGCACGAAGTTGATCTTCCCGTCGATCGACAGCGCCGCGCCGTCGGGCGTCGGGTCGAGCGCGGCCGGCCGCTCCTCGCCGCCCTTCCGGTAGAAGTACGTATCGAGCACGAAGAACAGCGACAGCAGCACCGCGCAGATGAACAGCATCGGCAGCGCGAGGTGCGTGGTCGTCCAGAAGAAGCTCACGCCGTTCAGGAAACCGAGGAACAGCGGCGGATCGCCGAGCGGCGACAGCGAGCCGCCCGCGTTCGCGACGAGGAAGATGAAGAAGATCACGACGTGCACGACATGCTTGCGGTTGTCGTTGGCGCGCAGCAGCGGCCGGATCAGCAGCATCGCGGCACCCGTCGTACCCATCACGCTGGCGAGCAGCGTGCCGAGCGCGAGGATCGCGGTATTGAGCTTCGGCGATCCATGCAGGTTGCCGTTCACGCAGATGCCGCCCGCGACCGTATAGAGCGCGGTGAGCAGCACGATGAACGGAATGTATTCCTCGAGCAGCGCATGCACGAGCGTGCCGAACGCGGTGCCCGCGCCGAACGCAAACCCGAACGGGATCAGGAACACGACTGCCCATCCGGCGGCAATCTTGCCGAAGTGGTGATGCCAGAAGACGGGGGCGACGAGCGGGAACAGCGCGATGGACAGCAGGATCCCGGCGAACGGGATACCCCAGAGGGCAGACAGCGCGGCACCGTCGAGCGTTGCGGCCGATGCAAGCGCGGGGACGGCGCCAAGCGCGATCCCCGACGCCATGCCCGCCCAGGCGGCATGTCGTTTCATGCAGAACTTCCTTGTTCGAATGGGTGTGGATACAGCGGACGCGTCATGCGCCCCGTACGACGATCACGTGAACGCGGTACGGGCCGTGCGCGCCCAGTACGATGGTCTGCTCGATATCGCCCGTGCGCGACGGGCCCGACACGAAATTGACCGCGCGCGGCAATTCGCCGCGCTCCGCGCGGATCAGCGCAAACGCGTCTTCATGACCGGCGACGATCCGCGACGCAGGAACGATCGCGATGTGCGTTTCCGGCAGCAGCCCTGCCGACGCATAAGTGTCGGGACCGGACAGCAGCACCAGCGAGCCCGTTTCGGCGGTCGCGCAAAAACAGCCCGTGAGGCCGACCAGATCGCCGTCGCGCGGCTTGCGGCATTCGACCGACAGGCCTGCGCCCGCCCAGTCGAAATCGGCCAGCGTGCGCCACGCGACGGCCTGCGTCGGCAGTCCGTGAGCGGACAGGTAGCGGGCTGCGGCGGCCGGCACATCGGCAAGCGCCGCGACTTCGTCGACCGTCGTCGACAGACGGGCCGCTTCGTCGACGAATGCCGCGACGAGATCGGCCGGCGCCGGCGGGCGCGGGCCCTCCGGGTGACGGGCGAGATAGTCGGCAACGCCGTCGCGCTCGGCCGCATCGGGTTCGGCCGCGCGCCCCTGCGCCGCGCGAATGCGCGCGAGGATCTGGCGACGGGCAGCGGAAGTGTCCATGAACGGTCCTCGTGACGTTGGCGGGCGATACCGTCGGATTATACCGGCCGGCCCCGCCGCGACGCAGCTTCGGCCGTTCGGCCGACGCTTACTTCGACGCGTCTTCCTCGACCGGCTGCGCGATGCCGAACACCTGGCGCAGGTACGCGAGATATGCCTTGTCGTCGCACATGCTCTTGCCCGGCGTATCCGACAGTTTCGCGACCGGCTGCCCGTTGCAGCGAACCATCTTGATCACGATCTGCAGCGGCACGTAGCCGAGGTCGTTCGTGAGATTGGTGCCGACGCCGAAAGCGAGCTTGCAGCGGCCGCGGAACCGTTCGTACAACTGCATGACCTTCGGGATGTCGAGCGCGTCCGAGAACACGAGCACCTTGGTGCGCGGGTCGCAGCGGTTCGCCTCGTAATGGCGCAGCATCCGCTCGCCCCACTCGAACGGATCGCCCGAATCGTGGCGCGCGCCGTCGAACAGCTTGCAGAAGTACATGTCGAAGTCGTTCAGGAACGCGTCCATCCCGTAGACGTCCGACAGCGCGATGCCGAGGTCGCCGCGATACTCCTTCGCCCACATCTCGAAGCCGTAGATCTGCGAATCGCGCAGCCGCGGGCCGAGCGCCTGGCACGCCTGCAGATACTCGTGCGCCATCGTGCCGAGCGGCGTGATGCCGTGCTTCATCGCGTACTGCACGTTGCTCGTGCCCGCGAACTGCGGGCCGAGCCCGTCGCGCAGCGTGAGCGCGACTTCCTCGTGCCACACCTTCGAGAAGCGCCGGCGCGTGCCGTAGTCGGCGATCTTGCAGTCGGCGAACTCGGGCTTCGCGCCCAGCAGCTTGATCTTCTCGCACAGCCGCTCGCGACCTTCGCGATAGTCGGGCTCGCGCTGCGTGTTGCGGAAATAGACTTCGTTGACGATCGCGAGCACCGGGATCTCGAACAGGATCGTGTGCAGCCACGGCCCCTCGATCACGATGTCGATCTCGCCGTTGCCCTTCGGCGACGGCGTGATCGAGATGTACTTCTCGTTCAGGTGGAACAGCGCGAGGAAGTCGACGAAATCGCTCTTGATGAAGCGCATGCGCCGCAGGTAATCGAGTTCGACGTCGGTGAAGCGCAACGAACACAGGCCGCGCACCTCGTCGCGGATCTCGTCGATGTACGGCACGAGATCGACGCCGGGCGTGCGGCACCGGAAGCGGTACTCGACGTTTGCGGCAGGAAAGTGATGCAGGACGACCTGCATCATCGTGAACTTGTAGAGATCCGTGTCGAGCAGCGAAGTGATGATCATGATTACGGCACCGCCAATATCGTGACAGGGCCCCGGCGCACCACGCGCCGCCCGGTCTGTCGGCCATGTTACCCGAATGCGGGCCCGACCATCGCGAAACCGCGGCGCGCTGCCCCGCGCGAGCCGCTCCGGACAGGCGCTCATAAACTAATCACGAAACGATATAAGCCGGATAGCCGACCACGCCATGCGGGTTTTGCGCTTCAGTTACAATGCCGGTTTTGGCGCATCGCCACCCCATATATACCGCCAAGCAGGAGCGTTTTAATGACTCACGTTGTGACCGAAGGCTGCATCAAGTGCAAATACACGGACTGCGTGGATGTGTGCCCGGTGGATTGCTTCCGTGAAGGTCCCAACTTTCTCGCCATCGATCCGGACGAGTGCATCGACTGCGCCGTGTGCGTCGCCGAGTGCCCGACCAATGCGATCTATGCCGAAGAAGACGTTCCGGGCGACCAGCAACAGTTCACCGCGCTGAACGCCGAGCTGGCAAAGGACTGGCCGTCGATCACCAAGACCAAGCCGGCACCGGCCGACGCGGACGAGTGGAAGGAAGTGCAGGACAAACTGCACCTGCTCGAGCGCTGATCGCGCGCATGCCCGCCGGAAAAAAATTTTGCGCGGCGGGCATAAAAGGTGTTGACAGCCTAACCAACACCCCATACAATCTCGTTTCTCTGCTGTTGTTGTTTGTTCCCCGATAGCTCAGTCGGTAGAGCGCCGGACTGTTAATCCGTAGGTCCCTGGTTCGAGCCCAGGTCGGGGAGCCAAAAAAGACAAAGGCCCGTTGAAAGTGGACGGGTTTTTTGTTGGCCACCAGACACACACGCAGATGTACCGATTTATTCCCCGATAGCTCAGTCGGTAGAGCGCCGGACTGTTAATCCGTAGGTCCCTGGTTCGAGCCCAGGTCGGGGAGCCAAATAGCGAAAGGCCCGTCATTCGACGGGCCTTTTGTTTTTCCGGCATCGGCACAATAACGCGATCCGCGCATGCTAGAGTCTCTGTCCCGCAATCGCTTCAGATTTCGCCGATGAAGAGCCGTCTTGCCACCGTCGCGCCGTCCGCCCTCCTCCTCGCCACGCTTGCCGCCGCGCCGCTCGCGCACGCGGAGGAAGTCGGCAGCGTCAACACCCATTTCCGCGTCACGGGCTCCGATCGCGTGGTCGTCGAGGCGTATGACGATCCGGTCGTGAACGGCGTGACCTGCTACGTGTCGCGCGCCCGCACCGGCGGGATCAAGGGCACGCTCGGCGTCGCCGAGGATCCGAGCGAAGCATCGATCGCGTGCCGGCAGGTCGGCCCGATCAGCTTCAAGGAGCCGCTCAAGCAGCAGACCGACGTGTTCAGCGAGCGCATGTCGTTCATCTTCAAGACCCTGCACGTCGTGCGCGTGGTCGACACCAAGCGCAATACGATCGTCTACCTGACCTACAGCGACCGCATCGTCAGCGGCAGCCCGAAGAACGCCGTCACCGCAGTGCCGATGCCGGCCGGCACGACGATTCCGGTCAAGTAAGCCGCAACCGGCACGCGGGACTACACTGTCGATTCGCCCGATCCAGTGCCCGCCATGTCCGCCACCCGCCTTCCAGACTCCGCACGCTACTGGCGCACGCCGCTGCTGCCGGATGCGGATCTCGTCACGGCCACCTATCGCGACCACGCGTTCGCGCCCCACTGGCACGACGCGTACACGATCCCCGTGATCGAAGCGGGCGCCGAACGCTATGTCTGCCGCGGCGCCGGCCATGTCGCCGAAACCGGCTCCGTGCCCGTGATCAATCCCGGCGAGGTGCATACGGGTTCGCGCGCGGCCGACGAGGGCTGGTGCTATCGCGTCAGCTACCTGCCGGTCGATTTCATCCGGTCGCTCGCGAGCACGATCGCCGGCCGCCCGCAGGACGCGCCGTGGTTCGCGCCCGACGTGATTCGCGACGCCGACCTGGCAGCCCGGCTCACGCTGGCGCACCGGATGATGGAGGCCGGCAGCATACGCGCGCCGGCGCCCCATGAGTACGGGCCGCCGGCCGACGCCACCGCGATGCCCGACGCGCCGCGGATCTACGATCCGCTCGCCGCCGAAACGGCGATGCTCGATGCGTTGTCGACGCTGATCGTGCGCCATGCCGACGCGCTGCCGCGACCGGCGCCGCTCGCGGCGGACGAACCCCGCGTCGACGTGATGCGCGAACGGCTCGCCGCCGATCTGACGTGCACGGTGACGCTCGACGAAGTCGCGCAGGCGGCCGGCCTGTCGCCGTTCCACGCAGCACGCCTGTTCACCCGCACGACCGGCATGCCGCCGCACGCGTGGCGCAACCAGTTGCGCTTGCAGCGCGCACTGGCGCCGCTGCGCGCGGGCGTACCCGTCACCGACGTCGCAGCGGCCAGCGGCTTCGTCGACCAAAGCCACTTCACACGGCATTTCAAACGCATGTTCGGCGTACCGCCCGGACGCTGGCAGGCGAGCTGACGCCCCCGCGCAGCGCTGCAGGCCGCCGGCGACGCAGGCAACGGCGCCGCCTGCCCGGCAGCGCAAGAACGTACAAGCCGCCCGTTCGCCGGCCCGCTATCCTCCCGCTCATGGAGGAGCAATTCGTGAATCAATCATCCGCGTCATCCCCACGCCGTCCGCTGAACGAATGGCTCGACGGCGCGCGCGACACGATCCCGATGATGATCGGCGCCGCCCCGTTCGGCGTGATTTTCGGCACGCTCGTTGGCGGCGGCCCGCTCGCCGCGTGGCATGGCGCGTTGATGTCGCTCGCCGTGTTCGCGGGCTCCGCGCAGTTCATCGCGCTCGGCCTGATCGCGGGCAGCGCAAGCTTCGTCGTCGTGCTCGCGACCACGCTGATCGTGAACCTGCGTCACCTGCTGTACAGCGCGACGCTCGCGCCCTATGTCGCGCACCTGCCGCTGCGCTGGCGCGCGACGCTCGGCGCGCTGATGACCGACGAGGTGTTCGCGGTCGCCTATGCGCACTACCGCCATTTCCCGCCCGGCGCGATCGGCCCCCACTACTTCTTCGGCTCGGGGCTCGCGATGTACCTGAACTGGCAGGTCTGGACGCTCGCGGGCATCGGTTTCGGCGCGGCGTTCCCGGGCCTGCAGTCGCTCGGCCTCGATTTCGCGATGGCGGCGACCTTCATTGCGATCGTCGTCCCGCAGCTCGGCACCCTGCGCTATTTCGCGGCGGCCGTGACGGCCGGCACGCTGGCGTACTTCTGGCAGGGCTGGCCGTACAAGCTCGGACTGCTCGGCGCGGTCGCGGCGGGGGTCGTCGTCGGCGTCGCGCTGACGCTGCTACAGGACCGCGCACGCGCCGGCTCGCGCACGGAGGCCGCATCGTGAGCTACGCGCTGCTGATTCTCGGGATGGCCGTCATCACGTACGCGATCCGCTCGACGCTGTTCCTGTTCGGCGAACGGCTGACCTTCCCGCCGCTCGTGCGAACCGCGCTCGGCTTCGTGCCCGTCACCGTGCTGACCGCGATCATCGTGCCGATGACCGTCTCACCGCACGGCGGCACGGCCGAGCTGACCTGGCGCAATCCGCAACTCGTCGGCGCGCTGGCGGCCGTGCTCGTGTCGGCGGCGACCCGCCGCCCGCTCGTGACGATCGCGGCAGGGCTCGCGGTGTTCTTTTTCTGGCAGGGCGTGGTGCTGCCGCACGGCTGGCTGCCCGGCTGAACCGGCGCCGGAATGCGCGAGCGCACATCCCGCTCAAGTTTCGCGCCGCCCGGCCGATAAACGGTTGAAGACCCGCCGTCGGTCCCGGCGCGCGCCGGACCGTCGACGACGCGCCGGCGCCGGCGCGCGAGACCCCGGCATCCGGCCGGCGCGGGCCGCCATCGAGACGATTCATGGGCCAGATCACCCTTTCCCTCAAGGACGACACGCTCGAGTCCCTGCGCAAGGACTACGACGCGTTCGTCCGCGTGTCGCTGAAACTCGACCCGCAGTTCGCGACGCCGTCGTTCGAGGATTTCCTGCGCGCCAAACTGCTCGACAACATGGTGCCGCTGACCGAGCACGCGGTGCAGCGGATGCTGCAGGGCGGCCAGTACGCGTGGGCCAAACGCACGCTCGACAAGGAATTCCCGGACGTCGTCGCGATCCTGATGCGACAGGCCGGCGAATTCGGCTTCGGCTTCGCGTCCCGCTCCGAATGGACCCCCGACGAACTCGCGAAGGCTTGTCGCGACTGGGCGAAGGCGATCGTCGCCGAAGCGCAGGGCGACCCGTCGCTGATCGACCCGCTCGCCTCGCAGATCAAGGGCGCGGCGCAAGACATCCAGGCACTCGAGGAACTGATGCAGACGCCGGCGTGGCGGCTCGCGGAATCGCTGCGGCAACGGGTCTACGAGGCCAAGCTCGCGTGCGAGATGAGCGTCGGCAGCACCGCGCGCGACAAGCTCGGCGAACTGCGCGGGCTGCTGCGGCTCGGGCTCGCGCACGGCTCGTTCCAGAAGCAGGAAGCGCAGCAGATCATGGAATACCTGCGGCTGCTGAAGCCGGAGATCTTTGTCGAGGAGCCGTACGACGTCTTCGCACGGCTCGCCGCGTGGCTGCGCAGCGTGTTCTCGCCGCCCGCGGTGCGCACGCAACAGGGCCAGACGCCCGAACAGCGCCGGCCGTGACCGCGCGCTCGCGGCCATGAACAACGGCCCGGGCCGCGCGAAGCGAACCGGGCCGCCGGGTTGATGCCGCCGCCACGACGCGCCTTGCGGGGCGACCGTCGCGCGGCGGACGAACGACGTTACTGCGTGGCGCCCTGGGCCGATGCACCGCCCTCCGCACCGACCGATGCGCCGCCTTCGGTCGCTTCGCCGGCCTTCGCCTTCGCGGCGCTGGCGTGCCCCTTCGCCGACTTCGCGGCGTGCTTGACGTGCTTCTTCGTCGACTGGACGGCCGACGACGCGGTGTCCTTCGCCTCGTCAGTCGCCGAGCTCATTGCGCCGGTCGCGCCGCCCGACGCGTCGGCGCCGCCCTGCATGCCCGCACCGGCGGCCGGCGTCTGAACCTGCACGCCGGCGCCTGCCGAGCCCTGTGCGCCCGCCGTCTGGGCAAATGCGGCCGAAGTGGCGAACGCCGTCAGCGCGGCACCGATCAGCATCGTACGAATCTTGGACATGGCAATTCTCCTCAGGAAGTTGTTGGCGTGGACTGCATCGATGCGGTCCATCGCGTCCCCCGCCGCAACATGCAACAGGTACGCCTAGAGACCCGGCGTTCGCAGGACGGGTTCGCCGATCTCTCAGACTGTTACCCACCGTTTCATTTGCTGACGAATCGCTCACACTCTTTAACATCCCGCGCCGACGCCGTATCGCCGCGCTCGCGCGCAGGCTTCCGGTGCCGTATGATGCGGAGCGTTTCCTCCCGCGCCTTGCGCACCTTCTTCGTCATGCCCAACCTGGATTTCACGCTGACCGGCGAATACGTCGAGCTGCACAACCTTCTCAAGATCACCGGCCTCGCGGACAGCGGCGGCAGCGCGAAGCTGATCGTCGCGTCCGGTGCGGTGAAAGTCGACGGCGCGGTCGAACTGCGCAAGACCTGCAAGATCCGCGCGGGCCAGGTCGTCCTGCTCGGCGACACGCGCATCGCGGTGCACGGCGCGTAGCGCAAGCATCCGGCCGCGCGACGCCGCACCCGACCCTGCGCGCGACAGGGCCATCGCCCCTCGTTCGACACGGTTCGAATAAAGCCGTAAGCTAGCCGTCTCTCAAAATAAATACATATAGCGCGGGCCCGCACCCGCGCGAGCGCCCATTCCATGTCGCATTCCGGTCTTACGCGGACGGCCGCCGCGCCGCCGTCCCTGTCCAGTCATGCCGCCGATACCGCGCGCCTCGCCGCGCCGCTCGCGATCGCACAGCTTTCGCAGATGGCCATGAGCGTCACCGACACGGTGCTGCTCGGCTCGCTCGGCCCCGATTCGCTCGCCGCGGGCGGACTCGGCGCGAACTTCTTCTTCGTCATCGTGACCGTGCTGCAAGGCGTGCTGTCGTCGGTCAGCGTCAGCGTCGCGCACGCGCGCGGCGCGAAGGCCGACGAGCGCGTGCCGCACATCTACTGGACTGGCTTCGCGCTGTCCGTGCTGCTCGCGATTCCGGCCATCATCGCGCTGTCGCTGTCCGAACCGATCCTGCTGATGTTCCACGAGCCGCCCTTGCTCGCGCATCACGTCGGCGAATACACGGGCATCCTGCGCTTCGCCGCGCTCGGCAGCCTGATCGGCGTCGGGCTGATGCGTGCCTTCCTGCCGGCGATCGGCGCGGCGCGGCGGCTGCTGTGGGTGTCGATCGGCGGCGTCGGCGTCAACGCCGTGCTGAACTATGGCCTGATCCACGGTGCGTTCGGGCTGCCGCGCCTCGGCTTCCTCGGTTCGGCGGTCGCAACGACGATCACGATCTGGCTCACCGCGCTCGCCTTGATCTGGCTGCTGCATGGCCGGCAGCGCTTCCGTCATTTCGTCACCGCCGCGCGCCCGAAGCTGCCGATGATGGGCGAGCTGATCGGCATCGGCTGGCCGGTGGCGATCACGTACGGGGTCGAGTCGACGCTGTTCCTCGCAACCGGCCTGACCATCGGCGTGCTCGGCGCGACGTCGCTGGCCGCGCACCAGATCGCGCTGAACGTCGCGTCGGTGGCGTTCATGGTGCCGCTCGCGATCGGCCAGGCCGCCAACGTGCGCGTCGGCTACTGGGTCGGCGCGGGGGCGCCCGTCGCCGCGCGGCACGCGGGTTTCGTCGCACTCGGCCTCGGTGTCGCGTTCATGACGCTGTCGGGCATCGTGCTGATCGTCGCGCCGCACGCGATCGTCGGCCTGTACCTGAACCTCGACGATCCGTCGAACGCGGCCACGGTGTCGCTCGCCGCGTCGCTGCTCGGCATCGCCGCGGTGTTCCAGATCGTCGACGGCGCGCAGACCGTCGCGTCGGGCGCGCTGCGCGGCCTGAAGGACACGCGCATCCCGATGCTCGCGGCGACCTTCGGCTACTGGGGCATCGGTTTTCCGACCGGCTACTGGTTCGCGTTCCACGTGGGCCTCGGTGCCCGGGGCCTCTGGTGGGGTCTCGCGGCCGGCCTTGCCAGCGTGGCCGTGCTGATGGCGTGGCGCTTCCACCGCAAGAGCGCGTCGCTCGCCACGCTGCGCGCGTGAGCGCGCCCGACGGCGCAAAACCGCCGCCGGCGCTATGCTAGCGGCTGTTCACCCGGATCACGCAGATCACGGGCCTGCGCCAGGCCCGCCGAAGAGACGCCGCGCACGAGCGGCGCGGCCTGCCCACGATACGCCCGACGCCGCGCGCCGCGCGGCCTTTCCCCTTTCCTGGAGGAGTGGATCATGAACGAAGCAGTTCGGATGGAACGCGATACGTTCGGCGAGATCGCCGTACCGGCCGACCGGCTCTGGGGCGCGCAGACCGAGCGCTCGCTGCAGAATTTCCGGATCTCGACCGAGAAGCAGTCGCCCGAGCTGATCCACGCGCTCGCGATCGTCAAGCGCGCCGCGGCGGCCGTGAACCAGTCGCTCGGCGTGCTGGCCGACGACAAGGCGCGCGCCATCATCGACGCGGCCGACGAGATCATCGCCGGCAAGCATCCGCGCGAATTCCCGCTCGCCGTGTGGCAGACGGGCTCCGGCACGCAGACCAACATGAACCTCAACGAGGTGATCGCGAATCGCGCGAGCGAACTGATGGGCGGCGAGCGCGGCGAAGCGCGCAAGGTTCATCCGAACGACGACGTGAACCGCGGCCAGTCGTCGAACGACGTGTTCCCGACCGCCATGCACGTCGCGGCCGCGTACGCGATCGTCAACCACCTGCTGCCAGCGCTGCGCACGCTGCGCACGACGCTCGACGCGAAGTCGAAGGCTTTCGCCGACATCGTGAAGATCGGCCGCACGCACCTGCAGGACGCCACACCGCTCACGCTCGGCCAGGAGTTTTCCGGCTACGTCGCGCAGCTGGACCAGGGCATCCGTCACGTCGAATCGGCATTGCCGCACCTGTACGAACTCGCACTCGGCGGCACCGCGGTCGGCACGGGGCTGAACGCGCATCCGGAGTTCGCGGTGCGGGTCGCCGATGAAATCGGCCGGCTCGCGAAGCTGCCGTTCGTGACCGCGCCGAGCAAGTTCGAGGTGATGGCGGCCGCCGATGCGCTGGTGTTCGCGCACGGCGCGCTGAAGACGGTTGCTGCCGGCCTCATGAAGATCGCGAACGACGTCCGCTGGCTCGCGAGCGGGCCGCGCTGCGGGCTGGGCGAACTGTCGATTCCGGAAAACGAGCCGGGCAGCTCGATCATGCCGGGCAAGGTGAACCCGACGCAGTCCGAAGCCGTGACGATGCTGTGCTGCCAGGTGTTCGGCAACGACGTCGCGGTCAACGTCGGCGGCGCGAGCGGCAATTTCGAGCTGAACGTGTTCCGGCCGATGATCGCGCACAACGTGCTGCAGTCGGTGCGGCTGCTCGCCGACGGCGCGCAGAGCTTCAACGACCACTGCGCAGTGGGCATCGAGCCGAACCGCTCGCGGATCGACCTGCTGCTGAACGAATCGCTGATGCTGGTGACGGCGCTCAATCCGCACATCGGCTACGACAAGTCGGCGCAGATCGCCAAGAAAGCGCACAAGGAAGGCACGACGCTGAAGGCCGCCGCGCTCGCGCTCGGCTACCTGACCGAGGCGGAATTCGATGCGTGGGTGCGACCCGAGCAGATGATCGGGGCGCGCTGACGCGCGGATCGCGCGCCGCCGGCATCGCGCGGCGCGCGACGGGTCCGGCACGGCGGCGCTTGCGTCAGACCGCGCCTTTCGCGACTTCTTCCGGCTTCATCTCGACGATCTTGTCGAGCGCGGCCCGCACGTCGGCCGCATATTTCGCGAGCACCTTCTGCTCGTCGGTCTCGGGCACGAACGGCGGCACCGGCACCGGGTTGCCGTTCTCGTCGACCGCGACGAACACGACGAGGCAATCGGTCGTCTGGCGCAGCACGCCGCCCTTCGGATCCCCGGCATGGACGGACACATGGATGTGCATGCTGGTGCGGCCCGTCGCCACGACGCGCGCCTTCAGCTCGACGAGATTGCCGACCAGGATCGGACGCTGGAAACGGATGTTGCCGACGCTGACCGTCACGCAATAGCGGCTCGACCAGACGGCCGCGCATGCATACGCGACTTCGTCGATCCACTTCATCAGCGCGCCGCCATGCACCTTGCCGCCGAAGTTCACGGACGACGGTTCGGCGAGGAAGCGGAATACGGTTTCGGTGCGGTCGAGGGTCGCGGTGGCGGGGGACGAGGCGGACATCTTGTTGACTCCAGGCGGCGGGGGGGCGCGGCAAACGGCCACATTATACGGTGCACTGCGACAATGCGCCGCGGCGCGCCGGCCGGCCCGGCGCACGGGAGCGGGCCATGCCGGACGGGCGGTGCGCCCCCGGTCAGCGCCGCACCGTCACGCCCTGGTCGATCACGCCGTACATCTCGATATGGCTGCCGCGTTCGCCCGCGGCGCTCGCGCCACCCTGTGCGCAAGCCGCGCAGACGAGCACCGCCGCCAGCAAACAGAAAATCGTCTTCATCGTTGCGTCGTGTCACGTGCGGCGGCCCCACTGCCGCCGCGCCCGGCCATTGTACGCGCGGGGCCGCCGACCCTCCGCCACCGGCCCTCCTCATTCGACATTTCAGCCCGACGCGAAACATCGAATACGATCAGCACCTACACTGCGAGACATCCCCCTTCTCCGAGGCGCCACGATGACCGATTCCGACGACCACCACTTTCCGGGCCTGAGCCGCATCGGTTCGCTGATCGCCGACCCTGGACGCGCCGCGATGCTGTGGGTGCTGATGGACGGCAGCGCACGACCGGCAGGCGAGCTGACGATGATCGCGGGGCTGTCGCCCTCCGCCGCAAGCGCCCACCTCTCGCGCTTGACCGAAGGCGGCCTGCTCGCGCTCGACGTGCGCGGCCGGCACCGCTACTACCGGATCGCATCGGCCGACATCGCGGCATCGCTCGAGGCGCTCGCGAACGTCGCCCGCGCGGCCGCGCCGCATCGCGCGGTTCCGCCGCCGTCCCGCACGGTCCCGGCCGAATTGCGCTATGCGCGCACCTGCTACGACCACATGGCCGGCGAACTCGCGGTGCGCATCTTCGACGGACTCACCGCGCGCGGCTGGCTGGACACGCAAGGCGACGCGGTCGACGCAACCGAGCTCGGCACGCAGGCGCTCGCGCGCTGGGGCATCGACGTCGCACAGCAGCGCACGCGCCGGCGCCGCTTCGCGTGCGGATGCCTCGACTGGAGCGAGCGGCGCTCACACCTCGGCGGCGCGCTCGGTGCGGCACTGCTCGAGAGCTTCTGCGCGCACGGCTGGATCGAGCGTGCGGCACGGCCGCGCGTGCTGCGCGTCACCGTGCCCGGACAGCAGGCGCTCGACGCGTGGCTTACAGCCCCATGACGCGCACGTGCGGCGGACAAGTTTTGTTACATGACGGGCATGAGGTCTTACAAAACACCGAGCATTGAAACAGGCCGAGCGGATATTGTGAACTCAACGGCACGAATCGACGCGCCGCGACAATGACGAAGACGCTCACCATGGCCACCCTGTTCACGCTCAAGCGAACCGCCCGCTGCACGCTGCTCGCGTTCGTCGCGCTTGCGGCCCTGCCCCCCGCATTCGCGCAGTCGACGGGCGCGCCGCCGTACGCGGCCGCCCGGCAACAGCAGCAAGGCGATCCGCCCAGCCGTGTCGCACGGCTCAATTACCTGTCGGGCGCCGTGACGACCGAGCCGGCCGGCACCGATACGTGGTCGTATGCCGCCGTGAACCGGCCGCTGACGACCGGCGACCAGCTCTGGAACGATGCCGGCGCGCGCTCGGAACTGCACATCGGCTCGACCGCGGTGCGGCTCGGCGAGTCGACGAGCCTGTCGGTGCTGAACCTCGACGACACGACGACCCAGCTGAAAGTGGGGCTCGGCACCGTATCGACTCACGTGCGTTCGCTGCCGCCCGGCACGTCATATGAAATCGACACGCCGAACCTCGCGCTCGGCATCACGGGCCCCGGCGACTATCGCGTCGACGTCGCGCCGAACGGCGCGAGCACGACGGTCACGGTGCGCAGCGGCAGCGCGACCGTCTACGGCAGCAACGGCCAGTATCCGCTGTCACCGGGGCAGCAGGTCGTGTTCACGGGCACCGACCTGCAGGTCGCGCAGCAGGCGCCGACGCCGGGCCTCGATCCATTCGACCAGTGGGCCGCCAGCCGCGACGCGGCCGAGGAACGGTCGGTGTCGGCCCGCTATGTGTCCCGTGACATTCCCGGCTACCAGGATCTCGACGCAAACGGCACGTGGCGCGAGAACCCGACCTACGGCGCAACGTGGGTGCCGAACGACGTGCCGGAGGGCTGGGCGCCGTATCACGACGGCCACTGGATCTGGCAGGCCCCGTGGGGCTGGACGTGGGTCGACGACGCGCCATGGGGTTTCGCGCCGTATCACTACGGCCGCTGGGCATACGTGGACGACAGCTGGGCCTGGGTACCGGGCCCGCTGGCCGTCAGCCAGCCGCCGGTCTATGCACCGGCACTCGTCGCGTTCGTGGGCGGCGGCGGCGGCCCCGACTGGAGCGTCGCGCTCACGGTGGGCGGCGTCGCCGCGGCCGGCTGCGCGTGGTTCGCGCTCGGCCCGGGCGAACCGTGGCATCCGGGCTGGGGCGGCTGGAGCCCGCACTACTACGACCGTGTGAACCGCAACATCGTGGTGAACAACGTCAACGTGAACAAGACCGTGAACGTGACGAACATCACCAACATCAACAACACGTACGTCAACTTCCGTGCGCCGCACGCGATCACGGCCGTACCGGCCTCCGCGTTCGTGCACGGCCAGCCTGTCGCGCACTTCTCGCAGCACGTCGACCCGCAGCAATGGCGCAATGCGCACGTCACGCCGGGTACGCCGGGCATTGCACCGGTGCGCCAGAGCTTCACCGGCGGGCTGCGCAATGCGAGCTATCGCCCGCCGGCGGCAATTGCCCAGCATCCGTACGTCGCGACGCGCAATCCCGCCGTGCCGGCCGCGTACCGCGACCGGGCGGCCGAGCATCTGGTCCAGCAAGGCGCGCGCGTGCCCGGCGCGGGCGCACCGGTGGTGAAAACCAGCGTGCCGCCCGACTACACGCCGCGCCCGGTCAAGGTGCCCGGCAATCCGCACGAGAGCGGCTGGGCGATGCACAACGTGCAGCTCGTGAATCCGCATGGCCCCGTCGTGCAGCCGACGCATGCGCAGGCCGAAGGCCAGCCCGGCACCGCGCATGAGGGCCCCTCGGGCCCGTCCGGCCCGTCCGGCCTCGCCGCGGCCGGGGTCGGCGCTGCCGCCGCCGGCCTGGGCGCGGCTGCGCTGATGGGCGCCATGCACGGCGGCCATCCGGCGAACGGCGAGCCCGCGCGTGCACCGCATTTGATGAACGGCGCCGCGCCGAACGCGCCCGCGGGCCAGCACGCCGCCGCGGCACCGGCGCCCGGCGTCCCGCATCCGCCATCGTTCGGCAATTCGCCCGAGCTGCGCGGCGGCGCGCGCGCCGCGCAGGCCGCGCCTGCGCCATCGCCCGCGTGGATGCAGCCGCACCCGCCGATCGACCGGCAGCGCGCGGCGCCCGGCTCGTCCGGCGCGCCGACCGCGACCCATCCGGCGGGACAGAATGCGCTGCCGCCCGTGCGCAGCGCGATGCAGCCGCCGCGCCCTGACGCCGCACCGGCGCCGGCCGCGCGGCCGGCCGAAACCGCGCCTACGCCACGCGCATTGCCGAACCCGAGGGCCGACCTCGCCGCCCCGACGCCGCAACCGCGCCCCGATTTCTCCACGCCGGCGCAGCACGGGCAGCCGCGGCCGGACAACGCGACCCCGGCGCCGCGCCCGCGTGGCGACTACGCGCCGCCCGCGCCGCGCCAGGACGTCGCGCCGCCGCGAGCGAACGAATATCGCCCGCCGGCGCCCGCTCACGAGGCGCCGCGGCAGCAACCGCCGGCGATGCAGATGCAGGCCTTGCCCCGGCCGCAACTACCCCCGCCCCATGTGGAAACCCGGCCGCAGATGCAGGCGCCGCATATGGAACCGCGTCCGCAGATGCAGCCGCCGCGCATGGAGCCGCGGCCGTCGATGCCCGCACCGCACGTCCAGAGCAGCCCTCCGCCGCAGGCGCCGCACAACAATGGTCATGACGACCGCCGTCACCAGTAAGCGCCCGCGCAGTGAAAAAAGGCCCGGCCGGCGCAAGCCGGTCGGGCCTTCGTACGAAGCGGGATCAGCGTCGCGCGAGCGCGCGTCGCTCAGACGGCCATCGGTGCGGTCAACGGCTCGTGGTGGCGATAGCCGACGAGCGAGAAATCCGACGGCTCGATCTGGTCCAGCCACTCGGGCGCATAGACGCCCGTCTTCGCGTAATCCGGCACGCGCTCGGAAATCTCGAGCCGCGGGCTGTCGTAAGGCTCGCGCGTGAGCTGGCGCTGCAGCATGTCGAGCTGGTTCTCGTAGATGTGCGCGTCGCCGATGAAGTATGTGAACCAGCGCGGCGTATAGCCGGTCAGCCGGCCGACGAGCGTCAGCAGCGCGGCCCCTTCCGTCAGGTTGAACGGCGTGCCGAGGCCGACGTCGTTGCTGCGGATGTACAGGCACAGCGAGATTTCGCGCTTCGTCGCGTTCGGCAGGAACTGGTACAGCAGATGGCACGCGGGCAACGCGATCTGGTCGAGCACGGCCGGGTTCCACGCGTGAAACAGGATGCGACGATCGGACGGGTTCTCCATGATCGTGTCCAGGCACTGGCGCAACTGGTCGATCGCCTTGTACAGCAGCACCTTCGGTGCGCCGTCTTCGTCGAAACGCGTGACGATCCGGAAGCCGCGGCGCGTCGCATCGGCGATCTGCGCGTCGGCGCCCGCGTCGAGCACCTTGTAGCCCGGCCACTGGCGCCATTGCACGCCGTACACGTCACCGAGATCGTCGACGCCCTGGCGATACGGGTTCGCAAGCCACTGGGCATTCTCGTTCGCGTTCGCGTCCCACACCTTGCAGCCGAGCGCGCGGAAATCGGCCGCGCTGCGGGACGCGCGCAGGAAACCGACCAGTTCGCCGATCGCCGACTTGAACGCGAGCTTCTTGGTCGTCACGGCCGGGAAGCCTTGCTGCAGGTCGAAGCGCAGCATCGCGCCCGGCATGCTGATGGTGCGGATCCCCGTGCGGTTCTCCTGCCAGGTGCCGGTATCGAGAATGGTACGAACGAGATCGAGATACTGTTTCATGCGGGTTCCTTCGGCCGCGAGGGCGGCCGCACCCGCCAATTTTAGCAAGCGTGACGCGGAAGCTCCTGCAACGGCGCCGAAAACCCTGCCAGCGTGTCGCCGCGATCGCGCATGCCGTGCGCGCACATCAGCCGGTAGAGCGTGACGCGCGACACGCCGAGTTCGCGCGCCGCATCCGCGAAACGGCCGCGATGGCGCAACAGCGCCTGCTCGATCGCCTGCCGTTCGGCCGCCTCACGCGCCTCGACGAGCGACACCGGCGCCAGCACCGCATAGTCGCCCAGCTCGAGATCGGCGGCGGTGATCATCCGCCCCTCCGACATGACGATCGCGCGGCGCACGCGGTTGATCAGTTCACGCACGTTGCCCGGCCACGAATAGCCGTACAGCGACGCGACCGCATCAGGCGAAAAGCCGCGCAGGCGGCGATGCGCGTCGCCCTTGAAACGCTCGAGCATGTGGCGCGCAAGTATCTCGATATCCTTGCCGCGCGCGCGTAGCGGCGGCTCCTCGATCTTCAGCACGCACAGGCGATGGAACAGGTCTTCTCGGAACCGCCCTTCGCGCATCGCCGCCACGAGATCGACATGGGTCGCGCAGATCACCCGCACGTCGACCGGAATCGACGCGTGCCCGCCGAGCCGCTCGATCTTGCCTTCCTGCAGGAAGCGCAGCAGGCTCGCCTGGCTTTCGAGCGGCAAGTCGCCGATCTCGTCGAGAAACAGGGTGCCGCCGTTGGCGGCCTCGACGCGGCCGATCTTGCGCTGGTTCGCACCGGTGAACGCGCCGCGCTCATAGCCGAACAGTTCGGCCTGCAGCAGCGTCGACGGGATCGCGCCGCAATTGATCGCGATGAACGGCGCGTGCGCGCGCGACGAGCGCTCATGAATCGCGACCGCCGTCAGCTCCTTGCCCGTACCCGATTCGCCGGAGATGAACACCGGTGCGTCGGTTGCCGCGACGCGGCGAATCGTCCTGAAGAGCCCGAGCATCGCATCGCAGGTCCCGACCATTTCGCCTTCGCTGCGTCCGGCGCCCGGCTGCGGCGTGACCGGATCGGTCAGCGCGACCATGCCGTGCGCATGACCGACGGTCTCGACGATCCGCGACGTCTCGTACGGCATCGTCACGTAGTCGAAACAGTAGTCACGAATGAGATGGCGCAGCGTGGCGTCCTGCAACTGGTCGCGCAATGTCGCCGCGATCCAGCCGATGTGCTGAATGCTCAGACAGGATTCGAGTTCGCGCAGGTCCGAGGGCTTGAAGCCCGGCGAAAAATCGAGCAGCCCGGCCGTTGCGACACCGTGCTGCACGACGCGCCGTACGTCCCGCACGGTCTCCGCGAGATCGACACGCCAGCCGCGCGCGTCGAGGTGCCCGCGCAACGCATCGCTCGGCTCCCGGGAGAAATAGATCACGTGCCGCGCTTCGGCTTCCATAGCCCACCCCGTTCCTCAACCGTCTAACGATTGCCGCGCATGCCAAGTCGCATGCAAAAATCGAATCGGGTCCATGCCCAGGCTGGCTCGATTCACCATGCAATGCGAGGCAACGCCACACCTCGCATGATGGCGCTCACGAAATCGCGGACAGCGGCCGCGGGTCTCTTCGCGTGTGGTTGTTCTTTGGTCAAGACAGCTTAGTTACAGGCGTCGATCGAAACAAGCCGATCTCAATGCCATGCGCGTGCTCGAAGGGCAACCCGAACGAACCGGAGGTTCGCCAATCCTCTGCGTATAACCGCAGGCCCGGGCTGTTTCCGTATCGACACGTAGGTCGATTGTCTTCCGCGAAGCGAATTGCTTGAATCAGCAGTACTCCCAAGGCCCCTCGTTTCAGAGCTGAAACAAATTCCCCTCGTTTCGCCGCGCGCGCCGCCGCACCGTCGGGGCGGGCGCAATCGCGACAACAATCCGGGCGCAGTGGCATGTATTTCGCTGGTATCACTGCACACCGGAGACACGCCATGCGAACTCTTCATCGCCTGTCCATCGCCTGGGTCGACGTCGCGTTCACAGCCGCGTCGCTACAGGTCGCGGCGATCGCACAGGAAACCACCCAGGGAGATGCGCCCGACACCATGCTCGCGTCTCCGGCAAACGACGCTACATGGATGAAGCGTTACACGCAGGTCGACGAGAGCCGGCCTGCGCTCCAGCCGGCCAGCACATCGGACGTCGCGCTGTCGCCGTCGTCCACGCCGGGCAACGGCACGGTCACGCTGTGGGACGAGATTACCCCGCCCAAGCCACTTCCGGCGCCCGTGAACACGCAGCATGCATTGCAGGGCCGCGTCACGGCACCACCGAGCAAGTAACGACCACCGACCTTCGATATCGAAAACCTGTCGCGCCCACCACTTCTTTCAATGAACCATCCACGAGATCCGTCATGATCGCGCTGCCCTGTCCTCTTCCCGACAGGCCGGTGCCGGCAATCGCCGGCACCGGGTGCGGCGTGCCGGACGTCGGGCTTGCGTTGCACGTTGCAGACGCAAGCCGATCATTCATATTGGATTACGAATCATTTTTCGAGATCACTCGGCGCGACGGACAGGCGTGCCCGCCAGACGCACGCAACATGGCCAGGAGCAATGCGATCGAATGCGCCGAAACCCGACGCCCGCCAGGCTGCGGCAAACGGTTTTGTGCTCCGTCCCCCGGCGGGCACTCTTTTTACACGCTCGATGCTGTTTTTACACGCTTCCTTGATCAGGCCATCACGTGATGGAGCACACCGTGAAGCACACGCCACATTCCGATCCGTCAGCCGGACATGATGCCGGCGACGCAAATACGCCCCCGCCCGGACACCTGTGCGCGATCACGCCAGCCGGCGCGAGCGGGCGCGTCGGAATGTCGGGTGAGGCCGGTCAGCCGCATTGCGTCGACGCTCGGCGCATGACGATGTCGCGCTCGACGTGCTCGACACAATGTCCTGACGGAACCACCGGAGACCGCGCATGATCCGTATGTCCGCCCGACGCGCACCACGCGAGATCGGCATGTCCGGGAGACGATCGCTACGGTTGCGGCGGATGACTGACACGGCAATCCGCGTGAACCGCACCGCCCCATTCGCGCCGTCGAATCCCGACGGCTCGGATGCGTATGGCCACGGCGCTGCGGCCCGGATGCGGACTGCGTCATACCGTTCCACTGCATTTTGCGAACGGCGCGCTAGACATTGCACGCCGTCCGTCGCTCGCCGGTTACCGCATGATCGGTTCCGGCCGATTTCATATCCGGTTGCGTACACAACCGATGCACGCGTAACGCTCCGTCAGACGAGTGTCCCGCCAGCGCTGCACGACAGCAGGTTTACCAGGAGATGACGCACGGCGCGCAAGCCGTGGAACCGAAATTGCATGGTATTCGATATGCCATTCCGGACGCCCGCCCCCGAACCCGTCGGTTCGCGGCCAGGCCGTCCAACCGGGGGAGGGAACATGTCGCAACAGCAACCGCCCGCATTCGGCTTGCCCGCTGACCCGCTGCACCATGCGCGCACGGCGCCGCGCCTGCGCGCGCGGCGCGAACGCGTCATCCCGGGCCAGCTCGCGGCGAACCCGACAACATGCGATGACCTGGCCGCGGCGGCCTCTGCGCGCCGGCCAGCAGCATGCCGACCTGCGGCGCTCGCCCGGCATCGGGCCGGGCGTCTCGCACCGACCGCATGCGCCACCGCGCGCCACACACCGACCGTCGTGTCGCGCGCCGGCCGCCCCTATACCTTGAAGAAACTCTCGGCGACGAAGATGCCAGCCGCGTTCGGGCGCACGTCCGACACGCCGGCCTGGATCGCCGCCCTGCGCGCTTCGCCCTCTTTCCGAAGCGCGCTTACGCAGCGAGGTTATCGTGCATGACTCTCATTTCGTCACCTCAGCCGCCCCGCAGGGCTTCGTGCCGCGACTGACGATCGCGCGCTCGGACGGCGCCGCCGCTCACGACCACCCCGATGCCGTCCGGCCGCTCGTGTATCTGTCCCGCCACCCTGACGCGACGCTCGTTGCGCATCTGCTCGAGCGCCGCTGGGACGTGCTGCACGCGAGAAGCGCACACGACGCGCAGCGGCTCGTGAAGCCGGAAGCCGCACATGCGGGCATCGTCGATCTCGACGGCTTCGTGGCGCGCGATCTCCCCACGCTGGAGCCGATCCTGCGCCATCAGCAGATCGGCTGGATCGCGCTCACCGACTCCACGCGCCTCGCCGAACCCGACATCCGCAAGCTGATCCGCCAGTGCTGCTTCGACTACGTGAAAGACGCGCCGACGCTCACGACGATCGACTACCTCGTCGGTCACGCATACGGAATGATGACGCTGTGCGACCTCGATCTCGCCTCCGACGTCGCCGCAACCGGCGACGACGAAATGGTCGGCACCTGCGACGTGATGCAGAAGCTGTTCCGCACGATCCGCAAGGTCGCGAACACGGATGCGACCGTGTTCATTTCCGGGGAATCGGGCACCGGCAAGGAACTGACCGCGCTCGCGATCCACGAGCGCTCGTCGCGCCGCAAGGCGCCGTTCGTCGCGATCAATTGCGGCGCGATTCCGCATCACCTGCTGCAATCCGAACTGTTCGGCTACGAGCGCGGCGCGTTCACCGGTGCGCACCAGCGCAAGATCGGCCGCGTCGAGGCCGCGCACGGCGGCACGCTGTTTCTCGATGAAATCGGCGACATGCCGCCCGAGAGCCAGGCGAGCATGCTGCGCTTCCTGCAGGAGGGCAAGATCGAACGGCTCGGCGGCCACGAATCGATTCCGATCGACGTCCGCATCATCTCGGCGACACACGTCGACCTCGAGGCGGCGATGCGCGACGGCGCCTTTCGCGCCGACCTGTTCCATCGCCTGTGCGTGCTGCGCATCGACGAACCGCCGCTGCGCGTGCGCGGCAAGGACATCGAACTGCTCGCGCATCACGTGCTGCTGAAGTTCCGCAGCGACAGCGCGCGGAAGATCCGCGGCTTCATGCCGAGCGCGGTCGAAGCGATTCACAACTATCCGTGGCCGGGCAACGTGCGCGAGCTGATCAACCGGATCCGGCTCGCGGTCGTGATGGCCGACAGCCGGCTGATCTCGGCTGCCGACCTCGATCTCGGGCCGTACGCCGCCCAACAGTCGTCGACGCTCGCCGAGGCCCGCGAGCACGCGGAGAAGCGCGCGATCGAGGCGGCGCTGCTGCGCCACCGGCACCGGCTCACGGAAGCCGCCGCGGAGCTGGGCATCTCGCGCGCGACGCTGTATCGACTGATGACCGCGCACGGGCTGCGTGAGCTGTCCGACACGGAGCAGCGCGCGGCGGCGGCCGGCGACGAGCACCGGGGATAGATGCGGCGCACGGATCGAGCCGAACTCGACGCGCGATGCACGCCGGCATTCCGGTAGAATCGGCGCCATTCCGGTTTTCCTCTCCCCGACCTTCATGACGACGTTGACCCTGATCGTCGCGCGTGCCCGCAACGGCATCATCGGCCGCGACAACCAGTTGCCCTGGAAACTTCCCGAGGATCTCGCCTTCTTCAAGCGCACGACGATGGGCGCACCGATCGTGATGGGCCGCAAGACCCACGAGTCGATCGGCCGGCCGCTGCCGGGCCGCCGCAACATCGTCGTCACGCGCGATGCGGCGCGACGCTTCGACGGCTGCGACACGGTCACGTCGCTCGCCGACGCGCTGGCGCTCGCCGCGCGCGACGGAGTGCCCGAGGCGTTCCTGATCGGTGGCGCGCAACTCTACACGGAAGGTCTCGCACTCGCCGACAAGCTGGTCGTCACCGAGATCGATGCCGACTTCGACGGTGACGCGTCGTTCCCGGCACCCGACGCCGAGCACTGGCAGGAAGTATCGCGCGATGCGCACCAGGCGGCCGCGCCGAACACGTTCGGCTATGCGTTCGTCGTCTACGAGCGCAAGCGCGGCTGACGCATCATCGCGCGCAATGAAAAAGCCCGACCGGCTCACTCACGCCGTCGGGCTTTTCAGTTTGAAGGCGGCCGATGCCGCGCGCCGCTTACTGCCCGGCGATCGTCATCTGCTCGATCAGCACCGAGCCCGTTTCCTTCGTGCCCCGCACGATCGAATCGGCGCCGATCGCGACGATATGCCGGAACATTTCCTGCAACGTGCTCGCGACGGTGATTTCCTCGACCGGATACTGGATCACGCCGTTCTCGACCCAGAAGCCCGCCGCGCCGCGCGAATAGTCGCCCGTCACGTAGTTCACGCCCTGCCCCATCAGCTCGGTCAGCAACAGGCCCGTGCCGAGCTTCTTCAGCATCGCGTCGAAATCGTCGCCCGGCCGCGTGTTCGAGCTGCGCAGCGCGAGGTTGTGCGAGCCGCCTGCATTGCCGGTGGTTTGCGTGCCGAGCTTGCGCGCCGAATAGGTCGACAGGAAGTAGCCTTCGACCACGCCGTCCTTGACAACGCTGCGCGCACGCGTACGCACGCCTTCCTCGTCGAACGGCGCGCTGCCCATCGCACGCGGCACGTGCGGATCTTCGACGACCTGAATGTGCGGTGCGAACACCGGCTTGCCGAGGCTGTCGACGAGGAACGACGTCTTGCGGTACAGCGCACCGCCGCTCACCGCCTGCACGAATGCACCGAGCAGGCCGGCCGCGAGCGGCGCCTCGAACAGCACGGGCACCTTGCGGGTGTCGAGACGGCGCGCGCCCATCCGCGCAAGCGCACGCTCGGCCGCATAACGGCCTACCGCTTCGGGCGCCGCAAGATCGATCGCGCTGCGCTTCGACGAATACCAGTCGTCGCGCTGCATGTGACGGCCGCTGCCCGCGATCGGTGCGCATGCGATGTAGTGGCGCGAGTACGGGTAACCGGACAGGAAGCCACGCGACGTCGCGAGCACGAACTGCGAATGCTGGGCCGACACGCTCGCGCCTTCCGAATTGCGGATCTGCGGGCTGACCGCGAATGCGGCATCTTCCGCGCGGCGGGCGAGCTCGACGGCCTCGTCGGCGGACAGCTCCCACGGGTGATAGAGGTCGAGGTCACGCGGCGCCGTCTCGAGCAGCTCGGTTTCAGCGAGGCCGGCGGCCTCGTCCTCGGCCGTGAAGCGCGCGATGTTGTAGGCGGCGGCGACGGTATCCTTGATCGCGCCCGGCGAGAAATCCGACGTGCTCGCGTTGCCGCGCTTCTTGCCGATGAACACGGTCACGCCGACCATCTTGTCGCGGTTGTGCTCGATCGTTTCGACTTCGCCGCGGCGCACCGACACCGACAGGCCGTCGCCCTCGGAGATTTCGGTCGCGGCATCCGTCGCGCCGAGGGCCTTCGCATGGCGAAGGATGTCCGAGGCGATTTCCTTGAGCTGGTCCTGCGTGTGCGGGAAATAGCGCGCTTGTACGTCGAGATTGGCTGCCATCGTCTTGATATCCGGTGGCGGGCGGGCGCCCGCATGTTCAAAATGTTGCGTATCCCGCGATCATATCAGTGTGCGCCGGGGCCGTTTCATTTCAGGTCCGGGACACCGCAACGGAGAAGCTTGGGGCGGCCGCGGCGCGATACAATGCCGTCCATGACACGCAAAACCCGAATCCAGCCGATCGAGCATGCCGTCGAAGACGACGACAATGGCTACGATCGCCCCAGCAAATCCCAGTTGAAACGCGAAATGCACGCGCTGCAGGAGCTCGGCCAGGCGCTCGTCGACCTGCCGAAGGACGCCCTCAAGCGCATGCCGATGCCCGAAGATCTCGCGGACGCCGTGCGCGAAGCCCGCCGGATCACCGATCACGAAGGCAAGCGCCGCCAGCTCCAGTACGTCGGCCGCGTGATGCGCTCGCTGACCGACGACGAGACGGCCGCGCTGCGCACCGCGCTCGACGCACAGCGCGGCGTGAACAAGGCCGCGACGGCCCGCCTGCACTGGATCGAACGAACGCGCGAACAGTTGCTCGCGAGCGACGACGCGCTGACCGAATTCCTGCGCCAGCACCCGGAAGCCGATATCCAGGAAGGCCGCACGCTGATCCGCAACGCGCGCAAGGAAGCGCAGCAGGGCAAGCCGCCGCGCTATTTCCGCGAGCTGTTCCAGTGGATCAAGACCGCGAGCGGCGCACCTGACGCGGACGACGAGGAAGACGAGTCCGCCGGAGACGAGCATGACGACGAAGCGTAACCACCCGGACGAGCTCGTCGTCGGCCTCGTGTCGATCAGCGACCGCGCGAGCACGGGCATCTACGAAGACAAGGGCATTCCGGCGTTGCAGGAGTGGCTCGCCGCCGCGCTGAGCTCGCCGTGGCGCGCGGAGGCCCGGCTGATCCAGGACGACGCCGCGACGATCTCGGCGACGCTCGTCGAGCTGGTCGACACGGCCGGCTGCGACCTCGTGCTGACGACCGGCGGCACGGGCCCCGCGCGCCGCGACGTGACGCCGGAGGCCACGCTGGCCGTGGCGACGAAGGAAATGCCCGGGTTCGGTGAACAGATGCGGCAGATCAGCCTGAATTTCGTGCCGACCGCGATCCTGTCGCGGCAGGTCGCGGTGATCCGCGAAACGGACCAGGCCGACCACGCGGCGCTGATCATCAACCTGCCCGGCCAGCCGAAATCGATCCGGGAAACGCTGGAAGGGCTGCGCGATGCCGACGGCAAGTCGACCGTGCCCGGCATCTTCGCCGCGGTGCCCTACTGCATCGACCTGATCGGCGGCCCGTATATCGAGACCGACGCCACGGTGGTCGCGGCGTTCCGGCCGAAAAGCGCGCAGCGCGCGCCGCGCTGACGCGGCGCAGAGTGCCGGCCCGTTCAGGCGGCCGGCGCAGACTCGCCTGCCGAAGCCGACGCGGCCGGAATCAGGAAATGCTCGCGGTAGTACTTAAGCTCGTCGATCGACTCGTGGATGTCCGCGAGCGCCGTGTGCATCGCCCGCTTCTGGAAGCCCTTGTAGATCGCCGGCTGCCAGCGACGGCACAGCTCCTTGAGCGTGCTGACGTCGAGATTGCGGTAGTGGAAGAACCGCTCGAATTCGGGCATCCAGCGCGCCATGAAGCGGCGGTCCTGGCAGATCGAGTTGCCGCACATCGGCGACTTGCCGGGCGACACGTACTGAGCGAGGAAGGCCTGCAGCTGCGCGGCGGCGTCCGCTTCGGTCACGGTCGACGCGCGCACGCGGTCGATCAGGCCCGAGCGGCCGTGCGTCGACTTGTTCCAGTCGTCCATCTTCGCGAGCGTTTCGTCGCTCTGGTGGATCGCGAAGACGGGGCCTTCGACGGCGACGTCGAGCGTGGAATTGGTCACGACGACCGCGATCTCGATGATGCGGTCGTTATCCGGGTCGAGGCCCGTCATCTCCATGTCGAGCCAGACGAGGTTCAACTCGTTGCGCACGAGCGCGGGCTGGCTGGTGGAAGCGGCGGTATCGGTCATGAGTCATCCTGGAAAATGGCGGGCAGCGCGCCGCGCCGCCCGGGCGGCCGGCATCGCATCAGCGGGCCCGGTCCGCAAGAACATATAATTCTCGCATAGAACCCTTTGGCGCCTTCGATGTCACCCTTTTCGTTCACCCTGCTGTTCGCGCTCGCCGTGCTCGCGATGGTCGTCACCAAGCTGTGGCTCGCGTCGCGGCAGATCCGCTTCGTCGCCGCGCACCGCAACGGCGTCCCCGCCCAGTTCAGCGCGACCATCCCGCTGACCGCCCACCAGCGCGCGGCCGACTATACGGTCGAGCGCACCCGGCTGACGATGTTCGAGATCGTCGTCAGCGCGGCCGTGCTCGTCGGCCTCACGCTGCTCGGCGGCGTCGGCGCGCTCGACACGCTGCTCACCGGCTGGCTCGGCCGCGGCTACGGGCAGCAGGTCGCGCTCGTCGCCGCGGTGCTCGTGATCACGAGCGTGATCGACGTCCCGTTCGAGTATTACCGCCAGTTCGGAATCGAACAGCGCTTCGGCTTCAACCGGATGACCAAGCGGCTGTTCTTCACCGACATGCTGAAGAACTCGCTGCTTGGCGCCGCGCTCGGCCTGCCGCTGCTGTTCGTCGTGCTGTGGCTGATGAACCAGGCCGGCAGCCTGTGGTGGCTGTGGACCTGGATCGTCTGGGTCGCGTTCCAGATGCTCGTGCTGCTGATCTACCCGACCTTCATCGCACCGATCTTCAACAAGTTCGAACCGCTGAAGGACGACGCGCTGCGCGCGCGCATCGAGTCGCTGATGAAGCGCTGCGGCTTCGCGGCGAAGGGCCTGTTCGTGATGGACGGCAGCCGCCGCTCCGCGCACGGCAACGCATACTTCACGGGCTTCGGCGCGTCGAAGCGGATCGTGTTCTTCGACACGCTGCTCGCGCGCCTGTCCGGCCAGGAAATCGAGGCCGTGCTCGCGCACGAACTCGGCCATTTCAAGCGCCGCCACGTGATGAAGCGGATGCTCGTGTCGTTCGTGCTGAGCCTCGTGCTGCTCGCGCTGCTCGGCTGGCTTGCACAGCGCACGTGGTTCTACACGGGGCTCGGCGTCACGCCGTCGCTCGACACGAGCAACGCGGGCGCCGCGCTCGTGCTGTTCTTCCTCGCGATTCCCGTGTTCCTGTTCTTCGCGACGCCGTTCGGCAGCCTCACGTCGCGCAAGCACGAATTCGAGGCCGACGCATTCGCGGCCAGCCAGACCGACGCGCAGGATCTCGTCAGCGCGCTCGTGAAGCTCTATGAGGACAATGCGTCGACGCTGACGCCCGACCCTGTCTACACGGCCTTCTACTACTCGCATCCGCCCGCGTCGCAGCGGATCGACCGCCTGCTGCAGCACGCATGAGCCGGCCGACCTCCCGCAAGCCGGCCCCGCGCGCGTCGAACGCGCAACGTGCCGAAGGCCGCGTGATCGCGGCGCACGGGCGTCACTACATCGTCGCGCCCGACGATGGCGGCCCGATGCTGCAGTGCTTCCCGCGCGGCAAGAAGAGCGATGTCGCGGTCGGCGACCGAGTCGCGTACGAACTCGCGTCGGCCGACCAGGGCGTCATCGTCGAGATCGGCGAACGGCGCAACCTGCTGTACCGTTCCGACCAGTTCAAGTCGAAGCTGTTCGCGGCCAACCTCGACCAGTTGCTGATCGTGCTCGCGACCGAGCCCTACTTCAGCGAGGACTTGCTCGGCCGCGCGCTGATTGCCGCCGAGGCGAACGAGCTGAAGCCGCTGGTCGTGCTGAACAAGATCGACGTCGAAGCCGCGCTGCCGGTCGCGCGCGAGCGCCTCGCGCCCTACCGCGCACTCGGCTACGACGTGCTCGAGCTGTCGGTGAAAGGCTCGCCCGACGACGCGCGCGCGCAACTGATGCCGCACCTCGCCGGGCATTCGACGATCCTCCTCGGCCAGTCCGGGATGGGCAAGTCGACGCTCGTGAACCTGCTCGTTCCCGACGCCGAAGCCGCCACGCGCGAGATTTCGGCCGCGCTCAACAGCGGCCGTCACACGACGACGTTCACGCGCCTCTACCCGCTGGAAGGCGGCGGTGCCCTGATCGACTCGCCGGGCTTCCAGGAGTTCGGCCTCTACCACCTGACGGAAGGCCGTCTCGAGCGTGCGTTTCCGGAGTTCCGGCCCCTGCTCGCGGACTGCCGTTTCTATAATTGCCATCATCTGCACGAGCCCGGCTGCGCGATTCTCGAAGCAGTCGCCGAAGGCCGCATCGCGCCGACGCGGCATGCGCTGTACGCGCAGCTCGTGCACGAGGCGAGCCAAGTCGTGCGTTGACGTCCGGACGGCGCGCACGGGGTGCGCTGCGCGGCCGGGCCGCCCTTCCCTGCGGACAACACCCCGTTGCCCGGCCGTCAACGACGGGAGCGATGATGCGCTTCAAGGCACCCGATCTTGCGACGGCGCAGCATTGGGCCAACGTGCTCCAGGTGGCCGGCATCGGTTGCGAGCTGCATAACTGCTACGCGACCGGCGCGCTCGGCGGCCTGCCTGCCGACGCGTGCACACCCGAGCTGTGGCTCGACGACGAACGCGACGACGCGCTCGCGCGCCGGCTGCTCGACGCCGCATCGCGCGGGCCGGCCGCCGGCGCGACGCCCTGGCGTTGCCCGCAGTGCGGCGAGGCGCTCGAGGCCCAGTTCACGGCCTGCTGGCAATGCGGTGCCGTGCGCGACCCGCGCGACGATTGACCCGCACAGCAAAAAGGCCGGCATCGAGCCGGCCTTTTGCGCTCCGTTCCAGGCCCTGCGTCACGACACCCAGACGGCGAGCGTCAGCATCAGCAGCAGAATCATCCACAGGATCACCGCGCGCCAGACAAGGCCAACCGCGGATTGAAGCGTACGCGGCGTGCAATCGTCACCGACCGTCAACGGACCGCTGTCACCGACCGCCAGCGCGTCGAGGCTCGACGGTTCCGCGAGCGGCCCCGCGAGGCGTGCGCCGAGCGCACCGCTACCGGCTGCCAGCAGGACGCCATCGTTCGGATCGGGCCACTGGCGCGTATGGTTGCGCCACGCGTAGATCGCGTCCTCGAAGTTACCGACGATCGCAAAGCCGAGTGCCGTCAGCCGCGAGGGAATCCAGTCGATCACGAAGAACGCGCGCTGCGCGAACGTCGAGAACGCCGCCGTGCGGTCGTCGCCCGGCGTCGACCAGCTGCGCGCGAGGTATTCGGAAATCCGGTACAGCACGGCACCGGCCGGGCCGATCGGCAGCACGTACCAGAAGAACACGCCGAACACGTGGCGATGCGATGCGACAACGGCGTGAATCAGCGTATGGCGGACGATTTCGCCGACCGGCATGTCGACCGTGTCGATGCCCGTCCACTCGTGCAGGATTTCGCGCGCACGCGGCACGTCGTCGTTGTTGAGCGCGAGGTGGATGTCGGTGAAGTAGTGGCTGAACTGGCGGAAGCCGAGCGTGAAATACACGACGACGACGTTCCAGATGAACGCGAGCACGAAACTCACCTTGTACAGCAGGAAATAGATCAGCGCGACGATCAGCACCCACGGCAGCACGACCGCGAGCCATGCGAGAATGCCGTGCTTCTGCTTGCCTGCGTCGAGACCATGCGCGACGGTTTCCGCATGAAACTGGAACAGCGCGAACACCGGATTGTTCGGCGACAACGCGCGGACCTGTTCGATGATGAGGGCGAGGAGAACCGAAAAGAAAGTCATGCGTGGCGCCGTCTTCGGAAGTTATGTCATTTTTTGCATAACGATAGCACAGCGTAAGCACCGGATGGCTGCCGGCGCGGTCGTGCGGCAGCCGGCCGCGCGCGCCGGCCGCCGTGCGCGCCTAGCCGGCGGCCAAGAAGCGGTACAGATTGCGCAACATGCCGGCAGTTGCGCCCCAGATGAAGTAATGGCCGCCGGGTTTGCCATTCGGATAGGGCATCGCAAAAAAACGACGCTCGCCGCCTTCCCAGCGGAACACCCGGACCTGATGGTTCGCGGGATTCATCAGGAACGCGAGCGGCACCTCGAAAATCTCGGCCACTTCGAACGTGTCGGCCTGCACGGTGAACGGCGGATGCACGAGGCCGACCACCGGCGTCACGCAGAAACCCGTGCCGGTCAGGTAGTCGGGCAGCGCACCGAGGATCTCGACACGCTCGTCTGCCAGCCCGATCTCTTCCTTCGCCTCCCGCAGCGCGGTTGCGGTCGCGTCGCGGTCGAACGGTTCGCGGCGACCGCCGGGGAAGCTGATCTGTCCGGCATGGTCGTTCAGGTGGTCGGCGCGCTGGGTCAGCAACATGGTCAGGCCGGACTCGCGGACGACGAGCGGGACGAGGACGGCCGCGCTACGCGGATCGACGCCCTCCTGCAGCCGCGCCTCGTCGGGCTCGACGCTCCACTCGAGCGTGCGCGCGAAACGGTCGCGCAGGCCGGACGGCGTCATCAGGCGGGAATCGATGGCCGGCAGGCCGGCGCCGGTGCCTTCGACCGGCAGGACTTCGGGATCGATGATGGGGCGGCGATTCAATGGGGCTCTCGTGTTGGTGTCGTATCGAGCATATTGTCGCGCCAGAATGAAAAAAGCACCCGGGTGGGTGCTTTTTCCTTACAGCTCTTACTCTTGGGAAGCTGCTGCTGCGGCGCGATCCTTCGACACCAGCTTTTCCTTGATACGAGCCGACTTGCCCGAACGCTCGCGCAGGTAGTACAGCTTCGCACGACGCACATCACCGCGGCGCTTCACGACGATGCTTGCCAGCAGCGGCGAGTACGTCTGGAACGTACGCTCGACGCCTTCGCCCGACGAGATCTTGCGGACGATGAAGTTCGAGTTCAGGCCACGGTTGCGAATAGCGATCACGACGCCTTCGTACGCCTGAACGCGCTTGCGGTTACCTTCAACCACGTTCACGTTCACGATCACCGTGTCGCCCGGGGCGAATTCGGGGATCGTCTTGCCGGCGAGCGCGCGCTCGATTTCTTCCTGCTCAAGTTTTGCGATCAGATTCATTACTGACTCCTTATGCCATCGTGTCGGCGTTGGCACCCGCCTGCTTCCAGGCCTGGCCCCGATAGAGGATGGATTCACATCAGGCACCGCACACGCATGCACGGCACCGCCAATTCCCGCTCGCGCAGCCGCCTCAGGAGGCGTCCTTCGCTTCGCGTGCGAGGTTCGCAAGCCATGCCTCGTCGGCCCGGCTCAGCAACTTCTCGCGGCGCGCCCGGACGATCAGGTCCGGCCGCTTCCGCAACGTATTCCTCAATGCTTCCTGGCGCCGCCACCGCTCGATCTCGGCATGATGCCCGCCGAGCAGTACGTCCGGCACGCGCATGCCATCGTATTCCTCGGGGCGCGTGTAGTGCGGACAATCGAGCAGGCCGTCGGCGAAACTGTCCTGCACGGCCGACAGCGAATCGTTCAGCACGCCGGGCAGCAAGCGCACGACCGCATCCATCATCGCCATCGCCGGCAGTTCGCCGCCCGACAATACGAAATCGCCGAGGCTGATTTCCTCGTCGACGCAACGATCGAGCAGGCGCTGGTCGATCGCTTCATAGCGGCCACACAGCACGACGACACCGGGTTCCTGCGCCATCCGCACCGCGCGATCGTGCGTGAGCGGTGCGCCTTGCGGCGACATCATCACGACGCGCGTGCTCGCGATACCCTGCTCCGCCTGCGCCGCTTTCGCGGCATCGATCGCGGCTTCCAGCGGCCTGGCCAGCATCACCATGCCCGGACCGCCGCCGTACGGACGATCGTCGACCGTGCGGTAGTTGTCCGTCGTGAAATCACGCGGGTTCCAGGTGCGCAACCCGAAGCGCCCTTGCTTGACGGCCCGGCTGGTGATCCCCCAGTCGGTCAGTGCACGGAACATCTCGGGAAAGAGCGTGACGACGTCGAACTGCACCGCGCGCTCGGTAACCTGGTTCATTTCAGGTAATCGGCTTCCCAGTCGACGACGATGCGACGCGCCGCCTGATCCACCGTTTTGACGTATACGCCGACGAACGGAATCAACCGCTCGTCGGTGGTCGGCTGACCGTCTTTGCCGGTCGCCGGATATTCGACACGCATGATCGAATGCACGCCGTTGTCGATCATCCCGCTCACCTTCCCGAGCGCCACCGATTGCTCGTTGACGACGTCGAGACCGATCAGGTCGACCCAATAGAATTCGTCCGCGGCCAATGCCGGGAAATCTTCCCGGCGCACGAACACGCGAAAACCGCGCATGGCCAGCGCGGCATCGCGGTCGCTCACGCCCGCGGGTTGCGCAACGACGGTGTCGCTGTGCGTCTTCGACTGCATGATGCGGACGGAAAGCCGCTCCGCACCACGTTCCAGCCACCAGCGGCGCGCCTTGAGCAGCGCATCGCCACCGCGGCCGGCGTCGGCATGCGTCGCCACCTTGACCCAACCCTTCAGGCCATAGGCGTCGACCACCGCCCCGACCTCGACGGCATCGTCGGGCCAGGCCTGCGCCACTTCGAGACTGCCCTGCTCGGCAGCCTGACCGGCGTTCGCGACAACGTCGCGCTCGACCGGCTTGCGGACGAATGCGCCAAACGACGCACGCCCGCGCCTTGCATTACCGGAATCGTGACCCGCCATCAATGCACCTCACAGCCGGCACGACCGGCACACCGTGCCATGTCAGGCAGCCGGTTGCGCCTTTTGCGCTTCCTTCACGAGACGCTGGACGGTCGGCGACAGTTGCGCGCCAACGCCTTGCCAGTACGTCAGGCGATCCTGAGCGATACGCAGCGATTCGCCCTTCGTGGCGACCGGGTTGTAGAAGCCGACGCGCTCGATGAAGCGGCCGTCACGACGGTTGCGCGAATCGGTAGCAACGATGTTGTAGAACGGGCGCTTCTTCGAGCCGCCACGAGCCAGACGGATGATAACCATATGATGTCCTTCGGGAAAACCGGGTTCGAAACTACTGAAACACGCGATTATAGCCGGAAACCAGAGGTACAACAAACACTTACGCGCAAAAATTCCGCGGACGGCCTGTCCGCCGGGCATAGAATCGGCCTGTCCAGGACCGTCCGCCGCCGCCATGCCGCCGCTTCGCGCCGTGGCGCGCCGCGCGCAGCGCCGCGTCGCGGCGCTCGTTGCCGGCGTCGCCTGTCTCGCCTCCGCAACGACGTTTGCCGCCGGCCTGCCGGTGGGCGAACTCGTCCTGCCGCCCGGGTTCCACGTCGCAGTGCTGGCCGACGCGGTACCGACCGCGCGCGAAATGGCGTGGTCGCCACGCGGCATCCTGTATGTCGGCACGCGGGAAGGCCGCGTGCACGCGTTGGTGATGCACGAGGGCCGGATCAGCGCGCGCTACGTGATCGCTTCCGGGCTCGACATGCCCGTCGGTGTGGCCTACCGGGGCGGCGCATTGTACGTGTCAGCCGTATCGCGCATTGTGCGCCTCGACCGCATCGACGACCAGCTTGCCGCGCCGCCGAAGCCTGTGGTCGTCACCGACGCACTGCCGACCGAACACCATCACGGCTGGAAATTCATTGCGTTCGGCCCCGACGGCAAGCTGTACGTGCCGACCGGCGCGCCGTGCAACGTCTGTCTCGCCGATCGCAGCCGCTACGCGATCATCGCACGCATGAAGGCGGACGGCAGCGGAAACGAGGTCGTCGCCCGCGGTGTACGCAATACGGTCGGCTTCGCGTGGCACCCCGATTCGGGCGAGCTGTGGTTTACCGACAACGGGCGCGACATGATGGGCGACGACGTGCCCGACGACAAGCTGAACCGCGCACCGCACGCCGGCCTCGACTTCGGCTTCCCGTACTGCCATGGCGGCGACACGCCCGACCCCGAATTCGGCAGCCAGGACGCGTGCCGCCACTACACGGGCCCCGTGCTGAAGCTCGGCGCGCACGTCGCGGCCCTCGGCATGCGCTTCTATACCGGGCCGATGTTTCCGGCGTCGTATCGCAACAATGTGTTCATCGCCGAACACGGTTCGTGGAACCGCAGCACGAAGGTCGGTTACCGCGTGATGCGCGTCGTGGCGTCCGCCGACGGCAGTCACGCGCGGCAAACACCGTTCGTCACGGGCTGGTTGCGGCCCGACGGCACGGTATGGGGACGCCCTGCCGACGTGCTGCCGCTGCCGGACGGCTCGCTGCTCGTCAGCGACGACTACGCGGGCGCAATCTATCGCGTGACCTATGCGGCACCTTGACGCAGCACAGGGGTGACCGGCCCCGACCGGGCATCGTAGAATGCGTGCCGGGCCGCGCGCCCGCGCCGGCCCGCCGGCCGCCCATGCCAACGACAATACGCCGCCATCCATGTCCAGCAGCACCGCACCGTCCCGCCGCTTTCGCTCCAAGACGCTCACCGCCGCCCTCGCGTTCCTGTTCGGTTCGCTCGGCGCGCACCGCTTCTATCTGTATGGCTTTCGCGACGTGTACGGCTGGGCACACCTGCTCGCGACGATCGTCGGCATCCCGGGCTTCCTCCTGCTCGCCGCGACCCAGCGCAGCGCCGGCCTCGGCTGGTGGCTCGCGCTACCCGGCGCCATCTCGCTGCTGGCTGCCTTCCTCGCCGCGCTCGTCTACGGGCTGCGTCCCGACGAAAAATGGGACGCGCAATTCAACGCGGAAACGGGCAAGCACAGCAAGTCGGGCTGGACCGTGATCTTCGTGGTGATCTTCTCACTGCTGATCGGTGCGTTCCTGCTGATGACCGCACTCGCCCTGTCGTTCCAGACGTATTTCGAGTCGCAGGTCGAAGCGGCCAAGCGGATTTCGCAGTAAGCGCAACGCGCGCGACGCGCCGGCACCTCGTGACGGTCCGGCGCGCCGGTCAGAACAGGTTCAACTGCATGTCGTCGCGCGATTGCGTCGACCGCGTGCCGGCCGAACGAACGGCAACGCGCGGCACCGGCGTCGCAACGGCCGGCGTGCCGCGAAACTGCGACAGATCGAGAATGCCGTTCGTGCGCTCGTTCAGCCCGAGCCGCTTGACGGCCTGGTGGAAGCGCTGCCGCAGCAGGTCGGCCCAGACCCCCTCGCCCTTCATCCGTTTCGAGAAATCCGAGTCGTAGTCTTTCCCGCCGCGCATGTCGCGCACACGGTTCATCACGCGCTCCGCACGGCCGGGAAAATGCGCTGCCAGCCAGTTCTTGAACAGCGGCGCGACTTCCCACGGCAGCCTCAGGATGATGTAGCTCGCATGCGTCGCGCCGGCTTCCGCGCACGCCTCGAGCACACGCTCCATGTCGGGCTCGGTGACGAACGGAATCATCGGTGCAATGCTCACGCCGACCGGCACGCCCGCCTCGCTCAACGCACGAATCGTACGCAACCGTCGCGCCGGCGTCGCCGCGCGCGGCTCGAGCGTGCGCGCGAGATCGGCGTCGAGCGTCGTGATCGTGACCGCCGCCATCACCTGCTTGCGCTCGGCCATCGGCGCGAGCAAGTCGAGATCGCGCTCGATCAGCGACGACTTGGTGATCGCCGCGAACGGCAACCCGCGATCGTGCATCACCTGGATCACGCTGCGCGTGATGCGCAAGTCGCGCTCGACCGGCTGGTACGCGTCGGTGTTGACGCCGAGCGCGATCGGCTCCGGCACGTAGCGCTTGCGCGAAATTTCGCGCTCGAGCAGTTCGGCCGCATTGACCTTCGCATAGATGCGGCTTTCGAAATCGAGCCCCGGCGACAAGCCGAGATAACTGTGCGTCGGACGCGCAAAGCAGTAAATGCATCCATGCTCGCAACCGCGATACGGATTGAGCGATACGCTGAATGGAATATCGGGCGACTGGTTGCGCGTGAGGATGCTCTTGGCCCGCTCCTCGAATACCTGCGTGCGCAGCGGCGCGGGGAAATCGGCATCGTCCGACTCGTGTGCCCAGCCGTCGTCGACCGCTTCACGCTGTGCGAGCTCGTATCGCCCCTGCAGGTTGTCGACCGCACCGCGCCCCTTGCGGGGCACGGGCGGCGCTATCGGAAATTCGTTGTCGGATCGATCGTCCATGTGCCACCCATTCGCCTGCGCTCAATACTGTACATTTATACAGTATTGAGCGCAGCGTGCCAAGGGCGGGATAAAGGGCCCGGCAACCTGCCGCCGGTGCGTCAGTCCCCCACCGCGATCGTCAGCGTCTCCTTGATTTCTTCCATCACGACATAGCTCTTCGACTGCACGGCGCCGGGCAGCTGCAGCAGGATGTCGCCGAGCAGCTTGCGGTAGTCGGCCATCTCGCCGATCCGCGCCTTGATCAGGTAGTCGAAATCGCCGGACACGAGATGACACTCGAGCACCTCGTCGATCTTCATCACTTCCCGGCGAAATTGCTCGAACATGTTGCCGCCCTTGTGACCGAGCGTGATCTCGACGAACACCAGCAGCGCGGCATCCAGCTGGTGGGGATCGACACGCGCGTGATAGCCGGTGATCACGCCATCCCGCTCCATGCGCCGCACACGCTCGATACACGGCGTGACGGTCAGTCCGACCTGTTCCGCGAGGTCCTTCATCGCCATCCGGCCGTCGTCCTGGAGCAGTTTCAGGATGCGCCGGTCGAGCTTGTCGAGCGAGCGTACGGGCTGACGTTGCGTTCTCATTTGTTTATGCTGAAAACCTGAAAAATACGATAACAAAACCTACACATTCGACAATACCATAGCGCAAAAAACTAGATCAGCTAGAGGTTACACGGAGCCGCAGGTGCGCCCGGCCTCGATCTGGTCCCTTCCATCTGGAGCAGCTATGCGAGTCGTCATTCTGGGCAGCGGTGTGGTGGGCGTGGCAAGCGCGTATTACCTCGCGCGCGCCGGTCATGAAGTCACGGTGATCGACCGGGAGGCCGGCCCGGCGCTCGAGACGAGCTTCGCGAACGCTGGCCAGATCTCCCCCGGCTATGCCGCGCCGTGGGCCGCCCCCGGCGTGCCGCTGAAGGCCGTCAAATGGATGTTCGAGAAACACGCGCCGCTCGCGATCCGCCTCGACGGCACGCGCTTCCAGCTCCAGTGGATGTACCAGATGCTGCGCAACTGCACGGCCGAGCGCTATGCAGTCAACAAGGGCCGCATGGTTCGTCTCGCCGAATACAGCCGCGACTGCCTGCAGGCGTTGCGCGCCGATACCGGCATCCAGTACGAAGGCCGCACGGGCGGCACGCTGCAACTGTTCCGCACGCAGCAGCAACTCGACGGCGCGGCGAAGGACATCGCGGTTCTTCAGGAAGCGAACGTGCCGTTCGAACTGCTGTCGCCGGCCGATCTGAAGAACGCCGAACCGGCCCTCGCCGCCGTCTCGCACAAGCTGACGGGCGGCCTGCGCCTGCCGGGCGACGAAACGGGCGACTGCCAGCTGTTCACGACGCGCCTCGCGGCGCTCGCGGAATCGCTCGGCGTCAAGTTCCGCTACAACACGCCGATCGATGCGCTCGCGATCGCGGGCGGCAAGATCGCCGGCGTGCAGTGCGGCAGCGAGACGGTGCGTGCGGACGCGTATGTCGTCGCGCTCGGCTCGTACTCGACCAGCTTCATCTCGAACCTGATGAAGATCCCCGTCTACCCGTTGAAGGGCTATTCGATCACCGCGCCGATCGTCAACGAAGCGGCCGCGCCCGTATCGACCGTGCTCGACGAAACCTACAAGATCGCGATCACGCGATTCGACCAGCGCATCCGCGTCGGCGGCATGGCGGAAATCGTCGGCTTCGACAAGAAGCTGCGCGCCGCGCGCCGCGAAACGCTCGAAATGTGCGTGAACGACCTGTTCCCGGGCGGCGGTGACACGTCGAAGGCTACGTTCTGGACGGGCCTGCGCCCGATGACGCCGGACGGCACGCCGATCGTCGGCCGCACGCCGGTGTCGAACCTGTTCCTGAACACCGGCCACGGCACGCTCGGCTGGACGATGTCGTGCGGCTCGGGCCAACTGCTCGCAGACCTGATCTCGGGCAAGATGCCCGCGATCCAGGCCGACGACCTGTCGGTGCATCGTTACCTGAAGGACACGGCGGGCCAGCCGCGCCCCGCTTACGCGTGAGCTGCACCGGCCCGCTGCAGCGCGCGGGTCGGTCGCACATCAAGCAAAAAGGCGCCCTCGGGCGCCTTTTTGCATGGCATCCCGCACCGGCGTCAGAACTGGTCTTCCGTCAACGCGAGCACGCCCTCGTTGCCCTTCGTGCCGACGATCGACGCTTCGAGCGCGCCTGCCTGCACCAGCACGTGCTCCGCATAGAGCTGCGCGATCGCGATCTTCGCGTCGAAGAACGCCGGGTCGCTCGCGCGGTTCGCCTGCGCCGCCACCAGCGCGCGCGCCATCTGCCATCCGCACAGCACCACGCCCGCCAGCTTCAGGTACGGCACGCTGCCCGCGAACACCGCGTTCGGGTCCTGCTTCGCGTTCGCCAGCACGTAATCCACCACCGACGACAGCGCCTTCGCGCCCTTCTCCAGCTGCACCTTCATCGATGCGGCCGCCGCACCGTCCAGCTTGCCCAGCGCCTCGACCGTCCCGCCGATCTCCGCGATCAGCGCCTTCGCCACCGCACCGCCGTCGCGCAGCGTCTTGCGGCCCACCAGGTCGTTCGCCTGGATCGCCGTCGTGCCTTCGTAGATCGCCAGGATCCGCGCATCGCGGTAATACTGCGCCGCGCCCGTCTCCTCGATGAAGCCCATCCCGCCGTGCACCTGCACGCCCAGGCTCGCCACGTCGTTCACCATCTCCGTGCTCCAGCCCTTCACGACCGGCACCAGATACTCGTAGATTGCCTGATGACGCGCCCGCGTCGCCTCGTCCGAATGGCGGTGGGCAATGTCGCTGTGCGCCGCTGCCACGTAGGCCAGCGAGCGTGCGCCTTCGGTCAGCGCGCGCATCGTGCCGAGCATCCGGCGCACGTCCGGGTGATGGATGATCGTCACCGACTGCTTCGCCGACCCGTCCACCGGGCGGCTCTGCACGCGCTCCTTCGCGAATGCCGCAGCCTTCTGGTACGCGCGGTCGGCCACGCCGATCCCCTGCATCCCGACGCCGAAGCGCGCCGCGTTCATCATGATGAACATGTATTCGAGGCCGCGATTCTCCTCGCCGATCAGGTAGCCGATCGCGCCGCCGTGGTCGCCATATTGCAGCACCGCCGTCGGGCTCGCCTTGATCCCGAGCTTGTGCTCGATCGACACGCAGTGCACGTCGTTGCGTTCGCCCAGAGAGCCGTCCTCGTTCACCAGGAACTTCGGCACGATGAACAGCGAAATGCCCTTCACGCCTTCCGGCGCGTTCGGCGTGCGCGCCAGCACCAGGTGGACGATGTTGTCCGCCATGTCGTGCTCGCCCCACGTGATGAAGATCTTCGTGCCGAACACCTTGTACGTGCCGTCGCCCTGCGGCTCGGCGCGCGAACGCACCAGCGCGAGATCCGAGCCCGCCTGCGGCTCGGTCAGGTTCATCGTGCCGGTCCATTCGCCCGAGATCAGCTTCGGCACGTAGCGCTGCTTCTGCTCGTCGGTGCCGGCCGTCAGCAGCGCCTCGATCGCGCCGTCGGTCAGCAGCGGACACAGCGCGAACGACAGGTTCGACGCGTTCAGCATCTCGATGCACGGCGTCGCGATCAGCTTCGGCAGCCCCTGGCCGTCGTATTCGGACGGGTGCTGCAGCCCCTGCCAGCCGCCTTCGACGAACTGGCGGAACGCTTCGCCGAAGCCCGGCGTCGCGGTCACGACACCGTCCTTCCAGCTGCTCGGATTGCGGTCGCCTTCGACGTTCAGCGGCGCCAGCACCTCGCCGCAGAATTTCGCGGACTCGTCGAGCACGGCCTGCGCCGTGTCGTAACCGGCGTCCTCGAAACCCGGCAGTTGCGCAACGGTGTCGATGCCCGCGAGTTCCTTCAGCACGAACAGCATGTCCTTGACGGGGGCGTTATAGCTCATGGTGCTCCCTCTTCTATCTTCTGTCGATGGCGAAAAAAAGGGGCGCTCGTCGCGCCCCTCTTTTCGTGTGCTTACCGCCTGAGCGTCACACTGCGTCAGCCGAGCTCGGCGACGAGCTCCGGCACGAGCGCGAACAGATCGCCGACGAGGCCATAGTCGGCCACGCTGAAGATCGGTGCTTCCGGATCCTTGTTGATCGCGACGATCACCTTCGAATCCTTCATGCCGGCCAGATGCTGGATCGCACCCGAGATGCCGACCGCGATGTACAGCTGCGGCGCGACGATCTTGCCGGTCTGGCCGACCTGGTAGTCGTTCGGCACATAGCCGGCGTCGACTGCCGCGCGCGACGCGCCCAGTGCGGCGCTCAGCTTGTCGGCCAGCGGCTCCAGCACCTTCGTGTAGTTCTCGCCGCTGCCCAGACCACGGCCGCCCGACACGATGATGCTCGCCGACGTCAGCTCCGGACGGTCCAGCTTCGTCACTTCACGGCTCACGAACTGCGACTTGCCGGCATCCGCCGCCGCTTCGATCTTCTCGACCGACGCGCTGCCGCCTTCCGCTGCAACCGGATCGAAACCGGTCGCGCGCACCGTGATGACCTTGATCGGGTCGCTCGACTGCACCGTCGCGATCGCGTTGCCCGCGTAGATCGGGCGCTCGAACGTGTCGGCCGAGTCGACCGCCGTGATGTCCGAGATCTGCGCGACGTCCAGCTTCGCGGCGATACGCGGCGCGATGTTCTTGCCGTATGCAGTCGCCGGCGCGAGGATGTGCGAGTAGTCCTTCGCGATGTTCAGTGCGGTCGCTTCGACGTTTTCCGCGAGGCCCGCTTCGAGTTGCGGCGCGTCGGCCAGCAACACCTTCGATACGCCTGCGATCTTCGCGGCCGCATCGGCTGCGGCCTGCGCGTTGTGACCCGCGACCAGCACGTGAATGTCGCCGCCGATCTTCGCCGCCGCCGCCACCGTGTTCAGCGTCGCGGCCTTGATCGACGCGTTGTCGTGTTCTGCAATCACCAGAATCGTCATTTCTATCCGCTCCCTTTACAGCACCTTGGCTTCGGTCTTCAGCTTCTCGACCAGCGTCTTCACGTCCGGCACCTTCACGCCGGCTGCGCGCTTCGGCGGCTCTGCCACCTTCAGCGTCTTCAGACGCGGCGCGACGTCCACGCCGAGGTCTTCCGGCTTCACCGTTTCCAGCGGCTTCTTCTTCGCCTTCATGATGTTCGGCAGCGTCACATAGCGCGGCTCGTTCAGGCGCAGGTCGGTCGTCACGACCGCCGGCAGCGTCAGCGACAGCGTTTCCGCACCGCCGTCGACTTCGCGTGCGACCGTTGCCTTGCCGTCCGCGATCGTGACCTTCGACGCGAACGTCGCTTGCGGAAGACCAGCCAGCGCGGCCAGCATCTGGCCCGTCTGGTTCGAATCGTCGTCGATCGCCTGCTTGCCGAGGATCACCAGTTGCGGCTGTTCCTTGTCGACCAGCGCCTTCAGGATCTTCGCGACGGCCAGCGGCTCGACGCTGTCGTTCGACTCGACGAGGATCGCGCGATCCGCGCCGATCGCCAGCGCCGTACGCAGCGTTTCCTGCGCTTGCGTCACGCCCACCGACACCGCGATCACTTCGGTCGCGACACCGGCTTCCTTCAGGCGCACGGCTTCTTCAACGGCGATTTCGTCGAACGGGTTCATCGACATCTTCACGTTCGCGATGTCGACGCCCGTGTTGTCCGACTTCACGCGGACCTTCACGTTGTAATCGACCACTCTTTTCACTGGCACCAGGATTTTCATGCACACGCTCCAAAGTTACGAATACGACCAGAGGCCATTCTATAGCGAGGCCTCATGACTGCGCGGCCAAGCGGACCCAACCATCATGGTTGTCGAGGATACCGCTTCTTGACGACGCGCCAATGATAGCGAACGATCGTTCTATTTTAAAAGAGAAAAAACCCGGACGCAAAGCCCGGGTTTTCGATCATCGACTCTAATCGCGCCGGGCGCCCCGTTGTTCGCCCGTTACCAGGCGGCAATGACCGCTCCGCCGAACTTGCCTTCGATGAACTGCTTCACATCGGCCGAATGATAGGCCGCGATCAGTTTCGCCACCCATGGCTTGTTCCGGTCCGCCTCGCGGATCGCCAGGACGTTCGCGTACGGGCCGTTCGGCCCTTCGATCGCGATCGCGTCCTGTTTCGGTTTCAACCCCGCTTCCATCGCGTAGTTGGTATTGATCGCGGCCGCGTCGACGTCGCCGAGCGAGCGCGGAATCTGTGCCGCATCGAGTTCGACGATCTTCAGCTTGCGCGGATTGTCGACGATATCGAGCGGCGTCGCCTTCAGCCCCGCGTCCGCACGCAGCTTCAACAGGCCCTGCCTCTGCAGCAACAGCAACGCGCGGCCGCCGTTGGTCGGATCGTTCGGCACCGCGATGCGCGCGCCCGGCTTCAGTTCGGTCAGCGACTTCACGCGCTTCGAATAGATGCCCATCGGGAACGTGACGGTATCCGCGACCTTGATCAGCTTGTAGCCGCGATCCTTCACCTGCGCCTGCAGATACGGGTCGTGCTGGTAGCTGTTCGCATCGAGGTCGCCCGACGCAAGCGCGGCATTCGGCTGCACGTAATCGGAGAATTCGACGATGCGGATGTCGAGGCCGCTCTTCGCCGCGACCTTCTTCACCGCCTCCATGATCTGCGCGTGCGGCCCGCCCGTCACGCCTACCTTGATGGTTTCGGCCTGCGCGTGCGCGCCCGCGAACAGTGCGGCCGCGCCGAGCGCCGCCACGAATTTCAGCATGAAGCGTCGTTGCATCGTCATTCCCCCAAACACGTCGGATGTCGCTTTACTTGTGGCTCAGCCGGCGGACGAGCCAGTCGCCGAACGACTGCACGATCTGCACGAACACGATCAGGATCGCGACCACCGTCCACATCACTTCGGGCAGATAGCGCTGGTAACCGTAGCGGATCCCGAGATCGCCGAGCCCGCCGCCGCCGATCGCACCCGCCATCGCCGAATAGCCGACCAGCGACACGAACGTGATCGTCAGGCCCGCGACGACGCCCGGCAGCGATTCGGGCAACAGCACCTTGAAGACGATCTGCGACGTGGTCGCGCCCATCGATTGCGCGGCCTCGATCAGCCCGCGGTCGACTTCGCGCAACGCCGTCTCGACGAGACGCGCGATGAACGGCGCGGCCGCAAGCGTCAGCGGCACGACCGCCGCGGCCGTGCCGATCGACGAACCCGTGATGAGCCGCGTAAACGGAATCACCGCAACCAGCAGGATGATGAACGGCGTCGAGCGGACGGCGTTCACGATGCCGCCGAGCACGCGATTCACCGCGAGGTTCTGCAGCACACCCTGACGGTCGGTCAGGTAGAGCAGCACGCCGAGCGGCAGGCCGACGAGCGCGCCGACCGCCCCGGAGATGCCGACCATGATCAGCGTCTCCCAGAACGACTGCACGAACATATCGAACATCTCACTCAACATACGAAAGCTCCTCCACCACCACACCTTGTTCGCGCAGGAACGCGAGCGCCTGCCCGACCTTGCCCGGCTCGCCGCCCGCGAGCACCGCGAGCGAACCGAATGCCTGCCCCTGGATCTCGTCGATCTGGCCGTGCAGGATGTTGAAATCGAGTTCGTACCGGCGGATCGTTTCCGACAGGATCGGCTGGTCGACACCCGAGCCCGTAAACGCAAGCCGCAGCAGGTGCCCGCTGCCGGTCTTCAGCCGCTCGGCCACGCGCGCCTTCAGCGCGGGCGGCAACTCCTGCGCGATGACGTCGCCGATCAGCGCGCGCGTCACCTCGTGATGCGGCTGCAGGAACACGTCGATCACGCGGCCTTCCTCGACCACGCGCCCCGCATCGAGCACCGCGACGCGATCGCACACCTGCTTGATCACTTCCATCTGGTGCGTGATCAGCACGATCGTCAGGCCGAGTTCGCGGTTGATGCGCTTCAGCAGGTCGAGGATCGAGCGCGTGGTCTCGGGGTCGAGCGCGGACGTCGCTTCGTCCGACAGCAGCACCTTCGGCTGGCTCGCGAGCGCGCGTGCGATGCCGACGCGCTGCTTCTGCCCGCCGCTGATCTGCGACGGATAGCGATCCTTCTGCGCGGACAGCCCGACGAGGTCGAGCAGCGGCAGCACCGCGGCCTCGATGTCGGCACGGCTCGCGCCGGCCAGTTCGAGCGGCAGCGCGACGTTGTCGAACACCGTGCGCGACGACAGCAGGTTGAAGTGCTGGAAGATCATGCCGATCTCGCGCCGCGCCTCGCGCAGCGCGCCTGCCGGCAGCAGCGTGAGATCGCGCCCGCCGACGACGACATTGCCTTCGGTCGGCCGCGTGAGCAGGTTGATGGTGCGCACGAGCGTGCTCTTGCCGGCGCCGCTTCGGCCGATGATGCCGAACACCTCGCCCTGCGGGATCGTCAGGTTGATGTTGCGCAGCGCCTCGACCCAGCCGCCCGGCCCGGGAAATCGCTGCGAAAGATTGCGTAATTCGATCATGTAAACAAAACGGCGGCCGGCTGGCGAGTTGGCCCGCCAGTCGGCCGCCGATGCATCTGGAATAACCGTCGATTTTACCGCAAACCCCTCATTCCCCTTAATAATCGATTTCGATCTTTTCATAACCGCACGAAATTAGAGGGATGCCGCTGGCGCGCCACGACGGTGCCGCGACTATGATCCGGAACACCGACCAACCGACAGGGGACACGCCAGATGACCGCCACCACCACGCCGGCCGCCGCACCTGCCTCCGCCGGACCGGCGCCTTCGTCCTCCCCCGCGCCGACGATGGGCCGCCTGCGTACCGCGGACGGGCTCGAACTGGCGTCGTACCGCTGGCCTGCTGGCGACGGCACCGAGCCGCCGCGCGCGACGATCGCGCTCGTACATGGCCTTGCCGAACACGCGGGTCGCTATGCCGCGCTGGCCGGCCGGCTGAATGCGGCCGGCATCGAGGTGCGCGCGATCGACCTCCGCGGGCACGGCCAGTCACCCGGCAAGCGCGCCTGGGTCGAGCGCTTCGACGGCTACCTGAACGATGCGGATGCGCTGGTCGCCGAAGCCGCACGCGGCAATTCGCCGCTGTTCCTGATGGGGCACAGCATGGGCGGGGCGATCGCGGCGCTGTACGCGATCGAACGCGCGCCGGCACGCGGCCACGCGCTGACGGGCCTCGTGCTGTCGAGCCCGGCGCTCGCGCCGGGACGCGACGTGCCGCGCTGGATGCTCGCCGTGAGCCGCGTCATCAGCCGCATATGGCCGACCTTCCCCGCAATCAGGATCGATGCCGCGCTGCTGTCGCGCGATCCGGCCATCGTCGCAGCCAATCGCGCCGATCCGCTCGTCCATCACGGTGCGGTGCCCGCGCGCACCGGCGCGGAGATTCTCGACGCGATGGCACGCATCGAAAGCGGTCGCGGCGGGCTGCGCGTGCCGGTGCTCGTCTATCACGGCACCGAGGACAAGCTGACCGAACCCGACGGCAGCCGTGCGTTCGGTGCGCGCGTCGGCTCGCCCGATCGCACGCTGACGCTGTACGAGGGCGGCTTTCACGAAACGATGAACGATCTCGAACGCGATCGCGTGATCGACGCGCTGATCGCGTGGATTCACGCGCGCGTGCCGGCGCGCTGAGCGCGCCCGGCCCGGCCGGTCACGCGATCGTCAGATGCCGGCCAGTACGCGCAGGTGCGCGACGACGCTGCGCCCGAGCGCGGACAGGTTGTAGCCGCCTTCGAGGCAGCTCACGATGCGCCCCTGCGCATGCCGGCGCGCCACGTCGACGATCTGCGCGGTCAACCATTCGAAGTCGGCTTCGACGAGGCCGAGGTTGCCGATGTCGTCCTCGCGATGCGCATCGAAACCCGCGGACACGAACAGCATCTGCGGCTTGAATGCATCGAGGCGCGGCAGCCAGAACATGTCGACGGCTTCGCGGATCGCCATCCCGTTGCTGCGCGCGGGCATCGGCAGGTTGACCATGTTCGGCGCCTGGTGATCGACGCCCGAGAACGGGTACAGCGGATGCTGGAAGAAGCTGCACATCAGCACCCGCTCGTCGTTCGCGAACGCCGCCTCGGTGCCGTTGCCGTGATGCACGTCGAAATCGATGATCGCGACACGCTCCAGACCGTGTACGTCGAGCGCATGTCGCGCGGCGATCGCGACGTTGTTGAAGAAGCAGAAACCCATCGCGCGCGCAGGCTCCGCATGGTGGCCGGGCGGACGCACGCCGCAGAACGCATTCGCATAGCGGCCTTCGATCACCGCGTCGGTCGCCGCGATCGCGGCGCCGGCCGCACGCAGTGCCGCGCGCCACGTATCGCGGTTCATCAGCGTATCGGGATCGATCTCGACGTAGCCGTCGACCGGCGTCATGCTCCGGATGTAGTCGATGTGCGCCTGCGTATGCACCCGGCCCAGCGCCACCTCGCTCGCGAACGGCGCGGTTTCGTGCACGATCAGGTCGTCGATGCGGCTCGCGATCAGTTGATCCTGGATCGCCGACAGGCGGGCCGGGCATTCCGGATGCCACTCCCCCATCTCGTGCAGCATGCAGTCGGGGTGCGTATAGAAAGCGGTTGCCATAAGCTGTCATCCGCGGCGCACGCTGCGCCACAGGTCTCCATCAATGATGTCCATCGTCTGCCGCGAATTCGCCGCTAACTTACCACAACGGTGGCCTGCCACGCCCCGGCGCGCCGGATCCGTCGGGTATACTGCGCCGAACTCACTGCCTTGTCCGCCCCGGTTCGTCATGAATTACAAGAAGCCTGCCGCACCCTTCTCCGCGCCGTACCGCGTTCGCCTCCCACTCGTTGCCATCGCCCTCGCCGCCGCGCTGTCCGCTGCGCCGGCCGGTGCGCAGACGCAGCCGGCGGCGTCCGCCGGCACGCGCGTCGCACAGGCCCAGCCGCAACAGCCGACGCCGCCAGGCCAGACCTTCGAAGAGGAAATCGTTCCGCAGCGTTACGCGAACAACGCGAAGGTCGACGCGTTCATCGACGAGATCGCGAGCCGCGACGGCTTCAATCCGGCCAGCCTGCATGCGCTGTTCTCGCGCATCAGCTATTCGGCGACGGCGGTCAAGCTCGTGAAGCCGGCCCCGTCGCCGACGGTCAAGAACTGGCGCGTCTATCGCTCGCGCTTCATCGAGCCGATCCGCATCAACGCGGGCGTGAAATTCTGGAAGGCGAACCAGGCAACGCTGCAGCGTGCATCCGAGCAGTTCGGCGTGCCGCCCGAGGTGATCGTCGGCATCATCGGCGTCGAGACGATCTACGGCCGCTACATGGGCAATTTCCGCGTGCTCGACGCGCTGACGACGCTCACGTTCGACTATCCGGACACGCCGAATCGCGACAGCCGCCAGGCGACGTTCCGCAAGAACCTCGAGGATTTCCTGGTCTGGACCCGCGACAACCAGCTCGACCCGACCACCGTGCTCGGTTCGTATACGGGCGCGATCGGGATCCCGCAGTTCCTGCCGAGCAGCATCCGCGAATATGCGGTCGACTTCGACGGCACGGGCCATGTCGACCTGCGCAGCAGTCCGGTCGATGCGATCGGCAGCGTCGCGAACTACCTGAAGCAGCACGGCTGGGAAACCGACCGCCCGGTGGTCTGGCAGATCACGCCCGACACGGGCAGCCTGGGGATCGCACAGGCCGCCGCCGACGGCCAGCCGGAACCGCACTGGGCACTGTCGCAACTGCTGCGCGCGGGCATGACGCTGAACGAGCCGGCGATCGATATCGCTGCCGAGGCGGACACGCCCGTGACCGTGGTCGACCTGCCGTCGCCGGGTCGTGCGACCGAATACATGCTCGGGCTCAAGAATTTCTACGTGCTGACGCGCTACAACCGCAGCTTCTTCTACGCACTCACCGTGTACCAGCTCGGCGAGGCCGTAAAGGCACAGATGGAAGCGAGCGGCGCGCTCAGGCCCGCCGCCGCGAACCCGCCACAGGCCGCGCAGTAAGCGCTCCGGCCATCAGCAAGAAGCCCCGCGATCGCGGGGCTTCTTCGTTTGATGCGTCTGGTCTCGCTTACGCGGGAAATACGCCCGTGGACAGGTAGCGGTCGCCGCGATCGCAGACGATGAACACGATCGTCGCATTCTCGACCTGACGCGCGATGCGCATCGCGACTTCGCATGCGCCGCCCGACGAAATGCCCGCGAAGATGCCTTCGACGGCCGCGAGCCGGCGCGCCATCGTTTCCGACGCAGCCTGGCTCACGTTCTCGACGCGGTCGACACGCCTGCGATCGAAGATCGTCGGCATATAGGCTTCCGGCCACTTGCGGATGCCCGGAATGCGCGAACCGTCTTCCGGCTGCGCACCGACGATCTCGATCGCCGGATTCTGCTCCTTCAGATAGCGCGACGTGCCCATGATCGTGCCCGTCGTGCCCATGGCCGACACGAAGTGCGTGACGCGCCCTTCGGTATCGCGCCAGATTTCCGGGCCCGTCGCTTCGTAGTGCGCGACCGGATTGTCGGGGTTCGCGAACTGGTCGAGGATCACGCCCTTGCCTTCGCGCTGCATCTCGTCCGCGAGGTCACGTGCCAGTTCCATTCCGCCCTTCACCGGCGTCAGGATGATTTCGGCACCGTAGGCGGCCATGCTCTGGCGGCGCTCGACCGACAGGTCCTCCGGCATGATCAGCACCATCTTGTAGCCGCGGATCGCCGCTGCCATCGCGAGTGCGATACCGGTGTTGCCGCTCGTCGCCTCGATCAGCGTGTCGCCCGGCTTGATGCGCCCGCGCGCCTCGGCCTTGCTGATCATCGACAGCGCCGGACGATCCTTCACGGAACCGGCCGGATTGTTGCCTTCGAGCTTCGCGAGCACCACGTTGTTGCGCGCGCGAATCTCGTCGTCCGGCAAGCGGACCAGTTGGACGAGCGGCGTATTGCCGATCGTGTCTTCGATAGTTTTGTAAGCCATGGATATACCGTGAGTACGAGGCCGATCAATCGATCGATTGTAAACCAGCGCAGAAGTGCGCGCCGCCTAGCCCCATTGCAGCGATGGATACCGGCGCCGGACCGACATGAGCGCGCAGGCGGGACGTCCACGCAAAAAACCCGCGGCATGCCGCGGGAAGCCGTCGCAACGACGGCCTGAAGGAACCGTTTCACCGGGCTCGCGAACCCGACCCCGGGTGCGCTATTTCTGGGCGGTGCGCGCCGCGGCCGGTTTGGCCGGCGTCGTCGCCGGCGCGGCCGCTGGCTTGGCGGCCGCAGGTGCGGCGCCTGCGCCGGCCGCACCGATCGTCAGGCCTTCCTGCTGAAGCCGCTCGACCGTATGGCCGCCCATGCCTTTCACGCGCGCCGCGAGGTCGTCGGCGTTCTTGAACGGACCGCGTGCGCCCCGTTCGTCGAGAATCGCCTTGGCCCGCGCCGGGCCGATGCCCTTGATGCCGACGAGTGCATCCTCGTTGGCGGTGTTGACGTCGACGGCCGCCCAGGCCGACGCGATCGTGCCGAGCATTGCCGCTGCGGCCAACCATTTCCTGATCATGTGCTGGATCTCCGATGAATACGGCCGGCGGCTGCCGACCGTGAGACCCAGTCTATCGATGCAACGCTTCCGCTTAAACCTGGCCGGATAGCCAACGCACGTAGCGGTCGACACCTTCCTGCACGGTCAGGAACGGCGCGTCGTAACCGGCCGCGCGCAGCTTCGTCTGGTCGGCCTGCGTGAAGCACTGGTACTTGCCGCGCAGCGCATCGGGGAACGGCACGTATTCGATCAGCCCTTGCTCGACCTGCTGCGCGAGTGTCAGCGGCGGCAGGTTGTCGAGCGCGCGCAACGTATTCACGACCGTCGTCGCGATATCGTTGAACGGCTGCGCGCGGCCGGTCCCGAGGTTGAAGATGCCCGACTTCTCCGGATGATCGAAGAAGAACAGGTTCACCTTCGTCACGTCCTCGACCGACACGAAGTCACGCGTCTGCTCGCCCGGTGCGTAGCCGTTGTACTCGCCGAACAGCTTCACCTTGCCTTCCGCGCGGAACTGGTTGAAGTTGTGGAACGCGACCGACGCCATGCGCCCCTTGTGCGTCTCGCGCGGGCCGTACACGTTGAAATAGCGGAAGCCGGCGATCTGGCTCTTCGCGGTCGGCAGCACACGACGGATCACCTGGTCGAACAGGAACTTCGAATAGCCGTAGACATTCAGCGGCGCCTCGACGTCGCGCTCCTCGACGAATCGCGTCGAGCCGCCGTAGATCGCCGCCGACGACGCATACAGGAACTGCGTGCCCTGTGCGAGGCAGGTGTCGAGCACCGCGCGGCTGTAGCGGAAGTTGTTGTCCATCATGTAGCGGCCGTCGGTTTCCATCGTGTCCGAGCAGGCGCCTTCGTGGAACACCGCGCGTACCTTGCCGAAATCGCCGCGCGCGAAGCGTTCGACGAATTCCGTCTTGTCCAGATAGTCGTCGATCTCGCAATCGACGAGATTCCGGAACTTGTCCGCGCGCGTCAGGTTGTCGACCGCGATGATGCGCGTCTCGCCACGCTCGTTGAGCGCCTTGACGATGTTCGCGCCGATAAAACCGGCTGCGCCGGTGACGATGAGGGTCATGATTGCTCTGCCTAAAAAGAGAAACGAAACAGCGCACAGCGCGTCCACCGCACCGCGCGCATGCGCTCAATGGAACAACTCGCCACAGTTGGCCGCGGCAACGCCCGGCACGCTTTGCTCGGCTTCTATCGTGCGATCAAGCCTGGGGGTCGACATGGGGACGTCCGATCGCGTAGTAGTCGATGCCCAGTTCGGCCATCGCGTCCGGCTCGTACAGGTTGCGCCCGTCGAAGATCACCGGCGCCTTCAGCTCAGCCTTCAGGCGCGTGAAATCGGGGCTCCGGAACTCCTTCCACTCGGTCACGATCACGAGCGCGTCCGCGCCCGTCACGGCGATGTCCTGCGTATCGACGAAGTGCAGGCGCGACAGCGCGTCGGAACCCGCGCCGAGATCCAGCGCAAACACGCGCCGTGCCTCGTCGACCGCGACCGGATCGTACGCACGCACGGTCGCGCCGCGCTCGAGCAGCGCGGCGATCAGGCGGCGGCTCGGCGCCTCGCGCATATCATCGGTGTTCGGCTTGAACGCCAGGCCCCAGACCGCGAACTCGCGGCCGGTCAGGTCGGCACCGAAGCGCTGCTCGATCTTGCCGATCAGCACGTCCTTCTGCGCATGGTTGGCCGCCTCGACGGCTTCCAGGATGCGCAACGGCTGGCCGTTCTCGCCGGCCGTGCGAATCAGCGCCTGGACGTCCTTGGGGAAGCACGAGCCGCCGTAGCCGACGCCGGCGTACAGGAAGTGATAGCCGATGCGCGGATCGGAGCCGATCCCGCGGCGCACGGCCTCGATGTCGGCGCCGACCTTGTCGGCGAGATTCGACATCTCGTTCATGAACGAGATACGCGTTGCAAGCATCGCGTTCGCCGCGTATTTCGCGAATTCCGCCGACCGCACGTCCATGTAGATCGTGCGCTCATGGTTGCGGTTGAATGGCGCGTAAAGCTTCTTCATCTTCTCGCGCGCGATCGTTCCCGTCTCGTCGTCGTCGACGCCGATGATGATCCGGTCCGGACGCATGAAGTCCTCGACCGCGGCGCCTTCCTTCAGGAATTCCGGGTTCGACACGACCGAGAAGCGATGCGCGACGCTGCCCGCCAGCCCACGAGCGGCAAGCGCTTCGTCGACCACGCCGCGCACGCGCTGTGCGGTACCGACCGGCACCGTCGACTTGTCGACGATCACCTTGAAGCCCGTCATGTGGCGGCCGATGTTGCGCGCGGCTTCGAGCACGTACTGCAGGTCGGCCGAGCCGTCCTCGTCGGGCGGCGTGCCGACGGCGATGAACTGGATCTCGCCGTGCGCGACGCTTGCCTCGATGTCGGTCGAGAAGCGCAGGCGCCCCGCTGCGCGGTTGCGCGCGATGATGTCCAGCAGCCCAGGTTCGTGAATCGGCATCCCGCCGTTGTTCAGGATGTCGATCTTGCGCGGGTCGACGTCGAGGCAGAAGACGTCGTGGCCGATCTCCGCCAGGCAGGCGCCCGTGACAAGACCGACATAGCCGGTGCCGATGATGGTGATTTTCATAGATGTTCCGGTACTTCCCGGTAATTGACTAACTTGGCCGCCGGGACGAACCCGGCGGCAACCGCAGCGCGTTGGCCCCGCGTGCCGGGATCAGCCCGGCATCGCAGGATCGACGCGGCGCGGCGCATAGGTTTCCCAGCCGCTGCAGCCCGGACACTGCCAGTAGAAATTGCGTGCCCGGAAACCGCAATTCTGGCACGTATACCGTGGCAAATTCTTGGTGCGCTGCTTGATCAGCGCACGCATCATTTCAAGTTCCTTACGGCGCGGTTCATCGGCCGCCGCGATCTGCGCATCGAGCAGGTGCAGCATTCCCGACAGGTTCGGCGCCTTCTCCATCTGCGTGCGCGCGAGCGTGTGCGCCGCGTCCTGGCCGCGCAAGCCCGCGATGTGCTGGTATGCGATGTCGAGCAGGTCGTTCGACGGATAGCGGTCGACATAGCCCATCAGCAGCTCGGCGCCTTCGGCGTTCTTGCCGAGCGCGACGTACGCCTTCATCAGCTTGTCGGCGACGAGCGGCAGATACGCCGGATTCTGCGCTTCGACGCGCTTCCAGTGCTCGATCGCGGCCGCATGGTTGCCCTCGGCCGCCGCGGCGTCGCCGGAGAGGATCGTCGCGCGAACGTTCTGCGGGTTCACGGTCAACGCGAGGCGCAACTGTTCGGCGGCCGCTGCCGCGTTCTTGCGCTGCAGCGCGTCCTGAGCAAGTTCGCAGTGAAACTGCGCGATCTCGGTGCCGAGAGAACCCGCGCCCATCGACTCGATGCGCTTCGCCGTATCGATCGACTTGTTCCAGTCCTTCTCGATCTCGTAGATCGTCAGCAGCGCCCGCTGCGCGCCGAGTGCACGGTCGCCGTCGACCAGCATGTGGAAGGTTTCTTCCGCGCGATCGAGCAGGCCGGCCTTCAGGAAATCCTGGCCCAGCTCGTACAGCGCGTGGTCGCGCTCGTTGACCGGCAGGTCCGTGCGGCTCAGCAGGTTCTGGTGCACGCGGATCGCGCGGTCGGTTTCGCCGCGGCGGCGAAACAGGTTGCCGAGTGCGAAGTGCAGCTCGACCGTCTCGGGATCCAGCTTGGCGACCTCGATGAACGCGTCGATCGCCTTGTCGGGTTGTTCGTTCAACAGAAAATTCAGGCCGCGGAAATACGAGCGCGGCAGGTTGGCACTCTCCGACAGGAGATTCTTCAGGTCATAGCGTGACGCCGCCCAACCGAGCGCGAACGCGACCGGAATCGCGAGCAACCACCAAAAATCCAGATCCATGCGAAATATCGAAGCAGAGACGAAAACCGCGCAGCCTTCGCGCGGCTTGAAAGGTCGTTAAATGACGGGCGGCATCGGCGGCTGGTCGATGACGGCCGGCGTTTCGCGCGCCGCGCGCAGGTCGCGCTTCAGGCGCCCGTTCTCGAGACGCAGGCGGAAGATCGAAGGCAACGCGGACAGCAAGCCAGCCAGCAGCCCCACGGCAAAGAACGCGAGGCCGATCAGGATCAGCGGCGCCTGCCATGAATAGCCGGCCACGAAATTCAGCGTCGCGGTTTGCGTATTGGCCAGCGCAAGCACCAGCAGCAGTACGAACACCAATACCCGGATCAGCCAGACGATAAACTTCATGAAGCCCTCTCTTTGTTGAGGTTTGCCGCGGCGCGCGACTCCCCTTCGCCGCACCGAATCGACCCGTATTGTAAAGGAAGCGTTTCTGCGTCAGCGCATCCGTTGCATGCACGCGCCCGCGCGCATCGGACACGTGCCGCAAAAATAAAAAAAGCGCCCGCAAGGGGCGCTTTTCTTTTCAGCCTTCGCCGGATGGGTTCCGGGCAATCCGGGTGACGCTCAACGCTCGTCATCCGGATCGTCAGCCTTCAGCGGCTCACCGGCGCGGCCGTCGACGCGTTCCCGCAATTCCTTGCCAGGCTTGAAGTGCGGCACGAATTTCTCGGGCACCTGCACTTTCTCCCCTGACTTCGGGTTGCGTCCGACGCGCGCCGGGCGACGGTTGAGGCCAAAGCTGCCGAAACCCCGAATTTCGATACGATGCCCTTTCGCCAGGGCGTCAGACATCGCATCGAGCATCGTTTTCACCGCGAAATCCGCATCCTTGAGGACAAGTTGCGGAAATCGCGATGCCAGCTGCGCGACCAACTCGGATTTGGTCATACTTCAGCAGACCTCGTGAGGCTTACTGGTTCTGGCCGTCGAGCTTCGCCTTCAGCAGCGCGCCGAGGTTGGTCGTACCGGTCGCAGCAGCGCTGGTGTCCGACTGCAGGCCGCGGATCGCTTCCTGTTGTTCAGCCGAATCCTTCGCCTTGATCGACAGGTTGATGCCGCGCGACTTGCGATCGATGTTGATCACCATCGCGTTGACCTTGTCGCCTTCCTTCAGCACGTTGCGAGCGTCTTCGACGCGATCCTGCGAGATTTCCGACGCGCGCAGGTAGCCTTCGATGTCGCCCGTCAGCGTGACGACCGCACCCTTCGCATCGACCGTCTTCACGACGCCGTCGACGATCGAGCCCTTGTCGTTCATTGCAACGTAGTTGCTGAACGGGTCGCCTTCGAGCTGCTTGATGCCGAGCGAAATACGCTCCTTCTCGACGTCGATACCGAGCACGATGGCTTCGACTTCGTCGCCCTTCTTGTACTTGCGAACGGCTTCTTCGCCGGCTTCGCTCCACGACAGGTCCGACAGGTGGACCAGGCCGTCGATGCCGCCCGGCAGACCGATGAACACGCCGAAGTCGGTGATCGACTTGATTGCGCCCGTGATCTTGTCGCCCTTCTTGAAGTTGCGGCTGAAGTCATCCCACGGATTCGGCTTGCACTGCTTCATGCCGAGGCTGATACGACGACGGTCTTCGTCGATCTCGAGGACCATGACTTCGACTTCGTCGCCCAGCTGGACAACCTTCGACGGCGCAACGTTCTTGTTGGTCCAGTCCATTTCCGACACGTGGACGAGGCCTTCGATGCCCGATTCCACTTCGACGAATGCGCCGTAGTCGGTGATGTTCGTGACCTTGCCGAACAGGCGCGTGCCCGACGGGTAACGGCGCGAGATGCCTTCCCACGGATCGTCGCCCAGTTGCTTGATGCCCAGCGAGACGCGGTTCTTCTCTTGGTCGAACTTGAGGATCTTCGCGGTGACTTCCTGGCCAACCGACAGGACTTCGCTCGGGTGACGCACACGACGCCATGCGATGTCGGTGATGTGCAGCAGGCCGTCGATGCCGCCGAGGTCGACGAACGCGCCGTAGTCGGTGATGTTCTTGACCACGCCGTTGACGATCGCGCCTTCCTTCAGCGTCTCGAGCAGCTTCGCGCGCTCTTCGCCTTGCGTTGCTTCGATCACTGCACGACGCGACAGCACGACGTTGTTACGCTTGCGATCGAGCTTGATCACGCGGAACTCGAGCGTCTTGCCTTCGTACGGGGTCGTGTCCTTGACCGGACGCGTGTCGACCAGCGAACCCGGCAGGAACGCGCGGATGCCGTTGACCATCACGGTCATGCCGCCCTTCACCTTGCCGGTGATCGTGCCGGTGACGAGTTCGTTGTTGTCGAGCGCCTTTTCCAGCGACAGCCACGATGCAAGGCGCTTCGCCTTGTCGCGCGACAGGATCGTGTCGCCGTAGCCGTTTTCGAGTGCGTCGATCGCGACGGACACGAAATCGCCCGACTGCACCTCAACCTCGCCCTGATCGTTCAGGAATTCCTCGATCGGAATGTAAGCCTCGGACTTCAGGCCTGCATTGACGACCACGAAGTTGTGGTCGACGCGCACGACTTCGGCGGAAATCACTTCGCCGGCGCGCATGTCTTGGCGGGTCAGCGACTCTTCGAACAGAGCCGCGAAAGATTCAGTATTCGGGGTGGAGGTTTGCAGGTCGGACATAAAAATCTGATTGTGCATGGATCGCTGTGCCACGCCGGCCGGAATGGCAGGCTGAAAGGGCCAGATCGATGACCACACGGGGTTAAGGGTTCGAAACACGCTCCGCGCTTGCGACGCGGAACACCTACTGCTGCCCGCCTTCTCAGGCGGGCTGGCCGAGCGCCCGGTACCACTGCAGCACCTGGTCGACCGCTTCATCGACCGAAAGCGCCGACGTATCGAGCAGCCTGGCATCTGCCGCAGGCTTCAGCGGCGCGGCCGCGCGATTGCTGTCGCGCGCGTCACGTTCACGAAGATCCCGGAGCAAGTCATCTATATTAGCAGAAAAACCTTTTTGCATCAATTGCTTATGCCGTCTGGTCGCGCGCGCCTCGGCGCTGGCCGTCAGGAACACCTTCAACACGGCGTCCGGGAAGATCACGGTGCCCATGTCGCGCCCGTCCGCAACGAGGCCCGGCGTCTTGCGGAACGCGCGCTGACGCGCGACGAGCGCGGTGCGCACCGGCCCATGCACGGCAATCGCCGATGCGCGGTTGCCGACCGCTTCGGCACGGATGTCGTTCGACACATCGACGCCGTCGAGCTGCGCGCAGCCCTCCCGGAACGTGATGTGGAGATCGTCGATCAGCTTCACCAGCGCGTCGATGTCCTCTGCCGCGATGCCGTAGCGCACGCTCGCGAGCGCGGCGAGGCGGTACAGCGCGCCGCTGTCGAGCAGGTGAAAGCCCAGATGCGCGGCGACGAGCGCGGCGACGGTGCCCTTGCCGGAAGCAGTCGGGCCGTCGATCGTGATGACGGGAGTCGGGTGAAAGGGTCGGGTCGATTTCATCGGAACAGTCGGGTCAGGCTTTGGCGAGCGCGGCGAAGCGGTCGAAATAGTCGGGGAACGTCTTGCCGACGCACTTCGGATCGTTGATCCGCACGGGCACGCCGCCCAGGCTGACGAGCGAGAAGCACATCGCCATCCGGTGATCGTCGTACGTGTCGATCGCCGCGTTCGGCGTGAGCTTTTCCGGCGGCGTGACGACGAGATAGTCAGGGCCCTCCTCGACGATCGCGCCGACCTTGCGCAGCTCGGTCGCCATCGCGGCGATACGGTCGGTTTCCTTCACGCGCCAGCTCGCGATGTTGCGCAGCGTGCTCGTGCCGTTCGCGAACAGCGCCGCGACCGCGATCGTCATCGCCGCATCGGGGATCAGGTTGAAATCCATGTCGATCGGCTCGAGCTTGCCATGGTCGTGGCCGATGCCGCGCACGTCGATCCAGTCGTCGCCCATCGTCACGTTCGCGCCCATCTGCATCAGCGCGTTCGCGAAACCGACGTCGCCCTGGATGCTCGCGCGCCCCACGCCCTCGACACGCAGCGGCCCGCCGCCGAGCGCGCCGGCCGCAAGGAAGTACGAGGCCGACGACGCATCGCCCTCGACCATGATCCGCCCCGGCGATTGGTAGCGAACCCCGGCCGGCACGACGAAGCGCTGCCAGCCGTCGCGCTCGACGGTCACGCCGAAGCGCTCCATCAGCCGGATCGTGATGTCGATGTACGGCTTCGAGATCAGCTCGCCGTCGATCTCGACGACGGACTGGCCGTCCTTCGCCTTCACGAGCGGCAGCGTCATCAGGAGCGCCGTGAGGAACTGGCTCGACACGTCGCCGCGCACGCGGATCGGCGCATCGACCGAGATCGTCGCGGGCTTGATCCGCAGCGGCGGGTAGCCTTCGTTCAGCTCGTAGTCGATCTGCGCGCCGATCTGGCGCAGGCCGTCGACGAGATCGCCGATCGGCCGCTCGTGCATGCGCGGCACGCCGTGCACGCGATAGTCGCCGCCGTTCACCGCGAGCGCGGCGGTCAGCGGCCGCACGGCCGTGCCCGCGTTGCCGAGGAACAGGTCGGCCGTCTTCGCGGTGAATGCGCCGCGCGTGCCCGTGACGACACAGGTATCGCCGTCGCGCGCGAGCTTCACGCCGAGCTTGCCGAGTGCGTCGAGCATCACGCGCGTGTCGTCGGAATCGAGCAGGTTGGTGATCGTCGTTTCGCCTTCGGCCAGCGCCGCGAGCAGCAGCACGCGGTTCGAAATGCTCTTCGAGCCGGGCAGGCGCACGGTGCCCGATGCGCTGGAGTACGGGCCGAGATCGAGATAGTCCATGGGAATCGTCCTGTTATTTCTTGACCGGTTCGGCAGCGGGCGCGCCGCCGCGCTCCTGCCATGCCTTGCGCGCGGCGCGCGAACGCGTGAACACGGCTTCGAGCGCCGCGCCGTCGCCGGCGTCGATCGCCGCGCGCAGTCGCGTGAGCACGCGTGTATAGCCGTCGAGCTCGTCGAGCAGCGCCGCGCGATTCGCGACGCACACGTCGCGCCACATCTCCGGGCTCGACGCCGCGATGCGCGTGAAATCGCGGAAACCGCCCGCCGCGTACGAGAACTTGAGTTCCGCGTCGGCCTCGCCGAGGATCTGCTCGACGAGCGCGAACGACAGCACGTGCGGCAAATGGCTGATCGACGCAAACACGCGATCGTGCTGCGCCGTGCTCATCGTGCGCACGTCGGCGCCGGTCGCGCGCCACATCGCGTCGATCCGCGCGACGGATTCGGGCGCGTTCTCCGGCAGCGGGCACAGCACCACGTTGCGACCGACGTACAGATCCGGCAACGCGGCCTCGACGCCGCTCGACTCGCGACCGGCAATCGGATGCCCCGGCACGAACTGCGCGATGCGTGCGCCGAGCGCGTCGCGCGCGGCCGCGACGACATCGGACTTCGTACTGCCGGCGTCGGTGACGATCGTCGCTTCTTCGAGCCACGGCGCGATGCGCGTGAGCAACGGGCCCGTCTGCGCAACGGGAGCCGCCAGCAGCACGAGATCGGCGCCGGCCAGCGCGTCGCGCAATTGCACGTCATCGTCGAGTGCCGCCGCGCGATCGATCACGCCGAGCGCGAGCGCGCGCTCGACCGACGCACGCGAACGGCCCACGCCGACGACCTCGCCCGCACCGCCCGGCGCGCGTTCGCGCAGCGCGCGGGCCAGCGATCCGCCGATCAGGCCGACGCCGAAAATGACCAGTTTGTTGAATGCAAAGCCTGACACGACAAGAGCCAAGTTGCGCGTGGCGGCCGATGCCGCGCTACGCGAGAGTCCAGATTCCGGGCGGACCGGCGGCCGGCGCCATGCGCCGAACGTCGTCCGCCCCGCCTTCGGCAGCGCCGACCGGCCTGCCCTGCCCACTCCGGCGCGATGCGCGCCGGCACCACCGCGACGCGCGCCGCGTCAGCGCGCGCGCGGATACGAACCGAGTATCTTCAGGAACGCAGCCTTCTGGCCGAGTTCCGCGAGCGCGGCGGCCACCGCCGCATCGTCCCGGTGCCCTTCGATATCGATGTAGAAGTAGTACTCCCACGTGCCGACGCGCGCCGGGCGCGACTCGAAGCGCGTCATCGACACGCCGTGCCGCGCGAGCGGCTCGAGCAGCTTGAACACGGCACCCGGCTCGTTCTTCACCGACACGATCAGCGACGTCTGGTCGTAACCGCTTTGCCCGGCCGGCTGCTTGCCGACGATGACGAAGCGCGTGCGGTTGTGCGGATCGTCCTGGATCAGCGAGAACGCGATCTGCAATCCGTAGTGTGCGGCCGCACGGTCGCCCGCGATCGCCGCGACGGTCGGATCGGCCGCCGCGAGACGCGCGGCCTCCGCGTTGCTCGCCACGGCCTGCCGCTCGAGCTGCGGCGCATTCGCCGCGAGCCACTGCTGGCATTGCGCAAGCGCCTGCGCATGCGCGCAGACACGCTTCACGCCGTCGAGCGTGCCGCCCTGCGTCAGCAGGTTGTGATGGATCGGCAGCGCGAGCTCACCGCTGATCAGCAGTTGCGTCTGCAGCAGCAGGTCGAGCGTGCGCGACACGGCGCCTTCGGTCGAATTCTCGACCGGCGCGATGCCGTACGCGACAGCCCCGGCCTCGACCGAGCGGAATACCTCGTCGATCGACGGGCACGGCAGCCCTTCGATCGACTGGCCGAAATACTCGAGCATCGCCTGTTCGCTGTACGTGCCGACCGGCCCGAGGAACGCGACGTGGATCGTCTGCTCGAGCGCGCGGCTCGCGGCCATGATCTCGCGCCAGATGGCGCTGATGTGCTCACTCGCGAGCGGCCCCGCGCTCATGTCCTGCAGCCGCGCGATCACCTGCAGCTCGCGCTCCGGGCGGAACACCGGCGCGTTGAAATGCTTCTTGACCTCGCCCACCTCCAGCGCCACCGCGGCGCGCTGGTTCAGGAGCGCGATCAGCTGCGCATCGATCGCGTCGATGCGATCGCGCAGCGGTTTCAGGCGGGAATTCAGTTCGTCGTCCATGCGTTTTGCCGTGCTGTTTGAACAGCGCCGCCGTCAGGCGCCGCGCTGCTCGAAGTCCTTCATGTACTCGACGAGCGCTTTCACGCCCTCGAGCGGCACCGCGTTGTAGATCGACGCCCGCATGCCGCCGACGGACTTGTGGCCCTTCAGCTGCAGCAGCCCGCGCGCCTTTGCGCCGGCAAGGAAGTCTTCATTGCGCGTTTCGTCGGCCAGGAAAAACGGCACGTTCATCCGCGAACGTGCTGCCGGCTCGACCTTGTTCAGATAGAAACTGCTCGCGTCGATCGTGTCGTAGAGCAGCTTCGCCTTTTCGATATTGCGCGCCTCGATCGCTTCGAGGCCGCCCTGCCGCTTCAGCCACTGGAATACCAGACCCGCGATGTAGATCGCGTAGGTGGGCGGCGTGTTGTACAGCGAGTTGTTCGCGGCGATGGTCTTCCATTCGAACGCGGACGGGCAGATCGACAGCGAGCGGTCGAGCAGGTCCTCGCGCACGATCACGAGCGTCACACCGGCCATCCCGATGTTCTTCTGCGCGCCGCCGAACAGCACACCGTACTTCGCGACGTCCATCGGACGCGACAGGATGTGCGACGAGACATCCGCGACCAGCGGCACGTCGCCGAGATCGGGAATCTCGAACGTCTCGACGCCGTCGATCGTTTCGTTGGTGCACAGATGCACGTAGGCCGGATCGTCCGACAGTTGCCATTCGGCGCGCGCGGGCGCACGCGTGAAGCCGTTTTCCGTCTTGCCGGTTGCGGCGAGATGCGGCGTGCCGTATTTCTTCGCTTCGCTGAACGACTTCTGCGACCACGAGCCCGTCACGACGAAGTCGGCCGTCTTGCGCGAGCCGAGCAGGTTCATCGGCACGATCGCGTTTTCGGCGATCCCGCCGCCCTGCAGGAACAGGATCCGGTGGCTCGCCGGCACGCCGAGCAGGTCGCGCAGGTCGGTCAGCGCGGCCTCGTGGATCGACATGAACTCCTTGCCGCGATGGCTCATCTCCATCACGCTCATGCCGCTGCCATGCCAGTCGAGCATTTCGTCGGCGGCTTGCCGCAGCACTTCCTCGGGCATCGCCGCGGGGCCGGCGGAGAAATTAAAGACGCGCATCGTGAAAACCTCGGAGGGACGCGACCGGCTCGCCGCCGGCAGAACGCGCCAGAAAAGAAATGGCCGCTTGCGCTCGCGCGCAAACGGCCATTATCGCACTGTCGTCAGGCTCCCGCCAAACCCGGCCGAACGGCCGGTGGCGTGCCCGAACGGCTTACTTGCCCGGCTTGACTGCTGCGACTTCCTTGTCAGCCTGCGTACGCGTTGCCTGGATCGCTTGCGGCATGTACTTCTGCATCAGGCCGTTGACCACGTCGCGACCGACCTGATCCTGAACCTGGATGAACTTGCGGCCCGTCGGGCTCTTGTAGAACGTCGTCAGATCCTTGATCTCCGACGTGCTGTAGTACTTCGCGTACGCGTCGTACTGAGCCGACATCGCGTCGTTCTGGAACTGTTGCGTACCGAACACCTTGCCTGCGCCGTCGACCAGCTTCGGCACCGCGTTCTTCTGCAGCGTCGGAACGGCAGCCTGCTTCTGCTTGTCGTTCAGCGTCTTGTTTTCCGACAGCGCGTCCGACAGGATTGCCGGCACGAGTTGCTTGGCCTGCATTTCGGCGCTGTTGCCGATTGCCGACACGAGCTTCGGCGCGTCGATCGCGTCGAGCAGATCCTTGATCGCAGCCTTCTTGTCGGCGTCGATCGGCGCAGCTGCCGCGGCAGGCGCCGGTGCGGAATTCGACAGCGCTTGCGCCATCGCGAACGTCGGCACCAGTGCAGCCAGCAGGACCAGTTGCTTGAATTGCTTTTGCATCATCACTCCCTTTTGGAAATATGAATGGTTGCTCGCCGGCCGCGGCGCTTCACGCCCGCGGCGGCCAGAGTCTCATCCGTTCTTCAGGCTTCGCCGTCCGACGCCTCGTCGGCCTCGCCATCGCCCTCCTCGGCCTCCGCGATCTGCTGCAGGCCGGAGAGCTTGGTACCCTCATCGAGACTGATGAGTGTAACACCTTGCGTGGCACGCCCCATCTCGCGAATCTCCGAGACACGGGTGCGAATCAACACGCCGGCCGTCGTGATCAGCATGATCTGATCTTCGGCGTCGACGAGCGTTGCAGCCACGACCTTGCCGTTACGCTCCGACGTCTGGATCGCGATCATACCCTTCGTGCCGCGGCCGTGACGCGTGTACTCGGTGATCGGCGTGCGCTTGCCGTAGCCGTTCTCGGTCGCGGTAAGCACCGTCTGCTCCTCGCTGCCGGCGACCAGCATCGCGATGACCTGCTGCCCGTCCTCGAGCTGCATGCCGCGCACGCCGCGCGCCTCGCGCCCCATCGGACGCACGTCGTTCTCGTCGAAGCGCACGGCCTTGCCGGAATCGGAGAACAGCATCACGTCGTGCGCACCGTCGGTGATCGACGCGCCGATCAGGTAGTCGCCCTCGTCGAGGCCGACCGCGATGATGCCCTTCTTCATCGGACGGCTGAATGCCTCGAGCGGCGTCTTCTTCACGGTGCCGAGCGACGTCGCCATGAAGATGAACTTGTCGGCCGAGAATTCCTTGACCGGCAGCACGACGTTGATCTTCTCGCCTTCCTGCAGCGGGAACATGTTGACGATCGGGCGGCCGCGCGAGTTGCGCGAACCCTGCGGCACTTCATAGACCTTGACCCAGTACACGCGGCCGCGGTTCGAGAAGCACAGGATGTAATCGTGCGTGTTCGCGATGAACAGCGTCTCGATCCAGTCGTCTTCCTTCATCTGCGTCGCCTGCTTGCCGCGACCGCCGCGCTTCTGCGCGCGGTACTCGGACAGCGGCTGCGACTTCACGTAGCCCGCGTGCGACATCGTGACGACCATGTCCTGCGGCGTGATCAGATCCTCGGTGTTCAGCTCGGTCGCGTTCAGCTCGATCTTCGAGCGGCGCGCGTCGCCGAATTCGGCCTTCACCGAGGTCAGCTCCTCGCCGATCATCGTCGTGATCCGCTCGGGGCGTGCGAGGATGTCCAGCAGGTCGGCGATCTGCGCCATCACTTCGCGGTACTCGCCGATGATCTTGTCCTGCTCGAGGCCGGTCAGGCGCTGCAGACGCATCTGCAGGATTTCCTGGGCCTGCGTGTCGGACAGGCGGTACAACCCGTCGCCCTGCATGCCGAACGCCGGGTTCAGACCTTCCGGGCGGTACGCGGAGCGGCCGCCGGCCGCCGCGTTCTCGCTCTCGGCGCGCGTCAGCATCTCGCGCACGAGCGACGAATCCCACGGCTTCGCCATCAACTCCGCTTTCGCGATCGGCGGCGTCGGCGCGGCCTTGATGATCGCGATGAACTCGTCGATGTTGGCGAGCGCGACCGCGAGACCTTCGAGCACATGGCCGCGTTCGCGGGCCTTGCGCAGTTCGTAGATCGTGCGGCGCGTCAGCACTTCGCGTCGATGCGACAGGAAGCACTGCAGGATTTCCTTCAGGTTCAGCAGCTTCGGCTGGCCGTCGACCAGCGCGACCATGTTCATGCCGAACGTATCCTGGAGCTGCGTCGCCTTGTACAGGTTGTTCAGCACCACTTCCGGCACTTCGCCGCGCTTGAGCTCGATCACGACGCGCATGCCGCTCTTGTCGGACTCGTCGCGGATGTCGGAGATGCCTTCGAGCTTCTTCTCGTTGACGAGCTCGGCGATCCGCTCGAGCAGCGAGCGCTTGTTCACCTGGTACGGCAGCTCGTCGACGATGATCGCCATCCGCTGGCCGCGGTCGATCTCCTCGAAGTGCGTGGCCGCGCGCATCACGACGCGACCGCGCCCGGTGCGGTAGCCGTCGCGCACGCCGGCGACGCCGTAGATGATGCCGGCCGTCGGGAAATCCGGGGCCGGGATGATCTCGATCAGCTCGTCGATCGTCGCTTCCGGGTTACCCAGCAGGTGCTGGCACGCGTCGACGACTTCGTTCAGGTTGTGCGGCGGGATGTTGGTCGCCATGCCGACCGCGATGCCCGACGAGCCGTTGATCAGCAGGTTCGGGATGCGCGACGGCAGGACCGACGGCTGCATTTCGTTGCCGTCGTAGTTCGGCTCGAAATCGACCGTTTCCTTGTCGATGTCGGCGAGCAGCTCGTGACCGATCTTCGCCATGCGAATTTCGGTGTAACGCATCGCCGCGGCATTGTCGCCGTCGATCGAGCCGAAGTTGCCCTGCCCGTCGATCAGCATGTAGCGCAGCGAGAAATCCTGCGCCATCCGCACGATCGTGTCGTAGACCGCGGTGTCGCCGTGAGGATGGTACTTACCGATCACGTCACCGACGATACGCGCCGACTTCTTGTACGCGCGGTTCCAGTCGTTGTTCAGTTCGTGCATCGCGAACAACACGCGCCGGTGCACGGGCTTCAGGCCATCGCGGACATCCGGGAGGGCACGTCCGACGATCACGCTCATCGCGTAATCGAGATACGAACGGCGCATTTCCTCCTCTAGGGAGGTGGGCAGGGTCTCTTTGGCGAATTGATCCATGTATCCGTATCGTTTCGGAGCGAAGACGGCGAACGCCTTTCGCGTGGGCGCTGCATGCGCAACGCAACGCGAGATTCTAACATGCGCCCATCAGCCGCCAATTCGCCGCCCCCTCTATATAAGAATGGCGAAAGCCGCCGCGGCCGCCCGCATGCCTGTTCGCGCCCCGAAAGCACCCCGCCCGGCCATTTCACATGTACACGCAGACATTCACATGCACACGCAGACATTCCCGCACCCGCGCGCAAATTCGCACCCGCACACTTGACAATCTCTAAAAGTTACGGCAGGCCGGTGTTGCGCATGCACCACAAAGTTGAAGCGATCTTAGGGTGGGGAGGATTTTTTTTCGTAGGAAGGGAACGATATGGCAAAATGCCAACGCACTGAAAGTTAGACGCTGCTCGAAGTCTACACAGAGCGGTGCCGCGTTTTTTGTGCCGCACCAATGTTATACTTCGAGCAATGTATGACTTGTCACCGTCAACAGGCTCGCAGTAAACCTGCGGTAATCTCAATTTCGAGAGGAGAAATATGAATAAACTTTCAAAGCTCGCGTTCATTGCAGCTACCGCAGTTATGGCTGCATCCGCTTCGGCACAGTCGGTGCCGGCGTCGCGTCAAGCCGTCAATGACAACTGGGTGAACGGCACGGGCGAATGGGTGTGGATGAACGGCACGAACGAGCTCTGCTGGCGCGATGCGTTCTGGACGCCGGCCACCGCCAACGCGAAGTGCGATGGCGCACTGGTCGCCCAGGCACCGCAGCCGCCGGTCGCTCCGGTCGCTCCGGCTATCTCGAGCCAGAAGATCACGTATCAAGCTGACGCACTGTTCGACTTCGACAAGGCAACGCTCAAGCCGCTGGGCAAGCAAAAGCTGGACGAACTGGCTTCGAAGATCGAAGGCATGAACACGGAAGTGGTCGTCGCAACGGGCTACACGGACCGCATCGGTTCGGACAAGTACAACGACCGTCTGTCGCTGCGCCGTGCGCAAGCCGTGAAGTCGTACCTGGTCAGCAAGGGTGTGCCGGCCAACAAGATCTACACGGAAGGCAAGGGCAAGCGCAACCCGGTCACGACGGGCTGCAACCAGAAGAACCGCAAGCAACTCATCGCCTGCCTCGCACCGGATCGCCGCGTGGAAGTCGAAGTGGTTGGTACGCAAGAAGTCCAGAAGACGACCGTTCCGGCAAACTAAGCCGCGGTTTTCGACTGCTTCAAAGCCCCGCCCCGGCGGGGCTTTTTCTTTGACGCCTGCCGGGGCGCTCGCTGGCCTCGCCGTCCGCCCGCTTATATACTCGGGGCTTGATGCAGCGATGCGTCGCCCTCCTCTCGTAGCCCGTTTGCCGACATGACCAACGCCGATCCGCACGAACTCCAGAAATTCAGCGACCTCGCCCATCGGTGGTGGGATCCGAACGCCGAATTCAAGCCGCTGCACGACCTGAACCCGGTCCGCCTCGGCTGGATCGATGCGCATGCGCACCTCGCCGGCAAGCGTGCACTCGACGTCGGCTGCGGCGGCGGCATCCTGTCCGAATCGATGGCCGGACTCGGCGCACAGGTGAAAGGTATCGACCTGTCGACCGAAGCGCTCGGCGTCGCCGACCTGCACAGCCTCGAAAGCGGCATCTCGGTCGACTACGAAGCCATCGCCGCGGAAGCGATCGCGGAACGCGAGCCCGGCACCTACGATGTCGTCACATGCATGGAGATGCTCGAACACGTGCCGTCTCCCGGCGATGTCGTCGCCGCGTGCGCGACGCTCGTGAAGCCGGGTGGCTGGGTGTTCTTCTCGACGCTGAACCGCAACCTGAAGGCCTACCTGTTCGCCGTGATCGGCGCGGAATACATCGCGCAAATGCTGCCGAAGGGCACGCACGACTACGCGCGCTTCATCCGCCCGTCGGAACTGGCCGGCTTCGTGCGTGCGACGGATCTGCATATCGTGGAGATCAAGGGCATCACGTATCACCCGATCGGCAAGCGATTCGCGCTGTCGAACGACACCGACATCAACTATCTCGTCGCGTGCCGCCGCGGCGCGTGACAATGATTCGACCGGTATGACGACTTCCCTCTCGCCCACGCGGGCCGAGCCTGACGAACCGGGCCTGCAGCGCTTCGACGCGGTGCTGTTCGACCTGGACGGCACGCTCGCCGACACGGCCCCCGATCTCGCGGCGGCCGTCAACAAGATGCAACGCGTGCGCGACCTGCCCGAAACGCCGCTCGACGTGCTGCGGCCGCTGGCCTCGGCCGGCGCGCGGGGACTGCTCGGCGGCGCGTTCGGCATCGATCCGCACACGCCCGGATACGAAGCGATGCGCGACGAGTTCCTGGCCAACTACGCGACGGATCTGTGCGTGCATACGACGCTGTTCCCCGGCATCGGCGACGTGCTCGACGAACTCGATGCGCGCGGCGTGCGCTGGGGGATCGTCACGAACAAGGCGATGCGCCTGACCGAACCGCTCGTCGGCCTGCTCGGCCTCGGCCCGCGCGCGGCGTGCGTCGTCGGGGGCGACACAACGCCGCATCCGAAGCCGCACCCGGCGCCGCTGCTGCATGCGGCCGACCAGTTGACACTCGCGCCCGCACGCATCGTCTACGTCGGCGACGACCTGCGCGACATTCAGGCCGGCAACGCCGCCGGCATGGCGACGATCGCGGCCGCGTACGGCTACTGCGGCGACGGCGTCGCACCGGCCGACTGGCAAGCGCAGCATCTCGTCGGCACGACGCAGCAACTGCGCGAACTGCTGCGCGATGTTGGGCTATAATGATCGATCTTATCCGCGGGGGCGACCTGGTTTCGACAGGGGTTGTGAAGCGGCTAGGGCATGTCGAGGACCCGTCACCTCGTTAATCAATGGGAAAATCGTAACTGCAAACGACGATACGTTCGCACTGGCAGCCTAAGGGCCGCCGTCCTCTGCCTAGTTCACTGACGGGCTAGTGTCGCAAGACCGGTAGCAATACCGCCAGAGGTCATTTACGTCAGTTAAGCCCTGTCGGCGTCGCGACGCCAGGGTCGAAAACCTAGCGAATCGCCGTAGCGCAGCGTGTTCGTCCGCGTCGCTGCGGTTAAATCAAAAGACTGAACTAAACATGTAGAACTAGTCGTGGAGCGCTTCTGGACGCGGGTTCGATTCCCGCCGCCTCCACCAAATTCTCGCGATGCAACGAACCCCGCACGACGACCGTCCTGCGGGGTTTTTGTTGCCTGTGCAACGCATCCGTGGCGCACGGTGCCACCCTCCTTCGGAAAAAGCGCCCAGCCCCGATGGGCCGGGCGGAATGCCGCGGAAAACCCGGCGGCAGGAGGTGACGGATATCGGGCCGCCCCGCGCGCGCCTCACACAGGCGCACGCGGCGACAGCCCACCCTGGCCCGACCGTTCGGCGCGCCGCGCGACTGATCGTGTCGCACCTGGCGCTCCGCCCGCCGTCCCGGGTGACGCGCGGCTTAGCTGCCGCGATACAGCGACTTCATTTCTTCAGCGGTGGCCGGGCGCACGCCCATTGCACGCGAACCCGATGCCGACGCACCCTGCGCCTGTGCACCGTAACCGCTGGCGTCGGCGCCTTGCGCTTGCGCGACGGCATTGCGCTGCTGCTCGGCGACGCGCACGGTCGCGGCCTGGATTGCTTCCGGATAATGCGGGTCTTCGCCGCGAGCGGAGTTGTAACCTGCCTGCTGCAACTGAACCAGTTCGGCGCGAACCTGCGCGCGGGTGATCGTCGAACCCGACTGGGCAAACGACACGACCGGGGCGACGAGAGCAGCGGCAACGACAACAGCTTGAACGAGCGACTTCATGATGACCTACCTCCAGATTTGTCTGTGTTCGCGGTGAACACCTTGTTCATCGCTGACAACCCGAAGTTTATGTAGGCGGATGCTTAAGAATAAGGCAGGTTTCTGGAAGACAGACTTCCAGAATACGGGTTAACCACTACGCAAGCGTCAGATTCTCGCGGGCTCCGTTTGCCGCCGGTACCGCGGAAACGCGCGAGCCCCGCGAAGCAGGATGCTTCGCGGGGCTCGCAATGAATGAAACGTGTCAGTACGCCCGGGAACGAAACCACGTCGGGCGACGCCCGGACGCCCTCATCGTCGCTTCATTCGCCGTCCATCGGACACTTCAGGTTGCAGCCGTTCGGATCGCCCAAGTCGCCCTTGCGGCGCAAGGCCGACTTCTTGCCGCTCTGGTATTTCTGCGACGGCGTCGACGCCGCGAACGGCATCTGCGGATGCTCGTTCAGACGAAACTGTTCGCTCAGGATACCGCCGGGCACACCGGGGGAATTCTGCGCGAGCGCAAACGGCGAAACAGCAATCAGCAGCCCCGCGGTCAACGCTGCCGCGGCGAGGGGAACGGAAAATTTCATGGCGGGATGACGCTTGAACGGCGTGCTTGTTGGAACGTTGGTCAAGCGGGAAGCGTAGCGCAAATCCGCAGCCGCTGCAGAGCCGCTCTCGCGCGGCCCCGTTACCGTGCGTTGTCGCTGCGCGCCATCTACGCGTCCGTGCCGGCCAGCCCCGTCGGGATGCTCGTCAACGTTCCGCACGCAGCCGGATCGTAGCCGTCGAGATGTGCGACGCGCTCGACGAAGCGCGCGTCGCGCAGCAGCGCCAGGACGCCGGCAAGCGGCCGCGCGTCGAGCCGAGCGCGTTCGCATGCGAAGTAATAGTCTTCGTCGACGACCGGAATGAAATCGAGCCCGAAATGATGGGCGGCAGGCTCGACGCCGAAGCCGAGATCGGCCATCCCGCTCGCGACGAACGCTGCGATCGCCGAATGCGTGAGCTCCGCCGACGCGTAGCCGTCGATGCGCTCGGGGTCGATGCCGATCGCGCGCAGCGCGAGATCCAGCAGCATGCGCGTGCCCGACCCCGGCTGGCGATTGACGAAGCGGATGTCATTGCGCGCGAGATCCGCGAGCCCGCGAACCTGTTTCGGGTTGCCGCGCGGGACGAACAGCCCCTGCTGGCGCCGTGTCAGGTGGATCAGCACATGGCGCGTATCGTCGAGCCACGGCCGGTAGATCTGCGCGCACTGCGCGCGGAACGCTCCGCGCGGCAGATGGAAGCCCGCCAGGTCGCACTCGCCGCGGGCAAGCGCCTGCACGGCCTCGACGCTCTCGCGATACTTGATGTCGACAGCCGCCTGCGCATCGACGAGCGCGGACACGAGCGTCGCGACCGCGTAGCCGTGCGACGCGTGAATTCGCACGGCGCCGTCGCGCTGCACGAGCCGCCGGTTCAGGTCGCTCGCCACCTCGGCCGCCAGCGTTCGCAGGTTACCGTCGAGCCGGCTGCGCGCGAGGCGCTGCGCATCGACGACCGCCTGCCCGAGTGCCGACAGCGTCGAGCCCTTGCCGCGCGCGGTTTCGATCAGTTCCCCGCCGATGCACGCCTCCAGCGCGCGCAGCATGCCCCACGCGTGCCGGTAGGACAGCCCTTTCGCATGCGCGGCCTGCGCGATGCTGCCCGTGTCGGCCACGAGTTCCAGCAACGGCGCGACATCCGACAGGCTCGCCTTGCGCCCCTCGCTGTCGCGCACGATCAGATTTGCGTCGCATTCGACTCGAATCATTTATGCACCGTGACTTCCTATTGCGACCACTCAATGTTCCGCTTATCGTTGAACCAAATCCAACAGAACGAAGTCTGCATGCGCAATATATGAATCACCGGCGCATATGAGACTTTGGAGGAGCACAACCGATGTCCCCGAATTCCCAAGCGCCCGACGCGCTCGTCGAGCGCCATGCCCGCGCCGGCCGGTCGCTCGTGGCGATCCTGCACGCGATCCAGGACGACGCGGGTTACGTGCCGCCGGGCTGCGTCGCACCGCTTGCCAGGGCGCTCAATCTGTCGCGCGCGGAAGTGCACGGCGTACTGACTTACTACCACCACTTTCGCACCGCGCCGCCCGCCCGCGTGACGATCCGGATGTGCCGTGCCGAAGCGTGCCGCAGCATGGGCTGCGAGGCGCTGGCCGCGCATGCGGAGGCCCGCACGGGTTGCCGGTTCGACGCGGCGCACGGCGATGTCGCGGACGCGCATGCGCCCGGTGACGTCGCGCTCGAGTCGGTCTACTGCCTCGGACTGTGCGCGCAATCGCCGTCGCTGACGGTCAACGGCGTGCTGCATGCCAAGGTCACGCCGGAGAAATTCGACGCGCTGCTTGCCGAGGCGGTCGCCCACACCCCGGAGGCCGCATGACGACCCGCATCTACGTTCCGCGCGATTCGTCCGCACTGGCACTCGGCGCCGACGCGCTCGCCGCCGCCATCACGGCGGAAGCACAACGGCGCGGCGTCGCCGTCGAGCTGGTCCGCAACGGTTCGCGCGGGCTGCTGTGGCTCGAGCCGCTCGTCGAGGTCGGCACGGCCGCCGGCCGCGTCGGGTATGCAAACCTGTCAGCCGCCGACGTGCCGGCGCTGTTCGACGCAAACTGGCTCGAGGGCGGCACGCATGCGAGCGGTGTCGGCCTCGTCGACGCATTGCCCTATCTCGCGCGCCAGCAACGCCTCACCTTCGCACGCATCGGCCTGACCGATCCGCTGTCGATCGACGACTACCTGCAACACGAAGGCCTCGCCGGCCTGAAGAACGCGCTCGCGCTCGACGGCGACGCCGCGTGCGAGACACTGATCGAATCGGGGCTGCGCGGCCGCGGCGGCGCGGCGTTCCCGGCCGGTATCAAGTGGCGCACCGTACGGAACGCGCGCGCTGCGCAGAAGTACATCGTCTGCAACGCGGACGAAGGCGATTCGGGCACGTTCTCCGACCGCCTGCTCATGGAATGCGATCCGTACTGCCTGATCGAAGGGATGATCATCGCGGGCATCGCGACAGGCGCGACGGTCGGCTACATCTACGTGCGCAGCGAATACCCGCATGCGATCGCCACGCTCGAAGCCGCGATCGTCCGTGCACGCGCAGCCGGCTGGCTCGGCGAGCACGTGCTCGGCTCCGCGCATGCGTTCGAGCTGCACGTCGCGAAAGGCGCGGGCTCGTACGTGTGCGGCGAGGAAACGGCGCTGCTCGAATCGCTCGAAGGCAAGCGCGGCGTCGTGCGGGCGAAACCGCCGCTGCCCGCGCTCGCGGGCCTGTACGGCCAGCCGACCGTCATCAACAACGTGATCACGCTCGCGACGGCGCCCGTGATCTTCTCGCGCGGCGCCGCGTTCTATCGCGACTACGGAATGGGCCGCTCACGCGGTACGTTGCCGTTCCAGCTCGCGGGCAACATCCGCCACGGCGGCCTCGTCGAACTCGCGTTCGGCGTCACGCTGCGCGAGCTGCTGTTCGACTTTGGCGGCGGCACGGCAAGCGGCCGGCCCGCACGGGCCGCCCAGGTCGGCGGCCCGCTCGGCACCTACCTGCCCGACCACCAGTGGGACGTGCCGCTCGACTACGAAGCGTACACGGCGATCGGCGCGGTAGTCGGGCACGGCGGCATCGTGCTTCACGACGATACGTCGAACCTCGCCGAGCTGGCCGAATACGCGATGAAGTTCTGCGCGATCGAGTCGTGCGGCAAGTGCACGCCGTGCCGGATCGGTTCGACGCGTGGCGTCGAGACGATCGCGCGCATCCGCCACGGCGACACGTCGGAACGGCAGGTCACGCTGCTGCGCGACCTGTGCGACACGATGCTGGCCGGTTCGCTGTGCGCAATGGGCGGCATGACACCCTACCCGGTGCTGTCCGCGCTCGACCATTTCCCCGAAGATTTCGGGCTCGCCGCCGGCAAGGATGCCGCGTCGGGTCCGGTCAAGGCTGCGGCCTGACCCAGAAGGAGCCCTGCATGTCCCTCGACACGAACAACGTCCGCCCAGGCGGCTGCGGCTCGGGCCAATGCGCGTGCAAGAGCGCCGCGCAAGCGCGTGCCCGCGACCCGTTCGACGACACCGACTACGGCACGCCGCAACGGCATGCCGATACCGACGTCACGCTCGAAATCGACGGCCAGCCGGTCACCGTGCCGGCCGGCACGTCGGTGATGCGCGCGGCGATCGAAGCCGGCGTCAACGTCCCGAAGCTCTGTGCGTCCGATTCGCTCGAACCGTTCGGCTCGTGCCGGCTGTGCCTCGTCGAGATCGAAGGCCGGCGCGGTTATCCCGCCTCGTGCACGACGCCTGCCGAAGCGGGCATGAAGGTGCGCACGCAGTCGGACCGGCTGCAGTCGCTGCGCCGCAACGTGATGGAGCTGTACATCTCCGACCATCCGCTCGACTGCCTCACTTGCCCCGCCAACGGCGACTGCGAGTTGCAGGACATGGCGGGCGTCGTCGGGCTGCGCGAAGTGCGCTACGGTTTCGACGGGGCGAATCACTTGCGCGACACGAAGGACGAGTCGAATCCGTACTTCACGTACGACCCGTCGAAGTGCATCGTCTGCAACCGCTGCGTGCGCGCCTGCGAGGAAACGCAAGGCACGTTCGCGCTGACGATCGCCGCGCGCGGCTTCGAATCGCGCGTCGCCGCCGGCGAAAGCGAATCGTTCATGGCGTCGGAATGCGTATCGTGCGGCGCATGCGTCGCCGCATGCCCGACGGCCACGCTGCAGGAAAAATCGGTCGTGCAGCTCGGGCAGGCGGAACACTCCGTCGTCACGACCTGCGCGTACTGCGGCGTCGGGTGCTCGTTCAAGGCCGAAATGAAGGGCACGCAGGTCGTGCGCATGACGCCGCACAAGAACGGCCTCGCGAACGAAGGCCATGCGTGCGTGAAGGGACGCTTCGCGTGGGGCTACGCGACGCACAAGGACCGCATCACGAAACCGATGATCCGCGAGAAGATCACCGACCCGTGGCGCGAAGTCAGCTGGGACGAAGCGCTCACCTACGCAGCAACGCAATTCCGCAAGCTGCAGCAGAAGTACGGCCGCGACTCGATCGGCGGCATCACGTCGTCGCGCTGCACGAACGAGGAAACCTACCTCGTGCAGAAACTGGTGCGCGCCGCATTCGGCAACAACAACGTCGACACCTGCGCACGCGTGTGCCACTCGCCGACGGGCTACGGCCTCAAGACGACGCTCGGCGAATCGGCCGGCACGCAGACGTTCGCGTCGGTCGGCCAGGCCGACGTGATCGTCGTGATGGGCGCGAACCCGACCGACGGTCACCCGGTGTTCGGCTCGCGGCTGAAGCGGCGCGTGCGCGAGGGGGCGAAGCTGATCGTGATCGACCCGCGCCGCATCGACGTCGTCGACGGCCCGCACGTGAAGGCCACCCATCATCTGCAACTGCGCCCCGGCACCAACGTCGCGATCGTCAACGCGCTCGCGCACGTGATCGTCACCGAAGGGCTCGTCGCCGATGCGTTCATCGCGGAGCGCTGCGAGACGCGCGCATTCGAGCAGTGGCGCGAATTCGTATCGCGTGCCGACAACTCGCCCGAGGCGACCGCCGACGTGACGGGCGTGCCGGCGGAACGGGTCCGTGAAGCCGCGCGCCTCTATGCGACGGGCGGCAATGCCGCGATCTACTACGGGCTGGGCGTGACCGAGCACGCGCAGGGCTCGACGACGGTGATGGGCATCGCGAACCTCGCGATGGCGACCGGCAACGTCGGCCGCGAAGGCGTCGGCGTCAATCCGCTGCGCGGCCAGAACAACGTGCAGGGCTCGTGCGACATGGGCTCGTTCCCGCACGAGCTGCCCGGCTACCGGCACATCAGCGACACGATCGTGCGCACGCAGTTCGAACAGGCGTGGTCGGCCACGCTGCAACCCGAACCGGGGCTGCGCATCCCGAACATGTTCGACGCGGCGCTCGACGGCAGCTTCAAGGGCCTCTACTGCCAGGGCGAGGACATCGTCCAGTCGGACCCGAATACGCAGCACGTCGCGGCCGCGCTGTCGGCCATGGAATGCATCGTCGTGCAGGACATCTTCCTGAACGAGACCGCGAAATACGCGCACGTGCTGCTGCCCGGCTCGTCGTTCCTCGAGAAGGACGGCACGTTCACGAACGCGGAACGCCGCATCTCGCGCGTGCGCAAGGTGATGCCGCCGCTCGCGGGCTACGCGGACTGGGAAGTCACCCTGATGCTGTCGCGCGCGCTCGGCTACGAGATGGACTATGCGCATCCGTCGGAAATCATGGACGAGATCGCGCGACTCACGCCGACGTTCTCGGGCGTGTCGTACGCGAAGCTCGACGCGCTCGGCAGCATCCAGTGGCCGTGCAACGAGCATGCACCGGAAGGCACGCCGACGATGCACGTCGACGCATTCGTGCGCGGCAAGGGCAAGTTCGTGATCACGCAGTTCATCGCGTCGCCGGAGAAGGTCACGCAGCGTTATCCGCTGATCCTGACGACGGGTCGCATCCTGTCGCAATACAACGTCGGCGCGCAGACGCGCCGCACCGAGAACGTCCGCTGGCACGAGGAGGATCGCCTCGAGATCCATCCGCACGACGCGCAGGATCGCGGGATCCGCAGCGGCGACTGGGTCGGCATCGAGTCGCGCGCGGGGCAGACGGTACTGCGCGCGCTCGTGACCGAACGCATGCAGCCGGGCGTCGTCTATACGACGTTCCACTTCCCCGAATCGGGTGCGAACGTGATCACGACGGACAGCTCGGACTGGGCGACGAACTGCCCCGAGTACAAGGTGACGGCCGTCCAGGTGCTGCCCGTCGCGCAGCCGTCCGACTGGCAGCAAGCGTATGCGCGCTTCAACGCGGAGCAGCTCGACCTGCTCGAGCGCCGTGCAGCCGCGCCCGCCGGCATGACCACGGGCAAGTGAGGAAGCGATGGACAACGGACACCTGATCGACATGGCCAACCAGATCGGCGCATTCTTCGAATCGATGCCCGATCGCGACGAAGCGCTGGCCGGCATCGCCGACCATATCCGGCGCTTCTGGGAGCCGCGGATGCGCCGCGCGCTTCTCGCGGCGCTCGACGATCCGACAGGCGAGGCCGCGCAACGCGCGGCGCCGATCGTGCGCGACGCGATCGCCGCCTATCGCGACACGCTGACGCCTGCCGACGCGCCCGTCTGAACGCCCGACCGGCGTATCGCCGCCGCTACGCGGGCCGCGACATGCCCGCGAACCAGCTTTCGCAGTGGCGCAGCAGCGCGTTCGTGTCGGACGCGAGCCGGCCGCGCGCTGCGATATAGCCGTCGGGCCGCACCAGGTAGAACGACGGACGAGACCGGCCGTAGGCGTCGGCCAGCCCTGCCGCGCCGTCGCCTTCGGCATCGGTGACGCGCCAGACGCGCACCGCGTCCGGCATGATCCGTTCGAGCGACTGCGCAAGCGCTTGCGCGGCCTCGGCAGCGGGCGGCGGCGCGCCCGCCCCGCCCTCCTGGGGCGGCTCTTCCAGCAGCAGCAACGTGAAGCTCGCCGGATCGTGCAGGTCATAAAGCCGCGCCGTGCCGGGCGCCTGACCGAGCGGCCCGTCGAGCACGCGCACGTACGCATCGGGCGCCCGCTCACCTGCGCGCGGCCCGCCGTCGAGCACGCGCTCCAGCGTAAGCGGGCTCTTCCGGTACTGCACGCCGAGCTCGCTGACCGTACGCCGCACCGCGTCGCGCATCGGCCCGAACGACGCCAGCAGCGGCACGACATGATCGCGCAGCAGCTTCATCGCGCCGCGCTCGGCTTCGACGACCTGCGTGACGAAACCGGTCTGCCGCAACACGTCGCGCTCGATCGGATGACGTTCCACGTGATACGTGTCGAGAAGCCGCTCGGGCGTGCCCGCGCCGAGCACGCGCGCGAGCTTCCAGCCAAGATTGAACGCTTCCTGGATGCCGGTGTTCATGCCCTGCGCGCCGGCCGGGCTGTGGACGTGCGCGGCGTCGCCCGCGAAGAACACGCGGCCGTGGCGCAGCCGGTCGACCATCCGGCTGTGCAGGTGAAAATAGGACGACCACGTCAGGTCGCTCAGGACGATCGGCGTCCCCATGCGCGCACGGACGATCTCCTGGCATTGTGCAAGCGACGGCCCGCGCTCGTCGGACAGCGCGCCGTTCTCCCGCGGCCGGTCGGCCACGAGCCGGTAGCGGCCGCCGCCCATCGGAAACAGGCCGGCCATGCCTTCGGGCGTCGTGAACAGGTGGATCTCTTCGTCCGGCCAGTCGGGTATCGCCGCGAAATCGGCGAGCAGGAACGTCTGCTCGAACGCCTGCCCGGTGAAGCCCAGGCCGAGCAGATGCCTGACCGTGCTGTGCGCGCCGTCGGCGGCGATCAGGTACGACGGCGCGAGCCGCTCCTGCGCGCCGCGCGCATCGCGGATCGACACGTCGAGCGACGCGCCGCCCGCATCGCACGCGGTCAGCGTCGCGCCGCGCTCGACCGTCACGCCGAGCCGGGCCAGGTGCTCGGCGAGCAGGCGCTCGGTGACGGTCTGGTCGAGAAACAGCAGGTACGGATAGCGCGTGTGCAGCGGATCGAAATCGAGCCGCGCGATCACGCGGCCGTCGGCATGGAGCGCGGCTGCATGCGCACGATGGCCGAGCGCGAGAAACGGTTCGACCGCGCGATGCTGCTCCAGCAGTTCGAGCGTGCGCGCCTGGATGCCGATCGCGCGCGAACACGGCGATGGCTCGGCCGCCTGGTCGATCACGCGCACCGGCACGCGGGCTCGCGCGAGGCTCATCGCCGCGGCAAGTCCGGTCGGCCCCGCACCGACGATCAGCACGGGCCGGATATCGGGCAGTGTGTCAGCCATGAGAACCTCGATGACACGCGATCCTGCAAGTCTACGCCGCTCCACGTGACGGGGCCATATGCCGGACGGCCGACCGGGGCCCCTGGCCGGGTATGGGACAATGCGCGTTTCCCGCCAGTTTTCGCGTCATGGATACCGCATTCGACCGAGCGTATGCCGCACACCGCGCGGGCCGCCTCGCCGAGGCCGAGCACGGCTATCGCAACGCGCTCGCCTCCAATCCCGCCAACGCCGACGCGCTGCATCTGTTCGGCGTGCTGCGGCACCAGCAGGGCCAGCACGCCGAGGCGGCCGACCTCGTCGGCCGCGCCGTCGCGCTGCGTCCGGACGATGCCGCACTGCAGCTCAATCTCGGCAACGCGCTGAAGGCGCTCGGCCGGCTCGACGAAGCGGTCGACCGCTTTCGCAACGCGCTGACGCTCGCGCCCGAATTTCCGCTCGCGCACTACAACCTCGGCAACGCGTATGCGGCGCTGCAGCGCCACGACGATGCGATCGATGCATTCGGCCGCGCGCTGCGGCTCACGCCCGACGATGCATCGATCCACAACAATCTCGGCAACGCGCTGAACGCGCTCGGCCGCCACGACGACGCGCTCGCCGCGTTCCATCGCGCGCTCGAGTTGCGGCCCGGGCATGCGGGCGCGCACAACAACCTCGCGATGGCGCTGAACGCGATGGGCCGCGCCGACGACGCGATCGCGCACTTCCAGGCCGCTATCGCCGCGCAGCCGCGCTTCGTCGCCGCGCATTTCAATCTCGGCAACACCCTCGACGCGGTCGGCCGGCATGCCGAGGCGGCCGCCGCGTTCGAAGCCGCGCTCGAGCTGCATCCGCCGTTTCCGCTCGCGCTGTTCGGGCTCGCGAACGCACTGAGCGCACAGGCACGCCACCGCGACGCGCTGCCCTTCTACGAGCGTGCGGTCGGTCTCGATCCGTCGTTCAGCCTGGCCTGGCTGAACCTCGGCAACGCACATCACGCGCTCGGTGCGCACGAGATGGCGCTGCGCGCGTTCGACCAGGCGCTGCGTGTCGCCCCCGATCTCACGCTGGCACGGCTGCACCGCGCGGTCACGCTGCTGACGCTCGGCGACTTCACGCGCGGCCTGCCCGCCTATGAAGCGCGCCACGACACGCCGGGCGCGACGCCGCTCGGCACGCTGCCGCGCTGGCAAGGCGAACCGATCGCGTCGCGCACGCTGCTGATCCGCGCGGAACAGGGCTTCGGCGATACGCTGCAGTTCGTCCGCTTCGTGCCGCTCGCCCGCGCGCGCTGCGCGCGCGTCGTGCTCGAAGTCCAGCCGGAACTCGTTACGCTGCTGGCGCCGACGGCAGCGCGCTGGCGCGTGACCCTCGTCGCACAGGGCGCCGCGAAACCGCCTGCCGCGGACGTCGCCTGCACGCTGATGAGCTTGCCGTTCCTGCTCGGGCTCCAGGCGGAGGACATCCTGTCCGGCACGCGCTACCTCGACGCCCCCGACGGCGCCGGCCGGCGCTTTCGCGGCTCGCTCGGCGGGCAGCAACGACGCAAGTTCGGCATCGTCTGGTCCGGGCGGCGCCACGCACGGGACAATCGCTCGATGCCGCTCGACGCGCTCGCGCCGCTGCTCGCGCTGCCGGATATCGACTGGATCGTGCTGCAACCCGCACTCGACGAAGACGACCGCGCGCGCGTCGACGCGCATCCGCGCGTCCACCCGTTCGGCGACCGGCTGACCGACTTCGCCGCGACGGCCGCGCTGATCGGGCGGCTCGATGGCGTCGTCACGATCGATACGGCGGTCGCGCACCTCGCCGGCGCGCTCGGCAAGCCACTGTGGGTCATGCTGCCGTTCGCGCCCGACTGGCGCTGGTTCACCGGCAACGACTGCCCGTGGTACCCGCAGGCCAGGCTCGCCCGCCAGCCCGCGCCGGGGCAATGGCTCGACGTGGCGACCGCAGTCGCCGGCATGCTGCGCACTGCCTGAGCCCATCGGCAGTGTCGAGATCGCGGGCGTGAATCCGCCGATCGTCGTCGCCAGGCTGTATGCCAGCGAGAAACCGGCCGTGCGCACGTCGGCCGGCATCGCGCCGTTGCTTGATGCATAAAGGAACGATAGCCGCAGCTCGACCGCGAGCAGTCGCAGGAACGACGGCTGCGCGACCAGACACTGAACGGCCGGATAGGTGGTCACGAGCATGAGCAGCGTGACCGCGATCAGTACCGGGCGGCGGCCGATGCTGTCCGACAGCGGCAGCCAGACTGCGAGGGCTCCGCCCGGCGCTGGGTGATGAAGTCGTGGTGATAGACGGCAAGAGCGCTACACGTTTCGTGCGATTGCCCTGGGCTGTCAGAACATCGACCTCCAAATTCGGATCAGTCCGATCGACTGCCGGCGCCCCAGCGATCACAATTTCGGATTTACTTCGACGCCAGCGCCACATCCGCTCCACGCCCGTGCCGCACCGCGTATCGCCGCCATGAATCCATCGCCATTCGTTCCCGTTGAAGGCGACCTTGCCGTTCCCCGATTCCGTCCGCTCGACGGCATCCCGCTCGGGCGCGAATGGACGTTTCGCGGCACGTCGGACGCCCGATCGGGTAGCGCGTACACCGCTCGGACCGAGACCACGTGCATCGACGTCGATGCTCCGCATCGCGCCTGCCACTGGACGCCGTCGAGCAATGCGAAGCGCGAACCCGTCGTGGTCCACCCTCGCTCGCATCCGGACGCTGCCGCACCCGCGCGGCGCGCCGTGCTCGCGTCCTGCTGGACCCTCGGCGCGCTCGGCACCATCGGCTGGCTCATCGCTGCCCACGAACCGGCTTTCGATCCTGCGCGGGCCCGGGGAAACACGCAAACGGGCGTCACCGCCATCAGCCGCATCGCCCAGCCGCCGGAGCCCGCGCTCGCCGCTGCCCGCGTACCTGCCACCGAGCCTTCGGTCCACGCCGCGCCCGAAACGGCAACGGCCAGGCCAGTGATCACTGCCGACGCCGCGCCGATGACCGCCAAAGCCGAACATCCGGTCGTGACGCACGCCGCCGCGCTCCCGCGGACTCGTCGTGCGAGCGAACGGCAGGCAACGGCGCGCGCGCAGCCCGCGATGCCCGCCGCGCACCACCGGGTCGCCGCACGCGTCCAGCCCGCACCACCGCCGGCGGCAGCCTCCGCGCTTCGGCGCGCGTCCATGTCAGTGCCGCTCGACGATCTCGACAACCCGCGAACGCTGATCGCGCTGGAAAAGGCGCTGCGAACCGAACAGCCCGCCGCCGTGCGGGCACCGCAAACGGCCGCGGCCGACGGCGACTGGACGTCGCGGCTGTCACATCGGCGCCTGACCGACACGCCGGACGCATTCATGCACTGACCGGCGTGCCGCAAAAAACAACCCGATCCGCGCAAGCCGATCGGGTTGATTCGTTCAGACAGTCCTTGTCGTCAGGCCCGGCGAGGATCGCGTCTTCGCCGGGCCGGCGCGCGGTTACTTGTGTACCGGCAGCCCCGTCTCGGTCTGCTTCTCGAGTTGCCGCACCTGCTCCTGCAGATCACGCAACTGCATCTGCGCGGCCCGCTTCTCGACCTGCAGCGCCTGTGCCTGCTCCTGCGCCGAACGCTGCCGTTGCGCAACTTCGGCCTGCTGGCTACGCGCAACGCTCAGGTCGGCCTGCAACTGCTGCGCGCGACTGTTCGACAATGCGATCACACGCTCGAGAAACGCTTTCTGCGCCTGCAGTTCGGTCCGGCGGATTTCGATGTCCGACAACTGTACGGTCTGCTGAACGAAGTTCGCGTACACCATCTCCGCGCGGCTCTTCTCCTGCGACCGGATCACACGCCACAGGTGCTTGTCCTGGAACAGCGCGACGTAGTACGTCATCTCGCGCGGATCGAACATCAGGCTCGTACCGTAGCTGCCGTTGTACGTCGTGCGCATTTCGACGATCCGGCCATCGTGCAGCATCTGCGTCAGCTCGGCGACGTTGCCTTGCGCGGCCCCATCTGCCGCGGGTGCGGCTTCGCCGCCCAGGCTCGTCACGGCCGGGCGGGTGCCGGCGACGGGCGCCGTGTCGTCGGCGGACCACGCCGCAACGGCGTGCGCGCAGGCAGCCAGCGCAACGATCCACGTCGCGCATCGTGCAGGGGAAAAATTTCGGAAAACCAACGTCGGACTCCGGCGAACGAATCGGAACTCGCGATTATCGTTCAATTCGCCGACGCCGCATCTCGAATTTATCGGGATGCGGCGCGTCGTTGCAACGCTCGACGGTCTTACAGGCGGGTTTCGCGCGCCGCGCGCAGGAACGCATCGAGCAGCGGCGTGCAGTCGAGCAGTTCCGAGCCGCCGGCGCGATGGAACTCGGGATGCCACTGCACGCCGACGACGAACGGCGAACGCCGATGACGAATGCCTTCGATGATCCCGTCGCCCGCCGACACGGCCTCGATGTTCAGATCGCGGCCGAGATCGCGGATCGCCTGATGGTGAATCGAATTGACGATCGCTTCGCTGCGCCCGGGGAACATGCTCGCGAGCGTCGACGAATCGGGAAAGCGGATCGCGTGACGATGCTGGTCGTAATGCTCGCTCACGTGCGCATTCGCGGTCGGCACGTCGGTGGCGATGTCCTGGTACAGCGAGCCGCCGAACGCGACGTTGATCAGCTGGCAGCCGCGGCACACGCCGAGGACGGGCTTGCCGGATTCGACGAACTCGTGCAGCAGCTCGAGTTCGTACATGTCGCGCACGCGATCGCCCGGCCATTCGGGGCGGGCGTCGGACGCGGCGTAGGTTTGCGGCGACACGTCGGCGCCGCCCTGCAGCAGCAGCCCGTCGAGATGCTTCGCGTAGTCGCGCAGGCGGATGTTGCTCGGGTGAATCATGCCCTGGTGGCCGACGGTCGGAATCATGAACACGAGCACGTCGCGCGACATCACCCAGTGTGCGATCGATTCCTCGAGATACTGCAGCGTCTTGCCCCGCAGCCCCTTCGCACCCGGTTCCGGATGGAAGATCCGCGCCGACACGCCGATGCGCAGCGTGCGCTGCGTGATGCGCTGGCCGGCGCGGTCGAACAGCCGGCGCGCACGCGCGGCCACGATCCGGCCGAACACCGACCACGGCGTGTCGCTCTGCTTCAGGTAGGCCGGCGGCGCATTCTGCGCGCTCGCCGGCGGCGGGCGCGGCGTGTCGAAGTCGGGCTGCGCGCCGAATCCCGGCGGCGGCGCGCCCGGTTTGCGTTCGTTCGCCGTCGCGCCGGCGCCGCCGGCCGCGGCCCCCGGCGCACCCGGCTCGGACGCCCCGGTGACGGGCGAAGCGCCCGCCCCGGCGACGTCATCGACGACGCCTTGTGCCGCGGACGCCTGGGCGGCCGTGCCGGCCGCTGCGTTCACCGGATTCGGACGGGTGGGATCGGAAGAAGGAGATGACGTGCCGGCCGAGCCGGCGAAGGAAGGCGTGTTTTCGCTCATGACGATGGTCTGGTACGTCGCTCACGCGTATGGATAGACGAGGATTCATTATGCTTCAGCGCACGATCGCTCGGGGAGCCGACAACATCTTGTCATCAATGTTGCAGGGGTCCGGTCACTTCCCGCGCGGAAATCGCCGCCCGCCGGCGCACTGGACACCAGTGATATATCACAATAATATCGGCTCATTGCCCACGCTCCGGAACAATCCGCATGCCCTCGCCTCGCCCGGCCGCCGCGCCGCCGCCCGCATGAACACGCGGATCGACGCCCCGCACGCCCGCCGACCCCCGGCCTCGTCCGCCAGCCTCGCCGACCGCGCTTATGCACTGATCCAGCGCGACATCATCACGATGCGCCTGAAACCCGGCGCCGCACTCAACGAAGCCGACCTCGTCGCCCGCACCGGGATCGGCCGCACGCCGGTGCACCAGGCCGTGCATCGGCTCGTGCTCGAAGGGCTGCTGTCCGTGATGCCGCGCAAGGGATTGATGGTGCAGCCGCTGTCGCTCGACGACATCGTCGCGGTGATCGACGTGCGGCGCATCAACGAAGCGCACTGCGCGGAACTCGCCGCGCGCCATGCGACGCCCGACGACCTCGCGCGCCTGGCCGCGCTGCTCGACGAAGGACTGGCATGCGTCGACACGCACGACGTCGAGGGCATGATGGAACTCGACCGCGCGTTCCACCAGGCGATCGCCGCGGCCGCGCGCAATGCGGTTCTCGCCGACATCCTGCGCGCGCTGCACGAACGCTCGCTGCGCTTCTGGTTCGTCACACTGTCCGAACCCCATCATCTCGCCGACGTCCAGCACGAGCATCGCGAACTGTTCGACCGGCTGTCCGCACGCGACGCCGCGGGCGCGCGCGCGGCCGTCGAAAGCCATATCGATTCGTTCCGCTCCACGCTTCTTCAACATCTTCGCCCCTGAGCCGCCATGACCACTTTCACGCCCTTCCCCCCGCTCGCCCAGCTCGCCGCCGACCTCGCCGCCGGCCGGACCACGAGCCGCGCGCTCGTCGACACCGCGCTCGACCGGATCGCCGATCCGTCGGGCCAGGGTGCGGTCGTCTTCACCGAAGTCGATGCCGACAACGCGCGTGCGGCCGCCGACGCGCACGACCGGCTGCGCGCCGCGGGCACCGTGCTGTCGCCGCTCGCGGGCATTCCCGTGTCGGTCAAGGACCTGTTCGACGTCGCGGGCCAGGTGACGCGCGCGGGTTCGCGCGTGCTCGACGGCGCGCCGGCCGCGCGCACCGATGCGGTCGCCGTCGCGCGGCTCAAGCGGGCGGGCGCGGTGCTGGTGGGCCGCACCAACATGAGCGAGTTCGCGTTCTCGGGGCTCGGGCTGAATCCGCACTTCGGCCACCCGCGCTCGCCGTACCGCCGCGACGTGCCGGGCGACGCACGGATTTCCGGCGGCTCGTCGTCCGGCGCGGCCGCGTCCGTCGCCGACGGGATGGCCGCCGTCGCGCTCGGCACCGATACCGGAGGCTCGATCCGCATTCCGGCCGCGCTGTGCGGGCTCACCGGCTTCAAGCCGACCGCGAGCCGGATCCCGACGCAAGGCGGCGTGCCGCTGTCGACGACGCTCGACTCGTTCGGCCCGATCGGCCTGACGGTCGCGTGCTGCGCGCTCGTCGACCGGATGCTCGCGGGCCTCGAACCGCACGTGCCGGCCGCGCGGCCGCTCGAAGGCGTGCGGCTCGGCGTGCTGACGAACTACGTGACGGACGGTGTCGATGCCGACGTCGCGGCCGCGCTCGATGCCGCGCTCAAGCATCTCGAAGCCGCCGGCGCGATCGTCACGGAAGTGCGCTTCCCGGCGCTCGACCGGCTGCCGGACGTCAACCGCTTCGGCTTCTCGCCGATCGAGGCCTACGCATGGCATCGCCCGCTGCTCGCCCGGCACCGCGACCAGTACGATCCGCGCGTGCTCACGCGGATCCTGAAGGGCGAACCCGCGAGCGCGGCCGACTATCTCGACCTGCTCGCCGCGCGCACGGCGATGCTCGACGAAGCCGCGCACACGGTCTGGTCGCGCTTCGATGCGCTCGTCGCGCCGACGGTGCCGGTCGTGCCGCCGCGCATCGCCGACCTCGAAACGGACGACGCCGCGTTCACGCGCACCAATGCGCTGATCCTGCGCAACCCGAGCGCGTTCAACTTCCTCGATGCGTGCGCGCTGTCGCTGCCCTGCCATCCGCGCGACGCGGCGCCGGTCGGCCTGATGCTCGCGGCCGCACCGCATCGCGACGACGCGCTGCTCGCGATCGGCCAGGCGGTCGAGGCCGTGCTCAACACGATCCGCTGAGCGCAGCCAGCCGAGCGCCGGCGGACAGGACGCGCGGTGCGGCAGGTTGCCGCACGCGCGCTGTCAGTTTCGTGCCAGACCGTTCGCGCTAAAATCGCGCGATTGTTTTCCGGACCGACCCACGAGGAACCCCGCCGAATGAACGACTACACGCTCGCAATCCGCCGCGAACGCCGCCTGCTGATGCTGCTCGGCTGGGTGTGCATCGCCCTGCTGGCCGGTGCGCTCTACCTGCAGTACGTGAAGAACGAAGACCCCTGCCCGCTGTGCATCATCCAGCGCTACTTCTTCTGTGCGATCGGGATCTTCGCGTTCCTGGCCGCGGGGATCCGCAACTGGCGCGTCGTCTGGGTGCTCGAGCTGCTGATCGCGATCGCCGCCGCCGGCGGCGTCGGCACGGCCGCCCGGCATCTGTCGATCCAGATGAATCCGGGCTTCAGCTGCGGCTTCGACACGCTGCAGCCGATCGTCGACAGCCTGCCGCCCGCGCAGTGGTTCCCCGGCATGTTCAAGGTCGCGGGGCTGTGCGAGACCGTCTACCCGCCGATCCTCGGCATCCTGCTGCCCGGCTGGGCGCTGATCGGCTTCGCCGCGATCCTGGTTGCCGTCGTCGCGAGCCTCTGGCGCCATCGTCGCAAGCTCGCGGGCTGAGCCGCGACCGGTTCCGCGCGCGCGGCCGCGGCCGGCCGCAACTGCCGGCCGCATCTCACTGGCCACGCGTGGCCGGCCGCACCTCGCCGGCCGCGCTTGGCCGGCCGCACCTCGCCGGCCCCGCGTAAACACCTACCCCTTTGCGGCGCGCCTTACCGGGCAGACCGCCTCCCGCCCCGCTTCACCGTCGCTCCCCGCCCAGCCCCGCCACGCCTGCGTCCCGGCCCGGCTGCGGGCCGCCGGACCCGCATCGTCCCGCGACGGGCCTATGATCGACATGATCGCCGTCTGATAGCGCGCATCAACGCCGGACGATCTTCCGGCCTTTTTGCAGTGCTATCGTGCGTGCTGGATGGCGATCTACGTGCGCGAGGCCAGGCGGTCTCGCCACCCCTGCGTAACGCGCGCCCGATCCGCAATGTCGACTGGATTCATCATGACAACGCAAACCATCCGCATCCGTCACCCTCATGGCGTCCGCGCCGCATTTGGCGGCTCATTCAGCGGCTCATTCGGCGGCGCACCTCGCCCGCGCCGCGCATCCTGCGCCGACCGTCCGGGAGCGCGCTGATGGAAGCCTGGCTCGGCGATCTGCAGCAACTGCTCGCGCACGGCGAAGCGGCCGTGCTCGTGACGGTCGCGCACACCGACGGCTCCGCGCCGCGCGAAGCCGGCACCAAGATGCTCGTCACGCGCGACACGGCCCGCCATACGATCGGCGGCGGTCATCTGGAGTGGAAGGCGATCGAGATCGCGCGGCATCTGCTGAAGGACGGCGCGCACGTGCCGCACGCGCGCCGGCTCGAGCGGCTCGCGCTCGGCCCGAGCCTCGGCCAGTGCTGCGGCGGCGCCGTCGTACTCGCGTTCGAGCGGCTCGACGTCGGCGATCTCGGCTGGATCATGTCGCTCGCGAAGCGTGTCGCGGCCGGCGCCGCGACCGTGCGTAGCGTATCATTCGGCCCCTCGCCGGGCGCGCCGCTGTTGAGCGAGCCCGAATCGGAAGCCGCGCGTGCCGACTGCCTGCTGTGGGAAACCGGCGGCGTGTCGCTGATGACCGAAACGATCGCGCCGTATGCGTTCCCCGTCGTGCTGTTCGGCGCCGGGCACATCGGCACCGCGCTCGTGAAGGTACTGGCGACGCTGCCGTGCCGCGTGCGCTGGATCGACGGGCCCGATGCGGTGTTCCCGCCTGCCGACGCGCTCGCCGGCATCGGCAACCTCGCGATCGAGGCGGCCGCTGCGCCGGCCGACGCCGTCGACACGGCGCCGCCGCAGTCCTACTTCGTCGTGATGACGCACGACCACGCATTCGATTTCGTGCTGGCCGAGCGCATCCTGCGGCGCGGCGACTATGCATACTTCGGGATGACCGGCTCGCACGCCAAACGCGTGCAGTTCGATCATCGCCTCGCGGCGATCGGCATCGACCCGGCCCAGGTCGCGCGGATGCGCTGCCCGATCGGTGTCGAAGGCATCGTCGACAAGGCACCCGAAGTGATCGCGATCTCGGTGGCTGCGCAATTGCTGCAAGCCGTCGAGGCGAACGCGGCTGCACTGGCTTCCACCCCCTACTGACCGACCAAGAACGACGCCATGACCCCGACATTCAAGGACAAGATTGCCCGCGCGCCGAAAGCGGAGCTGCATATCCACATCGAAGGCTCGCTCGAGCCCGAGCTGATCTTCGCGCTCGCGCAGCGCAACGGCGTGAAGCTCGCGTACGACTCGATCGACGCGCTGCGCGCCGCGTACGCGTTCACCGACCTGCAGTCGTTCCTCGACATCTATTACGCAGGCGCGAGCGTGCTGCTGACCGAACAGGATTTCTACGACATGACGGCCGCGTACTGCGAACGCGCGCTCGCCGACAACGTCGTCCACACCGAACTGTTCTTCGATCCGCAGACGCACACCGAGCGCGGCGTCCCGATCGAGACGGTCGTCGCGGGCATCGAGCGCGCGCTCGCCGATTACGAGCAGCGCGGGCTGTCGAGCAGGCTGATTCTGTGCTTCCTGCGCCACCTGTCCGAAGAGGACGCGCTCGCGACGTTCGAATCCGCGCTGCCGCTGTTCGAGCGCTATCGCCATCGCCTGATCGGCGTGGGCCTCGACTCGTCCGAACTCGGCCATCCGCCGACGAAGTTCGCGCGCGTGTTCGACAAGGCGCGCGCGCTCGGGCTGAAGCTCGTCGCGCATGCCGGCGAGGAAGGCCCGCCCGCGTACATCTACGAAGCGCTCGACGTGCTGAAGGTCGACCGGATCGACCACGGCGTGCGCAGCATCGAAGACGCGGCGCTCGTCGAACGCCTCGCCAAATCGCGCACCGCGCTGACCGTCTGCCCGCTGTCGAACCTGAAGCTGTGCGTGTTCGACGACATGGCGAAGCACACGCTGAAGGCGCTGCTCGATCGCGGTGTCGCGGTGACGATCAACTCCGACGATCCGGCCTATTTCGGCGGCTACGTCAATGAGAACTACTTCGCGACGACCGAAGGGCTGCAACTCACGGACGCCGAAGTCCATGCGGTGATCCGCAACGGCTTCGAGGCGTCGTTCATCGAACCGGCGCAGCGCGACGCACTGTACGCGCGCCTCGACGCGTACTGGCAGGCCGCCTGACGAGGCGACCGACGAATGCGGACTGCCGCGGTCACGGCGACCGACCGTGAGGAACGCTTTTCCGATTGATATCCGAGGCGGCGCGGGCCGTCGCAACCCACCCCGCGCCGCCGCTCGCACCACGCTGATCGTTTTTTCCACGCAGGACCATTCGTCATGACGCAAACCGCTTTCCGTTCCCAGCTGCTGACTTTCAACGGCGACCCGGCGCAATCGAGCCAGGCCGCGAACTACGAGACCGACGGCCTCCTGATCGTCGACGACGGCAAAGTCGTCGCGGCCGGCCCGTACGCGCAGCTCGCCGCGACGCTCGCGCGCGACGCGATCGTCCATGACCTGCGCGACAAGCTGATCGTGCCCGGCTTCATCGACACGCACATCCACTATCCGCAGACGGACATGATCGCGTCGCCGGCGCCGGGCCTGCTGCCGTGGCTGGACAAGTACACGTTCCCGACCGAGCGCCAGTTCGGCGACCCCGAGCATGCGCGCGAGGTGGCCGACTTCTTCGTCGACGAACTGCTCGCCTGCGGCACGACGAGCGCGCTCGTCTACTGCACCGTGCACAAGCAGTCGGCCGATGCGCTGTTCGCGGCGAGCGACGCCCGCGACCTGCGGATGATCGCGGGCAAGGTGCTGATGGACCGTAACTGCCCCGAATTCCTGCGCGATACCGCGCAATCCGGCTATGACGACAGCACCGAGCTGATCGGCCGCTGGCACGGCAAGGGCCGCCAGATGTACGCGCTCACGCCGCGTTTCGCACCGACGTCGACCGAGGCCCAGCTCGAGGCGTGCGGCGAACTCGCGCGCCGCCATCCGGACGTGTTCGTGCAGAGCCACGTCGCGGAAAACGTCGACGAGGTGAAATGGGTGGCCGAGCTGTTCCCCGGCCATCGCAGCTATCTCGACATCTACGACCGCTACGGGCTGCTGCGCCCGCGCGCGGTATACGGCCACTGCATCCACCTCGACGACGAGGACCGCCGCCGGATGGCCGAGACGCGCACCGTCGTCGCGCACTGCCCGACGTCGAACTTCTTCCTCGGCAGCGGGCTGTTCGATTTCGACAAGGCCGGCGAACACGACGTACCCGTCACGCTCGCGACCGACGTCGGCGGCGGCACGTCGTTCTCGATGCTGCAGACGATGAACGAAGCGCACAAGGTCGCGCGGCTGTCGGGCCACCACCTGACCGCGACGCGAATGTTCTGGCTCGCGACGGCCGGCGCCGCGCAGGCGCTCGACCTCGCCGACACGGTCGGCACGCTCGCGCCGCGCACCGAGGCCGACTTCGTCGTGCTCGATCCGCAGGCCACGCCGCTGCTCGCGCGCCGCACGAAGCGCGCGGATTCGCTCGAGGAGCTGCTGTTCGCGTTCGCGCTGCTCGGCGACGACCGCGCGGTGTACCGCACCTATGCGGCCGGCCGCTGCGTGCACGAGCGCGGCACCGCGCGCCGCGCCGCCTGACCGAACGCCGGCGCGCGCCGCGCGATGCGGTGTCCGAACCGCTTTTGCGCGCGGCGCGCACCGTGCTAGAATTCGCCGCTCATTGGGGAGTAGCCGCTCCGCTCGATGTCCCGCGCCTCCGGCGCGCATCGTGACGGAGGCGTCCGTCAACAGACTTGGCCTTGCGGCCATGGCGGGCGCAGCCACCTTGGCCTGGCGAGACCGATGGTTCACAGTGCGCCGCATCAGGGCCCGGCGCGCCGTGGATCGTCGCTCGCACGCACAACACCGGCCCGCGGAACCCCATACGTGTCCCAAGCCTTCCTGATCTCCACCGGCGCCGTCGCCCTCGCTGAAATCGGCGACAAGACCCAATTGCTTTCCCTCGTCCTGGCCGCGCGCTATCGCAAGCCGGTGCCGATCATTCTCGGCGTGCTCGTCGCGACGCTCGTGAACCACGGTTTCGCCGGCGCGCTCGGCGAATGGCTCGGTGCGCTCGTCACGCCGTCGATCATGCGCTGGGCACTCGCGTTCTCGTTCATCGCGATGGGGTTGTGGATCCTCGTGCCGGACAAGCTCGACGCCGACGAGGCCAATGCCAACCGTTCGCGGCTCGGCGTGTTCGGTGCGACCCTCGTCGCGTTCTTCCTCGCCGAAATGGGCGACAAGACGCAGATCGCGACCGTTGCGCTGGCCGCGCGCTTCCAGGACTACATCGGTGTCGTGGCCGGCACGACGTTCGGGATGATGCTCGCGAACGTGCCCGCGATCCTGCTCGGCGACCGCTTCGCGCACCGTCTGCCGACCAGGCTCGTGCACGGGATCGCCGCCGTGCTGTTCGTCGTGCTCGGCGCGCTGGCGCTGTTCGGTGTCGGGGCATGACCCGCGCGGCGCGGCGGCCGGCCGGCGGCCGCGGCGCCGCCATCGCCTGCTACTTGACCGCCGCCGCGCCTGACGCGGGCGCAGCCGGCACCGCGCGCTCGTTGGCGGCCGGTGCCGCCGGGCCGCCTCGCTTGTCGACCGGCAGCCGGACCGAGCGGACCGCGCCGTTCGACAGCGGGAAATCGGCGAGCGCGCTGCGTGCGAGGAACGGCATCGCGTACAGCAGCGTGCCATTGTCGCCGGTCGTGCGCGCGGACACGTTGTAGACCTCCTTGCCCGTCGCGCGCTCGGTGATGCGGATGCCGAGCGTGTAGTCGAACACCTGGTACGTCTGCGCGACATAACCGGCCGGCATCGGCCCCCAGGGCCCCCACGGGCCCCACGGGCCGCGCCGCCAGTACGGCCCCGGAAACCAGGGGTCGTAATAGACCGGCGTCGGCACCGCCACCAGGTCGCTGCCGACGCCGTAGGTCAGCCCGACCAGGTAGCGGGCGCTCGCCTGCGGCACCTGCCGGAACGCATACGTGGACAGTTCGTTCGCGACGATCGGCTCGTAGGTCGACTGCTCGATGCTGTTCTTCTGCGCATCGGTGCGGGTGAACGCATAGGTGCGTGTCGCGTCGCTGCCGCTCCAGTCGGAGAAGGCCGTGACCTGGGTCGTCACGTAGCTGGTGCAGCCCGTCAGCAGCGCCACGCACAGCACCGCCGCCCAGCCCGCACCGCGAAAAATCCGTTCGCGTCTCATGATCGTCCTCGTCAATCCGTCACCCGCCCGTCGCGTCGCGCGAAACGGTCGGGATGCCGATAATACGCGGACTCCCGGAACCGGTAAAAAGTTCGCCCGGCACGCAGCCGCAAGCCTTTGTACAATGGCCCGGTTCGCCCGGCCCGTGCCGCGGGCCCGTCCCCCACTCCACCGATCTCGACGACCATGTCCGACAACGCTTCCTCCACCGTGATCCGCCGCGCCGACTATACGCCGCCGGCCTTCCTCATCGATACCGTCGCGCTCGAGTTCGATCTCGCGCCGGCCCGCACGATCGTCAGGAATACGATGCGCGTGCGCCGCAATCCGGACGCCGCGCCCGCGCCGCACCTGGAACTGATGGGCGAAGCGCTCGAATTCGTCGGCGCATGGGTCGATGGCGCGCCGCACGGCGCCGTGCGCGCGCACGAGCACGGGCTGACCGTCGAGAACGTCCCCGACGCATTCGAGCTGACGCTCGAAAGCGCATGCGCGCCCGACCAGAATACGACGCTGTCGGGTCTCTATGTCTCGAGCGGCAACTTCTTCACGCAGTGCGAAGCCGAAGGCTTTCGCCGCATCACCTACTTCCTCGATCGCCCGGACGTCATGGCGTCGTACACGGTGACGCTGCGCGCCGACAAGGCCGCCTACCCGGTGCTGCTGTCGAACGGCAACCTCGTCGATTGCGGCGGCCTGCCCGACGGCCGCCACTTCGCGAAGTGGGAAGACCCGTTCCGCAAGCCGAGCTACCTGTTCGCGCTCGTCGCGGGCAAGCTCGTCGCGATCGAGGAAAAGATCACGACCGGCTCGGGCAAGGAAAAGCTGCTGCAGGTGTGGGTCGAACCGGCCGACCTCGACAAGACGCGTCACGCGATGGATTCGCTGATCCATTCGATCCGCTGGGACGAGAAGCGCTTCGGCCTCGAGCTCGATCTCGACCGCTTCATGATCGTCGCGGTCGGCGACTTCAACATGGGCGCGATGGAGAACAAGGGGCTCAACATCTTCAACACGAAGTACGTGCTGGCGAACCCCGAGACCGCGACCGACACCGATTTCGCGAACATCGAATCGGTGGTCGGCCACGAGTACTTTCACAACTGGACCGGCAACCGCGTGACCTGCCGCGACTGGTTCCAGCTGAGCCTGAAGGAAGGGCTGACGGTGTTCCGCGACCAGGAATTCTCGGCCGACATGGCCGCGGGCGACGCGATCGATTCGGCGGCCCGCGCGGTCAAGCGCATCGAGGACGTGCGGGTGCTGCGCCAGCTGCAGTTCGCCGAGGATGCGGGCCCGATGGCGCACCCGGTGCGCCCGGAGAGCTACGTCGAGATCAACAACTTCTACACGATGACCGTCTACGAGAAAGGCTCGGAAGTCGTGCGGATGTACCAGACGCTGTTCGGCCGCGACGGCTTCCGCAAGGGGATGGACCTGTATTTCAAGCGCCACGACGGGCACGCCGTGACCTGCGACGACTTCCGCCACGCGATGGCCGACGCGAACGGGCGCGACCTCGCGCAGTTCGAGCGCTGGTACAGCCAGGCCGGCACGCCGCGCGTGTCCGTGCGCACCGCGTACGACGCCGCCGCGCGTCGTTATACCGTCACGCTCGCGCAGGGCTACGGCGACGCATCGCCGGCCGCGCGCGAAACGCAGCAAGGGCCGCTGCTGATCCCGTTCGCGATCGGCCTGATCGGCCGCGACGGCCGCGACCTGCCGCTGCGCCTCGACGGCGAAGCCGCCGCGGCGGGCACGACGCGCGTGCTCGACTTCACCGATACCGAACAGACCTTCACGTTCGTCGACGTGCCGGAACAACCGCTGCCGTCGCTGCTGCGCAACTTCTCGTCGCCGGTGATCGTCGAGTACGACTACAGCGACGACGACCTCGCGTTCCTGCTCGCGCACGACAGCGATCCGTTCAACCGCTGGGAAGCCGGCCAGCGCCTCGCGACACGCGCGCTGCTGACGCTCGCCGCGCGTGCCGCCGCGAACGAGCCGCTCACGCTCGGCGAGAATTTCGTCGCTGCATTCCGCCGCGTGCTGACCGACGCGACGCTGTCGCCGGCGTTCCGCGAGCTCGCGCTGACGCTGCCGTCGGAAACCTACCTCGCCGACCAGATGGCGGAAGCCGATCCGGCCGCCGTGCATCGCGCGCGCCAGTTCGTGCGCCGCCAGCTCGCCACCGCACTGCGCGCAGACTGGCTCGCCGCGTACGAGCAGCACCAGACGCCCGGCGCCTACGAACCGACGCCCGACGCTTCCGGCCGCCGTGCGCTGAAGAACCTCGCGCTCGCGTATCTCGCCGAGCTCGAGGATCCGGCCGATGCCGTGCGCCTCGCGACCGCGCAATACGACGCGGCGAACAACATGACCGATCGCGCGGCCGCACTCGGCGCGCTGCTGTCCGCCGCGGCCGCCGGCGCGAACGAACCGGCCGAGCACGCGCTCGACGATTTCTACCGCCGCTTCGAGAAGGAAGCGCTCGTGATCGACAAATGGTTCGCGATGCAGGCCGCGCAACGCGGGACGCCCGCGCAGCCGACGCTCGCGAAGGTTCGCAAGCTGCTCGCGCACCCTGCGTTCAACCTGAAGAATCCGAATCGGGCCCGTTCGCTGATCTTCAGCTTCTGCGCGGCCAACCCCGCGCAATTCCACGCGGCGGATGGCTCGGGTTATGCATTCTGGGCCGAACAGGTGCTCGCGCTCGACGCGATCAACCCGCAGGTCGCGGCGCGCCTCGCCCGCTCGCTCGAACTGTGGCGCCGCTTCACGCCCGCATTGCGCGACCGGATGCGCGAAGCGCTCGAGCAGGTCGCCGCGGGCGCGAAATCGCGCGACGTGCGCGAGATCGTCGAGAAGGCGCTCGCCTGACGCGACCCGTTTCCGCGCCGGCACAACGTGACAAAGCCGGCGCCGCTCGATGCGGCGCCGGCTTTTTTGCGTCCCCCGGCCGGACGGGCCGGGTTCGGGTCCGATTCAGGCCGGCACGGCCGGCGCCTGCGCCTCCACCCGTGAACGCGCGATCCGCGCGGCCTCGACCATCGCGGTCAGCGCCGCGTCGACTTCGCGCCAGTCGCGCGTCTTCAGCCCGCAGTCCGGATTCACCCACAGACGCTCCGCCGGAATCCGCGACAGCGCGCGCTCGATCAGCGCGACCATCTCGTCGCGGCCGGGCACGCGCGGCGAATGGATGTCGTACACGCCCGGCCCGATCTCGTTCGGATACGCGAACGATTCGAAATCGTCGAGCAGCTCCATGTCCGAGCGCGACGTCTCGATCGTGATCACGTCGGCGTCGAGCGCGGCGATCGACGCGATGATGTCGTTGAACTCCGAATAGCACATGTGCGTATGGATCTGCGTGTCGTCGGCAACGCCCGACGCCGCCACCCGGAACGCGCGCACCGCCCAGTCGAGATACGCGGCGCGGTCGCGCTCGCGCAGCGGCAGCCCTTCGCGCAGTGCGGCCTCGTCGATCTGGATCATGCCGATGCCGGCGCGCTCGAGGTCGACCGTCTCCTGGCGCAGCGCGAGCGCGATCTGCAGCGCGGTGGTCGCACGCGGCTGGTCGTCGCGCACGAACGACCAGTTCAGGATCGTCACGGGGCCGGTCAGCATGCCCTTCATCGGCTTGTCCGTCAGGCCTTGCGCGTACTGCGCCCAGCCGACCGTCATCGCCTCCGGCAGGAACACGTCGCCGTAGATCAGCGGCGGCTTCACGCAGCGCGAACCGTACGACTGCACCCAGCCGTTCGCGGTAATCGCAAAGCCCCACAGCAGCTCGCCGAAGTATTCGACCATGTCGTTGCGCTCGGCTTCGCCGTGTACGTACACGTCGAGCCCGTACTGCTCCTGCTTGCCGATCGCGATGCGGATCTGCTCGCGCATCGCCTCGAGGTAGCCGAGATGGTCGAGCGCGCCCGCCTTGAAGTCCGCGCGTGCCTTGCGGATCTCCGCCGTCTGCGGGAACGAGCCGATCGTCGTCGTCGGCAGCAGCGGCAGCCGGAAGCGCGCGCGCTGGCGGCGCGCCCGCTCGTCGTAGCGCGCGGCGCGCCGCGCATCGGCATCCGTCAGCGCGGCGACGCGTCGCTGCACGAGCGGGTTGTGGATGCGGGTCGACGTGCGGCGCGCCTGCGCCGCCGCGCGCGACGCGTCGAGCTCGCCGGCGACGACCTCGCGCCCCTTCACAAACGCATCGCGCAGCACCGCGACTTCACGCGCCTTCTGCACCGCGAACGCGAGCCACTGCTTCAGCTCGGCGTCCAGCTTCGGCTCATTGCCGAGATCGACCGGCACGTGCAGCAGCGAGCAGCTCGTCGCGATCCACAGCCGCTCGCCCAGTTGCGCGCGCGCCGCCGCGAGCCGCGCGAGCGACCGGTCGAGATCGTTGCGCCACACGTTGCGCCCGTCGACGATCCCGCACGACAGCACCTTGTCGGCCGGATAGCCGGCCAGGATCGCGTCGAGCTGCGCGGCGCCGCGCACCAGATCGACGTGCAGCCCCGCGACCGGCAACGATTTCAGCAGCGTCGCGTGCGCGTCGACCGATTCGAAGTAGGTCGCAAGCAGCACGCGCGGCGCATGCGCAACCAGTTCGGCGTACGCGGCGGGCGCGGCGTCGCGCCACGCGCCGGGCAGGTCGAGCGCGAAGATCGGCTCGTCGATCTGCACCCATTCGACGCCGTCGGCCTTCAGGCGCGCGAGCAGCGCCTGGTACGCGGGCAGCAGGCGCGGCAGCAGCGACAGCCGGTCGGCCAGCCCGTCGCGCGCCTTGCCGAGCCACAGCAGCGTCAGCGGGCCGACGAGCGCGACCTTCACCGGATGGCCGAGCGCCTGCGCTTCGCGCACTTCGTCGAACAGCCATTCGACGCCCGCGCCGAACGTCGTCGACGGCGAGTATTCCGGCACGATGTAGTGGTAGTTCGTATCGAACCACTTCGTCATTTCCATCGCCGGCTGCGCGACGTTGCCGCGCGCGGCCGCGAAATAGTCGGCCAGCGACAGCTTGCGCGCCTCGAAGCCGAACCGCGTCGGCAGCCCGCCGACGTGCGCGAGCGTCGTCAGCACGTGGTCGTACCACGCGAAATCGCCGACCGTCACCCAGTCGAGCCCCGCGTCTCGCTGCGCGGCCCAGTGCGCGGCGCGCAGCGAGACGCCGGTGTCGACCAGCGCGCGCTCGGCGTCGGCCCCCTGCCCGTCGCGCCAATAGCGCTCGAGCGCGAATTTCAGTTCACGCTGCGCGCCGATGCGCGGGAAACCCAATACGTGTGCAGTGCTCATCTCGATCCTCCAATAGTCCAGCGAGTATCGGATTTGCCTTATCATTACTCAAACGAAAGTTTTTTCGATTGAACATGAATAAATTTCAACATCGCATCGCGAAGCGGGCTCGTCGATGATCCGCTCACCGCTCGAATTCCGTCATCTGCAGACGCTGGTCGCGTTGCGCGACACCGGCAACCTGTCGCGCGCCGCGCAGTTCCTGTGCCTCACGCAGTCGGCGCTGTCGCATCAGCTCAAGGCGCTGGAGGCGCACTTCGGCTTGCCGCTGTTCGTGCGCAAATCGGCGCCGCTGACGTTTACGCCGGCCGGCAAGCGACTGCTCGCGCTCGCCGAGCAGGTCGTGCCCGCGATCGAGGAGACCGAGCGCGATATCGCGCGCCTCGCGCAGGGCACGGGCGGCACGCTGCGGATCGCCGTCGAGTGCCATACCTGCTTCGACTGGCTGATGCCGGCGATGGACGCGTTCCGCCAGCGCTGGCCGGAAGTCGAGCTCGACATCGTGTCGGGCTTCCATGCGGACCCGGTCGGCCTGCTGCACCAGGACCGCGCGGATCTCGCGATCGTCGCCGAGGCGGACCCGGCCGAGGCAGTCGACTATCATCCGCTGTTCCGCTTCCAGATCGTCGGCCTCGTCGGCAACGCGCATCCGCTCGCAGCGAAGCCCGCGCTTTGCGCCGACGATTTCCGCGCCGAGACGCTGATCACCTACCCCGTCCCCGACGAGATGCTCGACATCATGCGGCAGGTCCTCGTGCCGGCCGGCATCGCGCCGAAGCGGCGCACGTCGGAGCTGACGGTCGCGATCCTGCAGCTCGTCGCGAGCCGGCGCGGGGTCGCGGCGCTGCCGCTGTGGGCGGTCGCCACCTATCTCGACAAGCATTACGTGAGCGCGCGCCCGGTGCTGCGCGGCGACGGCACGACGTTGTCCGGCGAGCTGTACGCGGCCACGCTGCCCGCGTTTTCGTCGCGGCCGTACGCGGCCGATTTCGTGTCGACGATGCGCGCGACGTGCGCCGTGGCGCTGCCGGAAATCGAGCTGATGTGACCACCCGGCCATGTAACCGGACGAAAAAAGCCGGCGGTACGGGAGGCGCGACGGGTAAAATTGCGGCCATTCAAGGATTCTTTGGCCTTCTGGAGTCTGTCATGTCCATTGCCCGCCGCACCACGCTGTCGAAGTTCCTGATCGAACAGCAACGTGAGACCAACAACCTCCCCGCCGACCTGCGCCTGCTGATCGAAGTCGTCGCACGCGCGTGCAAGGCGATCAGCTACAACGTGTCGAAGGGCGCACTCGGCGAGGCGCTCGGCACCGCCGGCAGCGAGAACGTCCAGGGCGAAGTGCAGAAGAAGCTCGACATCCTGTCGAACGAGATCCTGCTCGACGCGAACGAATGGGGCGGCAACCTCGCCGCGATGGCATCGGAAGAAATGGAAACCTTCTTCCCGATCCCGGCGAATTACCCGCGCGGCGAATACCTGCTCGTGTTCGATCCGCTCGACGGTTCGTCGAACATCGACGTGAACGTGTCGATCGGCACGATCTTCTCGGTGCTGCGCTGCCCGGACGGCAAGCAGGCAACCGAGGAATCGTTCCTGCAGCCGGGCACGCAGCAGGTTGCGGCCGGCTACGCCGTGTACGGCCCGCAGACGGTGTTCGTGCTGACGACCGGCAACGGCGTGAACTGCTTCACGCTCGACCGCGAAGTCGGCTCCTGGGTGCTCACGCAGAGCAACATGCAGATCCCGGCCGACACGCGCGAATACGCGATCAACGCATCGAACGCACGCCACTGGTACGACCCGGTCAAGCGCTACGTCGACGAACTGAACGCCGGCAAGGACGGCCCGCGCGGCGACAACTTCAACATGCGCTGGATCGCATCGATGGTCGCCGACGTGCACCGGATCCTGAACCGCGGCGGCATCTTCATGTACCCGGCCGACAAGCGCACGCCCGATCGTCCGGGCAAGCTGCGCCTGATGTACGAAGCGAACCCGATGTCGTTCATCGTCGAACAGGCGGGCGGCGCCGCGACGACGGGCACGCAGCGCATCATGGAAGTCCAGCCGACGGGCCTGCACCAGCGCGTGCCCGTGTTCCTCGGCTCGAAGAACGAGGTCGAGCGCGTGACCAGGTATCACACCGAAGGCAATTAATTTGCACTGCAGCACTGGACGTGCGGGCAAGACGCACGTACAATCGCGCCTCGCGATGCGGCTCTACGGGGCCACATCGCGGTGAAATGAAATCGGAAGACCTGTCGAAACAGGGGTTTTGCGAAGCAGCCGAAAAAAGCTGAAAAAAATTTCGCAAAACCTATTGCCAAGATCCCGGAAATCACCATATAATTTCATTTCTCTGCTGCCGGTGTAGCTCAGTTGGTAGAGCAGCGCATTCGTAATGCGAAGGTCGTAGGTTCGACTCCTATCTCCGGCACCAAAGTATTCAAGGGCTTAGCCGCAAGGCTAGGCCCTTTTTACTTTCCAGGCATCGACACAAGTCGCCTCCCCCTCTCCAATCAGCGAACGGCACCTTGAACAAGATACAAGGCGTTCTTTGCCTCGAATGTCATGCCTAAATGGGCGGGGCCCCGGTCGATGGCTCGGCGGCGAGCAGCGCCGCACTGATCTGGGGTCTGCGCGCTTCCCGAATGGACGTTGGACCTCTACGGCCTGAGAAACACCGGCATACACGGGACGTACGGCCTGATCTGGATGGCGAGCGCCGCATTCGGGAGCATCGTTCGCTGCGATGCCACAATTGCAACGAACGCAGCCCGCTAACGATCCCCGCTCAGTCGCTCCGATATCGTCCGCACACCGCCGATCGCTTCGCATTCCTTTCCAATCGAGAAGCGCCCGTACGCACGTCGCCTCCTTTCTTACAGACTCATTTCACCCGACCTGCACTGCTTTGCGCTGACAAATTCCCTGGAAAATCCGGTTAAGGGTGCATAACATTACTTAACGATTCCGACCCGTCTATCGCGTTACATTGCGTGGGCGGCGCTGCGAGATCGACGTGCCACCCATACCGGGTTGCCGGCTCCCGCATGACGTCCGGTCATATCGACTCGTTACCAGGAGAGGACCACCATGACTCATGGCTTGATAATGTGGCTCATCATCGGCGCAATTGCCGGCTGGCTTGCCGGCGTGCTCGTCAAGGGCGGCGGCTTCGGGCTCATCGTCGACATCATCGTCGGGATCGTCGGCGCGGTGATCGGCGGCTGGCTCGCCGGGCTGCTCGGCATCAGCGTCGGCAGCGGTTTCATCGGATCGGTGATCGTCGCGGTCGTCGGTGCGGTGATCCTGCTGTTCGTGATCCGGCTATTCAAGCGAGCGGCCTGACTACCCGCTACGCGCGCCTGCGGGCGCGCGTGCGCTTCACCGGCGCGCGGCGCGAATGCCGCGCGCCCTTCTCTCAACGACGCCCCGTCCCGCGCAGCCAGCCGTCGAGCACGGCAGGCGTCAACAGTCCGCTGCGCGCGTCGCGCGCGCCATCGCGGCCGATCCACACGGTGCGCGGCAGTTCTCCGCGCCATCCCGCATCGAGCGTCGCGCGCAGGCGTTCCGGCATCGCGTCGGCGTTCGCGTACTGTGCGACCTGCGACGGCAGGTTCATCTGCGCGAGCGCCTGCTCGATCGCCGCGCCGTTCTCGTCGTACGCATCCATTGCGATCATCGCGACGCGCACCTCCGGGTGACGGCGCTGCCACGCGACGAGATGCGCGGCGTTCTCACGACAGTAGCCGCAGTCGAGCGACCAGATCTCGATCGCGAGCGGGTGCTCGCGCGCGGTCTCGAACAGCCGTGCGACGTCGGCGGCGCGCAGCGGCTGCAGCACGCCCGCGAGCGCCGACATGCACCAGACCGCGAGGGTCGCCAGCACGAACAGCCGCTTCATTGCCCACCCTCCACCGCGATCAGGCGATAACCGTCATTGCGCGTGCGCCACGACAGATAGACACGCCCCGCGTCGTCGAGCAGTTGCGGGTTGTCGCTCGCGCCCGACGTCGACGCGATCACGCGCGGGTCGGACCAGTGCGCGCCGCGATCGTCCGAGCGGCGCAGCTTGATCTGCATCGTGTCCCCGTCGAACGCCTTCCACGCGAGCCACACGACGTCGCCACGCGCGACGAGCGCCGCGTGCGACGCCTGCTCGCCGGGCACGGCCGGATGCGCGCCGAACGCCCAGGCGGCGCCGAGCGGCTGCCCGTCGGCGCCGATTCGCGAATAGAACACATCCGCGCGGCCGTCGACGACGCCGAACCACGCGAGATGACGCATGCCGTCGGCCGTGATCGCGAGCGCCGGACCGTGATCCGGACACGCCTCGACGTGCCAGTTCGAGAACGTCGCGCGCCGCGGCGCGACCGCTACGTCGGCCGACGCGGGCAGCACCGCGAGCGCGTGATCGCGAATCTGGCCGGGGAACACGTTGCGCCACGCGGCCTCGACGCGCCCGGCCGGATCGATCGCCATCGCGATCCGGCAGCACTCACACGTGTGGTCGGCGACCTTGCGCTCGGGCTCGAACGACGCGCCGCCGTCGCGCGACACCGCGTAATAGACGGCCGCGCCGTCGTATACCTGCCCGGCCGCCTTCGCCGCGCCCAGGTCGCGCTTGTCGATCCACGCCAGATAGATCCGGCCCGCCGGGTCGACCGCCATCATGTCGAAGCGGTGCGTGATCATCTGCCGGTCGCGGTGCACGGTGATCGGCACGCTCCACGTCGCGCCGCCGTCGAGCGAGCGCGAGAAGCGCACCATCCCCGTGTACGGCGCGTCGAGCGGCATCGACCACGATACGTAGATCGCGCGCCCATCCGGGCTCGCCGCGAGCTTCGGGCGATTCTCGGCGCTCGTATAGATCGGCTCGGGCATCGCGTTGACGGTGACGGGCGCCGACAGCGTGCGGCCCGCGTCGTCGGAATGCGCGACGACCACGTGCTCGCCCTCCACCCACGCGACCCACAGCCGATGCCGCGCATCGAACGCGGCGCCCGTCGCGAGCGGCTGCTTCTGCGGCGCACTCGCTGCCTGCGCGCCCATGTGTGCGGCATGCGGATCGGCGGGCTTCGCGGCCTCATGCGCGCCGGCGACCGACAGCGCCGCGAGCCAGAGCGCGCAGCCTGCCGCGAGCGATCTCACAGCGACCACTTCAGTTCTCCATAGAAAGTACGGCCCGGATACGGATGGAACACGTAGTAGCGGCGGTCAGTCAGGTTGTCGATGCCGGCCGATGCGGTCCAGTGACGGTCGAAGCGGTAGCGCGCCTTCAGGTCGACGACCGTGAACGAGCTCGTGCCGCCGTAAACGTCCGGGTTCACGTCGCTGTTGTCGAGCGTGTTGAACTGGCGGCCCGAATAGCGCACGCCGACGCTCGCGAGCCAGTGTTCGTCGAAGCGATATGACGCGAGCAGGTTTGCACGCATGCGCGGAATACGCGGAAAGCGCGCGCCGACATATGCAGGATTCGCCGCGTCGGACAGGATCTGCGCATTGCTCGCCGACACGTTTGCATCGACGTCGAGCCCTTTCAGCCCGACGTTCTCGCCGCTGAACGCGAGTTCGACACCGCGCACGCGCACGCGATCGACGTTCGAGATGTTGGTCACCGTCGTCGCACCCGACACCGTCGTCTGGCTGTAGATCGAATCGCGCAGGTCGCTCTGGAACACGCTGGCACGCACGACGCCGGCACCCACGTCGCGTTCGGCCGTGAAGTCCCAGTCGATCGCCTTTTCCGGCCGCAGGTTCGGGTTGTTGTTGACGATCGTGTTGTTCGATATCGTGCCCTGGAACAGTTCGCCGACCGTCGGGAAACGCGTGCCGGTCGCGAACGACAGCCGGAAGCGCCAGACGTCGGTCGCATCCCATTGCAACGCGACTTTCGGCGACAGCGCATTCGCGCCGCGATCCGCATAAGCGAGCGTACTGCTCGCGTTACCGAGCGCGCCGCCGTACGCATCCCAGCGTTCGTAGCGCAGCCCCAGCGTCGCGAGCCAGCCCGGCGCGAAGCGCCACGCATCCTGCCCGAACAGCGCCTGCGTGCGCGTGTCGCCCCGATAGGTGCTCGCGAGCGACGTGGTCGGCCCGGCCAGCCAGTCGGCCGTGTTGTACGTGACGTTGCGCAGGAAGTAGTTCTCGTAGTGATAGCCGAACGTGAACGTGTGGCCCTTCACTTCCGGCGCCTCCGCCTTCAGGTCGAGCGTGCGCCAGCCGGTGCCGTCTCCCTGGATCAGGGTGCCTGCGCCGCCCTGCACGGTCGACGCCAAGCGCTGCACGTCGCGCGACACGTCGTACGCGGACACGACGCCCGACAGGCGCCAGCCGGAATCGAGCCGGCCGTTCAGCCCGAGCGCGTACAGCCAGTTCTCCTGGTCGCCGCGCTGCGGCGCGAAGGCATTCGGCGCAACGGTCATGCTCCGGCCGCCGATCGACACGTTGCCGCCGTAGACCGGATTGCCGGCCGCATCGCGCAGGAAGGTTTCGCCGTGCTGCCGGTAATGGTTCTCCCAATGCCCGAGCGTGAGCGTCGCATCGACGCGATCGGTGAACGCGTAGCCCATCCGGACCGTCTCGTTGAGCTGTTCGGTCCGCTCGATCGCCTGCGCGCCGACGATCGTCCGCGGCTTGCCGTTGGGCCCGATGTCGGTCGCAGCGCCCGTCACGGGCACGGCGGCGCCGAGCTTCGGGTTGTAGCTCGCGTTCGGGCTCGCATATTGCATCGGCTGACCGGCGTTCTCGAGCCGGTCGAGCGACAGCGCGAACCAGAACCGCCCGACGCGGTTCGCGATCCGCGCGGTCTGGTGATTGCCGCCGAAGCTGTCCGCGAATCCGTAGCCGTCGTGGTAGCGCTGCGCAAAGAACTGCGTCGACAGCGACGCCTCGAGTTTTTCCGGCCGGCGCGTCGTGAGCAGCACGGTCGAGCCGATCGAGTTGCCCGGGTACAGCGCGGAAAAGGGGCCATAGAGCACGTCGACGCGCGCGATATCGTCGGGCGGAATCAGCGACCAGCGCGGCGGGTACGCGTAGCTCGAGCCGAGCAGGTTCGACAGCAGCACGCCGTCGGCGTAGACGAGCCCGCGCGCGCTCTGTAGTTCGTTGAAGTCGCGACCGGCGAACACACTGTTGCGGTCGCCGATATAGCGCTTGCGGACCATCAGGTTCGGCGCGTACTTGAGCGCGTCCTCGGTGGTGACGTTGGTATGCGATTCGATCTGCTCGCGCGTGATCGATGTGACGACGGCCGGCGTATCCGGATCGACCGGTTGCCGCTGCGCGGTCACGCTGACGGTGGTGAGCGTGTCGCCGGCCGCGGCCTCGGCCGGCGCGGGCGGGGTTGCGGCCGGCGCCGGCACGGCGGCGCGGCTTGTCTGCGGGGCCGGCGCCTGGATCGGGTCGGCGCGCCCGCCGTCCGGCTGCGCCGCAAAGGCGGCAGGCCACGCGAAAGCGGCCGCGCATGCGAGCGCGAGCCGGCCGCGCGACGGCCGCGCGACAACGATGAATGACATGGAAGGTTTCCTGAAAACGTGATCGGACGCCGCCGGACGCCGGCGGCGCGGCGCGCACGAAACGGCGCGGCGCACGGCCGGCGCCGCGTGCGGAGCGCGCCGTCAGGCGCGCGCGAAATCAGATCGGGGCGTTTTCAGGCGGCGCGCGGGGTTGCGCGAGACGGATGCCCCTGCGCGTGACGACGGGAAAAGACGCGGCCGGCGTGCGGACCGTGAACGCCCGCACGAAGCCCGGCAGCGCGGGCAGGCTCGAACCGAGCGCCACGTTCGCCGCGAAGCCGGGACAGTACACGCAGTGCGGCACGCCGGCATGGTCGAACGACGATGCGCTGCGATCGTCGCCCGACTGCGTGAGCACGACCTTGCGGGCGCCTGCCGCGCTGCACAGTTCGAGCGTGAGGCCCCCTGACCCGCTCGACGCCATGCGCGCGTAGCCGACGACGGGCGACAGTACGTTCAGCACCAGCGCCAGCCATACGAGGCCGATCCATCGCGTCGTTCGTTTCATCGGGGCCCAGGAAAAAGTGCGCGCAAGTATAACAAGCGGCCCGGCCATCGCCGATTCCGCAGACCGTATGGCGGGTATCCGCGCGCGCGGGTAAACACATGTGCCGTTAATACAACAGAGACAAAATCTAACGATTCGCCACTGGCATAAATCCAAGCGCGAGGATGATAATCATCGAACCTGCTGGAGAAATGACCATGGACGAAAGACCCACTCGCATGCCACCGCCGGAGCAAGTGATGAGCCCGGATCCGGAACCCGTCGGCGTGGAATTCCTCGCCGAATTGCCCGACCACGTACGGGCATTCTTCGACGAGCAGCACAAGCTGTACTCGCCGAAGTGAACGCCTGTTCGGTTCTGTAACCGCCACGTGCCGCAAGCCGATATCGTGGGGTTCATCGCTGCGTTCCCGCAGCCGTACGCATCGCACCCGGGCCGCAACAGCCTGACGGTGCCGGATCAGCTCGCCTGCTGATTCCTCTGTCGCGTCGCTACGCCGCGCGACTGTCTTCGTCTATCCTTCTGGTTTTCCACGTCCGGCCCGCCCGGCTTTCCCGATCGTTCCGATGAAGCAAGCAATTCGCGCCGGCCTCGCCGCGGCAGCACTCGGCCTCGCCCTCTTCTCCTCGCCACGCATCGCCGCCGCCGACGGCGACGACACCGCCCTCACCAACATCGTCGCACTCGCGTCGCAGCGCCTCGCGCTCGCTGAGCCGGTGGCTCGATGGAAATGGGCGAATCACAAGGCAATCGAGGACCGGCCGCGCGAAGCGGCGCTGCTCACGTCCGTCGAGAAGCGCGCGACGCAGGTCGGCATCGATCCGGCATTCGCCCGGCGGTTCTTCGAGGATCAGATCGCCGCGAGCAAGGATGTACAGAACGCCCTGTTCGCAACCTGGCGCGCGACGCGGCCGCCGGAAGGCACGCCCCCCGATCTCGCGACCAGCACGCGCCCGGCGCTCGACCGGCTGACGCAGGCGATGCTGACCGGACTAGCACAGGTCGAGCCGCTGCGTGCCGCACCCGACTGCCAGCTGCGGCTCGCGCGCAGTATCGCGAACTGGAAGGCACTGACGCGCTACGACGCGAACCAGGCACAAGCGCTCAACACCGCGCTGTCGCACGTCTGCTCGGCCGGCGGCGCAAGCGCGATCGGCTGACCCGTCAGGCCGGGGCCGGTGATCGGCGCGCCGCGCCCTGACCCGCAGGCGTGAGTGCAGCGAGCGGAATCAGTTGCAGGCCCCGCGCGAGATGCGTCTGCAGCAGGCGGTGGGTGAAGGGCTCGAACGTCCCGGCCGCTTCGTCGACGGCCAGCCGCGCGGCCGCGTCGAGCGATTCCGCGACGCCGAGATAGCGCCAGCCATCGATCACATGAAACAGGCGGCGCTCGCCGCACGCCTCGAATGCAACGGCACCTTCGAACGGCCACGGCGCCGCCACACCCGCGCGCGCCGCGTCTGCCGGACGACGATTGAATGTCGGACGCAACCGCGCAACCCACTGCGCTTCTGCGAGCATCGCGCCCAGTTCATTACCCGTCTCGCGCCATTCAACGCGCCGTACCTGCTGCGCAAGCCGCATTTCCTTCGACGAGCGCCGCTCGCCGGTCAGCAGTGCACGCAGCCGCTGCCGCACGCGTACGCTGCGGCCGACATAGAGCGGTTCGTCCGCTTCGCCGAACAACGCATAGGCGCCGCATCCCGCCGGCGCGGTGTCGAGCCGCGCCTCGGTCAGTCCGCCCGCCAGACGGAAGTGGCGCGTCGTGCGCGCGATCTGGTCGCGCAGCCGCTCGAGCGGCACGATGTCGTGCAACTGGCGCCAGAACTGCCACAGGAGGTCGGCATCCGCCAGCGCCCGGTGGCGCGCGGCCGGCACGAGGCCGTGGCGTTCGATCAATGCGTCGAGCCCATGCCGCGTTTCACGCGGGAACAGCGCACGCGACAAGCGCACGGTGCACAGGACGTCCGGATTGAATGCCAACCCGATGCGCTCGAATTCGGCCCGCAGGAAGCCGCGGTCGAAGCTCGCGTTGTGCGCGACGAAGAGCTTGCCGTCGAGCCGCTCGAACAAGGCCTGCGCCAGCGATGCGAAGGACGGCGCGTCGCGCACCATCTCGTCCGAAATACCTGTCAATTGCTGGATGAACGGGGGAATCGACTGCCCCGGATTGACGAGCGTCGTCCACGTCGACACGCCGAGCGGGCCGATTTCGACCACGCCGATTTCGGTGATGCGGTGTTCGGCGGGCGAGCCGCCCGTGGTTTCAAGGTCGACGAAAACGAGCGGCTGTTCGCTGGCGGGATCGGACGGACGGGGGAAATCGGACATGAATGAACAGGAAAGCGACGCTTCCGTGAGTATGCACCGGCAGGCCCGTCCGCGGCCAGCCTGAGCCCATGCACGCCGATTTCGCGCCTGAAAGCAAAAAGCCCCCGACGAAGCGGGGGCCGGACGTGATCGGCAATGCGTGGCGCGTCAGACCGCCTGGATATTCGCTGCCTGCTTGCCTTTCGGCCCGACTTTCACGTCGAACGAAACACGCTGGTTTTCCTTCAGCGTCTTGAAGCCGTCCATCTTGATTTCGGAAAAGTGCGCAAACAAATCTTCACCGCCATTGTCCGACGTAATAAATCCGAAACCTTTAGCATCGTTAAACCATTTCACGATACCGGTATCCATATCTTCATTCCCCACTCGATTAGATCAAAAAAGCTATTTTTATAGCCGTTTCCCGAAATCCGAAGCGTCGCATCTGATTTCAGCTACATACGCCGCCCGAGGACGGAGTGCTGACTTTATAAATTGGACAATCCGGGTGCGTCAAGTGGATTTTTATTGGACGCTTTATAAAAAAAATGCCTTTGCCGATGGAATCGGTACCTGATCCGCTTCTGCAAATGGATTTCGCACCAAACGCTGTCATTGTTACCGGGTACGATTCACCGATAATCCGCGCAGAGAAAAACCTACCGGGGTCGAATCGTATCGGTAAAATGCTCGGTATTTCTACGGGTTGCAAATCACGAACGACGTTGCGATGCTGAAGCCACACTGACGCAACGGAGAAAGCCATGTGGCTGGACGGAATCAAGCGCTTCGCGAGCCGGCTCGGGCGCGTACGCCGCAAGTCCCGCGCCCTTGCCGACCCTGCACGTGAACAGCCTTGCGAGGCCGAATTCGATACGACCTGGCACGGCGATCATTGGCAGAACCTGCTTGCATCGCCCCTCGATGCCCGTCACTACGTGATGGAAGACTGGACCTACACGCCGCCCCCGAACGAAACCAAGGACGCGCCGCCGCCGCGCAGGCGCAGGCGCCGCTGGTACGAACAATAGCAAGCGAAGTCGACGGACGAAAAAAAAGCGCGACTGGGAAGTCGCGCCGACAAAGGTTTGGAGATCTTTTCCGTCAACGAAAAAGTCTGCTTCGGAAAGCAGAGATCGCAGTATAGCGAGAGAACAACCTTTCATTATCCATGCTCCACACAAACCTCTATTGCCGAAGCGACAATAATGACGCTCGTGCAATAGGCGTCGCCGGATAGCCGCCTGTCGCGGCCGCGCAACGCCCCGCTGCGCTCACGTGTCACATCGAATTCTCGCGGCAATGCAGCAAACCCTTGATGGACAGGGCTTTCGAGCCACTCGCCCATCATTGCCAAATTCAAAATACAGTATTGCTTAAAGTGTCCCCCTTCCCGCTCGGAGCCGCTCCTTACACTGCAATTGAATTTTGAGACAAAGGGTATCAAGCCCGTCCGGCGCCAGCGCACAAACTGCGCGCCACGCCGGGGCCAGCAACAGGTTCGCGTCCCATCATCCTGTTTGGAGACAGATCCATGAAAAAAACCCTGATTGTTGCAGCACTGTCTGGCGTGTTCGCGACCGTCGCGCACGCACAAAGCAGCGTGACGCTCTATGGCCTGATCGACGCTGGCATCACCTACACGAACAATCAGGGCGGCCACAGCGCCTGGCAGGAAACGAGCGGTTCGGTCAACGGCAGCCGCTGGGGCTTGCGCGGCACCGAAGATCTCGGCGGCGGCATGAAGGCGATCTTCACGCTGGAAAATGGTTTCGGCATCAACAACGGCGCGCTGAAGCAGAACGGCCGCGAATTCGGCCGGCAGGCGTTTGTCGGCCTCGCACACGACAGCTACGGTTCGCTGACGCTGGGCCGGCAGTACGACAGCGTCGTCGACTATCTCGGGCCGCTGTCGCTGACGGGCACCCAGTACGGCGGCACGCAGTTCGCCCACCCGTTCGACAACGACAACCTGAACAACTCGTTCCGGATCAACAACTCGGTCAAGTATCAGAGCGCGAACTACGGCGGCCTCAAGTTCGGCGCGTTGTACGGGTTCTCGAACTCGACGGCGTTCGCGAACAACCGCGCGTATAGCGGCGGCGTGTCGTACAGCTACCTGGGCTTCAACGTCGCGGCCGCGTACATGCAGTTGAACAACAATGTGAACGGACTGGCGCAGGCGGTCAGCGATCCCGGCGCAGTCGCGGGCGACTGGACGTTTGCGGCCAGCCGTCAGCGCACCTGGGGCGCCGGCCTGAACTATGGGTTCGGCCCGGCTACGGTCGGCTTCGTGTTCACGCAGACGCGCCTCACCGGCATCCGCGCGATCAGCGCGGGGCAGTCCGGCGTGTCCGGCGGCATCACGGGCCTGTCGGGCGGCACCCGCTTCAGCAACTACGAACTCAACGGCCGCTACGCGCTGACGCCGGCGCTGTCGCTCGCCGGCTCCTACACGTACACCGACGGGCGCATCGTCGGCCAGTCGCCGAAATGGCACCAGTTCAACCTGCAAGCCGACTATGCGCTGTCGAAGCGCACCGACGTCTACCTGCAGGGCGAGTACCAGAAGGTCAATTCGGATGGCCTGCCGCTCCGCGCGAATATCAATGGGCTCGGCACGGCTTCATCGACCAACAAGCAGATCGCGGTCACGGCCGGCATGCGCCATCGCTTCTGAGGAGCGTCGCCGGACGCTTGCCACCGCAGGATGACGAAGCGCCCCATCGGGGCGCTTTTTTCGTTGCGCGACAGCGCAGACGCGTTCAAGCCGCGCCCGGCTCCGGGTAGTGCACGTCGAGCACGTCGATCGGCTGCGGGCCGGCCGGCGTCATCAGCATGACGGTATCGCCGATCTTCGCCTTGATCAGCGCACGCGCGACCGGGGAGATCCAGCTCACGTGACCGTGGTCGAGATCGACCTCGTCGATCCCGACGATCGTGATCGTATGATCCTCGCCATCCGGCGTCTCGTAATCGACCGTTGCGCCGAAAAACACCTGGTCGACATTCTCCTGCCGGCTCGCATCGACGACTTCGGCAAGATCGAGCCGCTTCGTCAGGAAGCGGATGCGGCGATCGATCTCGCGAAGCCGCCGCTTGCCGTAGATGTAGTCGCCGTTCTCCGACCGGTCGCCGTTCGATGCGGCCCAGGACACGAGCCGCACGACCTCGGGACGCTCGACGTCGATCAGGTTCAGCAGCTCGTCCCTCAGCCGCTTGTGGCCGGCCGGCGTGATGTAGTTCTTCGCGCCCGCCGGAATCGCGGGCTGGGCCTGGTCGAGATCGTCGTCGTCGCCGTCCGACTCTTTGACAAACGCCTTGTTCATGATGCAATGTTCAAACGTGGATTGCGGATACTTCAAGGGTACACGATGGACCGGCCCACAAGCCCATGCCCAACAATTTGCGAATAAGGCTTCCCTTTTTATACAACCCTGCTATACTTCCGCTTCTGCGTGCGGCTGTAGCTCAGTTGGATAGAGTACTTGGCTACGAACCAAGGGGTCGTGGGTTCGAATCCTGCCAGCCGCGCCACCTTTTTCGAGGGCCTTCTGAACCGAAGGCCCTGTCAGTTTGAAGTAGTACCGTTTTGCGTGCGGCTGTAGCTCAGTTGGATAGAGTACTTGGCTACGAACCAAGGGGTCGTGGGTTCGAATCCTGCCAGCCGCGCCACTTTTTTGGGGGCCTTCCCATCGCAGAAGGTTCCGACAGTCAAGCAGTACCGTTTTGCGTGCGGCTGTAGCTCAGTTGGATAGAGTACTTGGCTACGAACCAAGGGGTCGTGGGTTCGAATCCTGCCAGCCGCGCCACCTTAAAAGGGCTTTCCTCCGGGAAAGCCCTTTTTCTTTGCCCCTCTCCGCTCGATCCCACCGCAGCGATTCGAATCCGGATCACATTGCCGACGCACAAACAAGAACGGCGGCCCGAGGCCGCCGTCGCATCGCTTGCGTGAGCACCCGCGCATCAGTAATCCTGGCGCTCGCGCTCGATCCGCATGCCGCCGTCATGGCGCGCGTGCGCGCCGTCGTCGGTCGAACGCTCGCGCATGATCCGCATCACATCCGGATTGGTCCGCACGCGCCGCATCACGTTCGCAAGATGCACGCGGTCGCTGACCTGGATCACGAAGCGCAGCACCGTCGATTCGTGTGTCAGATCCTCGTCCATCGCGATATGCACGATGTTCGCGTCGGCCGACGTGATGTCCGCCGCCACGCGCGCAAAGATGCCCTTGGTGTTCTTCACGAGCGCCTTCACCGCGACATCGAACAGACGGCCCGGCTGCGGCGCCCATTCGACGTCGATCCAGCGGCCCGGGTCGCGGCGATGAATCCGCTGCGCTACGCGGCAATCGGTCGTATGAATCGCCATCCCCAGACCGATGCCGATGTAACCCATGATCGCGTCGCCCGGAATCGGCCGGCAGCACGCGGACAACTGCACGGACATCCCTTCGGTGCCGGTAATCACGACCGGCGGCGCATGGTGCGCGGGATGCCGCTCGGACTTCGGGAGATCGTCGTCCGCGTCGCGGCCGCTCATCAGCACCTCGATGCGCTTGGCCATCACCGCGGCAACGCGACGGCCGAGGCCGATGTCCGCGAAGATTTCCTGACGGCTCTTGTTGCCCGTCCACTGCACGAGCTTCTCCCACACCTCCGGCTCGACATCGGACAGCGCGAGGCCATAGCCTTTCAGGCTCTGGTCGACCAGCCGCTCGCCAAGCTGCACCGACTCGTTCAGGCGCATCGTCTTCAGGTAGTGACGAATCGCCGAGCGCGCCTTGCCGGTACGCACGAAGCCGAGCCATGCGGGGTTCGGCTTCGAATACGGCGCGGTGATCACCTCGACGATGTCGCCGCTCTTCAGCTCGGTGCGCAGCGGCAGCAGTTCGTTGTTGATCTTCACGGCCACGCACTGGTTGCCGAGATCGCTGTGGATCGAATACGCGAAATCGAGCGCCGTCGCGCCGCGCGGCAGCGCCATGATCTTCGACTTCGGCGTGAACACGTAGACCGCGTCGGGGAACAGGTCGATCTTCACGTGCTCGAGGAATTCGCTCGAATCGCCAGCTTCGCTCTGGATGTCGAGCAGCGACTTCAGCCACTGGTGCGCGCGCTTCTGCACGTCGCTGAGATCGGCGCTGCCGTTCTTGTACAGCCAGTGCGCGGCGACCCCCGCTTCGGCAATCTCGTGCATCTTGCGCGTGCGCACCTGGAACTCGATCGGCGCGCCGAACGGGCCGACGAGCGTCGTATGCAGCGACTGATAGCCGTTGATCTTCGGGATCGCGATGTAGTCCTTGAACTTGCCGGGCACGGGCTTGTACAGCGCGTGCAGCGCGCCGATGCACGTGTAGCAGTCGAGCGGGCTGTCGACGACGACGCGAAAACCGTACACGTCGAGCACCTGCGAGAACGACAGCTGCTTGTCGCGCATCTTGCGGTACACGCTGTAGATGGTCTTTTCGCGGCCGGTGATCTCGGCGTCGATCTTCGCGTCGGCCATCGCGCGCTGCGCGGCCTCGAGGATCTTGCTGATCACTTCGCGGCGGTTGCCGCGCGCGGCCTTCACGGCCTTCTCGAGCGTCGCGTAGCGATGCGGGTTGAAGTTCGCGAAGCTCATGTCCTGCAGCTCGCGATACGTGTTGTTCAACCCGAGGCGGTGCGCGATCGGCGCGTAGATATCGAGCGTCTCGCGCGCGACGCGGCGGCGCTTTTCCATCGGCACCGCGCCGAGCGTGCGCATGTTGTGCAGGCGGTCGGCGAGCTTGACGAGTATGACGCGCACGTCGCGCGCCATCGCGAGCAGCATCTTGCGGAAGTTTTCCGCCTGCGCTTCCTCGCGGCTGCGGAATTCCATCTTGTCGAGCTTCGACAGCCCGTCGACCAGTTCGGCGACCTTCGGGCCGAACCGTTCGGCCAGCTCGCTCTTGGTCACGCCCTGGTCTTCCATCACGTCGTGCAGCAGCGCGGCCATCACGGCCTGCGCGTCGAGCTTCCAGCCGGCGCAGATTTCCGCGACGGCGACGGGATGGGTGATGTAGGGTTCGCCGCTCTGGCGATATTGACCGAGGTGGGCTTCGTCGCTGAAGTGGAACGCCGCCTTGACCTCTTTGATTTCTTCCGGAGGGAGATACTCGGCCAGCACGGCCGTCAGTTTCGCGATCGAAACGACGCCGTGCTTGCGCGGCTGCTCCGGAGTGGCGGTCGGCCCGAACAGATGCCGGAAGGACTGTTCGAGGACCGCGTCGATGTACTGGCGCGCAGGCGACTGGGCCGTGGCTTCGGTGGTCGAATCCGCGGAGGCGGACGATGGGGTGGTGCTCATATTCGCCTCCAGGTCGAGTCGTTGCGCGCGTGGATTACATGGCTGGAACGGGCCGGATGCGCGTTACACCGGCACCTTCTTCAGCATCTCGACGCCGACCTGGCCGGCAGCGATTTCGCGCAGCGCGACGACGGTCGGCTTGTCGCGGCTTTCGATCTTCGGCGTATGGCCTTGCGCGAGCTGCCGCGCGCGATAGGTGGCGGCGAGCGCCAGTTCGAAGCGATTCGGGATTTGCTTCAGGCAGTCTTCGACGGTAATGCGAGCCATGTTGGTAATTCCTTCTGAATATAGTCCTTATTCTACCTTATGTCCCTCGTCCCCCGGTCATTCCGCGTGGGGCAGATGGATGCCGAGCTCGATGAACAGCTCCGTGTGTCGCGCGTACTGCGAAGCAAAGCGCAGGCGCGTGGCCGCGACGATGCATTCGAGCTCCGCGAGCGCGCGCTCGAAATTCTCGTTGATCACCACGTACTCCGCTTCCGACGCGTGCGCGATCTCGCTGCCGGCGGCGAGCAGACGGCGCGTGATCACGTTCGGTTCGTCCTGGCCGCGCTTCTTCAGGCGCTCCTCGAGTGCGTCGAGCGACGGCGGCAGGATGAAGATGCCGACCGCGTTGCGGAACTGCTTCTTCACCTGCAGCGCGCCCTGCCAGTCGATCTCGAGCAGCACGTCGTGGCCGTTCTTCATCTGCTCTTCGATCCAGACGCGCGACGTGCCGTAGTAGTTGCCGTGCACTTCCGCGCTCTCGAGGAATTCGTGCGCCGCGTGACGCGCGCGGAAATCCTCGACCGTCGTGAAGTGATAGTGCCGGCCGTCCTGCTCGCCCGGGCGCGGCTTGCGCGTCGTGTACGAGATCGACAGGCAGATGTCGCTGTCCTTCGACAGCAGCGCATTCACGAGCGTCGACTTGCCGGCGCCCGACGGCGCGACGACCATGAACAGGTTGCCGGGATAGACGCCGCCGTGCAGCGAATGCGACGCGTGGGCGTCGCGGGTAGATTCCGTCATGTTGCTTTACTCCAGGTTTTGCACTTGCTCGCGCATCTGCTCGATCAACAGCTTGAGCGCCATCGACGCGTCGGCCAGTTCCTTCGCCGCCGCCTTCGAGCCGAGCGTGTTTGCTTCTCGATTCAGTTCCTGCATCATGAAGTCGAGACGCTTGCCGACGCGGCCGCCCTTCTCGATCACATGGCGCGTTTCGTTCAGGTGCGCGGTGAGCCGCGACAGCTCTTCCGCGATGTCGATCCGGATTCCGTACATCGTCACTTCCTGACGAATGCGCTCCGCTGCTTCCTCGCGCGTGACGATCGTCGCGCTGCCTTCGGGCGCCGCGATGCCGAGCGCTTCCTGCAGCCGTTCGACGATCTTCTGCTGATGCTTCGCGATCAGCTCCGGCACGAGCGGCGTGATGCGCGCGACGATCGCTTCCATCTCGGTGACGTTCGACAGCAGCATCGTCGCCAGTTGCGCGCCTTCGCGCGAACGCACGACGACGAGCTCGCCGATCGCTTCCTTGCCGCACGCGAGCACCGCGTCGCGGATCGCTTCCGCCGACACGCCGCTTTCGGCGATCACGCCGGGCCAGCGCAGGATCTCGCCCGCGCGCAGGCGGCCAACGCCGGGGAACGTGTCCAGCACCGAGCGCTCGAGCTCGGCGAGCTGGCCGAGCGCCGACTGGTTCAGCGCGCCGGCGCCGATGCTCTGCTCGCCGCGCTGCAGGTTGATGCGGATGTCGACCTTGCCGCGCGACAGCTTGTTCATCAGCATTTCGCGCAGCGCGGGTTCGCACGCACGCACGTCGTCCGGCATCCGGAAATTCAGGTCGAGGAAGCGCGAGTTCACGGTGCGCAGTTCGACCGACACGCTGGTGCCGCCGTTGCCGGTGGCCGTCGCGAGTTCGCGCGTCGCGCTCGCGTAGCCCGTCATGCTGTAGATCATGGTTCGTCTCGCCGTCTGGGTGCCCTCGCGGGCGGGGATATGTCGAGGCGCCCGGCGCATCGGAAAGCGCGGGGCGGGAAGCGCGCATTATCCCATTTTTGAGAACCACCCCGCCGGGCAAGCCCGCCGTTCGGCGCTAAAATCGGGGTTTCCTCTCGTTCCGCGATTCCCACATGACGTCCTCCGTTTCCCGCCCGAGCGGCCGCCGCGCCGACGAACTGCGCAAGGTCGCCCTCACGCGCCACTACACGAAACACGCCGAAGGCTCGGTGCTGGTCGAATTCGGCGACACCAAGGTGCTCTGCACCGCGAGCGTCTCCGAACGCGTGCCCGATTTCCTGCGCGACCGCGGGCAAGGCTGGCTGACCGCCGAATACGGCATGCTGCCGCGCGCGACGCACACGCGCAGCGATCGCGAAGCCGCGCGCGGCAAGCAGACCGGCCGCACGCAGGAAATTCAGCGCCTGATCGGCCGCGCGCTGCGCGCCGTGTTCGACCTCGAGGCGCTCGGCCCGCGCACGATCCACATCGACTGCGACGTGATCCAGGCCGACGGCGGCACGCGCACGGCGAGCATCACCGGCGCGTTCGTCGCCGCACACGACGCCGTGTCGACGCTGATCGCGGCCGGCAAGCTCACGCGCTCGCCGATCACCGACCACGTCGCCGCGATCTCGGTCGGCGTGTACGAAGGCGCGCCCGTGCTCGACCTCGATTACGCCGAAGATTCGCGCTGCGACACCGACATGAACGTCGTGATGACGGGCGCCGGCGGCTTCGTCGAAGTCCAGGGCACGGCCGAAGGCGTGCCGTTCTCGCGCGCCGAGATGAACGCGCTGCTCGATCTCGCGCAAGGCGGGATCGCCGGGCTCGTGCAGCTTCAGAAAGACGTGCTGGGCGCCTGACATGCCGGACGACCACACCATCGCGCCGCTGTCGCGCATCGTCCTCGCGTCGAACAACGCCGGCAAGCTGCGCGAATTCACCGCGTTGTTCTCGACGGTCGGCATCGAGATCGTCCCGCAGGGCGACCTCGCGGTGCCCGAGGCGGAAGAGCCGTTCGGCACCTTCATCGAGAACGCGCTGACGAAGGCGCGTCACGCGTCGCGGCTCACCGGGCTGCCGGCGATCGCCGACGATTCGGGCCTGTGCGTGCGCGTGCTGCGCGGCGCGCCGGGCGTCTATTCGGCGCGCTATGCGCAGCGCGCGGGCCGCGACAAGGGCGATGCGGCGAACAACGCGTATCTGGTCGAGCAACTGCGCGGCGTCGACGACCGGCGCGCATACTATTGCTGCGTGCTCGCGCTCGTGCGCCATGCGGACGACCCCGAGCCGCTGTTCGCCGAAGGGCGCTGGGCGGGCGAGATCGTCGACACACCGCGCGGCGAGCACGGATTCGGCTACGACCCGTATTTCTATCTGCCGTCGCTCGGCGCGACGGCCGCCGAACTCGAACCGGCCGTGAAGAACACGCACAGCCACCGCGCGCTGGCGCTGAAGGCGCTGCTGGCGCGGCTCGCGGAGGAGGCATGAGCGTGCCCGATACCCCTTCGCTGCGGGAGGTTGCATGAGCCAGGCCGCGGAAACCGGCGCACGCGTCGTCGCGACCTTCACGTCGCCCGGCCAGGTGCGGCTCACGTCGCTGCCGCCGCTCGCGCTGTACGTGCATTTCCCGTGGTGCGTGCGCAAGTGCCCGTACTGCGATTTCAACTCGCACGAGTGGAAAGGCGAACGGTTTCCGGAAACCGAGTATCTCGACGCGCTGCGCGCCGATCTCGAGCAGGCGCTGCCGCTCGTGTGGGGCCGGCAGGTGCATACGGTGTTCATCGGCGGCGGCACGCCGAGCCTGCTGTCGGCCGCCGGCCTCGACCGGCTGCTGTCCGACGTGCGTGCGCTGCTGCCGCTCGACGCCGATGCCGAGATCACGCTCGAGGCGAATCCGGGCACGTTCGAGGCCGCGAAGTTCGCGCAGTTCCGTGCAAGCGGCGTGAACCGCCTGTCGGTCGGCATCCAGAGCTTCAACGAAACGCACCTGAAGGCGCTCGGCCGGATTCACGACACCGGGCAGGCGCGCGCGGCTGTCGAGATCGCCGCGAAGAACTTCGACAACTTCAACCTCGACCTGATGTTCGCGCTGCCGAACCAGACGCTCGACGAATGCCGTACCGACATCGAAACCGCGCTGTCGTACGCGCCGCCGCATCTGTCGCTGTATCACCTGACGCTCGAGCCGAATACGCTGTTCGCGAAGTTCCCGCCGGTCGTCCCCGACGACGACGCGTCGGCCGACATGCAGGAATGGATTCATGCGCGCACGGCCGAGGCCGGTTACGGGCGCTACGAAGTGTCCGCGTACGCAAAGCCGAATCATCAGTGCAAGCACAACCTGAACTACTGGCGCTTCGGCGACTATCTCGGGATCGGTGCGGGCGCGCACACGAAGCTGTCGTTCCCGAACCGGATCCTGCGGCAGGCGCGCTACAAACATCCGGCGACCTTCATCGAGCAGGCGATGGCTGGCACGGCCGTGCAGGAAGAGCGTGAAGTCGGCGCGCGCGACCTGCCGTTCGAGTTCATGCTGAATACGCTGCGGCTCGTCGAGGGCTTCCCCGTGCACAGCTTCGCCGAACGCACCGGCCTGCCGATGAGCACGATCGAGCCGGCACTGCAGGAAGCGGAACGGCGCGGGCTGATCGCACGCGATTTCGCGCAGATCGCGCCGACACCGCTCGGCCAGCGTTTCCTCAACGACCTGCAGGAATTGTTCCTGCGCGACGATTGAGCATGACCGCAAAGCATGGGACCGGAGTAAGCACTGAAGTGCCAACTCCGGTCGACAGGGGCGGCATTTCGGTTACAATGCCGCCTCGTGTGGAAGCGTGGCCGAGCGGTTTAAGGCACCGGTCTTGAAAACCGGCGACGGGAAACTGTCCGTGAGTTCGAATCTCACCGCTTCCGCCAGCAAGGTTCGCCAAACCCCGTCCATTCCCTGAATGACGGGGTTTTTGTTTGCGCCGCCGCACGGCATGCGGCACGACGCGTGGCGGTATTCCCTGCCTGCCCCGTTGCGTAGCCATCGCCTAGAATTCGGATCAGAACGGCGACACGAACGCCGCCGCGCATTCGCTGCCGCACGGGCTTACCCGCCCGCGCCGCACACGGAGACCGCCATGTCCGAACAGTCGACTCCGATCCGCCACGTCGATTACTACGAAGGCTTCGAGATCCACGTCGTGCCAACCTCGATGCCGGGCAACGACACGCGCTTCACCTACACCGGCTACGTCTGCCATCCCGGCGCGAATCCCGCGCTGCCCGGCCACGCCGTGCCGTTCCATGCGGACGGCGAGGAAAGCTTCGCAAGCCTCGATGAAGCCGTCCACGAAGCCGTGCATATCGGCAAGAGCATCATCGACGGCACCCACCCCGACCTGTCGGTCCTGTCGCTCGTCACGCACGGGTATTGAGCGGGCCGGCACGCGTCGCCTGACGATCAGCCGACAGGCACGGCGCAGATGCGGCGCGCGTCATCAGCCGTCGCAACCACGCGCGCCGCGCGATATACGTTTGTCCCGATGTCGCGCGATGGATCGCGCGACTATCATTTGTCTATCGTGTTCCCCGGCGCCACGCCATGTTCGCCATCCCCCTGTCAGGCGTCGTCCGGTTGCGTGTTGCCGCCGCGGCCGTCGTCGCCTTGCTCGCGGCGTGCACGATCACGCCGCCGCCCCCGCGCGCGGTCCTGACGATCCCGTCGGTCATACGCAGCGCCACACTCGCCCAGTACCGCACCGAAGTTGCCGAACACGTCGCCGAACGCAATCCATCCGGCATGCTGCACGGCACGCCGCAGGCCATGCTCCGTTCGCTCGTCGTGCTCGCGTTCACGATCGATCGCAGCGGCCAGCTCGTGCACGCATCGGTGTACCGCAGCAACGGCGACAGCGAAGCGGAAGCGCTCGCGCTCGCGTCGCTGCGCCGCTCGGCACCGCTGCCGCCGCCACCGTCGCGACTGCTCGACGGCAACGGCCGGCTCGAGATGATGGAAGGCTGGCTCTTCAACGACGACGGCCACTTCCAGTTGAAAAGCACCGCGTCGGCGCAGGCGCAATCGATCGACTGAACGGCCGCGGCACCGCGATTGCCGGTGCGCGGCAGCGCTGGCTATAATTTTCCGCAATCGCGCGGCCATCACGCCGCACGCGGGCTCGCGCCTCACCCGGCAGGCGAGCCGATCACGGCGGCGACGTACCCGTCTCCATCGTCGACCGGCGGGTGACGTCCGCGCCACGGCGCGCATCCAGCCGCCACCTTCTCCCGCTCGACGGTCCGGGCAGGCATCCGCCTGCGTGGCCGCGCGCATCACCGGGCGTTCATCAAGACCAAAAAACGGAGACATCCATGTCCGCATCCCCCCCGACCGTTGCACACGCAACCGGTTCGGCCGGCGCCGTCAGCCACCGGCGCATCGTGTTCGCGAGCTTCATCGGCACCGCGATCGAGTTCTACGATTTCTATGTGTACGCAACGGCCGCCGCGCTCGTCATCGGCCCCGTCTTCTTCCCGCACGGCTCCGCGACCGCACAGGCGCTGTCCGCATTCGTCACGTTCGGCATCGCATTCATCGCGCGCCCGATCGGCTCGTTCCTGTTCGGGCACTTTGGCGACCGCATCGGGCGCAAATCGACGCTCGTCGCGTCGCTGCTCGTGATGGGTGTTTCCACCACCGCGATCGGCTTCGTGCCCGGCTACGACGCTATCGGCACGCTCGCGCCGGTGCTGCTGTGCGTGCTGCGCTTCGGCCAGGGGATCGGCCTCGGCGGCGAATGGGGCGGCGCCGCGCTGCTCGCGACCGAGCATGCACCGCAGGGCAAGCGCGGCTGGTTCGGCATGTTCCCGCAGCTCGGGCCTTCGGTCGGCTTCCTGATGTCGAACGGCCTGTTCTTCGCGCTCGCGTTGTCGCTGTCCGACGAGCAGTTCCGCAGCTGGGGCTGGCGCATCCCGTTCCTGGTCAGCGCGGTGCTCGTCGCGCTCGGCCTGTACGTGCGACTCAAGATCACCGAAACGCCCGCGTTCCAGGCCGCGCTCGATCGCAACGAGCGCGTGCGCGTGCCGGTCGCGACCCTCGTCACGCAACACTGGCAGCCGACGCTGCTCGGCGCGCTCGCGATGGTCGTCTGCTACACGCTGTTCTATATCTCGACGGTGTTTTCGCTGTCGTACGGCGTGTCGGCGCTGCATATTCCGCGCCAGAGCTTCCTCGGCCTGCTGTGTTTCGCGGTCGTGTTCATGGGACTCGCGACGCCGCTGTCCGCGTGGGCATCCGATCGCTTCGGCCGCAAACCGGTACTCGTCGCGGGTGCGATCGCCGCGCTGCTGTCCGGTTTCGCGATGGAACCGCTGCTCGGCAGCGGCTCGATGCCGCTCGTCGCGCTGTTCCTGACGATCGAGCTGTTCCTGATGGGCGTGACGTTCGCGCCGATGGGCGCGCTGCTGCCGGAACTGTTCCCGACCAACGTCCGCTATACGGGCGCGGGGGTCGCGTACAACCTCGGCGGGATCCTCGGCGCGTCGATCGCGCCGTATATCGCGCAACTGCTGGCGGCGCACGGCGGGCTGTCGTGGGTAGGCGGGTATGTGTCGGTTGCGGCGGCCATCAGCCTGATCGGCGTGCTGCTGATGCGCGAAACGCGCGACGCGTCGCTCGTCTGAGGCTCCGGGGCGACCCGGGTTGTGCGGTGGCCGGCGCTGCCTATACTCGATTGCGGGCGCGCCGCCTGCCGCGCCGCCATCGCCACGGAGCCGCCCCCCATGAACATCCGCCTCGGCAATGCCGATCTCGTCCTGATCCTGTCGCTCGCGCTGGGCGGTGCCTTGCTGCTCGCGCTGCGCTTCCGGCCGAAGACGTGGCGCGGCCTCGTGTTCGAGGCGCTGCTGGCGAACGTGGCGGCGATCGCCGCCGTCGTCACGGTCGAGGCGCTGCTCGCCTGAGCGCGCGCCGGCGCCCGGCCGCTCAGGCCGCCGCCTGCGCGTGCATCGGCACGCCGAAAGCCGGACCGACCGAATGGACTGCCTGCAGCGCGTCGTCGACCGACGGCGCGGCGCCCACCTTGCCGATGGACAGGGCATTCGGCGCGCCGCCGATCCCGCAGTGCTCGGGCGACGTCGCGACGAAAATCATCACGGTCGGCCGCTGCAACGCGTGCGCCATGTGTACGAACCCCGTATCGACCCCCACCACGAGCGCAGCCCGGCCAAGCGCCGCGCCGAGTTCGCGCACCGTCATCGCGGGCAGCACGACCGCCCCCGGCGCGCGCGCGGCGATGTCCTGCGCGTCGTCGTGCTCGGCAGCCGATCCCCACGGCAACAGCACGCGCACGCCGCGCGCCATCATCTGCGTGGCGAGCGCGGCCCAGTGATCGGCCGGCCATTTCTTGTCGGGGTTGGACGTCGCATGGAACATCAGCATGAACGGTGCGCCGTCGGTCACAGCGGTCGGCAGGCACGCGTCGTCGGGCGCGACGACCCCGTAATCGGCGGCGCCCTGCGGCGCGTAGCCGAACGCCTCGCCCGCGCTCACGCGCATCCCGTGCCATGCGTCGCAGTCCGGCCGGGGGCCGAAGCGATGCGAATACGCGAAGCGTGCGCCGGTTTCGCCGAGATCCTGCGTCTGGTAGCCGACGCGGCGCGCGGCGCGCGCCAGCACCGAAATGATCGCGCTCTTGTAGACGCCGTGCAGGTCGATCACCGCATCGTAGCGGTGCGCCCGCAGCGCGCCGATCGACGCCGAGATCGCCTTCAGGTCGGCGCCGCCGCGCAGCTTCTTGAACCGCCGCAATGGCGCGCACAACACGTTGCTCACGCCCGGATGCCAGCGCACGACCTCCGCACACGATTCGTCCACCGCCCAGTCGACCGTCACGCCGGGAAAGGCGCGATGCAGGTCCGCGACGACGGGCAGTGTCTGGACGACGTCGCCGAGCGACGTCACTTTCACGATGAGGATGCGTTTCACGTTTATGTTCGAATTGCGAGAGCGGGGAATTTAGGGATACTAGTGAAGCCGGGACGACATGAGGGCTACAATCAACTTACATCTGTAACAAAATGTATCTTCATTGTAACGGCTTGTTAAACACGTCACGGCGCGGGTTCCTTTTTTATAATCGGTCCTTTGCCAGCGGCCGCGCCGATGCAACGTTCCCAGCCATTGTTTCCCGCCCTCACCCGCCGCACCCGGCGCCTGTGGCGCCAGTACGGCGTTTTCTGGCTCGGCGCGATCGTCGTCGGCCTCGCGGCCGTGCTCTACGCGCGACTGATCGACTGGGGCTACGAAAGCTTCCGCACGATGCGCGAGCATGCGCCCTGGCTGCCGCTGCTGCTGACCCCTGCGATCGCAGCCGGCTCGGTCTGGCTGACCCGCCGCTTCTTCCGCGGCGCCGAGGGCAGCGGCATCCCGCAGGTGATCGCGACGCTGCATGCGCGCCCGAGCGCGTTCGGCTCCCGGCTGCTGACGCTGCGCATTCTGTTCGGCAAGGTGCTGGTGTCGTTCCTCGGCATCCTGGGCGGCTTCACGATCGGCCGTGAAGGGCCGACCGTGCAGGTCGGCGCGGCGCTGATGTTCAACCTGCGACGCTTCTACCCGCGCTCGAACGCGCAGATCGAACGTCAACTGGTGCTTGCCGGCGCGGCAGCCGGGCTGTCGGCCGCGTTCAATACGCCGCTTGCCGGGATCGTGTTCGCGATCGAGGAGCTGACACGCAGCTTCTCCGCGCGCGCCAGCGGCGTGCTGATCACCGCGATCATCCTCGCCGGCGTCGTCGCGCTCGGCCTGAACGGCAATTACACGTATTTCGGTACGATCGATGCCGGCCCCCATTTCCCGAAACTGCTGGCGCTCGCCGTGCTGGTCACCGCGATCGTGACGGGGATCGCGGGCGGGCTGTTCTGCTGGCTGCTGCTCAACACGGGGCGCTGGCTGCCCGCGCGACTGCTGGGCCTGTATCGCGAGCGGCCGATCGCGTTCGCCGCGCTGTGCGGCTTCGCGATCGCGGTCGTCGGCCTCGTATCGGGTGGCACGACCTTCGGCAGCGGCTATGCCGAAGCACGCGGCCTGCTCGACGGCAGCCAGCATCTGTCGGTGTTCTACCCGTTCCTGAAAATGGTGTCGATGGTCGCGTCGTACCTGCCGGGCATCCCCGGCGGGATCTTCGCGCCGTCGCTGTCGATCGGCGCCGGGTTCGGCAACCTGCTGCACGTCGTGTTCAGCAACATGAGCCTGCCGATGCTGATCGCACTCGCGATGGTCGGTTATCTGGCGGCCGTCACGCAGTCGCCGATCACGTCGTTCGTGATCGTGATGGAGATGATCAACGGTCACGCGCTCGTGATTTCGCTGATGGCCACCGCGTTGGTGTCGAGCCGCGTATCGCGCTTCTTCGCGCCGCCGCTCTATGAAACGCTCGCGCTGCGCTATCTCGCGCCGCCGGCTGCGGCTGCCACCGCCACGACGGCGCCGGCCCCGGCCCCGGCAACGTCCGGCGTCGTCGCGCCGCAGGATGCGGCGGCCGCCCCCGCCGATCCGCTCGACACGCTGCGCGACGAGAATGGCGACGGGCTTGCCGGCGACGGGCTTGCCGGCGGCGAAGCGACCGGCACCGGTCCGGCTGCCGCCGCGGCGAACCCCGCCGCGACGCAGCCCGGCCCGCGCGACGCTCAGTAGATCACGACGGGTGCCGGCCGGTAGTACACGGGCCGCGCCGGCACGACGATGCACCCGGCCAGCGTGATCGCGACGAGCGCGATGGCGATTGCGGTTCTTTTCATCGCCCGCCTCCATCATGCCCAGTGGCCACGGGTCCAGAACCAGTTCGGACCGCGCTGGTCCCAATGGCCCGGCACCCATTGCATGCCGACGCGCTCGGCCTCCCAGTGGCCGCCGATCCACACGTAGCGGCCATGCTCCCAGTGCCAGTGCCCGCGATCCCACACGTAGCCCACGCGCGCGGCCGGCACGACTTCGTAGCGCACCGGCGGCGGCGCATTCGGCGCGACGACGACGACTTCCTCGGTGCGCACGGCGACCGGCTCGGCGATGACGACTTCGCCCGGCCGGGTGACGACCGGCGTGGCGACGAGAATTTCATCCGCGCGCGCAGCGAGCGGTGCGGCAAGAGCGGACGCGCCCGCAGCCACGGCTGCGAATGCGAGAACGACACGACGAATCGATGAGACAGCCATCACAACCTCCTGGTTGAACAAGTTACGCGAGCGTATTCGTTCAATGCGGGAGGACCGATAACGGCCGACAGACGCCGTGTTACGGCGTGCCCGAAAGTGCAACAGGGCGTAAGACGCGCACGGCGGCAGGGGCCGCCGCGCGGAACGGGAACAACGCGGGTCAGGCCTGCGGGATCTCGATCTTCACTTCGAGGACCTCGAGATCGTCCTGGCGCTCGAGGCTCACGCGGATGTCGTCGTTCGAAATATGGACGTACTTCGAGATGACCGCGACCAGCTCCTTCTGCAGCGCCGGCAGGTAATCGGCCGGCGGGCGGCCGCCGACGCGCTCGTGCGCGATGATGAGCTGCAGGCGCTCCTTCGCGACCGATGCGGACTTCTTCTTCTCGCCGAGGAGAAACGAAAGGATGGACATTGGCGGCCTCCGTTACTTGCTGCCGAAGAGGCGCTGCAGCAGGCCCGGCTTCTGGTAATCGGTGAAGCGCAGCGGCTTGTCTTCGCCGAGGAAGCGCGCGACGACGTCCTTGTACGCTTCCGCCACGTCGGTGCCGTCGATATGCACGGCCGGCAGGCCCTGGTTCGACGCGTGCAGCACGGCTTCCGACTCGGGCACCACGCCGATCAGCTTGATGCGCAGGATCTCGCTGATGTCCTCGAGCGACAGCATCTCGCCCTCGCTGACGCGCTTCGGGCTGTAGCGCGTGATCAGCAGGTGTTCCTTGATCGGATCCTTGCCTTCGGTCGCACGCTTCGTCTTCGACGACAGGATGCCGAGAATGCGGTCGGAGTCGCGCACCGACGACACTTCCGGGTTCGTGACGATCAGCGCTTCATCCGCGAAGTACATCGCGTGCAGCGCGCCCGCCTCGATGCCGGCCGGCGAATCGCAGACGATGTATTCGAAGTCCATCGCGGCGAGGTCGTTCAGCACCTTCTCGACGCCTTCGCGCGTGAGCGCATCCTTGTCGCGCGTCTGCGACGCCGGCAGGATGAACAGGTTCTCGCACTTCTTGTCCTTGATCAGCGCCTGGTTCAGGTTCGCTTCGCCCTGGATCACGTTCACGAGGTCGTACACCACGCGGCGCTCGCAGCCCATGATGAGATCGAGGTTGCGCAGGCCGACGTCGAAGTCGATCACGGCCGTCTTGTGGCCGCGCAGCGCGAGACCGGACGCAAAGCTCGCGCTCGTCGTCGTCTTGCCCACGCCGCCCTTGCCCGAGGTCACCACGATGATTTTTGCCATTTACCCAATACCCTGTGTTCGTCAATGAGAGCCGATCGATCCGGAGCGCACCGCGTGTATTACGTCAGGCGCAGCGGTTCGATCATCAGTTTTTCCTCTTCGAGCCGGATCTGCACCGCTTTCCCCAGTACGTCGGCGGGCAACGGGTTCTCGGTTGTTCGATAGATACCCGCGATCGAAATCAGTTCCGGCTCGAGACACGTGCAGAAAATGCGCGCGTCGTGATTGCCGTGCACGCCCGCGAGTGCGCGGCCGCGCAACGGCGCGTAGATGTGGATGTTGCCTTCCGCGATGATTTCCGCGCCGTGACTGACCGGCGCGAGCACCACGAGGTCTCCTTTCGCGTAAATCTGCTGCCCCGAACGCAACGGCCGGTCGATCACGAGCGTCTGGCCGCCGGCCTGCGGCTGCACCGGCTCGGGTGCAGCGGCCGGAACGGCCGCCGCCTCGACGGCAGGCGCAGCGTCCGTGTCGCCCGCGCCCTTCGCCGACGGCACGCGACGGTCGCGCGCCTCGAGCAACGGCAGGCCGGCTTCCCCCGCCCAGCCCTGCGTGGCCAGCGCGACGACACCCACCGGGCGCATCCGCACGTCGTTCAGCATCTGGCGGATGTCCGCCAGCGCGACGCGTTCGCCGTCCGCCAGGCGGCGGACGTCGATCGCGACGACATCGTCGGCGAAAAACTCGGGAGTCGCTTCGAAGCGCTTGACCAGTTCGGTACGCAACGCATCGAGATCGGTCGTCTTCACGGTGAACAGCAACGTATCGACCGATCCGCTGCGCAGCTCGAAGAATGGCGATTTTTTAAGCGACATGGACACTCTGCAAAAATTTTTTGCGTATTTTACAGGCGTCCACGCGCGCGGCCATTATTTTTGGGCGTCGTGCAACAGGCGTCGTGCAACAGGCATCACGCCGCTGGTGTCGGGAATCGGGTGTCGGGCCGCCGCGGCCCGGATGGGAGGGAAGGCGCGCCGATGCGCGCGAATCGCCGGAGAACCGCAATCGTGCGCGCCGGTCCGAGGCCGGGCCCGCCTCGCGGGCGCGGCCCGTCGGTCAGTGCTTCACCTGCGACACGTACAGCGATTTCATCGCGCCGGGCATCCGCGCGATCGGCGCGTGTTCGCCGGTGTTGCCGAAACCCGCGCGCTCGTAGAAGCGGATCGCGTTGCGGTTCGCATCGGCAATCCACGCGTAGACGTCCTGGGCGCCGCGCTCGGCGAGCCACGCGCTCGCGGTGTCGACGAGCAGCAGCCCGCCGCGCAGATGACGCACCGCGTGCGCAACCCACAGCTCGCTGACGAACGCACGCCGATCGGGCGTATTGTCGAAATACGCACCGATCATGCCGGCCGGATGGCCTTCGGTATACAGCAGGAAAGTCGTCGACTCGTCGGACACGGCGCGCTGCGCGGCAATCGCCGACGCTGCGTCCGCTTCGACGGTCAGCAATTCGGCCTCCGGCGCTTCGCCGGGCGCGTAGGGCTCGCGCAGCGATGCGGCGCGGAGTTCGCGATACACGCCGCCCTGGTCGGCAACGATACGACGAACGGTCAAGGTCGAACTCATGCAGGCACAGCCCCCTTCGGACAGCAAGCTACTAGCTTCAACCGAAAGCGGGGCATGAGTCAAATCGTAATTTTCAAATGGCAGCGCGAATCGAAAGGCAACAGGCGTTGCGGACGCCCTCCGGCGCCGCCGCCCGCACGTTGCTGTGCAGGTGCAGCATCGCCGCTGCACGCCCGGCCGCGCACGTTGACCGCCGGCTCGCCGCTCGCCCGCACCCGGCGCGCCACCTTGGCGGACAGGACCAAACGCGCGCGGACCGGCATGCAAGCCGTCGCTGCCGCGCTGCCCGCGCGCCGCGGCGACGACCGGAAATCAAACGAAAACCGCCTCGCGCCGGCGATTCCTATTGCATCGCAACATTTGTTGCGCGGCCCGCACGCGCTGCGTGCGCACAGCCGCCGCCGCGGTTTCGTCTGACGATCGCACGGCCTCGCCGGCGCCGCGCGCGAAGTGCCGGCCCGTTTCAATCGGCGCGCGACCGCCCTTCCCCGGATGCGCCGGCGGAACCCCGCCGTTTGGAGCGTCCTGCCTAGCGCGGGGGTTTGGAAAAGTGCGCGCATGGGTCGTATAACAGGCAGAACCGGGCCACGACCCGGCGCCGCGCACGCCCATGCGGCGCGGACCAACGAGCGGATTCAAGCAAGGAGGGAGACAATGGCAATGACCGACGGATCGGCTTCGGGCTGGTCGGATGGCAAGCGTTACCTGTGGCTGCTCGGCGCGCTGACGATCACGCTGCCGATCCTCGCCGCCCAGCTCGCGCTGTCGACGGGCCTGCATGTGTTCTGGTGGTTCGGCCCGCTGTTCGCGTTCGGCGTGATCCCGATCCTCGACACGCTGATCGGCGACGATCGCGACAATCCGCCCGAGGCCGTCGTGCCGCACCTCGAACGGGAGCGCTACTACCGGCTGATCGTCTATCTCGCGACCCTCGTCGAATACGTCGCGTTCTTCGCGTGCGTATGGATCGTCGGCACGCACGCGCTCGCCTGGTACGACTACGTCGGCTTCGCGCTGTCGCTCGGCGCCGCGACGGGCATCTCGATCAATACCGCGCATGAACTCGGGCACAAGACCGACCGCTTCGAGCGCTGGCTCGCGAAGATCACGCTCGCGCCGGTCGCATACGGCCATTTCTACGTCGAGCACAATCGCGGCCACCATGTCCGTGTCGCGACGGCCGAGGATCCGGCGAGCGCGCGCTACGGCGAATCGTTCTGGGCGTTCCTGCCGCGCACCGTGACCGGCAGCATCCGCTCCGCGTGGCGGCTCGAGAAGGCCCGCCTCGAACGGCTCGGGCATTCGCCGTGGACCTGGCGCAACGAGGTGCTGCACGCGTGGGCGATGACCGTCGTCGTGTGGGGCATCGCGATCGCGATGGCCGGCAAGGTCGTGATCCCGTTCCTCGTGATCCAGGCCGTCTACGGCGCGTCGCTGCTCGAAGTCGTGAACTACGTCGAGCACTACGGGCTCGGCCGCCGCAAGCTGCCGAACGGCCGTTACGAACGCTGCACGCCGCAGCATTCGTGGAACAGCAATCACGTCGTCACCAACCTGTTCCTCTACCAGTTGCAGCGGCACGCCGACCATCATGCGAATCCGACGCGCTCGTACCAGGCGCTGCGCCATTTCGACGATTCGCCGCAACTGCCGGCCGGCTACGCGACGATGATCCTGTTCGCGTACGTGCCGCCGCTCTGGTATCGCGTGATGAATCCGCGTGTGGTCGCGCACTACGGCGGCAACATGGCTCAGTCGAACATCAAGCCGTCGATCCGGGAGAAAGTTCTCTCGCAGTACGGCGCGGCGGCCTGAGCCCCTCCGTCGACGCGTTGCACGCGACGGTGCGGCTTGCCGCGCCGCCGCACGCTCAGGCCGCCGCCGTTTCCGGCAGCCTGAACACGGCGACCGCATGCCGCAGCGCGCTCGCCTGCTCGGCCAGCGCCTGCGTCGCGGCCGATGCCTGCTCGACGAGCGCCGCGTTGCGCTGCGTCGCCTCGTCCATCTGCGTGACCGCGATATTCACCTGCTGGATGCCGCCGCTCTGCTCCTGCGACGCGGACGAGATCTCGCCGACGATCGTCGTGACGCGCTGCACCGCGCCGACGATCTCGTGAATCGACTCGCCCGCACGGCCGATCAGCACGGCGCCCTCGTCGACCCGCTGCGTCGACTGCTCGATGAGCCCCTTGATCTCCTTCGCGGCGGCGGCGCTGCGCTGCGCGAGCGTCCGCACTTCCGCCGCGACGACCGCGAAGCCGCGCCCCTGCTCGCCCGCGCGCGCCGCCTCGACCGCTGCGTTCAGCGCGAGGATGTTGGTCTGGAACGCAATGCCGTCGATCACCGCGATGATCTCGCCGACCTTGGCCGAGCTGTCGGCGATGCCGTTCATCGTGCCGACCGCATCCGACATCACGCCGCCGCCTGCCGCCGCGATGTTCGATGCGTCGTGCGCCAGCTGCGCCGCGTGCTGCGCGTGCTCGGCCGACTGCCGCACTGCGCCCGTCAGCTGCTCCATGCTCGCCGCGGTTTCCTCGAGCGACGCGGCCTGTGCCTCGGTACGCGCCGACAGGTCGTGATTGCCCGACGCGATCTGTGCGCTCGCCGTCGCGACGGCTTCGGCGTGCGTACGCACTTCGAGCACGACACCCGACAGGCTCGCCTGCATCGTCCGCAACGCGCGCAGCAGATCGGCGATCTCGTCGCGGCCGGCCGCGTCGACGTCGCGCGTCAGGTCGCCCTCGGCGACGGCCTGCGCGCACGCGACCGCACGGTCGAGCGGACGCAGGATCGCGCGGCTGAACAGGAACGCACCGACCATCGCGACGCCGAGCACGACCAGCATCAGCACGAGGCTCGCGATCGTCGCATGCTGCGCATCGCGCCCCGCGCGCTCGGACACCGCCGCGCTCTCGTCGGCAATCGACTTCGCGGCCCGCTCCAGCAGCGCCGCGGGTTCGCGGTCGACGCCCGCCACGGCGGCGTCGCCGGCCGACGGCTCGAAGCCGGCCGCCTTGAACGCGTCGAACCCGCGCCGGTAACCCTCGCCCATCGCCGTATGCGCACGCATGAACTGCTCGACGAGCGAGCGGCTCTCGCCGGGCGGCAACTGATGAACGAGCTGCGCGGCGAGCGTATCGACCGTGCGCTCGCGCGTCTGGAACGCCTGCCAGTACTGGTCGAGTTTCGCGGGCTGCTTGCCGCGCAACAGCGTGTCCTTCCATTCCTGGACTTGCAGCTTGAACTGCACGAGCGTGGCCGACACGAGCCGTTCGTCGCCGACGTTCGTCTGCACGTCGTCGGCAAACGTATCGATCGAACGATTGAGAATGTGGATGCCGTACAGCGCGCCACCGAACATCAGCAGCAGCGCGACGGCGAATGCGAGGGGAATCTTGTAGCTCAGCTTCATGGGACCTTGAATCGACAGAGAGGGAGCGGCGTCGCGGCACGGACGCCTATTTGTCGAAACCTGTTAACGGCGGGCAAGCCGGCGGCTTAAAGTAGACGAAAGCGATTGGCCGGGGGTATTGCTTCGCGTGCAAGTGGACGAACGGGTGGGGGGCGACTGGCTGTCGCTTCGGTTGGATGGTGGTGGACTGCGAGCAGGCAGCGTTCGCCGCAAGGCCTGCGCGCGCCGGCCCAGGTCGGGAACGACGCGCTGTTTTCACCCATCGCTCAACCGCCGTCCTGCCCAGACTCTTTTTCCGGATAAGACGGGGAGGCACTGGATATCCGGCCCTTGATGTATTGAACGCGCGCACGGTATGCCTCGGTGAGGCAAGGGCTGTTCGCACACTTGTTCCTGACGTTTCTGATCCAGTTGATCTGGTCTTTCCTGACCGGATTCTGATACGAAATTTCCTTCGACTCGACCAGCTGCATCGCGACAAATCCACGGGTCACCATCTCGTCGAGCTTCACGAGATCAGGATCGGCGCAAACAAGACGCTCGACAGTCGTCCGGGCCTTCGAGCAATCAAAGCTCCGTTCCGCGTTCATGGGAGGATGCGTCTCGCGCTGGAACGCATACATCCACGCTCCGCTCGCCAGAACGAGATCGTCTGCCGACTTGTAAATCGTCGCGAATCGCAAACCCGAGCAAAGCGGCATATTCGCGTCCCCAAGCAGATAGATTTCATTCATAGGCTTGCGATTCATATGAAATTTATCGCTCAGGAATGCCTCGAACGCATCAAGCGACCCAAAGGCGTGTGCAATGACCGGATCGAGAATCATCAATACTGCAACGCGCTTGAATTCCTTCATGATCTCGACCACGTGACTCAATCGTTCTCATCGTTCGGATACGATGGGTAACTGTCCGACACCTTGCCCTTGATATAGCTGATTCGTGACGAATACGCCTTCAGCAGACAATCCACCGTCGTGCATTTGTTTCTTACGCCGGAAACCCATTTGATCTGATCCATCCGGACAGGATCCTGATAAGAGATTTCCTTCGAGTATTTCGTCTGCATCAGGACAAATCCGTGATTGACGTCGGCATCCATCTTCCGCAGCTTGGGATCGCCGCAGATCAGGCGCTCCACGTCGGATCTCGCCGCTCCACAATCGAACCCCTTGCTCGCGTCCCTGAAGCGATGCTTCTCGAGCGTGAACACATAGATGAAGGGTCCATCCAGCAACACGAACTCGGAATTCGACGCATATATCCTCGCGAAGCGGAGCGCAGTACAGCTCGGCGATGTCGCGTCCTGCAGCAGGTACATCGTCGCCCAGCCATTCGCATTGATGCGGAACTTGTCCCCGAGGAATTCATTCAGCTTTCGAGCATTCCCGAGCGGCGCCGAGTCAAACGAGAATGGTGCCTGTTTTTTTATTTTCACGCCGCACTCATCCTGCGTCGAGCCGTCATAGCTCAAATAGAACGAATCCCCCCTCAGCGCGAGAACGCTGGAATATGCCGGATTGACGGGCAGTTCGATGTTCGGCTGCACTGCCGAGCCGACGCTGTATATCCTCGCGACACCGGTCAGGCGATAAGTGCTCTGCGCAGCGGCACCGAGCGCATGAAAAAGCAGCCCGATAACCAGCATCAACCTGAATGCCCTTCTCATCATTGACAACCTCCGGTGAAGACGGAACCAGGCCGGGTCGAATCGAGACGATGCGCAATTCGATGGTGCGACTGCGCATGCACCGATCAGGGAAGGAGTACCGTGCGATCAGATCGGCACAAACGAAAAACCCCTTGATCCTTCCGGATCAAGGGGCTTCGTATTTTGGCGGAGAGGGTGTCTGCCCAATCGACCTCCAATGGAATCCACCAGAATCCAAACACAATCCAATAAATCAAACACTTGCATCGTCCAAGCATCCAATTTACGCTTATACGATCCAACCCCATCCAACGCTATGCGATGGGCTGATTGATGGGCTAAAAATCGATGCTAACCGACAAGCAAGCCAAAGCACTCAAGCCAACCGACAAACCGGTCTTCGACGGAAAAGTAACCGGACTACTGCTCTCCCCAACGAAGTCGGGCTGCAAATGGATCTTACGTTTCACCAGCCCCGTGACCCGCAAGCGCCGGGACGCAGGACTCGGCACCTATCCAGAAGTCTCCATCGCTGAGGCTCGGGACAAAGCGCTTGCCATGCGCAAGCTCATCGATAACGGAGAAGATCCGATCGACCAGCGCAACCGAGATCGAGAAGCTGCCGCTGTAGTCGCTGCCGCCCTTACGTTCGAGAAAGCCGCACGCCAAGTGCACGAAGAATTAAAGCCCGGCTGGAAAAATGAGAAGCACTCCGCGCAATGGATCAGCACGCTCGAAACCTACGTCTTCCCCAAGCTTGGCAATCGCAAGCTCGACGCGATCAGTCCCGGCGACTGCGCAGACGTCCTGCGCGCGATCTGGCTGACCAAGGCTGAGACGGCAAGTCGCACTCGCCAACGCATGCACGCTGTCATGCAGTGGGCGTGGGCGCATGGTCATATCGCGGCAAATCCCGTCTCAGTCGTCGATCACATCCTCCCCAAACAGTCGACCAAAGCGGAGCATCAACCCGCAATGCCGTGGCGCCAAGTCCCCAAATTCGTCGCAAGCCACCTCGCAAAACACGAGCTTACGGATAGCACTCGTGCCGCCCTACTCTTCCTGATACTTACCGCGGCCCGAAGTGGTGAGGTCCGCGGTGCGACGTGGGATGAGTTTGATCTCTTGAAACGCGTTTGGATCATCCCCGCTGCACGCATGAAAGCAAAGGAACCGCATCGCGTCCCGCTGTCTGAAAAGGCGCTGGAACTCATCAAGACTCTCAGTCAGCGTCAACTGCACGAAACACTCGTCTTTCCCTCACCGCGCGAAAAAGTACTGAGCGACATGGCCCTAACCGCTCTTCTCCGCCGCGTAAAAGCCGAAAGTGATACATCCGGCCGCGTCGCGACCGCTCACGGCTTCCGTTCCAGTTTCCGTGATTGGGCCAGCGAACACGGCTATGCCCGTGATCTCGCCGAACGCGCACTGGCTCACGCCGTTAAAAATCAGGTCGAGGCCGCGTATCACCGCACCGACCTACTGGAACAACGGCGCCCTCTCATGGAAGCATGGGCGCAGCACGCCTGCTCCGCCTGATCTGCTCACACCAAGAATGGGACATAAGAGCTACGGGCACGAACAGCCCGTAGCTCTTGCCGCGTCAGAAACACGTAGGCGCTTCGCCAGTCCATATTCACACCCAACGACACGTGAACTCTTTACGCCATCACGGGAAATTGTGAGGATTCTCGAATACTTCCCACTGTGCCCCGTCGTATCGGGCTAGCCTTCGAGACGCTAACACCCATAAAACACCGTCCTTCGCTTCCACGGTCGCTACATTGTCCAAGGAGAACTTGTCGCTAACCATCAACCTTTGTGGACCGTTTTCATCGAGCTCATAGATTCCGTCGCCGGCACCGATGAAGAGCCGATCGTTAAACCACGCTAGCGAATAAAAGTCTGTACTGAGGCTCTTCCGGGCCACTGCACTGAAGCCAGCCTGAAAGTTGCCTTTTAGCAAGGTCCCTTTGCTTCCAGCGATCCAAACGCTATCCACTGAGACAGGTAGGACGCAATTGAGATGAGCCGCTGTTGCTTTCGGCAATTTTATCCAGCTCGCACCATCAAAAAATGCCATGTATCCATCATTACCGACGACGTAGATTGATTTTTCATCGAGGCCGTTGATGTCAACGAGACCGATCGTTTCATCGGTAGATTTAGTCAATGCCGCAAGTAGCTCGTTTGGATCTTCGATGCCACCAATGTCAACCTTTTTCTGGAGGAGCTGAGCATCAATATGTGCCCAGTCAGTAGGGCCGCGCTTATAGACTTGGCCACCATATCCACAAACATAAAGGTGATCGCCAATTTCTCGAATACGAGTAACGTATCCGTAGTTAGCCGACGCCGGCGCCGGCGCCAGACCGGCATCTGCAATTTTTTCGATTACCGAGCCCTCTCGACTGTAACTTTCGACGTCCCCCTGCTCGCTCAGTGCGTAGACCTTGCGAACACTATTGGGACCGGGTTCTGGGTAACAGGTCGACACGACACGCCACGCAGGAAGGTCATGGTAAAACCATTTGTCTGTCGTTTGACCTTGATAGAACACCATCCGCGAAACAGGAGTGTCTTCCGTAGACTCTAACTCGTCCAAAGTGCTGGACAGATAGAACATGTCTCGATTAATCGCGCAACCAGTACCGAATGTCAACTTGGTTTTTTGCTTTGCCATAAGAAATCGTCCTCAGAAGTCCCCTGCACCAGTCTTCATCTGTTCGGCAAAATCCTTCAATTCCATACCCTTAGTTAATCCACCAGTAGGATCGGCCCGGACCTTGAAGTTGGGCCCCATTCCCTTTGATTGATGGTACGCTCGAAGCTCAGCCATGATTAAAGCTGGATTACATTTTGTTACTGCTGCGACCGACGCTGCTCCTGCCGCCTCTAGTTTCCACAATTCAGTCGTACCAGGCGGATTGCCCTTCAAGCCCAACGCCAACTCTGCTGCATCGTACAATGCGTGCGCCTTACCATGCTCAGTTGTCGGGGTACGATCCTTGCCCTCTAAGCAGATCACCAAACCGTCGCCTTCGGAAATGCCTCCAGGAATCTGACGACGCTCAGATCCTCTACGCGCGCCCGGCAGACGAAACGCTCGGTCTGCCACGACATGGTGTCCGGTCTTCCCTTCCGCTTTGCAGGTATCCGGATGGTAAGGACGAAGGTTGCAGCGCCCCTTGCCTTTGACCTTGCCGCCGTCTTTCCCACCATTCGATGCGGCTTCTTTCTCCGCTTTCTCGGCGGCTTCTTTCTCGGCTTTTTTGGCGGCTTGCTCCGCGGCCTGTTTAGCTTCCTGCTCCGCCAATTGTTTGGCCTCTTTCTCGGCCAGTACTTTCGCCTCTTGCTTTGCGACTTGCTCAGCGGCCTCCTTTGCCCCCAGTTTAGCTACGCCTTTCGCCCCGTATTTGACAGCTTTGCCCGCTGTACCCAAGCCCGGCACAAGGTCGGCAACAGCCGAGCCGCCGGATATTGCAGCTTGCGCGTAATCGCCTTCCGCTGCGTAAATCAATCCGTTTGCACCGTCAAACACTGCACCGACTTCCGGGATAGCCCCAAGGACATCCAGTCCAGTATGAACGTAGCCCACTGCCTGACTGAACCACCCCGCTTCCGCCGGCGTTTCGGCCACGACCGGTGGATTGGCCGACGACGCAGCGACATTCGACATGGCTGCTTGTCCGTAGAGCCTACCGACAGTATTGCCTTTATCACCCACGATGCGCTCCCCGACTTATTTTTTGCTCATCTGCTCCCGGACCTTCGCCGGCGGATCGGGAGGAAATTTCGCCCCTTTCTCGATCATCAGCGTGCGCAGGCGCTCGAATTTTTCCAAGCGCTCCTTGCCCTCGGGCGACAACCCTTGTGCGGGGGGCGTCTGTGTCGTTCTGACCGGTTGTCCCTCCTTATCCAACGAAATGTCGGTGACCGTAGCCTGCTTGGCCTCCGGTTGCAGTGCGTCGATGTCTTTCTGCACGGAGTAGGCCACGCTCACGCCGTTCGTCGTATGGGCGTTGACATCGGCACCATGCTCAACGAGAAAAATCGCAATGTCCGGCTTGCCGACGTCGAGCGCGGAATCCAGTGCGGTCCCGCCAATGCTGTCGCGATGATTGATGTTTGCGTGATGTTCGACTAACAGCTTTACTCGCTCCATCGCGCCGTTGCCTTCCATGGCCCGCTGCAACAGACTCGTGCCATCGCTATCGACCGTGTCCGGCGACAAGCCGCCATCGAGCATCGCTTTCAGGTACCGAGTATCTTCATTGGTGATCGCGAAGTACATCGCACTGCCCAGGCCCTCCGCGATCTGGGTGTCCGGCTTCGAGCCGTGCGCGATCAGTTCACTAATCGCAGGGAAATTCTTGGTCGAGATAGCGAACCAGAGCAATGTCATCTCTTGTCGCCCAGGCTTGTTCACGTCGATCCCGGACAACGCCGATTTCAATTGAGCAACATCGCCATCGCTAATCGCCTTGGCAGCAGACAGATAGCTGCCGTCAAAATACTTGCTGGGTGAATTCGAGCTCATATTGCATCCACTTACGATGATTACTAGTGCGGAGACAGCGGCTACGGCCATCCACCGCCAACGCGCCGCGTGCTTCACCCTTCGGGCCGGCGAAGTTGTCGTGTTGGTCCTCAAGGACGAGTCTCCTGGACAATCGTGGCCTGGTCGGCTGCTTTTTGTGCTTCGATGCCGTCGATGACCTGATTCATGCCGTGGCGCTCAACCGCCCCACCCGTTCCAGGAAGGATGTGCGGCGTACCGACCGCTGTAGGCATCATGCCGTGACTACCCTCCTGAACCTTCGTCAGGATCTCCCCTTCGACACGGTACGCCTGAATATCAGACGCCACCGGTGTCCCGCCATAGCGCGCTACCGTCGCCGGATTGAGGCCTGCTGAGTTGAACGTGGTCGCAGCCAATCCACTTGCGCGCGATGCGGCGGAACCCATGCCACCACCGAGCGAATGCCCCACAATGTCCACATCTGTTCCGCTGTTCTGAAGCGCTCGACCGATCTTGACGGCACGATCGTAATAAGCAGAATTCTTGTTCGCCCCTTGGGCTAGGTTGTTAGCCCAATCGGACCATTTCGTCTTGTCCGTTCCCTGAAAGACCACCTGTGTTTTGAAGTCATTTCCGAAAACTGCGGGATCGGGTTCGTAGACCTGCGCACGAAAGTTTGTTCCCGGTATCGAAAAATCGTTGGGCTTCAACTTGAACTGGGCCAGCTTCGCGGGGTCGCTGCTGACGTTCTTCCATCCCTCTGGCGCCGCTTGCTCCGGGTGGTATACGTTCTCCGCCAAGCGCGCCTTTTCGACCGCCGTATTGTTTTGCTCGAAGCGATTTGCCGCCGCTTCGAGTTTGCTTCGCTCCGATCCCGGTGGCATTGAAGCAGCTTTCTCCCGTGCCTCGGCGATTTGTGCTTTTCGACCTCGCCAACGGGCGGCCTTTGCATCCTTCCCGACGTAATTGCCGTTCATCCAGAACTGGTCGCTGTGACGCACGACCATCTTGCTTTCGACCCGGACAGTCTTGCTATGGTCGATCGGCCAGCATTTGGCACCGACGGTTCCACTTTCGACGCCATGCGCCACGCCGGCCTGATCCCCGATCGTCTCCGGCGCGAAACTCGAATCGAACCGGACGATCGGATTGCCGTTCGCAAACACCGTCTTCGACGTCATCTGACTGTCGCCCAGGCTCGCCGTGACCGGATACGGAACGGGTGGCGTGCTGCTCCCCATAGGGGTTTTGCATACGTCAGGCATCGTCGACACGATGGTCCACTGGCCATCCTTGCGGGCCATTACGTTGTCTGCCACGCGTCCTCCGGTTCGCTCGTTGTTTTCAAGGCGGCCATTCGCAACAGAGGCGCATGCCGATCGAGTTCGAAACGTGCCTCACACACGCGTACCGCCGGCTGCAACGGAAAAACCGCTCTCCACGTCGCCGATACACGCATGTCCTCCGTATCGATCAAGAGCGTGTCGAGCTTCATCTCGAGCGGCACGATTTCCCCGCTATTGAAGCGAAGCGCCACAAGCGCGCGATGTCCGGGAAGGTGGGCACGCAGAAATCCTGCCCGCGTGTGCTCCGGCAACGCGAGATTGGCAAGCTCAAAGGCGAGTCCGGGTGCGGGCCATTCGATCTGCTGGTCTGCTGGCGCACCATTCCAATAACGGAAGTCGTGATCCATCGGATGGTACGGCCATCTCGTCTTATGCCATGTCTCGTCGTAAGTCCCGGCAAACTGCAAACGCGGCGTCCAGGCGCGACCGACAACACCCAACCCGACAGGCGTCATCGCGTAGCTCGCGGCGACCTCTTTCATCTGCTTGGTATCCAGCCCCGAAGCCGAGTGCTCGGCAACGTCGAGACTGGTTGTTGGAATGTCCCATGCCTCGATCTGAGGCGCCGGAATCTCGGCAATCTTCGGCAACGGTACTGGAATCGATGACGCGCACGGCGAGGCGACGACCGACTTATGAGTCGCCCGATCGAGGAAACGCTTCTCCACCCATCCGCGGCCCAGCGGGTTGGTGAAGCAGACTTCGTTCAGTTCAAGTTCCGCGCTCGCTCCCGTTGCACCCGGCGCAAGGGCAACGAGGCTCGCTCCACCGTACGCCTGCTCCCAGCGCACCGGCACCGCTGTCGTCGGTTGAGGATCACCGAGCTTCCACCCTCGCCAGCCCTTCGTAAATGAGCGCGGCCCCGTTACGCGAAGTCCTTTGTCGATGACCATCGTGCCGGCATCGAAGACCCGTACGCGAGCGGGCCACGAAGAAGCTGGCGTGCCATGCGGGGCGTGCGCCGTCGCGCGGACCAGGACATCGCACTTCGGCTTGAACGGCGCAAGATCGCTCTCCCATTTCACACTGCCCGTGCCCGTCTCGCCTTCGTATTCGTCGGCCATCGCCAACGGAACGGCATCTTCGCCGCTCAGCAGCACGCAACGATGCGTATCGCCATCGGGATCGAGCGATTGCATCGGCTCAAGCCGATACCCCGCCTTGAGCGCCACGACGTGAATTTCGTTCCCGGGCACGTCGACGGCATTGAACGCCATCGCATGCAAGGGCGTGAGGTTACGGAACTCCATAGTCGTGGCGCTCAGTTCAGGTCCACGGTCTTGCCGTCTACCTTCACGGCATCCGAACCGAGAATGTCAATGCTCGTGCCACTGATCGTGATGTGGCCGCTGCTTTCAAGAACGATCGACGCCTTACCGGTTCGCAGCTCAATGCGATCGCCGGCCGTCACCGTATAGGTCTTGCCCACCATCGTGGTCTTCGAGAGACCAACTTCTTCGGCACTCGCGAGGCCAGCCGCGGTGTTGATCGCGCCGGCTACCGTGACGGTGTACGCGCCGCCCACGGTCAGCGCCTTCGCGAGGCCGACTGTTTCGGTTGCAGTCAGCGCGATCAGAACGTTCTCCATTCCCTTGATCGTCTCGTCGCGGTTGCCGCCGACCGTCAGCGTCTCGTTGTTGCCGACGGTCTCCGTGCGATCCACTCCAATGTTGATGGTCTCGTTGTTATCGACCGTCTCGGTTCGGTCGTGGCCGACGTGCACCGTTTCGTCGTGGTCGATGTTCTTCGTACGATCGTTACCGACCCAGTGCGACTCGTCGTGCTCGACCTCGATGCGCTGATCCTTCTCGGCGTGCAGCCAGACCTCTTCCTCGCCCTTCTTATCCTCGAAGCGAATCGCATTGGCCGTGTTGACGTTACCGGTCTTGGTCGAACGGGTCAGAATCCCGCTCTGTGTCGCGTTAGCTGGCAACGCCCACGGCGGCATGTTCTGGGAGTTGTAAACGCGCGACGTCACAAGGGGACGGTCTGGATTTCCGTCCAGGAAACTCACGACCACCTCATCCCCGATTCGCGGAATCTGAATCATCCCGAAACCGCTGCCCGCCCACGGCTGGCTCACGCGCACCCAGCAGGAGCTCCCTTGGTCGCGCTTGCCGAGACGATCCCAGTGGAACTGCACCTTCACACGACCGAGACTATCCGTATAAATCTCCTCGCCTTTCGGACCTACGACGATCGCCGTCTGCGGCCCGACGATCGTCGGACGCTCGCCCTCGAACGCCGGACGGTACGGAATTTTCTTGCGAATGCAGGTGAAGCTGCACGAATACGCCGAACTCCCCTCACCGGGCTCATAGTTGTTCGTGCCGGTGTGTGACACAGTCAGCAACAGGAATTGCCGGTCTTCCTGTTTGGTACTGGCGTGATCGTAGTGATCGTCCAACTCGAAGTATCGGCACGGCATCATCCGTCGCCCCGTCGTCACCCCGACGAACGTCTTGCTGTGTGCAGCCAGCGCTTCCGTCCGAAAGCGCGCGAGCTCTTCGCCCCGGTCACTGTCAGCGAAACCATGCTCGCCGAGGTAGTCGTAGATCTCGTAGGACGGTACGTCGCCTTGATTGACTTCCGTTCCACCCGACACGAATCGCCGGGCATGGGGAATTTTGTAGTCGAAGGTCTTCAGTCCGACCGTATCCGGTGCAAGCTGACGCTGCGCTTGAAATGACGTGATGACGGCAAGATTGTCCATCGCCTCGCCCTGGTTGTATTGCAGCGATGGACTGCGCCCGTCGATCGGCTTTGCGGTCACCGAGTTATCGGCGATGATCAGCTTGTGCCCATCCTTCGCATGCTCGAAGTAATAGAACATGCCATCCTCTCGCATCAACCGTTCGACAAAGGCTAGATCGGTTTCCCTGTACTGGGTGCAATAGCTGCGATTCTTCGTTCCCTTCGAGAGCCGGAACTCGAACGACGCGAGCTTGCCGTACTCTCGAAACACGCGCGAGAGAATCGCCTCTGTGTTCTCTTCCTGAAAGATCCGAATGTCCTGCCGGCGAGAAAGCATCCAGAGCCACGGCAGGATCGTTGCGCTGTACATCGCAAAACCACCATCGGTATCGAGATGCGAAAACGCTGCAACGTATCCGTGGAAGTAACGCTCATCGGAACTGGCGAGCGCATCGGTCAACTGCAACGTGATTGTCACCGGTTGGCCGATCAGCTTCTTCAGCTCGATATTCTTGTCTTGCGACGCGAGCCGGACATGCATCTCGAAATTATGAGATAACCCCTCGGTACAATGAAAATCGACAAGGACTAGATCCGACCGACCTTTCAATGGCGTTTCAATTGTAAACAGGCGATTGCTTTGGAGCTGGAAGAAGCTCGCAATTTCTGACATTTGCATATCTAGCCTCGGAATCTCTCAGCGGAGGGGGCGGTTTTTGTTGGGCGCGGCTATTCTAATATGCCTGCGAGCAATGTGGATAAGATATCCTCCCAAAAAGTGGGGACCGATTATTGTGGATTATTGAATATTTGCAGCGAATGGACCACCTGCTATCACATTACGAACGTGAAGTCGGACTGCTTGCACGTAGTCTGGCGGACTTTGCTCGACGCTTTCCGAAGATTGCAGCACGCCTCGGCATCACTGGCGGCCACGTCGAAGATCCGCACGTCGACCGAATGGCACAGACGTTCGCGTTGCTCGCCGCTCGTGTCGATGCGAAGCTTGATGACGATTACCCGCAATTCACCGAGGCACTTCTCGAAATTGCCTATCCTCAGTACCTGCGCACGGTCCCGTCATGCGCGGTTGCCGCGTTCGACCCGTCGGTTCTGTTCAGTCAGCTTACTGAACCGCTAACGATAACGCGCGGCACGATGCTGGACGCCAATGTCGCACCGTGCCGCTTCCGTACAGTCTACGACGCCACGTTGTCGCCGTTGCGTATTCACTCGGCACGCTATTCACCAGCGACGCTTGCGCCAGCTGCAGCGCGCATCCCGGCAGAAGTGACGGGGATCATTTCGATTACCTTTACAAGCGAATCCGCGTCGCAAGCATTCGATGACGCCATTCCGTCCGCCCCAGTGCGGGTACATCTGTCCGGAGAGCGGCCGCTCGTCGCCGCGCTTTCCGATACGCTGTTGCTTCGTGCATCGGCCGCCTACGTTGAGGTGGACGAAAGCGGACGCTGGACCCGCTTGTCGAAAGTCCCCATTGAGCCGGCCGGATTTGCCGATGGCGAGCGATTGTTGCCGAACGAAGACGATACAAGCGCACAATCGTTCCGGCATCTGATCGAGTATTTTGCCTTCCCCGAGAAGTTTGATTTCGTCGACATCGACCTGGGTCGAATGCGTCGCGCCGCGCGCGCCGAAGCAGCTCGACGACTGACGCTTCACATTGCCGTGCAAGGCACCGCCCATGATTCCGGCGCCGCTCAGATCTTGGCAACGCTGAGCACCAGCACATTCCGATTGTTTTGCACGCCGGTCGTCAACGTGTTCGAACGCTCGGCTACACCAATCCAGCTAACCAGTCGTGATGCCACATATCCGATCACTCCGATCCCGTTGGCAACCGGCATTCCGCTGAACGTCTATTCGGTTGAAGCCGTCTATCTGGGCGAGCGGACGAAATCGGACGAAGACAAGGCCCTCATCGCTTCACGTGCGAAGCCCCGCACACAGGTGTGGCCATATCGTGGATTCAGTCATGCGCGGCCGACGGATTCGTCCGCCATCTATTGGTTGACCTACCGAGATCCGGAAGCTGCGCCGGACAGAGCACTTGCGGAATCGCAACTGGCGTTGGTCGACCTAAAAGGTCAAACCGCTCATCCGCGACACCCTCAGGTCGATGTCGATGTACTGGCAACCAACGGAGAAATGCCATCCCGATTACCGGTCGGTGCGCCGGATAGCGATCTTCTGTACGAGGGTTCGGCACTCGCGTGCCCGATCATGCTGCTCTCTCGCCCAACCTTGCCGGCAGCCTTGCAGCGGGGCGGTGCGCTTTGGCGCGTCCTGTCGGCACTGGCGCCGCATCCGCTCGACCTGACGCGGATCGGACTACCCGCCTTGAAGGAATTTCTCCGTTTCCATGCCCCGCGTTCCAGCGTGGTTGCTCAACGTTGCATCGACGCGATCGTATCCCTGGACTACAAACCGGCGATCAAGTGGATGTCTCTCGACAACCAGTTCCCGTCATTTGTTCGCGGTGTGGAGATCCTGCTTTCGTTCTCCGAGGCTGCGACACGAGATGTCAGCCTGCATCGGTTCTCGGCTGTTATGGACGGGTTCTTCGGCCCGTACTCTCAGTCAAACAGCTACGTTCAACTCGTCGTGTTATCGGCCGAGAGCGGCAAGGAGCTTTTGCGGTGCGTGCCGCAGCCTGGCACGCAACCGTTGGTCTAGCTCAGTGAACATATCCGGCAAGTATCCCGATACTTCCCCCAGCCTGGAAGCCCACCGTTTGTCCACGCATGAACAACACGGCCGGAGCCTCGGAAATTGCTCGTTGGAGCAGCCAACTGAAGCCGGGGTTTGATAGCCCGGCTGCCATCAATGCGGGATTCATGCCGAGCAACATCGCATCACCCGCCCAGCCATAGAGCGCCGACAGCGACCCGTCGACATAAATCGTTCCGCCCTGAAAGTCCGATCGCGACAGCTCTGTTCCACGAAACGCGCTCGTCATGTAGATGCTGCCGTAGCTCGGGAAGTCCAACGTGGAGCCCGCCGCCCCGACGCTACGGCCTCGGATCGGCGGCAACTTGAGTTCGGGAATCGTGAACTTCGGCAACTTGATTTTCGGTACCTTCAGGCCCACACCGATACCGACACCGACACCACCGTAGTAGAAGCTCTGATCGTGCTTCTGAGGGTCAGTCAGCACAATCGTGCCCCCCGTGGCCATCACGATCTCAACGCTCAGGCCTCCGCCTGCTCCGGTGTTATAGGTCCACTTGCTCAGCCTCAGAAATGACATGCTCGCGCCCCAATGATCTGGTTATTGTCGTGAGGGAAGGTTGATCAACCCGCAAACGATGAAGCCCAATCCGAAGGCAGCGAAAAAGACCGCATTCCCCCAGATCGCATCAAACCGATCGATCCTCGCAGTCGGAATCGGATTCTCAGCGAGATAACGCACCTGCGGTCGATCGCCGACAGCCATTTTCGACACGATCCCGCCCTGCGGATACGACACGTGTTCGCCGGCCTTCGTCACGAACTCGATTTCCGGGTGATAGCCGCCCGCGTTCAACTTCACCACTTCGCCCGGCACCATGATCGACGTTCGCATGAATTCACGCGTCAGCTGAACGTTTATCGCCGCTGCAATCAAAAAGCCGACTCCGATCACGACAAAGGCTACGGCCTTGTACATAAATGTGCTCGCTCGTTCGTCAAATAGCAGTCGGGATGATACACAACGCGAGTCCCGCACATGGGACTATCCCACGGTATCCCGCCCACCCAAGAGATTACAAACCAAGCTTGTCGGAGCGCACAATCGTCGGCCCAACAAAAATGACTTTGCGCAACGACGATTGCGGGCCGTGCGGCTGCATCTTGAAATGCGGACGACGCCAGTGCGGACTCTTTTCGTGATGCGTTGCGCCAGCCTCACTGCCGTCCGCACCGATCGGCTCCCAATCCAGAACTGCTGGCCCCACGATATGTCGATCGTACAAGTACTCGATCTCCGCGAGTCGTTCTCGACGTTTGCGCTGCCCCAGTCCCTTGAACTCCCTCGGTGCCCGACTATAGGCAAGATCGGCTTCGACATGCGCATCCGGAAGCTTCAGATACAACATCAGTTTTACGACGTAGTCGAAAACCTGCTGCCAGTAGAAAAGAGCCTTCTCGCGCCTCTCTGGAGCACATTGGTTATTTAGATCTTCGAGTATCTGTTTGACCGTGCGATCAGGCTTATCCAGCGGATAGGTGACCAATTGCGTACGAAAGTCACCGCTGCTGAATTCCTGCCAGGTCACCATCGTCAACTGATCAACAGTCGTCGTCCCTGATTCGAGCCTACGCCGGAACAATGCAATCGCGCAGATACCATCGTCTTTGTATCCTTGCCACGCAGAATTGGGAATGATGCAAAGCGCCGGCGCCGGAAATTCAACCAGACCGATCGGTACGTCGTCCGCAATATACGCTCCGTCCAGCAATCGATGGAGTGCGGCGGTCGGTTCGTACATCGCACCATTGCTGGCATGGTAGATCTGCCAGGTCAGGCTGCGGCGGGCGTTTTCCAGATCCTGCGGGTCCAGGCCGGCTGCCAATGAGCGAACACAGGTCGTCACGAATCTCGGAAATTCGTCGAAGAGCCTGTCTATTGGGTACGCGGCCAGCATCGCCTGGAAATCGAACTGCCAAATCTTCTGCGCCTCCAGTCTGACGCGATCCCATGCATCCAAGGCTCCTGCGGCCCGATAACGAACTGGCGGCGGCAACCGAGCATAGTCCGGTTTATCTGCCGCGGACGTATCCCTCAGCGCCGCCTGTACGGACATTGCAAGAAACGCTTCGGGATTGTGAAAGACAAATTGACGGCCTGGGTCCACTTGGGCGCCTCAATGCATGCGTATTCAGCTCGAAACGATGGGGACTAGGATAGCAAATCTCCGGCCGGACGCTTTTGTCACTGTATCGAGCACACCCTGCGCGACCGCCCGAAAAATGGCTTGGCGGTAGATCACAGCGGCCATGTCGTCCCACATCCCCATCGATCAGTACAAGCGTAAAACCACTGTTTCGTCTTCGGGTTGTACTTCTTAAAACCCAACCCGTGGTCACACTGAGGGCACTGCGGCGGCAGATCCGGCGTTCCATTGAACAACACCGTTCCGTCCCGATGAGTATGCAAGAGCTCCAAAGCATACGGCGACGGAAACTGTTGCTGAGTCAACAACGCAACGCGATGTTTCGCGCGAGTTAGCGCAACGTAGAAGAGGCGGCGTTCGTCAGCGTCGGATAGCGCCTCCTTTGGCGGCAGCACAAGTTGCAGCAGCGGATCATCCTCACGCTCGCTCGGGAAACAAAAAAAGTCATGCTCGGCTCGATACATACCGACAATCAACACGTAGTCAGCCTGCAATCCCTTTGACGTATGCATCGTCGTGTAAAGACTCGGCGGTTCATTGTCCTTTGTTTTGAGCAGCTCGATTCGATCAGCCCATTTCTCGTCAAATTCCGCGAGTTGTTGTGCAGTCAGTCCACCGGCGTGGTCCCTCCCATAACGGCCCAGTATGAATACTGACGGCTTGCTGCCAGGTGGGTGTTGTGAAACCCAGCTCGTCAATACGTCGTTGACGAGAGCGTCAGGCTCCCGCTCGGTCTTGTACGTCCGCACATCGATGACCCCCTCGCGCGTTCGATCGTATGCCTCAACGGTCTTTGGCATCTGACTCACGTTGCGCAACACAAACGTTCGGCCGACGTCGGCAATACCTTGATTGCTTCGAAAAGTCTGTGTTAAGGCACATTGTTTGTCCGCCGCCGCGCGGCGGTTGAACGCCGTGCCAAATTCGCGGAAAAAACGCAAATCGGACCCGGCGAATCGGTTGATGGCCTGCCAGTCATCCCCCACTGCAAAAAACAAACTGTCCTCGCGCGCATGTAGCATCTTGCGAATCATGTCACCACGCCCCGGCGCAGTATCCTGAAACTCGTCCGCCAGAATGAACCGATACGGCAACAGATCCGGCCTGTCATGCAGATAACCCAGAGCCCGACGAATCATCTCGTCGTAGTCGATGCACTTGTCCGCCTTGAGCAATTCGTTCACCGCCACCGCAATGGGCCACACCACCTGCAAAAACAATCGCGCACGAGCGGGTTCGCGTTGTTCGGCAAGTCGTTCAATCAACGTTTGCTGGTTCCAGCCGTTCTGACGAATCTGCGAGACCGCGCGCGCAACAAGCTCAAAGTCCTCGAATACGCCGATGTCCTTGAGCTTCGCAAGAACCTCCTCTGAGGAACGAGGACGTAACACGATCCCCGCTGCCTGCAACCGAACCCGAAGCTTGTCATATAGCGTCCCATCCCTGAACTCAGCGCTCGTTGTCCAGAAATGACGGGCGTCGAGCTCGCTCAATACCCGCTTCTTTCTATCCGCTTCCTCGGCGTATCCCTTTGGATTCTTGAAGAAATTCGGTGCCTCTCCGTTCTCATTGAGCGCAAAATGCTCGTGAACAATCAACGATACTCCGGCTGCATCCTGCACGCTATATGTGAAGTCCGGTGTCCATGTCGCCCCGGAACACAGTCTTTCTGCGCCTTCTGCATACGCGGCCTCGTATTCGAAATCGACTCCGTTGAGGAATAACCAATTAGAAATGGCAACTTCCTCAAAGGACCTAACCGGTTTCGTACACCCCATAGTGAGAATGCCGTCAGCGAATTCCTTGTTCTTGTAGCCAAGCTTGCGCTGACGCCACATGCCGCGCAGGTATTCCAAGTATTCGTCTTCCGAATGGAAACGTGCCTCGGGGGGATTGGGGAACCGCGCAACCGATTGCAGGAGCAACCAGTCTGCTGCGAACTTCGGATCTTTCTTGCACCGCTCGACCGCTCTTTTTAGACGACCGGTGTTCTCGACAGACTCCGAGACGCGTAGACTGCGACCTTCGACTTGCTTGATAATCGTGCGACCAAGCGAGTGAAACGTGCGTGACTCTATCCTTACGCCACTGTCGACCAACGCTCTGACCCGACTCTTGATCGCTGGATCAATCGGACATGCATCAGCGATCATTGCACGAAATCGCGCCCTGGTCCTCCTGGCAATTTCTGCGGCAGCCTTGCTGTTAAACGCCAGGCACAGGATTTCCTCCGGCCGTACAATGCCCTTCACCAAGGCATAGGCAACCTTACCCACGACCGTGGATGTCTTGCCTGAACCAGCAGCAGCAATAAGCAACGTATTTTCTTCGAACGTGATTGCCGCTCTCGCCTGTTCGTCCGTCAGCGCCCGCTCTTCGCAATATGCGAAGAATCCGCGCCATCGCTCCAATTCGCGTTCCACGAATTCGTCGTTGCGTTGTCTCAGCAACCGCTCGCCATCGTGGTTCAAAGTGCGCAAATACAGAATTGCCCGCTTCAACTCTTCGCTGATCGTGAAACGCTTTGCATGCGGGCTTCGGCTACGTGCAAACGCACCATCCAACCTCTCCTTTTCAGCTGCGATTCGATCAAGGAGAGTCGCTCGATCACGTGCTGTGAGGTAGCGATCCTCAGCCTGTTCCCGCACTACGTCCTGCCACAAGGGAACCAGCGTCTTCTCGTCTATCCCGAGATCGGCTTCCAGCCGTTGCAATGCCACAGCCTTCGCATGGGTGATTGCTGCAACAAATCGCTCAGCATCTGGATGCGACAGTCCGCGTAGCCGTCGGATCTCCATCCCCTCAATATGCAGCGACGACCAGATCCACCCTCGCTGAGCGCGTAGCGACACGTCAAGCACGGACGCACGGGCATCATTCTCTGCGCGTAGATGCACAATGTCCGCGTCGATTTCTGCGATCCAACGCGTCGCCAAACCGAGCCGGCACGCCCAGCCCCGAGGCGAAAACGATTCCTTTATGCTTCTCGGTATTTTCTTTTGCGGCGTGGTATGGGCCATCACATGCAGCCCGACTGAGCAACGTGGAACAGGTTCATCGTTTTCCCGTAACCTTTCTTAAAAATCAGAAGATTAGCGGTAGCCATCCGGCTTATACAAGAGCCTCGCAAAACTGTCAGTTCGACTCTGGTGCGCTGAAACGAAAGCGCAAATCGAACCATTCAAGAAACTTTCAGCTCTATATCACTGTCCTGAACACGGCCAGCTACGGCTGCTCCGCCGCTGTACTACCGCATAGGCGCACTTCGCTCAGGAGTTTCCGTGATCTCTCATCCCCCTACGTTTGTCCTGTTCGGGCTGGGCCTCGCGCTCGTCGCGATGTTCGGATTCGGCTTCTACTGGCTTGCGACCAAGGACCGACCGACACGCCCTCTTTCCCCCGTCACGCCCTCGCCGGTTCGCGGCGCCGCCGGCACGCGCGTCGCCGATGTCGATGAAGCCGACGAATGGGAAGCGTTCGCGCCGTATCCCGATCATGTCTTCCAGGCGGCACGCGAAGCCACCATCGAGTCGCACGACAGCTATCCCCCGTTTGGTCGACACGAAGAATCCGACCACGCATCCCCTGCGACCGAAGCCCGACGTGACCTGCATGACACGATCGAATCGTTGATGGGCGAGCCAGACAAGCCGGTGGCGCCCCAGGCCGCCGCATCGCCATCCGGACCGACGATCCGTTGTCCGCGCTGCCTGTCGTCGCGCATCGACACGCGCAATCGCGCCCGCAAAGCCGGCAGCACCATCGGTAGCGTTGCGGGGGCTACGGGCGGCATGGCCGCCGCGCTCGCGGGCGCCGAGACTGGCGCCGTCGTGGGCTCGATCGCCGGCCCGATCGGCACGGTCTTCGGCGGACTCGCCGGCGCAGTGATTGCCGGCCTCGTCGGCAGCGCCGCGGGCTGCGCGGCCGGGTCCGCTGTCGGTGGCGCAATCGACGACAACGTGCTGGACAATCACCACTGCCTCGCTTGCGGCCACGCTTTCAGCGCCAAGCAAAGCTGAACGGTCCCCTCGTTCTACCTCGCTTCCCCGACCTCTCTCCGCGTCCGGCAATCGCCGGGCTGTATGTCCTCGTCTATTTTTCAGGAGGCTTTATGCACCTTGTTTCTTCTATGGCCTACGTCGGTCAGGAGCCGTGGCACGGCCTCGGCAACAAGCTCGCTCCGAAACAACCGCTCGAAGTCTGGGCTCACGCCGCCGGCATGGACTGGCGCATCGAAGAAGCCGAAGTGCGCTACGTCGCCGCTGGCGGTCGCAATCTCGGTTCAATTCACGCGTTTCCCGAACAGAAAGTGCTGTACCGGTCGGACAACAAGGCGCCGCTAAGCGTTGTGAGCGCCCGCTATCAGGTCGTGCAACCCGAAGAGATCCTGGAGTTTTATCGAGACCTGACGGAGATCGGCGGTTTCCAACTCGAGACGGCCGGCGTGTTGAAGGAAGGCCGCAAGCTGTGGGCACTTGCACGCACGGGTCAATCCGGCACCCTCAAGGACAAAGACGAGGTGAATGGCTACCTGCTGCTCGCCACGGCATGCGACGGCACGCTCGCGACGACGGCGCAATTCACGTCGATCCGTGTGGTCTGCAACAACACGCTGCAAATCGCCTTGGGAAACAGCGCCGGCGCAATCAAGGTTTCACACCGATCGCAATTCGACGCTGCTGCCGTCAAACGCCAGCTCGGCATCGCCGTCTCCACGTGGGACGCGTTCATGGCCCGTGCCAAGGCGTTGTCCGAACGCAAGGTAACCGACTCGGCGGCCGATGCATTCCTGCGGCGCGTACTGACCTACTCGACTGCCAGTTTGCCCGATCGCGAAACAGTCGCGGTCAACGAGCGCGCGATCAAGGCAGTCGGGCAACTCTACGCCGGCCGTGGCAAGGGTGCGGATCTTGCCTCGGCTTCCGGTACAGCGTGGGGATTGCTGAACGCCGTGACCGAGTATGTCGACCATCATCGCAGCGCCAGCAGCGATGATCATCGTCTCGACGCAGCCTGGTTCGGCGCCGGAGCAACGCTCAAGCAACGCGCTTGGGACGAGGCGATGAAGCTGCTTGCGGCATGACCAAGCCCGCGCCGCCTCTGGCCGCCGACATGCGCATTCAGATTCCGCGCGGAGCAGGGTTACGGTTCGGCGGACGCTACGCCACGATCCTGCAAATCCAGCCCCAGGGCACGACCGTGCACCTCGGCAACGGCAAGCTGGTGACCTTCGCCCACGACGCGCTCCGGCGCATCGATTCAGCATAGCGCCCTTCCCCGTATTTCCTCACCTTTGGCCCGGTCAGATTCGTCTGCCGGGCTTCTTCGTTTTGGAGGTCTCTTGAACACCCCTCACCCTGAGCCACCGCGCACGCGAAAACCCGCTCTAAAGCTCGTCAAAACTGCCGATCTATCACGCGATGACTGGCTGGCTGTGCGTCGTACTGGAATTGGCGGGTCCGATGCCGCCGCTGCTGTCGGCCTGAACCCCTATATGAGCGCGCTGGAACTATGGTTCGACAAGACCGGAAGGGGCGAGAGCATGCCGCGCCCCGATTCGGCCGATACGACGTCGCCGACGTACTGGGGCACGCTGCTCGAACCCATCGTCGCTGCGGCCTACACCGCCCAGACCGGCAACAAGGTTCGCAAGGTCAACGCGGTGCTACGGCACCCGAACATCCCATGGATGCTGGCGAACATCGATCGCGAGGTTATCGGTGTGCCCGACGTACAGATTCTGGAATGTAAAACGGCCGGCGAGTTCGGCGCACGGCTCTGGCGAGAAGGCGTGCCCGAGTACGTGCAAATACAGGTGCAACATCAACTCGCCGTCACCGGCAAATCGGCGGCGCACGTCGCAGTGCTGCTCTGTGGTCAGGCGCTCGAAGTGCATCGGATCGATCGCGACGATGCGCTGATCGGACGCCTGGTCGAACTCGAAGCGCGGTTCTGGCGGTTCGTGGAAACCGATACGCCCCCGCCGGCTGACGGTTCGGAGTCGGCCGACCGTGCGCTGCGGCACCTGTATCCGGGAAATGGCGAAACGGTCGACTTCAGCGATGACCATCGCCTGTCGGCCGTGTTCGCCGATCTGGTTGCCGTACGTGCCGAGATCGAGACGCGCCAGCAGCTCGAAGCGCAGTTCAAGCAAACGCTCCAGCAGGCCATGGGTGACGCAAACCGGGCCGTATTCCAGACCGGCGCCGTGTCGTTCAAGCGCAGCAAGGATTCGTCTGGCGTCGATCTGGCGCGACTGCTGGCCGACCACCCCGAGTTCGAAACGCAGTACGCCATCTCGAAGCCGGGTTCCCGGCGTTTTCTCGTTTCCACCTGATTCCAATCCCCATGACCAACCTCGAATGTCTCACGGAGATCATGACGTTCTCGCGATACGGCGCACTCGCGCAAGCGTTCGTGATGGACGCTCTCAGCAAGCATGCCGAGCGCGTTTCAAACGTTCCCCTCGACGCATTGCAGAAGCAATTCGGCGTTCATCCGCTCATCAGCGTCGAAGCCTGGCACGGCGTCGCTCAGGAGATCCACACCAAGCTCGAAGCCCACTTCGCGCGGTAATCAGCGCGACTCCCTTCCCCCTTTCTATTTGGAGGCCCCTCATGATCAAGGGTTTAGCCCTCACGCCGCCCGTTGTCGGGCGCATCTCCATTGGGCGCATTGTCGAGAAGAACGGCAAGCGCATCCCGGAAAAAGACGACCAGTTCACCCTCACTACCCAGGTGCAGCAGCGCGGTGAATGGATGCTGCACCCGCTGAACGAGACGCTGCGCAAGGCCACCTCCGGCAAGCTGCGCGCGATACCGGTGCGTGCGCTGTTCAACGATCCGGATCTGAACCTGCGTGCCGACTACACGCTGTTCGATCGCGATACCGGCCGGCCAGTCTGTGTCGGTAACGGAGAACAGTGCCGACGCGTCACCGATGCTGGGATCGAAGCGATGCCCTGCCCGTCGCCGGATGGCTGCACATTCGGTCGTCAGGCGGGATGCAAACCCTACGGGCGGCTGAACGTGAGCATCGGCGACCACGACGAGATGGGTTCGTTCATATTCCGCACGACGTCGTATAACTCGATTCGGACGCTGGCTGCGCGTCTGCACTACTTCCGCGCCGTATCGGGCAATCTGCTCGCCTGCTTGCCGCTGGAGTTGAAGCTGCGCGGCAAGTCGACCGCGCAGAGCTACCGGTCGGCGATCTACTACGTTGACCTCGGCGTGCGTTCGGGCAATACGCTCGAACAGGCGCTGATCGAGGCGAAGGAACTGGATGCGCGCCGCCGCGCCGCCGGCTTCGATCAAGCCGCGCTAGACGCCGCTGCGCGCGCAGGGTTCGCCAACGGCGCGTTCGAGGACAGTCCGGATGAAACGGCGGCTGTCGCGGAAGAGTTCTATCCCGACACGACCGACCAATCCGCTTCTGGCGACGGTACCCCCTCCGACGACTCGGCGACGCTCCGCCAGAAACTCGAACGCAAGGCCGTGCTGCTCGGCGGCAAGGCAGCATGAGCGGTCGACGCTGGACGCTCGCGCTGGCGACCACGGCGACGACCACCGCGCTCAGCCTGTCCATTCTGGCGGGCTGGCAACGCGGCGGCACGTTACCGGAACGGCTTATCTGGATCGCCATCGGCATGGTGCTCGTCACGAGCGCGCACCTGTTGCCGGCGCTGATCCGTGAGATGCCGATCGTCATTCGCAGCGTGGGGAGCGTGTTATGGGCCGCGTGTCTGGTCACGGCCTGCTACGGCCATGCCGTGTTTTTCGCGTTCGCCCAGCAGCATGCCGGTGAGCTACGGGCATCGATAGTCCAGGCGGCCCCTGCGCCCTCGCCCGCTCGCAGCCTCACCATCGTCATGGCCGAGCGCGCCACCGTGACTGCGCAGCTCGCAGCAGCCAACGCCCGTCACTGCGTCGGGAACTGCGTCACGCTGGCGTCCCGTCGCGCGACGCTCGCCGCCAAGCTCGATGCGCTGAACGCCGAAGCCGAAGACGTGCGACGCCAGCAGGCCGCAGTGGATCGAGTCACGGTACAACATGATGCGTTACTCGTCGATCCAGTCACGTCGCGACTCGCCGCGTTACTCGACACGACGAACGGTCGCGTGGACCTGCTGACGGGTCTCGCGTTCGCCGCCGTCCTGGAGGGTGTCGCCTGCCTGTTGTGGAGCGTCGCCCTTCGATCGCCGTTACCAGTCGTGACGGGGGAGACCGCACCGGCAGTCACGGTGACTCGGGCCGTGACTGAGCCAATTGTCGCGGCAGTCACGAATGCGGCCGACATGACTCCGGCAGCAGTCATGCCCGTCACGGCGAGTCAGGCCGACGAGACCGTTAGTCGCAATTCCGCGACGGGTCGTGACGACAGCACGACCCGCAGTCACTCGCCGCGCGACGATCCGATTGCGCAGCTACCGGGCGCCGCTCCCCGCGACGACCACCTGTCGCGACTGGTTCGGGATGTGGCGGCCGGTCTCGTCCGTCCCACCGTCGCCGACATACGCCGTCATTTGAGCTGCTCCCAAGCGCGCGCGGCCGAGCTCCGTCGTCAGCTTGCCGATTACAACGTGACGGCATAAACAGCCGGGCCTCGCGCCCGGCTGTTTTCTTGTCGCCCTCATCCCACTTCATTCTCGTCATGCCACATGGAAACCACCGAACTCGTCCCCAGCATCAGCATCGCGAATCTCGCCAACCAGCGCGTCGCCGTCGTCGAGCGCGTGCGCGCCGCCCTCGATCTGCTCGGCGAAGCCCAACGGCTTGCCAAGGCCGCGCATCTCGGCTTCCCTCGTCTTGTCCTCGACGAAAGCTACGGCTGTCGCGGCCGACCGACCATTACCGGAGAGTACGCCAAGCGCGACGAAGCCGAAGCCGCTATGGTGCGCATCGTCGACGTGCGCGGCTGGGACTACCTGCTGTCAGAGTCGGGCCTGCGCACCTTCATGGATGCGAAGGCACGTGAACAATGGAGCAATCAGATTGCCGAAGGCGATGTACCGGAACTGACTGTCGCCAACATCGAAGCCACCTTCGCGCAGCTCTATGGAGCACGCGGCGACATGTTCGAACGCGGCGTGCTGCAATGCTTCCAGCGGCTGTCGTGGGACTACAAGACCAATCAGCCTTTCAAGTTCGGCAAGCGCATCATCGTGCGCTACCTGCTCAGTTCCGGCTCCCCGAATTTCCGCGTCACGAACGAACTGGACGATCTGATGCGAGTGTTCAGCGTGCTCGATGGCAAGCCGGAGCCGGATCATCGCAACGGCGCATATAGCCTCGTCTCCGACACCCGGCAGGCCCGCCGCAGCGAAGCCGAGCATGGCTATTTCCACCTGCGCTGGTTCAAGAACGGCAACGGCCATCTGACGTTCAAACGCGCAGATTTGGTCGACAGAATGAACCTGATTCTCGCGAAGCACTATCCGAACGCCCTCGCGTCCGCAGCCCGGTAGTTCCGCGACGCGTCCTGCGTCTCGTTTCCCCCCCTAATTCAGCGAAATCGGTATCCGGCTCGTCCGGAGGATCGTGCTCGCCCCTTACCTGGAGTCTTGCGTGAATCTGCCTCCCCCTCGCCACGCCGGCCCGTGCTTCAAGATCGGCCGGATCTTCGCGACGCCCGCCGCACTGGAAGTCATCGCCAACACACGCGTCTCGATCATCGACCTGCTGATCCGCCACATGCGCGGCGACTGGGGTGACCTGTCCGAATCCGACCGCCAGCAGAACGAATTGTCGATTGATGCAGGGCTGCGTCTGCTGTCCAGCTACGTCCTGCCCGGCGGGCAAACCGTCTGGGTCATCACCGAATGGGACCGGTCCTCAACAACATTCCTGTTGCCGGGCGACTACTGACATGTTGATCCAGAAATTTCTTCAAGTATCCGCCTGGGGCAGCAGCCCGTGCTCGCCGTCTCGGGCAATCCGCTCTTTAGTCGTCAAGGACACTGGGACGGCGGCAGCACGCTGCACTGCGTGGCGATGGCGCTCGCCATGCTCGGCAAGCTGAACGATCCGGTCTACCTGCCGTACCACACATTCGGTCCGGAACAGATCGTTTGGGATGATGCGTGGGCGCATTACCTGAACGGGTTGACGCTCGGTGAACTGGCTAGCTTTGTCTCCGATCTGGACCTCGGTGTGCGACCGGTATCCTGTACCGCGTCCGGCGTAGAACTATTTCGTGTCGCAGAGCGCGAGCTTCACGCAGGCTGGCCGATCATCGTGGGATGGCAACAACGGCATCCGGTCAAATGGCGGGCCGCGCTTGGCATCGGCACCGAAGGCAGTCAAAACGGACGAGCATTCGATTCGCGAGCATTGTTGCTACTCGACACGGCGGGCAACGAGCCAGGGCTCGCCGGATTCAATGCGCGGCTCGATCGGCACGGCAACGATCAGTTCCGCTATCAGTCGGCCGCTGCGAAACGATCGGTCAATCCGCTGGGTGGCATTTCAATTCGCACAGTCGTCAACGCAGTCACTAATGCTTAATCTCAGCCGGAGTCGCCGCGCTCGCGCGGCACTCATCGTTCAATGGCAGCAACTCCGACCAATCTGATTGTGATTGGCTGTCGAATTGCGGTACCCAACCCATTGTCGTCATCCAGCGCTGCGTGGGTAATGGTGGTTCCCGGCATTTCAATACCATTCGTTCGCGCAGCGTGCCCGCTTGTCAAAAATCCGACCGTTTGGTCCCATCAAGCTTTTATCAGCTTCGCACGTAACTCCTCGACAGACATCTGAGGGGCCGCCCGATGAAGCATGCGATGACAATTGGAGCATACGAGAGCCAGATCGCTTGCCTTGGTCTTCTCGGTACCATCCAATTGATGTACTGGGCGGCGATGGTGAGCTTCAATGAAACCATCGCCGAGCAATCCATACGTTGCCGAAAAATCGAATAGGCAGACCTCGCATTCCAGCCTGCCCGTACGCTTTAAACGTTCGGCCTTGACACGCCGAGGAAAGCTGCCGTCACGCTCTAACTTTCGGTGCAGCTTGAACGACTCCTTACCCTCGGCAAAAGCGGATTCGTCGTCCTCGGTCGCCACGATTGATGACGCGGTCTCTAGTGCCGAGTTGGTCGGGGCAATCACGGGAGACGGGTGTGGACTCGGGGTACCGTTGTAGTAATGACCGAGCGAGCAACCCGGATGTCCTATTCGATGCTCGGCATGTGCGCGAGGCACGCCGCTCGGCCCTGCCACATGCAATCGAACTGCTCCATGGCATTCCTGACATCGCACGATCCTGTCGGGCCGTGTCAACGCATCAATCACGCTGACGGTACGCCAGCCACTTGGCCCCCAAAGTTCACAACAATATTCGTCCATAAGACTAGCGCCTTGACCATTGTTGAAGCTGTCGGTTTCCCGATATTGAACGGGCAATTGCCTATCCGACATTGAAACGCAATCTGGGAAAGATGCTGTACCTGCCCGATCAGCGCAACCTTTGACGCTTGATTTCCGGCGGCGTCGCGGCGTTCGCGCGACGCTCGCCCGTCGGCTTCAATGACACCCCTTCCAGCGGCGCAAACAGTTCCGCCAGCGTCACGTTCAGCGAATAGCAGATGTTCGCGAGCGTCTCGATAGACGGATTCGCGATCCCGCGCTCGATCGCCGAGATATAGGTGCGATCGACCAAAGCCTCGAAGGCCAGCGTTTCCTGGGATTTCTCAGCCGCATGCCGACACTCCTTGATCCGTTTGCCCAAGGCAATCGAGATCGGAGCCGGTCGGCTAACGGACGGGGATGAGCGCTTCACAGTCATGGCGTGCAGGATGCCGCGCCGTCGACTGATTCACGACGTAGTATACACAACGTTATCAGTCGTGTTTACTCTACAATCCTACAACCACTGATCCTCCGGGGTACCCGTCGCCTCCTGCCTCCCTGCGGCCGGACGCTTCGTCACGCCTCGGTTTGTCGAGTAAACACTACAAACATACCGCTGCTTCGGACAAGAACATCCATGACCAAAACCCTTTCAGTACTGGCTACGGCGGCTGCCGGCACGCTCGTCTACCGGCCCGACATTGATGGCCTACGCGCCGTCGTGGTGCTCGCCGTTGTCATCTTCCATGCATTTCCGTCCGCGCTACCGGGCGGCTTCGTCGGCGTCGACGTCTTCTTCGTCATTTCCGGCTACCTGATCACCGGCATCCTGCTAGCCGATCTAGGGGCAGATCGTTTCTCGCTCCGCCGCTTCTACGCGCGGCGGATTCGTCGGATCTTCCCCGCGCTAGTCGTCGTACTGCTCGCGACCTACGGAATGGGCTGGTTCAGCCTGTATGGCGACGAATTCCGGGAACTCGCCCGACACATCGTGGCCGGCGCGGGATTTGTTTCGAACTGGGTGCTGTGGACCGAGGCTGGGTATTTCGACCAGGCGGCAGAAGCCAAGCCGCTGCTGCACCTATGGTCACTCGGCGTCGAGGAGCAGTTCTACATCGTCTGGCCGCTTGTGCTGTGGGCGGCGCACAAGACCGGACGCATCGGACGGGTGTGTGCCGTCATCGGACTGGCCTCGTTCATCGCAAACGTCGCGCTTGCCAGTCACCATCCGTCTGCCGCCTTCTACTGGCCGATCACGCGAATGTGGGAACTGTTGGCGGGCGCAGCGCTGGCGATTGGCGCAGCCCACGTCCGGCTTATCGGTGGCTGGACCCACGTGCTATCGGTGGCCGGCGCCCTGTTGTGTCTCGCGTCGTTCGCGTTCGTGGATTCCCAAACCGCGTTTCCGGGCTGGTGGGCGCTGTTGCCTATCGCCGGCGCGGTCGGGCTCATCGCCGCCGGTCGAGACGGCTGGATCAACAGGCACGTGCTCGCGCATCCCATATCTGTCTGGTTCGGCACGATCAGTTACGCGCTGTACCTGTGGCACTGGCCGCTGCTGTCGTTCGCGTTCATCGTGGCCAGCCGCATGCCGTCGCCTGCCGTGCGAGGCGGGCTGGTCGTCATCGCCGTCGTGCTGGCGTGGCTCACGACCGTGATCGTCGAGCGGCCCGTGCGCTTTGGCCCGCCCAGGGTATGGAAGCTCGTTGTGCCTTGCCTGCTGATGATCGGCATCGTCTATCTCGGCGGCATGACGTACACGCGCAGTGGACTTGGATTCCGCAAGGGCTACAGCCCGGATGCCGACGTGACGACGGCCAAGCTCGGCGCAGGTCATGAGTTCGTCAACGCCATATGCGGCGTGTCGCCTGATGAACAGCGATTGTTTCCGTTCTGCGCGACCGACAAACGAGTGCGCTCCCATTTCGCCGTGTGGGGAGACAGCAAAGCCGACGCGCTGTATTGGGGACTCGTGCGTGAATCGGCACCGGGCGAAGGCTGGACGCTAATTGCCCGCCCGAGCTGCGCACCGATGGCGGGCGTCTGGCGCACGTCGTCGAACGCCGGCGACGATCCGACTCTGTGCCGCGCCGCCAACGACGAGGCGCTGCACATGTTGCTGGACACGCCCGAACTCAAGACAGTGGTGCTTGTCATGACCGACCGTGACGTGATCGGACAGACCTTCGCCGTCGACGGGCAATCCAGCTCCAACTCTGCCGCCGCGCTTGATGGCCTCGACCAGGCCGTGACGACACTTGAGCGGGCTGGCAGGCAGGTCGCGCTGGTCCTCGACAACCCGCGCCTACGCGATCCACGGCAGTGCATGGATCGCCGGCCGCTGGCATGGCCCTTCGTGCGGCATGCGCTCGGAGTGACCGATATGGACGCGGCGCAGCGCTGCGCGATCGGCTACCGCGAACACGTTGCCCGAATGGCGCCATTCCAAGCGCTCGTCGACGAACTCAAGCAACGCCATCCGACCCTGCTCGTCTACGACCCGGCCCCCGCGCTGTGCGACGCGAAGCGCGATGTCTGCCCGATGACGCTGGACCGGCACTACCTCTATAGCTACGGCGATCACCTGTCCGACTACGGAAATGGGCTTGTCGCCAAGCAGTTCCTGCCGCTCCTGCGCCACTGACCGGTTGTCGTGATCATCTGTCCGCATGCTCGCGCGGCGTTCAGTGCCTGTGGTTCTGGCACACATCAGTCTCGGATCGCCAGAACCATTTCGTCGGCCGGTTCGCCGGTCGGCGCTTTTTATTCCTTCTCGACTGCCCCTTGCGCTTCCCTCGCGCGCGATGCGCGGCTGTGCTCACGTCCTCTATTACTGGAAATCCATGAAAGCGATCAACCTGAAACGACGCTCACTGATGCTTACCGCGATCATCCTGACCGCAACCCTACTTGCCGGCTGCAAAGGTGACATGCTCGACTACCGCAATGCTCAAATCGTCAACGGCAAGGTCTATGCTGGAAACGCGAACGAGCCGTTTTCCGGAAAGCTGGCGAACGTGCCGGACCACGTACTACTGACCGAACAGGCCGGATTCCTGCTAACCGGCAAGCTGGCCAGCATCGCGCTCGCTGACAGCGTGCCTGCTGCCGAACGCAACGCGCAATCGTTCCTCGGAACATCGGGCGCGGCGACACTGCTATCCGACGCGTTGTGCGATGTCCAGATCAGCGATGGCCTCCCTGATGGCAAGGCCGTCTGCAAGACACCCGACCTGGTACGCATCGAAACGTCGTTCAAGCATGGTGCTCTGGATGGAACTTTCGCTCTCTCCGGCGGCCAAGACAACGGCCCATTGATGGAAGTCACATTCCACAACGGCCAACCGGATGGCACACAAAAAGTCTACAGTTGGACCAATCACAAGCTCGTCCACACATTCCCGTGGAACAGCGGCATCGCGTCCGGCACGGAAGAAGCATTCGACGCCAATACGGGGGCAGTCGTGAAGCGAGCAACGTTCATTGACGGCAAATACGAGGGCGAAGTCATTCACTACGCGCCCGACGGCAAGCAGATGACGCTCAGCGCGACCTATGCGAAAGGAAAACTCAATGGACCGTACAAGGAATGGGATGCGAACGGAACACTGATCACCGACAAAACCTATTCGGATGGCGTCGAGGTCGGCGCCGACGGTTCTGACTTCGGTGCATGCATGAACGAATGGGATGATGCCTATCGAGCCATACCGGGCCATCGCGCTTTTCCGTCAGCCGAATTGCATCAGCAGTGGGAAACATCATGCAGAGCCGGCACGCATCCGTCAGCATCCGGTTCGACGCAAACTGCCAAAATGGACTCACGCACGCCGCCAGGTCCGACCAGTTGCATCGACGCGTGGACCGTAGCCTTTCGTCGCGAAAACGGTGACGACTCTATTGTCACAGCCGACCAGCTCGAAGAATGGGGCTCATGGTGTAAAGGGGGAAAGTGGCCGAACTAAAGAGGCAATCCAAGCGCTGCATAACAGGATACGCCTTCGGGCGCATCCTCAACGCTTGCCGCTTCTTTTTTTCGTCCGCAACGATCATTCGCTACAAATCACTCAGCCGATTTCGACTACACAGCGGGCAGCGCCGGGAAACAAGCACCTCGCCGTGGAACGTTTCCAGTGCTTGAAGCGCTCGCTCAGGTACCTTACCGAACGCCGGTATGGTCAGTTTCACCATCGCAAACTCAGGCAGCATCCGCCCAGGCAACAGCGGCGGACCTCTTACGGACGACCGATTGCGCGTCGCCGGGATGGCCCAACGCGGCGCATACATGGGCGTCGGACACGACGGATGTCTGTGTTTCGAAGTATTGGACAAGTTCATCGGCGAATATTGTGAGGTAGCAGATTAACGCACGCGCGACAGCGGTTGCATCGAACACAGTGCGTTAGCGAGCGCCGCCCCTCGACCGACCACGACGCGGTTTGTCCGACATGCTCTTTAGCGTGATCGCCATCTCCAGCAATCCGAGTCTGTAGCTATTCCTCCGCTGCTCGGCAGCCAAACCATAGGCAAAGACAAAGATCAAAATCGCCACGGCGATAGCAAAGACGATCAACCGCAGTACCAGCGGATTCGACGGGTGGTCCTGCGTCAATGTTCTCTCAAGCCAACGAACCACCCCAAGATCCCTAGAGAAAGCAAACAGAACGACCAAGAGTGGCAAAAGGGGCGCTGCGTTTCCGAACAGGTGGGCGATCCATTCACCAGCTCGAGAATTCATTTGCTTGAGATAGCACTGAGCATAAGCCAGTGACTTGTCGGGCTGATCAAGCAGAAATAGCACGTTATTCTCGTCGACTTCAAGTTGTCGTTGCGTAACAGCCTTCTGATTCGACTCGGCTCTATTACGGAACGTTGTTCGAACATCTACGACGACCTGCGTAATGAAAGCGATAAAGAGCAACAGTGCGCCAAACACGACCCCGATACGGGCGGAGTCTGCGATGAATCGATCCGAGCCACTGGGTGGAAGAGTCGTTACACTTAGTTTGACAGCGAGTATGGCCGCGGCACTTATCAGGAAAAGCACCCATCCAATAAATGTTGCTCGCCGCGCGGCAGGGGTATTCTGCTGCGCGTAGGGCTTGCATTTCCCCAAATGCTCAAGAATCTTGTCGAGATTGTGCATAATTCATCGAGTTATATAGACGAAAGCATCTTGCGCATCACACTGTATGCTGGCTGACGCTACCGTTAAGCAGATTACCGCACCCTGCTTAATATACCCCCCTGATTTACTGTCAATCGAACAAAAAAACAGGCCGGTTGTACAACCGCCGGCCCAAGGGGTAGATCTCGAGGATGCCGAGCAATTTCGGGGGTAATCGCTCAGCACAGGATAGACACGATCGGCGACGATCAAGGTGATGCAACCAACCTTCGCCTATCTCCACCTATGTCTCATGCCAGGCCCCGTCCGTTCCAGAAAGCTATCAGCAGTAGGCCGTGGCTCACCGTTTCTTATCACACTCGAATCGGTCGTTGCGCGCGAGTTTGATTCATCCGCGCTACCTTGCTCACTAGTACGGTTCGCGCGCCTTTTGCGCAGCCGGCTCAACGCGGAATCGAAGCTGTCCCGCGTGAAGCTCCACCCCGTCTCGGTCAGGATCTCGCGCACCTGCGAGCGATCGTATCCGCGACGAAGAATCTCCTCGACGGGTTCCAGCACGGCCGCCAAGCGCGCCGTCATCGACTTTTGCCGGCAATCAGCCGCGCGTTCACGTAGACGCCGAAGCAGTTCACCGTCTGATACCGGCGTTTCTGGCTGCTCACCGCCTGCGCTTACCCTGCCTGCCTTATCCATTTCGCCTGCACTCCCATTGCGTCTAATCGGAAGCAATTTTGCCACGCAAGCGCATGATGAGTGCATGGAAAGTGCACGGAGAATGCACGCCAACCCCACCTGAATCGATTACATCCATCCGACAGTCTTCGCGAATCTCCGTCTACGCGGTCAGGTACGGCACCCAATGCAGCCCCATTTATAACGTTCCGAGGACATGCGCCGTTGCGCCCGCGCAGCCATCGCCTCACCAACTCCAATGCGATCAAACCCCATTTTCAGCCACCGCTCACCAGTCCCGCCCCTGCCGATTTCCTCGCTCGTCAGGGTCGCGAAACATCGTTGTATTTTTACAAATCTCAGAATAAATCAAATAGATCGGTTTGAACTTAATTGGATTGGACTGGACGAGATTGGACACCGTCGATTTCTCATCATACTTATCCTCACGATTGCCTCACCCCTTGAATTTGTATAGCTTGCGAATTCAACCACTGCACTGAGACTTATTTTCGGACTGGAGACGCTCAGATCGCTAACGCAAGAGAGGATGAAGCAAACACACAAACTACATCGAACACATACAAGTTACGTCGAAGCAACACAACTTGCGACGATACGGTTGTCAGCCGTTGCTCAGCGAGGTGGCTGATCGCTATCGGACGCCGAACAGGTCCAGAACAGACCGTCCCTTGCTTGTTTGGAGCGGTCATAAGTATGTATATCAGGATGATTTAAATTTGCCAGATAAAAATGATCTCTTTTTCACACAGACCACATGAATCACTGGTTTTCTGCAATGCATGATTTATGGAGCTTATGTAATAGAAAGCAGCAACAGTAGACAGACATTACCTCACCCATCATCAACGACCAGCCTGACACACCTTAGACTCTAGTTTCAAGTGCAACACCTGTATTGAGATAGGGTGTTGCGATGAAGAAAAGCTACAGCCACCTGAGCGCGGAAGAACGTGCGGTGATCATGATCGAAAGCGGAAAGAAGGTGAGCGTGCGCGCGATCGCCCGACTGCTCGGACGCAGCGCATCGACCGTCACGCGAGAACTGGCGCGCAACCGCGCCGAGTCTGCGCGATGTTATGACGCGACGGTCGCGGCCAAGGCCTACCGCACGCGGCGCGAGCGAAGCCGGCGGCCGCGCAAACTGCTTGCCGCAAGCGCGCTGTACTGGCATGTGCATCATCAACTGGTCTATCGGCGCTGGTCGCCGCAGCAAATTGCTGCCAGACTTCGCGAGATGCACCCAGACAGCCCCGACCAGCGCGTCAGCCACGAAACGATCTACGCGGCGATTTACACCCATCCTCGTGGTGGCTTGAAGCAAGCCATGATCGAGGCGCTTCGCCAGGAAAAGCCTGCGCGCGGCAACCCGCGCAAGACCCTTGCCCGCAAGAGCTTCGTACCGGAAGAACTGCGCATCATTCACCGGCCCGAGCAGATCGAAACGCGCAAATGGCCGGGGCATTGGGAAGGCGATCTGGTCAAGGGCGCCTTCAATCGCTCCTGCGTGGGCACGCTGGTCGAGCGCAAGACACGCTTCGTGGTGCTGTGCCGCATGGACGGCTGTACGGCGAAGGATGCACTCGAAGGCTTCACGCGCCAGATGAAGAAGTTGCCGGCGTTCTTGCGCGAGAGCCTGACGTATGACCGTGGATCGGAAATGACCTGTCATGTCGAACTGGCCGAGCGGCTGAATCTCGATATCTGGTTTGCGGACCCATACGCGCCTTGGCAGCGAGGCAGCAACGAGAACACCAACGGTTTGCTGCGCCAGTTCTTGCCCAAGGGCATGGACCTGTCGGGCGTCACGCAAACGCAGTTGAACGACATCGCCAAATTGCTCAATGGCCGTCCTCGTCAAACCCTCGGATGGAAAACGCCGGAAGAGGCGATGGCCATTGAATTGGCTGCCGCTGGATTAGCGAAACGTTGCACTTGATTCTTGAGATCGCCCACCTCATTACACCATTCATTCAACATTCAAAACAACAAGGAGAAGTTAAATAAAATCATCACCGCACACAAAAACTCGCATTTTCAAATTCAATCTTAACAGGTGATCAATCATGTCTTTCGAAGAAGACGATTTCAGCAAGATTTACGAATACGTGGACTGGACGACCAACACGGAAGGAGCCTCGGTCGATGGCAAAGAGAAGACATATCTACGCGACGGATTCGGCGTGCTCAGGCCGATCCTAGTCGCCATGGAGGCGATGGCGCGCGAGATCGAATTCGACAAGAACTGCATTGGTTTCGAGATCAAGACGAACGAGCGCGGCAGGATGATCGTTACGCCGAAGGAGAAGACGGAAACGTTAAAGTACTTCCATTATCTCAAGGTGTTCTTCATGTACCACACCAAGTCGGAGCGTTGCGTCTTCAGCCCGCACGTGCAAGCGGTCGTCGAGGCGTTGGACGCCATAGGCCTGCATCCGTACTCCTTCCGCTTCCGTGAACCCGGTACGCGCGAGCCCAGTATGGGCAAAACGCATGGCGCAATCTTCAACGAGGTTGTCGCTAAGGTGAGTGAGATCGTCGCTTCGTCTGTGTTCAAGGAGCGTGTGCGGGTGCGTAAGCGCAATGCGGAACGGAACGAGTCGAAGGGGCTCGCAATCGAGCGGCAGGTGTTCGAGAGCAAGTCGCGCCAGCTCGTGCTCATGCTGCACTTCGGTTTCCAGGAGCCACACCGCTCGAAGATCACGTTCCAAGAAATCCAGAAATACCGCCAGAAGTTCTTCAATAATTGCCGCACCAACAAGTTGCTGCGCGGCATTGTCGATTACATCTGGAAACTCGAAGAAGGCGACGAATCCGGTTTGCATCTGCACGTGCTCATCTTCTACACGGCCGATTCGTGTCGCGACGTGTACATCGCGAAGCTGATCGGGGAATACTGGGTCAAGGTAACGGATGGCAAAGGTCAGTATTGGAACAGCAACGCCAACAAGATTTTCCACGAGAAGTACGGCCACGGTGTCGGTACGGGCGAAATCAACTGGGACAACGACGCCAAACGTGAAGCGCTGCGCGAAAACATTCGTTACATGACGAAAGCGGACCAGTTCCTCAAGATGAAGTACGGCGAACGCAGCCACATATTCGGTACGAGCCAGGTGAAGGAAAAGGAGAAGTCGGGACGTCCGCGTGGGGTAAAGCCGAAGCGCGACGGCAATCTAGCCGGCAGCACGACGATGAACTCGCGCGAGGAAGCGGATATGGATGCAGAACGGGACAACTAAATCGAACCACAGCAGCCTTTGAATCAGGTCGTTAGAGGTGTGTAGCGGGCGACTCCAAACAATGGCCGTCAGTGGGCTGCAATGGGCTCCTGACGGTTATTCAATTACGCTCCAATCCGAGTCGCGGGATTGACCAACTACATAGCCCTCGGCTTCAACAAGAGACGCGGGTAAATGCTTTATATCGACGCCGAGCATTTCAGTGGAATCGTCGGTCGATACCTGATTCCGAGTTTCTGAGAGCAAGATCGACAACCGCTGCGTCAGCGATGGTGCCTTTCCTCCGATACCAGGACCTATTCACGCAAAATTATCCCTCTCCTGAGCGGTGACCCAGGCTTGTATTTCCTCTTCATTCCACCCGACCGCACTATTGGCCGTTGCACCGAGCGAGAATGAACGCGGGAACGTCGGATCGTAGTAGGGAGACCGCGAGTCCATGCGATTGTAGATGGAGCTTCTACTCAAGCCGGTTAGCTCGCATACACGCTTGAGACGTGCAACTTTACCCCGCAGCCGCGGTTGAGCGTCCAACGGTTGTTCGAGTACTTCGCAAACTGGCTGTTTCGAGGTGTCCGGCACACCGGCAACCAACCCCGCCGCCGATTGGGTGGGCGCGCCAACGCTCTGTATCGATTCGTCTGGCGACGGCATAGCCGCCGAAGCGACCTTTCGCTTTGGCTGTTTCGATTGCTTACTTCTGCGGACCTTTACACCCGCGGCATCGTCTCCATACGCGAGACCACACCGATCGAGATAGGCAAGCGCCTGCGCACGTGGAATGAAGCTGCCTGTCGTCAGCACGGGAATCGGGGCATTGTGCCCATTCACGGCGGTCACTCGCCCTTCCGCGAATTCAGTCTGAAGGGCTCGCCGATGATGGTCACGGACATCATCCTGCTGCCGCTCATGTCGCTTTATATCGGCTGCCGTCACAAACACTGGCACCCAGGCAGGCCGCCCCGAAATGTCGCGATACGCAGACAGGAACGCCTCTTCATCCTGCGGAGAAATCGGAGAGCAAAGCGTCGGTAGATCCGGCAACAGCTTCTCAAGAACAACCCGGTCGTCATCGTCCAGATCAACGATCGACGGCACTTCCACCACCTCACGGCGTGGCGCAACATTCAACGGAAGCTCGTCGTCACCATCCGGAGCTTCGGGCGGCTCCCGAAGCATCTCATCGAGAGTGCGGTCATCGTCGGACAGCAAGACCCGCTGGAGACCCATATGAAGCGGCCAGCGCTCGCGCTGATCCGTAGATGCCGCCAACGACACTTCTCGGGTGATCCGCTTCCCAATGACGCATTCGATCCCCACTAGATCCTTCTTGGCGAGCGGACATAGCGCTTGTGCGATCGCGTCGCAGAAGTGCCAGAATTCGAGCAGCGGATCAGACGGAAGCTTGACGCGGACTTGCACTTGGACCCCGTTGGACGATGTGTCTTTTCCCGGGAGTATACGGGACGAGCAATCACCGGGGGCCGCCGGCAGCGCCTCCAAAAAACCGTGCCCACCCGACCGCAAAAACGCCGTGCAACCAAATGGGAGGCGCAGCCAAGCATGTCTCCGCTGATGGGCCTGCCGATGGGCTGAAAAAGAAAAAGCCCCGTAAGTCCTTGAACTTACGGGGATTTTTACTTTATTTTGGCGGAGAGGGTGGGATTCGAACCCACGGTACGGGGAAACCGTACGCCTGATTTCGAGTCAGGTACATTCGACCACTCTGCCACCTCTCCTTCCTTGCTGCTTTACTGCATTTCGCGTTTGGTCGTTTCCGCGAAAGAAAAGATTATAGAGCGATCTCTTCGAATCTCACAAGCCCTTTTTGCAAATTTTTTTGCGAGGCCTTCGGAAGCAGGTTGCGGGGCAAGCTCACGACGCCTGTGCCGGCGCGTCGATGCGCTCGATGCCGCCCATGTACGGACGCAGCACTTCCGGCACCGTGACCGAGCCATCCGCGTTCTGGTAGTTCTCCAGCACCGCGACGAGCGTGCGGCCGACCGCAAGGCCCGAACCGTTGAGCGTATGCACGAGTTCCGGCTTGCCCTGTGCGTTGCGGAAACGCGCCTGCATCCGGCGCGCCTGGAACGCCTCGGTGTTCGAGCAACTCGAGATCTCGCGATAGGTGTTCTGCGCAGGCAGCCACACCTCGAGGTCGAACGTCTTCGCGGCCGAGAAGCCCATGTCGCCCGTGCACAGCGTGATCACGCGGTACGGCAGGCCGAGCTTCTGCAGGATCGCTTCCGCATGGCCGACCATCTCGTCGAGCGCCGCGTACGACGCATCCGGCGCGACGACCTGCACCATCTCGACCTTGTCGAACTGGTGCTGGCGGATCATCCCGCGCGTGTCGCGGCCATACGAACCGGCTTCCGAGCGGAAGCACGGCGAATGCGCGGTCAGCTTGATCGGCAGCGCGGAGCCTTCGACGATCGACTCGCGCACGGTGTTCGTCAGCGAGATTTCCGACGTGGAGATCAGGTATTGCGTGACCTTGTTCTCCTCGCCGCCCTTCTCGACGCGGAACATGTCGTCCGCGAACTTCGGCAGCTGGCCCGTGCCGTACAGGATTTCCGGGTTCACGATGTACGGCGTATAGGCTTCGGTATAGCCGTGCTGCTGCGTGTGCGTGTCGATCATGAACTGCGCGAGCGCGCGGTGCAGGCGCGCGATCGCGCCGCGCAGCATCGTGAAGCGCGCGCCGGCGAGCTTCGCGCCCGTCTCGAAATCGAGGCCGAGCGGCGTGCCGACGTCGACGTGATCCTTCACCTCGAAGTCGAACTGGCGCGGCGTGCCCCAGCGGCGCACCTCGACGTTGTCGGCTTCGTCCTTGCCGACCGGCACGCTTTCGTGCGCGACGTTCGGCATACCCAGCATCAGGTCGGACAGGCGCGCCTGGATGTCGCCGAGCTTGGCTTCCCCCGCCTTCATTTCGTCGCCGATCCCGCCGACCTCGGCCATCACGGCCGACGTGTCCTCGCCCTTCCCCTTCATCGCGCCGATCTGCTTCGACAGGCTGTTGCGGCGCGCCTGGAGCTCTTCGGTACGGGTCTGGATCGCGCGGCGTTCCGCTTCGAGAGCGGAGAACGCGGCGATGTCGAGGGTGTAGCCGCGATCGGCGAGGCGCTTCGCGACGCCGTCGAGGTCTTTGCGCAGCAACTGGATGTCGAGCATGGGAGGACATGGAGAATCGTTGTGTAAGACGGGAATTCTAACGCACCGCGGGCCCGTGCCGGCATCGGCCGGATGGACAACGCCGGAACACGCCGCGGCCGGCCGTGGCAGACTCGCGGTGCCGGCCGCATGTCGCCCGCCGGCAAACCGCCACGCAGGGGACCCGAGAACCGATGGCCATCGAACTGGACAAGGAAACACGCGACCGCGCGATCGCGTCACTGCAACGCTATTTCACAGAAAACATGGACGAGCCGATCGGCAATATCCAGGCCGGCGCGCTGCTGCATTTCTTCGTCGAGGAGATCGGCCCGGTGATCTACAACCTCGCGATCGCCGACGCGCAGTCGAGCCTGCACACGCGTATCGCCGAACTCGACATCGAATGCCACCAGGAGCCGTTCGACTACTGGAAGAAGCAGCCGGCACGCAAGCGCTGACGCAGGCCGGCCGCTCGCGCGCTAATCCTTCTTGCCGGCTTCGCGGTCGAGTTCGCGCAGCCACGCGAGCTTGTCGGCGATCTTCGATTCGAGCCCGCGCGGCACCGGCTGGTACCAGCGCGGCTCGCGCATCCCGTCCGGCAGGTACGTCTCGCCGGCCGCATACGCATTCGGCTCGTCGTGCGCGTAGCGATAGGCGTGGCCGTAGCCGAGCTCCTTCATCAGCTTGGTCGGCGCGTTGCGCAGGTGCACGGGCACCTCGCGCGACTTGTCCTGCTTCACGAACGCCATCGCCTGGTTGAACGCGTTGTAGCCCGCGTTGCTCTTCGCCGCGCACGCGAGATAGATCACCGCCTGCCCGAGCGCGAGCTCGCCTTCCGGCGAGCCAAGCCGCTCGTAGGTTTCGGCCGCGTCGTTCGCCACCTGCAGCGCGCGCGGATCGGCGAGGCCGATGTCTTCCCACGCCATCCGCACGATCCGCCGCGCGAGGTACTTCGGATCCGCGCCGCCGTCGATCATCCGGCAGAACCAGTACAGCGCGCCGTCCGGGCTCGAACCGCGCACCGACTTGTGCAGCGCCGAGATCTGGTCGTAGAAGTTGTCGCCGCCCTTGTCGAAGCGCCGCGCGTTCAGCGTCATCGCGCTGCTGACGAAATCGGCATCGATCGTCGCGACGCCGGCCGACGTGGCCGCCGTCTGCGCCTGCTCGAGCAGGTTCAGGAAGCGCCGCGCATCGCCGTCCGCATAGCCGACCAGCGTATCGATCGCCTTGTCGTCGAACGCGAGGCCGTCGAGCGCAATTTCCTGTGCGCGCTTCAGCAACTGGCGCATCTCGTCGTCGTCCAGCGACTTCAGCACGTACACCTGCGCACGCGACAGCAACGCCGAATTGACCTCGAAGCTCGGGTTCTCGGTCGTGGCGCCAATGAAGGTCACGAGCCCCGACTCGACGAACGGCAGCAACGCGTCCTGCTGCCCCTTGTTGAAGCGGTGGATCTCGTCGACGAACAGGATCGTGTGGCGGCCGGTGCGGTTCAGCGTGTCCTTCGCCTGCTCCATCGACTCGCGGATGTCCTTCACGCCGCCGAGCACCGCGGACAGCGCGATGAATTCACAGTCGAACGCCAGTGCGGTAAGCCGTGCGAGCGTCGTCTTGCCGACGCCGGGCGGCCCCCACAGGATCATCGAATGCGGCTTGCCCGATTCGAACGCGAGCCGCAGCGGCTTGCCTTCGCCCAGCAAATGCGTCTGGCCGATCACCTCGGCGAGCGTCTTCGGCCGCAGCGCCTCGGCGAGCGGCCGGCGCGGCTCGACTTGAAACAGATCGGACATGAACCCTCGCTCCATCAAACGGTCGCGGCCGAACCGGCCGCCGGACCCGACATTATGACAGCCGCGCGACGGCACCGCCGTGCCTGCCGCCCACGCCCGGTGCCCGCGCCCGGTGCCCGCGCCCGAAAACAACACGGGCCTGCCGTCGCCGGCAGGCCCGTTGCGAAAAAGCGGCGTGCGGCGCCGGTCAGCCGGTAATCACGTCGGCGCCCTTCGGCACGACGAACTTGAACGTATCGCCCTTCAGCGGCGGATTCGTCTGGATGTTCGTAAACGTCAGCAGCGTGACGTTGCCGAACACGTCGTGCAGCTCCATCGCGGCGAGCGTGCCGTTGCGAAAACCGATGCCGATCCGCTGGAACTGCGTGTCCTGCGCCTTCGGCAGCATCTCGAGCCACTCGATGCCGCCCTTCTCGCCGGCATCGCGCAGCGTGTAGTTCTTGTCGAGATCGTTGCTGCCGAACAGGATCGCGGCCGGGCTCGCGCCCAGCGCGCCGTTCAGCTTGCGCTCGGTCACCTGGTTCAGGTCGCGGTCGTATACGTAGAGCTTCTCGCCGTCGGCCTGCAGCACCTGCTGGTACGGCTTCTGGTACGTCCAGATGAACTTGCCCGGGCGCGCGAACACGAACGTGCCGCTCGAATTGTCGGTGGGCTTCGGCGCGGCCTGCGCGGCGCTCGCGCCCTTCGCCGGCGCCTTGACGATCTGCTGCGTGAAGTCGCCCTTCGCCGAACGCACCTGCGACACGAACGCCTTCAGCTGCTCGGTGCCGCCCGCGAACGCGTGCGTCGCCGCGAGCATCAGCGATGCGCCGGCGAGCGCCGCGCCGAGCCAGCGCCGCGTCGAACGAAGGGACATTGCGAACGAATGTTGCTGCATATTGCGGTTTTCTCCCTGGGTGGCCGGCGCGGCGAACGCCGCGGACTCATTCCGCGTCGCGCGCCGGCACAAGAATTTCGCGGTTGCCGCTCGACGACATCGCCGACACGAGCCCCGACTGCTCCATCTGCTCGAGCAGCCGTGCCGCGCGGTTGTAGCCGATCCGCAGGTGACGCTGCACGAGCGAGATCGATGCGCGGCGGTTCTTGATGACGATCTCGACCGCCTGGTCGTACAGCGGATCAGACTCGCCGCCGCCTTCACCGGTTCCCGCGCCGGCCGAGCCCTCGTCGCCGTCGGCCGTGCCGCCTTCGAGCAGGCCCTCGACGTAGTTCGGCTCGCCCTGCTCCTTGAGCTTCTCGACGACGCGGTGCACTTCGTCGTCGGCGACGAACGCCCCGTGCACGCGCACCGGCAGCCCGGTGCCTGGCGGCAGGTACAGCATGTCGCCCATCCCGAGCAGCGATTCCGCGCCCATCTGGTCGAGAATCGTGCGCGAGTCGATCTTCGACGACACCTGGAACGCGATCCGGGTCGGCACGTTCGCCTTGATGAGGCCCGTGATCACGTCGACCGACGGACGCTGCGTCGCAAGGATCAGGTGGATGCCGGCCGCGCGCGCCTTCTGCGCGATCCGTGCAATCAGTTCCTCGACTTTCTTGCCGACGACCATCATCAGGTCGGCCAGCTCGTCGATCACCACGACGATGTTCGGCAGGCGGCCGAGCGGCTCGGGATCTTCCGGCGTCAGGCTGAACGGATTCGGCAGTTTCTCCTCGCGCTTCGCGGCCTCGTCGATCTTGTTGTTGTAGCCCGCGAGGTTGCGCACGCCGAGCTTGCTCATCAGCTTGTAGCGGCGCTCCATCTCCGCGACCGTCCAGTTCAGCGCGTGGCCGGCCTGGCGCATGTCGGTGACGACCGGGCACAGCAGGTGCGGAATGCCCTCGTAGACGCTCATTTCGAGCATCTTCGGATCGATCAGGATCAGGCGCACCTGCTCGGCTGTCGCCTTGTACAGCAGCGACAGGATCATCGCGTTGATCCCGACCGACTTGCCCGAGCCGGTCGTACCGGCGACCAGCAGGTGCGGCATCTTCGCGAGATCCGCGCACACCGGCTTGCCGCCGATGTCCTTGCCGAGGCTGAGCGTGAGCGCCGACGATGCGGCCGCGTAGACCTCGGAACCGATGATCTCGGACAGGTGCACCGTCTGGCGGCGCTGGTTCGGCAGTTCGAGCGCCATGTAGTTCTTGCCGGGAATCGTCTCGACGACGCGGATCGACACGAGCGACAGCGAGCGCGCGAGATCCTTCGCGAGGTTGACGATCTGGCTGCCCTTCACGCCGGTGGCCGGCTCGATCTCGTAGCGCGTGACGACCGGGCCCGGATACGCGGCCACGACGCTCGCCTCGACGCCGAAGTCCTTCAGCTTCTTCTCGATCAGGCGCGACGTGAATTCGAGGGTATCGGCCGAAATCGCCTCCTGCGCCTTCGGCGCGGGGTCGAGCAGCGACACCGGCGGCAGCGTCGAATCGCCGGGCAGGTCGGTGAAGAGCGGCACCTGGCGCTCGCGCTCGACGCGCTCGGACTTCGCCGGCGTGACGACCGGCGGCACGATCGTCACGGGCTCGTGATCCTCGATGCGCACGCGCTCCTCTTCGACCTTGCCTTCGCGGCGCACGGCCGCGGCCTCGCCGAGCTTGCGGTCGCGCTCGGCCTCGCGGCGCAGCTTCGCGACGTTGACGGCCGACAGGATCGCACCGCCGACGCGCTCGGCGACCGACAGCCACGAGAAACGGAAATACAGCGACAGGCCGATCGCCAGCGCGATCAGCAGCAGCAGCGTGCCGCCCGTGAAGCCGAATGCATGCGACATCGCGCCCGCGACGGCCTCGCCGATCACGCCGCCCGGCGCGCGCGGCAACTGCACCTTCAGCGACCACATGCGCAGTGCCTCGATGCCGTCGCACGCCAGCACGACGAGCACGAACGCGAAGATTTCGGTGAGCCAGCCGATCGGCCGCTCCGGCTCGTCGGGCAACGCTTCGTGACGCGTGATGCGGCGGTAGTTGACGGCGATGCGCCGCGCGAGCGGCACGATCAGCCAGTAGGCCGACAGGCCGAACAGCAGCAGGATGATGTCGGCCGTCCAGGCGCCGACGCGGCCGGCCCAGTTCGAGATGTGGTCCACCTGGGCGGCGTGCGTCCAGCTCGGATCGCGCCGGCTGTAGCTCAGCAGGGCCATCACCAGAAATGCGCAGAGCGCGACCTGGAGAATCCAGCGGATCTCCGTGAGGAGCTTCGACATCCGGTGCGGCAACGCCTGTGCCTGGGCGGAATAAGGAGCTTTTGCCATGAATCCGTATAAAGAGGACGGGCTGCGCGCCCGCCTGTCGTTCGATCCCGCATATTGTAAGCGCTGCACCGCGCCGCCAAGTGTAAATGACGGTTACATGGGCGCCGGCCGGCGACCGCCCCGTCGCCCCCGCCCCGCCGAACGCTATCGCCGCGATTGAAACTCTCGTTCGGCAACGCAGCAACGGGGCCTTTATAATGCGCGTCTGATACCCATCTATGACGGCATCCCGGTCAACCCGGATCGTACGGCGAGCCCTACCCCGCCCGCCGCGGCCGACTTTTACGGATTCGCACATGTCCACGCCCAAACACGCCAAAGTCCTGATTCTCGGTTCCGGCCCCGCCGGCTACACGGCTGCCGTCTATGCGGCACGTGCCAACCTGTCCCCGGTGCTGATCACCGGCATCGCGCAGGGCGGCCAGCTGATGACCACGACCGACGTCGAAAACTGGCCGGCAGACGCGAAAGGCGTGCAGGGTCCGGAGCTGATGGCGCGCTTCCTCGAGCACGCCGAGCGCTTCAACACCGAAATCGTGTTCGACCACATCCACACCGCGAAGCTGCACGAGCAGCCGATCCGCCTGATCGGCGACTCGGGCGAATACACGTGCGACTCGCTGATCATCGCGACCGGCGCGTCCGCGCAGTATCTCGGCCTGCCGTCCGAAGAACACTTCATGGGCAAGGGCGTGTCGGCCTGCGCGACCTGCGACGGCTTCTTCTATCGCGGCCAGGAAGTCGCGGTGATCGGCGGCGGCAACACGGCCGTCGAGGAAGCGCTCTACCTGACGGGCATCGCGAAGAAGGTCACGGTGATCCACCGCCGCGACAAGTTCCGCGCGGAGCCGATCCTGATCGACCGCCTGCTGGAAAAGGAAAAGGAAGGCGCCGTCGTGATCAAGTGGGATCACGTGCTCGACGAAGTGACCGGCGAGGATTCTGGCGTCACGGGCCTGCGCATCAAGAACGTGAAGACCGGCGCGACGGAAGACCTCAGCGTGCAGGGCGTGTTCGTCGCGATCGGCCACAAGCCGAACACCGACCTGTTCCAGGGCCAGCTCGAGATGAAGGACGGCTACATCCTGACGAAGAGCGGCCTGCACGGCAACGCGACGTCGACGAGCGTGCCGGGCGTGTTCGCCGCCGGCGACGTGCAGGACAACGTGTACCGCCAGGCGATCACCAGCGCGGGCACGGGCTGCATGGCCGCGCTCGACGCGCAGCGCTACCTCGAAAGCCTGCACGACAAGAAGTAAGCCGCGAGACCGCTAGACCGCTCGCGCCGGGCGCTACAATGGCGTCCGCTGCCGCGAAGCGGGCTCGACCGGAACGCCGCTGCCGCCGTGCAGCGGCTTTTTTTTGCCCGCGCGCCCGAACGCGCCTGCCCTGCGACCCGAATCATGGCGAAGAACCAGCCCCATCCGAGCGATCCCGCGAAGCGGCAGATCGCCGCCCGTCCCGCGAACCCCGCGCCCGTCGCGCCGGCGCCCGCGCCCGATCCCGCCGCATTGCGCGGCCAGGGGCTCGCGGGCCTCGGCGCATTGCGCAAGTCGCTGCAAGGCGAAGCCGATCGCCGCGAACGCCAGCGCGTCGAAACGGCCAGGGCCGAGCGCAAGGCGGAAGCCGACGCGAACCTGTTCCGCAACGAGATCGGCGCGATCCAGCCGCTCAATGCCCCGCCGCGCGCGGCGGCCGGCCGCACGCCGCCCGACCCGGTGCCGAAGCAGACGCAGCGCGACGAGGAAGCCGTGCTGAACGCGACGCTATCCGACGAATTCGATCCCGAGACGCTGCTCGACAGCGACGACTCGCTGTATTACCACCGCCCCGGCATCAGCCGCGACGTCGTGCGCAAGCTGCGTAGCGGCGCGTGGATCGTGCAGGCGCAGATCGACCTGCACGGGATGCGGCGCGACGAGGCGCGCGACGCGCTCGCCGAGTTCATCCGCGAAGCCGGCAAGAAAGGGCTGCGCTGCCTGCGCGTGATCCACGGCAAGGGGCTCGGCTCGATCGGCAAGGAACCTGTGCTGAAAGGCAAGGTGCGCGCGTGGCTCGTGCAGAAGGAAGAGGTGATCGCGTTCTGCGAGGCGCGCGGCCACGACGGCGGCGCGGGCGCGGTGCTGGTGCTGCTGCAGCCGTTCGCGGCGCCCGCCGACCGGGGGCCGCGTGCCGCATCCTAGGCTGACGCTCGCGATCGCGGTACTGGAGGCGATCGCCACGCTGGCCTTTGCGATCTCGGGCTTCATCGAGGCGCGCAAGAACCGTCTCGATTCGGTCGGCACGTTCGTCGTGGCGCTCGCCACCGCGTTCGGCGGCGGCACGCTGCGCGACATCCTGCTCGAGCGCCGTCCGTTCTACTGGGTCGTGCACGACGACTACGTGATCGCGATCTTCGTGCTCGCGCTGTTCGCGCCGTTCGTGCTGCGCATGCTGTCGCGGCTGTCGGCCGAGCGGTTGCTGCTCGTCGCCGATGCGATCGGGCTCGGGATCTTCAGCATCTCGGGCACGGCGATCGCGCTCGACGCCGAGATGCCGCGCTTCATCGCGGTGATGATGGGCGTGATTACCGGCGTGGTCGGCGGGATCATCCGCGACGTGCTGTGCAACGACATCCCGCTGATCCTGCGCGATTCGCGGCCGTACGCGACCTGTGCGTTCGTCGGCTGCTGGTTCTACCTGCTGCTCGTGTGGCTGCAGTTCGATTCGGTGTACAGCGTGCTGCTCGCGACCGGCTTCATCCTCGTCGCGCGGCTCGCGACGTTCAAGTTCGACGTGCGGCTGCCGCACTGAGCGCAGACCACCCGCTGTCCGGAATTGACGCGATCCATCGGACACAGTCTTTTACATATCCCTTTCGACGCGCAATGGCCCCATGCTACGTTCCGCCCGGTGATGACAACCGAGTGGAAAGCGGCATGAGCATCCTTTATGCGGTGGTTGAAGGCGATCCGTTGGACAGCGGAGGCCACGTACTCAAGGAAGGAAAATGCGGAACGATCACGGGTGACGACGGCGAGCGCCGAAGTATCGCGTTCCTCGGACAACAGGCGTGGTGCAACACCTGCGAAAGCGTCGGAACGATCGAAGCGGCTCCCGGCTCTCCGGACAATGGACGAATGCGCGACCTCGCTTCCGGCGGAAGGCTTCAAGCCCTGGATGGAGATTGGGTCCGATGCCGTTGTGAACGCCCCCCTCGCATCATCTCCCTGTACGGGCGCAAATGGCCCGACAACTGCGTCGAACTCGGGGGTGTCTCTTGAAACCGGGCAATCGACGCGTCTCCCATTCGAAGGCGTAACAAGACACGTCGTCGCTGCCCCGGCTCATTCGCGTTACGCGTTACGCGATCCGCTCTTCCGACGCCGGATCGAACAGCACCGCCTTCGACACGTCGAACAGCAGCGACTGCGTCTGCCCCGGCTGCGGGTTCGCGGCCGGATGCACGCGGCTCACGATCCGCTTGCCGTTCACCTGTGCGAACACGTGAGTATCCGGCCCGGTCGGCTCGGTCACGTCGACGCGCACGTCGATCGGCTGCAGCTTCGACGCCTCGCCGTGGTGCGCGTTGCGGGCATCGGTGATGCGCTCCGGACGCAGCCCGAGGATCACCTCGCGGCCGACGTGGCCGTTCATCCGCTTCGCGTCGAACGGCAGGTTCAGCGCGCTGCGCGCGAGGCCCGTGTCGATCTCGAGCGCGATCCCGCTGCCCTGCTCGACCAGCTTGCCGTTGATGAAGTTCATCGGCGGCGCGCCGATGAAGCCCGCGACGAACAGGTTCGACGGCGAATCGTAGATCTCCTGCGGCGCGCCGAACTGCTGGACCACGCCGTCCTTCATCACCGCGATCCGGTCGCCGAGCGTCATCGCCTCGATCTGGTCGTGCGTCACGTAGACGATCGTCGTGCCGAGACGCTGGTGCAGCAGCTTGATTTCCGCGCGCATCTCGATGCGCAGCTTCGCGTCGAGGTTCGACAACGGCTCGTCGAACAGGAACAGCGACGGATCGCGGGCGAGCGCGCGGCCCATCGCGACGCGCTGGCGCTGGCCGCCGGACAGCTGGCCCGGCTTGCGGTCGAGCAGGTGCTGGATCTGCAGCATCTGCGACACGCGGTCGACGATCTGCTGCTGCTCGCTCTTCGGCACCTTGCGGATGTTCAGGCCGAACGAGATGTTCTCGCGCACCGTCATCGACGGGTACAGCGCGTACGACTGGAACACCATCGCGATGTCGCGATCCTTCGGCGACAGGTCGTTCACGACCTTGCCGTCGATGCAGATCTCGCCGCTCGTGACCGTCTCGAGCCCGGCGATCATGTTGAGCAGCGTCGATTTCCCGCAGCCCGAGCCGCCCACCAGGATCAGGAACTGTCCGTCCTCGATCTCGATGTCGACACCCTTCAGGACCGGCACCCCGTTCGGGTAGGTCTTGTACACGTCACGGATGGAAAGGCTTGCCATGCTGTGAATCCTCTGTCTCGTCTCGCGCGGCGCACTCCGGCGCCGCGTCGGGTTCGTTTCGATGCGCCGCGCGCGAGGCGCGGCCGGTTCGTCGTATCGGATGAAGCCGCGCTTACCCCTTCACCGCGCCCGCCGTCAGCCCGCGCACGAAATAGCGGCCGGCGACGATGTAGACGAGCAGCGTCGGCAGCGCGGCGATGATCGCGCCGGCCATGTCGACGTTGTACTCCTTCACGCCCGTCGACGTGTTGACGAGGTTGTTCAGCGCAACCGTGATCGGCATCGAATCGACGCCGGAGAACACGATCCCGAACAGGAAGTCGTTCCAGATCTGCGTGAACTGCCAGATCAGGCACACCATGAAGATCGGCAGCGACACCGGCAGCAGGATCTTCGTGAAGATCGTGAAGAAACCGGCGCCGTCGATGCGCGCGGCCTTCACCAGCTCGGCCGGCACGCTCACGTAGAAGTTGCGGAAGAACATCGTCGTGAACGCGATCCCGTACACCACGTGCACGAACACGAGGCCCGGAATCGTGTTGGCGAGGCCGAGCATCCCCTGCAGGCGCGCCATCGGCAGCAGGATCACCTGGAACGGGATGAAGCAGCCGACCAGCATCATCGTGAACAGCGCGTCGGCGCCGCGAAAGCGCCAGTGCGTGAGCACGTAGCCGTTGAACGCACCGATCAGCGACGAGATCAGCACGGCCGGGATCACCATCTGCAGCGAGTTCAGGAAGAACGGCTTCATGCCGTCGCAGCGCACGCCGGTACACGCGCCGCTCCACGCCTTCACCCACGGATCGACGGTCCAGGTGGTGGGCGGCGTCAGCAGGTTGCCGGTGCGCAGCTGGTCGAGATCCTTGAACGACGTCGACAGCATCACGTAGATCGGGAACAGGAAATACAGCGCGAACAGGATCAGTGCCGCATAGATCACTGCCCGGCTGATCGTCATCTTAGGCTGCATTGCGGGTGCTCCTCGATTCCATATACATCAGCGGCACCAGCACCGCGACCACGGTCGCGAGCATCATCACCGAGGACGCCGCGCCGAGCCCGAGCTGGCCGCGGTTGAACGAAAACGTGTACATGAACATGGCCGGCAGCGACGACGACGTGCCCGGGCCGCCCGCCGTCAGCGCGACGACGAGGTCGAAGGTCTTGATCGTGATGTGGCAGAGGATCAGCAGCACCGAGAAGAACACCGGGCGCATGCTCGGGATCACGATCTTGCGGTAGATGGTCGGCAGCGTCGCGCCGTCCACCTGCGCGGCCTTGAAGATCTCGCTGTCGACGCCGCGCAGCCCCGCGAGGAACAGCGCCATCACGAAGCCGGTCGACTGCCACACGGCCGCGATCACCACGCAGAAGATCGCCTTGTCCGGATCGTCGAGCCAGCCGAACGAGAAGCTCGTCCAGCCCCAGTCGTGCATCACCTTCTCGAGGCCGAGGCCCGGGTTCAGGATCCACTGCCACGCCGTGCCGGTGACGATGAACGACAGCGCCATCGGGTACAGGAAGATCGCGCGCAGCGCGCCTTCGTTGCGGATGCGCTGGTCGAGCAGGATCGCGAGGAACAGCCCGAGCGCGACGCAGATCGCGATGAACGGAATCCCGAACCAGCCGAGGTTCGCGGCGGAGGTCCACCACACGTCGTTCTGGAACAGGTCCGAGTAACGGCCGAAGCCGTCGAATTCGTAGTTCGGCAACAGCCGCGAGCGGGTCAGCGACAGATAGCCGGTAATCAGGATGAAGCCGTAGATGAACACCACGGCGATCGCGACGCTCGGCGCAAGCACGAGCTTCGGGATCCAGCGATCGGCGAAGGCCGACATCGGCGACGTGCGCCGTGCGGCGGCGGCAGCGCCGGATCCGTTTCCGCTAAGAGGGGCAGCCACTTGATTCGACTCCTGGAACGAGGGCGACGCAGGCCGGGCCGGCGCCGGGTACGGCACGGGCCCGCGGGCGAGCCCGTTTGCTGCACATGCAAAAACGCCCGGCCGATGAAGCGTTACCGGCCGGGCGCCTGTCGCGCGTTACTTGACCTTCGCGGCCTTCGCGAGCGCGGCGACCGCGCTCTTCGAATCCTGCTGCGAGTTCATGAACTTCGTCACGACGTCCGTGATCGCGCCGGCGGTCGCGTCGCCCTGCGCCATCCCGTGCGCGAGCGACGGCACGAAGCCGCCCGACTTGATCGCGGTCTGCTCGTCGGCGTACGACTTCTTCGCGCAGTCGTCGAACTTGTCCATCTTCACGCCGAGGCGCACCGGCACCGAGCCCTTCAGCAGGCTGAACTGCTCCTGGAAGTCCGGCGTCATGATCGTCTTCGCGAGCGCGAGCTGGCCCGGCGTCGCGGCCTTCTCGCCCTTCTGCTGGAAGAACACGAACGAGTCGACGTTGAACGTGTAGGCATTCGCCGTGCCCGGCACCGCCGCGCAGATGTAGTCCTTGCCCGCCTTCTTGCCGGCGTTCTCGAACTCGCCCTTCGCCCAGTCGCCCATGAACTGCATGCCGGCCTTGCCGTTGATCACCATCGCGGTCGCGAGGTTCCAGTCGCGGCCGTTACGGCCGGTATCGAAGTAACCCTGGATCTTGCGCACCGTGTCGAACACGGACAGCATCTGCGGCGACGTCAGCGTCGCCTGGTCGAGGTCGACCAGCGCCTTCCTGTAGAACGCCGGGCCCTGCGACAGCACGACGTCTTCCCACAGCGTCAGGTCCTGCCACGGCTGGCCGCCCATCGCGACCGGCTGGATGCCCGCGGCCTTCAGCTTGTCGGCCACCGCGAAGAATTCAGGCCAGGTGGTCGGCACCTTCGCGCCGACCTTGTCGAGCGCGGCCTTGTTGATATAGAGCCAGTTCACGCGGTGCACCGAGAACGGCGCCGCGACGGTGTGGCCCTTGTACTTGATGATCTTGTCGATTTCCGGCGGCAGGTTCTGCTTCCAGTCGCCGGCAGCGGAATCGATGTTGACGAGCACGCCCTGGTCGGCCCAGTCCTGGATCAGCGGGCCCTTGATCTGCGCGGCCGACGGTGCGTCGCCGCTGATCACCTTGGTCTTCAGCGCGGTCATCGCCGCTGCGCCCGCGCCGCCCGCGACCGCGAAGTCCTTCCACACGTAGCCCTGCTTCTGCACGTCGTCCTTCAGCACGCCGACGGCCTTCGACTCGCCGCCCGAGGTCCACCAGTGCAGCACCGTTACATTCTCGGCTGCCTGCGCCGCCGCGGCGCCAGCCATCAGACCTGCCGCGCAGAGCGCACCCATGATCGAGCGAACTTTCATTACTTATCTCCTCCAGACTGAATCAACTCGTGAGGTTCCCCAACGGGGAACCGGCTTCTTGATAACGACGGGGAAATCGAGCCGCGGGACGCATGCAGCGTACGGGGCCGATGACCGGCCGGGCTCTTACAGAAAGCGTGAATCGAGATTCAACGGCGTGTCTCCTCTTTGTGTTTCTGGCCCGCCGCGATGCTGCGGCGCGAGCCCGGGGCCGACGCCGCGCTGACGATGCGCGCCGTCAATGTCCGATAACATTCGGCACAAGGCGTTCCCGAAGGCGAAGCTCGCGCAGTTCATCGACCGCACTTCTTTTTTTCTTCACCCAGGTGCTACCCCTTGCGGCGGATTGTAGTTAAACTACAATTCAGTGTCAAAAATATTTTTATCGCACTACGGATCGCTTCCGAGCACCCCCAAACACGGCGGAGACACATGCATACCGATTCCAGCTTTACCTTCGTACTTTTCGGCGGCACCGGCGATCTGTCGATGCGCAAGATCCTGCCCGCGCTGTTCGAAGCGCACCGCGCGAACATGCTGGCGGCGAGCGGCCGGATCGTCGCGGTCGCGCGTCACTCGGCCGATCTCGCCGAGTATCTCGAGTGGGTCGAGGAACATGTGAAGCCGCACGCGGCGAAGGCATCGCGCGGCGCGTTCGACGAGGCCGCCTGGAAAAGCTTCGTCGAGCGCATCGAGTACGTGAAGCTCGACCTCGGCCGTGCGGAAGACTACGTACTGCTGCGCGACACGGTCGACCCGTTGCCCGGCATCCGCGTGTTCTACCTGGCGACGGGCCCGTCGCTGTTCGTGCCGATCTGCAATGCGCTCGCATCGGTCGGCCTGAACGAAGGCGCGCGCATCGTGCTCGAGAAGCCGCTCGGCTACGACCTGAAATCGTCGAACGCGATCAACGACGCAGTCGGCGAGATCTTCACGGAAGGCCAGATCTACCGGATCGACCATTACCTCGGCAAGGAACCGGTGCAGAACCTGCTCGCGCTGCGCTTCGGCAATGCGCTGTTCGAGCCGCTATGGCGCCGCGAATGGGTCGAGAGCATCCAGATCACGATCGCCGAGGAGCTCGGCGTCGAGGCACGCGGCGATTTCTACGACAATACGGGCGCGCTGCGCGACATGGTGCAGAACCACCTGCTGCAGCTGCTGTCGATCGTCGCGATGGAGCCGCCGCATTCGATGGATTCGGATTCCGTGCGCGACGAGAAGCTGCGCGTGCTGCGCGCGCTGAAGCCGGTCGATCCGCGCGACATCGGCAAGGTGGCCGTGCGCGGCCAGTATCATGCGGGCGTGATCAAGGGCGCGCAGGTACCGGCCTACGCGACCGAGCCGGGCGTGAAACCCGACAGCCAGACCGAAACCTTCGTCGCATTGAAGGTCGAGATCGAGAACTGGCGCTGGGCCGGCGTGCCGTTCTTCCTGCGCACCGGCAAGCGTCTGGCCGACCGCGTCGCGGAGATCGTCGTCAATTTCCGCCCGGTGCCGCACTCGGCGCTCGGGCCCACCGCGTTGCGTCCCGGCTCGAACCGCCTCGTGATCCGGCTGCAGCCGAACGAGACGATCCGCCTGTACTGCCTCGCCAAGCAGCCGGGCGAAGGGATGAACCTCGCGAGCGTGCACCTCGACCTCGCGTTCGACCAGTTCTTCAAGGAAGGGCAGATGGAGGCGTACCAGCGCCTGCTGCTCGACGTGATCAACGGCCGTCTCGCCCTCTTCGTGCGCCGCGACGAACAGGAAGCCGCATGGCGCTGGGTCGAACCGATCCTGAACGAATGGGCACGCACGCTGAAGCCGCCGAAGCCGTACGCGGCGGGCACGTGGGGGCCGGCCGCGGCGAGCGCGATGCTCGCGCAGCACGACACCTGCTGGCTCGAGGAAGAGAACTGATTCAACGTCGCCGCCACGTCTTCGTACGCGGCGACGTGCCCCACGATTCGTACGATTTGAACAGACAAAGCAGTCCGGAGGAGATGTGATCGAGATCCACGCTTTCGACACCCAGGAAGCGCAAAGCGAAGCGCTCGCGCGCGCCGTCGGCGATGCGCTGCGCGCCGCACTCGCCGGCCCCGCGCGCCCGACGCTCGCGGTGTCAGGCGGCACGAGCCCGCGCCCGTTCCTGCAAACGCTGTCGCATACGGCGCTCGACTGGGCCGGCGTCGACGTGACGCTGGTCGACGACCGCTGGGTGCCGGAGGACGACGCGGCCAGCAACGCGCACCTGGTGCGCGACACGCTGCTGCAGCACGCCGCGGCTCCGGCCCGCTTCCTGCCGCTCGTCGACACGCGCGTGTCGCTCGACGCGCACGTCGCCGCGCTCAACGCGAACGCCGATTACCGCGTGCCGACCGTCGCCGTGCTCGGCATGGGCGAGGACGGCCATACCGCATCGATCTTCGCCGATGCGCCCGAATGGGACCACGCGATCACGACGCCCGAACGCTTCGTCGCCGTGCATCCCGGTGCGGCGCCGCATGCGCGCGTGAGCTATTCGCTCGATGCACTGAAGCGCGTCGACCGGCTGTTCCTGCTGATCGCGGGCGAACGCAAGCGCGCGGTGCTCGACGCCGCGGCCGCCTCGCTGCAGAAGAACGCGATTTCCCAACTGGCCAACGACAAGGGGACCCAGCTCGATGTCTACTGGTGCGCAAAGTAAGGCCGTTGTCGCGGGCCAGCATGCCGACGGCCCGCGCCTGCTCGCGGACGTCGGCGGCACCAACGCGCGCTTCGCGCTGGAAACCGGCCCGGGCGACATCACGCAGATCCGCGTGTATCCCGGCGCCGACTATCCGACGCTCACGGACGCGATCCGCAAATACCTGAAGGACGTGAAGATCAGTCGCGTGAACCACGCGGCGATCGCGATCGCCAATCCGGTCGACGGCGACCAGGTCACGATGACCAACCACGACTGGAGCTTCTCGATCGAGGCGACGCGTCGCGCGCTCGGCTTCGACACGCTGCTCGTCGTCAACGATTTCACCGCGCTTGCGATGGCGCTGCCGGGCCTGACCGACGCGCAGCGCGTGCAGATCGGCGGCGGCACGCGCCGCCAGAACAGCGTGATCGGGCTGCTCGGGCCCGGCACCGGGCTCGGCGTGTCGGGGCTGATTCCGGCCGACGACCGCTGGATCGCGCTCGGCAGCGAGGGCGGCCACGCGTCGTTCGCACCGCAGGACGAGCGCGAAGATCTGGTGCTGCAGTATGCGCGCAAGAAGTTTCCGCACGTGTCGTTCGAACGCGTGTGCGCGGGGCCCGGCATGGAAATCATCTATCGCGCGCTCGCCGCGCGCGACAAGAAGCGCGTCGCCGCGACCGTCGATACGGTCGAGATCGTCGAGCGCGCGCACGCGGGCGACGCGCTCGCGCTCGAGACGGTCGAATGCTTCTGCGGGATTCTCGGCGCGTTCGCGGGCAGCGTCGCGCTGACGCTCGGCGCGCTCGGCGGCGTGTACATCGGCGGCGGCGTCGCGCTGAAGCTCGGCGAACTGTTCACGCGCTCGTCGTTCCGCGCGCGCTTCGAGGCGAAAGGCCGCTTCACGCGCTATCTCGAGAACATCCCGACCTACCTGATCACCGCCGAATACCCGGCGTTCCTCGGCGTATCCGCGATCCTCGCGGAGCAGTTGTCGAACCGCTCGGGCGGCGCGTCGTCGGCCGTGTTCGAACGGATCCGCCAGATGCGCGACGCACTGACGCCGGCCGAGCGCCGCGTCGCCGATCTCGCGCTGAACCATCCGCGCTCGATCATCAACGACCCGATCGTCGACATCGCGCGCAAGGCCGACGTGAGCCAGCCGACGGTGATCCGGTTCTGCCGCTCGCTCGGCTGCCAGGGGCTGTCGGATTTCAAGCTGAAGCTCGCGACCGGCCTCACCGGCACGATCCCGATGAGCCACAGCCAGGTGCATCTCGGCGACACGGCCACCGACTTCGGCGCGAAGGTGCTCGACAACACGGTGTCCGCGATCCTGCAGCTGCGCGAGCACCTGAACTTCGAGCACGTCGAGAACGCGATCGAGATCCTGAACGGCGCGCGGCGCATCGAGTTCTACGGGCTCGGCAACTCGAACATCGTCGCGCAGGACGCGCATTACAAGTTCTTCCGCTTCGGCATTCCGACGATTGCGTACGGCGACCTGTACATGCAGGCGGCATCGGCCGCGCTGCTCGGCAAGGGCGACGTGATCGTCGCGGTGTCGAAGTCGGGGCGCGCGCCCGAACTGCTGCGCGTGCTCGACGTCGCGATGCAGGCCGGCGCGAAGGTGATCGCGATCACGTCGAGCAACACGCCGCTCGCGAAGCGCGCGACCGTCGCGCTCGAAACCGACCACATCGAGATGCGCGAATCGCAGTTGTCGATGATCTCGCGGATCCTGCATCTGCTGATGATCGACATCCTCGCGGTCGGCGTCGCGATCCGCCGCGCGGCGCCGAACGCGGAGCTGACCGAGGCCGTCGCGCAGGCGCGCGCGCGAGCGAGCGACGACGAAACGGCCGACGTGCTCGACTGGCTGAGTCACGGCGCGTCGCCGGCGGCGAAGGACGTCGCGCGGGACTGACGCTTCGACGGGACGCCGTCGATACACGACACCCCGAACGCTGGATTCAGGTCCAGTGTTCGGGGTGTTTTGCATTGGGAGATTTACTTGACGTGCCGCAGTGGGCAAATCGACGAATTAACACTGCGCAACAAAGTAACGACTGTGCAATTCAGGTTGTATCACCAACGGTGACAAGGGATGCGCCTCCATGACAATGCTGCATAAATTGCCGGAGGAGATCGAGTTGTCCGAAATTCGGATATCCTCGTAGTCAGCCGTCTTATACAACAACACCCAAACACGACTAGATGCACACAAACCAATGGGTTATCGATATGCACCCGCACCGAAATAACCAACAAAGGGCTGATTTATCTGCCTTCGCGATCCGCTCATCTTTGTGCAATTCGATCGCGAGCACGGAATCAGCCTTTAATCAGCCGCCAAGTCACCCACGACAACGCAACAATAATTAAACCCGAGGAACCAATGCCATTCAACTTTGAAACAAGATCCGGAATAAGAGAAATAAATCACACGACCGGCAATAGCTTCAAACCCAACGCATCACAACTATCACTCGAGCTCAACAGATTTTCCAGCAATACAAGCGGGATTATTGCCATCCCCTCAAAAAACCATGTCGGTTATGAAGTATTGCACTTTTCACCACCCATCGACGTCAAAAAGTCGGTCGAATCCATCGGAACGGATCTGTGGCGGTGCGCAAAAGAATATTACGGATTAACCGGGGCAACAATTTTAATTGGAGCAGGCGGGATTCCCATTAAAAAATCGCTACTGGGACACCCCGTGATAGGAAACTCAAGCAAATACACCAATATTCTTAGCGACATCGGCATTAAATTTTTCCCGAGGCTATTATTGCCTCACGGCCCGATGGCAAATTTCGCCAAGAAGACTTTCGGCACGGTTCGCGTATTTGGAGTACTTGGCCGGGCCTCTGGAGTGGGTGCCATAGCAATGGGTGTCATTGATGCAGCCCTCATAGGAAAATGTGCATATGATGCAAGACATGGAAACCAAATCTCAACCAATCCCCTCGAAAGAAGAGATAATCGAAACAGTAATTGACATTTTCGTCAAGGAAATCGCATTCATTGAGCGAAGCGAAGTATCAAAAAACACAAATATACTCGAAGATTTTAAAATCTATCACGATGACATTTCCTTGTTTTTAATAAGAGTGTTCCAGCACTTTGAAATGCCAATAATAAACAATCCAGACTGCCCGCCAACAATAGAAGGCATTTCAGATTTTGTGCTCGACCATCTTTCCTCCGACAAAAAACACGAAGAACCTCGCGACCAGAAGGGACTTTGGGGGAAATTTTTAAAATGGATTCGCGCACATTAAGGAAACACCAACCCACTCCCTTTCATCCACTTTAGCGGCGTGATCGCGAACACGAATTCACGACTGCGCCGTAGTCGCTCCGCTGCATTCGCGCCCCCGTCGGTCGTCCTTCCTCCGCCAATCCCGCCGCGCCGCTCAAGCCCCGGCTGGCACGGGCCGTCCGTGCCAATGCAATACGAGACAGCGCCCGACGAAACACAGCACGCCGGTGACGCCGATCGTCACGCCCATCGCGAACGGCGTGCCGTCCGCGAGTGCGCCGATCGCGACGCTCGCCAGCGCGCCGAGCGCAAGCTGCATCGCGCCGAACACCGCCGCCGACGCGCCCGCATTGTGCGGATAACGATGCATCAGGTCGGTCGTGCAGTTCGCGGACAGGATCCCGACCACGCCGACGACGAAGAACAGGCACACGACGATCGACCACAGCCCGCCCCACCCCGTCAGCGCGACGAGCGCGACCGCGAGCGACGCGATGCAACTCACCAGCGACGCGGCCGCGATGATGCGCAGCGAGCCGACGCGGCCGACCAGCCGCGTGTTCGTGAAGTTGCCGATCATGATGCCGACCACGTTCAGGCCGAACAGCAGCCCGTAGTGCTGCGGCGACACGTGGAAATACTCGATGTAGACGAACGGTGTCGCGGTGATGTACGAGAACATCGACGCGAACGCCATCCCGCCGCACAGCATGTGCCCCCATGCGACGGGATCGGACAGGATGCGCCCGTACGATGCGAACGACGCGAGCACGGCCGCGCTCTTGCGCCGCTCCTTCGGCCAGGTTTCGGGCACGCGCAGGTACGCGGTCGTCGCGCACACCGCGCCGAACACGGCCAGCACGACGAACACGCCGCGCCAGCCCGAGAAACGCAGGATCTGCCCGCCGATCAGCGGCGCCAGCAGCGGCCCGACCGCAGTGACGATCGCGACCATCGACAGCACCTTCGCCGCGTCGGTCGGCTCGTGCGCGTCGCGCGCGATCGCACGCGACAGCACCGACGCCGCGCCGGCGCCGAGCGCCTGCAGGAAACGCACGAGGATCAGCATGTCGATCGAGTTCGACACGAAGCAGCCGATGCTCGCGAGCGTAAACAGCGCGATGCCGCCGAGCAGCACGGGCCGGCGGCCCCACGTGTCGGACAGCGGGCCGTACAGCAGCATGCCGACCGAGAAGCCGGCCATGAAACTGGTCAGCGTGCGCTGCGCGGCGCCGGGGCTGACGGAGAAGCCGTCGGCGATCGACGGCAGGCTCGGCAGGTACATGTCGGTAGCGATCGGCCCGCAGGCGGCGAGCGCGCCGAGCAACAGGATCAGCCGGGCATCGGGCCGGCGCCGGACGACGTGAGACATGGGTATCCGGAATGGAGCCCGCGCGCATCGGGGCGCGCGTGGCGGTGAAGACGGGAGCGCGGCAGCCGGGTGCGGCGCCGCCAAGCCCATGATTGTACGCGCAACTTTTTCACGCCACCTGATTCGGCGCCAACCCGCGCGCGCGGCGCGCCGCCGTGCGCCGATTGGATTAAGCTTGCTTCCCTTGTCTGACCAATCCCCGTCCCGACCGAACCGATGACTGCTTTCCTGTTGATCTGGAGCCCCAAGAAATGGCCGTGGCCCGAACTGCCCGACGTCGCCGCGCGCGTGAAGGCCGGCGAGGCCGTGCATGACGTGTGGGGCTGCGGCTTCGCGCGCGGCATCCTGCCGGGCGACCGGGTGTTCCTGCACCGCGTCGCGCAGCCGCCCAAGGGCGTGTTCGGCTCCGGCTACGTGACACGCGCACCGTACGAGGTAGCCGATCCGGCAACGAAGCGCGGCTACCGGCTGTGCATCGACTTCGTCTACGACTGGCTGGTCGACGCGCACCAGGACGTCGTGATTCCGCGCGACGCGCTGCGCGTGCACCCGTACTCGGTACAGACCTGGGATGCCCAAAGCTCCGGCACCGCGATCAAGCCGATGGTCGAAGGCCCGCTCGAGAAGCGCTGGGCCGAGCTGACCGGCAAGCGCAAGCCGGCGCGCTAGGGCCGAATCCCCACGCGCCGAAAGGCCGCAGACCGCGCCGCGGGCCCGCCGCGCGCGTCTCCGGTACAATCGGACGATCGTTCCGCCCAGGCGCCGCGGCCCGTGCACAGGCCCCCGCGCCCTTCTCTCGCAGGTTTCGCCCATGTCCAACAATCAGATCCTCTTCGAACGCGCCCAGAAGACCATTCCCGGCGGCGTCAACTCGCCGGTGCGCGCATTCCGTTCGGTCGGCGGCACGCCGCGCTTCGTCGCGCGCGCGCAAGGCCCGTATTTCTGGGATGCCGACGGCAAGCAGTACATCGACTACATCGGCTCGTGGGGCCCGATGATCGTCGGCCACGTCCATCCTGAAGTGCTGTCGGCCGTGCAGAACGTGCTCGCCGACGGCTTCTCGTTCGGCGCACCGACCGAAGCCGAGATCGAGATCGCCGAGGAAATCTGCAAGCTCGTGCCGTCGATCGAGCAGGTGCGGATGGTGTCGAGCGGCACCGAGGCCACGATGAGCGCGCTGCGCCTCGCGCGCGGCTTCACGGGCCGCAGCCGCATCGTCAAGTTCGAGGGCTGCTACCACGGCCACGCGGACAGCCTGCTCGTGAAGGCCGGCTCGGGCCTGCTGACGTTCGGCAACCCGACGTCGGCCGGCGTGCCCGCCGACATCGCGAAGCACACGACCGTCCTCGAATACAACAACGTCGCCGCGCTCGAGGAAGCGTTCGGCGCGTTCGGCGACGAGATCGCCGCCGTGATCGTCGAGCCGGTCGCGGGCAACATGAACCTCGTGCGCGGCACGCCGGAATTCCTCGACGCGCTACGCGCACTGTGCACGAAGCACGGCGCCGTGCTGATCTTCGACGAAGTGATGTGCGGGTTCCGCGTCGCGCTCGGCGGCGCGCAGGCTTACTACGGGATCACGGCCGACCTCACCTGCCTCGGCAAGGTGATCGGCGGCGGGATGCCGGCTGCCGCGTTCGGCGGCCGCCGCGACATCATGGCCCACCTCGCGCCGCTCGGCGGCGTCTACCAGGCCGGCACGCTGTCGGGCAACCCGATCGCGGTCGCCGCGGGGCTGAAGACGCTGCAACTGATCCAGGCGCCGGGCTTCTACGATGCGCTCACCGCGCAGACGAAGCGGCTCGCCGACGGCCTCGCGGCCGAAGCGCGCGCGGCCGGCGTGCCGTTCGCGGCCGACTCGATCGGCGCGATGTTCGGCCTCTACTTCGCCGAACGCGTGCCGACCCGCTTCGCCGAAGTCACGAAGAGCGACACCGAGCGCTTCAACCGCTTCTTCCACCTGATGCTCGACGAAGGCGTGTATTTCGCGCCGTCCGCGTACGAGGCCGGCTTCGTGTCGAGCACGCACGACGACGCGGTGATCGACGCGACGCTCGCGGCCGCGCGCCGCGCGTTCGCCGCACTCGCTGCCTGACCCGGGTCCGCGCGCATGTTCTCGGATATCGATTTCGCCCACATGCAGCGTGCGCTCGCGCTCGCCGCGCGCGGCATGTATACGACGGCACCGAACCCGCGTGTCGGCTGCGTGATCGTCAAGGACGGCGACGTGATCGGCGAAGGCTTCACGCAGCCGGCCGGCCAGGATCACGCGGAAGTCCAGGCGCTGAAGGACGCGCGCGCGCGCGGCTACGACGTCGCGGGCTCGACCGTCTACGTCACGCTCGAACCGTGCAGCCATTTCGGCCGCACGCCGCCGTGCGCGAACGCGCTGATCGACGCGCGCGTCGCGAAGGTCGTCGCCGCGATGGAAGACCCGAACCCGCAGGTATCGGGGCGCGGCCTCGGAATGCTGCGCGACGCCGGCATCGACGTCCGCTGCGGGCTGCTCGCGCATGAAGCCGGCGAACTGAACATCGGCTTCGTGTCGCGGATGACACGCGGCCGCCCGTGGGTACGGATGAAGACCGCCGCGTCGCTCGACGGCCGCACCGCGCTGCCGTCCGGCGAAAGCCAGTGGATCACCGGCGAGGCCGCGCGCCTCGACGGGCACGCGTGGCGTGCGCGCGCCTGCGCGATCCTGACCGGCATCGGTACCGTGCGCGAGGACAACCCGCTGCTGACCGTGCGCGGAATCGACACGCCGCGCCAGCCGCAGCGCATCCTGGTCGACAGCCGCCTCGACCTGCCGCTCGACGCGCGGCTGCTCGAAGGCGCCCCGCTGCTGATCTTCTGCGGCCGGCTCGACGCCGCCGGCGAAGTGCGGGCGAAGGTGCTGAAGGCGCGCGGCGCGGAAATCGTGCCGCTCGCGAATGCGCACGGCAAGGTCGACCTGCCCGCGATGCTGGCGGCGCTCGGCGCACGCGGCGTCAACGAACTGCACGTCGAGGCCGGCCACAAGCTGAACGGCTCGCTGCTGCGCGAACAGTGCGTCGACGAGTTGCTCGTCTATCTCGCACCGAGCCTGCTGGGCGGCGATGCGGCTGGCATGTTCGACCTCGCCGCGCCGGCGAGCCTCGATGCGCGCACGCGGCTCTCATTTCACAGCATTGAGCGGATCGGCGACGATCTGCGGATCCTCGCGCGCTTCACGCCGGCGGACGCCGCGCACTGAACGGGATCGTCACGATGTTTACCGGCATTGTCGCGGCTGTCGGCCGTATCGAATCGATCCGGCCGCTCGGTGCGTCGGCCGACGCCGGCATGCGCCTGACCGTGCTGGCCGGCGGGCGCGACCTCGCCGATGTCGCGCCGGGCGACAGCATCGCGATCCAGGGCGCGTGCATGACCGTGATCTAAAAAACCGACACCGCGTTCGACGTCGACGTGTCGCGCGAAAACCTGAACCGCACGGTCGGCCTCGCCCAACCCGGCGAAGTGACCCTCGAGAAGGCGCTGCGCGCGCACGATCGCCTCGGCGGGCACATCGTATCGGGTCACGTCGACGGCTTCGGCACCGTGTCGCGCTTCGCGCCGGTCGGCGAGTCGCACGAACTGCGCATCGTCGCGCCGCGCGAGCTCGGCCGCTGTCTCGCGTACAAGAGACGGTCGACGGCGTGAGCCTGACCGTGAACTCGGTTGCGGACCGCGCCGACGGCTGCGAGTTCTCGATCAACCTGATTCCGCATACGGTCGAGGTCACGACACTGCGTCACCTGCGGGCGGGCAGCCAGGTGAATCTCGAAATCGACATGATTGCGCGGTATGTGGAGCGGATGTTGTCGAGCGCAACGCCCACACAACATCGCTGACCGCTGCGGGAAGCAGCGTTCCGCGAGCAGTCGCCGCATCGGCGACTGCGTAACTCTTTGCCCTTTGGACCCGGCGCGTCGGGTTTTTCAGCCCTTCGGTCCGCTCAAAACGCACTACGCCGCGGCAACTCGCGATCAGGCGCCCACTCCCCCATCGCTGGCCAGGTCTTTCAATGCTCGCTCCGGCGACGGCATAGAAAAAGGGAGCATTCCTACCAAGAGAAGGTTACGCCCGGCGAACAAGCCGATTGGGCCCGGCGCGCTCGCCAACGCATATCGTTGCAATTATACGCAGATAGCGTATAATTCACCGGTGCATGCGACCTTCATCGAACTGCCGCCATTTTCCCGTGAACGCGAGAACTACCTCGCGGATGATGAGTACGCCGTGCTGCAGAAAGAGCTGCTGGCTAATCCCGAGGCCGGTGACTTGATCAAGGGAACCGGCGGTCTGCGGAAGCTGAGGTTCGCTGACAAACGTCGCCAGAAAGGCAAACGCGGTGGCCTACGAGTGATCTATTACTACTGGGTTAGCGGTTATCAATTCTGGTTGTTCACGCTGTACGACAAGGATGAAATGGCAGACCTGACCAGTGACGAGCGGAAAGCCTTCGCGAAGCTACTGGAAAGAGAGGTCACGATACGGAGCAAGCAATGAAGAAGCGAAATCTGTTTGCTGAATTGACTGAGGGTCTCGACGCCCTTGCTGCCGAGCGCGAAGAGAAAATCACACTGCGCAAGATCAAGGCCGAGGTGCCCGATGCGCTCGACGTTTCGCCGGCCGAAATCAAGGCCGTGCGCGAAGCATCTCACGCATCTCAAGCTGTCATGGCTCGAAGCCTGCGCATCAACGTGCGCACGTATCAGAATTGGGAACAAGGCAAGGCCAAACCCAACGCACAGGCCGCCACGCTGATCCGACTGGTCGCCAAGCACCCGGAAACGCTTCGGATGCTGGAAACGCTCTGAATGATGTCCGATTGCAGGCGCCGTCCAGCATCGCCTATCAGCGCCTCGTTACAAGCAACACGACGCGACGGTATTGCTGACGGTATACGAGCGGCCTTTCTCGACCCCGGCTATTTGGGGCGTAGCTTTCCCGCCAGACTCAACGCAGCGCGATACGTCGAGCGGATGCTGTCGACGTCGCCTTCGGCAGGCACGCCGCAGGACTGATCGCCCGGCGTCGCCCGCCGCGCGTCAGGCCGCCACGTCGGCGCGCTGCGCGTGCGCGGCGACGATCACGCGGTCGCGCCCGGCCGCCTTCGCCGCATACAGTGCGGCATCGGCCCGGGCCATCAGCTGCGACAGCGGCTCGCCGGCAACGCGCTCGGCGACACCCGCGCTGAACGTGAACCTGACGCCGCCACGGGTCGACCCGGCGGCAGCGCCCGCCAGCGATGCGCGCAGGCGATCGATCACCCGCGCCGCTTCATCCGCGGGCGTATCGGGGCACAGCACCGCGAACTCCTCTCCGCCCAGCCGCCCGAACAGGTCGCGAGACCGGATGCCCCCCGCCATCACCGCCGCAAAATGCACGAGCGCCTGGTCGCCCGCCGCATGGCCGTGGCGATCGTTGATGGCCTTGAAGTTGTCGAGGTCGACGATGACGAGCGAGTGCGGCGAGCCGGCACGCGCCGCGCGCCCGCACCGCTGTTCGGCCTGCTCGAGAAAGGCCCCGCGCATCAGCGCGCCCGTCAGGCCGTCGACGGTCGCAAGCCGCTCGAGGCGTTCCGCGATGCGGTCGTGCGCCAGCATCACGACGCCCATCGACAGGCACGACAGGCTCAGCACGGCAAGTGCGACGAACGCGACGTTCAACGGCGTCGCGTGCAGCAGCGACGCGTCGCCGCCGTGCCCGAGCGCGAACGCGACGCCGCGCGCGAACTGGACGATCGCGCCGGCAATCGCGACCACCCACACAAATCCGTAGGCAAACGCCGGACGGTGCGCGGGGCGCCGGCAATACGCGAGCCAGCCGATCGCGATGCGAACATACACGGCAATCACGGACACGAATACGACGCGCAGGTTCGACAGCGCTTCGTCCCGTGCACACCAGACGACCGCCGCGACCAGCAGCGCGGCCGCGGCCAGCTCCGTCCGATACACGGGCCGCACGCCGAAGAATTGCCGGAAGCCCTGCAGGATCGCGAGCGTCGCGCACACGTACGGCACGACGGCGACCAGGACGGCCACCGGCGACGACGGCGCGGCGAGCAGCGCACCGACCGCAATCGCGAGCAATGCCTGCGACGCGAGCCAGCGGCGCACGCCCGGCACGTCGGCACGCCACAGCGAGCCGAGCACCGCCGACGTCGCGACGCAATTGATCAGCAGGACGAGCAGCAGAACGGCGGGAGTCGACATGTCCGGGGGGCATCCGATCGAAATCGCCAAACGCCGTCGCGCGCGCCGCCATCGGCGCGCGAAACCGGTCGGCATGATGGCCGTCGGCGCGGGCAATACGCAGCCCGGCGTTGTGGTCTGTCCGCCGGCGAGGCGGTGGTGGTGCGCGCATTCTACCCGGTACGGACTGCCGGTCGCGACTCGCCCGTCCGGCCATGCGCACGCCGGCCCTGACCGTTCGGCCAGCGTCGCGCACGCGCGATGCCGCCGCGCTATGATGCTGCAGCGGCCATTGCACCGCTCCCGCTGCACCACGGCATCGCGCGCCGGCGCGCGCACGATCGTCCCCTTCGAGGAAACGCCCATGTCCATCTCGATGTACCAGGCTTCGCTGCCCGTGCTGATCCGTGGCCTGACCAATCTTCAGCACATCCTCGGCAAGGCGCAGGCGCATGCGGCCGAAAAGCAGATCGATCCGTCGGTGTTCGTCGGCGCCCGCCTGTACCCGGACATGCTGCCGCTCGTCCGCCAGGTCTATATCGCGACCGACACGGCCAAGGGCTGCGCCGCGCGCCTCGCCGGCGTCGAGATTCCGAGCTACCCGGACGTCGAGCAGACCTTCGACGAACTGCACGCACGTATCCAGAAGACGATCGACTACCTGAAAAGCTTCGACGCCGCGCAGATCGACGGCAGCGAGACGCGCCAGATCGTGCTGAAGATGCGTGTCGGCCCGATCGAGTTCACCGGCCAGTCGTACCTGCTCAATTTCGTGCTGCCCAATTTCTTCTTCCACGTGACGACCGCGTACGACATCCTGCGCCACAGCGGCGTCGAGCTCGGCAAGCTCGATTTTCTCGGCGGCCGCGACGGCCGCATGTGACGCGCCCCGGCCGCTGGTCCGGGCGGCGCGGCGGCCGTGTCGGACCCGTTCCGCGGCCGGCCCCGCCCGCGCCAGCCGAAACGCCGTCCGGCTGGCGTAAAATACGCACTTTCCTCTTTCTCGCCCCCTTATGACGCTCGCCTCCACGCTCGACATCATCGCCGAGCTGAAAGCCGGCCGGATGGTGATCCTGGTCGACGAAGAAGACCGCGAAAACGAAGGCGATCTCGTGATCGCCGCCGAATTCGTCACGCCGGAAGCGATCAACTTCATGGCCAAGTACGGCCGCGGCCTGATTTGCCTGACGTTGACGCAGGAACGCTGCAAGCAGCTGCACCTGCCGCTGATGACCTACCGCAACGGCACGCAGTACGGCACCGCGTTCACGGTCAGCATCGAAGCGGCCGAAGGCGTGACGACCGGCATCTCGGCCGCCGACCGTGCGCATACGATCGCCACGGCGGTCGCGCACGACGTGCGCCCCGAGCACATCGTGCAGCCGGGCCACGTGTTCCCGATCATGGCGCAGCCGGGCGGCGTGCTCGTGCGCGCGGGCCACACCGAGGCCGGTTGCGACTTCACCGCGCTCGCCGGCCTCACGCCGGCCGCGGTGATCTGCGAGATCATCAAGGACGACGGCACGATGGCGCGCCTGCCCGACCTGATCGAATTCGCGCAGGAGCACAACCTGAAGATCGGCACGATCGCCGACCTGATCCAGTACCGCAGCCGCACCGAATCGATCATCGAGCGGATCGCCGAGCGTACGATGCAGACCGCGCACGGCACCTTCCGCGCGGTGCTCTACCGCGACCAGCCGAGCGGCTCGCCGCACATCGCGCTGGTGCGCGGCGCGCCGTCGCCCGACGTCGATACGCCGGTGCGCGTGCACGAGCCGCTGTCGGTGCTCGACCTGCTCGAAACGGGCGTGTCGACGCACTCGTGGACGCTCGACGCCGCGATGCGCGAGATCGCGGAGCGCGACCTCGGCGTGATCGTGCTGCTCAACTGCGGCGACACGAAGGAACACCTGATCGACGTCTTCAAGGCGTTCGACGAGGAAGAAAAGGCCGCTGTGCTGAAGCGCCGGCCGGTCGATTTCAAGACGTTCGGCATCGGCGCGCAGATCCTGCGCGATGTCGGCGTCGGCAAGATGCAGGTGCTGTCGAATCCGCGCAAGCTGGGCAGCATGTCCGGCTACGGCCTGGAAGTCACGGGCTTCATTCCGATGCCCGGCGGCGAAGCCAAGTCCTGCCCGGCGTCCCACGCGTAACCCGCCACGGCGCTTTCGCCCTATAACCGTTCATCCACACCACGGACAGATCATGGAAATCGGACAATACCAACCGAATCTCGAAGGCGACGGCCTGCGGATCGGCATCGTGCAATCGCGCTTCAACGAGCCGGTGTGCAACGGCCTCGCCGATGCGTGCGTCGAGGAACTGGAACGCCTCGGCGTCACCGGTGAAGACGTGCTGCTCGTGTCGGTGCCCGGCGCGCTGGAAATCCCGCTCGCGCTGCAGAAGCTCGCGGAAAGCGGCCAGTTCGACGCGCTGATCGCGCTCGGCGCGGTGATTCGCGGCGAGACCTACCACTTCGAACTCGTGTCGAACGAGAGCGGCGCGGGCATCACCCGCATCGGCCTCGACTTCAACCTGCCGATCGCAAACGCGGTCCTGACGACCGAAAACGACGAGCAGGCCGTCGCGCGCATGACCGAAAAGGGTCGTGACGCCGCGCGCGTCGCCGTCGAGATGGCCAACCTGACGATGGCGCTCGACCAGCTCGGCGACGACGACGAGGAGGACGAAGAAGAGGACGAAGACGACGAAGAGGAGCGCGCATGAAGAAGAGCGCCCGCCGACAATCGCGCGAGCTGGCGACGCAGGGGCTGTACCAGTGGCTGCTGTCGAACGCGTCCTCCGGCGAGATCGACGCGCAACTGCGCGGCGCGCTCGGTTACGACAAGGCTGACAAGGAGCTGCTCGACGCGATCCTGCACGGCGTGATCCGCGAGCACGCCACGCTCGTCGAAGCGCTGACGCCGTCGCTCGACCGCCCGATCGACCAGTTGTCGCCGGTCGAACGCGCCGTGCTGCTCATCGCGACGTTCGAGCTCACGCACCACGTCGAAACGCCGTACCGCGTGATCATCAACGAAGCCGTCGAACTCGCGAAGACGTTCGGCGGCTCCGACGGCTACAAGTACGTGAACGGCGTGCTCGACAAGCTCGCCGCGAAGCTGCGCCCCGCCGAAACGCAGGCGCGCCGCAACAGCTGATACCGTTGGTCCGGAACGGGCGCGCATGCGCCCGTTTTTTTCTTTCGTCACGCCCCCCTCGCCCTGCCCGCCCGATGAATACCGCCACCGATTCGCTCGTCAAGCTCGCCGCACGCGTCGACGCGATCCAGCCCTTCTACGTGATGGAACTGATGAAGGAGGCACAGCGTCTCGAGTCCTCCGGGCGCGATGTTATCCACATGGGCATCGGCGAGCCGGATTTCACCGCGCCGGAGCCGGTCGTCGAGGCTGCGGCCGCGGCACTGCGCCGCGGCGTCACGCAATATACGAGCGCGCTCGGCATTGCGCCGCTGCGCGAAGCGATCGCCGCGCACTACGCGCGTGCCTACGGCCTCACGATCAGCCCGGAACGGATCGTCGTGACGGCCGGCGCGTCGGCTGCGCTGCTGCTCGCGTGCCTCGCGCTCGTCGGGCGTGACGACGAGGTGCTGATGCCCGACCCGTCGTATCCGTGCAACCGGCACTTCGTCGCGGCGGCCGAAGGCCGCGCGGTGCTCGTGCCGAGCGGCCCGGACGCGCGCTTCCAGCTCACCGAGGACGACGTCCGCACGCGCTGGGGCGACCGCACGCGCGGTGTGCTGCTCGCATCGCCGTCGAACCCGACCGGCACGTCGCTCGAACCGGACGAGCTGAAACGGATCGTCGAAGCCGTGCGCGCACGCGGCGGTTTCACGATCGTCGACGAGATCTACCAGGGGCTCAGCTACGACGCGGCGCCCGTGTCGGCGCTTTCATTCGGCGACGACGTCGTCACCGTGAACAGCTTCTCCAAGTACTTCAGCATGACGGGCTGGCGGCTCGGCTGGCTGGTCGTGCCGCCCGCCCTGGTCGGCACGTTCGAGAAGCTGGCGCAGAACCTGTTCATCTGCCCGTCCGCGCTCGCGCAGCATGCGGCGCTCGCGTGCTTCGAGCCCGCCGCGCTCGACATCTACGAAGCGCGCCGGCTCGAATTCAAGCGCCGCCGCGATTTCATCGCACCGGCGCTCGAACGGCTCGGCTTCACGGTGCCCGTGATGCCGGACGGCGCGTTCTATGTGTACGCACACTGCGGCGGCGTCGCCCACCCGGCGGCCGGCGACAGCGCCGCGCTCACGACGGCGATGCTGCACGACGCGGGGGTCGTGCTGGTGCCCGGCATGGACTTCGGTGTCCATGCGCCGCGTGACTATATCCGCCTGTCCTATGCGACGGCCTACTCGCGGCTCGAGGAAGCGGTCGAACGGCTCGCGACGTTGTTCCGGCTGCGCTGACCGGCCGCGCACATCGCCGCGCGGGCGCGAGCCGAAGCGCGGCGGCGCACGTCACGGCGAGCCCGGCCGCGAAACCCGCTATTTGCCGGCGCAGAAACGAAAAAAGCACCCATTGGGTGCTTTTTCGTTTCCGGCGGGGATGCTGCTCGCGTTACGCGCCGAGCTCCGAACGGTCGCCGTGCGACTGCTTCGCGGTATCGACGCTCGCGTCGTCCTGCTGCTGCGCCTTCGGCGCGGCCGTCTTCGCCGTCAGCGGCTGGGCCGCTTCGAGCGTCGCATGCACGCGCTTCGCACCGCCCGCTGCCGCGGTCACGGCGGCAGCCGTGACGATCGGCTTCGCCGGCGCCTGCGGCGCGTTGACCGGCACGCTGCGGCCATGCGACACGTCGCGCAGGCGACCGCGCTCGGCCATCACCTTCGCGCCGTATGCGGTGTCGTCCGGATTCGTCGAGCCGTTATACAGGCGCAGGCCGTTCGCGAGCGAACCGCCACGCGCAATGCAGTCCTTCAGCACGAGCGCACCGACCTGGAGGTTCGCGAGCGGCTGCAGTGCGGTATCGGTGCCGCCGAAATACTCGAACTTGTCGGAATGAACCTTCGACATGACCTGCATCAGGCCCTTCGCGCCGACGCCGCTTTCGGCATACGGGTTGAAGCCCGATTCGATCGCCATCACGGACAGCAGCAGCAGCGGATCGAGGCCGACGTCACGGCCGGTCTGGAACGCGGCCTTGACGAGCTGGCCGAGCGGCTCCTGCGCGACGCGGTAACGGCGCGACAGGTAGGTCGCGACAAGCGCCTGTTCGCGATTCGACGCGAGCGCACGGTCGTCGCGCGCATCGGCCGCCACGCGCTGGGTCGGGATCAGCTTCGCCAGCGCGACGGGCGACGGGCCGTTGCGGGACGCATCGGCCGCGTCGTTCTGCGCGACAGCGTCCGATGCGACGTCGAGGCCGACCGCAAGCGCGTCCGTTTCAGGGCTGTCTTCCTGCTGCGGCTGCGCGCCGGCGGGCGCGAAGTTCGGCAGCGGATGGCCGGTCAGCAGACGGGCCGGCCCGGCTTGCACGGCCGCGGATACGACCGGCATCAGCTTCGCGGCGAGCGTGCCGCGCACGGTTGGCAGCAGCCACAGTGCGAGTGCAACCGCGACCGCGAGACAGCCGACAACGCTGAATAGATGGTGACTGACACGCGTCCCGCGCCGCAGCATGCTGCGCACGAATTGCGCATGCTGCTCGCTAGGACGCCACGATAACCAAGCGTTCATTCAGATCATCTCCCATGAACATGACTCGTGCGGCTCGCTCAGCTCGATGGCGAGACAGGTAACGCGCCGCGGAATCACGACGCCGCACGCCTTGGTCGGGACGTGCAGACATCGGGGAAACGGTATAAGTACCGTTCGAGGCCACGGCAAGACAGGGCCGACGCCTTCATATCCATATGAAGGCGGGCATACGCGGTGGCACCCACGCAAAAAACCAGCGTCTGGTGGCGCTGGCTGAGACTACGACTAAGGCCGTCGGATACGCCGTGCAGGTGTCGGCGGACGGTGACGCGCTGCGTCAAAGATCGGTGATTGGCGGCTCGAAGCCTTTTACCCTGCAGCCAATGTGAGCGGATTCTAGCAGGGTTTTATAGATCGTCAACACTATAAAACCTTAAAACTATAACAAAAAGTAATTATAAAGCCCCCTTCAGAAGCGCAAGCCCCGTGCCGTAGGGGGTTTGCGCGCGGTCGACTTTTTTCTCGGCCGGGCAGTCGCGCGACCGGCCGGGTAAAATCGTCGGTCGATTCGGGGTCGCAGCCGGCCGCTGCGCCCGCCCATCGCTGCCCGCCACGCGGGTGGCCCGGACCATCTTCATGAAATACAAAGACTTACGCGATTTCATCCAGCGCCTCGAGGCGCTCGGCGAACTGCGGCGCGTCACGCAGCCCGTGTCGCCCGTGCTGGAAATGACCGAGCTGTGCGACCGCGTACTGCGCGCCGGTGGCCCTGCGCTGCTGTTCAACGCACCGACCGGCTACGATTTCCCGGTGCTCGGCAACCTGTTCGGCACGCCGCGCCGCGTCGCGCTCGGCATGGGCGTCGACGCGGGCGACGACGCCGCGCTCGATTCGCTGCGCGATCTCGGGCGCCTGCTGTCCGCGCTGAAGGAACCCGATCCGCCGAAGAGCCTGAAGGATGCCGGCAAGCTGCTGTCGCTCGCGAAGGCCGTGTGGGACATGGCGCCGAAGTCGGTGTCGTCGCCGCCATGCCAGGAGATCGTCTGGGAGGGCGCCGACGTCGACCTGAACAGGCTGCCGATCCAGACCTGCTGGCCCGGCGACGCGGGGCCGCTCGTCACGTGGGGCCTGACGGTCACGCGCGGGCCGAACAAGCCGCGGCAGAATCTCGGGATCTACCGCCAGCAGTTGATCGGCCGCAACAAGCTGATCATGCGCTGGCTCGCACATCGCGGCGGCGCGCTCGATTTCCGCGAATTCGCGCTGCGCAACCCCGGCAAGCCGTATCCGGTCGCGGTCGTGCTCGGCGCCGATCCGGCCACGACGCTCGGCGCGGTGACGCCCGTGCCCGATTCGCTGTCCGAGTACCAGTTCGCCGGCCTGCTGCGCGGCAGCCGCACGGAGCTCGCGAAGTGCCTGACGCCTGGCGTCGACACGCTGCAGGTGCCCGCGCGCGCGGAGATCGTGCTCGAAGGCTTCATTCATCCGCAGGAGGGCGCCCCCGCCCCCGCTCCGGCCGGCGCGCCGCCACGGCCAGCCGGCAACGCGTCGGCCGCATACGAGCACGCGCTCGAGGGCCCGTACGGCGACCACACCGGCTACTACAACGAGCAGGAGTGGTTCCCCGTGTTCACCGTCGAGCGCATCACGATGCGCCGCGACGCGATCTACCACTCGACCTACACGGGCAAGCCGCCCGACGAGCCCGCGGTGCTCGGCGTCGCGCTCAACGAGGTGTTCGTGCCGCTGCTGCAGAAGCAGTTCACGGAGATCACCGACTTCTACCTGCCGCCCGAAGGCTGCAGCTACCGGATGGCCATCGTCCAGATGAAGAAGAGCTACGCCGGCCACGCGAAGCGCGTGATGTTCGGCGTGTGGAGCTTCCTGCGGCAGTTCATGTATACGAAGTTCATCGTGGTCGTCGACGAGGACGTGAACATCCGCGACTGGAAGGAGGTGATCTGGGCGATCACGACGCGCGTCGACCCCGTGCGCGACACCGTGATGGTCGACAGCACGCCGATCGACTATCTCGACTTCGCATCGCCGGTGGCCGGCCTCGGCTCGAAGATGGGGCTCGACGCGACCAACAAGTGGCCGGGCGAGACCAGCCGCGAATGGGGCCGCCCGATCGAGATGGATGCCGCCGTGAAGGCGCGCGTCGACCGGCTCTGGCGCGACCTCGGCCTGTGAGGCCGCGCGCCGCCCGACTCCCGAAACCGCCAGAAGAACAACGATGACCTTTCCGCCCGCCTCCATGTTGTCCGACGGCTTCTTTCTGTCGCTGTCGCTCTGTCTCGACATCGGCCTCGTGAACGTCGCGATGCTGTCGCTGACGCTGTCGCACGGCTTCCGGCCGGGCTTCTGGCTCGGCATCGGATCGTGCGTCGGCGATCTCGTCTATGCGGCGCTCGCGCTCGCCGGGATGGCCGTGCTGCTGCAGTTCGAGCCGGTGCGCTGGATCGTGTGGATCGGCGGCGGCGCGGTGCTGCTGTTCCTCACGTGGAAGATGGCACGGGAAGCGCTGGCGCCGGCCAAGGCGGCGGGCGACGATGGCGCTGACGACGCCTCGCCGCCCCGCGCAAGCGCGCGACGCAGTTTCCTGCGCGGCATGCTGCTTGCGATGTCGTCGCCGAGCGCGATCCTGTGGTTCGCGGCGGTCGGCGGCGCGCTGATCGCGAAAGCCGGCGCGACCACGCCGGCCACCGCGTCGGTGTTCCTGTCGGGCTTTTTCCTCGGCGGCCTCGCATGGACGCTCTTCATGTGCACGCTCGCGAGCCAGGGCCGCAAGCGCGCGGGCGCAGGGCTGATGCGCGCCTGTCACATCGCGTCGGCGCTGCTGTTCGCGTATTTCTCGTATAGCGTGATCGTCGGCGGCTACCGCGACCTGATCGCCCACGCGGTCTGACCCAGCGCGCCGCGCCAGCAAAAAACGGCGCAGCGTCCTGTCACGAGACGCTGCGCCGTTCACCACGCGCGGTCGAGCCGCGCGGGAATCAATCAGCGACGCCAGTAGCCGTGGCCGTAGTAGCCGTGATGACGCCAGTACGGGCGACCGTAGTAGCCGCCATAGCCGCCGACGACCACGGCGGGCGGCGGAGCGTAGTAGGCCGGCGCCGGTGCGTAATAGACGGGCGGGGGCGGCGGCGCGTAGTACACGGGCGGCGGCGGTGCATAGACGGGATACGCGGGTGCGACCGGGATACCGATGCCGACCCCGATCGACACGTGAGCCTGTGCAGCGCTTGCGGCACCCAGGCCCAGCGCGGCGGCGGCGATGAACGGAATGAGCTTTTTCACTTCGATTCTCCTGCTGGAGCGGTATTTTATGCGCCCCTGTCGGCAACGGCGGGCATGCACGTCGCATGGAAGCAATGTAGCGAAAACCCGCCCCTCACGTATCGGCCATTTGTTGCAAATTGCAATCGCGCCCGCGCGCGAGCCCCGCGCCGCGCGGCGCGACGGCCCGCCGCAGGCCGCCGCGGATCGCCGCAATCCGTCAGACCGGACAGCGGAGGCGGTTTCGTCAGGTCAGTCTTACCGATCGCCTTGCACGCCGCGCGCGAAGCGTCGTAATGAACGATTACAAATTTGAGACAAGAATCCGACAGCTCGCGAAGCCGTCGCTCGGGGCCGGATCGCGGCGTGGCGCTGAAACGCGGCGGGCGCGAGCGCGTCGCCATTCCTGCGATACTGGCGGTTTCCCGTTTTTTCGCGTCGTCGACCGCCATGCCTCTCCCCGACACCCCCCGCCTCGGCTTCATCGGCGCCGGCCGTCTCGCACGCTGTGTCGCGCAACGCTTCGCGCAGGCCGGCTTTCCGGTCGTCGCGATCGCGAGCCGCACGCCCGCATCGGCCGCGGCCCTCGCCGCGCGCATCGACGGCTGCCAGGCGGTCGACACGCCGCAGCAGGTCGCCGACGCCGCCGACCTGATCTTCCTGACGGTACCCGACGACCACCTCGCATCCGCCGCCGCGGCGCTGCGCTTCGACGCATCGCGCGCCGCGCGGCAGGCCGTCGTTCACTGCAGCGGCGCGTCGGCCGTCGGCCTGCTGGACCCGGCCAAACGGCAAGGCGCAGCGACGGGCGGCTTCCATCCGCTCTACCTGTTCGGCGGCACCGACGCCGACCTCGCCCGCATCGACGGCTGCTCGGTCACGATCGAAGCCGACGGCGCGCTGCATGCGACGCTGATGCGACTTGCCGCCGCACTCGGCTGCCATCCGCTGTCGATTCCGGCCGGCGGCCGGATGCTTTATCACGCGGCCGCGCACTACGCGGCGAGCTTCGCGCTGTGCGGGCTGGCGGAAGCGGTCGAGCTGTGGCGCGGCCTCGGCTTCGACGAGGAAGCCGCGTTGCGTGCGCTGCTGCCGATGCTGGCCGGCACGATCGAGACCGCGCGCGACAAGGGGCTCGCGAACGCGCTCTCCGGCCCCGTGTCGCGCGGCGATACGGGCATCGTCGAACGCCAGTTGGCACTGCTTGAAACGCTCGGCGGCGATCATGCGACGCTGTACGCGTTGCTGACGCGCCGCGCAGTCGCGCTCGCGGCGCAGTGCGCGACGCCGCCGGCGTCGCTGCCGGCGCTCGCCGAAGCCGTCGAAACGTCGCTCGCACGCACGGCCGCGCGCCCCTCCCCGTCGCGAGACGAGGCGTGATAAGGTGTCGGCCGATGCGCCGCCATCCGGCGTTGGCGGCCGCACGCTACTGACCGTATAAAAAGGATGCCAACGATGTTCGGCGAGATCGCCCGTTTTCTGCTCAATACCATCTTCACGCTGTTCGGCGCCGCGCTGATCCTGCGCGTCTGGATGCAGGCCGTCCGCGTGCCGCCGTACAACCCCGTCACGCAGGCCGTGCTGCAGGCGACCAACTGGCTCGTGCTGCCGCTGCGCCGCGTCATCGCGGGCGTGCGCGGCATCGACTGGGCCAGCGTCGTCGCCGCCCTCCTCACCGCGCTCGTCTACGTCGTGCTGATGGTCGTGATGGCCGGCTTCGACCCGCTCGGGCTGATTCCGACGCTCGTCGTGGTCGCGCTGCTCACCGTCGTGAAGTGGGCGCTCAATCTCGTGATCTGGATGACGATCCTGATGGCGCTGCTGTCGTGGCTCAACCCGCGCTCGCCGGCCATGCCGATCCTCTACCAGCTCACCGCGCCGTTCCTGAACCCGCTGCGCCGCGTGATCCCGAATCTCGGCGGCATCGACCTGTCGCCGATCCTGCTGTTCGTGATCGTGCAGGTGCTGCTGATGATCGTGTCACGCGCCGCCGCGGCGCTCATGCTGTTCAGCATCTAAGACGCGCCTTCCCGCCCCTGCGCCGGCGGTGCGCCGAGCGTGTCGATCACGCCGAATTGCGCCGGTATCATCGCGTAGCACACGCGCACCTTTTCCTGCGACAGCCTCGCGAGCAAGCGCTGCGCCTCGTCCTCGGTGACGATGAACTCGACCTCGATCGCGAGCGCCCCCTGCAGTTCGAAGAAGCGGTCCTCGTGGAGCACGCGATGCTGGCCGAAGCCGGCCATCGCGCGAAACGCGGAACCGCCCGCGACGCCCATCCGCTTCGCCTCCTCCAGCAGCCATTCCCACAGCGGCTTCCAGTGCAGCCGGTGCTGCTCGTGCACGTAGAAGCGCAAGAAGATCCTGTCCATCGCCGTCTCCGATGCCGGCCGCGCTTACGCGGCGGCCAGCCACGCACGCGCGGTCCACATGCCGAGCGCCGTCAGCGCGAACGATCCAGTCAAGTGTAGGGCAGCCACCGCAAACGCCCATCCGAATTCGCCCTGCAACGCATGCGTCATCACTTCGACCGAATAGGTCGAGAACGTCGTGAGGCCGCCGAGAAAGCCCGTGATCACGAACAGCCGCCACTCGGGCGGCAACCCGACGCGGGTCGTGAACACGACGGCGGCGATGCCGATCACGTAGCCGCCGATCAGGTTCGCGGCGAGCGTGCCCAGCGGCACGGCGGGAAAGAACTCGTTGAGCGCGAGGCTCAGGAACCAGCGCAGCAATGCGCCGAGCCCGGCGCCGACGAAGATCGCGACGATCGAATAGAACAAGGAAATGCCTCGCTGACGATGCGGCGCCACGCCCGATGCGCGACGCGTGCAGGACACGCTGAACTGTATGCGGATTCGCGCCGCGCCGGCAATGCGGACGGGCCGGATCGGCGTTTGCCGAATGATGCCGCGGGTGCGCGCGGACGGATATTCATCTTTTCCCGCGCATTACGCTGGATATTACAAATACATTCTAAAAAATCGATTAACGACCGATCGTCAAATACCGCGAGCCCGATTGAACAATTCTCGCTTCAGCCCCGCACGAGCCTTTGCCATCGCCGATCCACGTATTTTCCCTTATCAGACATTCCCGAATTTCGCCGATATTTCATGCAATTGAATCCGCCGATTTATTAGACTTCATTCGCCCATCCACTCCATTCGACATGGAGACTCGAAAATGAACAATATCCGCCTGTCGTCCATGTTGATTCCGGCGCTGTGCGCGTCGCTGCTCGCGTCGAGCGTCGCGTTCGCCGATAGCGGCGGCCCGCCGTCCTACGTCGAAGGCAACCGCGCGCCGAAGGGGTTTGCGCGTCCGCCGTTCCACACGAAGCCGCGCGCGAGCACGGCCACGGTCGCCGGGCTCACGCCTGCGCTCGCGCGCCACGCGTACGGCTTCGACGCGATCGCCAACCAGGGCGACGGCATGGTCGTCGCGATCGTCGACGCGTACGACGACCCGCGGATCGAATCCGATCTCGGCGTGTTCAGCAACGCGTTCTCGCTGCCGCCGTGCACCACGGCCAACGGCTGTTTCACGAAGGTGTACGCGAGCGGCAGCAAGCCCCGCGGCGACGCCGGCTGGTCGCTCGAAATGGCGCTCGACGTCGAATGGGTGCACGCGATCGCGCCGAAGGCGAAGATCGTGCTCGTCGAAGCCGCGTCGGCCAGCTTCAACGACCTGATGGCCGCGGTCGACGTCGCGGTGCAACGCGGCGCGTCGGTCGTGTCGATGAGCTTCGGCGGCAACGAATTCAGCGGCGAATCCGGCTTCGACGGCCACTTCGGCGCACCGGGCGTCACCTTCGTCGCGTCGTCCGGCGACAGCGGCACCGGCACCGAATACCCGGCGGCGTCGCCGTACGTGGTCGCGGTCGGCGGCACGACGCTGTCCACCGATCCGTACGGCAACTACGTCGGCGAGACGGCCTGGAGCGGCAGCGGCGGCGGCGTGAGCAGCGGCGAAGCCGAGCCCGCAGGACAGTCCGCGTGGCCGATTCCGGTCGCGGGCAAGCGGGGGGTGCCGGACGTCAGCTACGACGCGAATCCGTCCAGCGGGTTCGCGGTCTACGACTCGGTCACCTATCAGCGGCAAGCGGGCTGGTTCCAGGTCGGCGGCACGAGCGCGGGCGCGCCGCAATGGTCGGCGCTCGTCGCGATTGCGAATTCGCTGCGCGCGGCGGCCGGCAAGGCACGGCTGAGCGGCACGTACGACGCGCTGTATGCGGCCGGGAAGGCCGCTTACGGCAGCAATTATCACGACGTGACGACCGGCACCAACGGCAGTTGCGGCGCGATCTGCACCGCCGCAGGCGGCTACGACTACGTGACCGGCCTCGGTTCGCCGCTCGCGCCGTCGCTCGTGCAGGCGCTCGTCGCCCGGCCATAGGCGCGCAGCCGGCGGCGGGTGGTGCAGGTCAGCCGCCGTGCCACGCGCGCTCGAGCGCGGTCAGGGTCGCCAGCGCGCCGCCCTTCAGGCCGATCACGTCCGCACGGCGCGCATGCGCTTCACGCGCGTTGATGCGGATCACGTCGGCGCCGAGCCGTTCGCTCAGCAGGCGCACGGTCGGGATCGCGGTGCCCGCGCCGACTTCGACGACGGCCACGCGCCCGGCCCCGGCCAGCCAGGCTTCCAGCGCGCGCTCCTGCGCGTCGTAGCGCGCACCGAGCCAGCCGGTGTCGCCGAACATCAGGATGTTCGGCCGCGCGAGGCCGCCGCAGCGCGGGCAGCGCGGCATTTCGCCGACGAGGCGGCAGGTGGTTTCGTCGACGTCCGGCACGAACGGCGCCGCCTCCCACGTGTCGTCCGTGCACGAACGCAGGCACTGCATAGCGTGGATCGAGCCGTGAATCTCGACGATCCGAGCCGGATCGAAGCCGGCTTTCTGGAACTGGCCGTCGACGTTGCTCGTCAGCACGAAGCCGCCGTTCGGCATCGCGTCGATCCAGCGGCGCAGGATCGCGAAGCCCGCATGCGGCACCGTCGCACGGTAGAGCGCGAGGCGGTGCCCGTAGAAGCCCCATGCGAGCGGCGCACGCGCGCGGAACGCGTGCGGCGACGCGATCTCGTGGAATTCGAAGCGCTCGTGGCGCAGCGCCGGATACGCGCGCCAGAACCCGTCCGTGCCGCGAAAATCGGGCAGCCCGGAATCGACGCCGATTCCGGCGCCGGCCGTCACGAGCAGCGCATCGGCACGGGACAGCGCGGCGACGGCGGCGGCGATCAGGGAATCAGGCAGCGGCGGTTCGCCGGCGCAGGCGGAATCGAGGGACGGCATGAGGGTTCGGTGGTCGGGTGCGGGGGGCGGCAGGGTTTTCGCCGTCGCGATCATACGCCGACGCGCCGCGCGTGGCGACTCCTGCGCCGTGGCGTCACGGGCCGCCGTCGCCGCGTGCTTCGGGCGTCGCGGCCGGCACGTCGTCGAGCGAGCGATAGACCGGCTTGCCGAGACGGCGCGCGAGCGCCACGTCGGCATCCGCGCCGCGCGATTCGCCGTCGATCCGCCATACCGCGTCGCAGCGGCGCAGCAACCGGTGCGCTGCCGGATACAGGAACGCCTCGCTGATCGCATCGCCGACCTGCTTCGACCCGGCCATCGTGGCGAGCGGCAGCGACACCCACTCGCCGATCATCGGCACATGCCCGCGGCGATACACGGCGAGCGCCGCCTGCTCGAGCCGCGCGAGGTTCGCGGCGATGCGCGCGGGGTCGCCATCCGTGCCGCTGCGGTAGGGGCCGGCGACCAGGATGAGTTGCGGCGTCATGCGCTCCCTCCCGCCGCGTCCTGCAACGCCGCGTACTGGAGCAGCATGATCGTCTTCGCATCGACGATCTCGCCGCGCTCGACCGCATCCAGCGCCGCCCGCAGCGGCATCTCGACGACCTCGAGATCCTCGCCCTCTTCCGCGACGCCGCCGCCGTCGCCGGTGCGCAGCGACGCATCGTATTCGCCGACGAAGAAATGCAACTTCTCCGTCACCGAGCCCGGGCTCATGAACGCCTCGAACACCTTGCGCACGCCGCGCACGCGGTAACCGGTCTCCTCCTCGGCCTCCGCGCGGATGCGCGCTTCGGGCGTCGCGTCGTCGAGCAGGCCGGCGGCGGCCTCGAGCAGCATGCCGTCGTGCCCGCCGACGAACGCCGGCATCCGGAACTGCCGCGTCAGCAGCACGTCGCCGGTATCGGCGTTGCGCAGCAGGATGGTCGCGCCGTTGCCGCGATCGTAGGTCTCGCGGCTCAGGCGCTGCCACGTTCCGTCGCGGCGCAGGAAATCGAACGTCACCTTCTTCAACACATACCAGTCATCGGACAGCACCGTCGTATCGACGATGCGGACTCGGTCCCGCGTTGCAGCCATGACAGCCTCCATTCGACAGATGACGGCGCTGATGGTAACGTGCAGTTTCGTGCAATTTCAAGAAAATTCGTGCAAACACGATGCTGACGACACAACGCAAGAAAGCGATCCTCGACGCACTCGCGCGCGACGGCCAGGTGCTGGCGGTCGAGCTGAGCGCGCAATTCGGCGTATCCGAAGACACCGTCCGCCGCGACCTGCGCGAGCTCGCGGCCGAGGGCCTGCTGCAGCGCGTGCATGGCGGCGCGCTGCCGGCGTCGCCCGCGACCGCGCCGTTCGCGCAGCGCCAGGATCTCGAATCGGCCGCGAAGCGGCGCATCGCGCGCCGCGCCGCGGAGATGATCGCGCCCGGGCAGGTGGCGATCGTCGACGGCGGCACCACCTCGGCGCTGCTCGTCAGCCAGTTGCCTGCCGACCTGCGCGCGACGATCGTCACGCACAGCCCGAGTGTCGCGGTGGCGCTCGCCGCGCATCCGTCGATCGACGTCATCCTGATCGGCGGCCAGTTGTTCAAGCATTCGATTGTGACGGTCGGCGCGGCGGCGATGGAGGCGATCGCACGCGTGCATGCGGACCTGTATTTCATGGGCGTGACGGGCGTGCACCCGGTTGCGGGGCTCAGCACCGGCGATTTCGAGGAAGCGGCGATCAAGCGCGCACTGGCCGAACGCGCGGCCGAGACCGTCGTGCTCGCGTCGTCGTCCAAGCTCAACGCGGCGTCGCAGTTCGTGATCGGCGAGCTCACGCTGGCGCAGACGATCGTCGTCGAGGACGCGACCGACGCCGCGCTGACGAAGCCGATCGAAGCGGCGGGCGTGACGGTCGTGCGCGCGTAGCGGCGTGTTCGCGCCACTGTCGATCGCGACGATCGGCGGCGGGCAGGCGATCATCGCCGATCTCCAGCGTCAGGCCGCCGACGTCCATCACTGGATGACCACCCCACCGTTCGTCAACGATTTCGCGATCGCCCGGATGGTGTCCGGCCCCGGCTCACTGCTCGCGACGCTGATCGGCTGGCAGGTCATTGAGGCCGACACGGCTCGCATCCGCTCGCCCCGCCCATACCGCTTCGATCAGCAGCCGAATGCGGTCCGGAATGCTGCCCACGTTTCGCGATGCAACTCGAATCCGATACCGGGCGCCTGCGGCACGGACGCCTGGCCGGCTGCGACCATCGCGCCGTCAGCCAGTCCGCGAAACGGTCGAAACGCGAACGGGTTGATTTCCGCGCCGCCCAAGCCCAGCGCCGCGACGACATGCAGCCAGAACAGATGGCCGCCATGCGGCCAGAATGCGTCGTGAGGCCATCCACGCGTGGTGAAATGGTCGACGATCTGCAGGTAACCCGGCAGCCCGTAGCAATGCACCGGGTCGAACACGAGCACGTCGCGGTCCTTGCGCAAGCCGCCATGCAGATCGAGCAGCTTCGCCTCCGCGAGCGAGAACAGCGCTTCGCCGGCCGCGATCGGCGGGGCGTAGCGCGTGGCGACGTCCGCCTGGAGCGGCAGGTCGAGCGGATCGCAGATGTCCTCGAACCACCATAGATCGAGCGGCGCGAGCATCGCGACGGCGGCGCGGCTGGTCCGCGCGTCGTACGTGTTCATCGCGTCGACCGCGAGATGCCGGCTGCTCGGCAACTGCGCCGCGGCTGCTTCGATGCGCGCGCGGTCCCGATCGGGATCGACGCCGCCGATCTTGATCTTCGCGTGCGTGTAGCCGAGATCGGCAATGCGGCGCATTTCATCCGACAGACGCGCGAGATCGTCATGCGGATAGCGGTAGCCGCCGCCCGCGTATACGCGCACGTGCGGTGAAACGGCGACTTTTCGTCCGAGTCTGTCGGCGAGGAAGCGATACAACGGCAGGTCGGCGATCTTCGCGGCGGCGTCCCAGATCGCCATGTCGAGCGTGCCGATCGCCACGCATCGTTCGCCGTGTCCGCCGGGTTTTTCGCCGGCCATCATCGCGCGCCACGCGCGGAGCGGGTCGAGGTTCGTGCCGGCTTCGTCGGCGAGCGCGTCGGCGGCGGCCAGCAGGCGCGGCGCGAACCGTTCGCGGATCAGGCCGCCCTGCGCGAAGCGGCCGACCGATGCGTAGCCGTAGCCGGCGACCGGCTTGCCGTTGCGCGACACGTCGGTGACCACGGCCACGACACTCGTCGTCAGGCCGCCGGATGGAATGGCCGGGTCGGCGTAACGGGAAACGGGAATCGTGCGTTCGCGGATGTCGGTGATGCGCATGGTCCTGTTCCCGTTGTGTTGCAGGTTGTTGCACGAGACACCGAATGCAATCGCTAACCGCGGCGACGGCCGCGATGCAGCACCTCCGTGATCGCCCCGAAATCGGCCTGGATGACGGCGAAGATGAACGCGGTGGACATGCCGAACAGCAGCACGCCGCACGACGACTCGATCGCGCCCAGCATCCGCCAGTTGCCGATCAGTGCGAGACCCGACGCGCCTCGCGTCGCCATCGTATCGATCGAGTAGAACAGCGCATCGCCGAACGAACCGATTGCGTCGAGCCACACGAACGTCGCGGCCCATGCAGCCGCCTCCAGCGCATGCTGCAGGCCGAGGGCGATGCAGATCAACGCGATGATGGCGGTCACCTTGCGCAAGTGCGCGTGGATGTCGTCGCGCCGCACGTCGAGCACATGGCGGACCCGACGGGCGGCGACCGCCAGAGAAACCATCGCGGCCGCGTGGACCAGAATGGTCGCCATGCCGAGCAGCACGCCGATCGTCCAGCTTTTCATGGGGGGTTTCCGTTTGGGGATGGCAACGCGGAGGGGAGCCAAGATTGACATCGATGGCGGGAATTCCGCTGCGTGGATACTGCTTGCAGGCATCGTCCTGTTTTTATGTGAATGGGCCCTTGCAACGTGCAAGGGCCGCGATGACAGAGGCCGCGAACCGGGAAGGCGTCCGGACGACGACGATAAGTGTCGTCGAATCTATAGCCTCGCTCAGGCGAAGACGATCATGATGTCGGGGTTTCAACCGCGAGCAGCTATCAGATCAAGAAGATCGACTCGGACTACTTTGACGGCGACGCGCTTTGATTGTAGGCAACCCATGCTGCGTCGATCAGAGAAGCCGGAATCTCGCCCGCCTCGAATCCCGAAACATCTTCGAGAAGTAGCAGCAGACATTCGGTAAAAGTGGTTTGCACAAGGCCATCACCACAATCTTCCCGAACGACCGCTGCCAGTTCGTGAATTTGATCGGCGTTCAGCGACGACAGGTCGTCAGGTCGTTTGATCTCGTTCATGTCGCCACCATCCCCTGATACCTGCGTAACGGCAACAGTGCTACACGAACAACCTGGCGGACAGCTTAATTCTGGTCATGCCAATCAGGCATCACACGTCAACCTTCATCACCTGCTGCGACGCGATGAGCTTCGGTGGCGTCGGACACTTGCAAATGCAAAGATCGTCACTCAGTGCGACACGGCGACCGTCCGGTCCTGTCATCGGAAGCCGCAGACCGACGCACTGAATCTTGCCGATCGATTTACATACTGGGCAAAACACATCGTCGTCCTCGTGCGCGATGTGCCTGCCGTCGAGTGCAAACGGCGTGATCTTGGCTTGGACCGTTCCCGCCACCGTCGTATGATCGCCGTCGAGAATCAAGTATCTCGTCATGGTAGGCGTTACCCGTCTTGCTTTTGGTTCGGCGACCAGTGCCAATTCGTCGTACCCCAAGAGCTTCCCTCAATCACGGGCATGATTTCACCCACCTCGAAATAACGACGGCTTCCCGCCTTGGCTGGTGTGTGCCACCATCCCGCTTCCGGACATGCACTGCCACCTCGCACACTCTGGCGGGCCGGTTCTCGATTTACGGGCGGCGGAACGATCGTCGGCGGCTCAGGAATCGGCTGTGCATCAGGCAAATCAAAACGGGCTACCCACTTGCGGGCGTTCTTCACATCCGCGCTCGGAAGATCGGGAATATAGGTATGCAGCGCGTCGGGCTTCGGATCGCGCAGCACACGCAGGACACTGTTCACGAACACATACGGTTCAGGCAAGCCCTCTTCAGGAGCGCCAAGGCGGGGGAAGTCGCCCGCGCGGATCATCAGACACGCATTCGCGCGCTCGATGTGAATATCAGGACGATCAAGCTTTTCTCGAATCGCCGCCTCGCCGCCCAAACGCTCGATGAACAGTTCGCCTAGGATCGTGAACCAGTTCACCCCCTTGATGAAGCCCCACCGCCCGACCTTCGCACCGGGATGCAGATGATCATAGGAGGCGGTTAGATCGTCCTTGGATTCACCTTCGTAGGATACCGGGTCGTACTCTTGTTTCTGCAGGTGCGCGGTACTGTCAATGTCTAACCCGCTGAAACGTTCCGCAAGTGCCCATTCTTGCGGCATATATCGGTGGTAGCTATACGCAAGAACAGGCGCAAGCCCACCATAGCCACCACGCACTACGAGTTTGTTACACACATAACGCAGAAATTCCTCGTACTTCGCGACTCCTTCGGCGGTAGTGACCAAATTCATCGGCACATTGAATTTCAAATGCGATAAACCCGTCTCCCGTCCCTTAGGCACCCTCAATCGTCCGGTGGGCGAAACATAGTCCTCTTGAAGTGCCGTCCCGGTTAACACCCCGATATTGAATTCCGCCGCTGTATCTTGGTCGGTTGCACTGGAACGCAACACACTGACTTGCATATATGACGGTGTATCGGAAATTGCACGGCGAATCTTCTCAACACCCTTGGCATTTCGCGTCGTGAATTTTCCAAGGTCAGCATCCTTCCCTCCCTTCAGATGCTCGCCGAACATTTCATCAAAGCGGTCAAAGCAGTCAAGGATCGCCTGTCGGACCTCAGGCTGCGAGCCGCGCTCAAAGAACACCGTACCGATGACACCCGGTAACACGCCCATTGAGTTGTCGGCAAGGCGTACGCTCAAATCTTCCTGATAGCGGGAAAGCGCCTGCAGCGGCGTCAAGACAGGTTTCGAATCACTCAAAGTCATAATCGGATCGTCAATTGATCAGTCGCACATGAATTCGGTCAACTTGCGGACAACGCTGCGACCGCACTCCCACCCCCGACGACTACACCAAGGGTCGCAGCCAATGCCGCAGCGGCCTCCGCACCAGCCGCGATAATCGCACACAGAGCAGCGAAAATCGCGATCAACTCAGGCAGCAACAGGATCACGATCGCGACGCCAACGACAATGGCGACCGCTATCGCGGCTCCTTTCAGCAGCGTCACGCCGACCTGCGCCCAATCGATATGAGTGAGCACGTCCCACGTCATATCAGTCATGCGCACTATCGCTTCCCATCCAGCCTTGAGTTGTGCAGCCGTGTAGCGGAATATTTCGTGCCCCGTCTCGTCAACCCACACCCAAGCGCTATGTGCCTTGTCGGCGACCCACTGACCCGCCGTAAACATCCATGCCGCATGCTGATGCAGGAACGCGCTGGTTTCAGCGGACAGGTATGAATACCCACGATGAACAGCGTCCCAAACAGGGGCGACAGCATGTTCAACCTCTTCGCCGAACTCGTGTGCCTTTTGCCACCAGTCCTCATACCAGACGTGATGCGGGACAGCAGGGACGCTACGAATAGGCACGCGCTGGCGCTCCTTTTCCTCTTGGGCTTTCGGCGCGGGAATAGGGGCGGGTTTGGGGATTTTCTGCAAGTCCCCATTGCAGTCAGTCACATCAATAACGGTCATGCGGTTTTTGAAGTCGCCGGAAATGGCCCGGTACGCTTCCTCTTGCCCCGGGCCCCAATTGTCACCCGGGAATTTGACTTCGACCAATCGCAACATATTGTTGGCATGATGCCCGCCTTCGCGATCGACAGTTCCACGCCCGGGCCAGAGAATCGCCTCACTTTCCACAATGATCACGTCGGGTCGCCGAAGAGCACCTACCTTCGCTCCGGGTGGAAACGGGTTCCGGCTTCGACGACGCTCTGTCCCGTGGGGTTTTTCATTACTCAAGAAGGGAATCGGAGCAGCAACGCCGCCTGTCGCGAAGAACGGCATCATGTCGAAGCTCACTTCGGCCTTGTACTTGAATAGCCACTTCCACTTGAACTCTTCCTCGATCATCATCGGCACACTCATCGCGGACTGCATGAGCAACCGGTGAACGATCGAACCATCGCGCAACTTGACGGGAACGTACTTCGCCGTTTTCAGCGCAGTCTCGACCTTTTCCTGCAAATATCCCTTGGTGTTTGGCGGCAGATACGCGTACTCAGGTACACGCTCTTTGATCGTCTCGCACGCGCCCGCCGGTTGAAGTGACCCGCCCATTGTGTTCTCCAAGTATCGTCGGCACTCACGTGCGCTCGTCGGGGTCGACCTTCACATAATCGGCCCAAATGTCAGGTTCCCCGCCGCCTGCATACTTCCACGGCTCCACATCCTGCTTTTCCTGCTCGAACGCCTTGAGGCTCACGCTCTGTGCGCTCGGCGTAAAAACCGGCACCGTTTCGCCAAAATCGTTCGTGTGCCCGAGCACGGTTCTTCCCGACGGCAGTTTCAGTTCGTATGCATGTCGAATCATCGGTGTGCCGTCCGTCTGGTTCTTCAGGACGTATTGCGCCTGATACGACGGCCTGAACTGCGGCATCGCGTACGACTCACTGACCGGTCCGGCGAAGCTGAACGATGCGCCCTTGAAATCAACATTGCCCGGTGCATGTATCGAGACGTTGCCACCCTTGATGCGAATCGTCGCACCGCCGCAGTACAGGACTAATTCCTGATCAGCCGCAATTTCCATCCGTCCGGCCACCGACAACAGTTTCACTAGCTGCTGCGCGACCATTTCCAGATCGCCATCCTGCGCCTGTATTTCGACCTTGCCCTTGCCCGCTACGGCCTTGATCCCCTGATTCCGTGCGAACAGGCTCAGATGATTTACCGCAGCCGCGTGCATCGACCCGCCCGCCGCCAGATACGAATCTTGCCCACTGATCCAGTTCGCCTGTTGGTCTGCGCTGGCATGAAGCGACTGATGCGTGGACAGGCCAATTCCAGCCGGACTGCCGAGCAACAACAGCGGTTCAGCGAATGCATTCGCGTTACCAGTTCCGCCGCCCGCCGTATGGCCGCCGGATGCTTCACCGGATGCCGACTGCTTCGTTGCAGCGGTGAACGCCGTCAGTGCATCAACACCGGGTTTCAGGCTCTCGACTTGATGCTGTTCGCTCGCATCCGAAATACTGCCGAGCAGGTTTTTCGAGCGCGTAAGCTGTTCGCGCGCCTCGTCAACGTCTAGCTGATCGCTATCGCGCGAAACAGGGTGCGCGCTGATCGACACGCCGCGGCTACCGCGCATCGACGCGTAATGATCAGCATGCAGCAGCAACCCTGAACCGAGATACCGCCCGCGCGTGTTGCCATTTTGTTGAATCAAATAACCCTGTGCGATCGATGCGTAGCTACTGCCCGTGTAGCTGACCAGCCGCGTACCGCTTTGATTCGTTGCGTCATCGTGGACGAACGCGTTAAACGCGCCCGTACCGCCGAACCCCTGCGACTGGAAACCCGACAGCAAGACATTCGAATGCCATGGAGAAGGTGTCGTGCCACCGTTGACACGCCCCAAAATAAAGGGTTTGTCGCAATCGTTTGCCCAATAGGCGACCAAAACCCATTCACCGGCCCGCGGCACGTGTACCGATCCGTAGCCGTTGCCCGTATCGGCCTGCATTGTCGATAGCAGCGGCGATGAAGCGAACGAGCCATCCGGATTCTTGCGGTCCCACGCAAAATGCACGCGCACCTGGTTCCGCTCGTTCGTCCACGCTTCCGATCCTTGCTGCGTCACGACGATAGCGTGTTCAATCGTCATGTTCGGCTTCGGGTGCGCGAGCGGGCTGCGATATTCAACGCTCGCCTCTTGCGCCTCAACCTCGATGACAAAAAATCCCGCTGTTCCGTCCTGCGGGTGTTCCGGTGTCTTGAAACGCGCCCCGTGTGCCGCTTGTTGCTCGGCCAACGTCGCACGCAGACTGCGCGGATATTCCGTCGCCTGTTGACCAATCGACACGTTGTTTTCGACGTACCAACGCGCCTCGATGGCGAGAAATTCCCGCTTCTTCGGATCGCTGTCGGGATGGCGTGGATGGTTGTTCAGCGTGAATCGCAACCCGGCGTCGAGCCATCGCAAACCCCCGACACCGAAAAAGCGGCGAGCGCGCGAATCCCATCCCTCTACACGCCGATGTGCGCGGGCTGCACCGCTGTCCGAATCGGGGTAGCCGTACGCTGTCGGCTCGTAAACCGTCATGGGTGCAACAGGAATGCTGCGCGAATCCGAATACCGCCCGCCGTCCGCCGCGTAGGTTGTGGATTGCAGGGCGCTGTCGGTCTGGAAATGGGATGTTGGCCGCTTGTAGTCGAACGCGCGAGACATGTAGCGCAGACTCTGCATCGTCTGCACGACCGCCCATTGCGTAAACCCATCCGCTTCGTGATCAGCGTTACCGCGATAGTATTCGGCCGGTTTCGCTTCCGGCAGTGACGATACACGATCGAGAATGACGAGCGTCGTTTTCGGCCACTCACCTTCTTTCGTCGGCTCGTGCAGCCAATAGAAGTACCAGCCTTCATCTTCGAGAAGGCGATGCACAAAATGCAGGTCGGATTCGCTTTGACGGCACCATGACCGCACAGCAGGCTCGCGCGTCAGTTCGAACCGGAACCGCCCTTGGAACTGCGGATATCGGTTGAGAACGTCGGAAATGATTTCGCGCGCGTCCTTTTCGAGCCAACCCTCGTCGTTATGGGTCTTGCTCAGGAAAATCAGGGCGGAGGAAAATTCGAGCTGGTACGTTGACACGCTACCGTCGCCGCCCAAATACCCGACCTGATGCACGAATCCATGCACGGGTCGATAGGCCGAATCGGCGTAAAGTGCCGTCCGCTGCTGAATCCAGAGGGTGACTGGCTGATGCATCAGCGACAGCAAATCGGTGTCACCGCGCAGCGATGCAACATCCACGGTCCAGTGATAATCGCCGCCGATTCCGGATGATCCGCGCGCCCGCAATGGCGTCAATACGTTCTGGCCGAGCGGCGTATCCAGCATCAACAGCCGGTCGTGCTGCAACAAGCCCCGGTGGACGGCCTCATACAGGCCGCGATTTTTCAGGTCCCCGAGTGCGGGTGGTCTGAGTACCATTTCACGTTGTCCTTCTCTCTCAGGTTCGACCGTCAGAGAAGCGACACAAGGACGGTCAGCCAGCGGCGACGCAAGGTCGCTCTCGCGCGATTCTAGCTAAAGTCTGAGGAATATTGTCTGGCTTGACGAAATTTGACGCCGATCCATTCAGAGGCAATCGATAGAAGGTAATTCCTTCGGTCGTCGCATCTCGGCCTCCCGCCCCAGCGACGCCACCGCTCCACCGAGCGGCCATGCCAGTTTCGCTGCCACCGCCCCAAACCGCCCGCTTGCCATCCCCGCGTCAAACCCTGTAGAATCACCCGTTCTGCGGGCGTCGTATAATGGCCATTACCTCAGCTTCCCAAGCTGATGACGTGGGTTCGATTCCCATCGCCCGCTCCAGATCGACTCTGAGCCTTGTCTCGTAAGGCTCTGCCGGTCGGCCAGAAGTGGCCGCACCCACACTTCTCCCACACCTGCCACTTACCCTGTCCGAGAATTGCCGTCGGGAGCCTTCCCTGCTTATCAAGACACCTCGGCTGCACCGCAACAGGAAATCAGGCGGACATTCCTGGCGCTACGAACGTCCGGCGATCCTTGCGGAACGCCTCGGGAACATCTCTGCGCTTGACGCGATCGTTCAAGCGTGACCTCGCGGGGCAATCAATCAAACACAGCGTTAAGTCGCGTTTATCCGGGACATCTGGAAAACGCATTCAGCCTCAAGGAAACGTTTAGCTCGATCGAGATCGAGCCACCCAAAAACTGAACGCGCTTCCGGCTATCGCACAGTGTCGGGCACTCGGCGCGCATACGCGAACGTCACGCACAGCCGATCGATCGAATGCCTGACGGGTTTCCCCGACCACCAGTCGTTATCGACCGTTTTCCCGTCGCCGACCGCAATGCCCACGTGCCAGTGGTCCGATGGACATTTCAGCCCCAACGCACCCGAGGGCCGGGGCTTCCAGAACACGACATCGCCCGGCTTCAAATCCTCGGTCTTGCGAACCTTCGGCCAGGTCGACAACGCCGAATCGATCGAGGAGACGGACGCGCGGTTGCCTATCGGATGCCCCGCCTCCCTGAAGATCGCGCTGACCGTGTACGCGCACGACAGCAGCCCGGGAAATCGCAGTCCGAGATAGCGCCTCCCGGTCGCGGCATTCCATCTCTGTACGCCGTAGAGCGAACCATCCTCCTTCACGGCGGACGGTGCTGCCGACGCAGCGTCGGCGAGTCGATGCGCGAGCGGCAGATCGCGCTGCACAAGCGGCCGCGCAGGTGCCGCTTCGCTTGCCTGCACCGCCGACAGGCTCGCCATCGATCCCGCAATCAGGACGAGCACCAAGACCCCATTTCGCATTCACCTGCCCCCTTCACTTCATACCCCGCAAACACGGAAGCGCCGCAGTGCCAGCGAGTCTACTCAATTGCCCGGCAACTGGACGGACGATTTTGCGTTGTGCTACTCTACCGACCCCTGCATGGCAGGCCTGTTGCCCGTGGCCGCCTGCTCGACGTTCAGGCAGGCAACCGGGCAAGCAGTTGAATGCAAGTGGAATTGCAGGTCGATGGCTGACTGTCCCATCGCCCGCTCCACTTTCCGGCTGCATCGCAGCCTGCGCACAAGCCGCCTCGTCGAAGGCGGCTTTTTTGTACCGCGCGCCGGTCCGGCCGGCGCGGCAATCGCGCAACGGGCCCTCGCCCGCAACCGAGCCTTTCTCTGTACCGATGATGCACGACGATCCGAACGAAGCCGGCCTGCCGCCGCACGACGACGCCATTCCCGATGAAGCCGCCGAAGGCGCCGACGCCGTCAATCCGCTGCACCACCGCCGCATCCGCAGCTTCGTGACGCGCGCCGGCCGCGTGTCGACCGGCCAGCGCCGCGCGCTCGACGAACTCGGCCCGCGCTTCGTGGTGCCGTATGCGCCGGAGCTGCCCGACTGGAACGCGGTGTTCGGCCGCAGCGCGCCGCGCATCCTCGAGATCGGCTTCGGGATGGGTGCGTCGACCGCGGAAATCGCCGCGAACCGCCCGGGCGACGACTTCCTCGGCGTCGAAGTGCACGAGCCGGGCGTCGGCGCACTGCTGAAGCTGATCGGCGAGCAGGATCTGCCGAACATCCGCATCATCCAGCACGACGCGGTCGAGGTGCTCGAGCACATGCTCGCTCCGGAAAGTCTCGACGGCGTGCACATCTTCTTCCCCGACCCGTGGCACAAGGCGCGCCACCACAAGCGCCGGCTGATCCAGCCGCCGCTCGTCGCGCATCTCGCGTCGCGCCTGAAGCCCGGCGCATACATCCACTGCGCGACCGACTGGCAGAACTACGCGGAACAGATGCTGGAAGTGCTCGGCGCGGAACCGACGCTCGAAAACACCGCCGCCGACTACGCGCCGCGCCCCGACTACCGCCCGGTCACGAAGTTCGAACGGCGCGGGCTGCGCCTCGGCCACGGCGTGTGGGACCTGGTGTTCCGCAAGCGCACAGGCTGAACGACTCGCCCCTGCCCCGAATGGAAAAAGGCCCGACCGGCATCTGCCGATCGGGCCTTTTTTATCGGTGGCGCATCGGCCGCCGTATCGGCATCACGCCCAGTTCAGCCAGCCGCTGTACCCGACCAGCAGCACGAACAGCCCGAACGCGATCCGGTACCACGCGAACACCGTGAAATCGTGCGTCGCGACGTAGCGCAGCAGCCAGCGCACGCACACGAACGCACTGACGAACGCCGCGACGAGGCCAAGCGCGAACAGGCCGAGCGAATCGACGGTGAACGCCTGCCAGTCCTTGACGGTTTCATAGAGCGTCGCGCCGAAGATGATCGGAATCGCGAGAAAAAACGAGAACTCGGTGGCCACGCGCCGGTCGAGACCGAACAGCATCCCGCCGATGATCGTCGAGCCCGAGCGCGACATGCCGGGGATCAACGCGAAGCACTGCGCGATGCCGACCTTGAGCGCATCGAGCGGGGTCAGCGCATCGACCGACACCACGCGCGGCGGCTCGCTGCGTTCGCGCTGCCGCGCCTCGGCCCACAGGATGATCGCCCCGCCCGCGACGAGCGCGAACGCGACGGGTACCGGCGAGAACAGCACGGCCTTGATCTTCTTCTCGAGCAGGAGGCCCAGCGCGATCGCGGGAATCGTCGCGATCACGACGTTCAGCGTGAAGCGCCGCGCATCGGGCCGGCTCGGCAGCCCGGATACGATGGACGCGATCCGTTGCCGGTATTCCCAGCAGACCGCGAGAATCGCCCCGAACTGGATCACGACGTCGAAAGTCTTCGCGTGCGTATCGTTGAAATTCAGGAAGCTGCCCGCGACGATCAGGTGACCGGTGCTCGACACCGGCAGGAATTCCGTCAGCCCCTCGACGACGCCGAGGATCAAAGCCTTGCAGATCAGGATCCAGTCCATCCGTGGCCCAACTCCGAAATGGTCGAATGAATGGGCCACTCTTCCACGCGCGGCCCCCCTCCGGCCGAGCGCGGTTCGTCGTCACTTTTCGACGATCGCCACGCGTATGCCGTTTGTAAGAATCGTAATTGTACCGGGTTCGTAGTTCACCCCGGCAAATTGCAGCTGTTCGGGCTTGAACGTGTAGATCGGATAGTTGGTCAGCAACTGCGTCGCGAGCAGGCCGGCGGCCGCGCCGACCTGTTGCGCGTACGTCTGCGCGTCGCCGTCGAGCGCGAGGCTGTCGACGGCCGGCGACTTCAGCACGACCGAACGGCTCGGTGCGTCGTAGGCAAGCTGGCCCGACACGGTGAACTTGCCGCTGACGGGCGCGCGCAGGAACGGGCTCGCGAAATGCGCGTCGAGCTGCACGGCGACGCGGTTCTGGTCGGGCAGCAGGTTGACGGCCGGGTTCGCGAGCGACACGTCGACGACCTGCGCGACCGTCTTCTGGTACGGGAACTTGCGCGCGACGGCCTTCTGCACGTCGCCGCGCGAGAACGTGTAGTGATCGGGGATGAACGGGAACGTCGACGCGCACGCGGCGAGCGACAGCGTCACGCCGACGGCGGCGGTGCATGCGATGAGGAAGCGGCGCCGACGGCGCGCGCGGCTGGCGGTCATGCTGAATCTCCTATGCTTGCCGAAATGGGCGCCTGATCGATCGGGGGGCCCATCGATATCAGCGCGGCTGTGACGGCTGCGTCGCGGCCTCGAGACGCGTGAGCCACGCGAGCGCGTCGTCGCGCGACGCGCCGCACATGTCCGCGGCCGGCTGCAGCCCGGAACAGCACGCGGGCCGCTCGGGGCGGCCGAAGATCCGGCAGCGCAGGTCGTCGCCGAGCTGCACGCAGCGCACGCCGGCCGGCTTGCCGTCGGGCATGCCCGGAATCGGGCTGGAAATCGACGGCGCGATGCAGCACGCGCCGCAGCCCTCGCGGCACGCATGCGGCGGCGGGACATCGGCAGGCGCCGGGCGGACAGGCATTTCGACGGACACTCGGCTCTCTCGAACGGAACGACGGCAACAACGCGGCGCCGCGCCTCGAGGCCGGCAGCCCCACCCCGCATTGTGCCATCGCCGGCTGCGACGTTATTACACAATGCAGCCCAATCGCGCGTTTATATACTCGAAAGCATCTAAATGCGCGAGACCGCGATGAGCTCAGCCGACACCTTGTTCCGTCCCGATTTGCTCGCGAAGTACGGCGCGAACGGGCCGCGCTATACGTCCTACCCCACCGCGCTGCAGTTCCGCGACGATTTCGACCCGGCCGACTACCTGCGCGCGGCGAGCGACCCCGGCGCCTCGTCGAGCGAGCTGTCGCTGTACTTCCACATCCCGTTCTGCAACACCGCGTGCTTCTACTGCGGCTGCAACAAGATCGCGACCAACAACCGCCGCCGCGCGCGCCCGTATCTCGAGCAGCTCAAGCGCGAGATGGCGCTGCAGGCCGCGCTGTTCGATCCCGCGCGCCCGGTCACGCAGCTGCACTGGGGCGGCGGCACGCCCACCTTCCTGTCCGACGACGAAACGGCCGAGCTGATGGCGGCCACGCGCGAGCATTTCGCGCTCGCGCCGGATGCCGACGCCGAGTTCTCGATCGAGATCGATCCGCGCACGGTCACACCCGCCACGCTCGTCCACCTGCGCAATATCGGCTTCAACCGGCTGAGCCTCGGCGTGCAGGATTTCGATCCGGTCGTGCAACAGGCGATCAACCGTGTCCAGCCGCGCGCGATGACGGCCGACCTGCTCTCGGCCGCGCGCACGACGGGGTTTCATTCGGTGAGCGTCGACCTGATCTACGGGCTGCCGCACCAGACCGTTGCCGTCTTCGCGCGCACGCTGGAAACGATCATCGAACTCGCGCCCGACCGGCTGTCGGTGTTCGGCTACGCCCACATGCCGCACATGTTCAAGATGCAGCGTCAGATCGACGAGGCGACGCTGCCGCCGCCGGAAACGCGCATCGCGCTGCTCGGCCTCGCGATCGACATGCTGACGTCGGCCGGCTACGTGTACATCGGGATGGACCACTTCGCGCGGCCGTCCGACGAGCTCGTGCGCGCGCAGCGCAACGGCACGCTGCAACGCAATTTCCAGGGCTACAGCACGCGCGCGGATACCGACCTCGTCGGTTTCGGCGTGTCGTCGATCGGCAAGGTCGGCGACGTCTACGCGCAGAACGCGAAGGACCTGCCCGCCTACGGCGCCGCGCTCGACGCGGGCCGGCTGCCGATCGCGCGCGGCGTGCGGCTCACGCCCGACGACCGGCTGCGCCGCGACGTGATCACGCAGTTGATGTGCAACCTCGAACTGCCGTTCTCGCATGTCGAGGCCGCACACGGCATCCGCTTCGCCGATCATTTCTCGCGCGAGCTCGACGCGCTGCGCCCGTTCGAGCGCGACGGGCTGCTGACGATCGCGGGCGACCGCCTGACGATCCATCCGGCCGGCCGGATGGTCGTGCGCAACATCGCGATGGCGTTCGACGCGTATCTCGGCCAGACGCAGCAGCAGCGTTATTCACGCACGGTCTAAGCGGGTCGCCGGCCGCGCACGCGCGGCCGGTTGTTGATACAGTGTGGGCCTCATGTCCGCAGCAGAATCCGCACGATGCGCACCACCAAAGCGACCCACGCGGTCGAACGCCTGAAGACCCGCTCCGGCAACCCGCAATTCGCGGCCGTCGCGATGGCGGGCGGCCTGTTCTATCTCGTCGACCGTTCCGGCGGCACCGCCGAGAAGCGCTGCGAGCCGCTGCCGCTCGACGAGTTCGTCAGGTTCGTCGACGAATTCGGCCCCAAAAAGCCGCGCAAGGCGAGCAAGCTCGACCTCGCATTCGAGGCGCAGATCAAGAAGAGCAAGCGATAAGCTGCATTGCAGGGCTTCTGAAGGCTGGCTGCCCGTGCCGTTTGGTACAATTGACAAGTTTCTCTATCCCCGCTGATGGCCGACCAGGCTGCGTGACCACACCATGAATATCGAAAACGCGCGTTTCAACATGATCGAACAACAGATCCGGCCGTGGGACGTGCTGGATCTCGACGTCCTGGGCCTGCTGTCGATCGTCAAGCGTGAAAACTACGTGCCGGCCGAATACCGCGACCTCGCGTTCGCCGACCTCGAACTGCCGCTGCCGGGCGGCACCAGCAAGATGCTGTTCCCGCGCGTCGAAGCGCGCGTGCTGCAGGAGCTGGCGGTCAAGAAGCACGAGAACGTGCTCGTGATCGGCGCCGGTTCGGGCTACCTGGCCGCGCTGTTCGCGCATCGCGCGCAGCACGTGACGGCCGTCGAGATCGATCCGGCCATCGCGAAGTTCGCGGAAGACAACCTGCGCAACGACGGCGTGACCAATGCGGAAGTCGTCCTCGGCGACGGTTCGCGCGGCTGGGCCGGCAAGGCGCCGTACGACGTGATCTGCGTCGCGGGCGGCCTGCCCGTCGTGCCGCAGGAAATGCTCGAACAGCTGAAAGTCGGCGGCCGTCTCTCGGCATTCGTCGGCGGCCGTCCGGTGATGAAGGCGCAGATCATCACGCGCATCGACGACAAGCAGTACCGCGTCGCCGACGTGTTCGAAACCTACATCGACCACCTCGTCAACGCGATCGAGCCGTCGCGCTTCAAGTTCTGAGCGGCGTAGCCTCCATGCAGATCCTGACCGCCGCGATGCTCGCGGCATGGCTCGGCGACAAGACGCGCCCCGCGCCGGTCGTGCTCGACGTGCGCGAACCGTGGGAAATCGCGACCGCGCACATCGCCGGCAGCGTGTCGATCCCGATGCAGCAGATTCCCGCGCGCAGCGAAGAGCTCGACGACGAAGCGGAAATCGTCTGCGTGTGCCATCACGGCATGCGCAGCGCGCAGGTCGCGATGTTCCTCGAGTCGCGCGGCTTCACGAAGCTGTACAACCTGCAAGGCGGGATCGACGCGTGGTCGCGCGACGTCGATCCGTCCGTGCCGCGCTACTGACCTGACTGACCGGCCGCACCTCGCCGGCCACACGAAGTGCCCGACGGGCGCGCGCCGCGCGCCCGTTTTTCTTTCCGCCCTACTCCGTTTCCTTCAGCGCTTCCGCGACGATCGCGAACAGCTCGGCAATCTGCGCCTCCTCGACGATGAGCGGCGGCGAGAACGCGAGGATGTCGCCCGTATAGCGCACCATCGCGCCCTTCTGGTAGCACCTGACGAACACGTCGTACGCGCGCGCGCCGGGCTTGCCGTCGCGCGGCTTCAGCTCGACGCCGCCGACGAGGCCGAGATTGCGCACGTCGATCACGTGCGGCGCGTCCTTCAGCTTGTGGATCTCGCGCTCGAACACCGGCGCCATCCGCGCGGCGCGGTCGAACAGCTTCTCGCGCTCGTACAGGTCGATCGTCGCGCACGCGGCGGCGGCCGCGAGCGGATGCCCCGAATACGTATAGCCGTGGAACAGCTCGATGCCGGCCGGCGCGCCGTTCACGATCGTGTCGTGGATCGCATCGCTCGCCGCGACCGCGCCCATCGGCACCGCCGCGTTGTTGGTGCCCTTCGCCATCGTCAGCAGGTCGGGCGTCACGTTGAAGAACTGCGCGGCGAACGGCGCGCCCAGGCGCCCCCAGCCGGTGATCACCTCGTCGAAGATCAGCAGGATGCCGTGCCGGTCGCACAGCTCGCGCAGGCGCTCGAGATAGCCCTTCGGCGGAATCAGCACGCCGGTCGAGCCGGCCACCGGCTCGACGATCACCGCGGCGATCGTCGACGCGTCGTGCAGCGCGACGAGCCGCTCGAGCTCGTCAGCGAGGTGCGCGCCCCACGCGGGCTGCCCTTTCGAGAACGCGGCTTCATTGAGGTTCAGCGTATGCGGCAGATGATCGACCGACGGCAGCAGCGCGCCCGAAAACGCCTTGCGGTTCGGCGCGATCCCGCCGACCGAGATGCCGCCGAAGCCGACGCCGTGATAGCCGCGCTCGCGGCCGATGAAGCGGGTGCGCTGCCCTTCGCCGCGCGCGCGGTGATACGCGAGCGCAATCTTCAGCGCGGTATCGACCGCCTCCGAGCCGGAGTTCGTGAAGAAGATGTGCTTGAGGTCGCCGGGCGTATGGCGCGCGATCCGCGTGGCCGCCTCGAACGCCTTCGGATGGCCCATCTGGAAGGTCGGCGCGAAATCCATCTCTTCCGCCTGCGCCTTCACCGCCGCGACGATCTCGTCGCGCCCGTGCCCGGCGTTCACGCACCAGAGCCCGGCGGTGCCGTCGAGAATGCGCCGGCCGTCGTGCGACGTGTAGTACATCCCCTTCGCCGATACCAGCAGGCGCGGCGCATCCTTGAACTGGCGGTTGGCGGTAAACGGCATCCAGAAGGCGGACAGATCGGGGGCGTTCGTTTGCTGCTGACTCATGGCGGCTCCTCGGTGGAATCGTTCGGCGCGGCTGCGCGGTGGCAGGGCGCGCCGGCGTGGTGCGAAGACATGATGCGAAGCAATGCGAAACCCGAGTGTAAGCACCGCAACGGTGAAGCACAACCGTGCACCATTTCCGCCCGCGCCCCTGCACCGCGACGAGCCATTCATGCCGCACGACGCGTCACGCGCACCGCGCCGCCGCCCGCGCGACGCACGTCCGCCGTGCATGCGCGCGGCTGGCACATGCCTTGCGTAATGCCGATGGTCGACGCCGCAACGGCGCACGCATATCCAACACGTCAAGGGGAACCCGATGAAACGTCGCAGTCTGTTGAAGTTCGGTTCGATGGCCGGCGCACTCGCGCTCGCGGGCAAGAGCCCGTTCGCGCACGCGGCCGATGCGGGCACCGGCCCGATCAAGGTCGGCATCCTGCACTCGTTGTCGGGCACGATGGCGATCTCGGAGACGTCGCTGAAGGACACCGCGCTGATGACGATCGCCGACATCAACAAGAGCGGCGGCGTGATGGGCCGCAAGCTCGAGCCCGTGGTGGTCGATCCCGCGTCGAACTGGCCGCTGTTCGCCGAGAAGGCGCGCCAGCTGCTCACGCAGGACAAGGTCGCGTGCGTGTTCGGTTGCTGGACGTCGGTGTCGCGCAAGTCGGTGCTGCCGGTGTTCGAGGAGCTGAACGGGCTGCTCTACTACCCGGTGCAGTACGAAGGCGAGGAAATGTCGCGCAACGTGTTCTATACGGGCGCGGCGCCGAACCAGCAGGCGATCCCGGCCGTCGAGTACCTGATGAGCGCGGAAGGCGGCAGCGCGAAGCGCTTCTTCCTGCTCGGCACCGACTACGTGTATCCGCGCACGACCAACAAGATCCTGCGCGCGTTCCTGAAATCGAAGGGCGTGAAGGACGCCGACATTCAGGAGGTCTACACGCCGTTCGGCCACAGCGATTACCAGACCATCGTCGCGAACATCAAGAATTTCTCGCAGGGCGGCAAGACGACCGTGATCTCGACGATCAACGGCGACTCGAACGTGCCGTTCTACAAGGAGCTCGGCAACCAGGGGATCAAGGCGACCGACGTGCCGGTCGTCGCGTTCTCGGTCGGCGAGGAGGAACTGCGCGGGATCGACACGAAGCCGCTCGTCGGCCACCTCGCCGCGTGGAATTACTTCATGTCGGTGAAGAACCCGACCAACACGAAATTCAAGGACCAGTTCGCCGCCTGGGTGAAGGCGAACAACCTGCCGGGCGGCGCGAAGCGCGTGACCAACGACCCGATGGAGGCGACCTATGTGGGCATCCACATGTGGAAGCAGGCCGTCGAGAAGGCGAAGAGCACCGACGTCGACAAGGTGCGCGTCGCGATGATCGGCCAGACGGTTGCCGCGCCGTCGGGCTTCACGCTCGCGATGGACGGCAACCATCACCTGCACAAGCCGGTGATGATCGGCGAGATCCGCGGCGACGGGCAATTCAACGTCGTGTGGAAGACCAAGACCGCGGTGCGCGCGCAACCGTGGAGCCCGTTCATCGCGGGTAACCAGGGCAAGCCGGACATCGTCACGTCGATCCCGGCGTTCCTGCGCCGGCAGCGCACGGCGCTCGCCTGACGCGGCACGGGGCGCCGCGCGAACGCGTGGCGCTCCCGGTCGCGGCGGTTCGCCGTTGCGGCACGCCGGCTTCGGCCGCGATCGCGAACCGTCACCGCGCCCGCCGACGCCCCGGCATCGCCGCACGAGACATCTCCCCCACGTCTGCCAGGATTTCCCGATGCCTACACGCTTTCGCCGAGCCGCCGTCGCGATCGTCGCGTGCGCCGCCCTCGCCGGCGTCGCGCCGCGCGCGGCCTTCGCGCTGACGGCTGCCGATACCGCCGCGCTTGCCGGCGACGACTTCGACGCGAAGACGGCCGCGATCGAACGGCTCGCCGCCGATCCCGATCCGCGCGCCGTCGCGGTGCTCAATGCGTTGTCGAGCGGCGACGCGCTCGCGACCGGCGACGGCCGCCTGCTGATCCAGACCGGCGACACCGCGCACGACGCGCTCTCGCAGGCCGCGACGCCGGCCGGCGACGCGCAGCCCGTGATGCTGAACAACCTGCTGCGCACGAAAATCGCGGGCGCGCTGTCGGGGCTCGCGCTCGCGTCGCCCGACGTCGCCGCGCGCCGCGACGCGATCGATGCGCTGCTGAAGTCGCCCGACCCGGCGCTCAAGCCGATGATCGATCGTGCGCGCGCGAAGGAAACCGATCCCGCGCTGAAGCGCCGCCTCGATGCATTGTGGGCGATCGCCGCGCTGCACGACGCCGATCCGGCGAAACGCCTCGAAGCCGTGCAGGTGGTGGCCGCGCGCCGCGATCTCGACATGATCGAACAGCTGCGGCCGCTCGTCGCGAAGAACGCCGACGGCAGTTACGCGGAGCCCGACGCGCGTGTGCGCGACGCCGCGCAGCAAGGACTGGACGCGTTGCACGCGCTGCAGCGCCGCGGCGAGATCGCGGGCACGCTGTTCGCCGGCCTGTCGCTCGGCAGCGTGCTGCTGCTCGCCGCGCTCGGCCTCGCGATCACGTACGGGCTGATCGGCGTGATCAACATGGCGCACGGCGAATTCCTGATGATCGGTGCGTACGCAACCTATGTCGTGCAGACGCTGATCCAGCGCTACGCGCCCGGCGCGTTCGACTGGTACCCGCTCGTCGCCGTGCCGGTGTCGTTCGTGACGGCCGCGCTCGTCGGCATCGTGCTCGAGCGGCTCGTGCTGCGGCACCTGTACGGCCGTCCGCTCGAGACGCTGCTCGCGACCTTCGGCGTGAGCCTGATCCTGATCCAGGCGACACGCATGCTGTTCGGCGCGCAGAACGTGCAGGTCGTGAACCCGTCGTGGATGAGCGGCGGCGTGACCGTGATGCAGAACCTGATCCTGCCGTACAACCGGCTCGCGATCCTCGCGTTCGCGCTCGCGGTGGTATTCGTCGCGTGGGCCGTGCTGACGAAGACGCGGCTCGGCCTGTTCGTGCGCGCCGTCACGCAGAACCGCCGGATGGCCGCGTGCGTCGGCGTGAAGACCGCGCGCGTCGACGCGTACGCCTTCGCGTTCGGCGCCGGCATCGCGGGCCTCGGCGGCTGCGCGCTGTCGCAGATCGGCAACGTGGGCCCCGACCTCGGCCAGAACTACATCATCGATTCGTTCATGGCGGTCGTGCTCGGCGGTGTCGGGCAGATCGCCGGCACCGTGCTCGGCGGCTTCGGGCTCGGCCTCGCGAGCAAGGCGATCGAGCCGTTCTGGGGCGCCGTGCTCGCGAAGATCGCGGTGCTCGTGATGATCGTGCTGTTCATCCAGAAACGTCCGCAGGGCATGTTCGCCCCGAAGGGCCGCAGTGCGGAGGCTTGACATGACTTCAATCACCGATTCGTTGTCGAAGCCGCTCGCCGACGCGCCGAAGCCCGCTGCCGCCGCGCGTGCGGCGGCCCCTTTCGCGCTCGGCCTGCCGCCCCGTCCCGCGCTGCTGTCGCGCCGCGCGTGGCTCGCGCTGATCGCGCTGTGCATCGCAATCGGCATCGGCGTGCCGCTTGCCGCGCTCGTCGTGCCCGAGTCGAGCGCACTCCATCTGTCCGCCTACGCGATGACGCTCGCCGGCAAGCTGATGTGCTACGCGATCGCCGCACTCGCGCTCGATCTCGTGTGGGGCTACTGCGGGATCCTGAGCCTCGGCCACGGGCTGTTCTTCGCGCTCGGCGGTTATGCGATCGGCATGTACCTGATGCGCGAGATCGGCCGCGACGGCAAGTACGGCAGCGACCTGCCCGACTTCATGGTGTTTCTCGACTGGCACCAGTTGCCGTGGTACTGGAGCGGTACGCAGCATCTCGCGTGGGCGCTCGCGCTCGTCGTACTCGTGCCGGCCGTGCTCGCGTGGGTGTTCGGCTTCTTCACGTTCCGCTCACGCGTGAAAGGCGTGTACCTGTCGATCATCACGCAGGCGCTGACGTTCGCCGCGATGCTGCTGTTCTTTCGCAACGAGACGGGTTTCGGCGGCAACAACGGCTTCACCGACTTCAAGCGCATCGCGGGCTTCGCGATCACGTCGCCCGGCACGCGCACGGTGCTGTTGCTGTTGACGTTCGCGACGCTCGTGCTCGCGTTCATCGCCGCCCGCGCGATCGTCACCAGCAAGCTCGGGCGCGTGGTCACCGCGGTGCGCGACGGCGAGACGCGACTGATGTTCCTCGGCTACAGCCCGCTCGCGTACAAGCTGTTCGTGTGGACCGTGTCGGCCGTGCTGTGCGGCATCGCGGGCGCGCTGTACGTGCCGCAGGTCGGCATCATCAACCCCGGCGAGATGTCGCCCGGCAACTCGATCGAGATGGCGATCTGGGTCGCGGTGGGCGGGCGCGGCACGCTGATCGGGCCGATCGTCGGCGCGTTCGCGGTAAACGGCGCGAAGAGCCTGTTTACCGCCTACTTCGCCGAATACTGGCTGTTCTTCCTCGGCCTGATCTTCGTGCTCGTGCCGCTGCTGCTGCCGCGCGGGATCATGGGCCTCGTCGAAACCGTGCTCGAGAAGGGGAAGCGCGCATGAACGGAACGGCTCTCTACCAGTTCACGCCGCCGCCCGAGGACGAGCTGCTGGCCGTCAGCGGCACGGCATCGATGGGGCGCGTGGTGCCGCCGGGCATCGACACGTCGCACGGCACGATCCTCTACCTCGAGGATATCGAGGTGAGCTTCGACGGCTTCCGCGCGCTGAGGAAGCTGTCGCTCGCGATCGACGCGGGCGAGCTGCGCTGCGTGATCGGCCCGAACGGTGCGGGCAAGACGACGATGATGGACGTGATTACCGGCAAGACGCGACCCGATGCGGGCAAGGTGTTTCTCGGCCAGACCCTCGACCTCGCGCGCATGAACGAGCCCGAGATCGCGCGCGCAGGCATCGGCCGCAAGTTCCAGAAGCCGACCGTGTTCGAGCAGCATCCGGTGTGGGAAAACCTCGAGCTCGCGATGCAGACCGACAAGGGCTGGCTCGCGTCGCTGCGCGCGCGGCTCGACCGCACCGCGCAGGCGAAGATCGAGGAGACGCTCGCGCTGATCGGCCTCGAAAGTGACGCGTATCGCGCGGCGGGCGAGCTGTCGCACGGGCAGAAGCAGCGGCTCGAGATCGGCATGCTGCTGATGCAGCGTCCCGCTCTCCTGCTGCTCGACGAACCGGCGGCCGGGATGACCGACCACGAGACGATGGAGCTCGCCGAGCTGCTGAACACGCTGCGCGGCACCTGCTCGATGATGGTCGTCGAGCACGACATGGAATTCGTCGCGGCGCTCGCGGGCGAGTCGGGCCGCGTGACGGTGATGGCCGAAGGCGCGGTCCTCGCGCAAGGCACCCTCGACCAGGTCAAGCGCGACGACGCGGTGATCGAGTCTTATCTCGGACGTTGATGCGATGCTGAAGATCGAAGCACTGAACCAGTACTACGGCGGCAGCCATATCCTGCGCGACGTGAGCCTCGCCGCCGACGACGGCAAGCTCACCGTGCTGCTCGGCCGCAACGGCGTCGGCAAGAGCACGCTGCTGCGCTGCCTGATGGGCGTCGTCGCCGCGAAGAGCGGCAGCGTGTCGTGGCGCGGCACCGCGCTCGATGCAATGCCGCCGTATGCGCGCGTCGCGGCCGGGCTCGCGTACGTGCCGCAAGGCCGCGACATCTTTCCGCGGCTCACCGTCGAGGAGAACCTGCTGGTCGGCGCGGCGAGCCGCAAGGCGCCGTCGAAGGTGCCCGACCGCATCTACGACCTGTTCCCGGTGCTGAAGGACATGCGCACGCGGCACGGCGGCGACCTGTCGGGCGGCCAGCAGCAGCAGCTCGCGATCGGCCGCGCGCTGATGAGCGAGCCGCAGTTGCTGATCCTCGACGAGCCCACCGAAGGCATCCAGCCGTCGATCATCCAGGACATCGGCCGCACGCTGCGGCAGCTCGTCGACGAAGCGCGGATGACCGTGCTGCTCGTCGAGCAGTATTACGACTTCGCGCAATCGATCGCGGACAGCTACTGGGTGATGAGCCGCGGCGAGGTCATAGCGGGCGGCGATGCGAAGGACATGGAAACGAACGGCGTGCGCGAGCTGATCGCGGTGTAGCAAGCGGCGCCGGATCGCGGTTGCGGCGGCAGGTTTCAGTGAAATGACGTGTTTCAGCATTTGTTGAACGCCACGCTTTCAATGAAGGCGGCGCCGGGATTATTGTTCCGGTAGCATCCACGTTCCCCGCGTCCGTTTCCCGTGCCCCGCCTGCCGATGTCCGCCCCCGATTCTCACGCCCCGCTGTCCCGCCCCGCCGTCGCCAAGTCGTGGCGCGGCCGCCTCGAACTCGGCTTCGAGCGGCACGGCGCGCGCACCACACTTGCACATCGACTGCACGATGGCCCGTTGCGCGTGCAGCGGTCGCTGTACCCGGAAGGCGACGCGATCTGCCATGCGGTGATCGTCCACCCGCCGGGTGGCGTCGCGGGCGGCGACCGGCTCGGCATCGACATCGCGCTCGGCAGCGGCACGCATGCGGTTCTGACGACGCCCGGCGCGACCAAGTGGTACAAGTCGAACGGCCTCGACGCGACGCAGCGCATCGGCATCGCGGTCGGCGACCACGCGAAGCTCGACTGGCTGCCGCAGAACAACCTGTTCTTCGATGCATCGCATGCGTCGCTCGATTTCACGGTGACGATCGGCGCGGGCGCGAGCGCGATCGGCTGGGACGCGACGCAGCTCGGCCGGCAGGCGGCCGGCGAAACCTGGTCGGCCGGCCGCATCGCGTCGACCTCGGCGCTCGTCGATGCCGACGGTCGGCCGCTGTGGACCGAACGCGCGCTGCTCGATGCGCACGATCCGCTGCGCGGCGCGCTGCAGGGCCTCGCAGGCTTTCCGGTGTACGGCACGTTGTGGGCCGCCGGCGCCGCATGCGACGCCGCGCTCGCCGAATCGCTCGCCGCGCGGATGCCGTTCGATGCCACGCTGCGTACGGGCGCGACCTGCGTGACGCCCGGCGTCGTGCTGGTGCGCGCGCTGTCGACGTCGATGGAGGCGCTGCAACGCCACTTCATCGACTGCTGGCTGCATCTGCGGCCGATCGTGCACGGCGTCGACGCACGGCCGCTGCGCCTCTGGCAAACCTGACCCCGCCCGCCCGAACGCCCCATTTCGGCGCAGCGCTGCACCCGGCGGTGCACGCCGCGGATGCACCGCGCACCACGAACGCACATCCGGCGCCGTTCCGCGAGCATGGCACGCGCCTTGCTGCTTACATAACCGATACACACGGCACGCCGGATGATGCGGTGCTACGATGAAATCGCGCTTCTGCACGGCGGCAGTGCACCGAGAAACAATTACGTTTTCCTGAACGTTTGCCTTCATGAAACTGACTCCACGAGAGAAGGACAAGCTGCTGATCTTCACGGCGGCGCTGCTGGCCGAGCGCCGTCGCGCACGCGGCCTGAAGCTCAACTATCCGGAGGCAGTCGCCTTCATCACCGCCGCGCTGATGGAAGCCGCGCGCGACGGCAGGACGGTCGCCGAGGTGATGCACTACGGCACGACGCTGCTCACGCGCGACGACGTGATGGAAGGCGTGCCGGAGATGATCCCCGACATCCAGGTCGAGGCGACCTTCCCCGACGGCACGAAGCTCGTGACCGTCCACCACCCGATTCCGTGACCGACCGAGGCAGCACGCATGATCCCCGGCGAAATCCTCACCGACGACGGCGAACACGAACTGAACGCAGGCCGCGCGACGCTCGCGCTCGTCGTCGCGAACACCGGCGACCGCCCGGTGCAGGTCGGCTCGCACTACCACTTCTTCGAAGTCAACGATGCGCTGGCGTTCGATCGCGCGGCCGCGCGCGGCTTCCGCCTGAACATCGCGGCCGGCACCGCCGTGCGCTTCGAGCCGGGCCAGACGCGCACCGTCGAGCTGGTCGCGCTCGCGGGCGATCGCGCCGTCTACGGTTTTCAGGGCAAGGTGATGGGGCCGCTGTAAGCCGCGCCCCGCTCTTCAGGAACAGCACATGACATTACGCTTGAGCCGCCGCGCGTACGCGGAAATGTTCGGGCCGACGACGGGCGACCGCGTCCGGCTGGCCGATACCGAACTGCTGATCGAGATCGAACGCGATTACACGACCTACGGCGAGGAAGTGAAATTCGGCGGCGGGAAGGTGATCCGCGACGGCATGGGCCAGTCGCAGCGCGTGGCCGCCGACGTGCCCGACACGATCATCACCAACGCGGTGATCCTCGATCACTGGGGCATCGTGAAGGCCGACATCGCCATCAAGCACGGCCGCATCGCCGCGATCGGCAAGGCCGGCAATCCCGACATCCAGCCCGGCGTGACGATCGCGATCGGCGCCGCGACCGAAGTGATCGCCGGCGAAGGGCTGATCGTGACGGCCGGCGGCATCGACACGCACATCCACTTCATCAGCCCGCAGCAGATCGACGAGGCGCTCGCGTCGGGCGTCACGACGATGCTCGGCGGCGGCACGGGGCCCGCCACCGGCACCAACGCGACGACCTGCACGCCGGGCCCGTGGCACATGGAGCGGATGCTGCAGGCCGCCGACGGCTGGCCGATCAACCTCGGGTTCCTCGGCAAGGGCAACGCGAGCCTGCCGCAGCCGCTCGTCGAGCAGATCGCGGCCGGCGCGATCGGGCTGAAGCTGCACGAGGACTGGGGCACGACGCCCGCGGCGATCGACAATTGCCTGTCGGTCGCCGACGACACCGACACCCAGGTCGCGATCCACACCGATACGCTGAACGAAGGCGGCTTCGTCGAATCGACGGTCGCCGCGTTCAAGGGCCGCACGATCCACACGTACCACACCGAAGGCGCGGGCGGCGGCCATGCGCCCGACATCCTGAAGGTGTGCGGCGAGGCGAACGTGCTGCCGTCGTCGACCAACCCGACGCGCCCTTACACGATCAACACGCTCGACGAGCACCTCGACATGCTGATGGTGTGCCATCACCTCGATCCGTCGATCGCCGAGGATCTCGCGTTCGCCGAATCGCGCATTCGCCGCGAGACGATCGCGGCCGAGGACATCCTGCACGATCTCGGCGCGCTGTCGATGCTGTCGTCCGACTCGCAGGCGATGGGCCGCGTCGGCGAGGTGATCATCCGCACCTGGCAGACCGCGCACAAGATGAAGGTGCAGCGCGGCGCGCTGCCGGAAGACGGCACGCGCAACGACAACTTCCGCGCGAAGCGCTACGTCGCGAAGTACACGATCAACCCGGCGCTCACGCACGGCATCGCGCACGAAGTCGGTTCGATCGAACCCGGCAAGTGGGCCGACCTCGTGCTGTGGGAGCCCGCGTTCTTCGGGATCAAGCCGTCGATGATCCTGAAGGGCGGGATGATCGCGATGGCGCAGATGGGCGACCCGAACGCGTCGATCCCGACGCCGCAGCCGGTCCACTATCGCGAGATGTTCGCGACGCGCGGCGGTGCACTCGCGCGCACGTCGCTCACCTTCGTGTCGCAGATGGCCGCCGACGCGGGCATCGCCGAACGCTACGGGCTCGCGAAGCGGATCGTGCCCGTGCGCAACTGCCGCAACGTGACGAAGGCCGACATGATCCACAACGCGTGGCGCCCGTCGATCAGCGTCGATCCCGAAACCTACGACGTGATCGCCGACGGCCAGTTGCTCACCTGCGAGCCGGCCACGGTGCTGCCGATGGCGCAGCGTTATTTCCTGTTCTGATTGCCGGTTTCCGGTTCCAGTTTCATGCGCACTCTCGACAAACGCATTGCCCCGAACGTGAAACTCGCCGCGTCGCTCGTCGCGCGCGCGCCGACGCTCACGCTCGCCTACGACGCCCGCTGCAGGAGCCGCCTCGCGGCGACGCTCGACACCGGTGAAGAGGTTGCTGTGCTGCTGCCGCGCGGCACGATCCTGCGCGACGGCGACGTGCTCGTCGCCGACGACGGCGCGCTCGTGCGCATCGCCGCGGCCGCCGAAACCGTGCTGCGCGTGCGCGCGGCCGATCCGCTCACGCTGATGCGTGCCGCGTATCACCTCGGCAACCGTCATACGCCGGTCGAGATCGGCGACGGCTACCTGAAGCTCGAGGCCGACCCGGTGCTCGCGGACATGCTGCGCCGGCTCGGCACACAGGTCGAGGAAACGCAAGCGCCGTTCCAGCCGGAAGCCGGCGCGTACGGCGGCGGACACAAGCACGGGCACGATGCGACGTTCGCCGAGGATTACGCGCTTGCGCAGCAGGTGTTCGGCGAGCATCACGGCCACTCGCACTCGCACTCGCACTCGCACGATCACGATCACGATCATCAGCATGGTCCCGGATGCACGCACGGCCACGACCATGACCACCACTGAACTCGTCGCGCTGCTGCATCTCGCGTCGCCGGCGCTGCCGATCGGCGCGTACAGCTATTCGCAGGGCCTCGAAGCCGCGCTCGACGCGAACCTGATCCACGACGCCGATTCCGCGCGCGACTGGATCGCCAGCGGCCTGACCGACGTGCTCGCGCACGGCGAGCTGCCGTTCCTCTCGCACCAGCTCGCGCGCTGGCATGCGCACGACACGCACGCGCTCGTCGCCGAAAATGCATGGTTCGTCGCGAGCCGCGAATCGGCGGAACTGCGCCGCGAAACCGAACAGATGGGCTGGTCGCTCGCGCAACTGTGCGCGTCGCTCGACTGGGGCGATGCCGCTCGCCGCGCGACGCTCGCGGCAATGTCGCCGATCGCGCTGCCGACCGCATTCGCGTACGCGGCCGCCGCGCACGCCGCGAGCGCCGACGCCGTGCTCGCCGCGTACGCATTCGGCTGGGTCGAGAACCAGACGTCCGCCGCGCTGAAGGCCGTGCCGCTCGGCCAGCTCGCCGGGCAACGCATCATCGTCGCGCTGCGCGGCGCGATCGACGCGGCCGTGCGCCGCGCGCTCGCGACGCCGCCCGATGTGCCGTCAACACGTTCGCGCCGCAGCTCGGCATCCTGTCCGCACGGCACGAAACCCAGTATTCGCGGTTGTTCCGCTCCTGAACCCGACACACGCCATGAACGCACCCGCCCCCGCCCCCTCCCGTCGCACGAAGAAACTGCCGCCGCTACGCGTCGGCATCGGCGGCCCCGTCGGCTCCGGCAAAACCACGCTGCTCGAAATGCTGTGCAAGGCGATGCGCGAGCGCTACGACCTCGTCGCGATCACCAACGACATCTATACGAAGGAAGACCAGCGGCTGCTGACGGTTGCCGGTGCGCTGCCCGAGGAGCGCATCATGGGCGTCGAGACGGGCGGCTGCCCGCACACGGCGATCCGCGAGGATGCGTCGATCAACCTCGAGGCCGTCGACCGGATGCTGTCACGCTTTCCCGACGCCGACATCGTGTTCATCGAATCGGGCGGCGACAATCTCGCGGCGACCTTCAGCCCCGAGCTGTCGGACCTGACGATCTACGTGATCGACGTCGCGGGCGGCGAGAAGATTCCGCGCAAGGGCGGCCCCGGCATCACGAAGTCCGACCTGCTCGTGATCAACAAGACGGATCTCGCGCCGCTGGTCGGCGCGAACCTCGACGTGATGGCGTCCGACACGAAGAAGATGCGCGGCGAGCGGCCCTACGTGATGACGAACCTGAAGGCGCTCGAAGGCGTCGCGGACGTGATCGCGTTCATCGAGAAGAAGGGTTTGCTGACGGTGTGAGCGAAGGCGGCGGCACGCGCTCGCCGAAGTGAAAGCGCGCCGCGCCGTGCCCTACTCGTCCTGCATCTCGGGCGCGTCGTTCCCGGCGGCCGGCAGCAGCGCGGCGAGCACGTCGACCGTGCGCGCGGTCGCGCCGCGGTGACGCGAAGCGAACGCCGCGCCGGCCGCACCCATCGCGATGCGCCGCGCGTTGTCGGCAAACAGCGCGTCGAGCACGTGCGCGAGATCCGCGGGGTCCTGCACCTGCTGCGCCGCGCCGGCCGCGACCGCATCGGCGGTCGCCTGCGTGAAGTTGAACACGTGCTTCCCGATCAGTACCGGCACGCCGACCGCGCACGCTTCGATCAGGTTCTGTCCGCCGAGCGGCAGCAGGCTGCCGCCGATGAACGCGATGTCGGCGGCCGCGTAATACGCGCCGAGCTCGCCCATCGAATCGCCGAGCAGCACCGTCACGTCGGCCGGCAACCGCGCCGCCGCCGGCTGGCCGGCCGCGAGTGCCGCCGCGTCGGCCGCCCATGCGGAACGTCGCACGCACTTGAGCCCGTTGCGCTCGACGAGCGCCTCGACTTCGGCGAAACGCTGCGGATGACGCGGCACGAGCACCAGCAGCGCACCGGGCGTACGCATCGCGGCGAACGCCTGCAGCACCAGCGCCTCCTCGTTCTCGCGCGTGCTCGCGGCGACCCACACCGGCCGCGCGCCGATCGCATCGCGCCACGCATGGCCGCGCGCGGCAAGCTCCGGCGGCGTCGTCATGTCGAACTTCAGGTTGCCGAGCACGGTCACGTTGCGCGCGCCGAGCGACGTCAGCCGCTCCGCATCGGCCGGGCTCTGCGCGAGCACGCGCGAGAAGCCGCCGAACACGTCGCGCGTCGCCGCGCCGAACTTCGCCGCGCGCCGGAACGAACGCGCGGACATCCGCGCATTGGTCAGCACCAGCGGCACGTCCGCGCGGCGGCACTCGTCGATCAGCGTGGGCCACACCTCGGTTTCCATCACGAGGCCGAGCGTCGGCCGCCACGCACGCAGGAAGCGCCGCACCGCGCCGGGCATGTCGTACGGCAGGTAACAGCGCAGCACGCGATCGCCGAAGATCTGTTCGCCGGTCGCGCGGCCGCTCGGCGTCATGTGCGTGAGCAGGATGCGCGCATCGGGACGCGCGCGCATCAGCGCGTCGATCAGCGGCTGCGCGGCGCGCGTCTCGCCGACCGACACCGCATGCACCCAGATCAGCGGCGCGCGGTCGTCGCGCGAGCGGCCCGCCACGTGGCCGAAACGTTCGGCGATATGCTCGCGGTAGCCGCGCTCCTTGCGCGAGCGCACGTAGAGACGGATGACCGCGGCCGGCGCGACGAGCCACCACAGCGCGCGATAGATCACCCGCAGCATGCGGCGCCCCTCGTGTTGTTTCGGAGAAGAGGTGCGCTCAAACCAGCGCCCTGCCCTTCAGGCGTTCGAGAATGCCGAGCGGTGCGCATTCGCGGCGGACCATCGCGTCGACCGGCAGGAAGAAGGTCTGTTCGAGCATGAACTGGCCGGACATCACAGCGTGCGAAGTCTGATCCGAGAAACATATCCACACGCAGCCCGGCGGGAACGGCATCGTCTCCTGCGGGCTCGTCTTCTGGTAGTCGAGATCGGCCTTCATGCTGTCGTGCAGGTTCAGCATCAGGTGGTCGTACGCGCTGCGCGGCGACTTCGTCACGTGCAGCAGGTTCAGCAGCCACGCGGCACCCGGCAGCTGCGGCTTGATGCGCGGCAGGAAGCGCTTCGCGACGTCCTCGAACGGCTCGCCGACGCGCCACACGCGCGGCACGCCGGCCGGGTTCACGTTCGTGAACACGCGCAGGATGCGCTCGCCGTAGTTGGGCCGCGACGGGAACGCGTCGACGTGCAGCCGGCTGTCGTCCTTGCGCCAGGATGTCTGGCGCGTCTCGACCTGCATCAGCCGCAGGCTCGTCGGCGCGACGCGCAGCTTGCCGCGGTATTCGGGGAAGAGGCCGTCGACGAGCGTGCCGGCCTGCTGCTGGAAGCGCGCGACGAGCGCGCGCACCGCCGACTGCGTGACGCTGTCGCCGAGCACGCCGGCGAGCGCGCCGCCGTTCGGCGCGAGGCTGATGTTCTTGCGTTTCGGGTCGGCGAGCGCCGGATCGAGCAGCGCTTCCTCGCCGCCTTCGATCGCGAAGCGCAGGTGCGGGAAATACAGCACCTTGCCTTCCTCGACGGCGGCCAGCAGCTGTTCGCGCGGCGCCGACAGGTTGTGTCCGCTCCAGTCGGCGGACGGGACTTCGATGATCTGGGATTCGCTCATGATCGGTTCGCTTGGGTTCGCGCGGGTTCGTGCCGGTTCGTGCCTATGGCGGGCGTTACAGGAGACCGAAGCCCGCGAGCGCCGACTTCACCTGCGCGATCGACGGGGGTTGCCCCGCCGTGCCGAGATTGACGACGTCCGGCGACCAGTAGCCGCCGGTCCGCCAGGCCGTCGCGAAATTGTACAGTTCGACCGTCGGACGCTTCAGCGCCGCCGCGATGTGAACCAGACCTGTATCAACCCCGACGGTGGCGGCCGCGCCGTCGATCAGGCCGACCACCGCCGGCAGCGACAGCTTCGGCGGCACGATCGCCGCCGCGCCGAATTCCTTCGCGAGCCGCTCGCTGGTCGCCCGCTCCGCGTCGTTGCCCCACGGCAGCACGAGCGACGCGCCGCGCCGCACGAGCGCCTGGCCGAGCTCGATCCACGCGGCGTCCGGCCACTGCTTGTCGGCACGCGACGTCGCGTGGACGAACACCACGTACGGCACCGGCAGGTTCAGGCCGAGCGCGGCCACCGCGAGCGCCGCCGCACGCGTATCGAGGCCGAAGTCGACCGGATCGGCCGGCGTCGGCGCCGGGTCGCCCAGCGCGGCCGCGACGAGTTGCCGCGAGCGCTCGACGACATGCGTGCGCGGCGCGATCGGCACCCGCTTGCGGTAGAAGAAACGCACGGGCCACTCGTAGCCGGCGCCGTCGGTGCGGTTGCCGAGCCCGACCAGCGGGCCGCGTGCCCAGCTCGCGACCCAGGCCGTCTTGATGAGCCCCTGGCAATCGATCACGAGGTCGTACTGCTCGGCCGCGAGGCGCTGGCGGAACGCGCGGATCTCGCGCCACGTGGCGCCCGAGAACGGCTTCTTGCGCCAGCGGCGCAGCGAAAACGGCAGCACGTTGCGCACGCCGTCGACGAGCTTCACGAGGTCGACGAAGCTTTCCTCGACGAGCCAGTCGATCTGCGCATCGGAGTGGCGGCGCCGGATATCGGCGATCACCGGCATGTTGTGCACGACGTCGCCCAGCGACGACACGCGCACGATCAGGATCTTTTGCACGCTGAAAAAACGCCGGCAGGCAGCCGGCGACAGGCATAAAGACGCGATTTTATCGCGCCCGGCCGCCCCGACCGGCAAAAAGCGGCGCCCGCGTTGCGCGTGCGCCGCTTTTCGGGGGAGCGGCCCTGGAAACGCGAAGCGGCGAACGCGCCGCCGCCCGCGTTCAGAACGGCAGCTTGACGTCCGGCTTCGCGGCCGTCAGCACGCGGCGGAAGTCCGCCTGGATGCGCTCGAGCCCTTCCTGCGTCTCGGCTTCGAAACGCATCACGACGACCGGCGTCGTGTTCGACGAACGCGCGAGGCCGAAACCGTCCGGGTACTCGACACGCAGGCCGTCGATCGTCACGACTTCCTCGGCGCCGTCGAACTTCGCCTCTTTCTGCAGCTTGTCGATCAGGCGGAAGTTCTCGCCTTCGTCGAGCCAGAGTTGCAGTTCGGGCGTGCTCATCGCGTCCGGCAGGCTGTTGAGCAGTGCGCTCGGGTCGGCCGTCTTCGCGAGGATCTCGAGCAGGCGCGCGCCCGTGTAGAGGCCGTCGTCGAAGCCGTACCAGCGATCCTTGAAGAACACGTGGCCGCTCATTTCACCGGCGAGCGGCGCACCCGTCTCGCGCAGCTTCGCCTTCACGAGCGAGTGGCCCGTCTTCCACATCAGCGGCTCGCCGCCCTTCGACTTCACCCATTGCGCGAGGTGGCGCGTGCACTTCACGTCATAGATGATCTGCGCGCCCGGGTTGCGCGACAGCACTTCTTCCGCGAACAGCATCAGCTGGCGGTCCGGATAAATGATCCGGCCGTCCTTCGTGACGACGCCCAGGCGGTCGCCGTCGCCGTCGAACGCGAAGCCGATCTCGGCGTCGGTGTCCTTCAGCGCCTGGATCACGTCCTGCAGGTTTTCCGGGTGGGCGGGATCGGGGTGGTGGTTCGGGAACGTGCCGTCGATGTCGGTGAAGCGCTCGACGAGTTCGCAGCCGAGCGCCTTGAACAGGCGCGTCGCGAGCGGGCCGGCCACGCCGTTGCCGGCGTCGACGACGAGCTTCATCGGACGGGCCGGCTTGATGTCGCCGACGATGCGCGCGATGTACTGGTCGGCCACGTCGACCTGTTCGTACGAGCCGCTGCCCGTCTCGAAGCGCTCGTCGACGATGCGGCGGTACAGCGCCTGGATCTGCTCGCCGTAGATCGCGGCGCCGCGCAGCACCATCTTGAAACCGTTGTAGTCGGGCGGGTTGTGGCTGCCCGTGACGACGATGCACGAATCGACGCGGCGCTCGCCGTCCTTCAGCGCGAGCGGCACGTTCGCCGCGAAATAGCCGACCGGCGTGGGCACCATGCCGACGTCGACGACGTCGACGCCCGCCGCACGCAGGCCGTCGGCAAGCGCGCCGACGAGCTCCGGCCCCGACAGGCGGCCGTCGCGCGCGACGACGACCGCATCGCCGCCCTGCGCGCGCACTTCGCTGCCGAAGGCCCGGCCGATCCCGCGCGCCGTGTCGGTGTCGAGCGTCTTGCCGACCACGCCACGAATGTCATATGCCTTGAAGATGGATTGGGAGATCATCGATTCTCTTCTCTCAGTTGCCTGCATGGAAAACGTTGGCCGCCTCGTCGCCGGCGCCGGGCCTCGCGCCCGGGGCTTGCCCGGATGGGCCGCGATGGCGGGAGCGATCCCGAACCAACTTATAATCGCGGGTTTCGATGACGCGCATGCCGCCCATTTTAATGCCTAGCCGTCCCGTCGCCGCAACGCGCCCGCCTGCCGGCGCCGTTGCGCCCTTCCGACGCGCGCGCCGGCGCGGCGCGCCATGCTGAAGCGCTTCGGCAACCCGGACGTCGCGAAGGCCGTCGCGAATCTCGTCTGGCTGGGGCTCGAACGGCTCACGCAGATCGGCGTCGCGATCGCGATCAGCGGCCTGCTGGCCCGTTATTTCGGGCCGGATGTGTTCGGCAAATGGCAGTATGCGAATACGCTCCTCCTGGTACTGGCGCCGCTCACCTGGGTGTGCGGCGCGGAAATCCTCGTCCCGACCATCGTCCAGCGCCCGCCCGCCCAGCTCGGCGCGGTACTCGGCAGCGCATTCGCGCTGCGCATCGCCGTCTCCGCCGCCGCGCTCGTCGCGACCTGGATCGCGATCGCCGCGGGCGCCTTCGATCCGCTGGTCGGCGCGATGCTCGCGGGCCTGGCGGTCACGATGGTGTTCCGCGAGCCGTTCGTCGGCGTCATCAACGCGTGGCTGCAGAGCATGACCTACAGCAAGCCGCAGCTCGTCACCAGCATGGTCACCGCGCTGGCGAAGGCGCTGCTCGTCTGGCTGCTCGTCCGCGCGGCCGCGGGCCCCGCCCGCTTCGCGTGGCTGTGGGCGCTCGAGGCCGCCGCCATCGGCTTCGCGCTGATGCTGTACTACCGGCATCGTAACGGCGGCTCGCTCGGCTGGACGTTCGACAAGCCGCTGTTCAGGCACTTTGCCACGGCCGGCACCGTGTTCTGGCTCGGCCTCATCTGCATGTACCTGTTCCTGAAGCTCGACCGCCTGATGCTCGAGCGTCACGTGTCGTTCGCCGATCTCGGCCGCTACTCGGCCGCGCAGCAGCTCAACGAGAACTGGATCACGCTCGCGCTGATGCTCGCGCAGACGATCGCGCCCGCCTTCGTCTACCGCGTGCAGGACGTCGCGCGGCTGCGCCGCAACATCGTCCGGCTGATCGCGATGACGGCCGGCCTGATGACGGCCGGCGCGCTCGTGCTCGACGCCGCCGCCCCGCTGATCGTCGGCAAGGTGTTCGGCCACGGCTACGAGGCATCGGTCGACATCTTCCGCTGGGCGGTCTGGCTGTCGGTGCCGGCCGGCATCGAGGCGATAGGCAATCTTATCGTTCTCAAATATCAAGCAAAATTCGTATTGCTGTCGAAATGGCTGCTCGCGCTCGCGATCGCCGCGCTCGTCAACCTGTTCGCGATCCCGCGGCTCGGCCTGTACGGCGCGCTCGTCGGGCTGGCGGCCGGCTATCTCGCCGCCGCCGCCGTCAACTTTTATTACATCCGTTTCAAGCTGCGACCATGACGTCCCCTGATTGCCCGACCCCGCTCGACGACGTGGCCGTGCTGATGCCGGCCTACAACGGGCACGACGACGTCGTTCGGACCCTCGCATCGTTTCGCGAGGACACGCCCGTGCACGTGCTGATCGTCGATGACGGCAGCACGCCGCCAATCGTCGCGCCCGACCTGCCCGGCCTCACGATCGAGGTGCTGCGCATGCCGGAGAACGGCGGCATCGAACGCGCGCTCGCGGCCGGCATCGACGCGCTCGCCGCGCGCGGCTTTCGCTTCGCGGCGCGCATCGACGCGGGCGATCTCGCTGCGCCACAGCGCCTCGCGAAGGAGCGCGCGTATCTCGGCGCCCACCCGCGCGTGGCCTGCGTCGGCATGTGGACGCAGGTCGTGTCGCGCGCCGGCGAACCGCGCTTCATGCTGACGCCGCCCGCCGATCCGCGCATGCTGCGCCGCACGCGCTTTCTGCGCTCGCCGCTCGTGCATCCGTCGGTCATGCTGCGCATCGACGCCGTGCGCGAAGTGGGGAACTATCGCGCGAAATACCGTGCGGCCGAGGATCTCGATCTTTTCTTGCGGTTAATGCAACGCTACGATTGCGCGAACCTGCCGGAACTCGGCCTCTATTACGAACTGAACGAGGGCGGGATCAGTGCGACCAAGCGCCGGCGCCAGCTGGTGTCGACGCTCACGCTGCTGTTGAGCCACTTCAACGCGCTGAACCCGTACGACTGGGCCGGCCTCGCCAAGAACCTGCTGCATTTCGTGACGCCGTACCGTACGTTGCAGCGGATCAAGCAGACGCTGTTCGCCGCCCGGCCGTCCGCCTGACGCGTAGCCGGCGCTTTCGGCCATTTCGACGCTTTATTTTTTCTTTTTTTCATGTCCGCCACTCCCCCGCTGCGCATCGCGCTCGTCTGCAACACGGCCTGGGCGATCTACACGTATCGCCACGGGCTGATCCGCGCGCTCGTCGCGCGCGGCGCCGAGGTCGTCGTGATCGCGCCGCACGACCGCACGGTGCCCTTGCTCGAGCAGATGGGCTGCCGCTACGTGGCGCTCGCGGTCGCGTCGAAAGGCACGAGCCCGCGCGAGGATCTCGGCACGCTTGCCGCGCTGGTCCGCCATTACCGCGCGCTGCGGCCCGATCTCGTGTTCCACTACACGATCAAGCCCAACATCTACGGCTCGGTCGCCGCGTGGCTCGCGCGCGTGCCGTCGATCGCGGTGACGACGGGGCTCGGTTACGTCTTCATCCAGAAGAGCCGCGCGGCGAGCGTCGCGAAGCGCCTGTACCGGTTCGCGTTCCGCTTCCCGCGTGAAGTGTGGTTCCTGAACCGCGACGATCTCGCCACCTTCACCGACGAGCAGTTGCTCGCGCATCCCGATCGCGCGCGGCTGCTGCACGGCGAAGGCGTCGATCTCGAACAGTTTGCGCCGGTGCCGCTGCCGGCCGGCAGCGCCCCCGTCTTCATCCTGATCGGCCGCCTGCTGTGGGACAAGGGCGTGCGCGAATACGTGGAAGCCGCGCGCATCGTGCGCGCGCGCTTCCCGAACGCGCGCTTCCAGCTGCTCGGGCCGCTCGGCGTCGACAACCCGAGCGCAATCGGCCGCGCGGATGTCGATGCGTGGGTCGGCGAAGGCATCATCGAATATCTCGGCGAAGCGCACGACGTGCGCCCCCATATCGCGGCGGCCGACTGCGTCGTGCTGCCGTCGTACCGCGAAGGCGTGCCGCGCACGCTGATGGAAGCGTCGGCGATGGGCCGCCCGATCGTCGCGACCGACGTGCCGGGCTGCCGCGACGTCGTCGCCGACGGCGACACGGGCTTCCTGTGCCGCGCACGCGACAGCGCGAGCCTCGCGGAGCAACTGCTTCGCATGATCGAACTCGGAACGGCCGGACGCGACGCGATGGGCGCGCGCGGCCGGCAGAAGGTCGCGGCGGAATTCGACGAACAGCAGGTCGTCGAACGCTACCGGCGCACCATCCATTCGCTAACCGGCATCACCCTCTGAAGGAGCGCATCTGCAATGACCGCTAAAGGCACCATCCTCGTTACCGGCGGTGCGGGCTATATCGGCTCGCACACGGCCGTCGAGCTGCTCGACAACGGCTACGATGTCGTGATCGTCGACAACCTCGTCAACAGCAAGGCCGAATCCGTGCGCCGCATCGAGCGGATCACCGGCAAGACGCCCGCGTTCCATCAGGTCGACGTGTGCGACGAAGCCGCGCTCGCCAAGGTGTTCGACGCGCATCCGATCACCGGCACGATCCATTTCGCGGCGCTCAAGGCCGTCGGCGAATCGGTCGAGAAGCCGCTCGAGTACTACCAGAACAACCTCGGCGGCCTGCTCGCCGTGCTCAAGGTCATGCGCGAGCGCAACGTGAAGCAGTTCGTGTTCAGCTCGTCCGCGACCGTGTACGGCGTGCCCGAGCGCTCGCCGATCGACGAGTCGTTCCCGCTGTCGGCGACGAACCCCTACGGCCAGTCGAAGCTGATCGCCGAACAGATCCTGCGCGATCTCGAGGTGTCCGATCCTTCGTGGCGCATCGCGACGCTGCGCTACTTCAACCCGGTCGGCGCGCATGCGAGCGGGCTGATCGGCGAGGATCCGGCCGGCATCCCGAACAACCTGATGCCGTATGTCGCGCAGGTCGCCGTCGGCAAGCTGGAAAAACTGCGCGTGTTCGGCTCCGACTACCCGACGCCGGACGGCACGGGCGTGCGCGACTACATCCACGTCGTCGATCTCGCGAAGGGCCACATCGCCGCGCTCGACGCGCTCGCGAAGCGCGACGCGAGCTTCGTCGTGAACCTCGGCACCGGCCAGGGCTACAGCGTGCTGGAAGTCGTGCGTGCGTTCGAGAAGGCGTCGGGCCGCCCAGTGCCGTACGAGCTCGTCGCACGCCGCCCGGGCGACATCGCCGAGTGCTACGCGAACCCGCAGGCCGCGGCCGACATCATCGGCTGGCGCGCGACGCTCGGCATCGAGGAAATGTGCGCCGACCACTGGCGATGGCAGGAGGGGAACCCGCGCGGTTTTGTATAATCCGCTGTCCATTTTTCGAGCGATCCCATGCTCAGCTTCGCGTCCGGCTTCATCGTCTCCCTGCTCGTTACGCTGTTCATCGTGCGCTACGCGCACCTTCACGAGAAATTCTCGGTCGACAGCGATCTGGCCGGCGTGCAGAAATTCCACGTGCGGCCCGTGCCGCGAGTGGGGGGCATCGGGATCCTCGCCGGGGTCGTCGTGGCCGCGCTGATCCTGTCCCGGCGCTATCCGACGATCGCCGGCAGCATTCTCGGCATCGCGGCCTGCGGGCTGCCGGCATTCCTGTCCGGCCTCGTCGAGGATCTGACCAAACGCGTGTCGCCGCGCGCGCGGCTGCTCTGCACGATGGGCGCGGCCGCGCTGGCGTTCTGGCTGATGGGTATCGCGGTCAAGCGCATCAGCGTGCCGCCGCTCGATTTCCTGCTCGGCTACGTGGCCATCTCGGCGTTCATCACGGTGCTCGCGGTCGCGGCGCTCGCGAACGCGATCAACATCATCGACGGCTTCAACGGCCTCGCGTCGATGGTCAGTTTCATGATGTTCGCGTCGCTTGCGTACGTCGCGTTCCACGTCAACGATCCGGTCGTGATGTCCGCGTCGATCATCATGATGGGCGCGGTGCTCGGCTTCTTCCTGTGGAACTTCCCGGCCGGACTGATCTTCCTCGGCGACGGCGGCGCGTATTTCATCGGCTTCATGCTCGCGGAACTCGCGATCATGCTCGTGATGCGCAACCGCGAAGTGTCGGCGTGGTACCCGGTGCTGCTGTTCATGTACCCGATCTTCGAGACCTGCTTCTCGATCTACCGGAAGAAATTCATCCGCGGCATGTCGCCCGGCATCCCGGACGGCGTGCACCTGCACATGCTCGTGTACAAGCGGCTGATGCGCTGGGCCGTCGGTACGAAGCATGCGCACGACCTGACGCGGCGGAACTCGCTGACTTCACCTTATCTGTGGCTGCTGTGCCTCGTCGCGGTGATACCGGCGACGCTGTTCTGGCGGCATACGGTGCACCTGTTCGTGTTCGTCGTGCTGTTCGCGCTGACCTACGTGTGGCTTTATCTCAGCATCGTGCGGTTCCGCGTGCCGCGGTGGATGGTAGTGAGGAAGGAGCGGCGGCATCACCATTGAGCGGCCTGCCGGTTGCAACAAAAAAGCGCCTGACGAGGCGCTTTTTTGTTGCTGCGTCCCGCCTACCGGCGGGTCCGGAATTTAGCCGTTCGACGCCGCACGCACCGGCACGCTGTGCAGCACGGGCGCGACGGTCGACTGATACTCGGGCACCCAGCGCCGCAGGTCGCGCCGCACTTCATCGTCGGACAGCACGCGGTGCTGCATCAGCCACGGCAGCAGCTCGTCGAGCAAATTGTCCGGCACTTCGCGCGCCCGCGCGATCCGCAGTTTCGGATGCGGCGTACGCGTCGTCGCCTCGTCGTCCGCGAGCAGCTCCTCGTAGAGCTTCTCGCCAGGCCGCAGCCCCGTGAATTCGATCCGGATCTGCTCTTCCGAGAACCCGTACAGGCGGATCAGGTCGCACGCGAGATCAACGATCTTCACCGGCTCGCCCATGTCGAGAATGAAGATCTCGCCGCCATGCCCCATGCTCGACGCCTGCAGCACGAGCTGCGATGCCTCCGGGATCGTCATGAAGAAGCGCGTGATCTCCGGGTGCGTGACCGTCACCGGGCCGCCCTTCGCGATCTGCTGCTGGAATTTCGGGATCACGCTGCCGGCGCTGCCGAGCACGTTGCCGAAGCGCACGGTCTCGAACTGCGTGCGCCCGCTCGTCTGCTGCAGTGCCTGGCAGGCCATTTCGGCGAGGCGCTTGCTCGCGCCCATCACGTTGGTCGGATTGACGGCCTTGTCGGTCGAGATCAGCACGAAGTGGCGCACGTCGTGGCGGATCGCCGCACGGGCCACGCGGTACGTGCCGAGCACGTTGTTGCGCAGCGCCTGCCATGCGTTGTGCTCTTCCATCAGCGGCACGTGCTTGTACGCGGCTGCGTGGAACACGATGTGCGGCGCGTGGCGCGACATCACCTGGTCGAGCAGCAGCGAATCCTTCGCATCGCCGATGATCGGCAGGACAGGCAGGTCGGGGAAGCGCTCGCGCAGCTCTTCGGTGAGCCGGTACATCGCATATTCGGACAGGTCGAATGCGACGAGTTGCGCAGGCGCGAAGCGCAGGATCTGCCGGCAGAGCTCGGAGCCGATCGAGCCGCCCGCACCAGTCACCATCACGACGCGGCCGCGCAGCAGCGCCTCGACGTGCGGCGTGTCGATCGTCACCGCATCGCGGCCGAGCAGATCCTCGAGATCGATGTTCCGCACCTGCGACAGGAAACCCTGCCCCGGCATCAGCGCGGTCAGCGACGGCAGCACCATCGCCTTCACGCCGGCACGCACGCACAGCGTCGCGACGCGACGCTGCGTTTCGACGGAAGCCGACGGAATCGCGATGATCGCGTACTCGACCTTCATCGCGTCGGTCCAGTGCTTGAGGTCGTTGAACGAGCCGAGCACCTTGTGTCCGTAGATTTCGCGGCCCTGTTTGGCGACGTCGTCGTCGAGCAGGCCGACGAGGCGCCATTCGCCGGAACGCGACAGTTCGCGCGCGAGGCTCGCGCCGGCCGTGCCGGCACCGAGTACCAGCACCGGCTTGCCCTTCCCGACCAGGCCGCCGTACAGGTAATACTCCTTGGTTGCGCGATACAGCGCGCGTGCGCCGCCCATCACCAGGAACAGCATCAACGGCGATACGAGCAGGACCGAGCGCGGAATGATCGGCACGGGCTGGAACATCACGGCACCGATCATCACGATCACGCCGCCGCCCGCAATCGACTTCGAGATCCGCATCAGGTCGGGCAGGCTGGCGAATACCCACAGCCCGCGATACAGGCCGAACAGAACGAACATCAACGCATAGACGGGCAGCACCCACGCGAGCACGACCAGCGACCCGCGCATGAACTCTGGCGGAATACTACCGTTGAACCGGACGAGATAGGCGAACAACCACGCGGCAACAACCGCCGTCAGGTCAAACAGGAAAGCACTCAATGACAGCCAAGATGCTTTGGAACGCAACATCGGCGGGAGACCTCAAGAATTGTTTTCGGTGACCTTCTGAACCCTGTGCCAGCGCGTGTCGATTGCGATTCCGATACACGCCAGGACGCCATACCACGCGACAAACAGCAACCACTGCTGCAACTCGGAACGACTCAGTGCCCACACGGCAACAATTATGCCCGTGAGCATGATGAGGTACCAGTAAATGGCAGTACGTCCATGATCGATGCCCGAACGCACCATTTTTTGGTAATAATGCTCCCGGTGCGCTTGCCAGAACTTTTCTCCGCGTAACAGACGTCTCAAAAGTGTTACAGACGCGTCAGCAATAAAGGGGGCGAACACAAGCGCAGGAAACCAGAGGGGCCAGATCCCGTTGCGCCACCCCCAATAGCCGAACGCGCCGGCCATGAATCCGAGCGGAATCGAGCCCGCGTCACCGAGGAACAGCCTCGCCGGGTGAAAATTGAGCAGAAGAAAGCCCAGTGCCGCGCCGGCGACCGCCGCCCCCCCCGTGACAAGGTCAGGAGACGGATGCGCCCCTCCCAGCGCCGCGGCGGCATATGCGCCGAAGCCGAACAGCGCCATGCCGCCCGCGAGCCCGTCGGCGCCATCCATGAAGTTGTACAGGTTCGTCAGCCAGACCATCGCGAGTCCCACGCCGGCGAGCAGCCACCAGGGTGCGGCGGCCGGATAGACGGCCAACAGCGCAACGACTGCCGCAAGATGCGCCGCGAAGCGCACGCGCACTGGCAGTCCGCGCCGGTCGTCGATCTGGGACAGCGCCGCAAGGCCTGCAGCGGCGGCGGCAATCAGCCACATCCTCGGCGAGAGCCACAGCAGCACGATGACGCACACTGGCACGACACCCCAGCCGCCGACTCGGGGGGTTGGGAGCGCGTGAAGCGAACGGTCGTTCGGAATATCGGTGGCAAGGCGCCATGCGAGTCCGGTCGCGAGCAGCATACGCAGGATCGTCGTCGTCGCGACGGCTGCGGCCAGCGCGACCGCAGCTGCGATCAGCCATGTGGTCATAGCGAATTGCATCTTGCCTATTGTCGAGTGTCGCGCGAACGATACCACGCTGCCGTCGCTTCGAGACCCTGTCGGATCGAATAGGGAGGCGCCCAGCCGATCACGCGCTTGATCCGGCTCGTATCGAGTTGCAGGCTGCCCGTCAGGCGGTCGATCGCTGCGCTACGGCCGGTCAGCTTGCCCATCGCGCTCAGCACACCGGCCGGAACCCGGAAGAGCCGCGCAGGCTTGCCGAGCGCATCGCCGAGCATGCGCAGCAGGTCCGTCACCGTCGGCGCGTCGTCATCGGCGACGTGGAAACAGCCGTGCGCCGCCCGAGGGTCAGACGCGCAGTGCAGCAGCGCATCCGCGAGATTGTCGACGAAGACTAGGCTGCGGCGGGCAGGGATCGCTCCGAGCGGAAGCGGCACCCCTCCCGATACTGCCTCCATCATCCGCAGGAAATTCGCGCGCACTCCCGGCCCGTAGACCAGCGGCGGGCGAACGATCACGACCTCGAGACCGTCGGCCTCGCCGAATTGCGCGAGCTCGCGCTCGGCACGCAGCTTCGACCGCCCGTATGCATCCTGCGGGCTGGGCGCGATATCTTCCGCGAGCGGCACGCCGCCGTCGCCCTCGCCAATCGCCTTGATGCTGCTCACATATACGAAACGCCGCACGCCTTTCGCACGAGCCGCCCGCGCGAGGCGCAGCGTGCCGGCGACATTGGTGGCATCGAACGCGGCGTCGGGATCCGGCGACTCGTCGCGCATCACGTGCACGCGCGCGCCCAAATGGATTACGCAATCCGCATCGAGTCCCGGAGGCCACGCATCGGCGATCCCGTCAAAATCGGGCGCGTCGTGTACCCATTCATGCACGCCCGCGACGCATCCGCCAGGCCGGCGCACGAGTGCCGTCACGGTATGTCCGGCCGCAAGCGCAAGCCGGCAGACTGCGCGGCCGACAAAACCGTTGGCGCCGCTGACGACGATGTCGCTCACAACCACCTCCAGCCGAAGCGATTGTAGAACTTGAAAGCCGATGCTGCGAACATGCGGATGTGCGCGAAGCCTTTGCGTGACGCACCGCCGCCGTGATGGGTCACGCGCACCGACGGGACATAAGCGACCTGCGCGACGTCATGCGCGCGCAAGCTCAGATCGTAATCCTCGAAATAGAGAAAGTAGCGCGGGTCGAATCCTTGTAGGCGCTTCAGCACGTCGGTGCGAAACAGCATAAAGCAGCCGCTAATGATCGGGGGGTTCCAGACGACGGACGTTCCGTCAATGACATCGCGCATTTCGTACCGGGCGAGACGCTCGGCGAACAGTTGCCGGAGGCCCGAGGGCAGGAAACCGCGAACGAATAGGTCGAGCAGCGCCGGATAACGGCGGCAGAGATACTGCTGATTGCCGGTTTCGTCGCCTATCCAGGGCGCCAGCAGACCGACCGCAGGGCGTTCCTCGAAGAAATCGCGCGCCGCAACCAGCGCCTGTTCGTCCAGATCGATGTCAGGATTCAATATTAGATGGAAGCGGTGCGCCGCCTGGTCGATCGCAAGATTGTGGCCACGCCCGTACCCGACGTTGCCGTGCCCCGTCAGCACCCGGCAATCGATGCCTTGGCCCGCAAGTCGATCCGTTACAACCCGCATGTCGTCCAGACCGCCGTTGTCGACCAGGAACAACTCGACCGGATATCCGGGCAAGGCAGCGCGCAAGCGCGCGCATGCCGCGCTCAGGCTGCTCAGCGTCTGCGCGAGCAGTGCAACATCGGGGTGATAGACGACGATGGAAACCGAAAGTCCATGGGCGTGCGAGGACGACGCGCTTGTCAGATTCATGCAGGGTTCGATTGCGCGCTGGCGTGGGTGGATGAAGTATCGGCACACGAATTCTTTTCGTGTGCCACGCAGAGCGCTCGCGCCAATTGTAACCTCACCGACCCGCAGCAACGGAATGGATCTGCCCGGGCATTGAAACGGCCCGGATATGACGAGCATGACACTGTGGTCGCGGGCGACACTCCATGATCGATGCACATTTCTTGCTAGGTGAACTTGTTGTCCGGATGCCGCGATGCAATGAAACGTCGATTCGCGGATTAAAAGAAAACCAGATGACTGTTGCGATCATCATCGGTCGCAGACTCGGGCCAAGGTGTCGGCCTCAGGCGGTCAACCCATGCAGGTCTCGCCGGGTCGCAGCACCGGCATGGGTACAAACCTGCGCCGATTAACTGCCGGATACCGGTTCGGTAACGTCGCTTGCAGGAGAGGGATTCGAATCTGCTGCAGCGAGCAGCGCCAATGCCGAATCGACAATATCTCGTGCATCGATACTCCCGGTACAGATGGGCTTCTCATAGCCGGCAGGACAGATATCCATCCATGTGTCCGTCGACCACCAGCAATTGCCGCATTCCTTCGGTTTGATGTTTGCATTTTGCGGGTAACCGAACCACTCTACGTTGGTCGGCCCGAACATCACCACGCTCTTGACGCCGAGTGTTGCACCGAGGTGTACCAACCCCGACTCACTGTCCAGATGCAACGCTGAATTCGCAAGAATCGACGTGGACTCCTGAAAACTCAGCTTCTTTCTTAGATTGAGATCGACGCCCGGAATATCCGAACCAACCCTGCCACCCAACTGCACGATCGTCAGATCTGGGCGAGCCGCCTTGATGTGACGGACCGCATCGATCCACGTCTGCATTGGCAACGCCTTGGTGGGACGATGGGTTGCCAGCTTGAAATTGTTGTCCCAGCCGTCGTGCACGGTAATGTACCGTCCTGATTGCAAACCGTGGCGCACCGGCACCGCTGCATCGACAGCAAGCGGCAGGCGGTCTCCACCATATGGGATCCCCATCATCTCGTGGAGATAGGTATAACGCTTGTGACCACCGCGAACGGCCAGATCCGCAAATGCGCCGTCCAGCGTTGGATGCGCAGCGATGTACTTATCGATATCCTTGCGAACAGAGTTGACGTTCCCCAACAACCTGATGACCTTCGGCTCATTCCGAATCAGGAATTGATGATCCATATATTCATCAACAAAGGTCACGAACTGGTTAGCTAGCAAGGAAAACGTGTAATACGGGGCAGTCAAATGAAAAGACGCCGCGTGGATGCATTCGCGGAAACCCGGAATAACGGAAAAAAATGGCTCGATAACTTGCGGCGACTGAAAATAAACGTCAAACTGTGCCCCATTATCAAGCAGACGCTGCAAATCACGTATCAGTCGCGCGATGATAAGGGCGTCACCAAGCCCGCCTGTAATTCGAATGGAATAGATCATCCGGCGGGCGGCAAGCCCGCCGCTGCTGCCGGCTTCCTGCAATCGCACAGCGATCTGATCGACCAAAGCGTCGACTTCCGCCTCTCTCGGGAACAACTTCCGTCCTCGTCCAAACATCATCATTTTCATGGACTCAATAATCCGACAATAAGCAAGTTTGGCAAAAAATACCGCCCCGTGCTTTGCCAGATATGCAAAAACGATTGGAGCCGGATAAAAGCACCGAAAATCGTGGTACCGCTGCGTCAAGCGGCGAAAAAAGGGATTACCCCCCTCTCGCAAGTCGACAGTGCGCACGCGATTAATTTTCTCACGCCTCACATCACGCATCAGACCCTCTTCCACACATGAATATCCACGCCAACTGATCTTCATAAAACTCGAAGGCAGCTCAAATCACGAAGCCGCATGCGGTCCAACACCAGCAAAACCCAATATCAAGCCTCATTCCCGCCTGGATCATCCACACCGGCAGGTACGCCGCGATGCCGACCTCCACAATCACGTGATCACTGCTGCCAATGAAGCCGGCACCCTGTGTCACGATCATGCATTCAGACATGCCGCGTCAATTCGTCGACCGAAATCGGGGTGGTACCGAATTTCCCGACGACAATCCCTGCCGCGGCATTTGCCAGACGCGCAGCGGCCTCGATATCGAGTCCGCTTCCGAGTGCTGCAGCCATCGTGGCGATCACCGTATCGCCCGCACCGGAGACATCGAAAACTTCTCGCGCCTGCGTCGGGATATGGATATGCCGCCCCTCGAGAAACAGGCTCATTCCCTCTTCCGAACGCGTGACGAGCAGGCTCTGCAATTCCAGTTCGTCGCGAAGCGCGAAAGCCCGACGCTCGAAATCTGCCTCGTCGACCCAGCGCCCGGCCACCGTGGCAAATTCCTCACGGTTCGGCGTAACCGCCGTGGCGCCGCGATAAGCGGAATAGTCCGACCCTTTCGGATCGATCAGAATGGCAACCTTGGTCTTGATCGCGCACTCCATCATCGTCCGCAGGTGCGACAGCCCGCCTTTACCGTAATCGGAAAAGACGACAGCGTTCGCCGAGGGAAGCCGGTCGCAAAACATGTCCACCAGCGGCAGCAGTATCTCGTGATCCGGACGCTTCTCGAAATCGGCCCGAACCACTTGCTGGTTGCGCGCCACGAGGCGCAGCTTGACGATCGTCGGTAGCGATTTGTCGCGCAACAGCGCGCATTGCACGTTGCTGTCTTCAAGCAGCCTTTGTAACGTTTGCCCGTCGTGATCATCGCCAACTACCGACAGCAAAGTGGAGCGCCCCCCGAGGCCAACTACGTTGAGGGCAACGTTCGCAGCACCGCCAGGCGTCTCTCGCACCGATTGGACGTGCACAACCGGCACCGGCGCTTCGGGAGAAATCCGTGTACTGTCGCCGAACCAGTACCGGTCCAGCATCGCGTCGCCCGCGACAATAACATTGGCGGAAGAGAGGGAATGAGCAGCCATCTGTAATCAGGTCTTGAGAAATTCTTGCGATCAGAAATCAAAAAAGGATGTCCGGGCACGCCATGCTTGCACGGATCAACCGGACACCTGCTCCCCCGAAGGTGAATACTGGCACCCCGCATATGCATCCGTCGCACGCGCTGCGGCTCCGTCACACGTTGCGTGATAGGCTTGTGCCAGCTTGCGCCCATGAAGGCGGGCAGGAACTTCGATGAATCGATACGACAACTCGGACAGGATGAGCGTGACCACGATGAGCGCCACCGTGATCACGCAGAGATCCGCGACATTTTGCCGATCCAGATGAGCAAGTGGCCCGACACGAAGTCCCACTCCGATCACCACCCCGTGCACGAGGTAGATCGCATAAGAACGATCCCCGACCCACGACATGACACGGCCCAAGACGCCACCGACACCGAGATAGCCTTTGTCGAAGCTTGCGACGAAAACCAGGGCGCCAGAGGCCAAGGCTATGATCGACACGTCGAACGGCACCGAATACAGCAACTGCGTCGCCGAAATCGCGGTCAGCATGACTCCGAGCAACAGCCATGCATAGTGACGCTTGCGCAAAAATGTCGGCTCGATGAGCGCCTTGTCGAGATTGCCATTCCAGAGAATTGCGATCAGCACGCCCCAGGCAAACGCATCGCTACGGACAAACCACGACAGGTCGCTCGAATTCGCCACTCGAGCGAAGAAAACCTGCGCCACGACAAGCGCTATCATCAGCGCGACAACCCAACGCCGCGAAACGAACAGCAACAAGGGCGCCGCGACGAGATAAAACTGCTCCTCCAGAGACAAGCTCCAATACTGGCTCCAGAATTCATTCTGCATGCCCAATCCTGCTTTCGAGCGCCATACCTGGATATTGGTCACGTTGAGCACGGAACCGATCACGCTCGCACAGTTGGCACGCAGTGCTTCTCCACCCCGATAATGCGGATCGAAGATCATCATCGCGACGAACGGCACCAGAAGCCAGAACCAGGCAGCGGGCCAGAGGCGCCAGGCGCGGCGAATCCAGAATTCAACCAGCGCCTTTACCTTCTCGGCGGTTCCCGATAACGCAGCCAAGTTGCGTAAAATGGAGTGCGCAATGACGTAGCCGGAGATGGCGAAAAACAGATCCACCCCTCCCCAGAAGGAAAAGTAGCCGCTGGAAAAGCTGTGCACACGAGGCAGATCCCAGACGGCCAGGAGATGCTCGATAAACACGAAGACGATAGCGACACCGCGCAAGATTTCGATGTCGTCATTGCGCTTGCTGCCCAAAACGGCCTGATTGTCAGAATGCACGAATTGCCCCTGCAACACTGCCCGCCTTCTCGCAACCCGAGACATAGCGCGCGTTCAGATCGATCGCTTCGAGTGCCCGGCTGGCAATCTCGGCAGGAGAAATACTGTCTCGGCTCGTACAAACCGGTACCGGATGACCAGCGGCACAGACGTCCAGCCAGCTATCGGTGACCCACCAGCAATTGCCGCAAAGCTTCGGCCTGACATTCACGTTTTGCGGATAGCAAAACCAGTCCACATTGGTCGGCCCGAAAGCGACGACGCTTCGCACACCCAATGATGCAGCGACGTGCACGAGCCCCGACTCCGTATCGATATGAAGCAGGCTCTCCGAAAGAACCGATACCGACTGCAAGAATGTCAGTTTCTTCTTGAGGTTGACGTCGACACCCTCGATATCGCCACCGGTCGCGCCGCCAAGCTGCACGATCTGAATATCCGGACGCTTCGCCTTGATTTCGGCGACGATCTCTTTCCAGGTCTGTTGCGGCAATGCCTTCATCGGGCGATCGGACATCAGCCTGGCCTTGGTGTCCCATCCGTCGTGCACGGTAATGTATTTGCCGACGTCGAGCCCGAGTTGCGGCGGCAATTGCGGATCGACGGGGATATCCAGCGCATCCCCGCGGTAGCACAACCCGATCATGTCGTGCAGGTATGTATGGCGCTTGCGCCCTTGCGGCGCCACGATGTCGGCGAACGCGCCGTCGAGCGCGGGATGCACCGCAATGTACATCTCGATCGACTTTCGCGCGCGCTCCGTATGCGCGACAAGCTCGAGCACTTTCGGCGCCTTTCGCGACAGGAGCTGCGACTTCAGATGCTCTTTGGAAAACGTGACGAACTGATTGGCTAGCAATACGAAGCTATACTGAGCAACGGCTGCGGGAAAAGCATCGATGTCGGTGCATCCACGAAAACCCGGAATCGCCCGGAAGAAGGGCTCGACAGTTTCCGGCGACTGAAAATAGACATCGAACGGCACCGGGCCCAACTCGGCCTGCAGATCGCGCGCAAGGCGCGCGATGATCAGCGCGTCGCCCAGACCGCCCGTGATACGAATCGCATAGGTCAACGCGTCCTCGCGATCGCCACCAAGCAGCCAGCCGCCCCCCCGGCGTGACCAGGAGCGGAGCTTCATCAGTCTCGAAGCGATTGCGGACCGCCCGCGGCTAAAGAAGCGCTCGAGGAAATAGCCGAACACCTTCCACTGGGAATTCGTGGTCGACAACTGCTTGTAGCGCCGAATGCCTCGACGCAAAAACGGAATGCTGTTTTCCTTGGTGTCGATCGAGCGAAGACGCTCCTCCCTCAAGCGGTCCAGGTCGACGTTCACGAGGCGCTCCTTCCATGCATGAAGTCGTCGTAGGCCCGCACGACCTCATGGCTATCACCGAGCATGCGAACGTGGCCCTTGTCGAGCCAGAGCGCCTTGTTGCACATTTCCATGATCGTCGGACTCGAATGCAGCGCCATCACGACTACGCCGGCGCGATCCGAAACCTGCCGCACGCGCGATTTCGCCTTATCCTGAAAGGCACTGTCGCCCACGCCCATCACTTCATCAAGCAGCAGGATATCGGCGTGAACCGCCATCGAAATCGCGAACGCGAGACGCATGCGCATGCCGCTAGAGTACGTACGCACCGGCATGTCGAGGTAGTCGCCGAGCTCCGAGAACTCGCAGATATCACGCTCGTTTTCCTCGACCCATGCACGAGTCTGACCGAGAAACAATCCGCGCAAGCGAATGTTTTGGCGTCCGGTGGAGTTCTCGTCGAGCCCCAGGGTGATGTCGAGCAGCGGGACTGTCTTGCCGGTCCTCACGACCGCACCCTTGGCCGGTTTGTAGATTCCGGCCAGCACACGCAACAGCGTGCTCTTGCCTGCGCCGTTGGCGCCGATCAGCCCGAGCCGGTCGCCCTTCTGGAGACGGAAACTCACGTTCTCGAGCGCACGCACGATCACTACACCATCGTTGCTCTCGGCGAGCCGATTGCCTTTGCCGAACGCCGACAGGTGCTTGCGAAGGGAGCGCCCGTGCACTTCGAATACGGGAAGATCGACGGTAATTTCATTTACTGCGAGTTCAGACATGACTGACCTTTACACCCAATATGCCACTCGATCGGAAACCCGCGAGGCAACCAACATGACGAGCCCCCATCCAACGGCGGCGAGCCCGAGCGCGATCATCCAGCTCGACATTGCAGGCACCTGCCCGAGCAAGGGTGAGCGCACTAGATCCACGAGTGCGGCAAAAGGGTTGATCGTGACCAGCCATTGATGCTTGCTCAGCATCGTCGGCTTCCACATCAGCGGCGTAATATAGAAAAGGATCTGCACTGTCGAAGCAACCAGTTGGGTGACGTCACGATAGCGCGCCGACGTCACCGCGACCATTTTCGCCATCCAGGTCAGGTTGAGCATGAGGACGAGTAGCCCGGGAATGAACAGCGGCAGCAAGTCCGGCCGGCTGATGCCGTACACGGCGAATAACGCGAGAACGATCACGAAGTTGTGCGCGAATATAATCAATTGCCGCCACAGCACCTGTAGTACATAAACCCAGAGGCCGACATCGCTCTGAAGAATATAATTCGCATTGTTGATGTACGCGCCGCAGGCATCATTGAGCACGCCGGAGATCAGCGCCCAGATCACGAAGCCCATGCCGACCAGCGGCAGATAGTCCTTCATCGGCTGACCGAAAAGGGTCCCGTACACGACCCCCATGGAACCGACCATGACGCCCATGCTCACGGTGATCCAGAACGGACCGAGCATCGAACGCGCATAACGCTGACGAATGTCGAGCCAGCCGAGCAGGCTCCAAAGACGCCAAGCCTTGACACCACTGAGAAGGCTGTTGTTGGGAAGTTGAAATGCAGTCATCCAGAATATGTGAAATTGATGTGATCGGCGGTCGTGACACCGTGCTTTTAGCCGACACACACCGTCGGGGCACACGTTCAGCCATCTTTTCATAACGCCGGTGATGCAACGGTCAATCGCGACGCCGAGCCAGCGTCGCCAAAAGAATGCATCCTAGACGCCATGGTCTCCGCAGAAGGGACGATCAGGCGAACACCTGGGTCGACGCGACCCAAACCGGATCAAGGGGGATGGTAGACGGCGCATCAGTATACAACGTCACCCGGGAGCGAAGGAAACTTGTTAAATTCAGTTACGCCCCTTACGTTTAGCGTTGCAGTCGAAAGCTCAGCCTAGCATTCAGCCCTTATCTTTCATTTTCGCAATCTACGTCACTCTCGATCAGGCACTACATGCCTAGATACCCCCACGGCGATCACGCAGCAAACGCCTCGTCTCGCGCGTTGCGCATGCGTCTCGTACCCCACCCCCGAGTTCCGCCGAAAGCATACATGACTAAACGACTACACGAGAAAATTCCGCGAAAAATCAATATCCTACACTGACTTGGTCCGGTCGGCCAGCGCCTGCAACACCTCGTCCAACGAATGTATGACCGTGCAATCGTCAATCAGGCCACCATCCTGCGACGGATCGACCAGCAGGAAGGCTCGACCGACCCCTCCTGCATGGGCAGCTTCGATATCGGTCCGACTGTCGCCAACCATGATGGAGCGATGCATGTCGACATCAAATTCATCACGCGCACTAAGAAACATGCCCGGTTCCGGCTTGCGGCAAGCACACGCGACCCGGTACGCGTCAAGCGGCGCATCGGGATGGTGAGGACAGAAGTAGACCCCGTCGATCGACAAGCCGCGCCTCTTGAATTCACCGATCATCCATTCCGTAAACGAACGAAACACTTCTTCCGAAAAGTATCCACGTCCGACCCCCGATTGGTTCGTAACGATCAACACGCGATAACCCGCGCGATTTGCCGCCCCCACCAACTCGAAAATTCCGGGTACGAACCGGCATTCCTCAGGCCGATGCAAATATCCGGTATCGACATTGATAACGCCATCGCGATCCAAAAACAGTGCAGGCACCATATATTTCTCTCACAGCCATATCGAATATTCAGTTTCCCTGCAAAGCATCGAATTTCAAATATTCGAAGATAAATTGAATCAATACGGCAGACAATCCGCTTTCGAATCCCAATAAAAAATACTCGTCGCGCGATAGTCGCTACCATGTCCGTACGCGAGACAACTCAATGAATTTCGGTCGATGAATGCCGGCTCACTCAACCGATATGCAATCGGCGGAAATCGGCCAGCGGACGATGGTCGTGTCCCGATTGTTCGGAATATCGCATGCCGCCGCCCGCTGTCGCCGGCCGCGCCGCGTCGACACCGTGTGTGCCCCGCACCGGAGCGGCGCAGCGGCGCCATCGCATACGCGCACGCACGCTTCGGCGCTTCAACTGGCGAATGCGCTCTCACGCACCGGCCGACAATGCCGCGTAGGCGGTCGCCAGGTGATAGGGCGTCGTCGACGGCATGTCCGCGCGCGACACCACACCCTGCGCGGTCTTGCACTCGTACCAGCCGCGCGGATGGAGAAACTTAGCGGCGAAACGCTCGATCTGCCGCGCCAGGGTCGGCGAGTTCGGCGAAGGATCGCGTGTGGCGAGTGCACGCAAGTATTCCGTCTGCGCCCAGATGCGCTGTGTCGCATCGATGCATGCTCCTCGCGCGTCGATTGCCGCACATACGCCGCCAGTGAACGAATCGATGCCATGACGCTCCGCGAAGGCATACGCGCGGTCGAGCGCCTGCGGCAGGCCGGTCGACGCGAGCCGAGCGCCGGCCGCGCTGACGAGATAGAACCATTCGAACTGGTGACCCGGCTCGAAACGATTGTCCGGCTCACCGAGCGGCAGTTCCGCAATGCAACCCGTGCCGGCATCCACGAACGTACTTTCGACCGCTTGCGCAACGCGCAGCAGCGCGTCGTCGAATGCGGTATCGCCGAATGCGTCGCTCGCCGCGAGCCAGGCTTCCGTCAGGTGCATCAATGGATTCTGCAGCGATCCGCCCGTTGTGTCAGTGAAATTCTCGTTGCGGGCCGCATCGAGCAGCGCGTCACCCGGATGGCGCGCGAAGCGCTCAACGATCAGCGCAGCGGTCTCTTCCGCGACGCTACGCGCGTCGCAATTACCAGACGCCGTGAAATAAGCCGCGCATGCGAACACGACGAACGCATGCGTGTACAGGTCCTTCGTACGATCGAGCGGCTCGCCGTTCGGATCGATGCTGTAGAACCAGCCGCCGTGGCGGGGATCGCGAAAGCGCTCGCAAAGCGACGCGAAAAGCGTATCCGCGTGCGCAGCATTGCCCGCCTCCGAGAACACGAACAGTTGACGCGCGCAGGCCATCGCGCGGTAACGCACGACGGGCAACGGCATATGCGTGTCCGGCGACACCGCCTCGAACGGCAACCTCAACGCGCGATCGAACCCCGGCCCGAGCCAGATCGGCAGGATAGTCTGCGTGAAGTGACGGTCCAACTGAGCGGCGATGGTAATAGCGGATGCGGACATGACGATAACGACGCGGTAAATTGACGGAAGGCTCGGGCTGTCTGGCGCTAGCCGACGGCAAGGATATAGCAATCGAGTATGAGTGGCGAGAAGACGAAATTTGAGCGTTCAAGCCCAGCAGCGTCAGCGACAAAGCAGTTCGTCCAGCACAAGCTTCACACCATCTTGCCAGTGCGGGCGGTGCAGATTGAAACGATGCCGGAGCCTGCCGCCGTCGAGAACGGAATAGATCGGGCGCACTGCTTGAGTCGGATAATCCAATGCCCTGATTGCATTGATCTTCCCTGTCTTCAGGGTCACGCCGCTTCCTGCCGTCCGCGCACAATCGAAGATTGCCTGGGCAAAGCCGTGCCATGACGTCACACCATCGGCCGTGAGATTGAAGAGGCCGCTGTCGAAGCAGCCCTCCGCGCGCTCGTTCATGCACTGTCGAACGGCATGCGCGGTGACATCGGCAATGAAGCGCGCACTCGTCGGTGCGCCAAACTGGTCGGCAACGACGCTAAGCTCCGGCCGCTCGCACATCAGGCGCAACATCGTCAACAGGAAGTTTGTACCGCGCGCACTGTAGACCCAGGTCGTGCGAAAAATCAGATGATCCGCCCCGGACGCCGCTACCGCCTCGTCACCAAGCAATTTGCTGCGTCCGTATGCATTCTGCGGTGCTGCGATCGCGTCTTCGCGATAGGGCTCGCTCGCCATGCCGTCGAACACGTAATCCGTCGAATAGTGGACGAACAGCGCGTCAATATCACGTGCCGCCTGTGCCAGCGCGCCCACGGCCTCCCCATTGATCGTCGTGGCAAGCGCCTCTTCAGACTCCGCCCTGTCCACGGATGTATAGGCTGCCGCATTGACGATCACGTCAGGGCGTAATTCGCGAACCGCGTCGACCAGTTCGTCCGGACGGCTCAGGTCGGCTGCTGCGCGATCCCATGCGTGCACTGCGCCCAGCACGGACATCGACCGGACCAGTTCCCAGCCGACCTGCCCCCGCGCGCCTGTTACAACTATTTTCATACGAATACCTCCGCATCCGCCAGCGTCGCACCTCGCCCGTCCTTTGCGGACACCAGCGGTGCCGTTTCCATCGGCCAGTCAATGCTAATATGCTCGTCGTTCCAGCGAATGCAGCGCTCGAACTCCGGAAACCAGTAGTCGGTCGTCTTGTACAGAAACTGCGCGGCCTCCGACAGCACAACGAAACCGTGTGCGAAGCCGGGCGGCACCCACAGCTGACGATGATTGTCGGCGGACAGGACGACGCCGACCCATCGACCGAAGCGCGGAGAGCTTTTGCGAATATCAACCGCCACGTCGAACACCTCGCCTTCGACGACCCGAACGAGCTTGCCCTGCGCATGCTCGATCTGATAATGCAGCCCGCGCAGCACACCCTTTCCCGAATGTGAATGGTTATCCTGAACAAATTCGAAGCCGGCCGCCACCTGCTCCGCAAATTCACGCGCATTGAAACTCTCGTAGAAATACCCACGCGCGTCACCGAATACCTTCGGCTCGATGATCTTGACTTCGGGCAGCGTCGTCGTCGTTACTTGGATGGCCATGCGACTTGATCCGTAAGAATGTGTTCTAGATAACGCCCGTAGCCGTTCTTCGACAGTGGGGCAGCGAGCTTGCACAACTGATCCGCGTCGATCCATTTCTTGCGGTATGCGATCTCTTCGGGGCATGCAACGACGAGCCCTTGCCGCTTCTGCAACGTAGCGATGAACGTCGCCGCCTCGATCAGCGAATCGTGCGTGCCGGTATCGAGCCACGCATAACCACGTCCCATGATCTCGACGTCGAGCTTGGAGTCGGCGAGATAACGCGAATTGACGTCGGTGATTTCCAGCTCACCGCGCGGTGAAGGCTTGATATCGGCCGCGATGTCGCACACGCGGTTGTCGTAGAAATACAGGCCGGTCACCGCGTAGTTCGAGCGCGGCACGACCGGCTTCTCCTCGATCGACAGCGCGCGAAATTCCTTGTCGAATTCGACGACGCCGTAACGCTCGGGATCCTGCACGTGATAAGCGAACACCGTCGCGCCCGATTCCTTCGCGTTCGCACGCTCCAATTGCTTCGCCAGGTCGTGGCCGTAGAAGATGTTGTCGCCAAGGATCAGCGCCGACGGATCATTACCGATGAATTCCTTGCCGATGATGAACGCCTGCGCGAGACCATCTGGCGACGGCTGCACCGCGTACTGGATGTTCATCCCCCACTGACTGCCGTTACCGAGCATCGACTCGAAGCGCGGCGTGTCGTGCGGCGTCGAGATGATCAGCACGTCGCGAATGCCCGCGATCATCAGCGTCGACAGCGGGTAGTAGATCATCGGCTTGTCGTACACCGGCAGGAGTTGCTTCGATACGACGTGCGTGATCGGGTACAGCCGTGTGCCGGAACCGCCGGCGAGAATGATGCCTTTACGTGCCATCGACCATGCCCTCAAGTACGTTGCGCGTAATTCGTCTCGACCCACTTGCGATATTCGCCCGACACGACGTCGTCCACCCACGCCTGATTGTCGAGATACCAGTCGACCGTCTTCGCCAGACCGGTCTCGAACGTTTCCGCAGGCTTCCAGCCGAGCTCGCGTTCGAGCTTGCGAGCATCGATCGCGTAGCGGCGATCATGACCAGGGCGATCCGTCACATAGGTGATCTGGTCACGATAGGAGCCGATTGCCTTCGGGCGCGCCTTGTCGAGCAGGTCGCACAGCGTATGCACGACCTCGAGGTTCTTCTTCTCGTTCCAGCCGCCGACGTTGTACGTCTCGCCGGGGACGCCGCGCGCGAGCACTTCGCGGATCGCGCTGCAGTGGTCACCGACGTACAGCCAGTCGCGCACGTTCTGGCCGTCGCCGTACACCGGTAGCGGCTTCCCCGCGAGCGCATTCGCGATCATCAACGGAATCAGCTTCTCGGGGAACTGGTACGGGCCGTAGTTGTTCGAACAGTTCGTCGTCAGCACCGGTAGACCATACGTATGGTGGTACGCACGCACCAGATGATCGGAACCCGCCTTCGTCGCCGAATACGGGCTGTTCGGTGCGTACGGTGTCGTCTCGGAGAATTGCGGGTCGGTGGCCGACAGCGAACCGAACACCTCGTCGGTCGACACGTGCAGGAAGCGGAACGCCGCCTTGTCGGCGTCGTTCAGGCCGTTCCAATGCGCGCGCGCCGCTTCGAGCAGCGTGAACGTGCCGACGACATTGGTCTGAACGAAGTCTGCGGGACCGTGGATTGAGCGGTCGACATGGCTTTCCGCGGCGAAGTGCACGACGGCGCGCGGCGCGTGCTCTGCAAACAGCGCATCGAGCGCAGCGCGGTCGCAGATATCGACGCGCGCAAATACGTGCTTCGGATTCCCGTCAAGCGACTGCAGCGTGCGCAGGTTCCCTGCGTACGTCAGCTTGTCGACGTTGAGCACGGCTTCGTCGCTGTGGTACAGCCAGTCGAGTACAAAATTGGCACCGATAAAACCCGCGCCGCCCGTAACCAGGATCATGAGGCTCCCTCTAGAAATATGCGGTACGCCCAGCCGGGCGCTTGCCGCATGGCATACAGCAAGTGGCAACGCGCGAGCCACATCAGGCCCGGATTTTAACCGGTCGACATGGCCTCCAAAGTCATGAAATGCTAATTTTTTGCGAGGAAAACGATGATTATAGGAAATCGTGCAAAGCAAGAGCCATGCCGCTAACAACTTGATACAACGCTCCGGCCCTGCATCACCGGGAAAAATTCTGTCAGATCAAATGGTTGAAGTGGTATGAAGATTGCCCGCCCGTTGTAGAGTTCTCTGTTCTACCAAACCGCCCAGCTTTGCAACCACCCACCTCCATGCCCCCTACCCCCATCGCCATCGGCGACATCCAAGGCTGTCATTCCGCTTTCCTCTCGCTGACGGAAAAGCTCGCCGCCCCACCCGACACCCCGTTCTGGATCGCCGGCGACGTCGTCAACCGCGGGCCCGGCTCCCTCGCCGCCCTGCGGGCCGTTGTCAACCTCGGCCCGCGCGCGACCGTCGTGCTCGGCAATCACGACCTCCACCTGCTTGCGGTCTCCGCCGGCCTGCGCACCGAACGCCCGGGCGACACGATCGGCGAAATCCTCGACGACCCCGACGCCGAGGCCTTGCTGGAATGGGTCCGCCATCTCCCGTTCGCGCATTTCGAGCATGGGATGCTGCTCGTGCACGCGGGCGTGCTACCGCAATGGGACACGACGCTCGTGCTCGAACTCGCCGACGAACTCCAGCGCGCGCTGCGCGCGCCCGACTGGCGCGACACGCTGCAGCAGCTGTACGGCAACGAGCCGAATCAATGGAGTCCCAACCTGAAGAAACGCGACCGGATGCGCGTCGCGTTCAACGCATTCACGCGCGTGCGCTTCTGCACGCCCGACGGCGCGATGGAATTCAAGGCGAACGGCGGCCCCGACAGCGCGCCGCCAGGCTACCTGCCGTGGTTCGACGTACCGGGGCGCCGCACGGAGGACGTGACGGTCGTGTTCGGGCACTGGGCCGCGCTCGGCCTGATGCTGCGCGAGAACGTCGTCGCGCTCGATTCGGGATGTGTGTGGGGTAACCAGCTGTCGGCCGTCCGGCTGACGGCCGATCCGGCACAGCGCTCGGTCACGCAGGTGCAGTGCGAAGCGTGCCGCACGCCGGGAGAGTAAGCGCACGGGCGCAACGGCGCCCGTGCAAGCGGACAGCGAGCCCGCGCCGCCCCTAGCCTTCGCGCCCCGGCACCGGCTCGTCGGCCGCACCATCAGCGGCCGCACCGGCGCCGACTTCGGTCGCCGGATAGGCATCCCGGGCAAGCTGCTCGAGCGCACCGGCCGTGGGCCGACCGACGCCGGCCTGCATCGTTTCGAGCGCGGCCGCGATCGCATCGCGCGCCGCGGCCGACGTCGCCCGCCGGTCGCCGCCCGGCGCGATCGGCTCGCACACGTACAGATGCGCGACGAGCGGGCCGCCGCGCAGCACCATGTCGAGCGACTTGCCGAGCGCCAGCTCACCCGTGTAGGCCGGCGCGACCGACTGCCGCCGCTGCGCGTCCTCGTACATCAGGCAGATCGGCTGCACCGCGCAGCCGGCCGATACCGCGGCCTGGAACAGGTTCGCATGGAACGGCAGCAGTTCCTGCCCGTCGGTCGTCGTGCCTTCCGGAAACACGCACATCAGCCCGCCGTTGCGCAGGCGCTCGGCCATTTCGTGCATGACCCGCATCGCCTCGGTGCGCTTCTCGCGCTGCAGGAACACGGTGTCGAGCTTCTCGGCGAGCCAGCCGACGACCGGCCATTGCCGCACCTCGGCCTTCGACACGAACGGCGTCGGCCGCCACGCGTTGATCGTGTAGATGTCGAGCCAGGACACGTGGTTGCCGACCACGAGCGCGCTCGCGTCGAGCCGCGCGCCGTCGTTGTGGACGACGAGGCGCATCCCGCAGATCCGCAGCAGCTTGAGCGACCAGCGGCGCGTCATCTCGGCACGTCGCGCGGGCGCGACGTGCGAAAAACGCAGCGCGACGATCGCCATGCCGCGCAACAGGTGAAAGACGAGACGCAGCTTGCGAAGGGCAATCATGGCGAAGGTCCGGCGTGGTTCAGGGGCGCTCGAACGCGATCTGTCCGGCGACGAGCGTCGTGCGCACGCAGGCGGGCAGTTCGTAGCCGAGGAACGGCGAGTTGTGGCCCTGGCTCTTCAGCGTACGCGGCTCGACGCGCCAGTGCGCGCGCGGGTCGAACACGCACAGGTCGGCCGCGCCGCCTTCGGCGAGGCGGCCGGCCGGCAGCTGCAGCACGTCGGCCGGCGCGGACGTGATGCGGCGCAGCGCGTGCGCCAGCGGCGTACGCGTCTCGTCCGCCCACTTCAGCGTCAGCGACAGCAGCAGCTCGAGCCCCGTCGCGCCCGGCGTCGCTTCGCCGAACGGCAGCAGCTTCTCGTCGTCGTCGACCGGCGTGTGGTCGGAGCAGATCGCGTCGATCGTCCCGTCGGCGAGCGCCACGCGAATCGCTTCGCGATCGCGCTCGCTGCGCAGCGGCGGATCGAGCCGGAACTGCGAATCGAAGTAGCCGATGTCGACATCGATCAGGTGCACGTGATTCACGCCGACGTCGCACGTCACGGGCAGCCCCTCGGCCTTCGCCGCGCGCACGAGCGCGAGGCCGGCCGCCGACGACAGCCGCGCGAGGTGCACGCGTGCGCCCGTCACGCGCATCAATTCGAAGATCGTGTGCAGCGCGATCGTCTCGGCCGCGACCGGCACGCCGGACAGCCCGAGCCGCGACGCAAGCGCGCCGCTCGCGGCGACGCCGCCACGGCCGATGAATGCGTCCTGCGGGCGCAGCCACGTGGTGTAGCCGTAGGTGCTCGCGTACTGCAGCGCACGCAGCAGCACCTGCGTGTCGCGAACCGGCACGTTGGCATGCGTGAAGCCGACGCAGCCGGACTCGGTCAGCGCGACCATCTCGGTGATCACTTCACCCTTGAGGCCGACCGTCAGCGCGCCGAGCGGATGCACGTTCGCCTGGCGGAGGTTGCGTGCGCGGAACTTGAGCATCTCGACGAGGCCCGGCTCGTCGAGCACGGGGTCGGTATCCGGCGGGCACACGAGGGTCGTGACGCCGCCCGCGACGGCCGCGGCCATCTCGGACGCAAGCGTCGCCTTGTGCTCGTAGCCGGGCTCGCGCAGCCGCGCGCACAGGTCGACGAGGCCGGGTGCGACGATCAGGCCCGATGCGTCGATGGTCTTCCCGGCGTTGAACCCGGCCGGCGCGGCGGTGCCGGTGTCGGCAATCGCGGCGACCTTGCCGTCCGCGACGAAAACGTCGGCCTGCCGTTCGGTGCCGGCGACCGGATCGATCAGCGTGCCGCCTTTGATATGAATCTTCATGCGCTGTCTGTGAATGCGTTGATTGCGTTGAGTGCCTGGATCAGGATGCGCGAAAGCGGGCTCAGTCGCTGTTGCCGGCGACGATGCCCATCACCGCCATCCGCACGGCGATGCCGAACGTGACCTGGTTGAGGATCACCGACTGCGGGCCGTCGGCGACCTGCGAGTCGATCTCGACGCCGCGGTTCATCGGGCCGGGGTGCATCACGATCGCGTCGGGCGCGGCGAGCGCGAGGCGCTCGGGCGTCAGGCCCCAGGTCTTGAAGTACTCCTGCGCCGACGGCAGCAGCGCGCCGCTCATCCGTTCGTTCTGCAGGCGCAGCATGATGATCACGTCGACGCCCTTCAGCCCTTCGTCGAGGTTGTGGAACACCTTCACGCCCATCTGCTCGAGGCCGCCCGGCAGCAGCGTGCGCGGGCCGATCGCGCGCACTTCCGGCACGCCGAGCGTGGTGAGCGCGTGGATGTCCGAGCGCGCGACGCGCGAATGCAGGATGTCGCCGACGATCGCCACGCGCAGCTTCGTGAAGTCGCGCTTGTAGTGACGAATCGTGTACATGTCGAGCAGGCCCTGCGTCGGGTGCGCATGACGGCCGTCGCCTGCGTTGATCACGTGCACGTGCGGTGCGCAGTGCTCGGCGATCAGGTACGGCGCGCCGCTCGACGCGTGGCGCACGACGAACAGGTCGGCATGCATCGCCGACAGGTTGTTGATCGTGTCGAGCAGCGATTCGCCCTTGCTCGTCGACGACGCGTTGATGTTCAGGTTCAGCACGTCGGCCGACAGGCGCGTCGCGGCGATCTCGAAGGTCGTGCGGGTACGCGTCGAGTTCTCGAAGAACAGGTTGAACACGGACTTGCCGCGCAGCAGCGGCACCTTCTTCACTTCACGGTCCGTCACGCTGACGAACTGTTCGGCCGTATCGAGGATGTGATTGACGATCGAGCGCGGCAGGCCCTCGATCGACAGCAGGTGCTTCAGCTCGCCGTTTTTCGTGAGCTGCGGATTGCCCTTCAGGAAGCCGTAGCGGAACCGGTCGGGGCTCGCGGCCGCAGCGGGATTGCCGGTGCGGCCAGTGGTGTCGGTGGTCATGGTGTGCGTGATTCCAACTATGCAAACGGGCCGCGGTGCAAACCAGCGGCCCGGGATACGGTTCGCGTGCCGCTCAGGCGCCGTGCGCCTCGACGCGCAGCGTGAACTGGTCGTCGCGCGCGAGCACGAGCGTCGCGCCGGCCGGCACGTCGAGCGCGCCGCCCGCGAAACGCGCGGCGACCGGCAGTTCGCGGCCGCCGCGATCGGCGAGCACCGCGAGCTCGACCGCGGCCGGACGGCCGTAGTCGAACAGCTCGTTGAGCGCCGCGCGCACGGTGCGCCCGGTATACAACACGTCGTCGACGAGCACGATGCGCGCGCCGTCGACCTCGAACGGCAGCGACGTCGGGCTGGCCTGGCTGTGCAACCCCTTTTTCGCGTAATCGTCGCGGTGCAGCGCGACGTTCACGACGCCGAATGCCGGCGCGCCGAGATCGCGCGCGAGGCGCTCGGCGAGCCATGCGCCGCCGCTGTGAATGCCGGCGAGCCGCGGGCCGCCCGGTTCGGCGAACGCCGTGCCGTACGCGGCGCGGATCTGGTCGAGCAGGACGCGGTAAAGCGCCTCGGCGTCAATGGTGCTCATGGTCGGACAATTGATCGAGATACTGTTGAAGGATGACGCGCGCGGCCTCGGCATCGAGCATCTCGGCCCGGGCACGGCCGCGCACGTTGCGCTCGCGCAGCCCGGCCTCGGCCTCGACCGACGAATAGCGCTCGTCGACCCACGTGACGGGCAGCCCGAAGCGGCCGTTCAGCTGGTTGCCGAAGCGCTTCGCCTGCTGCGTCATGTCGTGCGGCGTGCCGTCCGGATGCATCGGCAGGCCGACGACGAGCGCGTCCGGCCGCCATTCGGCCAGCAGGTCGCCGACCGCCTTGAAGCGGTGTTCGCGGTTCAGGTTCTGGATCACGACGAGCGCACGGGCCGAGCGTGTCAGCGCATTGCCGATCGCGACGCCGATACGTTTTTCGCCGTAGTCGAACGCGAGCAGCGTCGCATCGCGCGCGCTCGCGCCACTCATGCGTGCCCTGCTTCGCCGGAGAGCATCGACGAGCTGACGCCGAGCAGGCCGAGTGCGGCCTCGAAGCGCTCTTCGGCCGGCGTATCGAACACGATGCGCGGATCGGCGGCCACGGTCAGCCAGCCGTTGCGGGAAATTTCTTCCTCGAGCTGCCCGGCCCCCCAGCCCGCATGGCCGAGCGTCAGCAGGAAGCGTTTCGGGCCGGTGCCCGTCGCGACCGCCTCGAGCACGTCCTTCGACGTGGTCATCTCCAGCCCGCCCTCGACGGACATCGACGAGTTGTAGCTCGCGCCCTCCACCGGCTCGTGCAGCACGAAACCGCGCTCAGTCTGCACCGGGCCGCCGAAATACACCGGGATGTGCAGCAGCGGCTCGATGTCGAGCTTCAGGTCGATGCGGTTGAACAGCGATTCGAGATCGATGTCGGTCGGACGATTGATGACGAGGCCGAGCGCCCCGCGCTCGCTGTGATCGCAAAGATAGACCACCGTTCCTGAAAACGTCGGATCCGCCATGTTCGGCATGGCGATCAGGAACTGGTTGGTGAGATTGATGCGATCGGAAGGCTTTGACATGGTTTGAATTTTAGCAAAGACGCCGCGGCCTGACCGGGCCGCGATCAACAAGCAACGCCGCGCTGCGCTGGCAACGGCGCGCGCGGATCACACGGCACTCTAACATGCACACGGGAGCCGGCGGCAGCGCGTTGCCGGGCGCACGGCACGGGCGCCCGCGTCACGCATCATCCGTGCCCGATCCCGCCGAGCGCGGCGCCGAGGGCTTCACCGGCCGCGCTCAGGTCCGGCGGCGCCATGCCGGCCGCGATCTTCAGCAGCGCCGCGCGCAGCATGTCGGACGCGTGGCCGTGCGCATCGAGGCCGCCGTCGGCCGCCGGCACGCCATGCGCGGCGCGGCGCCACGCGAGGCCGAGCGCGTCGGCCAGCAGCGCCGCGTGACCAAGGCCGAGCGCACAGGCCGCCGCGCCCACGCGGTACGCGGCTTCGGCCGCGCGCCATGCAACGCTCGCGTCGGCCGCGGCCGGATCGGCAGCGAGGTCGGCCATCGACGCATCGGCCGTCTGCAGGAAATCCTCATAGGCATGCGCATTGACCGTCACGACGCCGAGCGCGCGGGTCGGCGCCGCCGCGATCGCGTCCTGCTCGGCCCGGGCGGCATCGGCCTCCCACAGCGCCTCCGATGCGGGCGTGCCGGCGACGTGCCAGTCGACCGTCAGCCCGTAGTCGTGCAGCACGTCGACGAGCGCGACATCCTCGGCCGCGGCGCCGAACAGCGCGAAATCGCGCCACAGCAGCGCCACCGTTTCGCGCACGCGTTCCGGCGGCGCACTGCGCCGGCCCTGCGCATGCTCGCCGAGCAGCAGGTTCGTCCGCGCGAGAAAGCGCTTCAGCTCCGGCGCGCCGCTGGCGCGCAGCGCGCGCGCGCACGCGGCCGCGAGCCGCCAGAAGTCATAGGGCGCGTCGGCGGCGAGTTCGGTCATGCAGGCGTCGAGCGCATCGAGCGCCGCGTCGGGCGGCACCTGGGGCGCCCGCAGCGCGGCGAGCAGCGCCTGCTCGTAGCGTGCGCGCGTGCGCACGACGGCTGCGGCGGGCAGCACGCGCAGCGACGCGGGCGGCACCGCGCGGCCGACGAGCGCGAGCGTGTCGTACGGCACCTGCACGCGCAGGTCCGCCGCGCTCTGCGCGCGCAGCGTGCGGAAGTGGTCGAACAGGATCGGCGAGCAGGCGAGCTCGCGCAGGTTGTGGCGGCCGACGGCCGCGCGGAAATCGCGCAGCGCGGCCCGCCAGCCGGCCGAAGTCGGCTCGACGGCGACGAGCGCAGCGGCCTGCGCCAGCTGGCCCGCGAATCGCGCGGCCGGCAGCCAGCCGGCTTCCGCCAGCACGGCCGCCGCCGCGGACAGCGGCGCGGCCGCATCGTCGCGGCGCTCGAACGCGTCGGCGGCCGCCGCAAGCCACGCGTCGGCCGCGAGCACGGCCCCGCCGCGCGGGTTGGGCAGTGCATCAATAACGGGGATTACCGCCGGATCGGACATCGAGGGCACTCGCGCTGGTCATGGGCAAGCTGCTCGCGTTGCCGCGGCACCAAAGCGCCGGCGGCACCGAGGCCGGAGCGGAATGTCCTGAGGGCGACGGTCCGGTCAGATCTGGACCATCTCGAAGTCTTCCTTGCGGGCGCCGCATTCAGGACACGTCCAGTTGATCGGGACGTCTTCCCAGCGCGTGCCCGGGGCAATGCCCTCTTCGGGCAGCCCGGCTTCTTCGTCGTAAATCCAGCCACAAATCAGGCACATCCAGCTCTTGTATTCCATCTTAAGCCGCGTCGGGAAAGTCGGTAATTTCGGGAGCCATGATGGTACCGTGTCGGGGCCGGACTGCCTAGCAATCGCGCTCCAGGCGCACGCCTTCGTTGCGTCGCGCTAAAAAATCCGTCGTGCGGGCCGGATTCCGCCGCATAATGGCTGCGAAGGGCTCACCACGCTGGTGCAGCCCGCCCCGCTTGACCGTTTCTTCTTGCCCCATTTTTACATGTCCAGCAACGCCCCTCCGATCGTCCTCACCTTCGGCCTGTCCGATCCCACCGGCGGCTCCGGCCTCCAAGCCGATCTGATGACCCTGGCGAGCATGGGCTGTCACGGCGTGTCCGTCCTGACGGGCTACACGGTGCGCGACTCGGCCGCCTGCGACGAAGTCACCGGCCTCGATCCCGACGTGGTCGCCGCCCAGGCGCGCATGCTGCTCGAAGACATGCCGGTTGCGGCATTCAAGATCGGCGCGGCGACGCGTGCGGAAGTCGTGAGCGCGATCGCCGAGGTCGTCGCCGACTACGACGGCGTGCCGCTCGTGCTCGCGCCGGACTTCACGCTCGACGACGAACACGTGCTGGCCGCCGACGACCTGCGCGAATCGATCGCCGACCTGCTGGCGCCGCAAACCACGCTGCTGGTCGCCGACCACGCGACGCTGATCGCGCTCGCGCAGCCGGACGGCGACGCCGAGGCACCGAATCTCGACGCGGCCGTGTCGCACCTGCTGTCGCAGGGCTGCGAGTACATCCTGTCGTCCGAGACGGGCTCGCACCGGCTCGTCAACACGCTGTACGGCGAAGAAGGCCAGCTGCGCGAGGACATGTGGGATCGTTCGCCGCATCGGCTGATGGGCATCACCGATACGCTGGGCGCGGCCATCGCGGCACTGCTCGCGAACGGCCAGGAGCCGCCCGAAGCGGTTCGCGAGGCGCAGGAATACCTGTATCAGGCCGTGCGTGACGCGTTCCGGCCCGGCATGGGCGCGTATTTGCCCGACCGGTTCTTCTGGGCGCGCAGCAACGACGAGGATGCGTCGCCGCCCGCGATGACGCCGGACTCGCTGCCGAGGACGTCGCACCGGCATTGAGTCGTTGGGGCACGCCCATGTGAACAAGCGACGTCGCCCCCTCCTCCTCAGGCCATTTGCCTTCATTCGGTAATCAGCATCTGGATATCGACACGGAATCGAGAGTGCGAAATCTCTCGCTCCGTGCGATGCCCGTCACGTTTGCAGTCCATCCCTAAGTGGCACCACGGATACTCGACTCATCGGGCGAAGCCACGCCAATCCCTGCATCCGGCGAACGTCTAATGATTGCCGTCAATTCACTGCTCGTCGATTTCTGGCTCGCATCGTATCGGCCGTCGGCAAGCTGACAATCGTCAAATAGTACTTTTCATCTGCGCAACGAACCGGAAATCGAAGCAGTCCGATAGATCAGGACTATCCGGCATGTTAGGTTCATTTCACCGAAGACTCATATTGCTTTTCGGCTCGTCAAACATGACCAACATGAAGGAGCATGCGATGGCGCAAGATATTTTTTGAAATTGACCGGTATCGATGGCGAATCCCAGGACGCTCGTCACCCGAACGAAATCGGCGTATTGACATGGGATTGGTCTGTAAGCCAGCAATCGACCAGGCATTCAGGAGCGGGCGGCGGAGCGGGTAAATTCCAGAACCCCCAGGGCGGAAGCGGCGGAACAGTAAGCATGGGATACGACATCCAGGCCAACAAAGCGATCTGAAAATCGGAGAAATCATGCTGTTTATTTCGAAGCAAGGCCACGTGGATGCCGAGCGCGTCATCGTAAAGATCTTCCCGTCCATTGAGCGAGGACCAATGGAGAAAATCAATGGAATTGTTGTTCATCAGACGGGAGGAACGACAACTTCGAGTACCTTCAATAGCTACAGCAATAACACGCACATACCCAATGGCGCACACTTCCTGATCGACAAAGATGGGACCATTTATCAAACTGCATCCTTGAGCAGAATTACCAATCATGTTGGCAAATTGCAGTCCCGCTGCATCAGGACCCTGAAGTGCTCTCCAACCGACCTCCAGGCAGCAAGACGAGCATACAAAGCAGGTCCCACGGCATTTCATCGTCATGAGTCCCGAAAAACATTTCCGGACCGCTACCCGTCGAATTCGGACTCGATCGGAATCGAGCTGGTCGGTATGTACTACATGGACGAGAAGACCGGCGAACCTGTTTACGAGAGCGCAACCGACGAACAAAATGCATCTCTCAGATGGTTGATACGGGAATTGTCCGAAACGCTGGACGTCCAGATGAGCGAGGTATATCGGCATCCGGAAGTCGGTCGCAAAAACGCGACCGAGGCAAGCACGGCAAGATGGGAGTGACGAAATGATTTTGCATGGATATGTCGCCGTCGTCGCCTTGTGCGTCCCCCTGTCCATTTGCCACGCTCGAGAAGTCAGCGCCGTGACGATTACTGAATCCGGCGAGTCCTCTGACAGGCATGACCTGCTGACCAGGGAAGCATGCAAGAAATTCACACCGACCGTTCCACAGCTGAAGCGGTTCTTTTCCAGAGCCGCGCCGATTGACGGCAAGTTTGTCGCACACGATTACTATTCGCCCTGCCGTGCGAGCGGCACCGTGTCCTTTCCGGACGGCAGCTCAGGCAAATGGCACATCTACTCCAGCGGCACGGCGTCACTGACCTGGGCATCGAGCGAAAACACGGTCTATCTCTATAACGGTCGTCACAACGGCTGGCACGATCCGTTTGCGTGCAGCTATGGGCTTCATGACGCAGATGACGAAGCGTCGTGCTATCTGCCGGGTTTCTGAAGATGGGCTACGCGCTGAAGAAGCTCAACCCGACGACTGCCGTTCTGCGACCGGGGCAAGTATTGAAGTGCCAGAAAGCATCGGTTCAACGTGTCATCACAAGCTGGAGATCCATATCCACGACATCGATCGCACAGCGCTATAACGGGGGCGGCGATCCCAATTACGCTACGAAACTCGACTATGTATTGCTCGCGCTTCGTCAAGGAAAGGCTGCAACATGCGAACAATAGTGCTCATAGCCTTTGCAACAGCAGCGTCCTTACCGCCGGATTCCTTCGCCGCACCAAATAGCGTCATTCCGAGTGAGCGAGAGCTTCGCGCCGAATGCTCATACGAAATAACCGGTGTAAAGGAATGTTTGCAGAAGAAACGGCAAGACAGTGAAGCCAATTTGAAGCATGCCGAAGACAAGGCAGAGAATTTGTTCGACAGATGGGATGAAGACTCCAAGTACATCCGAATTACGAAGGCAAGGTTTGTCGCTTCAAAAAAGGCATTTGCCAAATATCGCGAAGCACAATGCGCATTTGCTTCGTCTTTGGGTGGTGGTGCAATCGGCAACGCTCTCGAAATGCAGCGTTTGGCCTGCGTCGCGGAACTCAACAATAGACGAGCCGATCAACTACGCGACGCGGTATCTGGCTTGCCGTTGAAGTAGACGGGGAAGCCTCGTCTTGGCCGTCGGGCTTCCGATTCCGCCCGCCATGGCGCAATCGGGATAGGGGCGGTCAGGTAATCTGACCGGTCCCCTCCCACATACATGGACGCCTCCGTTTTGCAAGGCAGCCGTACACGATCGGCAGATAGATTGAGATTGCGGCCATACATCCGGACTGTTCAGGAGGCTAGCGAGACGCCTCTGTCCCTGATGGAATCAGCTGATCGGACTCTAATCACCACCTCGCGCTCGAAGCGCCTGTGGGAGGGCAGAGTATTCCGATCCCGGTCCAACCTGTCTTGCCATCACGTCACGATTGCCCAAGCAACCTCCTGGGAGAGCCTTAACCGAACCCGATCGGATTACGCAGCGGCCACGGACGGCGCGTAATCCGATCGGAACGCAGTGCCTTGCGTGAGCAGCGCCCAGGCAATCCGGGCGTTCCTATTCGCCACTGCCACCACGGCGACGTTCTTGTGCCGGCGCGTGAGCAAGCGATGAAGCCAGCCCGAGAACGCATCGTCCTTGTTGGCGCAATAGCGAACGACAGCCCGCGCGCCGTGCACCATCAGTGTCCGCAGGTAGGTATCGCCGTGCTTGCTGATACCCAGCAGCGTCGGCCTGCCTCCGCTCGAATGCTGTCTGGGTACCAGACCTAACCACGCCGCCAGTTGCCGGGCATTGCTGAAGCACTTGCCGTCGCCGATCGAGGCAACCAGAGCGCTGGCCGTAATCGGGCCGATGCCGGGAATCTCTGCCAGTCGGCGACTGGCGTCGCTCGCGTGATGCCACGCCTTGATCTGCGTCTCGATCTCTGCGACCTGCCGGTCAAGCTCCTTCAAGTGGTCCGTCAAGCGCTGTATCAACAGACGGAATGACCCCGGCAGTTCATTGCTGGCGTCTTCGATGAGCTGAGGTACGTGCTGGGCAATGCTGGTGATCCCCCGCGGCATCACCAAACCGAATTCCCCCAGCAGCCCGCGGATCTGATTGGCCTGCGCGGTACGCGCCCGAACGAACCCTTGGCGGGCTCGGTGCAATGCAAGAACCGCCTGTTGATCGACGTTCTTGATGGGCACAAACCGCATGTTGGGTCGCGCCACCGCTTCGCAGATCGCTTCGGCATCGGCAACGTCGTTCTTGTTCGTCTTCACATAGGGTTTAACGAACTGGGGAGCCATGAGCCTCACCGTATGGCCGAGCGTCTGCAGCTTGCGTGCCCAGAAGTGGGCGCTGGCGCAGGCTTCCATGCCGATGAGGCACCCTGGAAGGTTCGCAAAGAACGCGACTATCTGGTGCCGTTTCAGTTGCTTCCTCAATATCGGCTTGCCGTGCTCGTTCACACCGTGGACCTGGAAGATGTCCTTGGCGAGGTCAATGCCGATCGTAGTAACGTTCATGGTGACGCCCTCCTCCGGTGAAGGTGGTGTTTCGACAGCCTCACCACTTTGACACGGCAATGCCGCTTCGGACGGGGGCGTCCATTCCATTACCACCTGGCATGCGGGTCCGCACCAGGCGGTTGGAATGGTTGAGGTCGTCAGGCTTGTGTTGCTCCCGACCCGACGCCCAGGCTTGCCGTGGTCCGGTTCGGCGGAACTGATTCCTCGCTGCCGGGGCCTGTCGGGCTTCACCCTATCCACCTGACCGGCGAGCTTCGCTCTCGCGAACATCTGAGGCGCTTCACTTCCGATAACCAGAGGGCTCCCCCTCCCATCCCTTCGGCCCTTCGCCGGCAGCTTTAGCTTTCCCAGCCACACCGCCCAACTACTATGGCCTCTGCTGACTCCTCGCTCCGACTCGACGTCGTTGCCCTTTCAGGCATGAGGCGAGGCCTCCCCAGGTAAGAACGCACTCCTTCATCGCACAACCGCTGCATTTACGCCGCCGCGCCTTGGTCACAAGAGCTTCGCGGTTTGTTGCCCGCTCGCCCTGCTCGGCAGCGCCTTCTATGCAGTTCTTGTCCATCGGCTCGCGATTTACGCTCCACGCTTCCTCCCCACATTCGGTCGCCCTCGTGCAGTTGCGCTTCACTTCATTCGCCGTGACCAGCTCATGGCGGGACTTACACCCGCAGGAGTGCGCCCATGCTGGGCGCACAACAAAAAAGACCCGCATCGCTGCGGGTCTTTTCTTTTGGCTGGAACGCGCATCGCTGCGCGCTCCGGACACCATCGACCGAAGTCGATTACATGTCCATGCCCATGCCGCCCATGCCGCCCGGCATGCCGCCCGGCATCGGTGCGTCTTCCTTCGGCAGTTCGGCAACCGCTGCGTCCGTCGTCAGCAGCAGGCCTGCAACCGAAGCTGCGTTCTGAAGTGCGGTACGCGTGACCTTGGTCGGGTCGACGACGCCGGCTTCGACCATGTCGACGTACTCGCCCGTCGCCGCGTTGTAGCCGTAGTTGCCCGTACCTGCAGCAACTGCCGCCACCACGACGCTGGCTTCTTCACCGCCGTTCGTGACGATCTGGCGCAGCGGCTCTTCCATTGCGCGCAGCACGATCTTGATGCCGGCGTTCTGGTCGGCGTTCGCGCCGGTCAGGCCTGCGATCGCGGTGCGAGCGCGGATCAGCGCAACGCCGCCGCCTGCCACGATGCCTTCTTCCACAGCTGCGCGCGTGGCGTGCAGTGCGTCTTCGACACGTGCCTTCTTTTCCTTCATTTCGACTTCGGTCGCAGCACCGACCTTGATCACTGCAACACCGCCGGCCAGCTTGGCCACGCGCTCTTGCAGCTTTTCACGGTCGTAGTCCGACGTCGCTTCTTCGATTTGCGCGCGCACTTGCTTCACGCGTGCTTCGATGTTCACGGCTTCGCCTGCGCCGTCGATGATCGTCGTGTTTTCCTTGCCCACTTCGATGCGCTTCGCCTGGCCCAGTTCTGCCAGCGTTGCCTTCTCGAGCGTCAGGCCGGTTTCTTCGGCGATCACCTGGCCGCCCGTCAGGATCGCGATGTCTTCCAGCATCGCCTTGCGACGATCGCCGAAGCCAGGCGCCTTGACCGCAACGGTCTTCAGGATGCCGCGGATGTTGTTCACGACCAGCGTTGCGAGCGCTTCGCCTTCGATGTCCTCAGCGATGATCAGCAGCGGACGGCCAGCCTTCGCGACTTGCTCGAGCACCGGCAGCAGATCACGGATGTTCGACACCTTCTTGTCGTGCAGCAGCACGAACGGGTTGTCGAGGACGGCGACTTGCTTTTCCGGGTTGTTGATGAAGTACGGCGACAGGTAGCCGCGGTCGAACTGCATGCCTTCGACGACGTCGAGTTCGTCGGCCAGCGACTTGCCGTCTTCGACGGTGATGACGCCTTCCTTGCCGACCTTGTCCATCGCTTCAGCGATGCGATCGCCGATCGACGTGTCGCTGTTCGCCGAGATCGAGCCGACCTGTGCGATTTCCTTGTTCGTCGTGCACGGCTTGCTGATCTTCTTCAGCTCCTCGACAGCCGCTGCGACTGCCTTGTCGATGCCGCGCTTCAGGTCCATCGGGTTCATGCCCGATGCGACGTACTTCATGCCTTCGCGGACGATCGATTGCGCGAGGACGGTTGCCGTCGTCGTGCCGTCGCCTGCGTTGTCGCTGGTCTTGGAAGCAACTTCCTTGACCATTTGCGCGCCCATGTTCTGGAGCTTGTCCTTCAGCTCGATTTCCTTCGCGACCGACACACCGTCCTTGGTGACCGTCGGGCCGCCGAAGCTGCGCTCGAGCACCACGTTGCGGCCCTTCGGACCCAGCGTGACCTTGACTGCGTTGGCGAGAATGTTCACGCCTTCGACCATCTTCGAACGGGCGGAATCGCCGAATACGACGTCTTTAGCTGCCATCTTCTAACTCCTTGAATTCTTGGGAATATGTACCGTCGGTGGACGCTTACTTGGCGTTGACCACGGCCATGATGTCTTCTTCGCGCATGACCAGCAGTTCGTTGCCGTCGACCTTCACGGTCTGGCCTGCGTACTTGCCGAACAGGACGCGATCGCCGACCTTCACGTCGAGCGCGATCGGCGCGCCCTTGTCGTCACGCTTGCCCGGGCCGACGGCCAGGACTTCGCCCTGGTCCGGCTTTTCAGCAGCGGCGTCGGGGATCACGATGCCCGAGGCGGTCTTGGTTTCCTGATCCAGGCGCTTGACGATCACGCGATCGTGCAAAGGACGAAGGTTCATATTCACTCCTCTCTTGACTGAGATTGAAGAACGCTTAGGGAATCTGCCCGGCTTGTCACCCGGCAGAGAATTGTTAGCACTCTCGTGCAGCGAGTGCTAATTATATGGACGGGTTTTGACAAATTCAAGAAGGGGGGAAGCACGATTTTTACGTGCTTCCGAACGGCCCGAAGCGCACCGCAAAACCCAAAAAATATGATTTAAAAACATATACTTGCAAAAAATCTCCAGACTCGTCGCGGCGCCTTCACGCCAACTTGCCGGCGATCCGCCCCTGTTGGATACCGGGTAAGCACGGGGTATCCGAACACGCTGCCCACCCACCTTGCCGGCCGCGCGATGATGCGAATTTCATCGGTCGAACGTCGCCCCTGCCTGGATCGCGTCGCGAATCGTCCGGCTCCTGGCGCCGCCCCCTCCCCGAACACATCGACACCGATCCATCCATTCAGTTTCATTACGCCGATATTTACATTTCCGATGCTTTGAAAACACGCGTCAGGCCCTATCCGTAAGACCGGCAATTACATTTAGTAATTTAATGCGAATCATTCTCGTTTACATTGACTTTCCCATTTGAGGCTCCTACGATGCGCCGCGTTGCGTTCATCTTCATGCCCTGGCCACCCGTCGCCGAGCGTTCGGAGAGCGCCAGAAAAGCAGGACTCCAGATCAAATGGAACCAGGGGGTTAGACATGAAATTTGCATCGTCCAATGGAGACGGCATCCGCGCGCGGATGCGCCCGGCCGCGCGCGCGGCCCTCGTCGTCTGCGGCTCGCTCGTCAGCGCCGCCGCGTTCGCCGCCGCGTCCGTCGACGCGCAGCCGGAGGCCCCCGAGGCCGACCTGGCGATCCAGGCGAAGCCGACCAGCATGTGGACCGGCATCTGGACGCGCCAGAGCCTGCTCGGCGACATGGGCGGCATCCGCCCGTGGCTCGGCAAGTACGGCGCGACGCTGCAGATCACCGAAACCAGCGAATACCTCGCGAACCTGCGCGGCGGCCTGAACCGCGGCGGCGCCTACGACGGACTGACGACGGCCACGTTGACGGTCGACACGCAGAAGGCGATCGGCCTGGCCGGCGGCACGTTCAACGTCAGTGCGCTGCAGATCCACGGCACCAACCTGAGCCAATACAACCTCGGCACGCTCAACACCGCAAGCGGCATCGAGGCGCAGGGCACGACGCGCCTGTGGGAGCTGTGGTACCAGCAGTCGTTCCTCGACAAGCGCGTCGACGTGAAGATCGGCCAGCAGAGCCTGGACCAGGAATTCATGGTCAGCACGTATGCGAACACGTTCGTCAACACGATGTTCGGCTGGCCCGCGCTGCCGTCGTACGACCTGCCCAACGGCGGCCCCGCGTATCCGCTCGCGGGCCTCGGCGTGCGCGTGCGCGCGCAGATCACGCCGAAGCTCACCGCGCTCGCGGGCGTGTTCGACGGCGACCCGCTCGGCAACAACCCGAACAACCTCAGCGGCACCAACTTCAACCTGCACAACGGCACGCTCTATATCGGCGAGCTGCAGTACGCGCTGAACCAGCCGTCCGACGGCGAAATGGACACCGGCCGCTCGAACGGGCTGCCGGGCACCTACAAGATCGGCGTCTGGTATCACAACGGCCGCTTCGCGGACCAGAACGTGGGCACCGACGGGCTGTCGCTCGCCGATCCCGCGTCGAACGACAACGCGCAGCTGCGCCACGGCGACTACAGCTTCTACGCGGTGGCCGACCAGATGATCTGGCGCCCCGATCCGAGCGGCCCGCGCAGCCTCGGCGTGTTCGCGCGCGTGATGGGCGCGCCGGGCGACCGCAACCTGGTGAGCTTCTCGGCCAACGCGGGGATCGTGCTGAAGGCGCCGTTCGAAGGCCGCGACAACGACAGCGTCGGCCTCGCGGTTACCTACATCAAGATCGGCAATCACGTGACGTCGCTCGACCGCGACCAGATAGCATTCTCGAACGGCCCGTACGGCGTGCGCACACGCGAGACGACGCTCGAGGCGACCTACCAGTACCAGGTGAACCCGTGGTGGATCGTCCAGGCCGACGCGCAGTACACGTTCAACGCCGGCGCGGGCCAGAACCCGGGCGACGCGACCCAGCCGCTGCGCAACACGTTCGTGCTCGGCGCGCGTACGACGATCACGTTCTGAGCGCCCGCCCCTGCATCCCGCTTTCGCGCGCCGGCCGCCGGCGCGCCTCCCAGGAGACTCCGCATGATCGAATCCGCCCCGCTTCGCCGCCTCGCGACGGGCGCACTGGCCGCCGCCGCACTGACGGCCGCCGCCGGCGCACTCGCCGAGCCGCAAGGTTTCCTCGAGACGCTGCATCGTCACACCACGCTCGTCAACACGGTGCCCGACAACGGCGACCAGAACCCGTACGCGATCGCGGTCGCGCCGGTGTCGGCCGGCACGATCCAGGCGGGCGACGTGCTCGTCGACAACTTCAACAACGCGGCGAACCTGCAAGGTACCGGCAGCACGATCGTCGACTACCGCCCGTCGACGAAGCAACTGAGCCTGTTCGCATCGATCCCGCGCGACCTGAAGGCGTGCCCGGGCGGCATCGGCCTGTCGACGGCGATGACGATGCTGAAATCCGGCTGGGTGATCGTCGGCAGCACGCCGAGCAACGACGGCACGACGAACACCAAGGGTGCCGGCTGCCTGATCGTGCTCGATCCGCAGGGCAGGATCGCCTCGACGTGGTCGACCCCGAACATCAACGACCCGTGGGGCAACATGGCGGTGGTCGACCGCGGCGACAGCGCGACGCTGTTCGTCAGCATGGCCGGCTTCGGCGTCGGCGGCGCGGACGGCAATCCGCCCGTCTACAAGCAGGCGACCGTGCTGCGCCTCGATCTCGACGTGCCGGCGGGCAAGCCGCCCGCGATCAGGCAGGAAACGGTCGTCGCGAGCGGCCTCGGCGCGCAGGCCGACAAGGGCGTGTTCCTGGTCGGCCCGACCGGCCTCGCGTTGTCCGGCGACCAGAAGAAGCTGTACGTATCGGACGCGATCGGCAACCGGATCGTCGAGATCGACGACCCGCTCACGCGCGACACCAGCGCGGGCGTCGGCCGCCAGGTCACCGCCGACGGTTTCCTGCGCCGCCCGCTCGCGCTCGCGGCCGCACCGAACGGGCACCTGCTCGCGACCAACGCGCAGAACGGCCAGGTCGTCGAGATCGATCCGGTCGCCGGCAAGCAGCTCTACGCGCGCTGGATCAACACCGACAAGGCACAGTCGCCCCCCGGCAACGGCAACCTGTTCGGCATCGCGATGACGCCCGAAGGCGACGGCTTCTACTACGTCGCGGACGACGTCAACACGCTGTTGCTCGCGAAGTAACGGAGCGAACCATGGCAAACGATCGCAACCGGCCGCCCCGCCCCGCACGGCGCGGCTTCCTGAAGGCGGGCGGCGCCGCGGTGGCCGCCGGCCTCGCCGCCGCGTCGATGCCCGCCGCGCATGCGGCCGGCGCGCCGCCTCCGGAAGCGCCCGCGCACGACGGCGTCGAGCCGTTCTACGGCCGGCACCAGGGCGGCATCGTGACGCCGCAGCAGCGCCACGCGTATTTCGCGGCGCTCGACCTGACGACGGCGCAGCGCGCGGACGTCATCGCGCTGCTGAAGACCTGGACCGACGCCGCCGCGCGGATGACACGCGGCGACACCGCGCAACCGCTCGTCACGTCGGGCGGGGACGACACGGCCCCCGTCGATGGCGGCGACGCGCTCGGCCTCGGCCCCGCCCGCCTGACCCTCACGTTCGGCTTCGGGCCCGGCCTGTTCGCGCTCGCGGGCAAGGACCGCTACGGCCTCGCGAAGCATCGCCCCGCCGCGCTCGTCGACCTGCCGCGTTTCAACGGCGACCAGTTGCTGCCCGAGAAAACCGGCGGCGACCTGTTCATCCAGGCCTGCGCGGACGACGCGCAGGTCGCGTTCCACGCGGTGCGCCAGCTCGTGCGCCTCGGCGCGAAGGCAACGCAGATGCGCTGGGGCCAGGCCGGCTTCACGTCGGGCAAGCCCGGCGAGACGCCGCGCAACCTGATGGGTTTCAAGGACGGCACGATGAATCCGTCGATGTCCGATCCGGCCGCGATGAACGCATTCGTGTGGGCCGGCAGCGAAGGCCCGGCATGGATGAACGGCGGCACCTACACGGTCGTGCGCCGGATCCGCATCACGCTCGAGCACTGGGACAACACGGAGCTCGGCTTCCAGGAACAGGTGGTCGGCCGCCACAAATACAGCGGCGCGCCGCTCGGCCGGAAGGACGAGTTCGAGGCGCTCGACCTCGACGCGGCCGACAAGGACGGCAACCCGGTGATCCCCGACAACGCGCATGCGCGCCTCGCGTCGCCGCAGCTCAACAACGGCGCGCAGATCCTGCGCCGCGCGTACTCGTACAACGACAGCACGAACTTCTACATCGAGCGCTGGCCGCCGTGGCGCCAGCAGACCGAGTACGACGCGGGGCTGATGTTCGTCGCGCACCAGCGCGACCCGCGCCGTGGCTTCATTCCGATCAACGAGAAGCTCTCGAAGCTGGACATCATGAACCAGTTCACCACGCACGTCGGCAGCGCGATCTTCGCGTGCCCGCCGGGCGCGCAACCTGGTTCGTATATCGGCGCCGCGCTGTTCGGCGCGTAGTTCGACACGCCCGCCGGCCTTTCCGGATTCACTACCCGATTACCGACATGAAGACTTCACCCGTTAGCCGCCCGCTGCGGCACCTGATCGCCGCGGCGGCCGCCGCGCTGATGCTGACCGGCGCGCTGCACGCCACCCGCACGCATGCCGCGACGCTCACGCTGTACAACGCGCAGCACGAGCAGGTCGTGAACCAGCTCGTCAAGGACTTCGAAGCACAGAGCGGCATCTCCGTGAAGGTGCGCTCGGGCGAGGGCCCCGCGCTCGCCGCGCAGATCGTCGCGGAAGGCGACCGCACGCCGGCCGACGTGTACTTCACCGAAAACTCGCCTGAGCTCGTGCTGCTCGACCGCAAGGGCCTGTTCGCGAAAGTCGACGCCGACGCACTGAAGGCCGTGCCCGCGCGCTTCAACCCGGCCGACGGCAACTGGGTCGGCGTGCTCGCACGCGAGAACGTGCTCGTCTACAACACCGCGAAAATCCAGCAGCAACAGTTGCCCGCGTCGCTGCTCGATCTCGCGAAGCCCGAATGGAAGGGCAAGGTCGGCGTCGCGCCGAGCGACGCGGACTTCCTGCCGCTCGTGAGCGCGGTGCTCGCGCTGCACGGCGAGGCCGCGACGCTGCAATGGCTGAAGGGCCTGAAGGCCAACGCGCAGATCTTCGACGACGACGAAGGCGTGACGGCCGCCGTCAACCGCGGCGGCGTGCTGACCGGCATCGTCAACAACTACTACTGGGACCGCCTGCACGCCGAACTCGGCGACAAGTCGACGCGCAGCGCGATCCATCACTTCGGCCACGGCGACGTCGGCGGTGCCGTCAACGTGTCCGGCGCCGCGGTGCTGAAAGCGTCGAAGCACCAGCCGGAAGCGCAGAAGTTCGTCGCGTATCTCGTCAGCGAGCGTGCGCAGAAGCTGATGGCGGGCGGCCACGTCAGCTTCGAGTATCCGCTGCATCCGGGCGTCGCCCCCGATCCGATCCTGAAACCGTTCAACGAACTGAGCCCGCCGGCGCTGACGTTCGAACAGCTCGGCGACGACAGCCAGGCCGGCAAGCTGCTGCGTCAGGCCGGCCTCCTCTGAGCATGAGCGACGCCGTTCCCGCCACGCCCACCGTCGCCGCCGTCACGCCCGACGCCGGTCGCGGCGCGGCATGGCGGCGCGCGCCGCACGCGCTCGTCGCGGCCGCGCTGCTCGGGCCGCTCGCGATCCTGTTGCCGCTCGGCTTCACGCTGTACCGCGCGGCCACCTTCGGCGTCGACGATGCGATCGAGCTGCTGTGGCGCCCGCTCGTCGGCGAGTTGCTTGTCAACACGCTGCTGATTACGCTCGCGGCAACGCTCACCTGCGCGGTGCTCGGCACGGCCGTCGCGTGGTGCGTCGAACGCACGACGCTGCCGTTGCGGCCGCTGTGGGCCGCGCTGGCGGCCGCGCCGCTCGCGGTGCCGCCGTTCGTCACGAGCTACGCGTGGGTATCGCTGAGCCTCGACCTGCAGGATTTCCTCGGCGCGCTGATCGTGCTGACCTCCGCGTACTTCCCGCTCGTCTACCTGCCGGTGGCCGCCGCGCTGCGCGAACTCGACCCCGCGCTGGAGGAAAGCGCGCGCACGCTCGGCTGCTCGCCGTGGCATACCTTCTTCCGCGTCGTGCTGCCGCAGTTGCGCCCCGCGCTGTGCGGCGGGATGCTGCTCGTCGCGCTCGGCGTGCTGTCCGAGTTCGGCGCCTTCCAGTTGCTGCGCTTTCGCACGTTCACGACCGAGATCTATGCGGAATACCGCACCGCGTTCGACGGCGGCGGCGCCTCGCTGCTCGGCTGCGTGCTGATCGCGCTGTGCCTCGTCTGCGTGGCCGTCGAAGCGCGCGTGCGCGGCCGCGCGCGCTACGGGCTCACGCATCGCGCGGCGCGCCGCGCCGCACTGCGTTACGAGCTCGGCGCATGGCGCGGCGTCGCCGTCGCGGGCTTCGTCGCCCTCACGTCCGCGACGCTCGGCGTGCCGCTCGCGATGATCGGCTACTGGCTCACGCAACAGGGCGCGGCCGCCGTCACGCCGGCCGACGTGTCGCCCGAGCTGCTGTGGCAGGCCGCGCTCGCGTCGTCCGGCTACGGTCTCGCCGGCGCCACGCTGACGACGCTGCTCGCGCTGCCGCTCGCGTTCCTGCTGGCGCGCTTTCCGGGCCGCGTCGCAACGACGTTCGAGCGCATCGTGATGACCGTGCAGGGCGTGCCGGGCATCGTCGTCGCGCTCGCGCTGGTCTCGCTGACGGTGCGGCTCGTCGAGCCGCTGTACCAGAGCGCGCCGATGCTGATCGGCGCGTACGCGATCCTGTTCCTGCCGCTCGCGGTCGTCAGCGTGCGCGCCGCGCTGTCGCACGTGCAGGTCCGGCTCGAGGAAACCGCGCGCGCGCTCGGCCTCGGCTGGCGCGCGACGCTCGCGCGCGTGGTGCTGCCGCTCGCCGCGCCCGGCCTCGGCGCGGCCGCGACGATGGTGTTCATCTCGGTCGTGACGGAACTCAACGCGACGCTGCTGCTGTCGCCCATCGGCACCCGCACGCTCGCGACGCAGGTGTGGAGCGACACGGCGACGCTCGCGTTCGCCGCCGCGGCGCCCTATGCGGCGCTGCTCGTCGCGCTGTCGCTCGGCGCGTCCATCGTCCTGTTCCTGTTGCTCGGCCGGGCCTCCGTGCGCGCGTGAGCCGCCGTCCGCCCGACGCGCCCTACCCGATCCCTCCATGAGCGAACTCCGAATCCGCGGCCTCTCCAAGTCGTTCGGCGCGCACGCGGTGCTGCACGACATCGACCTCACGGTGCGGCGTGGCTCGCGGCTCGCGCTGCTCGGCCCGTCCGGCAGCGGCAAGACCACCCTGCTGCGCGTGCTGTGCGGCTTCGAGCGCGCCGAGCGCGGCACCGTCGAAATCGACGGCCGCTGCGTCGCATCGGCCGACACGCACGTCGCGCCCGAGCGGCGGCGCATCGGCTACGTGCCGCAGGAAGGCGCGCTGTTTCCGCACCTGTCGGTGGCCGACAACATCGCGTTCGGGCTGCCGCGCGCGGCGCGGCGGCGCCATCATCGCGTCGACGAACTGCTCGAGATGGTCGGGCTGCCGGCATCGTATGCGAACCGCGCGCCGCAGCAACTGTCCGGCGGCCAGCAGCAGCGCGTCGCGCTCGCCCGCGCGCTCGCGCCAGAGCCGTCGCTCGTGATCCTCGACGAACCGTTCTCCGCGCTCGACACGTCGCTGCGCCACGAAACGCGCAGCGCGGTCGCGGATGCGCTCGCCGCGGCGGGCGCGACATCGGTGCTCGTCACGCACGACCAGCCCGAGGCGATGACGCTCGGCGACGAAGTAGCGGTGATGTGGCACGGCCGGCTCGTCCAGACGGCGGCGCCGCAGACGCTGTACCGGCAGCCGGTCACGCGCGACGTCGCATCGTTCGTCGGGCAGGCCGTGCTGCTGGCGGGACAGGTACGCGACGGCCGCATCGCATGCGCGCTCGGCGAACTGCCGCTCGTCGCGCCGCTGCCCGACGGGCCGGCCGACGCGATGCTGCGTCCCGAGCAGATCCACGTCATGCCGGCGGCGCTTGCCGACACCGCGCGCGGCCATACGGCGCGCGTCGAAGCCGCGCAGTTCGCGGGCCAGGACGCTGACGTGTTCGCGCGTCTCGCCACCGCGCCCGACACGCTCGTGCGTGCGCGGGTGCCCGGCCATCGCTGTCCGGCGGTCGGCGAGCGCGTCGCGCTCGCGGTCGACGGCGCGGTGATGGCGTACGCGCGCTGAGGTTCGCGGCGCGGGGCGCCGGCCTGCCGTTCGTCGTCGCTCCATCGGCGCGCCGTCACGCGCACCGCCGGACATACCCGGCGTTCAGCATCCGCCGCGCACGTCCGACACGCCCTCGGCGATGAGGCTCTTCGCCAGTTCACGTAGAAGGTGCTCGGTCAACGCGCCGGCGCCGCTCTGGGCGAGGCGTTGCAATTCGATCAGGTCCTGGGCTGCGCGGCTCATGATGGTCTCCGTGTGGTTTTGAATACGGGATGTCAAGCTGCTGGTTCGACAAGAAGGAAGCCAGCCACTCAAGCCTCATGCAGCGTTCGATCGCTGAACCGGGCACGGAGGCGTCCGTTGTGGGGATATCGGCACCCGCGTCGGGGGCAGGTTCGATCACGTCGGACGAAAAACGGAATACGTTTGTTGTGAGGAAAGTATCGGCAACGGCGGGCGGGATTCAAATCATCGAACGCTGATCTTCACGTCATATTTTCGCGGTCCGTCGTGTAGGGATTCGCCGACAGGGCCGGCGCGCCGCTGACAGCCCCGCGCGGCGCCTTCGGCCCCGCGCGTCAGCCGCGGCCCGCCGGCCCGCCCTGCGGGTCCGCACAGCATGCGCGGCACGCGCCGGCGACCGGCGCGAACGACCGGCCGTCCGCCTCGACGCAGGCGCCGAGCAGTTGCGCGAGCCCGCGCGCGCCTGCGCGCATCACGACGTCGTGATTCCATCGGAACAGCGGCCGACCGAGCGGCTCCAGCCGGTTCATCCAGCGCACGTGCGTGCGGATGTGCCAGTCGTAGCGCACGATCGTGCGTTCGCCGTCGACGGCGAACGACCAGCATCCGTCGCCCTCGATCGCGCCGCTCGCGCGGCCTTCGAGCGCATGACGCGGCTCGACGCGTCGCACGCGCATGTCGAAGGTCAGCCGGTACGGCAGCGCGCCCTTCCACGTGTACCGGTGCAGCGCGCCGACGCCACGCGCGTCGCCCGGCTCGATCTCGACGGTGCGCACGGCGCCCTTCCACCAGTCGGGCCAGCGGTCGACCTGGTAGATCGCGTCCCACACCGCCGCGAGCGGCGCGTCGACGCGCCAGGTCGTCGAGAACCGATATTCCGCCATGCAGCCTCCGGCATATCAGGGATCGAAGAAATGATCGGGAAACGCGACGTCGATCTCGACGTCGTCGAGCGTCACGGTTTCGAGCGGCACGTCGCCATCGTCCGCGAAGCTGACGACCTTCAGCGGAAAACCGTCCTCGGTATCCAGCCACAGCCGGTAGCGATGAACACCGTCGACCGCATGCGCGGGCGCGCCCGTGACCGACACGCGCAGCGCGGTCCGGCCGCCGACGGCCTCCTCGCCCTGCAGCACGGTCACGCCGCCCTCCTGCAGCGCATGAACGTTGCGCAACAGTTCGCCGACGTCGGACCGGTCGACCCGATGGCCGCTGCGGTCGCGCACGAGCGGATTGGACGGCGACAGCGTCAGCGCGGGCGGCGCATGCGCGCCGAACGGGCGCAGCCGCACCTTGCCGTCGCCGGGATCGTACGCGAGCACCGCGCCGTGATGCGGCGACACGAAATCCATCCGGATGTAGCCGGGCTTGCGGTACGCGTAGCGGATCTCGGTATGCTCGCCCTGCCGCGGCCACGCACGGATCGTCGCCCGGTACGAGCTCGCCTGCTCGAAATGCGCCTGCGCGACGGTCACGGGATCGGCGGTCATGCTCGCTCCAAGCAACGCGGCGGCGGCCAGCCATCCGGCAATCACGGCGCCGCCTCGACATCGAGCACGCCTTCCATCCCGCGCTCGCGATGGCTGCTGAAAAACAGCAGCCGATGCGTGCAATAGTAGGCGAACCGGCCCGGCTGCGCCGGCGTGAAGCGGAACGTCTTCGGCGTGGTCGACAACTCGGTGCGCACCGCGATGCCGGCCTGCGGCGCATCGATTTCGAAGCTGTGCGGCGTCAGCCCGGCCTCCTTCGACACCATCAGCTCGACCGGGACGCGGGCCTTCACGATCACGTGGTTCGGCCGGAAGAAATAGCTGCCGCCGACGATCGCGACCCGCTGCACGCCATCGGCGTCGACGGGCACGCGCACCGGCGCATCGTCGGCGGCGCGCGCGGCGCCCATGCCGGCCGCGCCGGCCGCCAGCGCAAGCAACAGGATTCGGGCCGTCCGCCACATCGCATCCTCCGTTTCCGCGCTACGCGGCTCGTCACCCCTTCCACGCGTCGGTCCGGCCGCCGAGCGCGCCGCACGCTTCGATCGCGAGTTCGCGCAGGCGCCGTTCATCGCCCTGGCCGGACAATGCGTAGCCCATCCCGCGATCCGACCAGAAGTAGGTGCGGCGGCCGTCGGCGACGAGCGCGCGCGGCGCCACGCTGCGCCCGCCGAATACGGTCGCGTACAGCGTCACGCGCTCGCCGTCCGCCCGCTGGTACATCAGTTGCGCGGCCGGCCCCGCGTCGCCCGGGAGCAGCCGGCCGCCGAGCAGCGCGTAACCGTATTCGTCGAGCGACGGCGCGCGCACCGGCTGGCCGACGCGTTCCGACAGCCACGCCGCGAGCCGCTCCGGCTCGCTCGCGCCGATTTCGACCGGGTGCTGGCGATCGATCGCGTACACCGCGTACGCGACATCCGCTCGCGCGGCGAACGCCGGCGTCCCGCTGAACGTCGTCCATTCGGCATGCAGCGCGATGCCGATCAGCAGCCCGGCCGCGAGCCCGCCGAGACCGGCCGCGACGGCGCGACGCCACGATGCGCGGCGCTGCACGAACAGCGCGGGCGCGGCACCCGGCAGCGGGAACAGCGCCTGCAGTGCGTCGCGCTGCGCCCGGTAATGCGCGAATCGTTCGGCCTCCTCCGGATCGGCCTGCACCCGCTCGAGCATCTCGTTTCGCTCGCGCCCGGACAGCTCGCCGTCCAGCAACGCGGACAGCAGCCGGGCCGACGCGTCCGCGTCGTGTTCGTTCGAGGGCTTGCGCGAATCGTCCATCATGTCTTCCCGATCACCCGTAACGCGGCGTGCCGTGCGCCGACGGCTCGTCCGACAGCATCGCGCGCATCTGCCCGCGCGCCCGTGCGAGGCGCGACATCACCGTTCCCACCGGCACCGCCAGCACCTGCGCGGCCTCCTGGTAGCTCAGCTCCTCGAGCGCGACCAGCAGCAACACCTCGCGCTGCTCGACCGGCAACCGGTACAGCGCGCGCTGCACGTCGCGCAGCACCAGCCCGCCGATCTCGCCGGCCGGCGCGGCCATCGTTTGCCACGGCGCCGTCGCATCGTCGACCGCGATCTCGTGCCGCGCGCGCAACTGGTCGATGAAGCGGTGCCGCAGCAGCGTCAGCAGCCACGCGCGCAGGTTGCCGCCATCGCGCGGCGGGCGGTTCAGCGCACGCTCGAGCGTGTCCTGCACGAGATCGTCCGCCCAGGCGCGGTCGCCCGTCAGCGCGCGCGCATAGCGCGTGAGATGCGGCAACCACACCAGCAGGTCCGATTCATAGCTCATCAGGATGCCTCGCGCACCGCCGCGCGGTCACGGGTGCGCAACGTGCCACATGCCGCCGATCCCGTCGCCGCCCGCGTCGCCGGGCTTGCCGTCCATCTTCCACCGGTACAGCGGGTGTCCCTTGTACGCCCATTGCATCCTGCCGTCGTCGCGCTTGACGAGACTCCATGCGCCTGACGCCTTGTCGTACGCGTCGGCAAGCGCGGGCGGCCAGCTGGCCGCGCACGCGCTGTCGCACGCGCTCTTGCCGGGCGCGTCGCGATCGAACACGTACAGCGTCATGCGATCTTCGTCGACCAGCTTCCCGCCGCTCACCTGCGGCAGCTCCGCGGCGGCGGGCAGCGCCGCCCCGATCGTCAACGCGGCGACGAGCAGCATCCGTTTCATTCCCGCTCTCCTTCGCATGGCATAGCGACGCGCACGGCGCCGCCGGGCGCGGACGCGGCCGGCGCGAAACCGGAGAATCGACGCCATCGCGGAAATTATCCCGCCGCGCGGCCGCGCCGTGACTCGGTAGATAAACGGACGAGCGCGGCCAATTATTCCGTCGCGACCCGACAAATGTGCGGAAGCGGCGAGTGACGGCCGGGTTCGCGGGGGTGCGCGAGCGGGGTCGAATGGAAAAGGCGGCATGACATCGCTGTCGTGCCGCCTCGCTTGACGCCGGCGGGCAACGGCGATGCACGCCGCTGCCCGGGGTCTCCGCTGTGCTATCTCGGCAGTGCGCCCGTCAGCGACTGAAGCAGCGACGACACCGGTGCGAGCGGGTTGTTCGCCGAGCCGCCGCCCGAGTGCGGCGTGACCGACACGCTCGGCGTCGAGCCGAGCGCCGTGCCCACTGCGGCGCCGGCCGAGTTGACGACCGTGGCCGTTGCGGTCGCGCCGGTCGTCAGCGCCGAGCCGATCGCACCCGCCGTGCTGCCGGCTGCACCTGCGCCCGCGCCCATCAGGCCACCGCCCGCCGCCGCCGTCGAACCGGCCGCGCCGCCGAGCGCGCCGCCCGCCTGCGACAGTGCCGCCGGGCCGTTCGCGAGTGCGCCGGTCAGCACGCCGGCCGGATTGCCGTCGCCCTGAAGAACCGTGTCCGCGCGGCATAAGCGCGCGCTCAGCCGAAGCGTGCAGGCCGGTACGGATGGGGATCGATATAGGTCGGCGCGCCCGTCATCATTTCAGCGAGCAGGCGCCCGGTCGCGGGGCCGAGCGTGAGCCCGTGGTGACAATGGCCGAACGCGAACCACAGGTGGCGATGGCGCGGCGCGGGCCCGACCACCGGGCGCATGTCGGGCGTGCACGGCCGCATCCCGAGCCACGGCTCGGGATCGAGCCGCTCGCCGATGCCGAACGCGTCGCGCGCCAGCGGCTCCGCACGCGCGAGCTGCACGCCGGTCGGCGGTGCGCCGCGCAGCGCGATCTCGACGCCGGTCGTGAGCCGCAGGCGGTCCCCTTCCATCGGCGCGACGACGAAACCTTCCTCGGTATCGCACACGGGCACGGCGAGCGGCGTGCGCGTCGGCCGGTAGTGCATGTGGTAGCCGCGCTTCGCGCGCAGCGGAATCCGGTAGCCGAGCGGCGCGAATACATGATCCGACCACGGCCCGAGCGCGACCACCGCCGAGCGGGCCGCGATCCGCCCATGCGCGGTGTCGACGCTCCAGCCGTCGCGTTCCTGCGCAAGCGTGGTCGCGTCGCCGAGCACGAACGTGCCGCCGTCGCGCTCGAACAACCGGGCGTAGGCCTTGGTCAGCCCGCCCGGGCTCGATACGGTCTTCGGGTCCCGCCAGTGGAATGCGCCGCAGAAAGCGTCGCCGACGCCGGGCTCCGTCGCGCGCAACGCACGTGCATCGAGCACCGTCATCCGCAGCCCGTGCGCGTCGGCCACGCGCTGCTGCACGCGCGTTTCCGCATCGAACAGCGCGGGCGAACGGAACGCTTCGATCCACCCGCCGTCGTGCACGAGCGGCTGCGCATCGGTACGCGCGAGCAGCGCGTCGTGCTCGACGACGCTCGCCGCGACGAGCGGCAGCAGGTCGCGCGCGGCGGCTGCGAGCCGCTGCGGCGACGATTCGCGCCAGAAGCGCGCGAGCCAGCCGGCATACGCGGGCAGCGCGCGGTAGTCCCAGTAGAGATCGACCGAGCGGTTGCGCGCATAGCGCAGCAAAGTACCGAGCCGGCGCGGAAACGCGTACGGCACGACCGACGAGCGTTCGATCAGCCCGGCATTGCCGTGGCTCGTTTCCTCGCCGGGCGCGCGCCGGTCGACGAGCGCGACGCGCAACCCGCGATCCTGCAGATGCAGCGCCGACGACACGCCGACGATGCCGGCCCCCAGAACGATGACGTCGAAATCCATGATTCCCCGTACTGCGTCGAGATTCGATGCGGCACGCGCCCGCCCGGCGGCCGGCGCGCGGCGGTCGTTACTTTGCGACGATGTCGCGCTTGAAGTACTTCTGCGACAGCGCGCCGAGCGTGCCGTCCTTCTTCAGCGCGTCGAGCGCGCCGACGATCTTCGCCTGCAGCGCCTTGTCGTTCTTGCGCATCCCGAAGCCCGTGCCTTCACCGAGCGTCGCCGGATCCTTCAGCGGCTCGCCGACGATCTGGTAATCGCGGCCGGCCGGCTTGTCGAGGAAACCGTCCTGCGCGGTCTGCGCTTCCTGCACGGCCGCGTCGAGACGACCCGCGACGAGATCGGCATAGATCTGGTCCTGATCCTGGTACGACACGACGGCCACGCCCGCGCTGGCCCAGTGCGCCTTCAGGAAATCCTCCTGCGACGAACCCTGCAGCACGCCGACGTGCTTGCCGCGCAGGCTCGCGACGTCGGGCCGCAGCGGCGAGCCGTGCTTCGCGACCATCACGATCGGCACCACGTAGATCGCCGGCGTGAAGTCGATGCTCTGCTTGCGCTTCGCGGTGATGTTCATTGCCGAATTGATCGCGTCGAACTTGCGCGCCTGCAGCGCCGGAATCAGGCCGTCGAACGAATTCTCGACCCACACGCACTTCATGTTCAGCTTCGCGCACACCGCGTTGCCGATGTCGACGTCGAAACCCTGCAGCTGACCGGCCGGCGTCTTGCTCTCGAACGGCGGATAGGCGGCTTCGATCCCGAAGCGCAACGTGGTCTGTTCCGCGTGGGCCGTGACGGCCGCGCCCGCGAAGGCCGCGGCAGCGCAAAAGGCAAGCTTCCAGTTCATGACGGGTCCTGTCCGGGTTGAGTCAATAAAGATCGGCAACGCGACTCCATGCACGCGAAATATAGACTCAAAGTCTACTATAGACTATAGGGGATACGAGAATCGTGCCCCGGTTTCGCTTCGCCGGGATCGACACCTGCCCATCCAAGACATTGATTTCAGGCGTCTTTTCAAAAACCGTCCGAACGATGGACAGCCTGAAAAGAAAAGCTCGCCCGACATCATGAGTCTATATTAGACTTTTCGTCCATCACGAACATCGCCGGACGCCACGTCGCGAGACTGCTGGTCCGGCCCCACTGGAGACGCATCCATGACGCAAACCACCCCGCCCCTGCCGCTGACCGTCGACGAAGCCGCGGTGCGCGCGGCCCTGCCGTCGCTCGACGTGCTCGGCACGCTGCGCAGCATGTTCGCGTCGCTTGCCGCGGCGCGCGCGGTGCAGCCGCCGCAGACGCTCACGCTGTTTCCCGGGCAGGCCGGCGACTTCATCACGTATCTGGGCGCGCTCGCCGATGCGCAGGTGTTCGGCGCGAAGCTGTCGCCGTATGTCGTGACGGGCGGCAAACCCATCGTCACCGCGTGGACCGCGCTGATGTCGATGCGCACGGGCCAGCCGCTGATGTGGTGCGACGCGGGCCTGCTGACCGTCGAGCGCACGGCCGGCACGACCGCGCTCGCGGTCGACTGTCTCGCGCCCGGCGACGCGAAGCATCTCGCGGTGATCGGCGCGGGCGCGGTCGGCCTCGCGCACCTGCGGCACACCGCGGGATTGCGCGACTGGGAGACGATCCGCGTGTACTCGCCCGCGCTCGCCGGCGACGCGGCGATGCGGGCCGAACTCGCGCGGCTGGACCCGCGTGCGCGGCCGGCCGACAGTGTCGACGCGTGCGTGCGCGACGCGGACGTCGTGATGCTGTGCACGTCGTCGGGCACGCCCGTGCTCGGCGACGGGATGCTCACGCGCCCCGCGCTCGTCACGTCGATCAGCACGAACGTCGCGCGCGCACACGAGATCCCGCCCGCCTGGCTGCCCGACATGGACGTGTACTGCGACTACCGGCACACGACGCCCGCGAGCGCCGGCGAGATGCAGATCGCGACGGCCGAGCACGGCTGGCGCGTCGAGCGCATCGCGGGCGACCTGCCGGCGCTCGTGCAGCGCGCGTGCCCGGCGCCGTCGCGCACGCGCCATGCGTTCTTCCGCTCGATCGGCCTCGGGCTCGAGGACATCGCGATCGCGCACGCGCTGTATGCGCACCTGACGCGCGCATGAGCGGCACGCGCGCGCGGGGCCGATACAATGACGCAACCGCCGCGGCGGCCGCGCGTCGGCGTGCCGGAGCGACGGGCCGCCAGCCCGCCGGCTCGCCCGGCCGCGGCTCACCCGAGAGTGCGATCCCGATGCGCAAGAAGAAATCCCCCGTCAAAGACCTGCTGCTCACCCGCTATGCGCCGATCGCCGACGGTATCGCCGCGCTGTTCTTCCCGTACGCGGAAGTCGTGATCCACGACCTGCACGACCAGACCGTGCTGTATCTCGCGAACAACCTGTCGAAGCGCGAGGTCGGCGACGATTCCGCGCTGGAGGAAATCGATCATTCCGCGCGCGAGCGCGTGATCGGCCCGTACGAGAAGCTGAACTGGGACGGCCGGCGGATGCGCTGCGTGAGCAACGTGCTGTTCGACGACGAGGGCCACCCGACCGGGATGATGTGCATCAACTTCAACATCGCGGTGTTCGACGAAGTGCGCGCGACGCTCGACCTGTTCATCAAGGGTGCGGGTGTCGTCGCACAGCCGGACGAGCTGTTCCGCGACGACTGGCAGGAGCGCATCAACACGTTCCTGCACGGCTGGCTGCGCGAGCGGCAGGTCGGGCTGAACGGGCTCACGCGCGAGCACCGGCGCGAACTCGTCGAAGCGCTGTACGCGGAGGGCGCGTTCCGCGGCAAGAGCGCGGCGAACTACGTCGCGAATGTGCTCGGGATGGGCCGCGCGACGGTCTACAAGCACCTCAAGCACCTGAAGGAAACGCAGGGCGACGCATAGGCGTCGAAGCACGAAATGATATAGTCCCGGTTACATTTTTTCCCGAACCGCCATCCCATGCCGACCGCCTCCTCCCCCGCGCTTCGCCCGACCCTGACCGTCGAAATCTGGTCCGACCTGATCTGCCCGTGGTGCTGGATCGGCAAGCGCCGCTTCGACGAGGCGCTCGCCGCGTTCGCGCACGCCGAGCGCGTCGACGTCGCGCTGCGCGCATACCGGCTGATGCCGGGCCAGCCCGTCGAGCCGGTCGAGGCGATGCTCGCCGGCAAGTACCGGATGTCGCCCGCGCAGGTCGACCAGATGCTGCGCCAGGTGACCGATGCGGCCGCAAGCGTCGGGCTGCGTTACGACCTGCCGGGCACGCTCGTCGGCGACACGCTCGACGGCCACCGGCTCGTGAAGCTCGCGGAAGCGACGGGCCGCGCGCACGCGCTGACCGAGCGGCTGTACCGCGCGTATTTCTGCGAGCACGGCTCGCTGTTCGATCACGCCGCGCTGACCGAATTCGCGGTCGAAGCGGGGCTCGAGCGCGCGGCCGTCGAAGACGTGCTGCGCAGCGACCTGTACCGCGACGAAGTCGAAGCCGACATCGCGCGCGCCGCGCAGATCGGCGGGCGCGGCGTGCCGCTGTTCGTGTTCGGCGGCCGTTACGCGGTGTCGGGCGCACAGCCGGCCGACGCGTTCGCGCAGGCGCTCGACCAGGCATGGCGCGACGGCATCGTCGCGATCGGCGGCGACGACGCGGCCGCCTGCGGCCCCGACGGCTGCGCGCTGCCGCAGCGCGCGTAACGGCGTAACGGTCCGCTTCACTGCTGCCAGAAACCGGCAGGAAGCCGCGCCGTGCGGCGTCTAGAATGTTGCCTTTCAAATAACTAAAAAGGCCACCTCCCCATGACCCACGGGATCCACGGCGAGAGGCGCTGGTACGCGCTGATCGTCCTCTGCCTCGGCGTGCTGATGATCGTGCTCGACAGCACGATCGTGAACGTTGCGCTGCCGTCGATCAGCACCGACCTCCATTTCACCGAGACGGCCCTCGTGTGGGTCGTCAACGCGTACCTGCTGACGTTCGGCGGCTGCCTGCTGCTCGGCGGCCGTCTCGGCGACCTGTACGGCCAGCGGCGCATGTTCCTCGCCGGCCTCGTCGTCTTCACGCTCGCGTCGCTCGCGTGCGGCCTCGCCCAGTCGCAGACGATGCTGATCGCCGCGCGCGCGGTGCAGGGGCTCGGCGGCGCGGTGGTGTCGGCCGTGTCGCTGTCGCTGATCATGAATCTCTTCACCGAGCCCGGCGAACGCGCGCGGGCGATGGGCGTGTACGGCTTCGTCTGTGCGGGCGGCGGCAGCATCGGCGTGCTGCTCGGCGGGCTGCTGACGAGTTCGCTGTCGTGGCACTGGATCTTCCTCGTCAATCTGCCGATCGGCATCGCCGTTTATGCGATGTGCGTCGCGCTGCTGCCGCGCCTGCGCGCGCCGGCCGGCACCGCACGGCTCGACGTCGCGGGCGCGGTCACCGTGACCGCATCGCTGATGCTGGCGGTCTACGGGATCGTCGGCGGCAACGAAGCCGGCTGGCTGTCGACGCAGACCGTCGTGCTGATCGGCGCGGCTGTCGCGCTGCTCGCGCTGTTCATCGCGATCGAGGCGCGCACCGCGCATCCGCTGATGCCGCTCACGCTGTTCGCCGCGCGCAACGTCGCGCTCGCGAACGTGATCGGCGTGCTGTGGGCGGCCGCGATGTTCGCGTGGTTCTTCCTGTCCGCGCTGTACATGCAGCGTGTGCTCGGCTACGGGCCGCTGCAGGTCGGTCTCGCGTTCCTGCCGGCGAACCTGATCATGGCCGCGTTCTCGCTCGGGCTGTCCGCGCGTATCGTGATGCGCTTCGGGATCCGCGGCCCGATCGCGGCCGGCCTGCTGATCGCGGCCTGCGGCCTCGCCCTGTTCTCGCGCGCGCCGGTGGACGGCGGCTTCGTCTGGCACGTGCTGCCCGGCATGACGCTGCTCGGCATCGGCGCGGGCGTCGCGTTCAATCCGATGCTGCTCGCCGCGATGAGCGACGTCGATCCGGCCGACTCCGGGCTCGCGTCGGGGATCGTCAACACCGCGTTCATGATGGGCGGCGCGCTCGGCCTCGCCGTGCTCGCGAGCCTCGCGGCCGCCCGCACCGACGTGCTCGCGGCGGCGAACGCCGCGCCGCTCGACGCACTGAACGGCGGCTACCATGCGGCCTTCGCGTTCGGCGCGGCATTCGCCGCCGCCGCCGCGCTGATCGGGCTCGCGCTGCGCATCCGGCGGCAGGCCCTGGCAGGAAGCGGGGTCGGCAGCGCGATGCACTGATTCGGGGCATCGGCCGCAGGCGGCCGGACGGCCGATTTTTAACGCAGTCGTACACCGACCCGCCACTTTTGCGACAATGGCGGACTTTGACCCACGCGCCGCCGCCGCGCGTCGCCGCCGAACGCCGCATAACCGCCTGCTTCCGATGTCGTTTCCCCATATCGATCTGCTGTACTCGTTGTCCGGCCTGTTCGTCGGCATCCTCGTCGGCCTGACGGGCGTCGGCGGTGGTTCGTTGATGACACCGATCCTCGTGCTGCTGTTCGGCGTCCACCCCGCGACGGCGGTCGGCACCGACCTGCTCTACGCGGCCGCGACCAAGGCCACCGGCACGCTCGTCCACGGCCTGAAGGGTTCGATCGACTGGCGCATCACGGGCCGGCTCGCGGCGGGCAGCGTGCCGGCCGCGGCCATCACGCTGTGGTGGCTGCACACGCACGGGATGAACACGCCGGGCACCGCGCGGATGATCCAGCTCGTGCTCGGCGTCGCGCTGCTGCTCACGTCGCTCGCCCTGATCTTCCGGCCGCAGCTCACCGCGTTCGCCGCGCGCAACCCGCTCGCACCGAGCCCCGCGCGCACGCTGTGGTCGACCGTGCTGACGGGCGCCGTGCTCGGCGTGCTCGTGTCGATGACGTCGGTCGGCGCCGGCGCGATCGGCGTCACCGTGCTCCTGCTGCTGTATCCGATGCTCGCGACGACCCGCATCGTCGGTTCCGACATCGCGCACGCGGTGCCGCTCACGCTGGTCGCGGGCATGGGCCACTGGCTGCTCGGCTCGGTCGACTGGTCGATGCTGCTGTCGCTGCTGCTCGGTTCGTTGCCGGGCATCGTGCTCGGCAGCCTGCTGTCGGCGCGTGCACCCGAGCGGCTGCTGCGCAACCTGCTCGCCGCGACGCTCGTCGCGGTCGGCGTGCGGCTCGTGCTCGCGTGACGGCAGGCGCGCCACGCGCGCGCCGCTCCAATCAAGAACGCCGCCCGGCTCGTGACCGGGCGGCGTTTTTTTTACGTCGCGTCAGGCGGCGCGTGCGCCGCCCGCGCTCAGTGGAGCTGCTGCTGTTGCTCCAGCTTCTGCTGGCGCAGCTGCTGCGTGCGCGCCTGCAGCTTCAGCACCCGCTGCAGCGCGGTGCGGTTCGCGAGGATACCGTCGTAGAAGTTGGCGAGATCGCCCTTCAGCGCGGTCCGCGACGCGTCGTTCAGGTAGATCATGTGGCCCGACGGGTAGTTCTTGATCGTCAGGTTCTGCGCCTTGAGCGTCGGGTCGAGCGGCATCTGCGCGAGCGTCAGCTCCGTCTGGTGGAACGGCGTGACGGCGTCGAAATAGCCGTTCGCCGACAGCACCTTCAGGTCCGGGTTCACGCTCATCGTCGACGCCAGGTCGCCGGCCGTGTACAGCGTATTGCCGCCGCCCTTGTTCGCGCCGGTCGGGTCGGTGTGGCTGAAGTCCCAGTTGTTGAAGACCTGGTCGTTCAGGTCCACGAACGACGACGTCGACGTGTACTTGAGGTCGGTGTTGATGTAGCTGTTCCACAGCACCGTGTACGCGCCGCCGACGTTCGTGATCGACGGATCGTTGCTGCCCGAGTTCGGCAGGATGTACGGCGCGATGCCCTTGCCCGTGAAGTTCGCGCGACCGTCGTACTGGCCGATCTGCGTGCCCGGCACGAGCGTCAGGAAGAACGTGTACGGCGGGTTGTCGTCCGACGACGGCACGTTGCCGAGCGCGGCCGGGTTGCCGAACGTCTGGATCAGCGACGTCGGGTCCGTGCCGATGTACGCGCCCATCTGCTGCGCGGTCTGCAGGTTCAGGTTCAGCCGCACGTTCACGAAGCCGCCGTCCTGCGGGTTCGGCTTCTGCGCGAGCGGCGCGAGCGTGTTGTCCGCGTAGTTGCGGGCCTGGACCATGTACGCGTCGAGATCGGTCGGCGTCGGGTTGAGCGTCGTCTTCTTCCAGTAGAACGCGTCGGCCGCGAGCGTCGGGAACGTGCCCGGCGCGGACAACGCATTCGCGTAGTCGAGGATCGACGACTGCAGCGTGATCCCGTTCAGGTCGATGCCGTCCTCATGCAGCACCCACGACACGACCGCGCTGCGCGCGGTGCCGTACGACTCGCCGTACAGGAATTTCGGCGAATTCCAGCGCGAATACTTGGTCAGGTAGCGCTGGATGAAGCGGTCGATCGAGCGGGCGTCCTGGTCGGTGCCCCAGAAGTCCTTGTTCTTCGCCGGGGCGATCGCCGCCGAGTAACCGGTGCCGACCGGGTTGATGAACACGAGGTCGGTACGGTCGAGCAGGCTGTCCGGGTTGTCGAGCAGCTTGTACGGCGCGGGCGGCGTGAAGTTCGGGAACGACGACTGCAGGCGCTTCGGCCCGTACGAGCCGAGCAGCAGGTAGACCGACGACGAGCCGGGGCCGCCGTTGTAGAAGAACGTGACCGGGCGCGGCTTCGACGGGTCCGGATTGTCCTGCGTGTACGCGACGTAGAACATCTTCGCGTTCGGCGCCGACGTGACCGGGTCGATCGTCGTCAGGTGGCCCGTGGTGGCCGTGTACTTGATGGTCTTGCCGCCGATCGACACCTGCCGGTGCACGACCGCCGCGCCTTCGGTGGCGTCGGTCACCGCGTCGTTCGGCCCGGTGCCGTACACGTCGGTGTCGACGTACGGCTGGTCGGCCTGCGCGGCGTTCGTCGACGCGCCGGACGCCGGCGTATTCGCGGCCGTGGCCGCCGCGGCCGCGGCGGCGGACGGGCTCGCGCCGTCGTCGCCGCCGCACCCCGTGACGAGCAGCGCCGCGGCCGCAGCGGCGGCGAGCGGCACGCTCAGTGTCGTTCCGAATAGCGCGAAACCGTCTTTCAAGGACTTCCGTGTCGTCATTATTGCCTCTCGAACAGAACGATAAATACCGCCGGTCGCAAAGGATCATTTGCGCCGGCGCTCCGCACCAGGAATGCATTCGTTATGCGACGCACTCCGAGTTTTTTACCGGATCGGCGAATACCGATCGGCACGATTTACCCCACCCGATATTCAGCAAGCACCCAATGGAATCAATTCCATTGCAAACGGCAATTCAAAATCACTCGCGATTTCACGCCCGATTCCCGGCCGTGGCGAAGCGCATGCAGATCGAAGGCAAAGCCTCACCCCGCAAAGCCAGGCCGGACAAGGCCGCTTTGCTGCGAAAGGGCGAGCAATCCCTCTCGGCGGAGCGTCGATTAATCGCAAAATTGCGTTCAATCGCGGCCCGGGCCGAATTAATAAAACCGAAAGGATTATCTAAACGAAAGGAAAGGAATATGTGTCCCGGATAATTTATTAAATTAAGTGAAAATACCGGCGCATAATAAATTCCGGGTTTTCAGCCGTAAAGTAACAATTTGTTACGGCGCCGGCGTTTCGCCGGGCATCGAATCCGGGAAGCGATTCCCGCGCATGGGCGAAAAAAAGCCGGACGCGCGCGTCCGGCTTCGGGCGGGCGGCGGCGCGCGTTCAGAACGGCACGTCGAGCGCCCCCGCGCCGACCGTGATCGCATTGCCGCCCGGCGCGGCCGAGATCGGCGGCAGGTTCGCGCTCGTCAGCGCGGGCGCGGCGCCCGGCGTGCCGCCGCGCGGCACCGTGCGGATCACCTGCGACGGCGGCAGCGGTGCACCGTTCTTCAGGTGCCGCCACATCAGGTTCAGCGCCTGCAGGTTGTAGTAGTGAACCGGCACGAAGCGCGTGTCGAAGCCCGGCACCGGCAGGAACGCGTCGAAGTGCTGGCCGTTCGTCACCTCGTAGAACACGAGCTGGCTGCGCCCGCCTTCGCTGATGCCGTTCTGCGCGACGTACGCGCGCGATGCGTGGTTCACCGGCACCAGTGCGTCGCTGCGGCCCTGGACGATGATCGCCGGCTTGCCCTGCAGGTTCGCGTTCACGCGCACCGCGTCGACGTTCGCGGGCATCCCGAGCATCCCGTTCGTCCAGAGCTGGCGCAGGCACAGCGCGCCCGCGAAGCTCGCATCGGGTGTCGCGAGCCGGTGGTCGATACCCGCGCCCGTGTTGAACACGAGGTTGATGCCGGCCGTCGGCGGCACGCCGTTGCCGACGCCGAATACGGCCGGCATCGGCGACGTGGCGGGCGCGGCGACGGCGCCCGTCGCCGGGTTCGTCGTCGCGAAGCTGAAATTGCACAGGTTGTCGGCGACGCGCGAGCGCGTGTACGCGTTCGCGTACGTGACCGCGATCGCCGGGATCGCCTGCGAATCCCACATCGGCGCCTGCAGCAGGTCGGAATCGGCCAGGTAGCCGGCCGCGTGGAGCTGCGCGAGCGCGTCGGCGGCCTGGCTTTGCGTATCGGCCCCCGACACGAGCCCGGCCGCGGCGAGCGTCGCGCAGCGCTGCGTGCGGATCGACTGCGTGACGGCCGACGGCAGCGCGGTGAGATACGGCGCGCCGGCCAGCGCGGACGCCGCCGCCGCGCACGGCTCGAGCAGGTTCGCGAGGGTCGCGTAGTCGGCCAGCGGCCGGCCGAACGACGGCACCGGCTGGCCGCCCGAGCGCACGACCGCGTTCGGCGCCATCCGCACGTTGATTTGAGGCTCGCCAACCACGACCGCGGTGATCCAGCCGCGGCTGTCCTGCTCGGCCGCCGCGAGCGACGCGCCGCCGCCGTTGCTGACCGACGCGGCGATCGTCGTGATGTCGCCCGCGCGATAGCGCACGCCGTGATGCGAGCCGTCGACCAGCGGGCCGAACTGCTCGTTGAGCGCCCAGTACGCGAACTCGACCGACTGCAGCGTCACGCGCCCCCAGTCCTGCTCGGGATTCTGCTGCGAATGCGCGTGCTTGAACGCATAGCGGTTCGGGAAGCGGGCATTGAAGGTGGCGAGATCGCCGCTCGTCACGTTCGCGGTGAACAGGCTCGCGGTGCCGGCCAGCACCGCGTTGGCGAGCGTGCCGTCGATCAGCGTGACGGTGTCCGACATGAGTTCGTGCGCGCCATTGCCGCCGCCCTTGTCGTTGTAGGCCACCGCGCAGCCGCGCTTGAGCGCCCATTCGCCGGCCGCGGAAATCGCGCCGTACACACCGCGCGAGCCCGACGACGTCGCGGTGACGATGCACGGCTGCGCGGGATTGAAGCTGGCGGGCACCTGCACGAGCAGCGTCACGTTCTTGCTGCCGCTGCCGTCGTCGGCGTACGCGAGGTATTCGGTGCCGGGGATCTTGCCTTCGCCGAGCGTGTCGTTGCCGTCGAGATCGACGTTCGGCCCCCAGAAGCGGCCGTAGCCGCCGTTCGCACTCATGTCGACGAGCGCGCGGTAGTTCGACCAGATCGCGAGGCGGCGCAGCTCGGCCGCCGTCGGCCGGGCCGGGTTCGCGAACGCGGGCGGCACGGCGCTCGCGAGGCCGCTCTTGCCGAGGCCGGCCGTCAGCAGGTCGTCGCTCGCGCCGTCATAGGCCGTCGTGCGCACGCTGCCCGCGATGAAACCGGGCAGCTGGTTGCCGTCGCGCGTCTCGTTGCCGTTGCAGGCCCCGAACAGCGTCACGACGGCGGCCAGCGCCGCTCCGAACCCGACCCGCCTGCCCCACCGTAGCTTCGTCATTGTCGCCCTCTCTCTCGTTATGTCGGATGGACTCCAAGCGAAAACGGGCCCCGGATTTCCGAGGCCCGCCTGGATGCGAGCGCGAGCGGCGCGAACGCGCCGCCCCGCGTCATTGCGGCTGGACGCTCAGCTTGTTCGTGACCGACGTCACGCCCGTCACGCCCTTGGCTGCAGCTTCGGCCTTGTCGATCTGTGCGGCGTCGGGCACCGAGCCCTCGAGCGTGATCGCGCCACCCTTCGAACGCACGACGAGGTTCGACACATTCACGCCCTGTTCCTTCGAAATGGCCTTGCGCACCGCGTAGCCGAGCTTGCGGTTCGCTTTTTTCGCGGTTTTCGCGGCGGCCTTCGATGCGCTCTTCGCGGCGGCGGGCGCTTCGGGCGCCGCCGGCTCGCTCGACTGCGCATACACGCTGCCCGACAGACACGCGGCCACCGCGGCCACCCCCAACGCTCCCAACGCTCTCAACACGATCGACTTCATGCTATCTCCTAGTGAATCAAAACGGCCGCGCACAGTGCGGCCGACTACCCCCAAAGGCGGCCGGCCTGCACGCGCGAGCGCGGCGGGACAGCCGGTGTTTTCCACGGCGATACGAGAGAGGCAAGACGGACCGGCGGACGGCGCACGCGAAGAGCGGGCCGGCCGGGCCGGACAGCCGCCGGCCGGACGCGCCCGGTCTCATTGCGTGCCGGGTCGCGCGCGAATCGGGCGCGGCTGCGTCGCACAATGTAATCCAGCGACCGCGGAAGCGCAAAGCTTTTGACGCGGCGCCGGCGCCGGCCGGGCCCGCCGGATTCGCCGAATTCGCGCATGCGCGGCGAATCCGGTTACCATCGCCGCGAATGCATGCGATCCGTCACGCGTCCGCGTCATCGATCCGTCATGCATGCGTCACTCGCCTATCGCCGTTCATGAAGCCACTCCTGCGCCCTCGCCGGCCGCGCCGCATCCTCGCCCGCTTCGTCGCGGTGTCGTGGCGCGACCTCGCGCTGTCGATCGGCCCCACCGTGCTGCTCGCCGTCGCGGCCGTCTGGCTCGCGGTCAAGCTGATCCAGCCGGCCCCGCCGTCCACGCTCGTGATCTCGTCCGGGCCGCCCGGCAGCACGTACTGGAACGCGGCGCAGAAATACAAGACGATCCTCGCGAAGAACGGCGTCACGCTCGACGTCCAGTCGTCCGAAGGGTCCGCCCAGAACCTCGCGCGGCTGTCGAACCCGAACGCGCCGGTCGACGTCGGCTTCGTGCAGAGCGGTATCGGCCCGAAGGAGCGCGACGAACACCTCGTGTCGCTCGGCAGCATCGGCTACGTGCCGCTCGCGATCATGTACCGCGGCCCGGTCGTCGCGCGCCTGTCCGACTTCAAGGGCAAGCGGCTCGCGCTCGGCGCGGAAGGCAGCGGCGCGCGCGAACTGAGCCTCGCGTTGCTGAAGATGAACGGCATCGTGCCGGGCGGGTCGACCGAGCTGCTGCCGACCGCCGGCGAGGATGCGGCCACCGCGCTGCTCGACGGCAAGATCGACGCGGCATTCCTGTCCGGCGATTCGACGCAGATCCCGGTGATGGCGAAACTGTTCCGCGCACCGGGCGTGCACGTGTATTCGTTCACGCAGGCCGAGGCGTACGCGCGGCGCTTCCCGTACCTGACCGCGATCACGCTGCCGATGGGCGTCTACGATCTCGGCCGCAACCTGCCGCCCGCCGACATCCACACGGTCGCGCCGACCATCGAGCTGGTCGCGCGCGACTCGCTGCACCCCGCGCTGTCCGACCTGCTGATCGAGGCCGCGCGCGAGGTGCACGGCCATGCGACGATCCTGCAGCACGCGGGCGAATTCCCGTCGTCCGTCACGCGCGGCTTCCCGCTGTCCGACGACGCCGCGCGCTACTACAAATCCGGCAAGACCTTCCTGTACCGACGGCTGCCGTTCTGGGTCGCGAGCCTCGTCGACCGGCTGCTCGTCGTGGTCGTGCCGCTGATCGTCGTGCTGATCCCGGGGCTGCGGCTCGTGCCGTCGCTGTACGGCTGGCGCGTGCGCTCGCGCATCTACCGCTGGTACGGCGCGCTGATCGCGCTCGAGCGCCGTGCGCTCGGCGAGCACACGGCCGAGGAGCGCGTGCAGTTGCTCGACGAACTCGACGACATCGAGGAAGCCGTGAACCGGATGAAAATGCCGCTCGCCTATGCCGGCCAGTTCTACGTGCTGCGCGAGCACATCGGCTTCGTGCGCGAACGGCTCACCGCGCACGAAGCCGATCCGCACGGCCGCCCGCACGACGCGCCGCACGCGTCCGGCGGCGACGGCGCGCCCCCTCGGGCGACTCCCGGTTCCGCTTGACCGGACGATCCGCGATCATTGCCGCATGCGTGCGCCGCCGCGTAACATGGGGGCCGCCGCCGGGCGCCGCGCGCGAGACGGCCGGCCCCGGCCCCTTCCTCTGGAGATCGACATGACAACCGGCCTCGATACCGCCCAGCCCGCCTGGTTCTTCGACTTCGTGTCGCCGTTCTCCTACCTGCTCCTCGAACAGCACGACAAGTGGCCGGACGTGCCGTTCGAACCCGTCGCGGTGTCGCTGCCCGACCTGCAGCGCCACTGGGGGCAGCGCCCCAGCGCCGACGTGCCGGCCAAGCGCGTGTTCACGTACCGCCACGCGCTGTTCCGCGCCGAGCAGCTCGGCATCCGCTTCAAGATGCCGCCCGCGCACCCGTTCGAGTCCGACAAGGTGCTGCGCCTCGCGATCGCGCTGCGCGCCGATATCGTGACGGTGCTGGAAATGTTCCGCTTCATCTGGCGCGAAGGCAACGATCCGTCGACGCCGGAAGGCTTCGCGGCGCTGTGCGAACGCGTCGGCGTCGGCCACGGCGACGAACTGATCGAATTCGAGGAAACCGCCGCGCAGCTGCGCCGCCACATCGACGACGCGATCGCGCTCGGCGTGTTCGGCGTGCCGACGTTCTGGATGAACAAGCAGCTGTTCTGGGGCGAGGACGCGCTGCCGATGGTGCTGTACTGCGCGCGCACGCCGAACTGGCTCGAATCGCGCGAGGTCAAGCGTATCAGCGCGCTGCCGAAGGGCCGCGCGTAAGCGCGTGTCCGTGCGTAATAGCGGTCATCAACCGGTCACGATGCACGGGCGCGCGCGCCTGCGGTAAGGTTACGCGTCGCCCGCCCCATCCCCCACCGATGGAAGACGACGACCGTACCGCCTCGCTCGATATCTGGCTCGTGCGTGTGCTGCGCACGCTGCTGCTCGAGCGCAGCGTCACGCAGGCCGCGCTGCGGCTGAACCAGACCCAGCCCGCGATCAGCACCGCACTGCGCAAGCTGCGCGAGACGCTGAACGACCCGATCCTCGTGCGCGGCAAATCCGGCATGGTGCCGACCGAATACGGCGCATCGCTGCTCGAGGCCGCGCAGCGCGCGCTGCGCGAGGTCGATTTCATCGCAACGCCGCACGGCGACTTCGATCCGTCGTCCGCCCGGCGCACGTTCCGCGTCGCCGCGCCCGACTACCTGAACGATTTCTTCATGCCGACGCTGATCGAGCGCTTTCGCGACGCGGCGCCGCATGCGCACCTGGAAATCGATTCGCTGAATCCCGCGCTCGATCACGCGGGCGCGCTCGAATCCGGCGCGCTCGACCTCGTGATCGGCAACTGGCCGAAGCCCGACCCGCAGTTCGCGCGTCAGGACCTGTTCTCCGACACGATCGTGTGCCTGATGCGGGACTCCCATCCGCTCGCGCGCGGGCCGCTCACGCGCGAAGCGTACGCGTCGGCCGCGCACGTCGCGCCGACGCCGTACACCGGCGACAAGCGCAACGCAATCGAGATCGGCCTTGCCCGCGCACACCTCACGCGGCGCATCGTGACGACGCTGCCGTACTTCGGGATCGTGCCGCAGGTGCTGCTGCAATCGGACCTGATCTTCACGACGACGCGCCGCTTCGCGACGCATTATGCGCAGTTGCTGCCGCTCGTCGTCGTTACGCCGCCGGTGCCGTTTCCGCGTATCAAGAGCTACCTGCTCACGCATCCGCAACCCGACCGGCCGACCGACATCGCGTGGCTGTGTGCGCTGATGCAGAGCGTGTCCGACGAGCTGACCGCCGCACGCGGCGCGCGCAAGCGCTGACGCCGCGCGGCTCACGCGGTGCAGAAGGTTTCCTGCAGATGGGTCCAGCGCACGACGCCCGCCGCGTCGCGGTCGAACACGGCGGTCGCGCGGCGCGCGGGCAGCTCGCCCGAGGCCGCGTGCTGCGCCTCGAGATAGGTGATGACCGCGTGGCGGTCGTCCGACACGAGCACGTGCGTTTCCGACAACCCGATGCGCAGCCCCGGCTTCGCGCCGGCGAGCTTCGCGAACAGCGCGCGCATGCCGTCATGATCGACCATGCGGCCGTCGGTCAGGATCATCGTGAAATCGGCGGAGAACGACGCGAGCAGCGCGTCGAGCGCCTCGGGCGCGCTATCGACGCCGGACAGCCAGCGCTCGATGGCGACGAGGCTCGCATCGAGCGTGTCGAGATAAACCTGGTGATCGGACATGGTGCGTGCACGGTAAGGCGCGGCCCGGTGCCGCGCGATTCGTCAGTGTAGGCAAAAGCGTGCGGCCGTGCGTCGCCGCGCCGTCACCGCACGCAGGACAGGTCGTCCGCCGGGCGCCCCGACGCGGCGGCCTTCGCGTCCGCCACCGGCATGCCCGAGCGCGCCTGCAGCAGCTCCGCGCACACGGCCACCGCGATCGCGCCCGGCGCCTTGTCGACGATGCCCGCGACGCCGATCGGGCACACCATCTCGACCAGCCGCGCCGGATCGACGCCGCGCGCGACAAGCCGGCGCTCGAACTTCACGCGCTTGGTGCGCGAGCCGATCATCCCGAAGTACGCATAGTCGCGCCGCCGCATGATCTGCGCGGCGAGCGAGAAGTCGAGCGCGTGGTTGTGCGTCATCACGAGGAAATATGCGCCGGGCGGCGCCGCGTCGACGACGGCCTCCGGCGTGTCGGTCGGCTCCGGCTGCACGTTCGGCGGACATTCGTCCGGGAACAGCTCGTCGCGCGTGTCGACCCACTGCACGACGCACGGCAGCGCGCCGAGCAGCGTGACGAGCGCGTGACCGACGTGCCCGGCGCCGAACAGCACGATGTGCATCGGCGGCGGCGTGCCGCTCGCGCGGTTGCGCTGGCCGGTGCCCTTGGCGAACGTCATCTCAGCCTCGCGCCGCGCGCACGGCCTGCACCGCGCGCAGGATCGACTCGCCGGTGGCCGGTGCGTCGAGCGGCGGGTTCACCTGGTAGTCGCCGACCGCGGCCACCGCGTCGCGCACCGCGAAGAACACCGAGAACGGCAGCAGCAGCGGCGGCTCGCCGACGGCTTTCGACCGGTGGATGCTGTCCTCGACGTTGCGGTTCCGGAACAGCCGCACGTTGAATTCGGGCGGCGTGTCGTTCACCGTCGGGATCTTGTACGTCGACGGCGCATGCGTCATCAGCTTGCCGCCCTTGTTCCACCATAGCTCCTCGGTCGTGAGCCAGCCCATCCCCTGGATGAACGCGCCTTCGACCTGGCCGATGTCGAGCGCCGGGTTCAGCGACGCGCCCACGTCGTGCAGCGCATCGACGCGCAGCGTGCGCATCTCGCCCGTCAGCGTGTCGATCACGACTTCCGACACGGCCGCGCCGTACGAGTAGTAGTAGAACGGCCGGCCCTGCAGCTTCGACTGATCCCAGTACAGCTTCGGCGTCGCGTAGAAACCGTCGGACCACAGCTGCACGCGCGCGAGGTACGCCTTCGCGATCACGTCGCCGAACGGCACGCTCGTGCCGCCGACCCACACGAAGTCGTTGCCGAACTTCACGTCGGCCGCATCGACCTTGCCGTCGCCGAACTGCTTCGCCGCGAACACCGCGAGCCGCTCGCGCAGCTGGCGCGCCGCATCCTGCGCGGCCTTGCCGTTCAGGTCGGAGCCCGTCGACGCGGCCGTCGCGGACGTGTTCGCGACCTTGCTCGTGTCGGTCGCCGTCACGCGGATCCGGCCGAAGCGGATGCCGAGCTCGTGCGCGACGACCTGCGCGACCTTCGTGTTGAGCCCCTGCCCCATCTCCGTGCCGCCGTGGTTCACGAGCACCGAGCCGTCGGTGTAGATGTGCACCAGCGCGCCGGCCTGGTTGAAGTGCGTGACGTTGAACGCGATGCCGAACTTCACCGGCGTGAGCGCGATGCCCTTCTTCAGCACCGTGTTGCGTGCGTTGAATGCGCGCACGCCCGCCCGCCGCGCGCGGTAGTCGCTCGTCGCCTCGAGTTCGCCGAGCAGTTCGTGCAGCACGTTGTCCTCGACCGTCTGCCCGTACGGCGTCACGTTGCGTTCGGTCTTGCCGTACAGGTTCGCGTAGCGGACGTCGAGCGGATCGCGATCGAGCGAACGCGCGACGTCGTCGAGGATGTACTCGATCGCGAACGCGCCCTGCGGGCCGCCGAAACCGCGGAACGCGGTGTTCGACTGCGTGTTGGTCTTGCCGCAGTAGCCGGCGATGTTTACGTCGCCGAGCCAGTACGCGTTGTCGAAATGGCATACCGCGCGCGTCATCACCGGGCCCGACAGGTCGGCCGAGAAGCCGCAGCGCGACGTCATGTCGAGCGCGACGCCGTCGATGCGGCCGTCGTCGTCGTAGCCGACGTCGAAGCGGTAATGGAAATCGTGGCGCTTGCCGGTGATCATCATGTCGTCGTCGCGATCCGGACGCAGCTTCACCGGGCACAGCAGCTTCCATGCGGCGAGCGCCGCGCAGCACGCGAACAGGCCCGACTGCGATTCCTTGCCGCCGAACCCGCCGCCCATCCGGCGGCATTCGACGAGCACGTTGTGCGACGCGACGCCGAGCACGTGCGCGACGAGGTGCTGCATCTCGCTCGGGTGCTGCGTCGAGCAGTACACGTGCATCCCGTCGTCGTCCTTCGGCACCGCGTACGCGATCTGTCCTTCGAGGTAGAACTGCTCCTGGCCGCCGAGCAGCATTTCGCCCGACTCGCGGTGCGGCGCGACGGCGAGCCGCGCGGCCGCGTCGCCGCGCGCGAGCTTCAGCGGCGGGATCACGTAGGACTGCGCGCGGCGCGCTTCCTGCGCGGTGAGAATCGCCGGCAACTCCTCGTAGTCGACCTGGGCGCGGCGCGCGGCGAGCCGCGCGGTTTCGTGCGAGGTCGCGACGACGATGAACATCGGCTGGCCGACGAACTGCACGATGCCCTTCGCGAGCACCGGGTCGTCGTGGATGATCGGGCCGCAGTCGTTGACGCCCGGGATGTCGTCGGCCGTGAACACGGCGACCACGCCGGGCGTCGCGCGCACCGCGTCGAAGTTCATCGACACGATCTTCGCGTGCGGCTTCGCCGACAGGCCGAGCGCCGCGTGCAGCGTGCCCGCGACGATCGGGATGTCGTCGGTGTAGGTGGCACGCCCGCTGACGTGCAGGTGCGCGGATTCGTGCGCGCGCGAGACGTGGACCTGCGCGGCGTCGGCTTGCGGATCGAGGGTGCTCAGGAACGGTTCTGCTTGCTGGTTCATCGTGTGCCCTCCCTCGTCAGGCGCGCGCCGCAACCGCTGCGACCTCGCGCACGTTCAGCGCCTGCGGCGGCAGCGGATCGTGCGGGCGCGTCTCCAGCCAGAAGCGATACATCAGGTTCTTCGCGGTATCGAGGCGATACGTGCTCGTCGCGCGCATGTCGGACAGCGGCTGGTAGTCGCGCTCGAGCGCCTGCATCGCGGCCTGCGCGGTCGCTTCGTGCCACGTCGCGCCGTCGAGCAGGCTTTCCGTGTGCGTCGCGCGCTTCGGCGTCGCGGCCATCCCGCCGAACGCGATGCGCGGCTCGCGGATCGTGTCGCCGTCCGCGATGAACGCGAACGCCGCGCATACGGCCGAGATGTCGGAGTCGAACCGCTTCGACAGCTTGTACGTGCGGAACTGCAGCTTCTCGCGCGCGCCGGTGCGGGTCGGCACCTTCAGGCCGACGACGAATTCGTGCGGCGCCATGTCCTTCTGCTGATAGCCCGTGTACAGCGCCTCGAGCGGCAGCTCGCGCACCGTGTCGCCGCCGCGCAGCACCACGCGCGCGCCGAGCGCGATCAGGCCCGGCATCGAATCGCCGATCGGCGAGCCGTTCGCGACGTTGCCGCCGATCGTGCCGGCATTGCGGATCGGCAGCGACGCGAAGCGCTTCCACATTTCGGTCAGTTCCGGATACGTGCCGGCCAGCGCCGCATACGCCTTCTCGACCGTCACGCCCGCGCCGATCTCGATCCAGTCGCCGCGCTCCGCGAGGCGCTGCAGTTCGGCGATCTGGCCGACGTAGATCAGGTCGTCGAGCCGGCGCATCTGCTTCGTGACCCACAAGCCGATGTCGGTGCTGCCGGCCAGAATGCGCGCGTCGGGGCGCTCGACCTTCAGCGCCGCCAGCGCGTCGAGCGTGCGCGGCGCCGCGAAGCGCGCGCCGCCGATCGTCGTGTAGTCGAACGTATCGTCGCGCTTGAGCGACGCGAGCGTGCGGGCCAGCGCGGCCGTGTCGACCGGCGCGGCGCCTTCGCCGGCCGCGCCTTCGCCGGCAGCGCCTTCGCCGGCTGCACCGAACATCTGCACCGCCGCATCGACGATCGGGCGATAGCCGGTGCAGCGGCACAGGTTGCCGGTCAGCGCATCGGCGATCTCGGTGCGCGTCGGCACGTCCTTCGCCTTCGCGCACGCGCTGCCGCAACCTTCGTGGCCGTGCTTCTCGTACAGCGCCCACATCGACATCACGAAGCCGGGCGTGCAGAACCCGCATTGCGAACCGTGGCAGTCGACCATCGCCTGCTGCACCGGGTGCAGCGTGCCGTCGGGCTGACGCAGGTCCTCGACCGTCAGCAGCGCCTTGCCGTCGAGCGTCGGCAGGAACTGGATGCATGCGTTGACGGCCTTGAACTCGACCGCGCCGGTGTCGGTCAGCTCGCCGACGACGACCGTGCACGCGCCGCAGTCGCCTTCCGCGCAGCCTTCCTTGGTGCCGGTGCAATGCGCGTCCTCGCGCAGGTACTGCAGCACGGTGCGGGTGACGTCCGCGCCGCTGACTTCGCGGATCGCGTGACGATGGTAGAAGCGGATCGGCTCACTCATGTCTCGTAACGTTCTTCAAGTTGGGCAAGGCGGCCCGCGCCGATGCGGTGGACCGTCGTCTTCTCTGACAGTTTGCACGCTAACACCATCAAATTTCGCAACCCATAGCCCATCACGCATGGGGCCCATATAACTGAGGCGATATGCCGCATGGGGACGGATGAAGGGCCTGCGTGAAAACCGGTTCCATGGGAAAATCCCGATTCCCTTTTTCGCCGTCTTCCGTCTGCTTCGCTCATTCGTTCCGACCCCATGTCAACCGATTCCGCCACACCGCCGCGCAGCGGGTTCGCGGTCACGCTGCAAATCGTGTCCGTCGTCTGCTTCACGTTCATCTGCTACCTGACCATCGGCCTGCCGCTCGCGGTGCTGCCGGGTTTCGTCCATGACGACCTCGGTTTTTCCGCGATCGTCGCGGGCGGCGCGATCAGCGTCCAGTATTTCGCGACGCTCGCGTCGCGGCCGCTCGCCGGGCGCTTCGCCGATACGCTCGGGCCGAAGCAGACGGTGCTGCGCGGGCTGGTCGGCTGCGGAGTGTCGGGCGTGCTGCTGCTCGTCGCGCTGCTGCTCGCGCACTGGCCGGCCGCGAGCCTCGTGCTGCTGGTCGCGAGCCGGCTCGTGCTCGGCGTCGGCGAGAGCCTGTGCGGCACCGGCGCGATCCTGTGGGGTATCGGCAAGGTCGGCGTCACGCACAACGCGAAGGTGATCTCGTGGAACGGGATCGCCACCTACGGCGCACTCGCGCTCGGCGCGCCGGTCGGCGTCGCGATCGCGCATACGCTGAATCCGGCACTGATCGGCGTGATCGTGATCGCGCTCGCCGCGACCGGCTTCTATCTCGCGCGCCTGATCGATTCCGTGCCGCTCGTGCACGGCGAACGGATGTCGTATGCGAGCGTGTTCACGCGCGTGCTGCCGCACGGCCTCGGCCTCGCGCTCGGCTCGGCCGGCTTCGGCTCGATCGCCACCTTCGTTACCCTGTACTACGCGGCGCGCCACTGGCCGAACGCCGCGCTGTCGCTGACCGTGTTCGGCACGCTGTTCATCGGTGCGCGCCTGCTGTTCGCGAACACGATCAAGACGTACGGCGGCTTCCGCGTCGCGATCGTGTCGTTCGCGTTCGAATGCTCGGGCCTCGTGCTGCTGTGGCTCGCGCCCGTGCCGCACGTCGCGCTCGTCGGCGCCGCGCTGACGGGCTTCGGCTTCGCGCTGATCTTCCCGGCACTCGGCGTCGAGGCCGTCGCGCTCGTGCCGCCCGCCAGCCGCGGCGCGGCGCTGTCCGCGTACTCGGTGTTCCTCGACCTGTCGCTCGGCATTACGGGCCCGCTCGCCGGCTATGTCGCGGGCGCGTTCGGTTATCCGCAGGTGTTCCTGTTCGCGGCGGTGGCCGCCGCCGCGGGCGTCGCGCTGTCGATGGTGCTGTACCAGCGGCAGGCGCGGGTTGCCGGCAGCGGCGCGGCGGCCTGACCGCACTGCCCGCTCGCATCAATGACAAAACCCCGCGTTCTCCGGAACGCGGGGTTTTTTATTCATGCGCGAATGCAGGCGAACAGCGGACCACCGGGCCGGAACCGGCCCGCGCGCCGAGCGGCGAGCCGTCACGCCATGCGCGGGAACAGCCGCCGCGCCAGGTCGAACGCGACCAGGTTGCCGGCCACCACCAGCAGCAGCCCGACCACCGCGAGCGGCGACCACTGGTAATCCTCGAACACCGTCGACACCGCCAGCGCGACGATCGGGAACAGCACCGTGCAGTACGCGGCACGCTCCGGCCCGATCCGGCCGACGAGGGTCAGGTAGGCGGTAAAGCCGATCACCGAGCCCGGCACGGCCAGGTACACGAGCGCGCCGAGATAACGCGGGCTCGTGTCGAGCGTGAACGGCAAGCCGGCCACTGCGCTGCCGACGGTCAGGATCGCCGCGCCGATCAGCATCGCCCAGCCGTTGGTCGCGAGCGGGTGCAGCCCCATCGACTGCATCCGGCTCGACAGCAGGTTGCCGGCCGAGAAGCACATCGTGCCCGCCAGCGCGATCGCGAGCCCCGTCCAGGTCGCGTGGTCGTCGAGATGGCCGGCCATCTGCTGCCAGAACAGGCACGCGATGCCCGTCAGGCCGAGCAGCGCGCCGGCGATCGCCGACGGCCGCAGCGGGCGGCCCATGAACAGCCGGCCGTTGATCGAGTTCAACAGCGGCGCGGTCGAGAAGATCACCGCGACGAGGCCGCTCGGCACGACCTGCTCCGCGTAGTAGAAACACAGGAAGTTCAGGCAGAACAGCGCGAAGCCCTGCGCGGCGAGGTAGCGCCACGCTTCGCGCGGCGGGCGCACCGGCCGGCGCATCACGCGCAGCAGCGCGAACAGCACGGCGGCCGCGAGCCAGAAGCGCCATGCGATCGACACGGGCGGCGGCACGGAGCCGAGCTGCCACTTGATCGCGATCCAGGTGGTGCCCCAGATCAGCACGGTGAGGATGTAGAGCGAAAGATTCATGACGGAAACCGGGACAAAAGGCGCAACGGATGCGGGGTCTCCGACTATGCCGCCGCCCGGCGCGCGCCGATTGTCCGGAATTGCGGTCTTTTGCCGGCCGGCGGAACGGGCCGGCGCAGGCGCGCTTATACTCCGTCATCATGCGTGTCCCCCCTCCCGCCCCGCCCGCCGTGCCGTCACCGGCCGCCGCAGCCGCTGCCGCCGTCGGCGGCGATTTGCCGTTCGGCCTGCAGTCGGTCTGCCGCACGCTCGCCGACGCGAACGCGACGCTCGAGCGCTTCGCGTGGCTCGGCGACCATCTCGCGATCGCCGAATGGACGCGGATCACCGACGAAAGCGAGACGGTCTACGAGCAGCCGGGCCACCACACGCTGTCGTGCTACCTCGACGGCGGCTACCGGACGGAACGCCAGCGCGTGCCGCGCTACGGCGCGCCGAGCCTGCTGTGCGCGCTGCCGGGCGACCACGAATCGCGCTGGTGGGTGCGCGGCGAGATGCACTTCATCCACCTGTATTTCCTGCCCGAGCACTTCACGCAGCGCGCGATCCGCGAACTCGACCGCGAGCCGCGCGAGCTGAAGCTCGCCGACCGCACGTACTTCGAGGATGCGCGCGTCGCCGCCCTGCTGCGCTCGCTCGCGCTGGACGGCTGGGACGATGCCGACGAGCGGCTGCGCGTGAACGAGACCGCACACGAGGTGCTGAGCCTGCTGCTGCGCGGGCAGAGCACGACCCGCACCGACACGTCGTTCCGCGGCGGGCTCGCGCCGGCCGTGCGCCGCCGCGTGCGCGACTACATCGACACGTACCTGACGCAACCGCTGACGCTCGGCGAACTCGCCGACGTCGCCGCGCTGTCCGAGTATCACTTCTCGCGGATGTTCCGGTTGTCGTTCGGCCGGGCGCCGCACGCCTGGGTGGCCGAGCAACGGCTGGCGCGGGCGCGCGAGCTGTTGCGCACGACGGCGCTGCCGCTCGCGCAGATCGCGGCCGACTGCGGTTATGCGAACGCCGGCCACTTCAGCCATCGCTTTCGCGACGCCCACGGGACGACGCCGAATACCTACCGGCGTGCGATGCAGGGCCGCTGAGCGCGGCCCCGTCTCGGCTTACGCGCCGCGCCGCGACAGTTCCTGTTCGAGCGCCGCGACGCCGGCCGGCAGGTCGACCGGCACCTTCAGGTCGACCATCGTGCGGCCGAACGCATGCAGCGTACGGAACAGGTTGTGCTCGCGGCACTGCTCGCCCATCTGGCCGATCCGCACGATCGGCAACCCGAACGAGCCCGAAATCTCGACCTGGTACTGCTTCGAGATGTGGCCGCAGACCATCCCCGGCGTCAGCCCTTCCGGCGTCTCGATCCCGACCACCGAATTCAGCCGGCAATCCTTCGGCGCATAGAGCTTGAGCCCCATCGACTCGACGCCCGCCTGCAGCGCGAGCGAGCAGCGCAGATGGCGCGCGAAGCGGCTTTCGAGCGTCTCGGCACAGACGAGCCGCAGCGCTTCGTGCAGCGCGAGCACGCCCGACACGGGCGCCGTGTAGTGATAGCCCGCGTTGTGCCAGAAGTTCTCCGCGAGCGCCATGTCGAGACACCAGTGCGCGTTCGGTTCGGGGCGCTGCTTCATGCGCTCCCAGGCGGCGTCGGAGAACGCGATCAGCGACACGCCCGGAATCGACGACAGCCCTTTCTGGCCGCCGGTGATCACCGCGTCGATGCCCCACGCGTCCATCTCGAGCGGCATCGTCGACAGCGTGCACACCGCGTCGACCACGACCAGCGCACCGGCCGCCTTCGCGAGCGCCGCGATGTCGCGCAGGTCGCGGTTCCACACGGTGTTCGACGTCTCGCCCTGCACGATCGTGACGATCTCGGGCCGCTCGCGCGCGATCGCGTCCGCGATCTCGTCGAGACTCGCGACTGCGCGGTCGGCCACTTCGAGCGTCGCGACGTCGGCGCCGACGCGGGTGGCCATCTCGGCCATCCGCGCGCTGAAGAAGCCGTTGCGGATCGACAGCACGCGGGTACCGCGCCACGCGAGGTTCGAGATCGCCATTTCCATCGCGGCCGAACCGGGGCCCGCGACACCGAGCACCCACTTCGTGCGGGTCTGGAACACGTAGCGCGCCATCTCCTTCACCTGCTCGATGATCTTCGCCATCGTCGCGCCGAGGTGGTTGATCACGATCGTGTTCGCCTTCGCGACGGCGGCCGGGATCGGAACCGGGCCGGCCCCCATCATCAGCAGCGGTTCTTCGGGCAGGATCGCGTCGAGCGGCACGACGACGGGACAGGGAATCGGCGAGTAATCGATGGACATGACTGGAACAGGATAAAGGACGAAAAGGCGCGAATCGTCGCCGCGCGCCGCGGCGAATTCATCGATGATTCCGCGTTCCGCTGCGATGCGCAAGAGGAGCGTGCGTCAAATCAGCAAAATACGTGCCGCCGACGCCGGATAAGGTCGTCAAGCGCACGGCCGACGCACAATTCGCTCGCCGAATCGGCCAACGATTCGGCGAGCCTCCGAATCCGGCGTGAATCGGTTCCATCCACCAGTGCCGCGCGCACGATATTTTTCGCGTGTACCGACACAATTGCCGAACACTTGCCGCCCGCACATGCTCCGCGCCATTCGAAAAAATGCGCTGCATCAAAAATTGCACCCATCCATTTTTGGTGCATTTAGACGATCCAGCCCAAAAAACCGCTATTGCGGCGCACTTTGGCCTGACATTCTTGCAATGTCGTATTCCGCGCGCGCATGTGAAAAGCAACATATTGATTATTAAAGAATTTTCAATTCGCCCCACTTCCCGCGATCAAGAAAAAGCCGGCGCATCACGTACCGAACATTGGCGCACCGGCCGCTTTTTCGATACGCGCGACGCCGATTTTATGCAACCCGCCCCTTTTCTCAGGTTGACGAATATTGCCGAGGTAATGAACAATCGGTGGCGCAATCGAAAACCGTTCTTTTCGACGTGAAGTCGAAATAGGGTTGAGCAACGATTTTCAGACTTGCGCAACGCAAAAACACAACCATAATCAATCAACCGGGCCAGAAATACGCAAGCCATGAACCAGATTCAGACCATGCGTGTATTCGTCTGCGTCGCCGAGCAGCAGAGCTTCCGGCGCGCGGCGCACCATCTCGGCGTGTCCAATGCACTCGTCACGCGTTCGATCGCGATGCTCGAGGGCCACCTGAACACACGGCTGATCCACCGCACCACGCGCAACCTGTCGCTAACCGAGGCCGGCGTGCGCTACCTCGACGGGTGCCGTGCGCTGCTCGAGGAATTCGACCACCTCGAATCGTCCGTCGCGCATGCCGTGCGCGAACCGGCCGGTACGCTGCGCGTCGTCGCGTCGGGCCTGCTGTCGCCGCTTGCACTGACGCCGCTCGTCAGCAGCTTCCGGCACCGCTACCCCGAGTTGCGCGTGCAGCTGACCGTCTCCGAAGGGCCGCTCGACGTGCTCGATTCGGGTTACGACGTCGGCATCGTCACGGGCAACCGGCTCGACGGCAACCCGACGCTGATCGGCCACGCGCTCGCGCCGAACCCGTTCGTCGCGTGCGCGGCACCGTCCTATCTCGAGCGGCGCGGCGAGCCGCGCCTGCCCGACGACCTGCCGGGCCACGACTGGGTCACGCTCGCCTCGCACCAGCATGCGCCCGCGTGGCGGTTCGTCGGCCCGGACGACGCGGTTCATCCGGTGACGGTGCGCCCCGTCTACACGGTCAACCAGCTGTCGCTCGTGCAGGCGGCGACCGTCGCGGGCTCGGGCATCGCCGTGCTGCCGGAAAACGTCGTCGCCGACGCGCTCGCGAGCGGCACGCTGGTGCGGCTGATGGCCGGCTACCGGATCGACGATCCCGACACGCAGCTGTCGCTCGTCTACCCGAACCGCCAGTACGTGCCGGCCCGCACGCGCAGCTTCGTCGAACACGCACTCGACCACTTCAGCACCCAGGCGGCGCGCACGCACGCAAGCTACGTGTTCCTGCGCGACCCGCGCGCCCAGGAGCGCTCCGACATCGTCACGGGCCTGCAGTAAACTGCGCGCGTCAGCCTTCGGAGGTGCAGCGTGCGCGTGATCCTGTTCAGCAGCCGGCAGTACGACGACGATTCGTTTGCGGCCGCCAACCGGCAGTTCGGCTATCGGCTGCACTTCCAGCCGTCGCACCTCGACGCGGAAACCGCGATCCTCGCGCACGGCTATGAGGTCGTCTGCCCGTTCGTCAACGACACCGTCGACGCGGCCGTGCTCGAACGGCTGGCCGACGGCGGCACGCGCCTGATCGCGCTGCGCTCGGCGGGCTTCAACCATGTCGACCTGGCCGCCGCCCAGCGGCTCGGCATCACGGTCGTGCGCGTGCCCGCCTATTCGCCGCACGCGGTGGCCGAGCACGCGGTCGCGCTGATCCTCGCGCTCAACCGCCGCCTGCCGCGCGCGGTCGCGCGCACCCGCGAAGGCGACTTCTCGCTGAACGGCCTGCTCGGCTTCGACCTGCACGGCAAGACCGTCGGCGTGATCGGCACCGGCATCATCGGCAGCGTGTTCGCGAAGATCATGATGGGCTTCGGGATGCACGTGCTCGCGCACTCGGTGCCGCCGTACAACGACGAGCTGATCGCATTCGGCGCGCGTTATGTCGAGCTCGACGAGCTGCTGCACCACGCCGACATCGTCAGCCTGCACTGCCCGCTGCTGCCGTCGACGCACCACCTGATCAACGAACGCACGCTCGCGCGGATGAAGCACGGCGCGATGCTGATCAATACCGGGCGCGGCGGCCTCGTCGATGCGCAGGCGCTGGTCGATGCGCTCAAGAGCGGCCAGCTCGGCCATCTCGGGCTCGACGTGTACGAAGAGGAAAGCGGGCTCTTCTTCGAGGATCACTCCGACCTGCCGCTGCAGGACGACGTGCTCGCCCGCCTGCTGACCTTCCCCAACGTGATCGTCACGTCCCACCAGGCGTTCTTCACCCGCGAAGCGCTGGCCGAGATCGCGCACACGACGCTGCTGAACATCGAGGCGTGGCATGCGGGCACGCCGCAGAACGTCGTGACCGCGAATCGCTGACGGCAGGCGGCGCGCCGGCCGGGTTCACCTGTCCGTTTCGTTGCGCCGCGGCCGGATCGTTTCACGATCGGCATCAATCCAGCACTTCGCTCCCGCTCATGTAACGCCGCCCGCGCGCAGTCTGCTATCGTTGCGCCGACGTTATCCCGCCCCTCACGCTCATGCGTTTCGACGATTCCGCCATCGCCGCCGTCTACCGCGCCATTTTCGAACGGCGCGACATGCGCCACTTCACGCCGGCGCCCGTCGATCCCGCCGTGCTCGCGCGCCTGCTGCGCGCGGCGCATCACGCGCCGAGCGTCGGCTTCATGCAGCCGTGGCGCTTCATCCGCATCACCGATCCCGCGCTGCGCACGGCGATCCACGCGCTGGTCGAGGCCGAGCGACGCGCGACCGCCGACGCACTCGGCGAGCGCCAGGACGAATTCATGCGGCTGAAAGTCGAAGGCGTGCGCGAATGCGGCGAGCTGCTGGTCGTCGCGCTCGCCGACGGTCGCGAGCGCCACGTGTTCGGCCGCCGCACGCTGCCGGAAATGGATCTCGCGTCCGCCGCGTGCGCGATCCAGAACATGTGGCTCGCGGCCCGCGCCGAAGGGCTCGGGATGGGCTGGGTCTCGCTGTTCGACGTCGACGCGCTGCGCGCGTTGCTGCGCATGCCCGACGGTGCAAAGCCGATCGCCGTGCTGTGCGTCGGGCACGTCGACGCGTTCTATGCGAAGCCGATGCTCGAGCAGGAGCGTTGGGCCGCGCGGATGCCGATCGAAGCGTGTGTGTCCGAGAATGGCTGGAACGGTGCGGCAGGTGAGACCGGCGCATCGATCGAGTCCGGAGCGTCCGGAGCGTCCGGAACGTCCGGAACGTCCGACGAATCGGGCAAACCCGCCACGCAGGCACGAAACGCCGTCTGAGCGTCCGCCCACAGCGTCGACGGTGTAATTGCGCCCCGGTTATCCACACCCCCGCCGGCCCTGCGCGCCCCCACACTCCGGACACTCGCATCGCGCCCCGTCGCAAGCCGGCAACAACCATTCCGGCCCCAAGCATAAGGGTTTTCACTGAAGTAGAATCGCGGCTGACGTCCTTCCTCCGCCTGTCCCGCGCATCCTGCGCCAGCACGAGCGGCGGCTTTTCCCGAGCCCACCGCGATGCCCCTACCTCTTTTCGCCCTTGCCGTCGCCGCATTTGGAATCGGTACCACCGAGTTCGTGATCATGGGGCTGCTGCCCAACGTCGCACGCGATCTCGGCGTGTCGATCCCGGCCGCCGGGATGCTCGTGTCGGGTTACGCGCTCGGCGTGACGATCGGCGCGCCGATCCTCGCGATCGTCACCGCGAAGATGCCGCGCAAGCGTGCGCTGATGGGCCTGATCGGATTGTTCATCGCGGGCAACCTGTTCTGCGCGATCGCACCGGGCTACGCGGTGCTGATGGCCGCGCGCGTGGTCACCGCGTTCTGCCACGGCGCGTTCTTCGGGATCGGCTCGGTGGTCGCGAGCAACCTCGTCGCACCGAACCGCCGCGCGCAGGCGATCGCCCTGATGTTCACCGGCCTCACGCTCGCGAACGTGCTCGGCGTGCCGCTCGGCACCGCGCTCGGCCAGGCGTTCGGCTGGCGCGCGACGTTCTGGGCCGTCACCGGCATCGGCATCGCCGCGGCTGCCGCGCTCGCCGTCTGCCTGCCGAAGCACCTCGCGATGCCCGACACCAGCATCACGCGCGAATTCAGCGTGCTGAAGCACCCGCAGGTGCTGATGGTGCTCGGCATCAGCGTGCTGGCATCGGCAAGCCTGTTCAGCGTGTTCACGTACATCACGCCGATCCTCGAGGACGTGACGGGCTTCTCCCCGCGCCAGGTCACCTACGTGCTGCTGCTGTTCGGCCTCGGGCTGACGGTGGGCGGCACGCTCGGCGGCAAGCTCGCCGACTGGCGCCGGATGCCGTCGCTGATCGCGACGCTCGCGCTGATCGGCATCGTCCTCGCGCTGTTCGCGGGCACGATGCACCTGCCGTTCGCCGCGCTCGCGACGATCTTCGTGTGGGGCATCCTCGCGTTCGCGATCGTGCCGCCGCTGCAGATCCTGATCGTCGACCGCGCAAGCGACGCGCCGAACCTCGCATCGACGCTGAACCAGGGCGCATTCAACCTCGGCAACGCGACCGGCGCGTGGCTCGGCGGGATGGCGATCGGCTCCGGCGTGTCGCTCGTGAACCTGCCGTGGGTCGGCGTCGCGATGGCCGTCGCCGCGCTGGCGCTCACGCTGTGGTCGGCGTCGCTCGAACGCCGCCCGGTGACCGTGCCGACCGAATACGTGTAACGCCGCCCCGCGCGCATTCGTTGCGCGCGCAACGCCTGCAACGCCACCCGGACCTGATGGCCTTCATGGACCTTTCAAGGTCCGCGGTGTAGCATCCCCGCCGATGAAAGCCATTCTTAATCGCGATTTCCTCGCGCTGATCCTGAGCGTCGCGGTCGTCGGCCTCGGCACCGGCGCCACGCTGCCGCTCACCGCGCTCGCGCTGACCGAGGCCGGGCACGGCACCAACGTCGTCGGCATGCTGACCGCCGCGCAGGCCCTCGGCGGCCTCGCGATCGTCCCGTTCGTCACCGCACTCGCACGCCACATCGGCTCGCGCCGCGCGATCGTCGTATCGGTCGTGCTGCTCGCGGCCGCCACCGCGCTGATGCAGTTCACGTCGAACCTGATCCTGTGGGGCGCGCTGCGCGTGCTGTGCGGCGCCGCGCTGATGCTGCTGTTCACGATCGGCGAGGCGTGGGTCAACCAGCTCGCCGACGATTCGACGCGCGGCCGCGTCGTCGCGATCTACGCGACCAATTTCACGCTGTTCCAGATGGCGGGCCCCGTGCTCGTGAGCCAGATCGCCGGTGCGACGAGCATCCGCTTCGCGCTGTGCGGCGCGCTGTTCCTGCTCGCGCTGCCGACGCTCGCGACGATCCGGCGCGCACCGCTCGCCGGCGACGACGCGCATCACGAAGCGCACGGCCGCTGGCTCGACGTGCTGCCGCGCATGCCCGCGCTGATCATCGGCACCGGTTTCTTCGCGCTGTTCGATACGCTCGCGCTGTCGCTGCTGCCGCTCTACGCGATGGATCACGGCGTCGCGAGCGCCACGGCCGTGCTGCTCGCGTCGATCATGCTGTTCGGCGATACCGCGATGCAGTTCCCGATCGGCTGGCTCGCGGACAAGCTCGGCCGCGAACGCGTGCACCTCGGCGCGGGCTGGATCGTGCTGGCCGGCCTGCCGCTGCTGCCGTTCGTCATCGCGAACCCGTGGCTGTGCTGGCCGCTGCTGTTCGTGCTCGGCGCGGCGGCCGGCAGCATCTATACGCTGTCGCTCGTCGCGTGCGGCGAACGCTTCCGCGGTGCGGCGCTCGTCACCGCGAGCTCGCTCGTGTCGGCATCGTGGAGCGCCGCGAGCTTCGGCGGCCCGCTGGTCGCCGGCGCGTTGATGGAGCAACTGGGCAGCAACGCGCTGGTCGGCGTGCTGGTCGCCTGTGTCGCCGCGTTCGTCGCGGCCGCGCTGTGGGAGCGACGCGCCGCGTTGCAGCGCGCGGTCTAGCGGTGCGCCCGATGGCGGTCCGTGCCTGACGAACCGCCATCGCGCGTGCATTACCCCTTCGCCGCCGGCAGGATCTTGCCGACGCACTCACCGAAACCGACGCGATAGCCGTCGCCCTGGCACCATCCGGCGAGCGTGAGCTCGTCGCCGTCCTCGATGAATGCGCGACTGCCGCCGCCGTTCAGCGCAACCGGCTCCTTGCCGTTCCACGTCAGTTCGAGCAGGCTGCCGAACGAGTCCTTCGTCGGCCCGCTGATCGTGCCCGAACCCATCAGGTCACCCACGCGCGTATTGCAGCCGGCCACCGTGTGATGCGCGAGCTGCTGCGCCATCGTCCAGTACATGTGCTTGAAGTTCGTACGGCAGATCGACGTCGCCTCCGCCGCCCCTTCCGCGCGCAGCGTCACTTCGAGCGCGATGTCGAACGCATGCTTGCCCGCGTGCCGCAGATACGCGAGCGGCTGCGGCGACTGCTCGGGCTGCGCGACGCGGAACGGTTCGAGCGCGTCGAGCGTGACGATCCACGGCGAGATCGTCGTCGCGAAGGTCTTCGCGTTGAACGGGCCGAGCGGCACGTATTCCCACTGCTGGATGTCGCGCGCGCTCCAGTCGTTCAGCAGCACCATCCCGAAGATGTGCGCTTCGGCGTCCTCGCACGCGATCGGCTCGCCGAGCGCGTTGCCGCGGCCGACGATGAAACCCGTCTCCAGTTCGATGTCGAGCTTGCGGCACGCACCGAACACCGGACGCTCCTGGTCGGGCAGCTTCAGTTGCCCGTTCGGACGCCGCACCGGCGTGCCGCTCACGACCACCGACGACGCGCGGCCGTTGTAGCCGATCGGCATTTCCGACCAGTTCGGCAGCAACGCGTTCTTCGGATCGCGGAACATCGAACCGACGTTGGTCGCATGCTCCTTCGACGAATAGAAATCGGTGTAGCCGGGGATGTCGACCGGCAGATGCAGCGTCGCGTCGCGCTGCGGCACCAGCGCCTGCGCGCGCAGCGCCGCGTCGTCGCGCAGCCGTGCGGCATCGCGCGCGAACAGCTCGCTCAATTGCACGCGCACGCCGCGCCATGCCTCGCGGCCGAGCGCGATGAACGCATTCAGCGTCGGCTGCGCGAACACGTCGGCGGCGCCGGCCGGCAACGTCACGAGGCCCGCACGCGCGAGCGCCGCAAGATCGACGATCTGGTCGCCGAGCGCGACGCCGGCACGACGCGCCGCCTGCTTCGCATCGCTGAAGATCCCGAACGGCAGGTTCTGGATCGGGAAGTCGCACGCGGGATCGTTCGCCGTGTCGATCCAGCTCTTGCGAGCCGGGTCGAGCGTCGCGCGCCAGTCTTGGGTATCGCTCATTTTTGCTCCGGATTGAAATGCTTCCTGATGCCTTGCCAGCATTCGAAGTAGTCGGCCTGCAGCTGCGCCGTATCGAGCGCGCAGCGCGTCGGCCGGATCAGCGTGCGGGTCTCGAACATGAACGCCATCGTCGCGTCGACCTTGTGCGGCTTGCTCGTATCGCTCGCGGACGCCTTCTCGAACGTGTCCGCGTCGGGCCCGTGGCCCGACATGCAGTTGTGCAGGCTCGCGCCGCCCGGCACGAAGCCTTCGGCCTTCGCGTCGTACGCGCCGTGCACGAGCCCCATGAACTCGCTCGCGACGTTGCGGTGGAACCAGGGCGGGCGGAACGTATCCTCGGCCGCGAGCCAGCGCGGCGGGAAGATCACGAAGTCGATCGTGTCGACGCCCGGCGTGTCGCTCTGCGACTGCAGCACCAGGAAGATCGACGGATCGGGATGGTCGAAGCTGATCGAGCCGATCGTGTTGAACAGGCGCAGGTCGTATTTGTACGGCGCGTAGTTGCCGTGCCACGCGACGACGTCGAGCGGCGAATGGCCGATGTCCGCGCGCCACAGCCGGCCGTTCAGCTTCGCGATCAGCTCGAACGCGCCTTCGCGGTCTTCGTAAGCGGCCTGCGGCGTCAGGAAGTCGCGCGGGTTCGCGAGACCGTTCGAGCCGATCGGGCCGAGGTCCGGCAAACGCAGCAGCGCGCCGAAGTTTTCGCAAATGTAGCCGCGCGCATCGCCGTCCGGCAGCGCGACGGAGAAACGCACGCCGCGCGGGATCACCGCGATCTCGAACGGCTCGACGTCGAGCCGGCCGAATTCGGTCGCGATGAACAGGCGCCCCTGCTGCGGCACGATCAGCAGTTCGCCGTCCGCGCTGTAGAAAAAGCGGTCCTGCATCGAGCGGTTCGCTGCGTACAGGTGGATCGCGCAGCCGTTCATCGCGGCGGCCGAGCCGTTGCCGGCCATCGTCACCAGCCCTTCGACGAAATCGGTCGGCTCGACCGGCATCGGCAGCGGGTCCCAGCGCAGCTGGTTCGGCGGCGTCGGCGGCACGTCGGCCGAGTCGCCGAATTCCGACACGAGCCGCTGCGGGCCCGCGTACGGCTCGAACGGCCGATGCACGGCCGCCGGGCGAATGCGGTACAGCCACGAGCGGCGGTTGTGGCCACGCGGCGCGGTAAACGCGGTGCCCGACAGTTGCTCCGCATACAGCCCGTAAGGCGCGCGCTGCGGCGAGTTGCGGCCGTGCGGCAACGCGCCGGGCAGCGCCTCGGTCGCGAATTCGTTCGCGAAACCGCTCAGGTAGCCGGCGTTCGCCGGTTTCGACAGGTCAAGCGTCATCGTTTCCTTTCTCCATCAATTCATCGCGGCGTTCGGCGCCTGCGCGCCGCCACGTCGCGTCACACCGGCCAGCCCGAGCACGAACAGCGCCGAGCACAGCACGGGCACCGCGGCCGCGTGGAACAGCGCACCGTTCGACCAGTTGAGCGCAATCAGTTGTCCGCCGACGAGCGGCCCCAGCACCGAGCCGATCCGGCCGATGCCGAGGCTCCAGCCGATGCCCGTCGAGCGCAGCGACGTCGGGTAATACTGGCCCGCGAGCGCGTTCACCGCCGGCTGCCCGCCGACCACGCAGAACCCGCCCGCGAACACGACCACCAGCAGCCACGGCAACGCATGCGCGACCGAGCCGATCAGCCCGACCGACACCGCGGCGCACGCAAAGCAGGCGAACAGCACGCGCACGAAGCCGTAGCGTTCGATGAACCAGCCGAGCGACAGCGTGCCGATCACGCCGCCCGTCTGCAGCACCGTGCCGACGATCACGGCCGTCCCCGGCGAATAACCGGCATCGCGCATCACCGTCGGCAGCCAGTTCGACAGGAAATACAGGTCGATCAGGTTCATGAAGCTGATCGCCCACAGCAGCAGCGTGACCGGCAGGCGGCCGTGGCTGAACAGCTCGGCGACCGGCGCGCCGGTCGCGGCCCGCTCGCGCACGACGATGCGCGTATCGGCGTCGATGCCGGCTTCGGGCGCGAAACCCGCGAGCCAGTCGCGCGCCTGCGCGACGCGCCCTTTCAGCACCAGGAACTGCAGCGACTCGGGCAGCCGCGCGACCATCGCGATCGTGAGCACGAGCGGCACCGCGCCGCCGACGAAGAACACCGAGCGCCAGCCGAGCGCCGGAATCAGCGCGGCGCTGATGAAGCCGCCGAGCGCTGCGCCGAGCGTGAAGCCGCACGACACGATCATCATCCGCTTCACGCGATGCGCGGCCGGGCTGAACTCGCCGACCAGCGCCATCGCGTTCGGCATGATGCAGCCGAGGCCGAGGCCCGTGACGAAGCGCAGCGCCATCAGCACCGGGATCGAACCCGCGAACGGCGTCGCGAGCATCGTCACCGCGAAGAACAGCGTCGAGCCGATCAGCACCGGGCGCCGCCCGATCCGGTCGGCCAGCACCGACAGCCCGAGCGCGCCGAGCAGCATCCCGAACAGGCTCGCGCTGAACACGGGCCCGAGCGCCTGTTTCGGCACGCCCCATTCGGCGATCACGCTCGGGGCGACGTAGCCCATCGCCTGCGCATCGAAGCCGTCGATCACGAGACACAGCCCGCACAGCACGACCAGCATCCAGTGAAAACCCGGGCGATGGGTCTCGTCGATCACGTGCTCGACTTCGAGCACGCGTGCGTCGGCCGGCGCCGCGCTCATTGCGCGACCTCGGCAGCCGAATGCACGGGCGGCGTCACGCCCTGGCGCGCGAGCGCCATCGCTTCGCGCAGCACGTCGGCGTCGCCGATCTGGTTCGCGAGCAGCAGGATCAGCTTCGCGTTGACGAGCTGGCTGTCGGCGTCGGACAGGTCGCGATGCATGTCGATCAGCGCTTCGTAGAACGCGTCCGGGTCGGCCAGGCGCGGGCGGGTGTCGAGATGGTGAGGCATGAACGGGTGTCTCCGATGTCGTGTTGGCGGTCAGGCCGCGCAGGTCGCGCGCGCCAGTGCGTCGGCAAGCGCCTGACGCTCGAGCGTGCGCATGCGGGCGCAGACATGCTGGTCGGGGCGCAGCAGGTAGAACGTGCCGGGCTTCGCGTCGTAGCGTTGCGCGGCGAAACCGTCGACGTCTTCCACGACGTCGACGCCCGACACGTCGCGCGCCTGGCCTTTCGGCACGACGAGCACGGGCCGCACCGGCAACGCGAGGCCGTCGAGCGCCTGCGCGAGCGCGCCCGCATCGCCCGGCAGCCCGAACAGCACGCCGGTGAAGCCGCTGCCCAGATGCTGCAGCAGCCACCCCGACACGCCCTGCGCACGCACCGGCGCATCGGCTGCCGCCGCGCCCGGGCGCATCGCGCCGGCGAATGCGTCGCCGCTGCGGTCCGGCGTGTTCAGCGGCGAATCGGCCAGCACCGCCGGCACCGACAGGCGGCCGCTGTTCACGAGCTTGCGCGCGAACTCGCAGTCGCGCGCGAGCTTCAGCGTCGCATCGCGGAATACGCGCGACACCGGGCTCTTCGGCGTGATGAAGTCGGTCGAGCGCGTCGAGTTGCGGATGTTCTCGTCGGCCGCGAACTCGCGCTCGCTCGCATACGTATCGAGCAAGCTGTCGGCCGAACGGCCGTCGAGCACGAGCTTCAGCTTCCAGGCGAGGTTGTCGGCGTCCTGCACGCCGCTGTTCGCGCCGCGCGCGCCGAACGGCGACACGCCGTGCGCGGAGTCGCCCGCGAACAGCACGCGGCCGTGACGGAACGACGCCATCCGCTGGCAGCGGAACGTATAGACGCTCACCCATTCGAGCTCGAACTCGACGTCCGGCCCGAGCAGCGCGCGCACGCGCGGAATCACGCGCTCCGGCTGCTTCTCGGCGACCGGATCGGCATCCCAGCCGAGCTGGAAATCGATGCGCCACACGTTGTCGGGCTGGCGGTGCAGCAGCACCGACTGATTGGGGTGGAACGGCGGATCGAACCAGAACCAGCGCTCGGTCGGAAACTCCGCCTTCATCTTCACGTCGGCGATCAGGAAACGGTCCTTGAACGTGCGGCCGTGGCTTTCGAGGCCCATCATCGTGCGCATCGGGCTGCGCGAGCCGTCGGCCGCGATCACGTACCGCGCGCGCAGCGTCGCGATGCCTTCCGGCGTCTCGATCGTCAGTTCCGCGCACGCGTCCGACTGCACGATGCCCGTCACCTTGTGCTTCCAGCGGATATCGATGTTCGGCAGCTCGAACGCGCGGTCGGCCAGATAACCTTCGACGTAGTACTGCTGCAGGTTGATGAACGCGGGGCGCGCATGCCCTTCCTCGGGCAGCAGGTCGAATGCATACAGCTGCTCGTCCTGCAGGAACACCTTGCCGACGTGCCAGCTCACGCCCTTGTCGACGAAGCGCTCGCCGCAGCCGAGCCGGTCGAAGATCTCGAGCGTGCGCTTCGCGAAGCAGATCGCGCGCGAGCCGGTGGACAGCGTGTCGTCGTCGTCGAGCAGCACGACGGGCACGCCCTGCTGCGCGAGGTCGATCGCCGCCGAGAGGCCCACCGGGCCCGCGCCGACGACGATCACCGGATGGATCGCCGCGTCGCTGTCGGCGCCGCGCTCCGCGCGCGGCCGGTACGCAAACTTCAGCGTCTGGTAATCGATGCTCATGATCGCCATCCGTGCGCTCCACCCTGTCGCTCGGCCCACATCGTGCCCGCCTGCGACGTCCATTTCGTCTCACCCGCCACGTCTCGCTCCTTGCTTCCTGTTGAATCGGGGACAGGGCATCGTCCGACGACGCCCGAATGCTGACTTTCTTGATCGGCGACAAATTCTGGATTTACGAATAGTAAAACCAATTACGAATAGTGAAATCAACGTAAACCCTAAGCATCGGCTGCCGGCGGGATAACCATATGAGTGAAACGCCGAGCCGAGCGCGGCGCGCGCTGCTACTATCGAGTGGTGAGGCGGCCCGTTCGGCCGCCGTTTTTCCTTCTTACGCCGATGATTCCGCCCACCATTCCCGAGCTGGTCGCCCGTGCCGGGCAACTGCCGTACCTGCGGGATCACCTCGCGCTCGCCGATGGCGGCACCGCAAGCGCGAACCTGCCCGAGCGCACGCTCGGCAGCGCCTACGAACCGATCTACGACGTGACGATGCCGGGCGCGCCGCAATCGACGTCGTTCGCCGATGCCATCGAGCGTTATGGCGACGAACTCGGCTTCCAGGCGGTGACGCTGGCGACGGGCACCGCGCCCGATCCGGTCGACTCGGCCGTCGACGACCAGACGCTCGTGGCGATCGACCGCCTGTCGCGCGCGCTGCACGCGATCAACTTCTTCGGCGCCCAGCGCCACGGGCTGTTGTTCCTGCGCGTGCACGAACGGCTGCTCAAGAGCGTGAAGTACGACCACGGCAAGCATTTCTCGTCGGTGCTGCAGCGCTTCGGGCTGCCGACCGAGCGGATCGTGATCGAGCTGCCGGCGGTCGCGGTCGCGCACAAGACCTTCCTCGGCTACCTGACACGCAGCTACCAGCATCACGGCTTCAAGGTGGCGGACAAGCTGCCCGACCCGGGCCGCATCCTCGCGGTCGAATCGGACATGGCGCGCCCCGACTACATCAAGATGGATGCGGGCATCGCGTTGCGCGACGGGATGGTCAAGGCGCTCGTCGCGTATGCGCAGCGCGTGCGGATTCCGCTGATCTTCGACGGCGTCGTCGACGAAACGCAGTGCGAGCTGCTGCGCCAGCACGACGTGCGGTTCATGCAGGGGCCTGTGTTCGCGAAGGTCGTGACGGCCTGAGGCGGCGGATGACGGGTTGAGGCCGCGCGGCGGCGTGCGTCAGCCCTCGCCGCCATCGTCGTACTTGGGCAGATCGTCGTCGATCTCGATGCCGGGAAACCGGTTCGCGTACCAGATGTGCCATACCGGGCGAATCCTCGACGGATCGTCGAGCGTAGCGGAATTGATCTCGACCGTTTTCGGCGCGTTGATCAGCCGGTATTCGAGCTGCGCGCCGCAACGGCCGCAAAAGCGCCGCTCGCCCCACGCGCTCGATGCATAGACGACCGGCTCGCCGCGCAGATACGCGAATGCGTCGATCGGCAGCGACGCCGATGCGAGCACCGCGGCCCCCGTCGTCTTCTGGCAGAGCCGGCAGTGGCAGAAGCCGGCATCGGTCGGGACCTGGGCGATACGGTAGCGGATCGCGCCGCACGCGCATCCGCCTTCGAGCATTTCCGTGTGCGACATGGCGAACCTCGTCGTATTCGGGTGTCAGGCACCGATGATGAGCGCCGTTCGGCGGATGCACAACCGGGAAGTGCTCAAGCAGCCTCAGACAACCTGCCCGAGCCGCTGCGCGAGCGCCTTCAGCTTCGGCCCGACTTGCGTGCGAAACACCTCCTCGTCCATCGACGATGCGGGGCCGCTGCAGCTCAGGATCAGCCAGCGCCCCTCGCGCGGCTCGCGAAACGGTACGGCCGCCGCGTTGACGTCCATGTGCCACGCCCGGAACGAATAACAGCAACCGTCCGCGGAGAACTCGGCCACCGCGTGCTGCGCGGCGGCAACGAGCGCATCGGCGTCGGCCGCACCGCCGGCCGCGCGGTGCAGCTCCGCATAGAGCGCGCGGCGCACGTCTTCCGGCTGCACGGCCAGGTACGCGCGCCCCATCGAGCTCGTCAGCATCGACAGCCGCGAGCCGGGCGCGAGCCCGAGCGTCAGCGCGGTCTCGCTGCGGATCGTCTCCAGATAGATCATGTCGAGCCCGTCGCGGCAGCCGAGCGACACGGCCGCGCCGATCTCGCGCGCGAGCGCCTGCATGTGCGGCCGCGCGAGGTCGAGCGTCCCCGAGCCGGACAGCAGCGCGTAGCCGAGCGACAGCACGCCGGCGTCGAGCGCATACTTTCCGAGCGTCTCGTCGTAGCGCAGGTAGCCGAGCACGGTCAGCGTATAGGCGAGCCGGTTCACGGTCGCCTTCGGCAGCCCGGTGCGCTCCGCGAAGTCGCGGTTGCCGAGCATCGTCTCGCCGGGCCGGAATGCGCGCAGCAGGTCGAGCCCGCGCGCGAGCGCGACGACGAACTTGCGCTCGTCGATCGTGGTTTCATCGATGGTTGAAAGTGTCATCTGGTGCTACACTGGGTTCGATTTGCAAAACATTGTTCCGCACAGCGGAACACCAGTCAAGCAAACTTTTGGCATGGGGCCCGACTGGAAGACCGGTCCAACCGCAAAGCATGGGGCCAGAGTAAGCGCTGAAGCGCCAACTCTGCCCGACAGGAGATGAGACGATGAGTGCTGCAACTTTTCATTGGGACGATCCGCTGCTGCTCGACCAGCAACTGACCGAAGAAGAGCGGATGGTGCGCGACGCGGCGCAGGCGTATGCGCAGGACAAGCTCGCCCCGCGCGTCACCGAGGCGTTCCGCCACGAGCGCACCGACGCCGAAATCTTCCGCGAGATGGGCGAGGTCGGCCTGCTCGGCCCGACGATTCCCGAGGAATACGGCGGCCCCGGCCTCAATTACGTGAGCTACGGACTGATCGCGCGCGAAGTCGAACGCGTCGATTCGGGCTACCGGTCGATGATGTCCGTCCAGTCGTCGCTCGTGATGGTGCCGATTCACGAATTCGGCTCCGACGCGCAGAAGCAGAAATACCTGCCGAAGCTCGCGACCGGTGAATGGATCGGCTGCTTCGGGCTGACCGAGCCGAACCATGGCTCCGACCCGGGCAGCATGGTCACCCGCGCGAAGAAGGTGCCCGGCGGCTACTCGCTGTCCGGCGCGAAGATGTGGATCACGAACTCGCCGATCGCCGACGTGTTCGTCGTGTGGGCGAAACTCGAGGAGAACGGCAAGGACGCGATCCGCGGCTTCATCCTCGAGAAGGGCTGGAAGGGGCTGTCGGCGCCCGCGATCCACGGCAAGGTCGGGCTGCGCGCATCGATCACCGGCGAGATCGTCCTCGACGAGGTGTTCGTGCCGGAAGAGAACCTGATGCCGAACGTGAGCGGCCTGCGCGGCCCGTTCACGTGCCTGAACTCGGCCCGCTACGGGATCGCATGGGGCGCGCTGGGCGCCGCCGAATCGTGCTGGCACACCGCGCGCCAGTACGTGCTCGACCGCCAGCAGTTCGGCCGGCCGCTCGCCGCGAACCAGCTGATCCAGAAGAAGCTCGCGGACATGCAGACCGAAATCACGCTCGGCCTGCAAGGCGTGCTGCGCCTCGGCCGGATGAAGGACGAAGGCACGGCGGCCGTCGAGATCACGTCAATCATGAAGCGCAACTCGTGCGGCAAGGCGCTCGACATCGCCCGGCTCGCGCGCGACATGCTCGGCGGCAACGGCATCTCCGACGAATTCGGCGTCGCGCGCCACCTCGTGAACCTCGAAGTGGTCAACACGTACGAAGGCACGCACGACATCCACGCGCTGATCCTCGGCCGTGCGCAGACGGGCATCCAGGCGTTCTTCTGAACGCGCCCGCCGGACGACTGACCGACGCGCGCATCACGGCGCGCCGCAAACGAAACGGCCTGCCCGGCGTCGATGCCGGGCAGGCCGTGTGTCCATGAGCGGAGCGGTTGCGTGCGCCGTGAGCCGGCGGGCGGACCGCCTGCAACCGCGAGCACGCGCCGCGCGATGCGGCGCACCGTGCTCACTTGTTCGGCTGCGGCGTGAGGCGCAGATACGGACGCACTGCGTTGAAGCCCTTCGGGAAGCGCTTCTTCAGCTCTTCCGGATCCTGCAGCGACGGCACGATCACGACGTCGTCGCCATCCTTCCAGTTGCCGGGCGTCGCGACCTTGTAGTTGTCGGTCAGTTGCAGCGAATCGATCACGCGCAGCACTTCGTCGAAGTTGCGCCCCGTGCTGGCCGGATACGTGATGATGAGCCGCACCTTCTTGTTCGGGTCGATCACGAACAGCGAGCGCACCGTCAGCGTTTCGTTCGCGTTCGGGTGGATCATGTCGTACAGCTGCGAAACCTTGCGATCCGCATCCGCGATGATCGGGAAGCCGACGACCGTCGACTGCGTTTCGTTGATGTCGTTGATCCAGCCCTTGTGCGATTCGACACCGTCGACCGACAGCGCGATCACCTTCACGTTGCGCTTCTCGAATTCGCCCTTCAGCTTCGAGGTCAGCCCGAGTTCGGTCGTGCATACCGGCGTGTAGTCGGCCGGATGGGAGAACAGGACACCCCAGCCGTCACCCAGCCACTCGTGAAACTTGATCGGGCCCAGGCTCGATTCCTGCTCGAAATCCGGTGCGATGTCGCCAAGACGCAGACTCATGATGTTCCCTCCTCGAACGATGCGTGGTGAACCCCGCGCCACTCGCGCGGGACAGTCGGGTAGCTTACGGGAAGCGGACAGCCATGCGAACGATTATTCCGTTTGATATTCATACTTTTTTGTCATTTTTGTCCGGCGCGCGCCCTTGTCGGGAAACGTTTCCGCCCGTTTTGCCGCTCCCCTTGAACATTACACATCGTTTACTATGTTGTCTTGCGCCACCGCGCCGCATCATCCCGGCTCGCCAGCAGGCAGGCGTTTCGCTACGATGTGAACCTGCAGCATGACAGCATGAAGGGAGTTGCAATGTCGGAAATCAACAAGGAGAAACTGATGTCGGATATCAAAACCGTTCTCTCGGACGCCGAAGACCTGCTCAAGCAAGCTGCGAGCAGCACGGGCGACCGTGCGGCCGAGCTGCGCGAGAAAGCCATGTCGCGCCTGAAGCAGGCCAAGGAAAAGGCAGCCGACGTCCAGGTCGTGGTGGTCGAGAAAGGCAAGAAGGCCGCACGCGCGACCGACGATTACGTGCACGAGCATCCGTGGACGTCGATCGGCGTCGCCGCCGGCGTCGGCGTGCTGATCGGCCTGCTGATCAACCGCAAGTAACGCGCGGCCAGCGCCAAACCGCCTGGCGGGCCGCCCGACGCGGCTCGCGGGCGCCAAAGCCGAGACTGGCGACATGCCGGTCGGCTTTGTCTTAGCCGCTTTCTGCACGCGCACGCACCTCACCCATGACGACAGACACCACCTCGCAGCCGTCCGGCCAAGGACCGCTGCGCCGCCTCGTCGGCTCCGCGATCGGGCTTCTGCAAACGCGCCTCGAACTGGTGGGCATCGAGCTTGCCGAGGAGAAGGAGCGCCTGATGGGCGTGCTGTTCCTCGGGCTCGCCGCGATGATGCTCGCGACGATGGCACTCATCAGCCTGACCGTACTCGTCGCGATCGCGTTCTGGGATACCTACCGCTGGCAGTCGCTCGCGGCGATCACCGCGCTGTACGCGATCGCCGGCGCCGCCTGCGCACTGAAGGTGCGTGCGAGCCTGCGCGACGCGCCGACCGTCTTCGAGGCGACGCTCGCCGAACTCGAGAAAGACCGCGAGCTGTTCCGCGGCAAGCCGTGAGCGCGCACGCGTTCGTTTCCTTCATCTACTTCGCCGACGCGCCATGAGCCATCCCGCCACAGGCAACCGATACCGCACGGCTTCGTCGCAATCGCGCTTGAATGCCGCACAGAACCGCGCGCTCCGCAAGGAACTGCTGATCCTGCGATCCGAAGTCGAGCGGCTCGAACTCGCGGAGGCCGGCACGGAAATACGGCAGGCCGTCACCCGCTTCCGCTGGCTCAAGCTGCTGGCGCCCGGGCTCATGGGCGGCTCGCTCGGGCAGTCCGCCAAGAACCTGAACGCGAGCCTCGGCCAGCTCGTCAACCAGTATCCGATGCTGAGTTCGCTCGCATCGCTCGTGCTCGCCAAACCCGTTCGCTCGCTGCTGCGCGCGAGCGCGAGCCCGGTGCTGAAGTGGGGTTCGCTCGGCTTTGCCGCGTGGGAAATCTACCGGTTCTTCCAACAATCGCGCGAAGGAAGCGACGGCGAGACGACCGGCAACGATTGACGCACGGCTCGCGGCGGCGCCAGCCGATGCCCGGCGCCGGCGCGGCGACATGCGTGTCGCGTCACGTCATCGCACGCCCCAGCACGTCGGCTCCCATTCACGCGCGCCGTCCGGCAGCACATTGCCTTTCGTTCCGTCCGAGCGCAGCGTGAAGGCCCCGCAGCGGTCATCACGCATCGGCCCGTCGTCGAGCGGACGCGCGTCGAGTTCATAGGACACGAATGCGCCGTCGTCCGGGCGCCGGATTGCCAGCCGATAGACGGCCCGCCCGTCCGGCGGCGCATGCGCGAGTGCGTCCGGCAATGTGGGTGGCGGTACGCCGTCGAGCGTCTCGAGATACTGGGCCGCCCGGTACAGCGCGGTCACGGCCGACGCGCGATGCGACTGCGCGGCCTGTTGACGGTATGACGGAACCGCCACGCCGGCCAGCACCGCGATGATCGCCAGCACGATCATCAATTCGAGCAACGTGAATCCAGCCCACCGGCGCATGCGTGCCCCCATGCTCATCGGGGCTGCGCGGCGACGCGCCGCCATCGCTGCGCGACGATCCGGCCGTCGTGCATCACGACCTGCATCTGCAGCCAGACGGCGCTCGATGCATGCGCACCGACACCGCGCGCGGTAACCAGGTACGCACGACCGGCGGCCGGCCCTGCGATGTGCCACGCCTCGATCAGGCAACGCGCCGGCTCCGCGGCCACCGGCCATGCGGCAAACGGTGTGAATGCTTCGGGCATGTCCAGCGCGGGCATTCGCCGCCAGGCGTCAGGCTCGGCATGCGACAGGCCCGCGCCCAGGTACGGCGCCGAGCCCTGACGCAAGCGCTCGACACACGCAGCAAGCGCGGCATCGGCCGCGTGAAATGCGACCAGCCGATCGGACAACGCGCGCGTGCGGCGCGATTCCGTCAGCGCAGCTTCGAACCACGTGCCCGTCAGCGCCGCAACCGCCGCGCCGACCGCGACCACGGCCGGCAGCGCCATCCCTGCGTCGCGGCAAACGCGCTTGGGCCGCGTGTGCCCCATCGCCCGTTGCTCGGCCCGGCTCAACGCGATGCTCCGGATGCGCGCCGCGTCTCGGTCTGGCGATCGTCGCGCTCGGCCGACGCATTCCTCAACGCCACGACGCGATGCAGCGTCAACCGCGCGCGGCGATCCGGCGCGACGGCGGCATGGCCGTCGCAATCGACATGACTGACGCGCTCCCGCATCGGTTCGCCACGCGCCCGCACGCAGACATGCACGGCCACGACCTCGCGCCAGTCGTCGACGCGCATGGCATCGGCATCGACGAACCGCGTCTCGCCACGTCGCAGAAAGCGCAGGCGCAGCTGGTCGATTTCCGATACGACCGGCTGCGCGGTCCCTAGGCGCCCGTTTCCTTCGCAATACAGTTCGGGCTCGCCCGTCGAAGGACTGACGTGCACGTCGAAGCGGTTCGACACGAGTGGACGGTCCGCCGGCGCACCGACGCCCTGCCCGAGGCAATCCGACACCTGGCCGTTTGCCGTCGGCCACGTCGACACGGCGTCGCCGACATACCGGATCAGCAGCGCGTCGGACGATGCAGGTGCCGGTTCGCAGCGCACTTGGGCATCTTCGCCGCGCACGCGAGCCGATGCGCACCCGAACAGCGGCGGCAGCGGCGACGTCGACAGGTCGAGCGGTTGAAAGCCCGCCATCTGGATCTGCTGCCCGATCAGCATCAGTGCGGTGCCGGCCGCATCGCGCATCCGGAACGCATCGTCGGCCCGGCGTTGCCCGACACGCTGCGCGTGATACAGCGCGCCGACTGCCGCGAGCACGAGCAGACCGACGGTCATCGCAATCAGCAATTCGAGGAGCGTATGCGCACGAGCGCGGCGATCAATATGCATTAGCCGGCACCTCGCGGAACGGGATCCGCACGCATGACGGCGAACGCGCCGATCGGCCGACCGTTTCGCATCCCGCGGCATCGCCGTCACGCCAGCCGACGGTCGCGAGCCGGGCACCACCCGGCCCGCCATCGATCGTCATCACGCCATCCGGCAACGACGCGACGGCCAGCGCCGCGAGGCCCGCATCGGCACCGGCCGCCGCGCGCACGCTTTCGATGCGCGCATCGGCCAGCCACAGCGCGCGCTCACGCCAGATCGTCGCGCGCTGCGCACGCGCCATCGCGAATTGGCCGCCGGCCACTGCGAGCATCATGACGGCGAGCAGCGCGACCGCCACCGCCGCCTCGATCAGCGACGCGCCGCGCATCGTGCGCCGCGCGCTCATCAGGCCGCCCCGCAACGACCGGCGACAACCCGCGCCCGGCCACCTGCCGCAATCCGCACGCAACGCGACGCGCGCGGCGCATCGGCCTCATGCGCGCTGCGGCGCGGGCGCAGTTCGAACCGCCGGATACCACCGATTGCCTGACCGACCGGCGGCGCAAAGGCCAGCTCGTGCGCGACGCCCTCGACGATCACGTCCGGATCGCGCGGATACCGCCGCAGTACCTGCGCCCGCTCGTCGAAATGTCCGCTCACGAGCCAGCCGCACGACCATTCGCCGTCATCGCAGCGCTGGCCGGGACGTACACAGGCGCCGTCGTTCCCGGCCCTGCACAGCGTGACGCGCACGCCGAGACGCGTCGCCTCGGTACGCGCAAACGACAGCGCGCCGAGCAACACGCGCGAGCGGGCGTCGACCCGCTCGCGCATCCGCCACTGCTCGAACGAAGGCGCCGCGTACAGGCCGAGCCCGGCCAGCACCGCGACCACGACCATCAGCTCGACGAGCGTGAATCCCCCCGCCCTCCATACTGCTCCGCTGCGCCACATCGCCATCCTCCGTCAACGTCATGCGACGACTGTAGCGGCGCGCACGCTGGCGCACCATCTGCCGAACGGCCAGCTGGCGGCGCGCAGCGATGCCCGCCACAATCGGCGCAGCGTGAACGAACCGGAGGAAATGAGATGAAACGACGCAGCGCGTCAGCGCTTACGCGGAGTCTTGGCGGGAGAGGCGCGACGGAACTCTTCGATCACGTCGGCAAATTCGGAAACGTCCTCGAACTGGCGATACACCGATGCGAAGCGGACATAAGCGATCGTATCGAGGCCGCGCAACTCGTTCATCACGAGTTCGCCGAGCTTCTCGCTACGCACTTCGCGCTCGCCTGTCGCGAGCAGTTGATACTCGATGCGGGCGACCGCCGCGTCGATCGCGTCGGCAGCAACCGGCCGCTTGCGCAGCGCGAGTTGCATGCTGGCGACGATCTTGCGACGGTCGAATTCCGTGCGGCTGCCGTCCTTCTTCACGACGAACGGCAGGGACAGCTCGACCCGCTCGTACGTCGTGAAGCGCTTGTCGCAAGCCGAGCAGCGACGGCGCCGCCGGATCGCGGCGCCATCTTCGGACACGCGCGAGTCCACGACCTGCGTGTCGTCATGCCGGCAGAACGGGCAGCGCATCGTCGATCAGCGATAGACCGGGAAACGCTTGGTCAGCTCGGCGACCTGCGCGCGCACGCGTTCGATCGTCGCTGCATCTTCCGGGTTGTCCAGCACGTCGGCGATCAGGTTGCCCACCCGTTCCGCTTCCGCCGGACCGAACCCGCGAGTCGTCATCGCCGGCGAGCCCAGGCGCACGCCGCTCGTCACGAACGGCTTTTCCGGATCGTTCGGGATCGCGTTCTTGTTCACCGTGATGTGCGCCGCGCCCAGCGCCGCTTCCGCTGCCTTGCCCGTGATGTGCTTCGCGCGCAGATCCACCAGCATCACGTGGCTTTCCGTGCGACCCGACACGATCCGCAAGCCGCGCTTGACCAGCGTTTCAGCCAGCACGCGTGCGTTCTCGACGACCTTCTGCTGATATTCCTTGAACTCCGGCGACAGTGCTTCCTTGAACGCCACCGCCTTGCCCGCGATCACGTGCATCAGCGGGCCGCCCTGGATCCCCGGGAAGATCGCCGAATTGATCGGCTTCTCGTATTCCGCCTTCATCAGGATCACGCCGCCGCGCGGGCCGCGCAGGCTCTTGTGCGTCGTCGTCGTCACGAAGTCCGCGTGCGGCACCGGGTTCGGGTACACGCCTGCCGCGATCAGGCCGGCGTAGTGCGCCATGTCGACCATCAGGTACGCACCGACCGACTTCGCGATCTTCGCCAGACGCTCGAAATCGATCTTCAGCGAGAACGCCGACGCGCCCGCGACGATCAGCTTCGGCTTGTGTTCCTGCGCCAGCTTCTCCGCTGCTTCGTAGTCGATGTCTTCGTTTTCGTTCAGGCCGTAGCTCACCACGTTGAACCACTTGCCCGACATGTTCACCGGCGAGCCGTGCGTCAGGTGGCCGCCGTGCGCGAGGCTCATGCCCATGATCGTGTCGCCCGGCTTGAGCATCGCGAAGAACACGCCCTGGTTCGCCTGCGAACCCGAGTTCGGCTGCACGTTCGCCGCTTCCGCGCCGAACAGCTGCTTCACGCGATCGATCGCCAGCTGCTCGACCACGTCCACGTATTCGCAGCCGCCGTAGTAGCGCTTGCCCGGATAACCTTCCGCGTACTTGTTCGTGAGCTGCGAGCCCTGCGCGGCCATCACCGCCGGGCTCGTGTAGTTTTCCGACGCGATCAGCTCGATGTGATCTTCCTGGCGGCGGTTTTCCTGCTCGATCGCGGCAAAGATTTCGGGATCGACGTTCGCGATGGTGCTTTGGGCTCTGTCAAACATACGGTTTCCGTTAAGTGTGTACAGGTTGACCGGAGTGGCCGAGTACGGTGCGTTGCTGGCGGGACCAGCTCGACGTGGCGGAAGAATCCGTATGACGCGAGGCAGGACAGCCACCGGCGATGCACGCGACGGCGCACAACGGCTGCCCAGGCGAACGGCAAAAACGGCGCCCCGCGCTTCACGGTGGGATGCTCCACCTTGAACCCGAAGGGTTCTATCGCCAGTCACGCAGGGGTGATGAGCGCATTAGTGTATTGGATGCGTCATGAATAGGCAACCGCACGGCGGTGCGCCGGAAGCAATTGGGGCCAGACTCTACGCGCCCGTGCTGGAACGCTTTGCCGCCTTGCCGCGGTGCGGCAATCTCAGTAGGCTTGCGGGATATCACCCGCTATTTTGTCTTCGACCAGGAGCAGCAATGATCGTGTTCGTCACAGGCGCATCCGCCGGCTTCGGCGCCGCCATCGCCCGTGCCTTCGTCAACGGAGGCCACCGCGTCGTCGCGACCGCGCGTCGCAAGGATCGTCTCGATGCGCTCGCCGCCGAACTCGGCGAGTCCCTTCTGCCGCTCGAGCTCGACGTACGCGATCGCGCGGCCGTCGAGGCCGTGCCGGCCGCCCTTCCCGCCGAATTCGCGGCACTCGACGTGCTCGTCAACAATGCCGGCCTCGCGCTCGGCGTCGAGCCGGCCCAAAAAGCCAGCCTCGACGAATGGCACACGATGATCGACACGAACTGCACGGGCCTCGTCACGGTCACGCACGCGCTCCTGCCCGGCATGATCGAGCGCGGCCGCGGGCATATCTTCAATCTGGGTTCGGTCGCGGGTTCGTACCCTTATGCGGGCGGGAACGTGTACGGCGCGACCAAGGCTTTCGTCAGACAATTCAGCCTGAACCTGCGCGCCGACCTGCTCGGGACGCCGCTGCGCGTCACCGACATCGAGCCAGGCCTGTGCGGCGGCACCGAATTCTCGAACGTTCGCTATCGCGGCGACGACGCGAAGGCGGCCGGCGTGTACGCGAACGTCCAGCCGCTCATGCCCGAGGACATCGCCGACACGATCTACTGGATCGCGACGCGCCCGGCGCACGTCAACGTCAACACGATCGAGCTGATGCCGGTCGCCCAGGCGCCGGCCGGCCTCACCGTCCATCGCGGCTGACGGTCCGTCGCGAGCCGCCCCGGCGGCCGGCTCGCGGCCCGGAACATTCCGTTACGAATCGGTTGCGAAGCGGCCTTCCCGCTTCCGGTAGAATGCGCGCCATGACCCAGCCTACCCGCTCCCCGGAAGCGCCCTCCGGCTTCATCTGGCCGGTGCGCGTGTACTACGAGGATACCGACGCAGGCGGCATCGTCTTCTATGCCAACTACCTGAAGTTCTTCGAACGCGCCCGTACCGAGTGGCTGCGCGCATGCGGCATCGACCAGCGCCGGCTCGCCGACGATACCGATGCGATCTTCGTCGTCCGCAGCACGTCGCTCGACTACCGCGCACCGGCGCGACTCGACGACACACTGGCGATCACGAGCCGGCCCGGACGCATCGGCCGCGCATCGGTGGAATTCACGCAGGAAGCCTGGTGTGGGGACACGCTGCTCGTGGCCGGGCACATCCGCCTCGGTTGCGTCGACCGTACCGGCATTCGGCCCGCGGCGATCCCGCCGGCCGTGCTCGACGCGCTGCAGCGCGGGCCCGCCATCCACGACGGGCAGACTGCACTGTCAACGAAGCTCGCATGAGCGCCGTTTAGACACAGCCTATGAACTTGCGTTTCTGATTCGATACTAAGCAAGGTTCGGCGCCCGGCATGGCCGGCGCGCCGCGCCGCACGCATACCGCGCGCCCCGAAGGGACGTTACTCAAACCTCTATGAACACTTCTCAAGACCTGTCGATCATTTCCCTCGTCCTCAACGCGAGCGTGCTGGCCCAGGCCGTGATGGGGCTGCTGCTGCTGCTGTCGCTGATGTCGTGGACCTTCATCTTCCGCAAGTGGTTCGCGATCCGCCGCGCACGCGCGCAGACCGAACGCTTCGAGAAGGATTTCTGGTCGGGCGGCGACCTGCAGGCGCTGTACCAGAGCGCAGCCAACAACCGCCACACGATCGGCGCGCTCGAGCGGATCTTCGAATCGGGCATGCGCGAGTTCCTGAAGGCGAAGGAAAAGCGCATCAGCGATCCGGGCCTCGTGCTCGACGGTGCACGGCGCGCGATGCGCGCGTCGTTCCAGCGTGAAATGGACGTGCTCGAAGCGAACCTCGCGTTCCTCGCGTCGGTCGGCTCGGTCAGCCCGTACATCGGCCTGTTCGGCACGGTCTGGGGGATCATGAACTCGTTCCGCGGCCTCGCGAACGTGCAGCAGGCCACGCTCGCGAACGTCGCGCCGGGCATCGCCGAGGCGCTCGTCGCCACCGCGATCGGCCTGTTCGCCGCGATTCCGGCGGTGGTCGCGTACAACCGCTACGCGCACGACATCGACCGCCTCGCGATCCGCTTCGAGACCTTCATCGAAGAGTTCTCGAACATCCTGCAGCGTCAGGCCCAGTAAGGAGCGCGCCATGGCAGGAAGCCCCATCCGATCCAGCATGCGCGGCGGCCGCTCGCGCCGCGCAATGGCCGACATCAACGTCGTGCCGTACATCGACGTGATGCTGGTGCTGCTCGTGATCTTCATGGTCACCGCGCCGCTCGTCGCCCCGTCGATCATCAACCTGCCGACCGTCGGCAACGCCGCGCCGCAGGAGCAGACGCCGCCCGTCGTCGTCAACATCAAGGCCGATCGCACGATGAGCGTCAAGTACAAGGGCGACTCGGGCGCGACCCAGGAAGACACGATGACGAAGGCCGAGCTCGACAGCTTCATTACGGCCCGGCAGGCCGATCATCCCGACCAGCCGGTCGTGATCGCGGCCGACAAGACCGTGCAGTACGATGCAGTCATGACCGTGATGTCCGATCTGAAGGCGCGCGGCGTCAAGCGCGTCGGCCTCCTCGTCAAATCGCAATGAACCGGCAGCAATAATCCACGCGCAGCTCCGCCTACCCGCCTCAGCCTCCCCGCGAGCGCGGTACCTGGCGCGCATTCGCGCTCGCCGCGCTGATGCACGTGCTGCTCGCGCTGTTCCTCTATCACGGCGTGCAGTGGCAGAACAGCACGCCCGCCGGCGCCGAAGCCGAGCTGTGGACCGAAGTGCCCGACGTGCCCGCGCCGCGGCCCGTCGTCACGCCCGCGCCGCCCGCGAAGGTCGCGCCGCCCGCCCCGCCCGTGCGCGACGAGCAGGCCGACATCGCGCTGCAGCAGAAGAAGCGACAGCAGGAAGCGGCCGCGCGTGAAGCGCTGCTCGAGCAGCAGCGCCGCGCGCAGCAGTTGAAGGCGCAACAGGAAGAGGAAGCCCGGCGCGCGCAGCTTGCCGCGCAGCAGGCGGCCGCACTCGCCGCGCAGAAGGCCGCCGAACGCGACCGGCAGAAACAGGCCGACAGGCTCAAGCAACAGCAGCTCGCCGAGCAGCAGAAGCTCGAACAGCAGAAACTCCAGCAGCAGAAGCAGGCGCAGCTCGAAGCGCAGCAGGCGGCGAAGGCGAAAGCCGACGCGGCCGCGAAGGCAAAGGCGGAAGCCCAGGCCAAGGCGAAGGCCGAGGCCACGGCGCGCGCGAAGGCCAACGCGGCGGCGAACGCGAAGCTCGACCGCGAGCGCAGCGCGCGCCTCGCGCAGATGCAGGGCCTGTCCGGCGCCGGTGAAGGCGGCGGCGAAGGCCTCGCGAAAAGCGGCACGGGCACGGGCTCCGGCGGCAATGCCGCGACGCCCGGCTATGCCGACAAGGTGCGCCGCCGCGTCAAGCCGAACATCGTTTGGGGCGGCGAGCGGGCAGGCCTGACCACCGTCGTCAAGATTCGGTGCACGCCGTCCGGTGACGTATTGAGCGCATCGGTCTCCCGCTCCAGCGGGAATTCGGGGTGGGATCAAGCCGTGGTCAATGCGATCCACGCATCGGTCCCGTTGCCGCCCGATTCTAACGGTCGTACCCCGTCGGACATTACGATTACCTTCAGGGCAGCGGAGTGAAACGAAATGCGCTTACACTCCGGGCGTCGCTGTCGGACGGGAACGAATCGGGTATTTTTACTGTCTCTGCCGTTGCGCAGCGATCCAAGCCATACGGGAAGCAAGAAGCATGAGTTTGATGACAAAGCTAGGTTTCAGGGCACTCGTGGCCTCGTGTCTGATTACGGCGGGCAGCGCCGCTAACGCCCAGGTCAACGTGCTGATCACCGGTGTCGGGTCGACCCAGTTCCCCATCGCCACCGCGAATTTCGCGAACGAGGCGAACCTGCCGCAGCAGGTCACGTCGATCGTCCGAGCCGACCTCGCCCGCAGCGGCAAATTCACCAACATCGACGCAGGCAGCACGCCCGTGCCGGAGACGGCATCGGTCGATCTCGGCGCATGGAAGGCCAAGGGCGCCAATGCGTTCGTCGCCGGCAGCGTGAACCGCGAGGCGAACGGCCAGTACAAGGTCAACTTCATCCTGTACGACACCGTGAAGCAGCAAAGCCTCGGCGGCCTGTCGCTGACGGCCACCGACACCACGCTGCGCACGGCCGGCCACAAGATCGCCGACTACATCTACCAGAAGCTGCTCGGCGTGCGCGGCGTGTTCGCCACGCGCCTGTCGTACGTGATCAAGACCGGTAATCGCTACCAGTTGCAGATCTCGGATTCGGACGGCCAGAACGCGCGCATCGCGCTGTCGAGCACCGAGCCGATCATCTCGCCGTCGTGGTCGCCGAGCGGCACGAAGGTCGCGTACGTGTCGTTCGAGCGCAAGAAGCCGATCGTCTACATCCACGACCTGCCGACCGGCCGCCGCTACATCGTCTCCGACCAGAAGGGCAACAACAGCGCACCGGCGTGGTCGCCGGACAGCAACACGCTGGCCGTCGCGCTGTCGCTGACGGGCAATACGCAAATCTATTCGGTCAATTCGACGGGCGGCGGCCTGCGCCGCCTCACGCAGAGCAGCTCGATCGACACCGAGCCGTTCTACTCGCCGGACGGCCGCTGGATCTACTTCACGAGCGATCGCGGCGGTGCGCCGCAGATCTACCGGATGCCCGCCCAGGGCGAAAGCGCCGGTGCCGCACAGCGCGTGACCTTCACCGGCAGCTACAACACGAGCCCGCGTATCAGCCCGGACGGCAAGCTGCTCGCTTACATCTCCCGCACGGGCGGGGGCTTCAAGCTGTACGTTCAGGATCTGCAATCGGGCGCGGCGAACGCCATCACGAATACGAATCGCGACGAATCGCCGAGCTTCGCGGCAAACGGCCAGTACCTTCTGTACGCTACCCAGTCGGGTGGTCGCAATGTTCTGGCAGCAGTGCCCTCCGACGGCAGCGCGCCGCCGCAAATCCTGTCCGTCCAGGGCGGCTCCGTACGTGAGCCGTCGTGGGGGCCCTTCATGCAATGACCACAAGGAGAGTAACCATGATGTCGAATAAAGCTCGTCTGGCCCTGGCCGTGATGATGATCAGCGCGCTCGCAGCGTGCAAGTCGGGCGTGAAGCTCGACGACAAGGCCAACGCGGGCGCGGTCAGCACGCAGCCGAGCGCCGACAACGTCGCGCAAGTAAACGTCGATCCGCTCAACGACCCGAACAGCCCGCTCGCGAAGCGCAGCATCTACTTCGACTTCGACAGCTATTCGGTGAAGGACGACTACCAGTCGCTGATGCAGCAACACGCGCAGTACCTGAAGAGCCACCCGCAACGCCACGTGCTGATCCAGGGCAACACCGACGAACGCGGCACGAGCGAGTACAACCTCGCGCTGGGCCAGAAGCGTGCGGAAGCCGTCCGCCGTGCGATGGCACTGCTCGGCGTGAACGATTCGCAGATGGAAGCCGTGAGCCTCGGCAAGGAAAAGCCGCAGGCAACGGGTCACGACGAAGCATCGTGGGCGCAGAACCGTCGCGCCGACCTCGTCTACCAACAGTAAGTAACGGAAGAATCGCCGTATGACGCACCGTGTATCCCTGCTGCGCGTGGCCGCAGCACTCTGCGTCGCGGGCGCGGCGTGGTCGGCCGCGCCGGCGCACGCCGGCGTGTTCGACGACAACGAAGCGCGCCGCGCCGTGCTCGATCTGCGCAGCAAGACCGACAACCTGGCGAGCCAGTTGTCGGCCGCCCAGCGTACGATCCTCGATCAGACCGCCCGCCTCGACCAGCTGAACCAGCAGGTCGCGACGCTGCGCGGCGAGAACGAGGATCTGACGAACCGGCTGACGACGCTCGAGCGGCAGCAGAAGGAGTACTACCAGGATCTCGATACGCGGCTCAAGAAGTTCGAGCCGCAGCAGGCGACGATCGATGGTGTCGAAGGCACCGTGCAGCCGGGCGAAACGGATGCGCTCAATGCGGCGCAACAGCAGTTCCGCAACGGCAACTTCAAGGCGGCCGCGGCTTCGTTCCGCGCGTTCATCGCGAAGTATCCGCAGAGCCCCTACCAGCCGACCGCGCAGTACTGGTACGGCAATGCGCAATACGCGCTGCGCGACTACCGCGGCTCGACTGCAACGTGGCAGGGGATCGTCAGCAAGTTCCCGCAGCACCCGCGCGCCGCCGATGCGCTCGTGGCGATCGGCACGAACCAGCTCGAGCAAGGCCAGAAGGCGGCCGCGAAGAAGACGTTCGAGCAGGTCGTTTCGCAGTACAACGGGACGAGCGCGGCGCAGACGGCACAAGGCAAGCTGCAGACCATCAAATAATGATGTTCGGGGTTGTTGACAGGTTCGCAACCTAAAGCTATAATTTTCTTCTTTGGGTCGTTAGCTCAGTTGGTAGAGCAGCGGACTTTTAATCCGTTGGTCACAGGTTCAAGTCCTGTACGGCCTACCAAGATGTACGGAAAGGGCTTAGCAGCAATGCTAAGCCCTTTTTCTTTTCGGGTAGCCAACGGCTACGGCCGCCTCCGCTCCCCCGTCAGTGGGTTGAGCCCGGTCCCCGTCGACGCGGACGGAACATCATTGCGGCTGCACAAGACGCAGCGCGCGTGCCGACACCGGTAGCTTGTCCGTTGCCGTGCTCTCGTTGGGCTGCCCCCTCCCGGCGACATAGTGGTAGACGAGGTACTTCTTGTCCGTCTCATGCCCGATATTTGGAATCACGACGAGCATTTCCTGGCTGCCGAGATAAAGCCACTTCGGCAGCGCCTTCTCTGCGAAATAGATTCGTTCATCCCGGTGCGTTTGAGGATTTCGGCGGATAGCCACGCCTTTCAGGTACGGCGGCCCGTATTCCAGGGCGAATGACTGCCTGGACATCGTCGACTGGATCGAAGGCTATTACAGTCGGTAATGCCTGCATACTTCAATCGACTACCTTCCCCCTCGACTACGAGGGCAGGTTGATCGCCCCATGAGTTGCTGCACTGGAAACGAAGCAGGATTACCCTACTGGGGAGCCGGACAATCATCCGCACTATCTGGGAAGCGAGTCGCCCGCTCCCCGATGCTCAGGGTTGCAATTGTCACCCCGCGATCATGTTCGGTGATTGTGGTCCGGCACATCATGTGAAACAAATGGCATATGAGCTCCTAGCCGGGTCAAATGCAATCGCTCTATACCGACCAACGCTGGATTCCATGTGATTCCCACAGCGAGACCGTCGTCCATGAAGTAGGTCTGTCGAAAATCACCTGCCGCGACGTCAGCTGGCATCAATCCATATGTCGCATCACCCAATCTTGCTTTCACGCTCTCAGGCGTGCTGGCGCGTTTGTCTAGCCCAAGCGGCAACGCTCCAGTCCAAGTACCTTCATCGCCCGCCTCCAGCTCGAACTCTGTGTCAGTCAACACCCAGCGTGCCGGATCTCCCTCCTCCACAAACCCGGCAAGAGGATGGTGAACCGTGAGCTTGAGCCCCAGCTGCCGAGCAACAACAATTCTGGAATCAACTACTGGCACTGGCATCAGCTCGAGCCTGTCAATCGCCAACGTCTGTGCCAGTTCGTTCAACCATTCAGCGACATCAAAGCACCCAATTCGCGCGCAAATTTGATTTGCAATGTCGTCTCGGTCCATCGTGATAGCTCTCAAGGCCTGATGGGGGGGTTGTTAGGGTGATCAATTCGCGTCCAGACCTGCCCGTCGAATCTGACCAAGTCTTTGGCCCCGATCGACCAGAGCGCATCTGTGGTCGAGTCGACCGTATAGGTCTCCACTTCCGGATTCAATCCAGTCACTACCGGCCGAATGGCTTGTCCGTCGTAGGCAAACAAACCCTTGGTCGTACCGAGATAAACCTTGTCTTTGAACTTCGCAAGCGACCAAAACGTATCGTTGTCGGCTACGTCGCTGACGTCCCGAAAACCGTTGGCAACATTGCCATTTAGCAACGTTCCATTAGACCCACCGATCCAGACTTCGTCAGCTCCATAACAACGGATACACTCCAGGTTTTCATCGGTCTTGAGCGGGATTTGCCGCCAATCTCCTCCGTTCCAGTGATAAAGTTTTCCATTCGAGCCAACGACATATACATCGCTTTCTGAAAATCCGTCAATTCCATTGAAGACAACATAGTCGTTCGACGCTGCACGGTGATACTTCAATGGTCCCGCCGTGAGTGATATCCAGCCATCGTGCCGTCGCTCATAAACCTGACTGTTAAATCCGCAGGCGAACAGTCTGCTACCGATTTCCCGAATCGATCGCATGTAGCCGAGACTTCCGAGACGCACCCCCGCATCGAGAATCTTCTCCATGGGGGATGAACCGTCTTGGTTTGTCCACAATTCAACCTCGCCTTCCTTGGAGAGAGCGACTAGCTGCTTCACCTTCGGGTTCGTATGCCTCATGTTGCATACAGACACAATGTTTGCGTCGACATCGTGATAGAACCATTGCCGACTGGCTTCAAAACGCCCGACGTATACGCTCATTCTCGTATGCGTGTATTCAGACGAATCGACATCTTCAAGCTGAGTAGCCAGGTAAACAATGTCACTTTCCACAGCACAACCGGAGATGAAATAAACTTCTGCACCAGACATTTTTCCTGCTCCCATTGAGGTTCCCCAGGCACCGCGATCGCCGTCCGTAGAAAATCCCGCGTCGACCATGCCGTAAAAGCCGCGATCACGAGAAAAACGACTCCGATCACAACGCCTGCGATAGCCTTTAACATGAGCTCTCTCGATCTCCTTGAAAAGGCGAGCCGAGTCGACCCGCCCGTCAGTGCTCTGCGCGAGATTTTAAGACAAATCGATTCCGGCGCATCGACGCTTGCGGTTCGTTTTTGAATTCGCGCTCATTCCCGAAGCGCGCCGGCCGTCAGCCTGAATACGAATGGCCAGATACGTGATTTCGACTTGCCTGCGTTCATCAAGCCGGTTAAATCTCCGAGAACAGCCGTCGCGACCCATTTCGCACATTACAAATTTGTTAGGGTACGATCGCTCTTTTGAGCGGAGGCCCACGCTGCACCCCACCCGTCTCTGAAATGTCGAGCATCCGCCGGCCGTCCGGGAGGAGCAAGAACACACCATGGAAACGACCCAGCGGCTGGCCCTGATGGTCGCGAGAATACGCGCGCTGATGCAGCGGCAAGGCCTCAGTGACGCCGATCTCGCCCGCAAGACCGGCGTGTCGCCCGCAACGCTGAGCCGCGTGCTGTCGATGGCGACCGAGGACCCGCGCATCAGCACCGTCATGGCGATCGCCGATGCGCTCGGAACGACCGTCGGGTATCTGCTTCAAAGTGAGCGGGCCTATCCGATCCCGATTCTCGGCTGGGACGAGATGCTCGGCTATGCGCGCGGCGTCTACGACGTCGCGCGCAACACACGCTGGCTGACCGTCGACACGCCGCGCAGGCCGGGAACGTTCGCGGCACGCACCAAGCCGTCGATGGCGCCGCGGTTCCGCGAAGGCTCGATCGTGATCGTCGAGCCGGGCGTCGCGTTTCGCGACGCTCAGGTCGTCGTCGCCGCGATCGACGGCGGCGAGCCGACGCTGCGCCGCGTCATCCAGGACGGCGAAGCGGTCTGGCTCAAAGGCCTCGCCCCTTCGCCGGCAGACACGATCAACGCGTTCGGCGCGAGCGTCGTGGTGCTCGGCGTCGTCACCGAGTCGCGCCTGGTCAATCCTTGAACGAGAACGGATTGAAGCTCGTGTGATAGTCGTAGTAGTCGATCTGGTCCATTTGCTTGAGACGCCTGGAAGCCGTCGTGACGACCGGCAGCAGCACGAGCTCGTAGGTCACCTTGACCGCGATCTGAACGCCGATCATCGTCAGCACGACATCGTTCGGCAGCCGGCCCCAGAACAGGATCACGCAGAACAGCGTGCTGTCGATCACGATCGCGACGCCGGTGCTCGACACGATGCGCGCCCACAGATGGCGGCCCGCGCTCGCAATCTTGAGCTTGGCGAGAAAGGTCGTGTTGACGAACTCGCCGCAGAAGTAGGCGACGGTCGACGCGACGAACGTCCGCGCGAACTCCAGCGCGAGCGCCGGGTAGGCCGCGGCGAGCGTCGGGTTCTGCGCCTCCCAGCTGGGCAAGCCCGGCGGCAACGACAGGAGCCAGGTCCCGATGATGAACATCAGGTTCACGGCAAGACCGCCCCAGATCACCATCCGGCTGACCCGATATCCGTACACTTCCGTGATGATCGTGCTGAACGCATAGGTCATCGGAAACGCGATCAGCGCGGCCGGAATGCCGAAGGTGATGCCGGCAAGCGTGACCGCGATGACGCGCGCGCCCGTCACGTTCGACAGCATCAGGAAGCCGACGTAAAGAAGCGCCAGCAACAGGACGGCGGGCGTCAGCTGATGCTTGCGCGTCGGAAAGTACGAGAGGGGAATGGGCTGGTCCGTATACGTGGCCGCGTTGAGAAAGCCGATGTGTGCGACGTCCTCGCGCGAGAACTTGTCGAGCCACGCCTTCGTGTTCAGCTCGCGCGGCGACATCCTGAACGTGGTGCCGGAATCGCGCACCCGCACCAGGACCTGCAACGCATCGCTCTCGAGCGACGGCTCGATGACGGCTTCGATTTCGTGAGAAGCGGATTCCATGATCGGCTCGCGGTGCGAAGTCATTGTCGGATCAGGCGCGTATTCGGCACATCCTGAACGGGCGCGCTGCTGCGCACCGGATTAATGTCGAGTCCGCCCCGGCGCGTATAGCGGGCCGACACGGTCAGGCGGGCCGGCGCGCATTGATCCTGGATGTCCTTGAAGATCCGCTCGACACATTGCTCGTGGAATTCCTCGTGATTGCGGAACGACACGACATACCGAAGCAATGCATCGCGGTCGATGCGGCGCCCTTCGTACTCGATCGACACGGTCCCCCAGTCGGGCTGGCCCGTCACGAGACAGTTCGATTTCAACAGGTTCGAATAAAGCGTTTCGCTGACGTGCTCGTCATGCGTCGCGAGCAGTTGCCGGTCGACGCTGAACTGCGCGATGTCGATGTCCTGCTCGTCGATCGAGGTGCCGACCGGCGCGCCGATCTGCAAGGCGGCGGCGTATTCGAGCGATTCGAGCGTGACCGAAACGGGCGCACCGGCGCAGCGCGACAGATCGTTCGCGGCGATGCGCTCGACTTCCTCCCGGCTCTCGAACGACGTGTTGTTGAACGTGTTGAAGTACAGCTTCATCGATTTCGATTCGATCACGTTCGGCGACGTGCACGGCACGACGATCGTCGCGATCGCGACGCGCGGCACGCCGCGGGGCGTGAGCCACGACACCTCGTAGTGATTCCATACGTCGACGCCGAAAAACGGCAGCGTATCCGTGATGCCGATCTCCTCGCGCTTGATCGTGCGCGGAATCGCATAGAGCTTTTCCGGGTTGTAAATCGACTCGTACTTGGATTGCTTGCCGAGCTCCAGGGCGCCTTGATTGGATAGCGAGTTCATGTCCTTGAATTTTCGATTTCAGCGTTCTATTTTTTGATAAATTCAGTGCGATTATTTAAATACGCAAAGGCTCAATTGCCACTTATGCCGCCAACTTCGCCATGATACCGTAGCCTTTTCTTTTATCCGTTGGCAACCGGTTCAAGGCGACGATCGCCTCGGCCCGTCCGTGCCGGGCACCTTACGGCATCGTAAAAGCAAATAAGGCCAATCCGATTGGCCATTTCATGCGAGTTCGCCGCAACGGATCGGCGGCACGCCCGACAGGTCGTCATCAACGCGCATCCAGCCGAAATACAACAACCTTCCTGTCATATTTACTAGTTTTAAATGATCACCGCTTCGTCCATATTATTCCGGTTAAGACAGGCATTGCATTCTTGCAACACCAGCACGTGATCGGGCAGGTTGATTCCTGCATTCCGCCTGCATTCCGAAATGGGAGCGGAATGCAGCAGCGCCCCGCGACCGCCATGCCGGCGGTGTCGCCAATGCTTCCGGCAATCGAAACACCGGCCCCATGCGAACGACGGCTCGAGCCTCACACGACAGGGTCGCCTGCCGCAATCCGGATGAAGCCGGCGGCCAATCAACGACTCGACCCGGCAGCGATCCGATCGGGACCGTTGACGGATCGATGACACCGTAACGAGAACACCGTGACAAGCTATCGAGAGCTCCAGGCACAAATAGAAGTGCTTCAAGCACAAGCCGAGTCGGTCCGGCTGGAGGAAAAAAAGGCCGCCGTGTCGAGGATCAGGGAAGCGATCGCGCTGTACGACCTGACGCCCGGCGACCTGTTCGACGATCTGCCGCGCAAGCCGCGTCGACGCGCGAAGCGCGGCCCGGTTCCGCCGAAGTACCGCGACCCGCAGAGCGGAGCGACATGGAGCGGCCGCGGCCGCGAGCCCCTGTGGATCAACGGGCAGAGTCGCGAACAGTTCCTGATCGACGCGTCGGCGTAATCGTGTTCGAGCGTGTCGCGGATCGGCAGCGCGACACGCATGGATCGCCGGTCGATTTCTCCTGCGCCCACTTCACTCGTCACACGCACGCAATGTCGATGACCATTCTGATCAGCGTCGTTGGTACGGTAATCCTGCTTGCGGCCGCATCGCCGCGGCTGATGCGGGCATGGTGCAAGGAGCTGCCCGGCGGCACGCGGGCGTCGGCGCGCGGAAGTCACACGCTTTGTCATCCGCACGATACGGTAGGCGACGCCGCGCGAGAGGCGGCCCGGTTTGCCGCGCTGGACGCGCGTGCCGCGGATGCGTGTGCCACCGAGCTCGACCGACTGGCCTCGGCTGGATCGACGCGTGCGGCCAGCGAGCGTGCGACCAGCGAGCGTACGGCCGACGACTTTCCAAGCACGCTGTCCAGAAAGCAACTGGTTCGGGAGCGCGCCAGAAAGGCGCGCGAACATGCAACGCGTGCCCGCGCTCACGCGGGCGCCGCCCGCTCCGTCCTCCAGCGCGACGCGCGTCACGACGACGATTCACGGCGGGAGGACGAACTCCGGCGGCATGCCTGCCTGGCCAATCAGGCGCACCCGAACGCCCGCGACCTGCTCGAATTCACGCTCGCGTCGGAGAAGCGCAGCGATCTCTGAGCGCGACGACGGGCGGGCAGCGCCCGCCCTGCGTTCATTCCTGCGACGGCTGCGCCGGATCGATGTCGGTCAGCCGCGGCTTCGCGCCTTGCAGGTCGCGCGTGTTCTTCTGCACGGCCACCGAACCGAACAGCGCGAGCACGAACGACATCGCGTAGAAGCCTTTCTCGCTCAGTTGCAGCGTCGCATTGAAGAGGCCGACGATCAGCAGCGCGATCGACAGCAGCAGCGCGATCCAGCTGAGGCCGTAGTAGATGCCGGTGACGGGAATGCCTTCAGCGCGGTCGCGCACGCTCTTCTGCAGCGAGATCGCCGCGTAGAGGCCGAACACCAGCACGGTGAAGTAGTAACCCTTCTCGTTGAGCTGCATGCCCGCGTTCCAGAGCCCGACGAGAAACGCGGCGAAGCCCGCGATCAATGCCGCCCACGACGCCGCGACGAACGCGAACGACGGTTGCTGGATGGTGGTCTGGTTCATTGCTTTGCCCTCTCTTTCTTGTTGAAATAAATCGCGAGCATGGTAGCAGTTTTGTCACACGAAATGACCGGATCGACGCGCCGCGCGACCGCGGCGGTCCACGCACGCGCCACCTCGTCCGAAGCATGCCAAAGCGCATTCGTATGATGTAAATTCACCAAAACACCGTCGAGCGCGCGACCAGGCCGCGCGACGCCGGCCCATTGCAAGGGGACGCTTCCATGCATTTCACATTGCGCGTAGGACCGGACTGGGCATCGCAGATCCAGCGAATCCGGAACGCGGTCAGCGAGGATACGAATCTAATCCGCTTCGACAACACGTTTTACCGCGTCTGCAAAACCAGCGACCCGGCGGCGGCCTTCGGCCTGACGCTGCTGCCGAGCGTCGGCGCGGAAAGCGGCCTCGTGCTGCGGATGCACATGAACGACCTGTACGTCGAGACGATCGACGCGCAGCCGTTTACGCGCTACGCGTCGACGCTGTCGTCGTCGCTGCCGGCCGATATCACGCTCGACAACGCAATTCGGGGCCTGCTGAGAAAGGACCAGCGCGTGCTGCAAGGAGACCGGCGTTTCGTCATGCAATCGCTCGTCGTGCTGTGCGTCGCCGAATCCCTGCGCTTCGACCGGATCGCGACCGAGTTCGAGCAGGCATTCCGATCGATGAACGGCATGCTGCGCGGCGTGCCGCCGCGGCTCAAGCTGCAGTCCTGGGAAGACATGGCGAAAAAATGGGGGCAAACGTCGGAGCGGATCTTCGCCGCGTTGTCCGACAAGGCGCGGACGATCGCTCTCAAGGAGCGCGCGTTGCTTTCTCCGGAGGACCGCCGCTTCAGCGAACGCGTCAGCACCGCCTCGCTGGGCGACGAGTACGCGGACATCGCGTTGAACATCCGGCTGCTGAAGCGTCCGAAAGGCACGCCGCCCGGCGGCCTGCGCCGGACGAAGTCAGGCTAGGCGCTCCGCTTCGGCCCCTGCTTCGCCCCTCCACACCGGCGCGCTCACGCGCCGCGATGCGCGCGTCGCCAGCGCCCCGGCGTCGTGCCGAGCACCGCGCGAAACGCCTTGCCGAACGCGGCTTCCGACTGGTAACCGACCGCCTGCCCGATCTCCGCCTGCCCGCGCTGCGTGTCCTGCAGCAGCGCGCACGCGTGCATCATCCGGATCTGCGCGACGAACGCGCCGACACTCATCCCGGCCCGCTCGCGGAAATGCCGCGCGTACGTCGCACGCGACATCGCGGAGGCATCGCCGAGCGACTCGACCGTCCACGGCTGCGCGGGCGCCTGCATCACCGCCTGGATCGACGGGCCGAGCCGCGCATCGGCAGCGAGCGCAAGCCAGCCGGACGGCACGCGCGCGCCACGACCGTATGCGCGCAACGCATACGCGAGCAGTGCCTGGCCGAGCGCGTTCACGATCGCGCCGGCGCCCGGCTGCCCATGCGACGCCTCGGTGCGCAGCACGCTCGTCAGCAGTTGCAGCGGTGCGAACCCCGACGCCTCGCGCAGCCCGACATGCAGCAGGTCCGGCAACGCGCGCATCAGCAGTTCGCCCGCGCCGCGCGCATAGACGAACCGTCCGCACAGCAGGTCCACGCTCGCGCGGTCCGGCGCGCCGGTATTGCATTTGACGGGCAGCACCGCACCGCCGGCCGCGGCAAGCTCGCGCATCGGCATGGCGGCCGCCGGCCCGGCCGTCGCGTCGTGAATCTCGTGCGCGCCGCCCGCGGGCAGCAGCACGAAATCGCCGTCGGCGAGCTGCAGCGCGCGACCGTCCGCCGTGCGCAGACGGCATTGCCCGGCCAGCACCAGGTGAAACGCCGCCTCGCCCGGCGGCAGCGGATCGTGCGGCATCGCGAACGGCCCGCCGAGCAGGCAACGCACGTCGAGCTCGACACGGCTGCGGCCCAGCGACAGCAGTTGACTCAGGGCATCCATGAGACGATTGCGCTAAAAATTGACACTCTAGCGTATCGAAACCATCACCGCCGACGCTCAGAATAGCCGTGCATCTCCGCAGCACGCGGCACCCGCCGCGGCCACCCATCCATGAAAAAGGACGAGCCATGCTGAACTGGAACGAATACCGGAAGGAACTCTCGACGCGCATCGGCGACCTCGCCAAGCTGTCGCCGGACACACTGGCCGGCTACAAGGCGCTGTCCGGCGCCGGTGCCAAGACGGGCCATCTCGACGCAAAGACGCGCGAGCTGATCGCGCTCGCGGTGGCGGTCACGACGCGCTGCGACGGTTGCATCGCCGTGCACACGGCCGAAGCGGCCAAGCATGGCGCGACGAAGGAGGAAGTGGCAGAAGCGCTCGGCGTCGCGATTGCGCTGAACGCGGGTGCGGCGCTCGTCTATTCGGCGCGCGTGATGGACGCGCTCGGCGACTGAGCCCGCGACCGCGGTCACGCGTCGACGCCCCGGCGCCCGGCCTCGTCCGGCGCGCCGGGGCGCATGCAAGCGGCCGCCCGCCGCGGCGGTGAACCTGCCTGCGGGGAACTCGGCTACCATGCGCGAACGATCCATCGTGAAGGAGCGCTCCATGTGCCGCTGGCTCGCCTATACGGGTAATCCGATCCATCTCGAGACCGTCCTGTTCCGCGCGAAGCATTCGCTGATCGACCAGAGCCTGCATTCGGAGCTGGGGGCGACGACCACCAACGGCGACGGCTTCGGCATCGGCTGGTACGGGCGCCCCGACGAACTGCCGTTCCGCTACCGCTCCGTGCATCCCGCGTGGAACGACCGCAACCTGCGCGAAGCCGCACGCGCGATCCGCTCGCGGATGTTCATCGCGCATATCCGCGCGGCCACCGACACGCCGGTACAGGAAACCAACTGCCACCCGTTCCGCCACGGCCGCTGGCTGTTCGCGCACAACGGGCTGATCCGCGACTTCCACAAGCTGCGCCGCGACCTGACGATGAAGGTCGATCCCGCGCTATTCCCGACACTCGAAGGCTCGACCGACTCCGAACTGATGTTCCGGCTCGCGCTGACCTACGGCCTCGAACAGACGCCGCTGCCGGCGCTCGAGCGGATGGTCGGCGTGGTCGAGGAAACCGGCGCGCGTCACCGCGTGGCCGAACCGCTCAACATGACGATCTGCGCGACCGACGGCGAGCGGATCATCGCGGTGCGTTATTCGAGCGAACGGCAATCGCGTTCGCTGTTCCACAGCACGTCGTTCAAGCACCTGCACGAACTGTATCCGCACAACCCGCGCATCGCCGAAGCCGGCGACGACGCGTTCATGGTCGTGTCCGAGCCGCTCGTCGACCTGCGCGGCGCGTGGGAGGAAGTGCCGGAGAGCACGGCGATCATTGCGCGCGGCGGCGACGTCGAGCAGCGGCCGTTCGAGCCGCGGCGTCACGCGTAGGCATGGCGCAACAGGTTGCCTTGCCGCCGCGCGTCGGCTATAAAAGTCCGAAGATTTTCGGCATGCCGCGCTTGCGGGCATGACCGCCCTCCGTTCAACGTCTTATGGAGAACCGACCTTGACCCTGGACCTCGCCACCGCCCAGCAATTCCTGATGACCCGCGGCCTCGACTTCGGCCTCAACCTCCTCGCCGCGATCGTCTTGTGGTTCGTCGGCCGCTGGGCGATCCGCATCGGCACGCGCCTGCTCGGCAAGGTCGTGCGCCGCAGCGGCAAGGTCGACCCGACACTGACCGACTACCTGACCTCCGTCGTCGGCGTGCTGCTGACGATCCTGCTGATCCTCGCGATCCTGCAGATCTTCGGCGTGCAGACCACCTCGTTCGCCGCGCTGCTCGCCGGCCTCGGCCTCGCGATCGGCACCGCCTGGGGCGGCCTGCTCGCGCATTTCGCCGCGGGCGTGTTCATGCAGGTGCTGCGCCCGTTCAAGATCGGCGACGTGATCAACGCGGGCGGCGTCACGGGCACGGTCAAGGAGCTCGGCCTGTTCGGCACGACGATCGTCACCGCGGACAACATCGTGACGATCGTCGGCAACAACAAGATCTTCTCGGACAACATCGCGAACTACAGCGCAACGTCGTACCGTCGCGTCGACCTGACCGCGAAGATCGCGAACGGCGTCGATGCGGTCGACGCGATCAACCGCCTGAAGGCGTCGATCCAGCAGATCCCGAACGTGCTGACCACCCCGGCGCCGGACGTCGGCGTGCTGCAGTTCACGCCGGAAGGCCCGCTGCTGTTCGTGCGCCCGTCCACGCAACCCGAACTACTGGCAGGTGTACTGCGACACCAACCGCGTGATCCTCGAGACGTTCCGCGACGCGCAGTACCCGACGCCCGAAACGCCGGTCTCGCACCGCACTGCGTGACGGCGCGACGCGTCGGCGGACATGAAAAAAGCGTGGCTGCAGTTTGCGAGCCACGCTTTTTTATCGCCGCGCCGAACCGCGCGACCCGCGCAGGTCAGTGACCGCTGGTCTTGCCCGCGCCGCCCGAGCGGCCGCGCACCAGCTTCCACACCGCGCCGAGCGCGACCGGCACGATCGCCGCGCCGATCCCGACCAGCACGATCACGTTCAGGTACTGGCGGATGAACGGGATGTTGCCGAAGAAATACCCGAGCAGCACGAGCAGCAGCACCCACACCAGCGCGCCGATCACGTTGAAGAGCTGAAACCGCGCGACGCTCATCGACGAAGCGCCCGCGACGAACGGCGCGAACGTACGCACGACCGGGATGAAGCGGGCGAGCACGATCGTCTTGCCGCCGTGCTTGTCGTAGAACGTGTGGGTCTTCTGCAGCGCGGCGCGATCGAGGAAGCGCTCGAGCACCGGGATATGCGTATTGAACACCTTCGGGCCGACCCAGCGGCCGATCAGGTAGTTCACGGTGTTGCCGGCGATCGCCGCGACGAGCAGCAGCACGATCAGCGCGCCGACGTTCATTTCGCCCGTCGCCGCGAACGCGCCGCCGATGAACAGCAGCGAATCGCCCGGCAGGAACGGGAACACGACGAGCCCCGTCTCGCAGAACACGATCAGGAACAGCACGAGATAGACCCATGCGCCGTACTGCCGGATGAAATCGCCGAGGAAGGCGTCGATATGCAGGACAAGGTTGACGAAATGAAGCAGCGTATCCAAATGCGATTCCTTCAGGGCAAGCAGGCCGGTGACGGCACAAAGGGCGGAATCGCCCGCCGGCCAAGGGCGGCGCGCGAAACGGAGCCATGATACCGAAACTACCTTAAGGCTCCGTGAAAAAACGTAACGCTCCGCCGCCCCGGCACGCATCCGCCGCCTCGCTATAATTCGGCCATGTCCGAAATCACCGAAACGGCCGCGGGCGACACGCCCGCCCCTGCTCCGCGCCCGCTGCGCGCGATCCAGCCCCTGCCCGACCAGCTGATCAGCCAGATCGCCGCCGGCGAGGTCGTCGAACGCCCGGCGTCGGTCGTCAAGGAACTGCTCGAGAACGCGATGGACGCCGGCGCCACGACGCTGCGCATCGTGCTGGAAGAAGGCGGCGTCAAGCGCATCTCGATCACCGACGACGGCTGCGGGATTCCGCCCGACGAGCTGGCGCTCGCGCTGATGCGCCACGCGACCAGCAAGATCCGCTCGCTCGAGGAGCTCGAGGCGGTCGCCACGCTGGGTTTTCGCGGCGAAGCGCTCGCGTCGATCGCATCGGTGGCCGAGATGTCGATCACGAGCCGGACGGCCGATGCCGCGCATGCGATGAAGATCGACGCGCAGACGGGCGTGCTGTCGCCCGCCGCCGGTGCGACCGGCACGACGATCGAGGTGCGCGAGCTGTACTTCAACACGCCCGCGCGGCGCAAGTTCCTGAAGAGCGAGCAGACCGAGTTCGGCCACTGCCTGGAAATGATCCGCCGCGCGGCGCTCGCGCGGCCGGACGTCGCGATCTCGGTGCTGCACAACGGCAAGGCCGTCGAACACTGGAATGCGACCGAGCCCGCGCAGCGCGTCGCGAAGATCCTCGGCGACGGCTTCGCGACCGCGCACCTGCCGCTCGACGAACAGGCCGGCCCGCTCGCCGTCTACGGCTGCGCCGGGCTGCCGACCGCCAGCCGCGGGCGCGCCGACCAGCAGTATTTCTTCGTCAACGGCCGCTTCGTGCGCGACAAGCTGCTGACGCACGCGGTGCGCGCGGCCTATGAGGACGTGCTGCACGGCGACCGCTATCCGTCGTACGTGCTGTTCCTCGACCTGCCGCCGGAAGCCGTCGACGTGAACGTGCATCCGTCGAAGATCGAGGTACGCTTCCGCGATTCGCGCTCGATCCACCAGTACGTGTTCCATGCGGTGCAGCGCGCGCTCGCGCGCCACGCGGGCGCGTCGCCGGAAACCACGGCGGGCGGCCATGCCGCGCATATCGAACCGGCGCCGGGCCCCGCTTCGTTCCAGGGTACGCCGCTCGGCCAGGCCGCGAGCGTCGGCAGCCCCGCGCCCACGCCGTCTCAAGGCAGCACATGGCTGCGCCAGGCGCGGATGACGCAGGGCACGCTGCCCGTCGCGCAGCCGCTCGCGCTCTACGACGCGATGTTCGGCCGCAAGGATAGCGGTGCCGGCACGCCGGACGGCACCACGGCGGTCGCGCACGACGCAGCCGACGCAGCCGACGCGCCGGCCGCACCGCTGGCTGGATTCGCCGCCGCGCCGACGCTCGCCCACACCGCGCACGACGAGCAGCCGCTCGGCTTCGCGCTCGGCCAGATCCACGGCATTTACGTGCTCGCACAGAACGCGCACGGGCTCGTGATCGTCGACATGCATGCGGCACACGAGCGGATCCTGTACGAACAGTTCAAGAACGCGCTCGCCGATCGTACGGTCGCCGTGCAGGCGCTGCTGCTGCCGATCTCGATGACGGCCACGCCGGTCGAGATCGGCACGGTCGAGGAAGAGCGCGACACGCTCGAATCGCTCGGTTTCGACCTGGCGGTGCTGTCGCCGACGACGCTCGCGATCCGCGCGGTCCCGGCGCTGCTGAAGGACGCCGACCTGCAGTCGCTCGCGCGCGCGGTGCTCGCCGACCTGCACGCGTTCGGCGGCTCGCGCGTGCTTACCGAGCGCCAGCACGAACTGCTCGGCACGCTCGCCTGCCACCACGCGGTGCGCGCGAACCGGCGCCTGACGCTCGACGAGATGAACGCGCTGCTGCGGCAGATGGAGGCGACCGAACGCGCGGACCAGTGCAATCACGGCCGGCCGACGTGGTATCAGCTCACGCTGAACGATCTCGACCGCCTCTTCATGCGCGGCCAATGAGCGTGTCGCAGTCTCCCGCTCAAACGACGATCGCCTGCCTGCTCGGCCCCACCGCATCGGGCAAGACGGCCGCGGCGCTGGCGCTCGCCGCGCGCCGCCCGATCGAGATCGTCAGCGTCGATTCGGCGCTCGTCTACCGCGACATGGATATCGGCACCGCGAAGCCTTCGCGCGAAGAGCGCGCGAGCGTGCCGCACCATCTGATCGACATCATCGATCCGGCCGACGCGTATTCGGCCGCGAGTTTCCGCGCCGACACGCTGCGCCTGATCGGCGAGATCGCCGCGCGCGGCCGCACGCCGCTGCTCGCGGGCGGCACGATGCTTTACTACAAGGCACTGACGCAGGGGCTCAACGACCTGCCGTCCGCGGACCCGGCCGTGCGCGCGGAACTCGACGCGGATGCCGCGCGCGATGGCTGGCCCGCGCTGCACGCGCGGCTCGCGCAGGTCGACCCCGACACGGCCGCGCGGCTCGCGCCGAACGATTCGCAACGGATCCAGCGGGCGCTCGAAGTGTTCATGCTGAGCGGGCAGCCGATGTCGGTGCTGCTCGCCGCCCCGCGGCGCAGCGACGATGCGGCCGCCGCTTACCGCTTCGTGCCGGTCGCGCTCGAGCCGTCCGATCGCGCGGTACTGCACGCACGGATCGCACAGCGCTTCGATGCGATGCTCGACGCGGGCTTCATCGACGAAGTCGAGCGGCTGCGCCGTCGCGAGGATCTCCATCCCGACCTGCCGTCGATGCGCTGCGTCGGCTACCGGCAGGCATGGGAATTCCTCGACGGCGACACCGACTACCGGACGATGCGCGACAAGGGCATCTTCGCGACGCGCCAGCTCTGCAAGCGCCAGATCACCTGGCTGCGTGCGATGCCGGAGCGGATCGTCGTCGACTGCATCGCGCCGGACGCCACGGCCCGCGCGCTCGACGCGCTCGAACGCGTGCTCGACGGCCGCGCGCCGGACTGACGCCACCGCAGCGGCGCGCGGCCGCGCGCGTCGTCACCCGGCTCGTCGCGCGGCGAGTTGCGCACGCGCGCCGTCGACGATCAGCGCGACGCCGCGCTCGAACGCTTCGTCCGGGCTGCGTGCGTGCAGCGCGGCCCACCCTTGCGCGACGCGCGGATGCGTGGCCGGGTCCGGCGCATCCGCATCGGGCGCGCGCGCCGGCTCCGCCTGTTCCTCCAGCACCCATCCAACCACGAAGCGGCCGATCGCGAACATCAGGTCGATCGCCTGCTCCGGCGTGAAACCCGCGTCGCACAGCAGCGCCAGCTTGCATTCAATCCCGTCGAAATGCGCGCCGCGCGGCCGCGTACCGGCATGCAGGCGCGCGCCGTCGCGATAGGCCAGCAGCGCGTGGCGGAAACTGCGCGCGTTGTCGAGAAGCCACGCATCCCACGCCTCGCCCGGCCGCGGCAGCGACGCATCGTGCCGCTCGAGCATGATCGCCTCGGCCATCGCGTCGAGCAGTTCGGCCTTGTTCCGGAAATGCCAGTAAAGCGTCGGCGACTGCACGCCGAGCCGCTCGGCGAGCCGCCGCGTCGACAGCCCGTCGATGCCGACTTCATCGAGCAGGTCGAGCGCCGCGCGCAGTACCGTGTCGCGCGTCAATCGCGCCCCTGTGTCCTTCATCTCTATCACCGATAGGGAAAGCTGTGGAATAATCACCACTCTATCACCGATAGAGACACACTCTTGAATCCGTCCCTGATTGCCATTCTGGCCACGGTCCTGTTCGACGCGATCGGCGTCGGGATCGTGATGCCGATCCTCCCCGGGCTCCTGCGCTCGCTCTCCGGCGCGGGCGGCGCCGACACGCACTACGGCATCCTGCTCGCGCTGTACGCGTTCGCGCAGTTCCTGTGCGCGCCGCTGCTCGGCGCGCTGAGCGACCGCTTCGGCCGCCGGCCGGTCCTGCTCGTGTCGCTCGCGGGCGCCGCGCTCGACTACCTGCTGATGGCGCTCGCGCCGACGCTCGCCTGGCTTTACGTCGGGCGGCTGATCGCGGGCATCACCGGCGCGAACGTCGCGGTCGCGACGGCGTACGTGACCGACGTCACGGCCGAACCCGACCGCGCGCGCCGTTTCGGTCAATTGGGCGCCGCGATGGGCATCGGCTTCATCGCGGGCCCGTTGATCGGCGGCCTGCTCGGCGCGCTGCAGGTGCGCGCGCCGTTCGTCGCGGCCGCCGTGCTCAACGCGCTCAATCTCGTGCTCGTCTGGCGCGCGCTGCCGGAATCGCGGCCGGCGGCCGCGCGCGCCGGCGCCGCCACGGTGAACCTCAACGCGTTCGCGAGCCTGCGGCGGCTGCGCGGCGGCCCGGCGCTCGTGCCGCTGATCGGCATTTACGTGATCGTGGCGCTGGTGTCGCAGGCGCCCGCCACGCTGTGGATCCTGTACGGCCAGGAACATTTCGGGTGGTCGACACCGATCGCGGGGCTGTCGCTGGCGGGCTACGGTGCCTGTCACGCACTCGCGCAGGCTTTCGCGATCGGGCCGCTGATCGCGCGGCTCGGCGAGCGTCGCGCGCTCGCACTGGGCCTCGCAGGCGACGCGCTCGGGCTCGTGGCGATTGCGTTCGCGACCGCCGCGTGGGTGCCGTTCGCGCTGCTGCCGCTGTTCGCGGCGGGCGGCATGACGCTGCCGGCGCTGCAGGCGATGCTCGCGCGGCAGGTCGACGATGCGCGCCAGGGTGAACTGCAAGGCGCGCTCGCGAGCGTGGCGAGCCTGATCGGCGTCGCGGGGCCGCTGGTCGTCACCGCGACCTATGCGGCGACTCGCGCGACGTGGCCGGGGCTCGTCTGGGCCTCGGCCGCATTGCTCTACCTGCTGGTGCCGCCGCTGCTGGCCCACGCGCGGCCGGCGCGAGAAAGTCCGGCCGCATAAGCGGAATCCGGCCGCCCGCGCGACGCGCGGCGAAAAAAAAGCCGCCCGGATCGACTCCGGGCGGCTTCCTGTGACTTTGCGCGTCGGGCGGCGCGTCAGACCACGACCGTCTGCGCCTCGCCTTCGCGGGTCGCACGCACGGTGCCGATCTTCCACACCTGTTCGCCGGCGGCGGTCAGGTCGGCGATCGCTGCGTCGGCATCGGCCGCCGAGACGATCACGGCCATGCCGATCCCGCAGTTGAACACGCGGTGCATTTCCGCGTCGGCGACGCCGCCGTGCTCCTGCAGCCACTTGAACAGCGGCGGCAGCGGCCACGCGTTCTGGTCGAGCTCCGCGGTGAGGCCTTCGCGCAGCACGCGCGGGATGTTCTCGACGAGGCCGCCACCCGTGATGTGCGCCATGCCCTTCACCGACAGCTTCTGCATCAGCGCGAGCAGCGGCTTCACGTAGATGCGCGTGGGGGCCATCAGCGCGTCGGCGAGCGAGCGGCCGTGGAAATCGGCCGACAGGTCGGGGTTCGCGCGCTCGATGATCTTGCGCACGAGCGAGAAGCCGTTCGAGTGGATGCCGCTCGAAGCGAGGCCCAGCACCACGTCGCCCTCAGCGATCGTGCTGCCGTCGATGATCTTGCTCTTCTCGACCGCGCCGACCGCGAAGCCGGCCAGGTCGTATTCGCCGTCCGGGTACATGCCCGGCATTTCGGCCGTTTCACCGCCGATCAGCGCGCAGCCGGACAGTTCGCAACCCTGCGCGATGCCCTTGACGACCGTGGCCGCGGTATCGACGTCGAGCTTGCCGCACGCGAAGTAGTCGAGGAAGAACAGCGGCTCGGCGCCCTGCACGAGGATGTCGTTCACGCTCATCGCGACGAGATCCTGGCCGACGGTGTCGTGTTTGTTCAGATGAAACGCCAGCTTGAGCTTGGTGCCCACGCCGTCGGTGCCCGACACGAGCACGGGCTCCTTGTACTTCTTCGGTACTTCGAACAGCGCGCCGAACCCGCCGATGCCGCCGAGCACGCCGTCGCGCAGGGTTTTCTTCGCAAAAGGCTTGATCTTGTCGATGAGCGCGTCGCCCGCGTCGATGTCGACGCCTGCGTCGCGATAGGACAGACCCTGGGCGTCAGGAGCGGATTTCGGAGGATTCATGGGGGAATGCGAGAAGGTCGGTAAAATGCGATTTTACCCGAAGCCGGCCCGTTGGCCGGAATTCCCAGCACCGAATCGTCAGGGATTGCATCTTGGTCAACACGTCCCCGTTTTCATCGCCGAGTGAACCGCGCCGAAACCGGCGCGGCGCCGTGCGTGCGGACGCGCGTGAAGCCCGCGAAGGCGCAGTTCCCGGCGCGTGCCCGGCGTACGGCACGCGTATTTTCAACCGACCCGCATTGTGACTGTTGTTGTGTCCCGTCAACTGACGCTCGATCTCGGCACGCCGCCGCCCGCCACGTTCGACAACTTCATCATGAACGAGGAGAACGACGAGCTCATCTCGCGCCTGCAGAAGCTCGACCTCGCGCTCGCGGCGGGCCCCGTGCCGGACCGGTCGTTCTATATCTGGGGCGAGCCCGGATGCGGCCGCACCCATCTGCTGCAGGCGCTCGTGAGCGACGCCTCGTACGGCTATGCGCGTTATCTCACGCCGCAAAGCCCGCTCGGCGCGTTCACGTTCGACCCGCGCATCGGCATCTACGCGATCGACGACTGCGACCGGATGAGCGACACGCAGCAGGTCGCGCTGTTCAACCTGTTCAACGAAGTGCGCGCGCACCCGTCGAGCGCGTTCGTCGCGGCGGGCCCGGCGGCGCCGCTCGCGCTCGACGTGCGCGAGGATCTCCGCACGCGCCTCGGCTGGGGGCTCGTGTTCCACCTGTCGCCGCCGTCCGATGCCGGCAAGATCGCCGTGCTCAAGCTCGCGGCGAAGGAGCGCGGGATCGCGCTTACCGACGACATCGCCGCCTACCTGCTGACCCATTTCCGCCGCGACATGCCGAGCCTGATGGCGCTGCTCGACGCGCTCGACCGCTTCTCGCTCGAGCAAAAACGCGCCGTCACGCTGCCGTTGCTGCGCCGCATGCTGGCGCGTCCCGGCGACGACATCACCCCACCGGGCACGGGCCCGAACCGCTTCGAGTAAAATGCGCTTCCATGACTAATCTGGCACTCTTTGACCTCGATCACACGCTGATCCCGACCGATAGCGACCACGAATGGGGCCGCTTCATGGTGAAGCTCGGCATCGTCGACGCGGAAAGCTTCTCGCGTCAGAACGACCAGTTCTTCGCCGACTACAAGGCCGGCAAGCTCGACATCCACGCGTACCTCACGGCGATGCTCACGCCGCTCGCGAAGTATTCGCGCGCGCAGCTCGCGCAATGGCACGAGCAGTACATGCACGAGGTGATCCGGCCCGCAATGACGCCCGCCGCGCTCGAACTCGTGCGCAAGCATCTCGATGCGGGCGACCTGTGCTGCGTCGTGACGGCGACCAACGAATTCATCACGCGCCCGATCGCCACCGCGTTCGGCGTCGACACGCTGATCGCCTGCGAGGTCGAGACGACCGACGGGCATCCCGATTCGCCGTACACGGGCCGGCCGACCGGCACGCCGAGCTATCGCGAAGGCAAGATCGTGCGGACCGAAGCGTGGCTCGCGTCGCTCGGCAAGCAATGGAGCGACTTCACGCACACCTACTTCTACAGCGACTCGCACAACGACATCCCGTTGCTCGAGAAAGTCACCGACCCGATCGCGACCAACCCTGACGACACGCTGCGTGCGCATGCAAGCAACCGCGGCTGGCGCATCCTCGATCTCTTCTGAACGTCGTGATCAAAAAATTCATCCGCAAGCTGCTCGGCCAGGACGAAACCGAGCAAACCTCTCCCGCAGCGGCCCCGGCCGACCAAGCGGCCCCTGCTAGCCCGCGTGCCCCGAAAGGCGCCCGCGGCGGCACGAAAAAGCCGCGCAGCAACCATGAGCCGACCGTCGTGCCGGCCAGCGTGCACGGCATCAACCCGGCACTGATCTCGAAGAATGCCGTGCGCGTGACCGACACGCTGCAGCAGGCGGGCTTCCGCGCCTTCATCGTCGGCGGCGCGGTACGCGACCTGCTGCTCGGCATCGCGCCGAAGGACTTCGACGTGGCGACCGATGCGACGCCCACCGAAGTTCAGCGCCTGTTCCGCCGCGCGCGCCTGATCGGCCGCCGCTTCCAGATCGTCCACGTGCAGTTCGGCCAGGAGCTGATCGAGGTGTCGACGTTCCGCGCACTGGTCGATGCGCCGCCCGAGGCGGAGGCGGCCGCTGCCGAGCCGCCGAAGCGCCTGAAGCGCGACGAACTCGATCGCCGCACCCATGCGGTCGACGCGAGCGGCCGCGTGCTGCGCGACAACGTGTGGGGCGAGCAGCACGAAGACGCCGCACGCCGCGACTTCACGATCAACGCGATGTACTACGACCCGTCGACGCAGACGGTGCTCGACTACCACGACGGGATGGCCGACGTGCGCGCCCGCCTGTTGCGGATGATCGGCGATCCGGCCACGCGCTTCCGCGAGGATCCGGTGCGGATGCTGCGCGTCGTGCGCTTCGCGGCGAAGCTCGGTTTCGAGATCGAGCCGCACACGCGCGAGCCGATCAACGCGCTCGCCGACCTGATCAACAACGTGCCGGCCGCGCGCCTGTTCGACGAAATGCTGAAGCTGCTGCTGTCGGGCCACGCGCTCGCGTGCCTGAAGCAGCTGCGCAAGGAGGGCCTGCACCACGGGCTGCTGCCGCTGCTCGACGTCGTGCTCGAACAGCCGCAGGGCGAGAAGTTCATCACGCTCGCGCTGAACAACACCGATGCACGCGTGCGCGCCGGCAAGCCGGTTTCCCCGGGCTTCCTGTTCGCGACGCTCCTGTGGCACGACATGCGCCAGCGCTTCGAGCAATACACGGCCGAAGGCGAAATCCCGGTGCCGGCGCTCCATCGCGCGATGGACGACGTGCTCGACATGCAGACCGAGAAACTCGCGATCCACAAGCGCTACTCGGCCGACATGCGCGAGATCTGGGGCCTGCAGCTGCGCCTCGAGAAACGCTCGGGCCGCAGCGCGATGAGGCTGCTGGAACACCAAAGGTTTAGAGCGGGGTATGATTTCCTCCTGTTACGCTGCGAATCCGGCGAACTCGATGCGGAAGTCGGACAGTGGTGGACGGATTTCATCGAAGGCGACGCGGCCGCTCGCGAGGCATTGCTCACGCAGGGCGGCACGAAGGAAAAATCGCCCCGCAAGCGGCGCCGCCGCGGCGGCGCGAAGAACCGCAAGGGCACCGAAGGCGCGGAGCAGGCGTCGGACGGCCCGGCCGGTTCCGACGACTGACGCGCACGACGGCGAACGACGTAGGAAGTGATGCCATGACGGTTGCATATATCGGACTGGGGGCGAATCTCGGCGATGCGCGCCAGACCCTGAAGGACGCGGTGGTGTGCCTCGCGCAGCAGCGCACCATCTCGATCCTCGGCAAGTCGAGCCTGTATCGCACGGCGCCCTTCGAAGCGGGCGGCGACGACTACTACAACTGCGTCGTCAAGCTCGACACGACGCTGTCGGCGCGCGAGCTGCTCGCGCTCTGCCAGAAGATCGAACACCACTTCGGCCGCGAGCGCCCGTATCGCAACGCACCGCGCACGCTCGACCTCGACATCCTGCTGTTCGGCGCCGACTCGATCGACGAACCCGACCTGATCGTCCCGCACCCGCGCCTCACCGACCGCGCGTTCGCGCTCGTGCCGCTCGTGGAGATCGAGCCGGCACTCGACATTCCCGCGCGCGGCCGTGCCGATGCCTTCCTCGCCGCCGTCGCGGATCAGCGCGTCGAGAAGGTACAGACCTGCCAGTGCCTGATGCAGAAGGCGCTCGCCGCCAGCGAAGGCGCCGACAAGAACCGCTGCCGATGACCCCGACACCCCTCACCGTCACTGCGCCCGACCTGCGCGCCCCGCACCGCTATCTCGTGATCGAAGGCCCGATCGGCGTCGGCAAGACGACGCTCGCGCGCCTGCTCGCCGAACGCTGGTCGATGCAGACGCTGCTCGAGCGCCCGCAGGACAACCCGTTCCTCGAACGCTTCTATCGCGATACCGCGCGCTACGCGCTGCCCGTGCAGCTGTCGTTCGCGCTGCAGCGTGCGCAGCAGGCCCGCGAGCTGATCGGTGCGCTCGAAACGGGCCGCCCGGTCGTCGCCGATTTCATGCCGCAGAAGAACGACATCTTCGCGCGGCTGAACCTGCCGGAAGACGAGTGGCAGCTCTACCGTTCGGTCGCGACGCACGTGGACGTGCCGCAGGCGCCGTCGCCCGACCTCGTCGTCTACCTGCAGGCGAGCCCCGAAGTGCTGTTCTCGCGCATCCAGAAGCGCGGGCTGCCGATGGAGCTGCAGATCAGCGACGCGTACCTGCGCTCGCTCGTCGACGCGTACAACGAATTCTTCTACCACTACGACCGCACGCCGGTGCTGACGGTCGCCGCGGAACACCTGAACCCGCAGGATTCCCCCGAAGATCTCGCCCTGCTGGTCGAGCGCATCGAGACGATGCGCGGCCGCAAGGAATTCTTCGTCAAGGGCGAGACGACGCGCTGACGCGTCCTCGCCTGTCGTTCCTCACCCATCCGAACCGGATTTCCCATGACCTATCTCCAGGAATCGAGCCGGCCTGCCGTCACGGTGCCCAAGCTGCAGGCAATGCGTGTCGCCGGCGAGAAGATCGCGATGCTCACCTGCTACGACGCGAGTTTTGCCGCTCTGCTCGACCGTTCGGGCGTCGACGTGCTGCTGATCGGCGATTCGCTCGGCAACGTGCTGCAGGGCCACACGACCACGCTGCCCGTCTCGCTCGACGACATCGCGTATCACACCGCCTGTGTCGCCCGCGCGCAGCCGCGCGCGCTGGTCGTCGCCGATCTGCCGTTCGGCACGTACGGTACGCCGGCCGAGGCGTTCGCGAGTGCGGTCAAGCTGATGCGTGCCGGCGCGCAGATGGTCAAGCTCGAAGGCGGCGAATGGCTCGCCGAGACGATCCGCTTCCTCGTCGAGCGCGCGGTGCCCGTATGCGCGCACGTGGGCCTCACGCCGCAATCGGTGCACGCGTTCGGCGGCTTCAAGGTGCAAGGCAAGACCGAAGCCGGTGCCGCCCAGTTGCTGCGCGACGCGCGCGCAATCGAGGATGCGGGCGCGCAGCTCGTCGTGCTCGAAGCCGTGCCGACGCTGGTCGCCTCCGAAGTCACGCACATGCTCAAGATTCCGACGATCGGCATCGGCGCGGGCGTCGACTGCTCGGGCCAGGTGCTCGTGCTGCACGACATGCTCGGCGTGTTCCCCGGCAAGCGGCCGCGCTTCGTGAAGGACTTCATGCAGGGTCAGCCGAACATCCAGGCGGCCGTCGAAGCGTATGTGCGCGCGGTGAAGGATCGATCGTTTCCGGGCCCGGAACACTCGTTCTGATTCCCGGACGAAGGGGGCGGCTCGATGCGAAGGCAAGCGTCGCCGCCTGCTCGACAACGCCCGTCGTTCGATTTGACCGCGCTGCATTTTCAAACACGTCCTATATCCGTGTGCCTTCGTTGCTGCGACCATCAAGCCTTCGTCAATCGAAGGAGATGTAAAAGGTGGCTCACGTGTATGAAAAGGCGACTGAACTCGTCGGGCAAAAACTGGCGTTAAGATTTATACGTCCGTCGGCCCCACCACCGTCTGGCGCCCGGAAAAAAAAGCACGTGGCGACATGAATATCCGCGTCGGAACCGTCATTGCAACGTTCGAGAACGGTCGCTACCCAAGCCGCTCACATGGAAATCATGCGGCGTTCTATCTGGGCCAGGATGCGTGCGGCATCCATGTCGTTGAACAATGGCGCTCACTCGGCGTCATCCAGAGAAGGTGCATTCCGTTCAAAGGCACGGACAAAAATGGCCGTTACATCGATCCAAGCAATAACGCCGATGCATTTTCGGTCGTGAAATGAGGATGCGCATGCGCCCGGCACCGTATCGACTCCTCGCCATCGCCCCATTCGCATACAGTTCGCTCGTCGCATTACCCGCGTCAGCTGCAACAGCAGAGTGCCCTGCACGCATTGCCGTTACCCAGCAACTCGATGGCCAACCGCCCGATGGCTGGAAAAACTTCGACACGCAAGATACTTATCCGCTTGCCACCGTCAGATTCTGGTCAGGACCGCCGGACCGGATGACATCGCTGCTGCCGAACCGCTCGCGTTCCGAGTCCAAAAGCGATATTTACATCTGGTCGCTCGCCGAAAACAGTGAAGACTATTGGGTTTCGTGCGACTACGGCAATACGAGCGTCGTGATCGCACGGCCGCTGGGCAAACAGGCACAGACCTGCGTCGCGCGCTACAGACGTGGGCACGCCATCGTACAAAGCTGGCAATGTACGCCGCAGAAGTAGTCCGCGTTCAGGCCGGTGCGCAGCCGTGAAGCAAGCGCGCTGCCATCGGCCCGCGCAACGCATTGCAGATCATCAACTCATCCGCGTTCAGCACATCGTCGAGCGTCAGCACACGCTCTTTGGCGCCTACTGCCGGATCGTCGAGCAACACGCCACGCATCACGCCCGGCAGCACGCCGCACGACAATGGTGGCGTCACCCATCGACCGTCGAGCTTCACGAACACATTCGAGCGCCCGCCTTCCGTCACCTCGCCGCGTTCGTTGACGAACAGCATGTCGAAACCGCCCAGCGCCTCGGCCGCCTGCCATGCGCGATCGTATTCGGCGCGGCGCGTGGTCTTGTGCAGCAGCAGCGCATCGCTCGCGCGGGTCTGCGCGAAGCCGTGCGCGGATGCCAGCAACACGCCGACCGGCCCCGCCGGCAGCGGCTTGAGCGGCGCCGCGATGATCTCGATGGCGCCATCCTTCGCGAGCGAAAGCTTCATCCGGTAGGCCCCGTCGCCATCGAGCGCCGCGCAGTGCGTATCGATCGCGCCGCGCAACGCATCGGCGTCGAAGCGGAAGCCGAACGCATCCGCGCTACGCTGCAGCCGCGCGAGATGACGATCGAGGTGCCGGATGCCGTCCGCACGCGTGGCAGCGGTCGTTTCGAACAGCTGGAAGCCGGGATCGGCGTCCGTCAGGAATCGTGCTTTCAATTCGCACTCCGCATATTCGTCGGCCGCGACACTGTCGAGCACGATGCCCGCGCCGACCCCCATCGTGCCACGACGCCGGCCGGCTGCCGCGGTGGCGGTGCCCTTGCCGTCCGTGTCGTTGCCGACGCCGTCCGGATCGAGCGTCAGCGTCCGGATCGCGACCGACAGGCAAAAATCGCCACAGCCAGCCGCCGCGCCGTGCAACGCCTCGCCCGCGTCTTCCTTCGGCGCGTCGAGCCAGCCGATCGCGCCCGTATAGAGGCCGCGCGGTGTCGACTCGATCGCATCGATCAACTGCATCGTCTTGTACTTCGGCGCGCCCGTGATCGATCCGCACGGAAACAGCGCACGCAGCATCTGCGCGAACGTCGTCCCTTCGCGCCAGCCGGCCTCGACCGTCGACGTCATCTGCCACACCGACGCATACGGCTCGACGGAGAACAACGCCGGCACGCGAACCGTCCCGGTGCGGGCGATCCGCGATACGTCGTTGCGCAGCAGGTCGACGATCATCACGTTTTCCGCGCGGTTCTTCGGATCGTTCGCGAGGAACGCGGCCGCCGCCGCATCGTCGCGAGGATCGGCCGAACGGGGCGCGGTGCCCTTCATCGGCCGCGCGCGCAGCACGTCGCCGTGCTTCTCGACGAACAGCTCGGGCGAACACGACACGACCCACGCACCGTCGGGCAACGCGACCAGCGCGCCGTAGCGCACCGGCTGGCGCGCACGCAGCCGCCGGTACAGCGCGAGCGGCGTGCCGAACACGTCGAAGTTCAGCCGGTACGTGTAGTTGACCTGGTACGAATCGCCCGCGCGCAGCGCGTCGTGCACCGCGGCGATCGCCGCATCGAACGCATCGCGCGACACGCTCTTCGCGACATGCGCAACGCCCGCGATCGACGGCGCGTCGCTGCCGCCGTCCTGCTGCGCGAGCCACGCGTCGACTTCGTCGCGCGACAGGCGTTCGCAGCGCGCATACAGCAAAAAGCGCAGCGGGGCATGGCCCGGCTGCGCCCGTTGCAGGTTGCGACCGAATTCGTAATCGCCGACGACGACCGCATGCAGCCCGTCGCGCAGGTCCTGCGCGACCGCCGCATCGACTGCGTCGAGCCGCGCCGGATCCGTGCACACGCGTTCGCGCACGAATCCCGAATACAAACGACTCGACCGCGCGGACGCGGTCGAGTCGCAATCGTCCAAGAGCGCGAACGACGCGCTCTCGTTGCCTTCAGTCATGCCGTTACTCGAGTTACTCGAGTTACTCGAAGAAGCTCTTCACACGATCGAACCAGCTCTTGCTCTGCGGGCTGTGACGCGCGCCGCCCTCGGCCAGCGACTTCTCGAACTGCTTGAGCAGGTCGCGCTGGTTGTCGGTCAGCTTCACGGGCGTCTCGACCTGCACGTGCACGTACAGATCGCCCGCGATGCTCGAACGCAGCCCCTTGATGCCCTTGCCGCGCAGCCGGAACGTCTTGCCCGACTGCGTGCCTTCCGGCACCGGGAACGATGCACGGCCGGCCAGCGTCGGCACCTCGATCTCGCCGCCGAGCGCGGCGGTCGTGAACGGGATCGGCATCTGGCAGTGGAGATCGTCGCCGTCGCGCTCGAACACCGAGTGCGGCTTGATGTGGATCTCGACGTACAGGTCGCCCGGCGGCCCGCCGTTGATGCCCGGCTCGCCGTTGCCGGCCGAGCGGATGCGCATCCCGTCGTCGATCCCGGCCGGGATCTTCACTTCGAGCGTCTTGGTTTCCTTCACCTTGCCCGACCCGTGGCAATGCGCGCACGGCTCGGGGATGTAGGTGCCCGTGCCGTGGCACTTCGGGCAGGTCTGCTGGATGCTGAAGAAGCCCTGCGACATGCGTACCGTGCCCTGGCCGTGACAGGTCGGGCAGGTTTCCGGCTTCGTGCCGGGCTTCGCACCCGACCCGTGGCAGACCTCGCACGACACCCAGCTCGGCACGCGGATCTGCGTGTCGTAGCCGTGTGCGGCCTGCTCGAGCGTGATTTCCATGCTGTAGCGCAGGTCGGCACCGCGATACACCTGCGGGCCGCCACGGCCGCCGCGCGCCGCGGCGCCGCCCGCGGCCTGGCCGAAGATGTCGCCGAAGATGTCGCCGAACGCATCCGCGAAGCCGCCGAAGCCCTGTGCGCCCGCACCGCCCATGTTCGGATCGACGCCCGCATGGCCGTACTGGTCGTACGCGGCCCGCTTCTGGCTGTCCGAGAGCATTTCGTAGGCTTCCTTCACCTCCTTGAAATGCTCTTCCGCATCCTTGCTGTCCGGATTGCGGTCAGGGTGATACTTCATCGCAAGCTTGCGATATGCCTTCTTGATTTCGTCGTCGCTCGCATTCTTCGCGACGCCCAGAACCTCGTAGTAATCCCGTTTCGCCATATCGATTCACTGTGCCGCCACGCATCGCGCACGCGGCGGCTCCTTTCGCCCGCAGTAAAGTCTCTCGACTCGTCTGGCGCTGCGCCCGTCCGCGGACGGCTCGCGCAGCACCCGCCAAAAAACAAATGTGCCCGGAGGGCCGCAAAGCCCGCCAGGCGTGGAGTCGATCCGGCCATCCGGAAGGAAAGACAGACCGCTTGCCAGCCAGCCCGTCAGCCGCGCCGCGCGCGTGTTGCGCGCGCGGCGTGCGGCACCGGGGCAACCCGGCTTAGTCCTTCTTCACTTCCTTGAACTCGGCGTCGACGACATCGTCGGCAGCCTGTTGCGTGCCGCCCGCGTGGGCCGCGCCTTCCGCTGCACCCGCTGCGCCGGCCGCACCCGCTTGCTGGGCCTGCATGTCGGCGTACATCTTTTCGCCGAGCTTCTGCGAAACCTTGCCGAGTTCCTCGACCTTCGCGTCGATCGCCGCCTTGTCGGCCGACGTGTCCTTCAGCACTTCCTCGAGCGACTTCAGCGACGCTTCGATCGCTTCCTTCTCGCCCGCGTCCAGCTTGTCGCCGTACTCGGTCAGCGCCTTCTTCGTGCTGTGGACCAGCGCGTCGCCCTGGTTGCGCGAATCGGCCAGCTCGCGCAGCTTGTGATCTTCCGCTGCGTTCGCTTCCGCGTCCTTGATCATCTGGTCGATTTCAGCCTCGGACAGACCCGAGTTCGCCTTGATCGTGATCTTGTTTTCCTTGCCGGTCGCCTTGTCCTTCGCGCCGACGTGCAGAATGCCGTTCGCGTCGATGTCGAAGGTCACTTCGATCTGCGGCACGCCACGCGGTGCGGGCGGGATGCCTTCGAGGTTGAACTCGCCGAGCAGCTTGTTGCCGGCTGCCATTTCGCGTTCGCCCTGGAACACCTTGATCGTCACGGCGCCCTGGTTGTCGTCCGCCGTCGAATACACTTGCGCGTGCTTCGTCGGGATCGTCGTGTTCTTGCTGATCATCTTCGTCATCACGCCGCCGAGCGTCTCGATACCGAGCGACAGCGGGGTCACGTCGAGCAGCAGCACGTCCTTGCGGTCGCCCGACAGGACCTGGCCCTGGATCGCCGCGCCAACCGCGACGGCTTCGTCCGGGTTCACGTCACGACGCGGATCCTTGCCGAAGAACTCCTTCACCTTCTCCATGACCTTCGGCATGCGCGTCTGGCCGCCGACCAGGATCACGTCGTCGATGTCCGACACCTTGACGCCTGCGTCCTTGATCGCGATGCGGCACGGTTCGATCGTGCGCTCGACGAGGTCTTCCACCAGCGCTTCCAGCTTCGCGCGGGTGATCTTCAGGTTCAAGTGCTTCGGGCCCGACGCGTCCGCCGTGATGTACGGCAGGTTGATTTCGGTCTGCTGGCTCGACGACAGCTCGATCTTCGCCTTTTCAGCGGCTTCCTTCAGGCGCTGCAGCGCGAGCACGTCCTTCGACAGGTCGACGCCCTGCTCCTTCTTGAACTCGCCGATGATGTAATCGATGATGCGCTGGTCGAAGTCTTCGCCGCCGAGGAACGTGTCGCCGTTGGTCGACAGCACTTCGAACTGCATTTCGCCGTCGACGTCCGCGATCTCGATGATCGACACGTCGAACGTACCGCCGCCGAGGTCATACACGGCGATCTTGCGGTCGCCCTTCTCGGCCTTGTCGAGGCCGAACGCGAGCGCGGCTGCGGTCGGCTCGTTGATGATCCGCTTGACTTCGAGGCCCGCGATGCGGCCGGCATCCTTGGTTGCCTGGCGCTGGCTGTCGTTGAAGTACGCCGGCACCGTGATCACGGCTTCCGTGACCGGCTCGCCGAGGTAGTCTTCGGCCGTCTTCTTCATCTTGCGCAGCACTTCCGCCGAAACCTGCGGCGGCGCGAGCTTCTCGCCGTGCGCTTCGACCCATGCATCGCCGTTGTCGGCCTTGATGATGCTGTAAGGCATCAGGCCGATGTCCTTCTGGACTTCCTTCTCTTCGAAGCGGCGGCCGATCAGGCGCTTCACTGCGAACAGCGTGTTCTTCGGGTTGGTCACCGATTGACGCTTGGCCGGCGCGCCGACGAGCACCTCGTTGTCGTCCATGTAGGCGATGATCGACGGCGTGGTGCGCGTGCCTTCCGAGTTCTCGATGACCTTGACCTGGTTGCCTTCCATGATGGCGACGCACGAGTTCGTGGTGCCGAGGTCAATACCGATGATCTTTCCCATTTTTCCTAATCTCCAGAAATGCTTGTTTGCTGCGCAAAACCCCGCGTTTTGGGGCGGTTTCGCGCGCCAGAATTCAACTCTGTTCCCGAAATGCGTCCGGCCGGCCCGTTTTCAAGACCCGCCGAGCGATGCGGATATTAAATTTTTTCAATCGCCGCCGGCTAGGGGATCGCTGCCCGCCGCCGCGATTTTCGCGCGCGCCGCCGACACGGCCGCCTGGAACTGCGCGAGGCCATGCCAGCCCGTCGCGCGGCCGAGCCGCTTGCCGCGGTGGAAGAAGAACCACGTCGGCACACCGTGCAGCCCGAAGCGGCGCCCCAGCTGGTGGTGTTCGTACACGTTGCAATGGAACCACTTCAAGCCCAGCGCGCGGATGGCGTCGGGCTGGGCGAGCATCGCCTTCTTCGCGATCTCGCAGTTGAAGCAGTCGACGCCCCAGAAGAACACCACCGCAAGCGCGTCTCCCGCGCCGTCGATCGCCGCGTCGAACGTGCCGGCGTCCAGCGCCTGCATGTCGAACGCGTCAAATGCGGCCGGATCGACGCCGGCAGGCACCATCGCGACGCCCTTACTTCGGCTGCGCGACGGTGACGAGCGCCGGACGCAGCACGCGGTCGGCGATCGTGTAGCCCTTCTGCAGCACCGTGACGACGGTGTTCGGCTCCTGCTCGGCCGGCACCATCGAAATCGCCTGGTGCTGGTGCGGATCGAACTTCTCGCCGACCGGGTTGATCGCGACGACGCGGCCCTTCTCGAGTGCGCTCGTCAGCTGGCGCAGCGTCAGCTCGACGCCTTCGCGCACCTTCGCGATGTCGCCGGACGTATCGTTGACGGCCGCCTCCAGGCTGTCCAGCACGGGCAGCAGGTGCTCCGCGAAGCTCTCGATCGCGAACTTGTGCGCCTTCGAGACGTCGTCCTGCGCGCGGCGGCGGACGTTCTCGGTCTCGGCCTTCGCGCGCAGGTAGCTCTCCTGCAGCTCGGCGACCTTGGCTTGAGCCTCCGCGAGCGCCGCGTCGGCTGCTTCGGCGGCGGGAGCAGCGCCTTGCGCCGCCTGCTTCTCGCTGCCGATCTCTTCGGCCGATTGGGTAGACGGGTTCTCTTGCGTGTTTTCCATGTCGCTGAAAGTCGATTAGAGGTTGAAGCCAAATCGGCAACCGTCTGACGAATCGTCGACGGCACCGCACATTGCTGGTGCAAATAAGGGTGAAAACTGCGATTTCAAGAGGGTTATTCGCCGGCATTCTCCAATGCCGCGAAACAACCGCGCCGTCCGCGGCAACCGCCGCCCGAGCGGTCGAAACGGGCTGTAACAACGCTTACCCGGCGACTACTAGCCCGCCTCCGGACGCTGCACTACACTGCATTTCAGGCATCGGCGCAGCGCGTTTACCCTGACCCGGCCGTTGCCCGAACTCCACCTGGCGCCGTTTTCACCCCTTCTCGAGGGGAGTACCGTGAAACTGACCTTTGCGATCTCGGTGGTCGCGCTGGTACTCATTGCCGGCACCACCACCATCTGCCTGTCGGGAGCCGTGACCGACCGCACGACCGAATACGGGAGCGCGCGGGCGACGTTCGACCAGATGTTCAGCTCCCACCAGAAAATCTGTCGATGATGCGCCGGTCGCGCTTCGTCGGCCGGCCGTGCAATTCGGCCGCCGGCTCGCGATAGGTGCGGCGCCGCTCCAGTTCGGCGAGCCGTGCGGCCCGCCCCGCTTCCGTTTCCTCGTAAAGCGTCTGCGCGACGCTCGCCGGCCCGCGCACGTCGCACACGCCGAGTACGGCAATGTGCCAGACGATGCCGTCGATCGCAATTTCGACCTCGTCGCCGACACGCACTTCCTTCGCCGGCTTGACTGCAGCCCCGCCGATCTTCACGTGCCCCTTGTCGACCGCGTCGGTCGCGAGCGAGCGGGTCTTGAAGAACCGGGCCGCCCACAGCCATTTGTCGATGCGCAGCTTCGCGCCCGGTTCGGTCGAAATCTTGTAATTCATCGTACCTCACCCACCGTTTCGGGCTGCGCGGCCTTGACCGGCCAGCCCTGCAGATTCTCGGCGACGATCTCGCCGAGCGCGCCGATCCACGCGGGGGCGCCGTTCAGGCACGGAATCCGGTGGAACGCCTTGCCGCCACCGGCGAGGAACTCGTCGCGCACTTCCATGCCGATCTCCTCGATCGTCTCCAGGCAATCGGCCGTGAAACCAGGACAGAACACGTCGGCCCGCTGTACGCCGGCCTCGCCGAACTCGCGCAGCGTCGGCGCGGTATAAGGCTGCAGCCATTCGGCCTTGCCGAAACGCGACTGGAACGTGACGCGGCACTCGGTCGTCGACAGCCCGAGCGCGGCCATCAGCAGCGCGCCCGTCTGCTGGCACTGGTCGTGATAGGGATCGCCGAGGTCGAGCGTGCGCTTCGGCACGCCGTGAAAGCTCAGCACGAGCTTGTCGCCGGCCGCGAAGTCCGGCCGGCCGTGCTGCGCCCAATACTGGCGCACCTGCTCGGCCAGCGCGTGGATATAGGCCGGATGGTCGGCGTAGTGCCGCACCGTGCGCACCTCCGGCTGGTTGCGCATGCGCGCGAGCGCGCCGAATGCGGCGTCGAATGCGGTGGCCGTGGTCGACGCCGAGTATTGCGGATACATCGGCATCAGCAGTACGCGCTCGACGCCGCCGCGCTTGAACTGCGCGAGCGCGTGCGAAATGTTCGGACTGCCGTAGCGCATCGCGTAGTCGACCTGCACTTGATAACCGTTCGACGCGAGCAGGTGCCGCACGCCGTCGGTCTGGCGCACGGTATGCACGCGCAGCGGCGAGCCCTCGGGCATCCAGACGGCCGCGTATTTCTTCGCGGACGCGCGGCCGCGCAGCGGCAGGATCAGCGTGCGCAGCAGCACCTGCCAGACGGCCTGCGGAATCTCGACGACCCGCGGATCCGACAGGAATTCGGCCAGATAGCGCCGCACGGCACGCGGCGTGGGCGCATCGGGCGTGCCGAGATTGATCAGCAGCACGCCGATGCGATGGGCGGCCGCGATACTCGAAGGCGGCTCAAGATCGAAACGCATGGGCAAGAACGTGCTCGGGGCACGGGACCGGACGGCTCTCAATTATAGCGGGCCGTCCTGCAAGGGGTGACTGGCCGTTCGGCCGATTGCGGCGCGCAGCGCGCCGCGGCACGATGGCGGGACCGGTTATTGCTGGCTCAGCGTGAGCGACAGCAGCCGCGCGGTGATGTCGACGATCGGGATCACGCGGTTGTACGCCATGCGGGTCGGGCCGATCACGCCGAGCGTGCCGACGATCTGCCCGTTCACCTCGTAAGGGGCGGTCACGACGCTCATTTCCTCGATCGGCACGAGCGTCGATTCGCCGCCGATGAAGATCTGCACGCCCTGGGCGTGGCTCGACACGTCGAGCAGTTGCAGGAGGCCCGTCTTTTGGTCGAATACGTCGAAGAGCTTGCGCAGCCGGGCCATGTCGGACGACAGATCCGCCACCTCGAGCAGGTTGCGCTCGCCGGAAATCAGCACGGTGTCCTCGGTGTCGGGCACCTCGGTGCTGGCCGTCACGGCCGCATGCATCAGCGTGGTCATGTCGCCGCGCAACTGGTCGATCTCGTCGCGCAGGCGGCGGCGCACCTCGTCGAACGACAGTCCGGCGAAATGCGCGTTGATGTAGTTGGACGCCTCGGTCAGTTGCGACGGCGAGTAGTCGCGCGGCGTCGCGAGCATCCGGTTCTGCACGTCGCCCTCGGGCGTCACGATGATCAGCAGGATGCGCTTGTCCGACAGGCGCATGAACTCGATCTGCTTGAACACGTGGCTGCGGCGCGGCGTCAGCACGACGCCCGCGAACTGCGACAGGTTCGACAGCACGCTCGCGGCGGCCGCCACGACGCGCTGCTGCGGCTCGCCGGCCTGCAGCGTGTTCTGCACCTGCCGTGCGACGGCCTCGGCGTCGATCGGCACCTCGACCGTCAGCATCGTGTCGACGAACAGCCGGTAGCCACGCGGCGTCGGCACGCGGCCGGCCGACGTGTGCGGGCTCGACACGAGGCCGAGCTCCTCCAGGTCGGACATCACGTTGCGGATCGTCGCCGGGCTCAGCTCGAGCCCGGAGTAACGGGACAACGTGCGCGATCCGACTGGCTGACCGTCGGCGATATACCGTTCGATCAGGGTTTTCAGGAGGGTTCGTGCGCGAGGATCTAGCATGGTGGAAAATTTTAGCGCAACCGCGCGACCGCGGCGAGTGGCGTCGGCCACCGATGCGCGGGCCGGCCCGATCCGGCCCCGTCAGCGCACAGCCGGTTCTTTTCGTCAACGAGCTATGGTGTAATGCCGGCATGAAAACCGGTAATCAGTTCAACACTGTCGCGCTCGTCGGCCGGAGCAACACGCCGAACATCGCCGAGCCGCTCGCCACGCTGGCCGCCTGCATCGCCAAGCGGGGCTTCGAGGTCGTCTTCGAAGCCGAGACCGCGCGCGAGATCGGCATCACCGGCTACCCGGCGCTGACCCCTGCCGAAATCGGGGCGCGCGCCGACGTGGCGGTCGTACTGGGCGGCGACGGGACGATGCTCGGCATCGGCCGTCAGCTCGCGCCGTACAAGACACCGCTGATCGGGATCAACCACGGTCGGCTCGGCTTCATCACCGATATCGCGGCGGCCGACATGCAGGCGCTCGTCCCGGTGATCCTGTCGGGCAAGTTCGAGCGCGAGGAGCGCTCGCTGCTCGAGGCCCGGATCATGCGCGACGGCGAACCGATCTACCACGCGCTCGCGTTCAACGACGTGGTCGTGAACCGCAGCGGCTTCTCCGGCATGGTCGAGCTGCGCGCGTCGGTCGACGGCCGGTACATGTACAACCAGCGCTCGGACGGCCTGATCGTCGCCACGCCGACCGGCTCGACCGCTTACGCGCTGTCGTCGGCCGGCCCGATCCTCCATCCGCAGCTGCAGGGCATCGTGCTCGTGCCGATCGCGCCGCACGCGCTGTCGAACCGGCCGATCGTGCTGCCCGACGATTCGAAGATCGCGATCCAGATCGTCGGCGGGCGCGACGTCAACGTGAACTTCGACATGCAGTCGTTCACGTCGCTCGAACTGAACGACACGATCGAGGTGCGCCGCTCGAAGCACACGGTGCCGTTCCTGCACCCGATCGGCTACAGCTATTTCTCGACGCTGCGCAAGAAGCTGCACTGGAACGAACACGCCTCGAACGAAGACGACAAGGCGTCCTGACGCCGCTCCGCCCGACACCATGCTCCGCCACCTCTCGATCCGCGACTTCGTCATCGTCGCCGCGCTCGATCTCGAATTCGACAGCGGCTTTTCCGTCTTTTCCGGTGAAACCGGCGCCGGGAAATCGATCCTGATCGACGCCCTCGCCCTCGCGCTCGGCGAACGTGCCGACGCGAGCGTCGTGCGCACCGGCTGCGGCCGCGCCGACATCACCGCCGAATTCACGCCGCACGACCGCGTCGCGCGCTGGCTCGACGAACACGCGTTCGACACCGAGGACACCGTGATGCTGCGCCGCGTGATCGACGCGAACGGCCGGTCGCGCGCGTTCATCAACGGCACCAGCGCGACGCTCGCGCAGCTGCGTGAGCTCGGCGAAATGCTCGTCGACATCCACGGCCAGCATGCGCACCAGCTGCTGATGCGGCCCGACGCGCAGCGCGAGCTGTTCGACACGCACGCGGGGCTCGTCGCCGATGCGGCGAACGTCGCGCGCGCGTGGCGCGTGTGGCGCGACGCGACACAGGCGATCGAGGCCGCGAAGGCGCACGAGCGGGAGCTGCAGCTCGAACGCGAAAAGCTCGCGTGGCAGCTCGCCGAGCTCGACAAGCTCGCGCCGCAGCCCGGCGAATGGGACGAAGTCAGCAACGAGCACAAGCGCCTGTCGCATTCGGCGAACCTGATCGACGGCGTGCGCGGCGCACTCAACGCGTTGTCCGAGGCCGACGACGCGATGCTCGCGCAGCTCGGCGCGATCGTGTCGAAGCTGCGCAGCCTCGCCGACTACGACACCGCGCTCGGCGACGCGCTCGCGTCGCTCGAACCGGCCGAGATCCAGCTGCAGGAAGCCGTCTACTCGCTGTCGCACTATGCGCAGCGCGTCGATCTCGATCCCGAGCGGCTCGCGCAGGTCGAAACGCGCCTCGATGCGCTGCACTCGACCGCCCGCAAGTTCCGGTTGCCGCCCGACACGCTGCACGAAGAACACGCGGCACGCCGCGCGCAGCTCGCCGCGCTCGACGCGGCCGCCGATCTCGGTGCGCTCGAGGCGACGCAGGCCAAGGCGCGGGAAGCCTACCTCGCCGATGCCAGGCATCTGTCGAAGGCGCGCGCGCAGGCCGCGAAGGCGCTCGGCACGGCCGTCACGGCCGGCATGCAGGAACTGTCGATGGCGGGCGGAAGCTTCGAAGTCGCGCTCGTCCCGCTCGCCGACGGCGGCCCGCACGGGCTCGAGCAGGTCGAATTCCGGGTCGCCGGCCACCCCGGCGTGCCGCTGCGGCCGCTCGCGAAGGTGGCGTCGGGCGGCGAACTCGCGCGGATCAGCCTCGCGCTCGCGGTGATCGCAAGCGCGGCGAGCCCGACGCCGACGCTGATCTTCGACGAAGTCGATACGGGGATCGGCGGCGGCGTCGCCGAAGTGGTCGGCCGCCTGCTGCACCAGCTCGGGCGCGATCGCCAGGTGCTGTGCGTGACGCACCTACCGCAGGTCGCCGCGCGCGGCGACCACCACTTCCAGGTCGCGAAGGGCGCCGACGAGCGCGGCGGCACGGTGTCGACGGTCGTCGCGCTCGACCGCGCCAACCGGATCGAGGAAGTCGCGCGGATGCTCGGCGGACTCGAGATCACGGCCACGACGCGCAAGCACGCGAAGGAAATGCTGGCGGCCTGACGGGCCGCTCTGCCGCGCAAAGCGGTTGGGGCTCGGGGCTCGATCCCGGATTCAGATTCGGCCGCGGGCCAGCACTACAAGCCGGGGCTTCGACATTCGGCCCCCAACCGCGTTCAGGCGCTCGTATCAGCCGAACCGCCGTCAGTCCCTGCCACCCGGAACACGCGCGCCCACAGCGCCGTCACGGCGGCCCGCTCGTCGGCCACCACGGCCGGATCGACCCGCGCCTTCTCCATCCCGTCGAGCCGCAGCTTGTGCTGCAGCTTCCGGTACTTCCGGTAGGCCGCGCCGACGCGCTCGGCCTCGTCCTCGCCCATCAGCCCGAAGCGCGCGACCTCGCGCAGCAGCGCGATGTTGCCCGTGTTGCGGATCAGCTCGGCGTCGCTCGACGCATGCAGCAGCACCCAGTACTGGACGATGAATTCGATGTCGACCATCCCGCCGCGATCGTGCTTCAGGTCGAACAGCTCGGTCTGGTTCGGGTGGCCGGCAAACACCTTGCCGCGCATGTCGACGATCTCCTGCGCGAGCACGCTGCCGTCGCGCGGCGTCGTCAGCACCTGCTGGCGGATCGCCTCGAAGTCCGCGCCGATCTGCGCGTCGCCCGCGCTGTAGCGGGCGCGCGTCAGTGCCTGGTGCTCCCAGACCCACGCGGTATTGGCGGCATCGCCCTCGCGCAGCTGGTAGCGGCGGAACGCATCGAGATCGGTGACGAGCAGCCCGGCCTCGCCGTTCGGCCGCAGCCGCAGGTCGATGTCGAACAGCGCGCCGGCCCCGGTCGCCGTGGTCAGCCACGTGATGAGCCGCCGCGTGAAGGTCGTGTAGACGTCCGCCGAACGTTCGTCGGCGTCGTCGTACAGGAAGATCAGGTCGAGATCCGATGCATAGCCGAGCTCCTTGCCGCCCAGCTTGCCGTACGCGATCACCGCGAACTTCGGCACGTCGCGATGGCGCTTCGCGAGCTGGGACCAGACGACTTCGATCGTCACGTCGAGCACGGCATCGGCCAGCTCGGACAGCCGGTCGCTCACGTGCTCGACCGACAGCTGCCCGGCCAGGTCGATCAGCAGGATCCGGAACACCTCCGCGTGCTGCGCGTGCCGCAGCAGGTCCATCTGCTGCTCGGGGCCGTCGGCCGCCGCGAGGCGCGCGCGCAACGCGTCCTTGAACGCAGGCCAGTCGAACGGGCTCGCGATCGCCTCGTCGTCGAGCAGCTCGTCGAGCAGTTGCGGGTGGCGGATCAGGTAGCCGCCGCCCCAGCGCGTCGCGCCGAGCACCGACAGCACGCGGTCGAGCGCGGCCGGATATTCGGTCAGCAGCGCGAGATAGACGCCACGGCGGCTGACCGTCTCGAGCAGGTCGAACAGGCGCACGATCGTGTCGTCGCGGCGCGCGGCGTCGATGCCCGGCGCGGCCTCGAGCGCCCGCTGCGCGACGCTGTCGAAGCGCTGCCGGCTCTTTTCCGGCAGGCCCGTGTAGCGCGACGATTGCCAGATCGCGCGCAGGCGCGTCAGCACGGCCTGCGGATCGCCGAAGCCGAGGCTTTCCAGACGGGCCGCCAGCGTATCGTCCGTGCCGTCGTCGGCCAGCGCGCCGCTCCAGATCCAGGCCGCCTCGCTGTCGTCGGCGGCCCCGCATGGCCCGCCGCTGACCTTGTCGGCGAAGATCTGGTCGAACTGCGCTTCGACGAAATTGCGGTGTTCATCCAGCGCCGTCATCAGCGCCGCGTAGTCGGCAAAGCCGAGCGACGCGGCCAGCGCCGCGCGCTCGTCCGGCTCGACCGGCATCGCGTGCGTCTGCGCGTCGTTGCGGTACTGCAGCCGGTGCTCGAGCGTGCGCAGGAAGTTGTAGGCATCGGCCAGGCGCGCGCGCACGTCCTCGCCGATCAGCCCGCGCGCCTGCGCATGGCGCAGCACCGCGAGCGTGGGCCGCACGCGGAATTCCGCATCCTGGCCGCCCCGGATCAGCTGGAATACCTGCGCGCTGAATTCGATCTCGCGGATCCCGCCGCGCCCGAGCTTGATGTCGTCGGACTTGTCGGGCCGCATCGACGCGCGGCGCGCGGCTTCCTGCCGGATCTGCTGGTGCAGCGAACGGATCGCGCCGATCACGCCGAAATCGAGATAGCGGCGATACACGAACGGCTTGACGATCGACTCGAGCTGCGACTCCAGCCGTCGCGCCGCGTCGCTGTCGCCTTCCGACACGAGCCGCCCCTTGATCCACGCATAGCGCTCCCACTCGCGCCCCTGCACGTAGAAATACTCCTCGAGCATCCCGAGGCTGCAGACGAGCGGCCCCGAATCGCCGTTCGGACGCAGCCGCATGTCGACGCGAAACACGTAGCCGTCGGCCGTGACCTCGGACAGCACGCCGATCAGGCGCCGGCCGAGCCGCGTGAAGTATTCCTGCGTGGACAGCGGCGAACGCGCGCCGCCGGTCGTTTCGCCGTCGTCCTCGTAGACGAAGATCAGGTCGATGTCCGACGACACGTTCAGCTCGCGGCCGCCGAGCTTGCCCATCCCGACCACGCCGAGCACGACGCGCTGGCCGTCGGCGCCGCGCGGCTCGCCGTAGAGCGCCTCGAGCTCGGCCGACAGCAGCGCGAGCGAGCGCTGCACGGCCACTTCGGCGAGATCGGTCATCGCGCCCGTGACCTCGGCGACGTCCGCCAGCCCGCGCAGGTCGCGTTCCGCGACCGCGCCGAACGCCTCGGCGCGCAACTGGCGGAGCGCCTTCTTGAACTGGTCCTCGGTCGGCGCGGCCGCTCCGGCGAGCGCCGCGAGCAGCTCGTCGAGCCGCGTTTCGAGCTGCGCGCGGGACAAGGGGGCGGCCGCCCACGCGGCGATCCGGCCGGCAAGCGCGGGGCGCGCCGCGACCGCGCGCGCCAGGTATCGGGAATAGGACGTGCTGATCAGGGCGGAAGCGTCGGTCATCGAGAAGCGGGCCTTGCGCAAGAATCGGGCGACATGGGGAACGTGCACGCGCTGCCGCGAGCGCGGCAGGTGCACGATCGCGCGCCGGAAGGCCCGTGCCGCGCTGCCGCAACGGCCGCCGGCACGAACCCGTGTGATACATTTCAACGTCAGTCTGCAAAACTACCATATCGCCGCCCGTCCGCCGCATGTCCGACCGTCAGGAATCCGCCGTAGCTGCGCCCGAAGCGGGACCTCCGAAGCACGATCATCCGGTCCTGCGCCGCGTGTTCCGGGTGACGCTGGCAGTCGGGATCGGCACCTACTTCGTCGCGGCCGGCGCGTTCCTCGGGCTGCGCTACGTGCTGCTGCCCCGCATCGACGAATTCCGCCCGCGCATCGAGCGCGCGGTGTCCGACAAGCTCCACGCACAGCTTTCGATCGGCAAGCTTTCCCCGAACTGGTCCGGCATGCAGCCGGGCGTCGAACTCACGAACCTGACGATCCGCGGCCACGACGGCAAGGTCGCGCTGTCCGTGCCGCATGCAACGGCCGCGCTGTCGTGGATGTCGCTGCTGCGGCTGTCGCCCGCGCTGTCGAGCCTGATCGTCGACCAGCCCGACCTCGTCGTCGAGCGCACCGCGGACGGCGAGCTGTTCATCGCCGGGGTCGGCGTGGCAACCACGCACGGCGGCAACGACGACACGTTCGGCACGTGGCTGCTGAAGCAGGAAGCGATCGTGCTGCGCGGCGGCACGCTGCGCTGGCGCGACGCGCAGCACGACGCGCCGGAGCTCGTGCTGTCGGGCATCCGGCTCGCGGTGCTCAACGACGGCCGCGTGCACAAGGCCGCGCTGCAGGCGCCCGCGAACGGCACGCTGCTGCTCGGCCCGCTCGATTTCCGCGCGCGCTTCAGGCACAAGCCGCTCGCGCCGGTCGGCAAGCCGTCGAACTGGTCGGGCGACGCGTATCTGTCGACGGGCCCGGTCGACCTGCCTACTCTCGCCCGCTACGTGAACATGCCGCTCACGATCCACGCGGGCCGGATCGACAACGCGATCTGGGCCACCTTCAGCGACGGCCACCTGCATTCGGCGGGCGGCGACCTGCAGGGCGCGGACGTCGCGCTGCGCGTGCGCCCGACGCAGCCGCGGCTCGACGTGCCGACGGTCGGCTTCGGCTGGGACATGAAGCTCGATGCCGGCCACGACTACACGCTGCACCTGACGCGCTTCAACGCGGAACTCGGCCAGCCGCCGCTGCCGGACGGCACACCGCTCGCCCGCTCGCTCGGCATGGCGACGCTCACCGCGCGCTACCGGGTGCCATCCGCGAGCCAGGGGCAACTGATCAGCGTGGCCGGCGACCGCGTCGATCTCGGCATCCTCAGCGAGTTCATTCGCGGGCTGCCGCTGCCGGCACGCCTGCGCAACGAGCTGATCAAGATCGACCCGCGCGGGATGATGTCGAACTATCACATCGAGGTCGAACGCGCGAAGCCTGCGCGGGCCGACCTCGCCGACGAGGAGCGGCGCATGGGCGCCGCGCCGATCGTCCGCTACCGCTTCCTCGGCGACCTGCAGGGCATCAGCTTCGCCGCGCAGGAGCCGCCGCCCGGCCTGTCGCCGCGCGGCCACCCGCGGGCCGGCTGGCCGGGCGTCGAGAACCTGTGGGGCCGCGTCGATGCGAACGAGACGGGCGGCAGCGCGCATTTCGATACGGTCAACGCGGCCGTCACGGTACCCGGTGAATTCGACGAGCCGCGCCTGACGTTCGACCGGTTGCGCGGCAACGCCAGATGGACGATCACGCCCGCGGCCGGCGAAAAGCATGCGCGCGTCGACGTGGCGCTGCCCGACCTGCTCGTCTCGAACCCCGATGCCGAAATCGCGGTGTCCGGCTCGTACACGAACCCCGGCCACGGCCGCGGCTCGCTCGACCTGCGCGCCGATTTCGCCCGCGCGTCGGTGGCGCGCATTCCGCGCTACCTGCCGACCGGGATGTCCGAACACCTGCGCGACTATCTCGGCCACGCGCTGCAGGCCGGCCAGGTGACCAAGGGCGCGTCGATCGTCGCCCGCGGCCCGCTCGAGAAGTTCCCGTTCGAACACGAGCCGGACGCCGGCGTGTTCCACATCGTCGCGCCGTTTACCGGCGGCCGCTTCGAGCCGACGCCGTATCCGCCGCGCAAGCTCGCGAACGGCACGCCGAGCGTCTGGCCGGCGCTCGACGGGATCGACGGCGTGTTCGAGCTCGCGCAGAACAAGCTGCGCTTCGACATCGACCGTGCGCACTACAAGCGCGTCGCGCTGACGAAGGTCGCGGGCCGCATCGACGATCTCGGCAACCCGAGCCACTCGCCGCTCGTCATCGACGGCCATGCGCAGGGCCCGCTCGCCGACCTGATCGACTACGCGGACAACAGCTCGCTCGGCACGATGAGCGGGCATATCGGCCAGCGGATCGATGCGCAAGGGCCCGCGTCGCTCGCGCTCAAGATCACGATTCCGCAGCACGTCGCGCACCCGCACACGCACATCGAAGGCGCGCTCGCGTTCGGCGGCAACACGCTGACGACCAGCGGCGTGCCGCCGCTGTCCGCGCTGCGCGGCAGTGTCCGGTTCACCGAGGCCGGCGCGTCGCTGCACGACCTGTCGGGGCGCTTCCTCGGCGGCCCGGTGCGCGCGAACGGCAACTTCCAGTCGCACGGCCCGTACACGGTGGACGTCGACGGCCGGCTCGCGCTCGACGCCACGCGCGGCCTGAACCTGCACGGCCCGGCGGCCGCGCTGCTCGAGCACGTGGTCGGCGACGCACCGTACAAGGTCGCCGTGCGCGGCGCGCCGGGCCGCCTGCCCGACATCAGCGCGCATTCCGACCTGACCGGCGTGGCACTGAATTTCCCCGCGCCGTTCGCAAAACCGGCCGGCACGCCGATGCCGTTCAGCTTCACGCTGCAGCCGGCGCCGCAGGCGGACGGCAAGCGCCTCGAGCACGCCGACCTGACGCTCGGCCCCGTATCGGCGACCTACCTGCTCGACGCGACGCGCGGCCAGCCGCTGCGCGCGGTGCGCGGCGCGATGGGCGTCCACCGGATGCCCGACATGCCGCAGGACGGCGTGAGCGCGGCCGTCGACGTCAACGAACTGGACGCCGATGCGTGGCTCGCGCTGGCCCGTACGCTGAAGCCCGACACGCCGCGCGCGCAGGAGCCGCAAGCCGCGCCGCGCGTCGATGTCGCGAGCTTCGCGCCGAAGCGTTTCGCGTTCCATTTCGGCACGCTGAAGCTGCTCAAGCGCAACTGGGAAAACGTGATCGTCGGCGCGTCGCACGTCGACGAGCTCTGGCAGGCGAACATCGCGTCGAACCAGGTGTCGGGCTACCTGTCATGGGCGCCGGGCGGCGGCCACAACGGCGCGGGCGTGCTGAACGCGCGGCTTGCGAAGCTCGTGGTGCCCGACAGCGCGCAGCACGATCTGGTCGGCCGCGCGATGAACCTGCCGACGCCGACCGACCGCCCGATGCCGTCGATCGACCTGATCGTCGACCAGGTCGTCGCGCGCAACCACGACATCGGCCGCCTCGTCGTCAACGCGCGCAACATCGACGAAGCCGGCACGCCGGTCTGGCAGCTCGACAAGCTGGAACTGTCGAACCCGGCCGCGAAGCTGACGGCGACCGGCAACTGGCGCACGTCGCGCCGCGCACTCGCGCGCGGCGCCGATGAAAACGATGCGCCGCGCCGCACCGTGTTCGACTTCAAGCTCGACATCGACAACGCCGGCGCGCTGCTCGACCGCGTCGGCCTGCCGCGCACGCTCGCGGACGGTCACGGCACGGTCACCGGCAAGGTCGGCTGGCGCGGCGGCCCGACCGCGGTCGACCTGCCGTCGCTCGGCGGCCAGATCGCGCTCGACCTCGAACACGGCCAGATCCTGAAGGTCGATCCGGGCGCGGCGAAGCTCCTCGGCGTGCTGAGCCTGCAGAGCCTCGCGCGCTTCCTGACGCTGAATTTCCGCGACGTGATCGGCAAGGGGCTGCCGTTCGACAAGATCACGGGCACCGGCCGGATCTCGAACGGGATCGCCCGCACCGACGATTTCGAGATGACGACGCCGCCCGCGAAGGTCACGCTGAAGGGCTCGGTCGACCTCGGCGCGGAGACGCAGGACCTGCACGCGCACGTCTCGCCGAAAATCAGCGCGGGCGCGGCCGCGATCGGGGCGGCCATCATCAACCCGCTGCTCGGCGTCGGCGTGCTGGCCGCGAACTACGCGCTGTCGGAGACGCTGTCGCGCGCGTTCGCGCTCGACTACGCGATCACCGGCTCGTGGGCGCACCCGCACATCGAGCGGGTGCGGGGCGATCAGGGTAAGATGAATCACGACGCGGCCGGCACGCCGAATCCCTGAGTCGCACGGGCCGCACCCCATTTATGACGCAACCGATCCAGCGATGACCGACCACACCCGTTCCGCCACGCCCTTCCAGGTCGCCGCGCTGCAGATGGTGAGCACGCCGGACGTCGCGCGCAATCTCGCCGAGGCGCGCCGCCTGATCGCGGAAGCCGCCGGCGAAGGCGCGCAGCTCGTGCTGCTGCCCGAATACTTCTGCTTCATGGGCCACCGCGACACCGACAAGCTCGCGCTCGCCGAACCCTACCAGGACGGCCCGATCCAGCGTTTCCTCGCCGACGCCGCGCGCCGCCACCGCATCTGGGTGATCGGCGGCACGCTGCCGCTGAAGGCTCCGGAGCCCGACCGCGTGCTCAACACGACGCTCGTGTTCGATCCGTCCGGCAACGAAGCCGCGCGCTACGACAAGATCCACCTGTTCAACTTCGAGAAAGGCGACGAGTCGTTCGACGAGGCGCGCACGATCCGCGCGGGCGATACGGTCGTCGCGTTCGACGCGCCGTTCGGGCGGGTCGGCCTGTCCGTCTGTTACGATCTCCGCTTTCCGGAGCTGTATCGCAGGATGGGCGACTGCGCGCTGATCGTCGTACCGTCGGCGTTTACGTATACGACGGGCCGCGCACACTGGGAAACGCTGCTGCGCGCGCGGGCCGTCGAGAACCAGTGCTACGTGCTCGCGGCCGCGCAAGGCGGCAAGCACGAGAACGGCCGGCGCACCTGGGGACACAGCATGCTGATCGACCCGTGGGGCGAGATCGTCGCGGTGCGCGACGTGGGCGCAAGCGTCGTGCTCGGCGCGCTCGATCCGCAGCGCATCGCCGACGTGCGCCAGAGCCTGCCCGCGTGGCGGCACCGCGTGCTGACCTGAATCCGCCGCCCCGCTTGAAACACCGCGCGGCCAACCCATCTGCCCAGAAGCACCCGACAACTTTTTGAGAAACCCCGATATCCGCATGAACATCATCGAACCCGGCATCCGCAACCTCGCGCTGGCGAAGGACATCCTGCTCACGCCGTACGGCCTCGACGAAAGCCTGCTCACGCGCACGATCGCCGACATCTTCACGCATCGCGTCGACTACGCGGACCTGTACTTCCAGGCGACCCGCAGCGAAGCGTGGAGCCTCGAGGAAGGCATCGTCAAATCGGGCAGCTTCAGCATCGACCAGGGCGTCGGCGTGCGTGCTGTCGCGGGCGACCGCACCGCGTTCGCGTACTCGGACGACCTGTCCCCGGAAGCGATCGCGCAGGCGGCCGCGGCCACCAAGGCGATCGCGGCGGCCGGCGGCGGCCGCCAGAAGATCAAGGCGGCCACGTCGCTGAAGGGCATCTCGGGCCGCGACCTGTACCTGCCGTCCGATCCGCTCGCGTCGCTCGACGCGACGGCCAAGGTCAAGCTGCTCGAGCGCATCGAGCAGATGGCGCGCGGCCGCGACCCGCGCATCACGCAGGTGATGGCGGGCCTCGCCGGCGAATACGACGTCGTGCTGGTCGCACGCAGCGACGGCGCGCTCGCGGCCGACATCCGCCCGCTCGTACGCGTGTCGGTCACGGTGATCGCCGAGCAGAACGGCCGCCGCGAGATCGGCTCCGGCGGCGGCGGCGGCCGCTTCGACTACGGCTACTTCACCGACGACGTGCTGTCCCGCTACGTCGACGACGCCGTGCATGCGGCGCTCGTGAATCTCGACGCACGCCCCGCGCCGGCCGGCGCGATGACGGTCGTGCTCGGGCCGGGCTGGCCGGGCGTGCTGCTGCACGAGGCGATCGGCCACGGCCTCGAGGGCGACTTCAACCGCAAGGGTTCGTCCGCGTTCGCGGGCCGGATCGGCGAGCAGGTCGCCGCGAAGGGCGTGACGGTGGTCGACGACGGCACGCTGCCGAACCGCCGCGGCTCGCTGAACATCGACGACGAAGGCAACCCGACGCAGTGCACGACGCTGATCGAGGACGGCATCCTGAAGGGCTACATCCAGGACACGCTGAACGCGCGCCTGATGAAGATGCCGGTCACGGGCAACGCGCGGCGCGAATCGTACGCGGCGCTGCCGATGCCGCGCATGACGAACACGTACATGCTGAACGGCGACAAGGATCCGCAGGAAATCATCGCATCGGTGAAGAACGGCCTGTACGCGGTGAACTTCGGCGGCGGCCAGGTCGACATCACGAACGGCAAGTTCGTGTTCTCGGCGTCCGAGGCGTACATGATCGAGAACGGCAAGATCACCTACCCGGTGAAGGGCGCGACGCTGATCGGCAGCGGCCCCGAATCGCTGAAGTACGTGAGCATGATCGGCAACGACATGTCGCTCGACACGGGTGTCGGCGTATGCGGCAAGGAAGGCCAGAGCGTGCCGGTCGGCGTCGGCCAGCCGACCCTGCGGATCGACAAGATGACGGTCGGCGGTACGGCATAACCGCATCGCGGCGCAGACATTCCGCGCATTTTGAAGAAAACGCGCGGAATGTCCGCATTTTCGACGTTTCCCGGTTGCCAGCCGCCCGGCGACGGGGTATAAATTCCGAATCAACTTTTTTGACGAACCGAATCTCCGTCATGTCCGCCAAGTTTTACTTTTACTTTTTTTGGTATCTCAGACCGCTGGCGGATCGAGAGGGTTGATGGCGCGTAAAGCGCAACCGAAATTCCCGAAAAACCGCCGGCGAACCCGGCGGTTTTTTTTCGCCCTTCGCCACCCGGTCGCCGCCGCAGCGGTTCCGCGGCCCCGACCGAAATCACTGAATTGCCCGAATTGATGAATCTGCCGCACGCGCACTGACCGAACGGCGCCCTTAACCGCTTTGCATGGGACCGGAGTAACCGCTAAAGCGCTCACTCCGGTCGACATAGGAGAAACAGCATGCCCCCGCACAACACCGACGACGTCCGCATCCGCGAACTCAAGGAACTGACGCCGCCCGCCCACTTGATCCGCGAATTCGCGTGCTCCGAAGCCGCGTCCGAGCTGATCTACAACTCGCGCCAGTCGATGCACCGCATCCTGCACGGGATGGACGACCGGCTGATCGTCGTGATCGGGCCGTGCTCGATCCACGACACGAAGGCGGCAATCGAGTATGCGGGGCGGCTCGTGAAGGAGCGCGAGCGCTTCAAGGGCGAACTGGAAATCGTGATGCGCGTGTACTTCGAGAAGCCGCGCACGACGGTCGGCTGGAAGGGCCTCATCAACGATCCGCACCTCGACAACAGCTTCAAGATCAACGAAGGGCTGCGCACCGCGCGCGAGCTGCTGCTGCAGATCAATGAAATGGGGCTGCCGGCCGCGACCGAATACCTCGACATGATCAGTCCGCAGTACATCGCCGACCTGATCTCGTGGGGCGCGATCGGCGCGCGCACGACCGAATCGCAGGTGCACCGCGAACTCGCGTCGGGGCTGTCGTGCCCGGTCGGCTTCAAGAACGGCACCGACGGCAACGTGAAGATCGCGGTCGACGCGATCAAGGCCGCATCGCAGCCGCACCATTTCCTGTCGGTGACGAAGGGCGGCCATTCGGCGATCGTGTCGACGGCAGGCAACGAGGATTGCCACGTGATCCTGCGCGGCGGCAAGACGCCGAACTACGACGCGGAAAGCGTGAACGCCGCCTGCGCGGACATCGGCAAGGCCGGCCTCGCCGCGCGCCTGATGATCGACGCGAGCCACGCGAACAGCTCGAAGAAGCACGAGAACCAGATCCCCGTCTGTGCCGACATCGGCCGCCAGATCGCGGCCGGGGACGCCCGCATCGTCGGCGTGATGATCGAGTCGCATCTCGTCGAGGGGCGCCAGGACCTGAAGGAAGGCTGCGAACTGACCTACGGCCAGAGCATCACCGACGCGTGCATCGCATGGGACGACAGCGTGAAGGTGCTCGAAGGGCTCGCGGAGTCGGTGAAGGCGCGCCGCGTCACGCGCGGCAGCGGCAACTGACGGGCGGAGAACCTGCGAAATCGGCGTGGTCGCCACGCGCCTCTCGGCGGGGCGATCACGGACTCCATCTGCAGGCGATGATCGACTCTGCTAGACTAGCTAACATCTTTTAGCTAAGCAGGGAGCGGCCATGTCGACCGTCAACATGCACGATGCCAAGTCACGGCTCTCGAGCCTCGTCGAAGCACTCGAATTGGGACGTGAATCCGAAGTCGTGATTGCCCGCAATGGCCATCCGGTCGCGCGGATCGTTCCCTACTCGGCGCCGAAGCGGATCGGCGCGGCTCGCCAGTTGCTTGCCGGCCTGAACATTCCGGCAACCGTCGAAGCGTTCAACGCGGGCGACGCATCGATCGCCGCTGACTTTGATGCCAGTGGCGAGCAGGGGCTCGCACCGTGAAGCTGCTGCTCGATACGCATATCGCGCTCTGGGCTGCCGAGGGCGCACCGCAACTTTCGTCGACAGCAGCTGCGTTGATCGAAGATCCCGACAACATCCTGTACGTCAGTGCCGCGTCAATCTGGGAAATCGCGATCAAATACCGCAAAGGCAACCTGCCCGTTCATCCGCGCGACGCACGCTCGGCGTTCCGACTCGCCGGATTCGCGGAGTTGCCGATCAGCAGCGACCACGTCGAAGCAGTTGCCGCGCTGCCCGATTTTCCGGACCATGCCGACCCGTTCGACCGTGTGATGGTTGCGCAGGCACTGCATGAAGGCATGCCGCTCGTCAGCGCCGACCCGAAAGTGTGGCGCTATCATGCGACGCTGATGCTGCGTGCCTGACATCACCCGCGCGACAACGCGAGCGACAACAACAACGGCCCGGCTCGCACCGGGCCCGATCGATCAACCTGCCGGCCGCTCGCTCAATCGAGCGCCCCAGACCCGAAGATCTCCCTATTCACGCGCTCAGGCGCGACGCCGAGCGCGACCAGCGCATCGCGCTGCGCCTTCATGAACGCGATCGGCCCGCAGATGTAGTAATCGGCGTCCGGCACCAGCGCGTAGTGCCGCACGCGCTCCGGCGTGAGGCGCCCTTCCAGGTCGTGGTCGACGCCGACGCGATCGTCCGGGCCGACCAGCTCGTACAGCACCGTGCGCCTGACGTTCGCATGCTCGCGCACCGTGTCGTTCAGCCAGTCGCGGAACGCGTGCACCGCGCCCGAGCGGCATGCATGGACGAACCGCACGTCGCGCCTGCTGCCTTCCTCGACCAGCGTCGACGCCATCGACACCATCGGCGTCAGGCCGACGCCGCCGGAAATCAGCACCACCGGCGTCTCGACGCCGCGCTTCAGCGAGAATTCGCCCATCGGCGCGGTGACCTCGACGATCGCCCCCTCTTCCACGCCGTCGTGCATCAGCGTCGACACCTTGCCGGCCGGAATGACTTCCGGCTGGCCGGCTTCGCGCTTCACCGAGATGCGCAGCCACTTGCCGTGCGGCGCGTCGGACAGGCTGTACTGGCGCGGCTGGTCGACGCCGAGATCGCCGACGAAACGCTTCACCGTGACGTACTGGCCGGGCTCGAACGCCGGCGCCGCGCCGCCGTCGGCGGGCGTCAGGTAGAACGACGTGATCTCGTCGCTTTCGCGCACCTTGCGCTCGACCCTGAACGGACGGAACCCGCTCCAGGCCGCACCCGCGTACAGGTCGGCCTCGACGCCGATCAGGATCTGCGCGAGCTGGCCGTACGCCACGCGCCACGCCTCGAGCGTGTCGGCATCGACCGCGTCGCCCAGCACTTCCACGATCGATGCGAGCAGGTTCTCGCCGACGATCGGGTAATGCTCGGGGCGGATGTTCAGGCTCGCGTGCTTGTGCGCGATGTGCGACACCGCGCCGCCCAGCGCTCCGAGATTGTCGATGTTCGCCGCATACGCGTAGACGGCCTTCGCGAGCGTTTCCGGCTGGCTGCCCGTCTTCTGGTGCGTCTGGTTGAACAGGTTATTCAGTTCCGGATGGCGCGCGAACATGCGCTGGTAGAAGTGCTTCGTGATCGTCGCGCCGTGCACGGCGAGGACAGGGGCAGTGGCCTTCACGCGAGCCATCTGGTCAGCGGTGATGTGGGTCATGTTCGTTCTCCGTTAAACATGCACACACAATACATCTTTAAAACCCTGCGCCGGCGTGGACAAATTGTCGCGGCGCATCAATGGGGGGCCGGCTCCCCCACTGCTGCGCCCGTCACGTCGCCCGGCCGCGTTCCCACAGCACGTCCGATCCGCCGTCGGTACGGTTCAGCACGCGCGCCAGCACGAACAGCAGGTCCGACAGCCGGTTCACGTAGCGCCGCGGCGTCTCCTGCAGCGTTTCGACGCGGCCGAGCGCGACGATCGAACGCTCCGCGCGACGGCATACGGTTCGACACACGTGCGCGAGCGACGCCGCGCGCGAGCCCGCCGGCAGGATGAATTCCTTCAGCGGCGGCAGCGTCGCGTTGTAGTCGGCGAGCCAGCGATCGAGACGCGCGAGATGCGTGTCGTCGAGCACCGTATGGCCGGGAATGCACAATTCGCCGCCGAGATCGAACAGGTCATGCTGGATCGTCACGAGCGCCGTGCGGATATCGTCCGGCAGCGTTTCGGCGAGCAGCACGCCGAGGTTCGAGTTCAGTTCGTCGACGTCGCCGATCGCGGCGATCCGCGTATCGTCCTTGCCGATGCGCCGGCCGTCGCCGAGGCCGGTGGTGCCGTCGTCGCCGGTACGCGTGGCGATCTTGCTCAAGCGGTTGCCCATGCGGATGTCCTCTCGTGCGCGGCCGCGACGCGGCCAGGGTTGCATTGCACGCCGATTATCGCAGCCCGCCGCGCGGCTCGCAGCAGGTGTTCCAGCGTAGAATGAAAGCCAACCGCCCCGACGCGGTACCGCCCGGCAAGCCGTCCGACCTTGCACGGGACCAGGCGCAAAGCGCGGGACCGGTGCCGGTGCCGAGGCGCTCGCAGCCTTGCATGGGACCGCACCCGGTGCCGAAGCGCCCATGCTGATCGAGAGGAGACTTGCGTGAATCACCCTGCCCCGCCGGCCGCCACGCGCCGCCCCCTTCCCCCCGCCATGCTCGATGCGCTGCGCGCCGCCTTCGGCGAGCGCGTGTCGACCGCCGACGCCGTCCGCGCCCACCACGGCCGCGACGAATCGCCGTTCGACCCGCAACTGCCCGACGCCGTCGTGTTCGCGCACAGCGCTGACGACGTGCGCGAAGTCGTGTCGCTGTGCTCGCTGTACAGCGTCCCGCTGATCCCGTACGGCGCCGGTTCGTCGCTCGAAGGCCACCTGCTCGCGGTGCGCGGCGGCGTCTCGCTCGACCTGTCGGAGATGAACCGCGTACTGTCGATCAACGCCGAAGACCTGACCGTGACGGTCGAGCCGGGCATCACGCGCAAGGCGCTCAACGAGGCGCTGCGCGACACCGGCCTGTTCTTCCCGATCGACCCGGGCGCCGACGCGAGCATCGGCGGGATGACCGCCACGCGTGCGTCGGGCACCAACGCCGTGCGCTACGGCACGATGCGCGAGAACGTGCTCGGCCTGACCGCGGTGCTCGCCGACGGCCGCATCGTGAAGACCGGCTCGCGCGCCCGCAAGTCGTCGGCCGGCTACGACCTCACGCGCCTGTTCGTCGGCTCCGAAGGCACGCTCGGCGTGATCACCGAGATCACGCTGCGCCTGCACCCGCTGCCCGAAGCCGTATCGGCCGCGATCTGCACGTTCCCGTCGATGGGCGACGCGGTGCGCACCGTGATCGAGACGATCCAGATCGGCGTGCCGATCGCGCGCGTCGAATTCGTCGATGCGCTCGCCGTGCGCTCGATCAACCGCCATTCGAACCTGACGCTCACCGAAGCGCCGACGCTGTTCTTCGAATTCCACGGCACCGAGGCCGGTGTGAAGGAACAGGCGGAGCTCGTGCAGGCGCTCGCGGGCCAGAACAACGGCCAGGGCTTCGAATGGGCAACCCGTCCCGAAGACCGCACGCGCCTCTGGGCCGCCCGCCACAACGCGTATTTCGCGATGCTGCAATTGAAACCCGGCTGCCGCGCGGTGACGACCGACGTCTGCGTGCCGATCTCGCAGCTCGCCGCGTGCGTCGAGGAAACCGAAGTCGACCTGCGCGCGTCGTCGCTGCCCTGCCCGATCGTCGGCCACGTCGGCGACGGCAATTTCCACGTCGCGATCCTGATCGACCCCGACAAGCCCGAGGAAATCGCCGAAGCCGAGCACATCAACGACCGGATCGTCGAGCGCGCGCTGCGCCTCGGCGGCACCTGCACGGGCGAGCACGGCGTCGGGCTGCACAAGATGCGCTTCCTGCCGAAGGAGCACGGCGACAACGCGATCGACACGATGCGCGCGATCAAGCTCGCGCTCGATCCGCGCAACCTGATGAATCCGGGCAAGATTTTCACGTGCTGACACGGCGGCGCGACGCCGCGCCGCCTGCTGCAGGAGACCCAATGAACGCTCCCGTCGAACTGTCGAGCGCGGCACGCGCGCAGCGCCAGCGCGAAGTCGTGCAGGCGCTGATGGCCGTGCTGCCGACGCACTGCCTGCTGTACCGCGACGAAGACACGGCGCCGTACGAATGCGACGGCCTGTCCGCGTACCGCCGCCTGCCGCTCGCGGTCGCGCTGCCCGAAACGGAATCGCAGGTGCAGCGGATCGTACAGATCTGCCGCCGCATGGAGGTGCCGATCGTGCCGCGCGGCGCGGGCACGAGCCTGTCGGGCGGCGCGTTGCCGATCGCGCTCGGCGTCGTGCTGTCGCTTGCGCGTTTCACGCGCATCGTCGAAGTCGATCCCTACGCGCGCACGGCGACCGTGCAGCCCGGCGTGCGCAACCTCGCGATCTCGGAGGCCGCCGCGCCGTACGGCCTGTACTACGCGCCCGATCCGTCGTCGCAGATCGCGTGCACGATCGGCGGCAACGTCGCGGAAAATTCCGGCGGCGTCCATTGCCTGAAATACGGGCTGACCGTGCACAACGTGATGCGCGTGCGCGCGGTGACGATCGACGGCGAGATCGTCGAATTCGGTTCGCTCGCGCTCGACATGCCGGGCCTCGACCTGCTCGCCGTGATGATCGGCAGCGAAGGAATGTTCGCGATCGTCACCGAGGTCACGGTGAAGCTGATCCCGAAGCCGCAGACGGCCCAGCTCGTGATGGCGAGCTTCGACGACGTCGTCAAGGGCGGCGAGGCCGTCGCGGCGATCATCGCGTCGGGGATCATCCCGGCCGGGCTCGAAATGATGGACAAGCCGGCCACGCAGGCCGTCGAGGCGTTCACGCACGCGGGCTACGATCTCGATGCGAAAGCGATCCTGCTGTGCGAATCGGACGGCACGCCGGAGGAAGTCGCGGAAGAGATCGTGCGGATGACGGCCGTGCTGCGCGAGCATGGCGCGACACGCATCCAGGTATCGCGCAACGAGCACGAGCGGCTGCGCTTCTGGTCGGGCCGCAAGAACGCGTTCCCGGCCGCCGGCCGCATTTCGGCCGACTACTACTGCATGGACGGCACCGTGCCGCGCCGCGCGATCGGCCCGCTGCTCGCGCGCATCGAGCAGCTCGAAACGCGCTACGGGCTGCGCTGCATCAACGTGTTCCACGCGGGCGACGGCAACATGCATCCGCTGATCCTCTACAACGCGAACGATCCGGACGAACTGCACCGCGCCGAGCAGTTCGGCGCGGAAATCCTCGAATGCTGCGTGGAATTCGGCGGCAGCGTGACGGGCGAGCACGGCGTCGGCATCGAGAAGCTCAATTCGATGTGCGTACAGTTCTCGCCGCAGGAGCGCGACGCGTTCTTCGCGGTCAAGCGCGCCTTCGATCCGGCGGGGCTGCTGAACCCGGACAAGGGCATCCCGACCCGCGCGCGCTGCGCCGAGTACGGTCGCCAGCACGTGCGCGGCGGGCTGCTGCCGCACCCCGACCTGCCGCGCTTCTGAGCCGGCGGCGCGGCACACGCGCCGCCGCAATCGGGCTTAGGGATAGTCGCGATGTGGAATCGCGCCACCCCGGTACAATCGACCGAACAACGACACGAGACGAAACGACAACCGATCATGGAAGAGGACGACATCGTCGCCGGATGGGCCGAGCGCGTCCGCGCCGCCAGCGCCGACGGCCGGCCGCTGCGGATTCGCGGCGGCGGCACCAAGGACTGGTACGGCCAGGCGCTCGAGGGCGAGATTCTCGACACGCGCGCGTTTCAGGGCGTCGTGTCGTACGACCCGGCCGAACTCGTCGTCACGGTCCGCGCGGGCACGCCGCTCGCGCAGCTTGAAGCCGTCCTCGCCGAGTGCGGCCAGATGCTGCCGTTCGAGCCGCCGCACTTCGGCCGCGCGGCCACCGTCGGCGGCTGCGTCGCGGCCGGCCTCGCGGGCCCGCGCCGGGCCACCTGCGGCGCGCCGCGCGATTTCATGCTCGGCGTCACGCTGATGAACGGTCGCGGCGAAACGCTGCGCTTCGGCGGCCAGGTCGTGAAGAACGTCGCCGGCTACGATGTGTCGCGGCTGATGGCCGGTGCGCTCGGCACGCTCGGGCTGATGCTCGACCTGTCGATCAAGGTGCTGCCGATGCCCGTCGCCGAAGTCACGCTGAAGTTCGAGATGACCGCGACCGACGCGGTGCGCAAGCTCAACGAATGGGGCGGCCACCCGCTGCCCGTCAGCGCGAGCGGCTGGCGCAACGGCACGCTCGTCCTGCGCCTGTCGGGCGCCGAAGCGGCCGTGAAATCCGCGAAGACGCTGCTCGGCGGCGAAGTCGTCGACGCGGTCGAAGCCGAGCGCTTCTGGGCCGGCCTGCGCGAGCATACCGACCCGTTCTTCCACGGCATCCCGCCCGGCTATGCGCTGTGGCGTCTCGCGCTGCCGTCGATCACCGAACCGATGCACCTGCCCGGCACCCAGTTGATGGAATGGGGCGGCGCGCAGCGCTGGTGGATCACCGACGCCGATGCGCAGACCGTGCGGATGAGCGCCAAGCAGGCCGGCGGCCACGCGACGCTGTTCCGCGCGGGCGACGCGTACGACCGCAGCGCGGGCGTGTTCACGCCGCTCCCCGCCCCGATGATGAAAATCCACCGCGGATTGAAAGCCGCGTTCGATCCCGCGCGCATCTTCAACCGCGGCCGGCTCTACCCGGATCTCTGAGATGCAGACGAACCTCGCCGATTTCATCCGCAATACGCCCGACGGCGACGAAGCCGACGCGATATTGCGCAAGTGCGTGCATTGCGGGTTCTGCACCGCGACCTGCCCGACCTACCAGTTGCTCGGCGACGAACTCGACGGCCCGCGCGGCCGCATCTACCTGATCAAGCAGATGGTCGAAGGCGCGCCCGTCACGCGCAGCACGCAGCAGCACCTCGACCGCTGCCTCACGTGCCGCAGTTGCGAGACGACCTGCCCGTCCGGCGTCCAGTACGGCCGGCTCGTCGAGATCGGCCGCAAGCACGTCGAGGCACAGGTGCAGCGCCCCGTGCAGCAGCGTCTCGTGCGCCGCGTGCTCGCGAGCCTCGTGCCGAACGCCGCGCTGTTCTCGCCGGTGATGCGGCTCGGCCAGCACGTGCGCCCGCTGCTGCCGAAGCGGCTGCGCGACAAGGTGCCGCCGCGCACGCGGCTGCTCGAATGGCCGCACCTGACGCATACGCGCAAGATGCTGATGCTCGGCGGCTGCGTGCAGCCGTCGATGCTGCCGAACATCAACATCGCGACCGCGCGCGTGCTCGACGCGCTCGGCATCGAGACCGTCGTCGCGCCCGATGCCGGCTGCTGCGGCGCGATCCGCCTGCACCTGAACTATCACGACGAAGCGCTCGACGACGCGCGCCGCAACATCGACGCGTGGTGGCCCCATGTCGAACAGGGCGTCGAGGCGATCGTGATGAACGCGTCGGGCTGCGGCGCGACGGTGCTCGAATACGCGCACCTGCTGCGCGACGACCCGGCCTACGCGGAGAAGGCGCAACGCATCGTGTCGCTGACGCGCGACATCTCCGACGTGCTGCTCGCGTTCGAGGCCGAGCTCGCGACGCTCGCGCACCGCCGCGCGATCCATACGGTCGCGTACCACCCGCCATGCACGCTGCAGCACGGCCAGCAGTCGCGCGGCAAGGTCGAACGCCTGCTCGAGACGCTCGGCATCGACGTGCGGCTGCCGGCCGACAGCCATCTGTGCTGCGGCTCGGCCGGCACCTATTCGCTGACGCAGCCGTCGCTGTCGTACCGGTTGCGCAAGCAGAAGCTGCTGAAGCTGCAGGCGCTCGAGCCGCAGATGATCGTCTCCGGCAACGTCGGCTGCATCGCGCACCTGCAGAGCGGCACGCAGATTCCGGTGGCCCACTGGATCCAGCTCGTCGAGCACCTGCTGTACGGCTGATATGACTCCCGCTAATAACGGGCTTGCGAACGTGCCCTAGCGCCGGCGAACGGGCACCGCGTCCGTATAATGATGCGCATCCAAGCGCCGCGCGCCGGCGGCGCGACCGCTCCCGTGCCTGCTTTCGTGCCCGTCATGTCCGATCTCGCCGCCCGCCTCGAATCCGTTCATCGCCACATCGCCGACGCCGCCCGCGCGGCCGGCCGCGATCCCGCCACCGTCTCGCTGCTCGCCGTCTCGAAGACGTTTCCCGCCGCCGACGTGCGCGCCGCGCATGCGGCCGGGCAGCGTGCATTCGGCGAAAACTACGTGCAGGAATCGATCGACAAGATCGACGCGCTCGCCGACCTGCGCGCGCAGCTCGAATGGCATTTCATCGGGCCGCTGCAATCGAACAAGACGCGCGCGGTTGCCGAACGCTTCGACTGGGTCCATTCGGTCGACCGGCTGAAGATCGCCCAGCGGCTGTCGGAACAGCGCCCCGCGCACCTGCCGCCGCTCAACGTGTGCGTGCAGGTGAACATCAGCGGCGAGGCGTCGAAGAGCGGCGTCGCGCCGGCCGACGTGGCCGAGGTCGCGCGCGCGGTCGCCGCGCTGCCGTCGCTGCGGCTGCGCGGCCTGATGGCGATTCCCGAACCGGCCGGCGACACCGACGCGCAGCGTGCGCCGCATCGCGCACTGCGTGCACTGTTCGACGCGTTGCGCGCCGACGGCCTGCCGCTCGATACGTTGTCGATGGGCATGTCAGCCGATCTCGACGCGGCCGTGCTCGAAGGCGCGACGATCGTGCGCGTCGGCACCGCGATCTTCGGCGCGCGCGATTACTCGCACTGAACGCCGCGCCCTTTCCGCCCTCCCGTTCACTCACTCGCTCAATCGAACACCATGAAAATCGCATTCATCGGCGGCGGCAACATGGCCGCGGCCCTGATCGGCGGCCTGATCAAGCGCGGCGTCGCCGCTGACGGCCTGTATGCCGTCGACGTCAACGAAGACGTGCGCGCACGCGCCGCGCAGCAATTCGGCATCCGCACCGGCGTGGCCGTCGACGCGACGCTCGCCGACTACGACGCGATCGTGCTCGCGGTGAAGCCGCAGGTGCTGAAGGATGTCGCGCAGGCGCTCGCGCCGCACCTGAAGACACAGCTCGTGATCAGCATCGCGGCCGGCATCCGCGGCAGCGATCTCGCGCGCTGGCTCGGCGACTACGCACGCATCGTGCGCACGATGCCGAACACGCCCGCGCTCGTCGGCATGGGCGTGACGGGCCTCGCCGCGCTGCCGGGCGTCGATGCGGCGGGCCGCGAACTCGCGTCGAGCGTGCTCGGCGCGGTCGGCGAGATCGTGTGGTTCGACGACGAGTCGAAGCTCGATGCCGTCACGGCCATTTCGGGCAGCGGCCCCGCATACGTGTTCTATTTCATCGAAGCGCTGCAGGAGGCCGCGCGCCGGCTCGGCATGAACGACGAACAGGGCCGCGCGCTCGCGGTCGCGACGTTCGCGGGCGCCGCGCAACTCGCCGCGCAATCGGGCGAGCCGGCGAGCGTGCTGCGCGAGCGCGTGACGTCGAAGGGCGGCACGACGGCCGCCGCGCTCGCATCGTTCGACGCGCAGGGCGTGAAGGACGCGATCGTGCGCGGCGCGCTCGCGGCCGAAGCGCGTGCGAAGGAAATGGGCGACGAACTCGGGCGCGATTAAACGGAACGTGCGCACGGTACGTGCGCGGCGGTTGCGGCTCCGCCCCCCCGCTCGCCCCTTCGCGCAAACAGAAAAGCGGCCCGCGGGCCGCTTGCTCTTTTTCCGGCGCAGGATGCGCCGCCGTCACCGGCGCTCAGAGCCCGGCCACCGCGTAATGCGCGGCGATCCCCGCGAACAGCACGCCGCCGAGCCAGTTGTTGTGCCGGAACGCGGCGAAGCACGGCATCCGCTCGCGGCCCTTGATCAGCGTGTAGTGATACAGCGCACAGCCGACCGCCGCCGCCCAGCCGGCCCAGTACGCGAGGCCGAAGCCGAGCGTCACGCCGATCCACACGTAGATGCCGAGCGTCGCCGCATAACACGCCATCACGGCCGCGACGTCGAAGCGGCCGAACGTCAGCGCGGACGTACGGATCCCGATCTTGATGTCGTCGTCGCGATCGACCATCGCGTATTCGGTGTCGTACGCGACCGACCAGAAAATGTTCGCGACCAGCATCACCCACGCGATCGTCGGCACCGTGTCCTGCACGGCCGCGAACGCCATCGGAATGCCGAAGCCGAACGCGATGCCGAGATACGCCTGCGGAATCGCGAAGAAACGCTTCATGAACGGATACGAGCCCGCGACGAACAGCGCGACGACGGACAGTTCCTTCGTCAGCGTATTGAGCGGCAGGATCAGCAGGAACGAGATGAATGCGAGCCCGACGGCGATCGCAACGGCTTCCCACGCGCGGATCTTGCCCGACGTCAGCGGCCGGTCGGCCGTGCGCTTCACGTGGCGGTCGAAATCGCGGTCGGCGTAGTCGTTCATCGCGCAGCCGGCCGAGCGCATCAGCAGCGTACCGAGCGAGAAGATCACGAGCAGCGGCCAGCGCGGATGGCCGTCGGACGCGATCCACAGCGCGTTGAGCGTCGGCCACAGCAGCAGCAGGCTGCCGATCGGCTTGTCCATCCGGACGAGCCGCAGATACAGGGGAAAGCGGGCAAGCATGGCGAGGCACCGGGAAGATAACCCCGGCATTTTAGAGCCGAGCGATGCTTCGCGTCATGTCGGGGCGGCCCGCGGCCGGCGCCCGCGCAGCGGGGATCGTGAACGGCCCTCTCGAGCGAAACGGGCTCGCGCGCTCAACCGGCCGCGACGGCGGCGACGTGGTGCAGCGCCTGCGCGACCAGCACGGCCGCGCCGCTGCCGGCGATCGCGAAGCCGACGAAGCGCCGCAGCGCGGCCGCGGGCGCGCGCGTCACCGGCGCGGCGAGCGCGACGCGCATATCCATCATCAATTGGGTCATGATCGTGACTCCTTCAAACAGAACGACAAAATCCATCCGTCAGACGAAAACGGCCGGTCTCGCGACCGGCCGTTTCCCCGTTACCCGCCGTCAGTGCGTCAACAGCGAGGCGTCGCGATTACGCGAGGTCGAAGCGGTCGAGGTTCATCACCTTGTTCCAGGCCGCGACGAAGTCGCGTGCGAACTTCTCCTTCGCATCCGCGCTGCCGTACACCTCGGCCAGCGCACGCAGCTGCGCATGCGAGCCGAAGATCAGGTCGACGCGCGTGCCGGTCCACTTCACCTTGCCCGTCGCGCGATCGCGCCCTTCGAACACGTCGTTCGCGGCCGACACCGGCTTCCATTCCGTGCCCATGTCGAGCAGGTTCACGAAAAAGTCGTTGGTCAGCGCTTCCGGACGGTCGGTGAACACGCCATGCGCGCTCTGCCCGACGTTCGCGCCGAGCACGCGCAGGCCGCCGACGAGCACCGTCATCTCGGGCGCGCTCAGCGTCAGCAGTTGCGCCTTGTCGACCAGCAGCGCCTCGGCCGGCACCCGGTACTTGCCCTTCACGTAGTTGCGGAAGCCGTCCGCGACCGGCTCGAGCACGGCCATCGCTTCGATGTCGGTCTGTTCCTGCGATGCATCCGCACGGCCCGGTGCGAACGGCACCGTCACCGCGACGCCCGCGTTCTTCGCGGCCTGCTCGACGCCGGCCGCACCGGCCAGCACGATCAGGTCGGCAAGCGATACCTTCTTGCCGCCCGTCTGCGCGTCGTTGAACGCGTTCTGCACGCCTTCGAGCGTCGCGAGCACCTTCGCGAGTTCAGCCGGACGGTTCACTTCCCAGTCCTTCTGCGGCGCCAGGCGGATACGCGCACCGTTCGCGCCGCCGCGCTTGTCCGACCCGCGGAACGTCGCGGCCGACGCCCATGCGGTCGACACGAGCTGCGACACCGACAGGCCCGTTGCCAGCACCTTCGCCTTCAGGGCGGCCGCATCGGCGTCGTCGATCAGCTCGTGGTCGACGGCCGGAACCGGGTCTTGCCACAGCAGCGCCTCAGCCGGCACTTCCGGGCCGAGATAACGGGAGCGCGGGCCCATGTCGCGGTGCGTGAGCTTGAACCAGGCGCGCGCGAACGCGTCGGCGAACTCGGCCGGGTTCTCGTAGAAACGGCGCGAGATCTTCTCGTAGGCGGGATCGAAACGCAGCGACAGGTCGGTCGTCAGCATCGTCGGGCGATGCTTCTTCGACGCGTCGTACGCATCGGGAATCACTTCGCCGGCGTCCTTCGCGACCCACTGGTGCGCGCCGGCCGGGCTCTTCGTGAGCTCCCACTCGTAGCTGAACAGGTGCTTGAAGAAGTCGTTGCTCCACTGCGTCGGCGTCGACGTCCACGTGACTTCGAGGCCGCTCGTGATCGCGTCCTTGCCCTTGCCCGTGCCGAACGTGCTCTTCCAGCCGAGACCCTGCTCCTCGAGGCCCGCGGCTTCCGGCTCGGGGCCGACGTTCGACGCCGGACCGGCACCGTGCGTCTTGCCGAACGTATGGCCGCCCGCGATCAGCGCGACCGTCTCTTCGTCGTTCATCGCCATGCGCGCGAACGTCTCGCGGATGTCATGCGCGGCAGCGACCGGGTCGGGGTTGCCGTCCGGGCCTTCCGGGTTCACGTAGATGAGGCCCATCTGCACGGCGGCGAGCGGGCTTTCGAGCTCACGCTTGCCCGTGTAGCGGCTGTTCGGGCCGCCGCTCAGTTCCAGCCAGATCTTTTCCGAACCCCAGTACACATCGTCCGGTTCCCACGTGTCGACGCGGCCGCCGGCGTAACCGAACGTCTTGAAGCCCATCGATTCGAGCGCGACGTTGCCGGTCAGGATCAGCAGGTCGGCCCACGAGATGTTGCGGCCGTACTTCTGCTTGATCGGCCACAGCAGCCGGCGCGCCTTGTCGAGGCTGACGTTGTCCGGCCAGCTGTTGAGCGGCGCGAAGCGCTGCTGCCCGCCGCCCGCGCCGCCGCGGCCGTCGGCCGTGCGGTACGTGCCGGCGCTGTGCCAGGCCATGCGGATGAACAGGCCGCCGTAATGGCCGAAGTCGGCCGGCCACCAGTCCTGCGACATCGTCATCAGCGCGTGCAGGTCTTTCTTCACCGCAGCGAGATCCAGCTTCTTGAACGCCTCCGCGTAGTCGAAATCCTTGTCCATCGGATCGGACAGCGCCGAATGCCGGTGCAGGATGTTCAGGTTGAGCTGATTCGGCCACCAGTCCTTGTTCGTCGTGCCGCCACCAGCGGTGTGGTTGAACGGGCACTTGCTTTCAGTCGACATGCGTCTTCTCCTATGATCATCTGCGTCCGCCTGCTCGGCCCGGAAGCCGGGCGCCGTCGGCGGACGGTCACTGCGGGGAAAAAAACAGGAGACCCTCTCCCGTGTACTACGGTGATGCCGGAATCGATGCCAGGCTGGGCGCGCGTTCAGCCGCCGTACGTGCGCTGCGCCAGGTACGCGAACGCAATCGGGCGCAAGCGCCGGATCGCGGCCCGGGCGCGATCGAAGACCTTCCCGCGCGGCGGGATGTTCCGCTGCGCATGCTGCAATACCGACCGCATCATGACATCCTCCTTTGACGCTTGCACTCAACGTGCAGACCGGTGCGCAACGCCGCTCGATCCATGCGAAGGATTCTATATTTCGCTATTGATTTTTTGAAATCAATAAATTTCATCTATACGATAGGCAAAAATAAACGGGGCCGCAAGGCCCCGTCCCCGAACTGCGACCACAGGCCGCGCCTGATCAGTTCATCGTCGCCGGCATGTCGAGCTTCGCGACACCCGGCAGCTCGCAGGCGGAAATCGCGTCGCTGATCGCGTCGATCGCGGGCATCCGCGTGAAGCTCTTGCGCCATACGAGCACCACGCGGCGGTCGGGCACCGGCTCGTTGAACGGCACGTACGACAGCAGTTCGGCGTCGGGGCCGTTCGCGCGCGGGCCGATCTCGGCAACCGACATGCGCGGCAGCACCGTGATGCCGACGCCGCTCGCGACCATGTGGCGGATCGTCTCGAGCGACGAGCCCTCGAAGGTCTTCTGGATGCCGTCGGCCGTCTGCGAGAAGCGCATCAGCTCCGGGCACACGCCGAGCACGTGATCGCGGAAGCAGTGACCGTTGCCGAGCAGCAGCATGGTTTCCTGCTTCAGGTCCTCGGCGTCGATTTCGTCGCGCTTCTCCCACGGGTGGCCGGCGGGCAGCGCGACGACGAACGGCTCGTCGTACAGCGGGCGCACCATCAGGCCGGTTTCCGGGAACGGCAGCGCCATGATCGCGGCGTCGATCTCGCCCTGCTTCAGCAGTTCGAGCAGCTTGAGCGTGTAGTTTTCCTGCAGCATCAGCGGCATCTGCGGGACACGCTGGATCATCTGCTTGACGAGCGTCGGCAGCAGGTACGGCCCGATCGTGTAGATCACGCCGAGGCGGAACGGGCCGACCAGCGGATCCTTGCCCTGCTTCGCGATCTCCTTGATCGCGAAAGTCTGCTCGAGTACGCGCTGCGCCTGCGTGACGATCTGGTCACCGATCGGCGTCACGCTCACTTCGCTCGCGCCGCGCTCGAAAATCTGCACGTTCAGCTCGTCTTCGAGCTTCTTGATCGCCACCGACAGCGTCGGCTGGCTCACGAAGCATGCTTCGGCCGCGCGGCCGAAATGCCGTTCGCGCGCGACCGCGACGATGTATTTCAATTCAGTCAGCGTCATTGTGGGTCAATCAGAGATATACAAGCGATAGGTTTAATTTATACACCCTGTGACACCGGTTCGCCAAGTTTCTCTGCATCGGAATGCGTCGAACGGCGATTCCGGATCCGGCCCCAACCCGCGGATCAAGCCTTCAGGTACTGCTCCCGCGCGCCGAGCCAGCGCGCGAGATGCTGCGTGACGATTTCGGGATACGCGGCAATCAGCCGCGTCGCGGCTTCGCGGGCCGGATCGATCAGCCAGCCGTCGGTCTCGAGGTTCGCGAAGCGCAGCATCGCCGCGCCCGACTGGCGCGCGCCGAGGAATTCGCCGGGACCGCGGATCTCGAGGTCGCGCCGCGCGATCTCGAAGCCGTCGGTCGTCTCGCGCATCGTCTTCAGCCGTTCGCGGCCGGTGAGCGACAGCGGCCCCGTGTACAGCAGCACGCATACCGACGCCGCGGTGCCGCGCCCGACCCGGCCGCGCAACTGGTGCAGCTGCGCGAGGCCGAAGCGCTCCGCGTGCTCGATCACCATCAGCGACGCGTTCGGCACGTCGACGCCGACCTCGATCACGGTCGTCGCGACGAGCAGCTGCACGTCGTTGCGCGTGAACGCTTCCATCACGGCCGCCTTGTCGGCCGGCGACAGCCGGCCGTGCACGAGCCCGACCTTCAGCTCCGGGAGCGCGGCGGCCAGCGTCTCGTAAGTCTCGACGGCCGTCTGCAGCTGCAGCGTCTCGCTTTCCTCGATCAGCGGGCACACCCAGTACACCTGGCGCCCGGTCAGCGCGGCCTCGCGCACGCGGGCGATCACCTCCTCGCGCCGCGCATCGCCGACGAGGCGCGTCAGCACCGGCGTGCGGCCCGGCGGCAGCTCGTCGATCGTCGAAACCTCGAGATCCGCGTAATACGTCATCGCGAGCGTGCGCGGAATCGGCGTGGCCGACATCATCAGCTGGTGCGGCTGGAAGTCGCGCGCGCCGTTGGCCGCGTTCGCGGCCTTGGCCCGCAGCGCGAGCCGCTGCTCGACGCCGAAGCGGTGCTGCTCGTCGACGATCACGAGGCCGAGCCGTGCGAATTCGACCGTGTCCTGGATGATCGCGTGCGTGCCGATCACGAGCTGCGCGGTGCCGAGCGCGGCCGCCTCGATCGCCGCGCGCTTCTCTTTCGCCTTCAGGCTGCCCGCGAGCCACGCAACCGTGACGCCGAGCGGCTCGAGCCACGCGCGCAGCTTGCGCGCGTGTTGCTCCGCGAGAATTTCGGTGGGCGCCATCAGCGCGGCCTGGTAGCCGGCGTCGATCGCCTGCGTGGCGGCCAGCGCCGCGACCACCGTCTTGCCGCTGCCGACGTCGCCCTGCAGCAGGCGCTGCATCGGGTGCGCGAGCGTGAGGTCGCGCGCGATCTCGTCGACGACGCGCGCCTGCGCGCCCGTCAGCGTGAACGGCAGCGCGGCATAGAGCCGGGTCGTCAGCGCATCGGCATCGCTCGCGGTGCGGCGCGGCATCGCGGGCGCCGCACGCGTGCGGCGCTCCTCGTGCGCGCGCTTGAGCGACAGCTGCTGCGCGAGCAGCTCCTCGAACTTGATGCGCGTCCACGCCGGATGCGAGCCGTCCATCAGCGCGGCTTCGTCGGAATCGACGCGCGGGTGGTGCAGGATGCGCACCGCCTGCTCGAGCGTCGGCACGTCGAGCGGCTTCAGGTAGTCGCGCTGGATCTCGGGCGGCAGCAGTTCGGGCAGCGGCGTGCGTTCCACCGCGTTCTCGATCGCCTTGCGCAGGTACGCCTGCGACACGCCGGCCGTGCTCGGATAGACGGGCGTGAGCACCTGCGGCAGCGGCGCATCGGCTTCGACGACGCGCACCGCCGGATGCACCATCTCCAACCCGAAGAAGCCGCCGCGCACGTCGCCGCGCACGCGCAGCCGCTGGCCGACGGCCATCTGCTTGACCTGCGAGCCGTAGAAATTCAGGAAGCGCAGCACGAGCTGCTCGCCGTCGTCGTCCTGGATCTTCACGACGAGCTGGCGGCGCGGGCGATACGCGACCTCGTTGTCGAACACGACCCCTTCGGTCTGCGCGATGCCGCCCGGCAGCAGCTCGCCGATCGGCGTGAGCGTGGTTTCGTCCTCGTAGCGCATCGGCAGATGCAGCACGAGATCGATCGAGCGCGTGAGGCCGAGCTTTGCGAGCTTGTCGACGGTCTTCACGGGCTTGTCGGCCGCGGCCTTCTTGCGCTTCGGCGCGGCCGGCTCAGGCGCGGACGCGGCCGGCTCCGATGCAGCAGGCTCGGCCGTCACGTCGGGCGCGGCGGCCGCCGGCTGCGCGAGCCTGCCGTCGGCGCCGCGACGCGGCGCCGCGCGGCGCGCCCCCGTGCGGGGCGAGGGCGGCGCGGCATCCTCCGCGTCGAACGGATCGGCGGAATCGGCAACGGCAGCGGGGGAACGGCGTGGTGACACAGGCATCGGATCGTCTGGGTGCTTCGCAAGGCAAGTACAATAGCGGCTTTCACGTCGTCCGAACGAACGACGCCGGCCAGGCCGCGCATCCCGTCATCATAGCGGCTCGCGCGCCCCATTTACGCGTTTCCGCGCTGCCGGCGACGCCCGCCGGCCGCTTCGAACCAGCCCGCATGTTCACGCTTTCCGATTTCGATTTCAATCTGCCGCCCGAGCTGATCGCACAAACCGCGCTGCCCGACCGCACCGCGAGCCGCCTGCTCGAGGTCGACGGCACCGTCGCGCCCGCGCGCCTCGTCGACCGCCAATTCGCCGAGCTGCCGTCGTGCATCGCGGCCGGCGACCTGCTCGTCTTCAACGATACCAAGGTGCTGAAGGCGCGGTTCTTCGGCCAGAAGGCCAGCGGCGGCAAGATCGAGGTGCTGGTCGAGCGCGTGACCGGCACGCATACGGCGCTCGCGCAGATCCGCGCGAGCAAGTCGCCGGGCGCCGGCACGACGCTGCGCCTCGCCGATGCGTTCGACGTGACCGTCGGCGAGCGCGTCGAGCCGTTCTTCACGCTGATCTTCCCCGAGCCGTGCCTCGATCTGATCGAGCAGTACGGCCGCCTGCCGCTGCCGCCCTATATCGAGCACGATCCGGACGCGACCGACGAGACGCGCTACCAGACCGTCTACGCGCGCAATCCCGGTGCGGTCGCGGCGCCGACTGCCGGGCTGCACTTCGACCAGCCGATGCTCGACCGGCTCGACGCGATGGGCGTCGAACGCGCGACGCTGACGCTGCACGTCGGTGCCGGCACGTTCCAGCCGGTGCGCGTCGACAACATCGCCGAGCACAAGATGCACAGCGAGTGGTACGACCTGCCGCAGTCGCTCGTCGACAGGATCGCCGCGACCCGCGCGCGCGGCGGCAACGTGATCGCGGTCGGCACGACGTCGATGCGTGCGCTCGAAGCCGCCGCGCGCGCGGCCGACGAAGCGGGCCGCCCGCTCGCGGCCACGCAGGCCGAGACCGACATCTTCATCACGCCGGGCTATCGTTTCCGCGTGGTCGACCGGCTCGTGACCAACTTCCACCTGCCGAAGTCGACGCTGCTGATGCTGGTGTCCGCGTTCGCGGGCGTCGAGACGATCCGCGCCGCTTACCGGCATGCGATCGACGAACGCTACCGCTTCTTCAGCTACGGCGATGCGATGCTGCTCACGCGGCGCGACACGCCGGAGGCCGGCGCGTAAGCGTCGCGCGGCGCGCTACAGTGCGCACATCCGATTTTTACCCGCCGCCGGTATCCCGGTGGCGCACTCAACATGCGCCGGACTGTTTTCCGGTAGCGAGGAGAATGCGATGACCGAAGGTTCATCCCACGATACGCACGCCCACATCCGCCCGCACAACGGCCTGAAATTCGAACTGCTGACGACCGACGGCCACGCACGCCGCGGCCGCGTGAAGCTCAACCACGGCGTGGTCGAGACGCCGATCTTCATGCCGGTCGGCACGTACGGCACCGTGAAGGCGATCCAGCCGCGCGAGCTGCACGAGATCAAGGCCCAGATCATCCTCGGCAACACGTTCCACCTGTGGCTGCGCCCGGGCCTCGACACGATCGACGCGCACGGCGGCCTGCACGGCTTCATGGGCTGGAACAAGCCGATCCTGACCGACTCGGGCGGCTTCCAGGTGTTCTCGCTCGGCGACCTGCGCAAGATCACCGAGGACGGCGTCACGTTCGCGTCGCCGATCAATGGCGACAAGCTGTTCCTGTCGCCGGAAGTGTCGATGCAGATCCAGAAGGTGCTGAACTCCGACGTCGTGATGCAGTTCGACGAGTGCACGCCGTACGCGACCGACGGCGTGCCGACCACGCACAAGGAAGCGGCCGACTCGATGCGCATGTCGCTGCGCTGGGCGAAGCGCTCGCTCGACGAGTTCAACCGGCTCGGCAACCCGAACGCGCTGTTCGGGATCGTCCAGGGCGGGATGTTCGAGGACCTGCGCGACGAATCGCTCGCGGGCCTCGCGGAACTCGGCTTCCACGGCCTCGCGATCGGCGGGCTGTCGGTGGGCGAGCCGAAGGAAGACATGATGCGCGTGCTGCGCCACGTGGGCCCGAAGCTGCCGGCCAACAAGCCGCACTACCTGATGGGCGTCGGCACGCCGGAAGACCTGGTCGAGGGCGTCGCGAACAGCGTCGACATGTTCGACTGCGTGATGCCGACCCGCAACGCCCGCAACGGCTGGCTCTTCACGCGCTTCGGCGACGTGAAGATCCGCAACGCGACGCACAAGAACTCGCTGAAGCCGCTCGACGCGAGCTGCACGTGCTACACGTGCCGGAACTTCTCGCGCGGCTACCTGCATCACCTGCACCGCGTCGGCGAAATCCTCGGCGCGCAGCTCAACACGATCCACAACCTGCACTACTACCTGCAGCTGATGAGCGAGATCCGCGACGCGATCGAGACCCACACGTTCGACGCGTTCCGCCAGCGCTTCGCGGAGGATCGCGCGAGAGGGGTCGACTGACGGGCCGGCTGCCCGCACTGCGGCCCGTCACATGGGACGTGTACTAAATAACGCGTCCCAACGGTCGAACCCGGCCGCCCAATATTACAATTGCCTTTCCAAACGAGTCGCAACGGTACCGGTTCGCGCTTTAACAGCTTGATCCGAAAGCGCATTTGCCGAGCCGTTTGCGCATGGGGCCGGTGGTAGAATAACCGGCTTATTTTTCGATCTTCCCCTACGGAGAGACCAACGTGCCGTTCATTTCCAACGCGTTCGCGCAAGGTGCCGGTGGCGCCGAATCGAGCCTGATGAGCTTCCTGCCGCTCATCCTGATGTTTGCCGTGCTCTACTTCATCATGATCCGTCCGCAGATGAAGCGCCAGAAGGAGCACCGCAACATGCTCGCGGCCATGGCCAAGGGCGACGAAGTCGTCACGAGCGGCGGCCTCGTGGGCAAGGTGACGAAGGTCACCGAAGGCTACATCGGCGTCGAGATCGCCGAAGGCACCGAAATCACCGTGCAGAAGGCCGCGGTCACGACCATTCTGCCGAAGGGCACGATCAAGTCGCTGTAAGCCCTTCACCGAGCGTCCGGCTCCCCGCGCCGTGCCCGCCTGAGAGAGCGGGCCGCCGCGGCGCCGGACGCGACGCTTTCACGCCAACCACCGTTCGGCTCCCTCATGAATCGTTATCCACTCTGGAAATATGTCGTGATGGTCGTGGCGCTCGCCATCGGCCTTCTGTACACATTGCCCAACTTCTTCGGCGAAGCGCCGGCGGTGCAGGTGTCGAGCGGCAAGGCCACGGTCAAGCTCGACTCGACCACGCTGACCCAGGTCGAATCGGCGCTCGCCGCCGCACAGATCACGCCGGACGACGTCACCTTCGAGAACACGGCGACCAACGCGAACATCCGCGTGCGCCTGAAGGACACCGATACGCAGCTGCGCGTCAAGGACCTGCTGCAGAAATCGCTGAATGCCGACCCGAACGATCCGCAGTACGTCGTCGCGCTGAACCTGCAGAGCGCGTCGCCGCGCTGGCTGACCGCGCTGCACGCGCTGCCGATGTACCTCGGCCTCGACCTGCGTGGCGGCGTGCACTTCCTGCTCCAGGTCGACATGACGGGCGCGCTCACGAAGAAGCTCGATTCCGACGCGTCCGACGCGCGCACGCTGCTGCGCGACAAGAACATCCGCGACGGCGGCGTGAGCCGCGTCGACCAGTCCGTGGTCGTCAATTTCAGCGATGCGCAGACGGCGGAAGATGCCCGCAAGCTGCTCGCGCTGTCGATCACCGAACTGCAATGGGCGACCCAGCCCGGCGGCGGCGGCACGCAGGTCGTCGGCACGTTTACGCCGGCCGTGCAGAAGTCCGTCGAGGACGCCGCGCTCAAGCAGAACCTGACGACGCTCCACAACCGCGTGAACGAACTCGGCGTGTCGGAGCCGATCCTGCAGCAGCAGGGCAGCGACCGTATCGTCGTCGAGCTGCCGGGCGTGCAGGACACCGCGAAGGCGAAGGACATCATCGGCCGCACCGCGACGCTCGAAGCGCGCCTCGCCGACCCGATCAACACGCACCCGAACCCGAACGACCCGGTGCCGCCGGGCGAAGAGCTGTTCACGCAGGGCAACCAGGCGCCCGTGCTGCTGAAGAAGGAAGTGATCTTCACGGGCGACCGCATCATCGATGCATCGGCCGGTTTCGACGATCACCAGCGTCCGTCGGTCAACATCCGCCTCGACTCGGCGGGCGGCCGCTCGGTGCGCGCGGTGTCGCGCGAGAACATCGGCAAGCCGATGGCGATGGTGCTGTTCGAGAAGGGCAAGGGCGAAGTGCTGACGGTCGCGACGATCCAGTCGGAGCTCGGCGACCGCTTCCAGATCACGGGCCAGCCGACGCCGCAGGCCGCGGCCGACCTCGCGCTGCTGCTGCGCGCCGGTTCGCTCGCCGCGCCGATGGACATCATCGAGGAACGCACGATCGGCCCGAGCCTCGGCGCCGACAACATCAAGATGGGCGTCCACTCGGTGATCTGGGGCTTCTGCGCGATCGCCGTGTTCATGATCGCGTACTACATGCTGTTCGGCGTGGTCTCGGTGATCGGCCTGTCGGTGAACCTGCTGCTGCTCGTCGCCGTGCTGTCGCTGATGCAGGCCACGCTGACGCTGCCCGGTATCGCCGCTATCGCGCTCGCGCTCGGTATGGCGATCGACTCGAACGTGCTGATCAACGAGCGCGTGCGTGAAGAACTGCGCGCGGGCCAGCCGCCGCAGCTCGCGATCCAGTCGGGCTACGCGCACGCATGGGCGACGATTCTCGACTCGAACGTCACGACGCTGATCGCCGGCCTCGCGCTGCTCGCGTTCGGCTCGGGCCCGGTTCGCGCGTTCGCGATCGTGCACTGCCTCGGTATCCTGACGTCGATGTTCTCCGCGGTGTTCTTCTCGCGCGGGATCGTCAACCTCTGGTACGGCGGCCGCAAGAAGCTGAAGTCGCTCGCGATCGGCCAGGTGTGGAAGCCGGAAGGCGCCGCAGCCAGCGCGGCGTTCGCCGAGGCGGACGATGCGACCGACACCGCGCGTGCCGCGAAGCTCGCCGCGCCCGCGAAGGGCAACGCGCCGCGCACCGGCAAGCCGCAGCTGCGCAACCGCGCGCAGCAAGGCGTGTCGCCGAAGAAACCGGGCTCGACCCAATAAGGCCCCGGAGAAGACCATGGAATTTTTCCGCATCCGTAAAGACATTCCGTTCATGCGGCACGCGCTGGTGTTCAACGTGATCTCGCTGGTCACGTTCCTCGCCGCCGTGTTCTTCCTGTTCCACCGCGGGCTGCACCTGTCCGTCGAATTCACCGGCGGGACGGTGATCGAGGTGCAGTACCAGCAGGCCGCCGAACTCGAACCCGTGCGCGCGACGCTCGGCAAGCTCGGCTACGCCGACGCGCAGGTGCAGAACTTCGGCACGTCGCGCAACGTGCTGATCCGGCTGCAGCTGAAGGAAGGCCTCACGTCCGCGCAGCAGAGCGACCAGGTGATGAGCGCGCTGAAGGCACAGAGCCCGGACGTCACGCTGCAACGCGTCGAATTCGTCGGCCCGCAGGTCGGCCGCGAACTCGCGACCGACGGCCTGCTCGCGCTCGCGTGCGTCGTGATCGGCATCGTGATCTACCTGTCGTTCCGCTTCGAGTGGAAGTACGCGGTGGCCGGCATCATCGCCAACCTGCACGACGTCGTGATCATTCTCGGCTTCTTCGCGTTCTTCCAGTGGGAGTTCTCGCTGGCGGTGCTCGCGGCGATCCTCGCGGTGCTCGGCTACTCGGTCAACGAGTCGGTCGTCATCTTCGACCGGATCCGCGAAACGTTCCGCCGCGAACGCAAGATGACCGTGCAGGAAGTGATCAACCACGCGATCACGACCACGATGTCGCGTACGATCATCACGCACACGTCGACCGAAATGATGGTGCTGTCGATGTTCTTCTTCGGCGGCCCGACGCTGCACTACTTCGCCCTCGCGCTGACGGTCGGCATCATGTTCGGCATCTACTCGTCGGTGTTCGTCGCGGGCTCGCTCGCGATGTGGCTCGGCATCAAGCGCGAAGACCTGATCAAGGAAAAGAAGACCGCGCACGATCCGGACGATCCCAACGCTGGCGCGCAGGTGTAAGCGCGTCGCCGCCTCGGCAAACGAAAAAGGCCGGTTCGCTCGAACCGGCCTTTTTGCTTGTGCGCGCCGCCCTGCTCCGCTTCACCGGAAGCCGAACCGCCGGCGCAGCACGACCAGCGCCGCGAGGCTCAGCACGGCCGCGAACATCAGGTAGAAGCTCGGCGCGGTCTTCATCCCGGTCGCCTTGATCAGCCACGCGATGATGAACGGCCCGAAACCGCCGAAGATCGTCACCGCGACGTTGTACGCGAGCGACATCCCGGTCGTGCGCGTCTGCACCGGAAACACTTCGGACAACAAACCCGGCAGCGCCGCGAAGTAGCCCGTCATCAGGAACGCGAGCAGCACCTGCAGGGCGATCAGCGTGCCGAAACCCGGATGGGCGACCAGGTACGCGAATGCCGGATAGATCAGCACGAGGATGCCGACGGCCGGCGCGATCATCACGCGCACGCGGCCGTAGGTATCCGACCAGTGGCCGACGAGCGGCGCGAACACCATCTGGATCACGCCGACGACGAGGATCGCCGCGAACGCGGCCGACGGCGCGAGGCCGAGCTGCTTCACGCCGTAGGTCGGCATGAACAGCACGAGATAGGTCGCGACGGTGCCGAGCACGACCACGCCCATCGCGGCGACCAGGCGCGCCTTGTGCGACGCGAACGTGTCGCGCAGCGGGTTCGCCGTGCCTTCCGCCGCGAGGAATTCGGGCGTCTCGTCGACCTTCGTGCGGATGTAGTACGCGACCGGCCCGAGCAGCAGGCCGAAGAAGAACGGCACGCGCCAGCCCCACGACGCCATCTGCGCGGCCGAGAGCTGCGCGTTCAGCACGGTGCCGAAGCCGGCGGCGAGCAGCGTCGTGAGCCCCTGGCTCGCGACCTGCCAGCTCGCGAAGAAGCCGCGCCGGCCCGGCACGTGTTCGGCGAGGAACGCGGTCGCGCTGCCGAATTCGCCGCCGGCCGAGAAGCCCTGCATCAGCCGCGCGGCGACGAGGATCACCGGCGCCGCGACGCCGATCGTCCCGTAGGTCGGCAGGACCGCAATGATCAGCGTGCCGGCCATCATCAGCAGGATCGACAGCGTGAGCGCGGCCTTGCGGCCCGCGCGGTCGGCGTACGCGCCGAGCACGATCGCGCCGAGCGGGCGCATGAAGAACGACACGCCGAACGTGCCGAGCGTGAGCAGCAGCGACACGGTGTCGTTGCCGGCCGGGAAGAACAGCTTCGAGATCGTGACCGCGAAGAAGCCGTAGACGACGAGATCGAACCACTCGAGCGCATTGCCGATCGACGCGGCGACCACCGCGCGCCACACGCGCGGCGACGAGGCAATGGGACGGGACTGCGTGACGGCATGCATCGGCGATCTCCTTGTCCTCGTTGTTCGTTCGCGTTCGCGCGGCGGCGCGGCCCGCGCGCCGCCGTCGACGGTTCGGGCGATTATAGACGGCCCGCCTGCGCTGCTTGCATGGCCGCGCGGCCGGCGCGCCGGCGGCGCGCAATAAAAAACCGCCGCGCCCGGCAACGGAGCGCGGCGGTTTCCCGCAGGCGGCCGGCGCGATCGGCGCCGGCGCGGCCCGGCTTACTGCTTGGCGGCGTCCTGCTTGACGGCTTCGGCCGTGATCAGCAGCTTCGTCTTCATCTTGAAGCCGTACTGCTTGCCGTAGTCGAGGCCGAAATCGTCGCGGCTGAATTCGCCGACCGCGTCGACGCCGCACACTTCACGCTTGAGCATCGGATGCGGCATGCACTTGAACGAGTCGATCTTCAGCGTCACCGGCTTCGTGACGCCATGCAGCGTCAGGTTGCCGACCACCTCGGCCGGCTTGTCGCCCTTGAACTTCACGGTGCCCTTGTAGTTCGCCTGCGGGAACTTCGCGACGTCGAAGAATTCGTTCGTCTGCAGGTGCTCGTCGAGCTTCGCGCTGCCGGTGTGGATCGACGCGATGTCGGTCGTCACGTCGACCGTACCCGTCTTCGCCGCGCGATCGAGCGTCACGGTGCCGCTCGACTTGTCGAACTTGCCGCGCCAGACCGACAGGCCGCCGAAGTGGTCGGCCTCGAAGCTCGGGTACGTGTGGGACGGATCGAACTGGTACGTCGACACGTCGGCGAACGCCGGGAACGACAGGGCTGCGGCGAGCGCGCCCGCCGCGATCATCAGTTGCTTGCTCAATTCAATCTCCTTGGAACGTCGCCGCACGCCGGTGCGGCTTCGGGTTGCGATGCCACGCCGCCGCGCTTACTTCGTGGCGACGAGATGGAACTTGATCTGCACTTCGTCCGCGACGACCGACGTGTCCTTCCATTCGCCGGTGCCGACGTTGAAGGTCGAACGCTTGATCGGCAGCACGCCGTCGAACGTCTGCGTCGCGCCGTTCTGCGTGACCGTGACGGGCACCGTGACGGTTTCGGCCTTGCCCTTGATCGTGAGCTTGCCGGTCACGTTGTACTTGTTGCCGCCGGCCGGTGCGATCGCCGACGACACGAACGTCGCCTGCGGGAAAGCCTTCGCGTCGAACCAGTCCTTGCCGGCGACCTGGTCGTTGTACATCTTGTCGCCGAGGTCATAGCTCGCGACGTCGATCGTCATCTGGGCGCTGCCCTGCGCGGCCTTCGCCGGATCGAACTTCACCTGCGCGGAAAACTTCCTGAACGCGCCTTCGGTCGGCACGTTCATCTGCTTCGATACGGCGGACACCTTGCTCTTCGCGAGATCGACATCGGCGTGCGCCGCGCCCGACGCGACAAATGACACCGCGGCGAGCGCGGCCAGCATGGAGCGGGAGAAAGACACTTTCATGGGATCCTTCATTTGGCAGAGGGAAGCATCCGCGACAGCAGGCCGTCGCGGTCCAACAACTGGTGCTTGAGCGCCGCGAGCACGTGTATCGCGACGAGCGCAAGCAGAATGTAATTCAAAGACACGTGGAGCGTCTTGAAGGTTTCCTTGAGCGCCGGATCGGGGTCGATCAGCCGCGGCAGCGGCACGATGCCGAGGTAGACGACCGGGATGTTCGAGGCCGAGCTGTACAGGTAGCCCGTCACGGGGATCACGATCATCAGCACGTACAGCAGCATGTGCACGCCGTGCGCGGCGATGCGTTGCAGCGCCGGCATGCCCGCGGGCGCCGGCGGCGGCACGTGCGTCGCCCGCCACAGCACGCGGATGACGGCCAGCACGAACACCGTCACGCCGATCCACTTGTGCCACGAGAAGTATTTCAGCTTGGTCGGCGTGAAGCCGGGGATGTCGGTCATCACCCAGCCGAGCGCGAAGCCGCAGATGATCAGCAGCGCGATCAGCCAGTGCAGCGCGATCGCGGTATGCGCATAGCGTGCCGGCACGGCCGGCGTCGATTTCGATACCATGGATTCCTCAGTTCAGCGAACAGCCGCGCCGGCCCTTCGTCCGACGCTTGTCAAGGGCGCCATGCTACCGCAACCTTTTGACGCGCGCGGACTCTCACCACGAACACGGCCGCCCGCGCGGCCCCCTGCCCGGCGTGACCGATCGGTCACATCCGATCCCGGTGTTGACACCGCAAAAAGCGCGTTTTGGTAAGATTGGCGCGGGTTCCGGCCCCGTCGACGCGTGTCCCTAGCCGTCGCACAACTGCCTTTTCCATGCAACGATACGACCTGATTGCCTGTCACGAGTGCGACGCACTGTTGCACAAACCGCGCCTGAGCGGCCGCGAAATCGCGCGCTGCCCGCGCTGCGACGCGCTGCTCTATCGCAACAGCGCGGCGCAGATCGAGCGGATCTGCGCGCTCGCGCTCGCGGCACTGATCACGTTCACGATCGCCCAGGCGTTCCCGATCCTCGAAATGGACGTGAACGGCAACCGCGTGCAGACCACGCTGATCGGCGCGATCGACTCGCTGTGGCGCCAGGACATGGCGATCGTCGGCGTGATGGTGTTCTGCTCGACCGTGCTGTTCCCGCTCGTCGAGATGGCCGCGCTGCTGTACCTGCTGCTGCCGATCCGCCGCGGCGTCGTGCCGCCCGGTTTCAACGTCGTGCTGCGCGCGATCGAGCTGGTGCGGCCGTGGGGGATGATCGAGGTGTTCATGCTCGGGATCCTCGTCACGATCGTGAAGATGGTGAGCCTCGCGCGCGTCGTGCCCGAAGCCGCGCTGTTCGCGTTCGCCGCGCTCACGCTGATGATCGCCGTGGTGCTGATGTTCGATCCGCGCACGCTGTGGGACATCGCCGACGACCTGCGCGCCGGGCCCGGCGACGACGAGGCGCCGCTGCCGGAAGCCGCCCGCCGATGACGATCCCGACCGCCGCCCGCGAGGGCTACGTCAGCTGCCACACGTGCGGGCTCGTGCAGACGCTCGACCATCCGCACGCGCATTGCGCGCGCTGCGGCAGCGCGCTCCATTTCCGCACGCCCGACAGCCTGATGCGCACGTGGGCGCTGCTGCTCGCGGCCGCGATCCTCTACATTCCCGCGAACCTGCTGCCGATCATGCGCACCGCGTCGATCGTCGGCTCGCAGGAAGACACGATCATGAGCGGCGTCATCTATTTCTGGATATCGGGCGACTGGCCGCTCGCCGTCGTCGTGTTCGTCGCGAGCATCCTCGTGCCGATGCTCAAGCTCGGCGTGCTGCTGATCCTCGTGATCAGCGCGCAGCGCCGCACCGCGTGGCGGCCGCAGCAGCGCACGCGGCTGTTCCGGATCGTCGAGCGCATCGGCCGCTGGTCGATGCTCGACATCTTCGTCGTGACGCTGACCGTCGCGCTCGTCCATTTCCGATCGCTCGCCGTCATCACGGCCGGCCCCGGCGCACTCGCGTTCGGTTCCGTCGTGATCCTGACGATGCTCGCGTCGATGCAGTTCGATCCCCGCCTGATCTGGGATCCAGTCGAAACCTCAGGGAATCACCATGAATAGTCCACAAGGCCCGCAGCACGACGCGCCCCGGCCGCCCGATCCGACGATCTCGACGAAAAGCGGCTGGCTGCCGTCGCTCGTCTGGCTCGTGCCGCTGATCGCCGCGCTGATCGGCATCGGCCTCGTGATCAAGTCCGTGCGCGAACGCGGCCCGGAAATCACGATCAGCTTCCACACCGCCGAAGGGCTCGAGCCCGGCAAGACCCAGGTCAAGTACAAGGATGTCGAGATCGGCATGGTCAAGACGATCAAGCTGTCGAAGGACCTGTCGCGCGTGCTCGTCCAGGTGCAGCTGAAGAAGGAAGCCGAGGACTTCGCGGTCAAGGGCTCGCGCTTCTGGATCGTGCGGCCGCGCGTCGGCGCGACCGGCGTGTCGGGGCTCGGCACGCTGCTGTCGGGCGCGTACATCGGCGTCGACGCCGGCCGCGGTCAGGACACGCTGACCGATTTCACGGGCCTCGAGACGCCGCCGGCCGTCACGGGCGACCAGAAAGGCACGCAGTACGTGCTGCGCGGCGATTCGCTCGGCTCGGTCGACATCGGCTCGCCGGTCTACTACCGCCGCGTGCAGGTCGGCCAGGTGGTCGGCTTCTCGCTCGACAAGGACGGCACGGGCGTCACGTTCAACGTGTTCGTCAACGCGCCGTACGACCAGTACGTCGGCATCAACTCGCGCTGGTGGCAGGCGAGCGGCGTCGACCTGCGACTCGATTCGAGCGGCCTGAAGCTGAACACGCAGTCGCTCGCGACGGTGATCCTCGGCGGTATCGCGTTCCAGACGCCGCCGAACCAGGGCTCCGGCACGACGGCGCCGAACAACACGACGTTCCGCCTCGCGTCCGACGAGGGCGACGCGATGCGCGACCCGGACGGCCAGCCGCTGCAGGTCGTGATGAACTTCAACCAGTCGCTGCGCGGGCTCGCCGTCGGCGCGACGGTCGACTTCCGCGGCATCGTGCTCGGCGAAGTGACGAACATCGGCATCGATTTCGATCCGAAGACGAAGAACTTCCTGATGCCGGTGACGATGAACATCTATCCGGAACGCCTCGGCCGCCGCTTCCGCGAAACGATCGAGAGCAAGGGCGAACCGGCCCGCCGCGAGATCGTCGAGCGGCTCGTCCAGCACGGGCTGCGCGGCCAGCTGCGCACCGGCAACCTGCTGACGAGCCAGCTGTACGTCGCGCTCGACTTCTTCCCGAAGGCGCCGGCCGTGAAGATCGACACGGCACGCCAGCCGCTCGAGCTGCCGACCGTGCCGAACACGCTCGACGAGCTGCAGCTGCAGGTCGCCGACATCGCGAAGAAGCTCGACAAGGTGCCGTTCGACCAGATCGGCGCGAACCTGAACAGCGCGCTCGCGAACGCCGACAAGCTGTTCAAGCAGCTCGACACGCAGGTCGCGCCGGAAGCGCGCGACACGCTGTCGGCCGCGAAGCAGACCTTCTCGACCGCCGAAGCGACGCTGCAGCAGGATTCGCCGCTGCAGTCCGACGTGCGCGGCGCGCTGAAGGAGCTCACGCGCACGCTGCAGTCGCTGAACGCGCTCGCCGACTACCTCGAGCGTCACCCCGAATCGCTGCTCAAGGGCAAGCCAGGAGATCAACCATGACCACACGCGTGAACGGTTTCGCGAGCGGCGCGGCGGCGGTTGCCGCCGCCCTCGCGCTCGCCGCGTGCAGCTCGCCGCCCGCGCGGTTCTATACGCTCAGCCCGGCCGACGCCGCGGCGCCGCTGCGCACCGCGCCGGCCAACCCGGCGTTCCTGATCGAGGTGCCGTCCGTCGGCGTGCCCGAGCAGGTCGCGAAGAACCAGCTGGTCGTGCAGAAAAACGCCGCGCAGGTCGACGTGCTCGAGCAGGAACGCTGGGCATCGCCGCCCGCCGACGAGATCCGCCGCGCACTGTCGGACGATCTCGCCGCACGGCTCGGCACGATCGACGTCGCGAATTCCGCGACTCCGCCCGGCGTGCCCGTGTATCGCATCAGCGTGAACGTGCAGCGCTTCGAGTCGTGGCCGGGCAAGCGCGCGGCGGTCGATGCGGTGTGGAGCGTGCGCTCGCTCGCCACGCAGGCCGTGATGACCTGCCGCACGAGCGTCGCGGAACCGGTCGCCGACGGCTACGACGCACTCGTCGCCGGCCACCGGCGCGCGCTCGACGTGATCGCGACGCAAGCCGCGGCCGGCGTGCGCGCGCTGGCCGCACGGCGTGGCGGGCCGGCCGCGACGGCTTCCGGCGGCAAGTCCGCCGCGCCGGTCGTGCCGTGCCCGGCCAATCCGGCGCCCGGCGGCGACGCCGGCGCGACGGGCAAGGCGGGGACGTAACCGACAGCGACCGCGGCGTGCGCGCGGCTTCGACGTGCGCGCTACGCCGCGCCCCGCACATGACTCGCGAGCCAGGCGACCCACCGATCTTGCATTCTTTGTCACAATCCGCCGGAACCGGCGACAGGCAATCCGGTCGGCTTGCATTTTCGAGACTGATTGACGATCCTACGCAAGTTCCCTGCTTGCGCCGGCCGTCGATCCGCCCTTCGCCGGGGCCGCGCCGTGCCGCCCGCAAGCCGCATCGCCCTTCGCCCGCGCGCGTGACGCCGCGCGAGCCGTATCGAACGGGCCGCTTGCGGGTCGCCCTGGGCCGCCGCGCCGTGCGGGGCGACCCGGCCAGCCACACCGCAACCCAAGGCGCCGCGCCCGCTTCGCGGCCGTCGCCGCATCCGAAACCCGCCCGCCAAGGGCTTTCGCTATTCCGTTTATGTTTCGTTCCCTGACGACCCTGATCAAGAAGTGGCGCGCGTCGCGCAATGCCGGTCACCAGCTCGATGCGTTGCTCGCGCACGCCGACGCCGATGCGTCGTACGCCGAGCGCAGCGAATGGCTGATCGAGCTCGCGCACTGGCTGCGCCGCACCGGCACGATGCAGGCCGCGGCGAAGGACGCCGCCGAACGCGACGACGACGCGCGCACGTTCCCCGCGCATGCGCGGTTGCGCTACCTGTTCCACGTGCTCGATCGCAACCCCGCATGGAAGGCGCACGCCGCGCGCATCCTGCGCGGCATCCTGCGCGAGTGCGACGGCATCTCGCTCCTGTGCGACGCCGGCATGCCCGTGCACTCGGGCTTCTTCGGCGCGCTGTTCGAGCGGATCGACTCGTCGCTGATCCCGCCGGCACCGAACCGCCGCGAGCTGTCGGCGCTCTTCACGCTGATGTTCCCGACGCCGGAAGACGCGCAATGGATCGACGCGCTGCCCGACGATCTCCTCACGCGCCTCGCCGACCTGTTCTCGTTCGACGTCACCGACGAAGAGCGCCACGAACCGGGCTCGTTCTCGCGCGACCTGCTGGCCGCGCTGCACAACCTGACCTGCCAGATCAGCTCGACCGGCTTGTCGCAGACGGTGCGCAGCCGGCTCTCCGACGACGATGCGCGCCAGCCGCTGGAAACGCAGCCGTTCTACCGCCTCACGCGCGCGATGCTCGCGGTCGAGACCGCGCACGCGGCCGTCGAGGACGGCGGCGACCCGAGCAAGCTGCTGCACGAGGTCAACTACCTGCGCGTGCTGCTCGACGAATGCCGGATCGCGGTCGACGAGGTGTTCTCGCACCTGTACCGCAACGGCGTGTCGGTCGACATCGTGTTCCAGGTCGAGCGGATGCGCATGCGCATCCTGCGCGCCGAGATGCTGCTCAACGCGTGGATGGCGCGCGACGACCTGCACGGGATGGCGCACCTGACGGCCGAGCTCGTCGACGCGAACCACAACAGCCAGAGCGTGTCGCACCTCGTGCGCAGCAACTTCTCGCTGTTCGCGCGCAAGCTCGTCGAAACCAACGCGGACACCGGCGAGCACTACATCTCGCGCGGCCGCGCCGAGTACCTGAAGATGCTGCGGATGGCCGCGGGCGGCGGCCTCGTCACCGTCGTGACGGTGTGCGTGAAGTTCGCGATCACGGGCGCGCACCTGCAGTCGATGCTCGAAGGGCTGCTCGCGGGCGTCAACTACGCGGCCAGCTTCATGCTGATGCACTTCCTGCACTTCACGCTCGCGACCAAGCAGCCTGCGATGACCGCGCCGACGCTCGCGCGCGAGCTCGACGACACGGGCCACGACGAAGGCGTGAAGGCGTTCGTGGCATCGGTGATCGCGCTGATCCGCACGCAGGCCGCCGCGATTTCGGGCAACGTGCTCGTCGTGCTGCCCGTGTGCCTGCTGGTGCAGCTGTTCGCGGGCAACCTGCTGCACGCGAACCTGATCTCGCCGGAGAAGGCGCACGCGACGCTGCACTCGTTCTCGCTGCTCGGCCCGACGCCGCTCTACGCGGCGCTGACCGGCGTGCTGCTGTGGGCATCGAGCCTGCTCGCGGGCTGGGCCGACAACTGGTTCGTGCTGCACCGGGTCGGCGACGCGCTCACGTACAACCGCCGGCTGCGCCTCACGCTCGGCGCGGCCGGCGCCGCGAAGCTCGCGCATTTCTGCCGGTCGAACGTGGCCGGCGTGGTCGCGAACGTCGGCCTCGGCCTGATGCTCGGCCTCGTTCCGGCGATCGTCACCGTGTTCATGTTCCCGTTCGAGGTGCGGCACGTGACGCTGTCGGCCGGCTCGATCGGGATCGCGCTCGGCGTGCTGGGCAAGGACGCGCTCGGCACGCCCGAGCTGTGGTGGGCCGGCGCCGGCGTGCTCAGCATGGCGATCCTCAACGTGCTCGTGAGCTTCGCGCTCGCGTTCACGATGGCCGTGCGCTCGCGCAGCCTGCGCCCGACCAAGGTGCGCGCGCTCGTCTCCGCGATCGTCCGCACGGTGCTGTCGAATCCGCTCGCGCTGTTCTGGCCGGCAGCCGGCGCGACGGCCCGCGCGGGTCAGTCGGGGTCGCACTGAGCGCCGCGTGCGGCCCGCCGGGTCGGGCCGCACGGCGCCGCACGCCGAACGGATTCCACGGGGGACGGCCGGCCGCTTCGAACCGGCCTCTGCGGGCCGCCGGCGGCCCTCGCGGCACGACGCGCCGGCCCTGCCGCCCGCGCCGCGTACAATAGTGGACTTTTGCACGTCCTCACCCGCCTTATGTCCTCGCCCACCCTGTACGAATTCTTCGCCCCCTGCCCGCGCGGCCTCGAAGCGGCGCTTGCCGCCGAGCTGGCCGAAATCGCCGGCCGCCACCTGAACGGCGCGCCGTTCACCGCGGGCGCGCAGGTGCCGGGCGGCGTCCACTTCAGCGGCGGCTGGGCCGCCGGCATGGCCGCTAACCTCCATTCGCGGATCGCGAGCCGGGTCCTGCTGAAGATCGCGCACCGCGCGTACCGCAACGAACAGGACGTCTACGCGCTCGCGCTCGAGCAGCCGTGGGAGCGCTGGTTCGCGGCGACGCAGACGCTGCGCGTCGACATCACCGCGATCAAGTCGCCGCTGAAGAGTCTCGAATTCGCGACGTTGCGCGTGAAGGACGCGATCTGCGACCGGATGCGCAACAAGACCGGCGCGCGCCCGAGCATCGACACCGGTGCGCCGGACGTGCGCGTGTTCGCGTTCCTGACGGCCAACGAGTGCACGCTGTACCTCGACACGTCGGGCGAGCCGCTGTTCAAGCGCGGCTGGCGTCTCGACAAGGGCGCGGCGCCGCTGCGCGAGAACCTCGCGGCCGGCATCCTGCGCCTGACGGGCTGGACGCCCGGCACGGCGCTGTACGACCCGATGTGCGGCAGCGGCACGTTTCTCGCGGAAGCTGCGCAGATCGCACTCGGCGTCGCACCGGGCGTCGAGCGCCGGTTCGGCTTCGAGAAACTCAAGCAATACGACATCACCGCATGGCAGGGGCTGAAGGTCCCGGCGCTGGACGCGAAGCGCGCGGCACGCGGCAAGCGCGGCGAAGCGCTCGGCGTGTACGGCAGCGACATCTCCGGCGACATGCTCGAGAAGGCACGCGCGAACCTCGAGCGCGCGGGCGTGCCGTCGGTGTGGCTCAAGCAGGTCGACGCGCGCGGGATGACGCCGCCGTGCGACGGCCCCGGCATCCTCCTCGCGAACCCGCCGTACGGCGAGCGGATCGAGGTGCGCGGCCGCAGCGCGCGCGGCGAGGTGCGCGAGACGGGCCGCAACCGCGGCAACGACGACGCGTTCCGCCGCACCCACACCGACGCACCGGACAGCGAGTTCTTCAACGCGCTCGGCGATGCGCTGAAGCAGCGCTTCACGGGCTGGCAGGCGTTCCTGCTGACGTCCGACCGTTCGCTGCCGGGCCAGCTGCGGCTGCGCGAATCGGCGAAGACGCCGCTGTTCAACGGTGCGCTCGAATGCCGGCTGTTCCGCTTCGACCTGATCGCCGGCAGCGTGAAGGCGCGCCCGGCCGCGCCGGAAGGCGACGCGTAAGCGACGCATCATGTGCCGGGCGCCTCCGCGCGGCCGGCTGTCGCCGTCCCCTGCCTGCCCGGCGAACACGCCGGGTCATTCTCCCCCGGTTCTCCCTTCCCAACTGTTTGCGTCGCCCTGTTCCGGCGATGCCGACGCTCCCGACAACGGCACCTTCATCCCGGAAACTGCATCGATATGGGTATTACGCTGAAAAGCCTGCTGCCAGCCCTCTTCATGGCCCTCGCGAACGGCACGGCCACGGCGGCATCGCAAGCCACGGTCGCGGGCCCCGATGCTCGCAACCCTGTCGAACGTTATTCGCAAAAGACGTTGCTGAAGAACTGGGCACTCAGCGTCTGTCTCGCGCAAGTCGCGCATGACGCCCGCGACCGTGGTGACGCCAATGCCGCCGCAAGCGCGTATCTGGAGTTCGGCCATCAGCCAATCGAGGCCTACGACGCGCTCCGTACGCTCGCGCAACGGTACGTAAACCGGAAATACAGCGGCTCGATTCCGGCGTCGTTCAATACGATGAAGTGCATCGACCTCTTCCTCAGCCAGGAACTCGACACGCTTGCCGATCGGCTGGCAAAAGCGCGCTAGCGCCGCACACATCGCCGCCCGAACCGCGCTCGCGAACCGGGCGGCGATGCATTTCAGTGCTTCGACTTCTCCCAGCGCCCCGTCGTGAACGGCAGCGCCTGCCCCGTCTCGAGCAGCGTCTTGAGGCTCGACAGCACGACCGGCCACCCGCCGCGAATCCCGCGATCCATCTCCGAGCCCGGCACCAGGCCGTCGTGCGTGACGGTCAGCTTCACGACGCCCTCGTGCGGCTCGACGACGTAGGTCACGCGCGACTCCCCGCTTTCCCCCGACGGCGTGCGCCACGTGACGACCAGCCGGTGCGGCGGATCGTTCTCGACCACTTCGCCGACGATGTCGACCCGCGACGGATCGTCGTAGTCCTGATGTTCCCAGCGCGAGCCCGGCCGCCAGTCGGGCGACGCGTTGCGATGCCGCACCCAGTAGTCCTTCGTCAGCTCGGCGTTGGTCAGCGCGTCGAACACGCGCTCGGGCGTCGACGCAATGAACGTCACGTACACAAAGGCGGGATTACTCATCGTCGTCTCCAGGATCGCGGGCCGCTTCCAGCCCGCGCTTGAGATCCGCCAGCGCCTGCAGGCGCTGACGCTCGAACTTGCCGATCCAGCGTTCCGCGATGTCGTGGATCGGCACCGGATTCAGGTAATGCAGCTTCTCCCTGCCGCGCCACGTCGTCGCGACGAGATTCGCGGCCTCGAGCAGCGCGAGATGCTTGCTCGCGGCCTGCCGGCTCATCGCGAGCCCGTCGCACAGCTCGGACAGCGTCTGCCCGCTTTTCGCATGCAGCAGGTCGAGCAACTGGCGGCGCGTGGCATCGGCCAGCGCCTTGAAAACGAGGTCCATGCCGCTCCCGGGTCAATGGCTTCATTATGCAACCAAATGGTTGCATGTCAAGGCTGACAACTCTACTGACAATACGGTGTCAGCAGGCCGCGATCACACTGCAATCCCGGCGCAATGCAAGGCTGGTTTCCGCACCGAATCCGAACAACAACGCAACAAGGAGCTCGTCATGACGTCCGCAACTGCCACTGCCACCCAGGAGCGCGCGATCGCGTGGTTCGACATTCCGTCCCTCGATTTCGACCGGGCGATCCGCTTCTACGAAACCGTGCTGCAAACGACGCTGCAGCGCGAAGTCGTCGGCGGCGTGCCGATGGCCACGTTCGACCGCGACGCATCGAGCACGGGCGGCAGCATCGTGTTCGATCCGCAGCAGATCAAGCCGAGCGCCAACGGCGTGCTCGTCTACCTGAACGCCGGCGAATCGGTCGTCGCGGCGCTCGAACGCGCGAAGCGCGCGGGCGGCGTCGTGCAGGGCTCCGTCGTCGAGCTGCCGAACAACTACGGCTACGTCGGCTACCTGATCGACACCGAAGGCAACCGCGTCGGCCTGCACGCGCCGAAATGCCACTGAGCGCAGCGGCCGTCTGGCCCGCGCGGCGCTATCATCGCGAAGTCCCCACTGCCGTTGGAGCCGAGGTGCCGTCATGACGCGCCGTGCCGACCGCCTGTTCCAGATCGCCGAGCTGCTGCGCGGGCGTCGCCTCACGACCGCGCAGCAGCTGGCCGACTGGCTGTCGGTGTCGCCGCGCACGGTCTATCGCGACGTGCGCGACCTGCAACTGTCAGGGGTGCCGATCGAAGGCGAAGCCGGCATCGGCTACCGGCTGAACCGCAACGCGAGCCTGCCGCCGCTCACGTTCACGGCCGAGGAGCTCGCGGCGCTCGCCACCGGCGCACGCATGCTCGAAACCTGGGGCGGCGCACGCTTTGCAAGCGGCGCGCGCTCGGCGCTCGCGAAGATCGCGTCGGCGATGCCGGCCGACAAGCGCACGGCGCTCGACCGCCTGCCCGTGTTCGCGCCGTCGTTCCACATCGACGAGACGTTTTGCGCGAAGGTCGATGCGATCCACCAGGCCATCGACACGCGCCACGTCGTCAGCTTCGACTACCGCGACCGGCTCGGCGCGCATTCGCAACGCCGCGTGTGGCCGCTCGGGCTCGTCTACTGGGGCGGACGCTGGACGATCGGCGCGTGGTGCGAGCTGCGCGGCGATTTCCGCACCTTCGACATCGCGCGGATGGGCGACATCGTCGTGCACGAGCAGTTTCCGGACATGGAAGGACGGCGGATCGCCGACTACATGCGGATCGCGGAAGCGCCGATGAAGTGACGCGTTGTATCGTCGCGAGATGAAAGCCGGCGCCGAGCAAGTCGGCGCCGCCACTTTCGTATCCGTCCCATGTCATTCGATCGCGAAACCTCTTATAAGGAAAGACCCGATTCCTTCGACCGCACGGGTCTTTTCCTTCGTGACATCGAATATCCGCTACGGCACCCCCACCGGGTTGTGTCTGATCATCGAACAAGTGCATGCCAAGCCCGGCATGCCGTCGTTCGGCAACACCATCGGCCCCAGCATCACGCAAATCTATCGCGTCGTCCTGCAGATACACGACCTGCACGACACCTACCTTGACGGCAAGCCGGTCACCGGTAGGTCCCTATCGCCGTGGCAACTCGTCAAAGGCTCACTGGGCATCGGCATTTCAACCCGCCCCAACGGCGCCCGCTCCGTGAAACTTGAGTACGCCGGCTTCACCAACCTCGTCCAGCCGCTGCCCGCGCTCGGCGACCTGATCCCCGAGACGCTGACGAAACAGCGCGCGTTCGCCTCCCGCTCACCGTACATCTTCGGCGTCGATCCGCTGCCGGCGGTTATGCTGCATGGCAATACGCGAGCGGTATTCTTGCAACGTGACGGTGGCTTGTCGCCGTCGACCGCCATCGCCAAATACAACAGCACGACCCGCGAGCTGGTGCTGCTGAATACGATCGAGCAGGTCGATCGAACCTTGCGCGAGCTGAACGCGAAGCTTCCCGTGCTGCAGTTCTGAGCGCCCCAAAACGCTGCGAGACCGCCATGACCCAATCGAAGCGATGGGCGTCCGCGCTCATTCCCATTACCCTCGCCACCTTGTTCGCGCTGGCGGGAAATGCGTTATATGACTGGCTGCTTGCAGCCGTCGTAAATACCGACGCCAATTCGGTGTCGCTCGTTGCCGATGAACCGGGCAGCGCATGCGCGCATCGCGCGGCCACGGCAGCGTCGCTCGGGTTCTTCGGTCTCGCGGTCGGCATCGGCCTCGCCGTGTGCGAGCGGCTCGCGCTGTCCGCTGTCGCCGCAGCCAACGCACGCACGTGGCTCGCGGTCATCGCGATAGCCGCGCCTGTTTTCTCGTTCCTGGCGGTGCGCATGCACGCGTCAACATTCATCGGCATGACGGACACGATAGGCATCAGCGTGGCGTTACCGCTGGCGGCCATCCCGCTCTATCAGATCGGCGTACTCCCGGGGTTGGGCGTGCTAGCCTACGCGATCGCGCTGGGCGTCGTCCGTCTGCACCGGAATCATGCGTAGCGCGGCGCTGCACCGCATCCTCGGCGCCTGGCTGCGCGGCTATCGCGACGCGCTGACATTTCACGGACGGGAAACGCGCCGGGATTTCCTGTCGTTCGTCGTGCTCCACTACGCGCTCGGCTATGCGCTCGCGCATTGGATCATGGACGCATTCGATCGTCATGACGTCCCGCTGTTCGCGCTGAGCCTGCTCACGCTGGTCGCGACGTTGTCCTACAACGTGCGCAGACTGCATGACAGCAATCGCTCGGGCCTGCTGTGCGTCGGCTACTTCCTCTTCGTCGCACCGGTCGTGATCGTCGTATCGCTGGCACTCGCCCCGGTCGACCCCGGCAACCGTTACGGTCCCGATCCACGCACGCGACAGGGCTCATGCCAATCCGAGACGGAAAAAAAACGGTGAATCGCTTCGACCTCATTGCGCTCGCAATCAAGACGTTCGTCGCGAGATAGACAAAATGGCTCGCGCAGCCCGGCCACCGCCGCGCGCGCCCGCTCCGGGTTCAATCGACCGCCTTCACCATGTCCTCGATCACCTTCTTCGCATCGCCGAACACCATCATCGTCTTGTCCATGTAGAACAGGTCGTTGTCGAGGCCCGCGTAGCCGGCCGCCATCGAACGCTTGTTGACGATCACCGTGCGCGCCTTGTACGCCTCGATGATCGGCATCCCCGCGATCGGCGATGCCGGGTCGTTCTTCGCGGCCGGGTTCACGACGTCGTTCGCACCGAGCACGAGCACGACGTCGACCTGGCCGAATTCGCCGTTGATGTCGTCCATCTCGAACACGATCTCGTACGGCACTTCCGCTTCCGCGAGCAGCACGTTCATGTGGCCCGGCATCCGCCCCGCGACCGGATGGATCGCGTACTTCACGTCGATGCCCTTCTCGACCAGCTTGTCGGTCAGTTCCTTCAGCGCATGCTGCGCACGGGCGACGGCCAACCCGTAGCCCGGCACGATCACGACCGTTTCCGCGTTGCCGAGCATGAACGCCGCATCGTCGGCCGAACCCGACCTCACCGGCCGCTGCTCCTTCGCGCCCGCGGCGGCGCCGCCCGCCGCGTCGCCGCCGAAACCGCCGAGGAGCACGTTGAAGAACGAGCGGTTCATCGCGTGGCACATGATGTACGAGAGGATCGCGCCCGACGAGCCGACCAGCGACCCCGCGATGATCAGCATCGCGTTGTTCAGCGAGAAGCCGATGCCGGCCGCCGCCCATCCGGAGTACGAGTTCAGCATCGACACGACCACCGGCATGTCCGCGCCGCCGATCGGGATGATGATCAGCACGCCGAGCGCGAACGCGATCGCCGTCACGATGACGAACGGCAGCCACGACTGCGTGATGAAGAACAGGATGCCGAAGCCGAGCATCCCGAGCGCGAGCATCAGGTTGAGCAGGTGCTGGCCCGCATACACGACCGGCGCGCCCTGGAACAGCCGGAACGTGTACTTGCCCGACAGCTTGCCGAACGCGATCACCGAACCGGAGAACGTGATCGCGCCGACGAACGTGCCGACGAACAGCTCGACGCGATTGCCGTACGGAATGAAGTCCGGCGCGACGGCCTCCTGCGGCACGAGCCCGAACGCTTCCGGCTCCGACACCACCGCGTACGCGATGCACACGGCCGCGAGACCGATCAGCGAGTGCATCGCCGCGACGAGTTCCGGCATCTTCGTCATCTCGACGCGCGCGGCGACGAACGCCCCCACGCCGCCGCCGACGATCAGCGCGCCGAGCACCAGCGCGAGGCCGAGCGGCAGGTTCGCGCCGAGCCAGGCCGCCTGCCTGGCGATCAGCGCGATCGTCGTGAGGATCGCGACGGCCATCCCGGCCATCCCGAACAGGTTGCCGCGCCGCGCGCTCTTCGGGTTCGACAGGCCCTTCAGCGCCTGGATGAAACACACCGATGCAACGAGGTACAGCAGCGTGACGACGTTCATGCTCATCGCGCGTCCCCCTTGCCGCGTTCGGGCTGCCGGGGCGCCTTCTTGCGGAACATCTCGAGCATGCGCCTCGTCACGAGGAAGCCGCCGAACACGTTGACCGCCGCGAGCGCGACCGCGAGCGTGCCGAACACCTTGCCGGTCGTGCCGACGGTGAGCGCCGCCGCGAGCATCGCGCCGACGATCACGATCGCCGAGATCGCGTTGGTCACGGCCATCAGCGGCGTATGCAGCGCCGGCGTGACGTTCCACACCACGTGGTAGCCGACGTACACCGCCAGCACGAAGATGATCACGTCGATCACCGTGTGATTGACGACTTCCATGGTCTCCTCCTCATGTGCGCGTGACTTCGCCGTCGCGGCACAGGAGCGTCGCGGCGACGATGTCGTCGGCCAGGTCGATGTTCAGCGTGCCCTCCTTCGTGACGATCAGCTTCAGGAAGTCGAGCAGGTTGCGCGCATACAGCGCCGACGCGTCCGAGGCGACCATCGACGCGAGATTCGTATAGCCGGCGATCGTCACGCCGTGGTGCGCGATCACCTGGTCGGCGACCGTCAGCGGGCAGTTGCCGCTCTTGCGGCCGTCGAATTCGGGGCCGCGGCCGGCCGCGAGATCGACGAGCACCGAGCCCGGCTTCATCGACTGCACGGTTTCGACCGAGATCAAGGTCGGCGCCGGGCGCCCGGGAATCAGCGCGGTGGTGATCACGATGTCGGCCTGCTTCGCGCGCTCGTGCACGAGCGCGGCCTGGCGGCCGAGCCACGACGGCGGCATCGGGCGCGCATAACCGCCCACGCCCTGCGCAGCGTCGCGCTCCTCGTCGGTTTCGAACGGGACGTCGAGGAATTTCGCGCCGAGCGACTCGATCTGCTCCTTCACGGCCGGCCGTACGTCGGACGCCTCGATCACCGCGCCGAGGCGCTTCGCGGTCGCGATCGCCTGCAGGCCCGCGACGCCCGCGCCGAGGATCAGCACGCGCGCGGCCTTCACGGTGCCCGCGGCCGTCATCAGCATCGGAAAGAAGCGCGGATACAGCGCCGCGGCAACCAGCACGGCCTTGTAGCCCGCGATGTTCGCCTGCGACGACAGCACGTCGAGCCCCTGCGCGCGCGTCGTGCGCGGCGCGGCTTCGAGCGCGAAGCCCGTCACGCCGGCCGCGGCGAGCTTCGCCGCCTGCTCGCCGTTGAACGGATCGAGCATGCCGGCCAGCACGGCGCCGCGCTTGAGCGACGGCAGCTCGGCGTCGGTGGGCGCCTGGACCTTCAGCACGATGTCGACGTCGAACGCGGCCGACTGGCCGGTCAGTTCGGCACCGGCGGCCGCATAGGCTTCGTCGGGATAACTGGCCGCGACGCCCGCGCCCTTCGCCACGCTCACGCGGTGGCCGGCCGCCGCGTATTTCTTCACGGTTTCCGGCGTCGCGGCCACCCGCGCCTCGTTCGCCCGCGTTTCGGCAGGCACGCCAATATGCATCGTCGATTCCTCCAGTCATTACAGTAATTAATTCTTCAATTCGATTCTTACTGCGACGGCGAGCCGGACAGGCTTGCATACCGGCTCACGAGCAACGGCTATCACGGTGCACTTTAACCGAAAGCGGGGGGCGCGCCAGCAGTTTCCGCACGATCGTGCGGCGCTGTTGCATTGCAGCACTTGACAGACGCGCGCCGCCCGCGTCGATGATCTTTCGGGGTCGGAACATCCATCGCTGCATGCCCGGCAGTGTCCGGGCGCAACCGGTAAAATGCCGAACCATGAAACCCGAAATCTGGACCCCGCATGTGACGGTCGCGGCGCTCGTCGAGCACGCCGGCCGCTTTCTCGTGATCGAGGAAGAAACCTCGTCGGGCCTGCGCATCAACCAGCCGGCAGGCCATCTCGAAGCCGGCGAAACGCTGGCCGACGCCGTGATCCGAGAGACGCTCGAGGAAACCGCGCACCCGTTCACGCCCGACGCGCTCGTCGGCGTCTATCTCGCGCACTACGACCGTCCCGGCACGGCCGGCGCGACCTACCTGCGCTTCACGTTCTGCGGCACGGCCGGCGAGCCGATCGCGGGCCACGCGCTCGACGACGGCATCGTCCGCACGCTGTGGATGACCGCCGACGAACTGCGCGCGTGCAGCGCGCGCCATCGCTCGCCCGCGGTGATGCGCTGCGTCGACGATTACCTCGCCGGGCGACGCATTCCGCTCGATTTCGTGCATACGCATTCGGTCGCGCCGCGCCCCGAAGCATTCGAACGTCAGGCGGTCAACAAATGAGCAAGCGCCGTGTAGTGGTGGGCATGTCGGGCGGCGTCGATTCGTCGGTGACCGCGTGGCTGCTGAAGGAACAGGGTTACGACGTGGTCGGCCTGTTCATGAAGAACTGGGAAGACGACGACGACGGCGAATACTGCTCGACGCGCCAGGACTGGATCGACGTCGTGTCGGTGGCCGACCTGATCGGCATCGACGTGGAAGCGGTCAACTTCGCGGCCGAATACAAGGATCGCGTGTTCGCCGAGTTCCTGCGCGAATACTCGGCCGGCCGCACGCCGAACCCCGACGTGCTGTGCAACGCCGAAATCAAGTTCAAGGCGTTCCTCGACCACGCGATGTCGCTCGACGCGGAAATGATCGCGACGGGCCACTATGCGCGCGTGCGCGAACGCGACGGGCGTTTCGAGCTGCTGAAGGCCTTCGATCATACGAAAGACCAGTCGTACTTCCTGCACCGGCTGAACCAGGCGCAACTGTCGAAGACGATGTTCCCGCTCGGCGAGATCCCGAAGACGAAGGTGCGCGAGATCGCCGCGCAGATCGGGCTGCCGAACGCGAAGAAGAAGGATTCGACCGGCATCTGCTTCATCGGCGAACGGCCGTTCCGCGATTTCCTGAACCGCTATCTGCCGACGAAACCCGGCCCGATGAAGACGCCGGACGGCAAGGTCGTCGGCGAGCACATCGGCCTCGCGTTCTATACGTTCGGCCAGCGCAAGGGCATCGGCCTCGGCGGCAGCAAGAGCGGCAGCGGCGAACCGTGGTTCGTCGCCGCGAAGGACATCGCGTCGAACACGCTGTACGTCGTGCAGGGCCACGATCATCCGTGGCTGCTGTCGCGCGAGCTGGTTGCCGGCAACGTGAGCTGGGTCGCCGGCGCGCCGCCGGCCGAGGGCTTCGCGTGCGGCGCGAAGACGCGCTACCGGCAGGCCGACGCGGCCTGCTCGTTCGCACGGGCCGGCGGCGAGCGCTTCTCGCTGACGTTCGACGACGCGCAGTGGGCCGTCACGCCCGGCCAGTCGGCCGTACTGTACGACGGCGAGATCTGTCTCGGCGGCGGCATCATCGAATTCGCGGCGACCGGCCAGCCGGGCCAGCCCGGCCATGGGGCGCCCGCGGAGGCCGGCGCGCTGGCGCTCGCCGAAACACGCTGAGCGGCCTGCCGGCCCGTTCCCGATCCTCCCTCCCGAACCGCGCCGCGCCGCCGTCCGTCAGGCCGTGCGGCGCAACGCGCCGTCGTAGCGCTCGCGCGCCGCGTCGAGTTCGGGAAAATGCCGCCCGGCCCTGCCGGCGCGTCAGCGCAGGCCTGCCGGTTCCCGTAGTAGACTCTCGCCCAGCATCGGCGCCGGTCGCAGCGCGCATGCGCGGCCCCGCGAGACGGATGTCGCCGCGCACCCGGCACAGGCGGCCGCCGGCTGTTGCGCCCGCCGCCGCGCCGCTGCATCGCGCATCGCGGCGATCCAGAAAATGTATAGGGAGTCCCCATGTTTTCCCGACGCTATCTCGCGATGTGGTGCGCGGTCCTGCTGTTCGTGGCCGTCGCGGCGCTCGCCGCGCGGCACGCGATCGCGTGGCTGTGGATCCTGATTCCCGCCGCCCTCGTCGCGCTCGGCCTGTACGACCTGAAGCAGGACCGCCACGCGATCCTGCGCAACTACCCGCTCTGGGGCCACTTCCGCTTCCTGTTCGAATTCATCCGACCTGAAATCCGCCAGTATTTCGTCGAGGACGACACCGACGAGAAACCGTTCTCGCGCGCGCAGCGCAGCCTCGTCTACCAGCGCGCGAAGAACGTCGCCGACAACCGCCCGTACGGCACCGAGCTGAACGTGAAGGCCGTCGCGCACGAATGGATCAGCCACTCGCTCGCGCCGACGAAGCTGCCGAACCACGATTTCCGCGTCCGCGTCGGCGCGAATCGCGCGCAACCGTACGACATTTCGATCTTCAACATCTCGGCGATGAGCTTCGGCTCGCTGTCCGCGAACGCGATCCGCTCGCTGAACCTCGGCGCGAAGAAAGGCGGTTTCGCGCACGACACGGGCGAAGGCTCGCTGTCGAAGTACCACCGCGAGAACGGCGGCGACATCATCTGGGAAATCGCGTCCGGCTACTTCGGCTGCCGCAACGACGACGGCACCTTCAACCTCGACAAGTTCGCGAAGCAGGCCGCCGATCCGCAGGTCAAGATGATCGAGGTCAAGCTGTCGCAGGGCGCGAAGCCCGGCCACGGCGGCGTGCTGCCGGCCGCGAAGATCACGCCGGAAATCGCCGAGACGCGCGGCGTGCCGATGGGCAAGGACTGCATCTCGCCCGCGACGCACTCGGAATTCTCGACCCCGCGCGGGCTGCTCGAATTCGTCGAACGGCTGCGCACGCTGTCGGGCGGCAAGCCGACCGGCTTCAAGCTGTGCGTCGGCCATCCGTGGGAATTCTTCGGGATCGCGAAGGCGATGCTCGAGACCGGCATCGTGCCGGACTTCATCGTCGTCGACGGCGCGGAAGGCGGCACGGGCGCGGCGCCGCTCGAGTTCACCGACCACGTCGGCGTGCCGCTGCAGGAAGGGTTGCTGCTGGTGCACAACACGCTCGTCGGGATCGGCGTGCGCGACCGCGTGAAGATCGGCGCGAGCGGCAAGATCATCACCGCGTTCGACGTCGCCCGCACGCTCGCGATCGGCGCGGACTGGGTGAACTCGGCGCGCGGCTTCATGTTCGCGGTCGGCTGCATCCAGGCGCAGACCTGCCACACGGGCCGCTGCCCGACCGGCGTCGCGACGCAGGACCCGGTGCGCCAGCGCGCGCTCGTCGTGCCCGACAAGGCCGACCGCGTGTACAACTTCCACCGCAACACGCTGCACGCGCTGCAGGAGCTCGTGCAGGCGGCCGGCCTCGCGCATCCGTCGGAGCTGCGCGCGCATCACATCGTGCAGCGCATCGCGCCGCACGAGGTCCGGCTGATGTCGCAGCTGCTGAAGTACCTGAAGCCCGGCGCGCTGCTCGACGGCAACACCTGCGGCTTTACGCTGTACGACAAATGGTGGCCGATTTCGCGCAGCGATTCGTTCACGCTGGGCGATGCCGTGTACGCGTCGATCGAGTGACGGCGCCGGCCGCCCGGCAAGAAAAAACGCGCCTCGGGGCGCGTTTTTTCTTCTGCGGAATGTGCGGACGGCAACGGCGCCTGCCGATTCAGCCCCGACTCAGCCCTGCGGCACCGTATCGATGAACGACTGGCGCTGCAGCAGCTTCACGAAGTGCTTGTCGAGGTTCGGGTGGCGGTCGCGCCAGTTGAGCTCGGGCATCCGGAAGTCGAGATAACCGAGCGCGCAGCCGAGTGCGATGTCGGCAAGCGTGTAATGATTACCGACGCACCACGTCTTGCCGCCGAGCCCTTGCGACATCGCGACGAGCGCGTCGTCGATCTTGCGCTGCTGGCGTGCGATCCAGCTCGCGCTGCGCTGATGCGCATCGCGCTGCACGTTTTCGATGCGGATCGCGACCGACGCGTCGAGCACGCCGTCGCCCAGCGCTTCCCAGCAGCGCACTTCGACACGTTCGCGCCCGGACGGCGGAATCAGCTTGCCGACCGGCGACAGCGTGTCGACGTATTCGCAGATCACGCGGGAATCGAACACCGCGGCACCATCCTCCATCACGAGGCACGGGACCTTGCCGAGCGGATTCGAAGCATGAATATCCGTCTCCGGCGCCCACACGTTCTCGAGCTCCAGCTTGTAGTCGATCTTCTTTTCAGCCAGCACGATCCGCGCCTTGCGGACGTACGGGCTGCTGAGCGAACCGATTAATTTCATCATCTGCCTTTTTAAGGGAACCGCCGAGAGTATACGTTGTCGCCGATCATAACCGGCCGGCGTCGCCCGACAGAAAATCGCCCGGCCGGCCTGTGGATGGTTTGCAACAACCGCGCCGGCGCCGTTGCGGCCCCCTTCCCACGCCCTCTCACGCGCGGCGTCACGCGGCGCTACAATCGCACGAATGAACGCGCCCCTCGATACCGCCATCGCCGTCGACGTCTACCGCCAGCGCCGTGAACGCGTGCTTGCCGCACTGCGTGCCGCCGGCGGCGGCGTCGCCATCGTCCCCACCGCGCCGGAACTGCTGCGCAACCGCGATACGGCCTACCCGTACCGGTACGACAGCTACTTCCATTACCTGACGGGCTTCACCGAGCCGGATGCGGTGCTCGTGCTGAACGCGGCCGCACCGCACGGCGCGCCGGAGTCGATCCTGTTCTGCCGCGGCAAGAATGCCGACCGCGAGATCTGGGAAGGCTTCCATTACGGGCCCGAGGCCGCGCGCGATGCGTTCGGCTTCGACGCGGCCTTCGCGGTCGACGTGATCGATACCGAGATGCCGCGCCTGCTCGCCGACTCCGGCACCGTGCATTACCGGTTCGGCGCATCGGCCGACTTCGACCGCCGGCTCGCGGGCTGGATCGACGCGGTGCGTGCGCTGGCGCGCACGGGCGTCGCCGCACCGGACGCGATGCTCGACCTCACGCCGCTCCTCGACGACATGCGGCTCGTGAAGGACGAGCACGAACTCGCGATCATGATGCGCGCCGCGCACATCTCCGCGCTCGCGCACCGCCGCGCGATGCAGGCGTGCCGCCCCGGCATCCGCGAATACGAGCTCGAGGCCGAGCTGCTGTACGTGTTCCGCAAGCACGGCGCGCAGTCGCCCGCGTACGGCTCGATCGTCGCGGCCGGCGCGAACGCATGCGTGCTGCACTACCCGGCCGGCAACGCAAGCGCGAAGGACGGCGACCTGATCCTGATCGACGCCGCGTGCGAACTCGACGGCTACGCGTCGGACATCACCCGCACGTTCCCGGCCAACGGGCGCTTCTCGCCCGCGCAGCGCACGCTGTACGACATCGTGCTCGCCGCCCAGCAGGCCGCCATCGACGCGACGCGCGCCGGCGTGCCGTTCGAAGCGCCGCACGACGCTGCCGTGCGCGTGCTCGCGCAGGGGCTGCTCGACACCGGCATCATCCCGAAAACGCGCTTCTCGAACGTCGACGACGTCGTCGCCGAGCGTGCGTACACGCGCTTCTACATGCACCGCACCGGCCACTGGATCGGCATGGACGTGCACGATTGCGGCGACTACCGCGAGCGGCTCGCCGAGCGCGACGGCAACGGCGCGCTGCCCTGGCGCACGCTGAAGGCCGGCATGACGCTGACGGTCGAACCCGGCCTGTATGTGCGCGCGGCCGACGACGTGCCGCCCGAGTACTGGAACATCGGCATCCGCATCGAGGACGACGCGATCGTGCGCGAGCAGGGCTGCGAGCTGATCACCCGCGGCGTGCCCGTCGCGGCGGACGAGATCGAAGCGCTGATGCGCGCACTCGCATGACCGGCTGCCGCCGACCGTTACCTCCGTTTCACGAATCAAGATGACGACCGCCTCCTCCCCGGCCACGCCGGACTACGATCTCGCCATCGTCGGCGCAGGCCCAGTCGGGCTCGCGCTCGCCGGCTGGCTCGCGCGCCGCAGCGCCACGCAGCACGCATCGATCGCGCTGATCGATGCGCGTGAACCGGCCGCAAGCGCGAACGATCCGCGCGCGATCGCCGTGTCGCACGGCAGCCGCGTGCTGCTCGACACGCTCGCGTGGCCCGCCGACGCGACGCCGATCGAACACATCCACGTATCGCAGCGCGGCCATTTCGGCCGCACGCTGATCGACCGCGACGAACACGACGTCGCCGCGCTCGGTTATGTCGTGCGCTTCGGCTCGCTCGTGCAGGCGCTCGCGGGCGCCGTGCGCGGCACCCGCGTCGACTGGCTCACGTCGACCACCGCGCGCGCGCCGCAGCAGGATGCCGACGGCGTCACGCTGACGCTCGACGGCCCGCAAGGCGAGCGCACGCTGCGCGCACGCATCGTCATCAACGCCGAAGGCGGGCTGTTCCACGAACAGCGGGCCGATACCGGCAAGCATCGCCGCGACTACGGCCAGACCGCGCTCGTCGGCACGGTCACGGTATCGGCGCCGCGCCCGAACGTCGCATGGGAACGCTTCACGCACGAAGGCCCGCTCGCGCTGCTGCCGCTCGGCGGGCCGCGCCAGGCCGAATACGCGCTCGTGTGGTGCTGCACGCCCGGCGAAGCGGCGCGACGCGCCGCACTGCCCGACGACGCGTTCCTGCGCGAGCTCGGCAGCGCGTTCGGCGAACGCATGGGCGACTTCGTCGCGATCGCGGGCCGCGCGTCGTTCCCGCTCGGCCTGAGCGCCGCGCAGACGCTCGTCAACGGCCGCGTCGCGATCGTCGGCAACGCCGCGCAAACCCTGCACCCCGTCGCGGGCCAGGGGCTCAACCTCGGGCTGCGCGATGCGCATACGCTCGTCGACACGCTGTCCACGCAAGGCTTCGAAGCGACCGCGCTCGCCACCTTCAACGCGCGCCGCGCACTCGACCGGCGCTTCACGATCGGCGCGACCGACACGCTGGCACGCCTGTTCACGATCGACTCGGGCCCGCTCCCGCTGCTGCGCGGCGCCGCGCTCACCGCGCTCGAGTTCGTGCCGCCGCTCAAGAAGGTGATCGCGCGCCAGATGATGTTCGGCCAGCGCCGCTGACGCGCGCGCCGCTGCCCCCGCCGCACCGCGCGGTGTCCGATGCGCGCCACGCGCAGCGCGCCGGACAAACCGGGTCAAATCGGCGGGGCATGGGAATACGGTAAAATGCGCGTTTCCGTCTGCCCTTTTCCTGCCCGCGCCCGTCGCGGGCGGCGCCATTGCGATGCCCGTTATCGGCCCTCACGTTTTGCGTAACAACCTGTTCGTCGCCCCGATGGCCGGCGTGACGGATCGTCCGTTCCGCCAGCTCTGCAAGCGGATGGGGGCCGGTTACGCCGTGTCCGAGATGGTCGCGTCCAACGCGCAGCTGTGGAAAAGCGCGAAGACGATGCGGCGCGCGAACCACGAAGGCGAAGTGGAGCCGATCGCGGTCCAGATCGCGGGCGCCGATCCGGCGATGATGGCCGAAGCGGCCCGCTACAACGTCGACAACGGCGCGCAGATCATCGACATCAACATGGGCTGCCCGGCGAAGAAGGTCTGCAACGTCGCCGCCGGCTCCGCGCTGCTGCAGAACGAGCCGCTCGTGCAGCGCATCGTCGAGGCGGTCGTCGCGGCGGTCGGCACGGGGCCCGATGCGGTGCCCGTCACGCTGAAGATCCGCACGGGCTGGGATCGCGAGCACAAGAACGCGAGCACGGTCGCGCGCCTGGCCGAAGCCGCCGGCATTTCGATGCTCACCGTGCACGGCCGCACGCGCGCCGACCTGTACCGCGGCGACGCCGAATACGACACCATCGCGGCCGTGAAGGCGGCGGTGCGGATTCCGGTGGTCGCGAACGGCGACATCACGTCGCCCGCGAAGGCGAAGGCCGTGCTCGACGCAACCGGCGCCGATGCCCTGATGATCGGTCGTGCCGCGCAAGGTCGGCCCTGGCTGTTCCGCGAAATCGACCATTTCCTGCAAACCGGCGAGCTGCTGCCCCCGCCGCGGATCGACGAGATCCAGCACGTGATGAACGAACACCTGGAAGACCACTACGCCTTCTACGGTGAATTCACGGGAGTCCGTACTGCGCGCAAGCACATCGGCTGGTACACTCGCGGCCTTTCCGGTGCCAACGGGTTCCGGCACAGGATGAACACGCTCGATTCCACCCGCGAGCAGCTCGCCGCCGTCAACGCATTCTTCGAGGCGCAAAAGGCGCTGTCGGACCACCTCGTCTACGTCGACGACGAAGAGGAAAACGGCCAGGGCGAGTCGGACGACCATAACCAGTTAGCAGCATGAGCAAGCACAACATCGAACAATGTGTCCGCGAGAGCCTGGACGTGTATTTCCGGGATCTAGACGGCTCCAATCCGCACGACGTCTATGAAATGGTGATGTCCTGCGTCGAAAAGCCGATGCTCGAGGTCGTGCTCGTACAGGCAGGCGGCAACCAGTCGCTCGCCGCGGAGTACCTCGGCATCAATCGCAATACGCTGCGCAAGAAGCTGCAGCAGCACGGCCTGCTGTAGGCGGCCGTCCCGTCCCCGTTTCCCTGGCTATTGGTGGTTCCATCATGATCAAGCAAGCGCTCATTTCCGTTTCCGACAAGACCGGCATCGTCGACTTCGCGAAGTCGCTGTCCGACCTCGGCGTCAAGCTGCTGTCGACGGGCGGCACCGCGAAACTCCTCGCCGACGCCGGCCTGCCCGTCACCGAAGTGGCCGATTACACGGGCTTCCCGGAAATGCTCGATGGGCGCGTGAAGACGCTCCACCCGAAGGTGCACGGCGGCATCCTCGCCCGCCGCGACCTGCCCGAGCACATGCAGGCGCTGGAACAGCACGGCATCCCGACGATCGACCTGCTCGTCGTGAACCTGTATCCGTTCGTCGCGACGATCGCGAAGGACGACTGCACGCTCGCCGACGCGATCGAGAACATCGACATCGGCGGCCCGACGATGCTGCGCTCGGCCGCGAAGAACCATCGCGACGTGACCGTCGTCGTCGATCCGGCCGACTACGCGGTCGTGCTCGACGAAATGAAGGCGAACGGCAACGCGGTGGGCTACGCGACCAACTTCCGCCTCGCGACGAAGGTGTTCGCGCACACCGCGCAATACGACGGCGCGATCACGAACTACCTGACGAGCCTGACCGACGAGCTGAAGCACGCCTCGCGCAGCGCGTACCCGGCGACGCTGAACATGGCGTTCGACAAGGTGCAGGACCTGCGCTACGGCGAGAACCCGCACCAGAGCGCCGCGTTCTACCGTGACCTCGCGACGCCGGCCGGCGCGCTGGCGAACTACCGCCAGCTGCAGGGCAAGGAACTGTCGTACAACAACATCGCGGATTCCGACGCGGCATGGGAATGCGTGAAGACGTTCGACGCGCCCGCCTGCGTGATCATCAAGCATGCGAACCCGTGCGGCGTCGCGGTCGGCAACGATTCGGCCGACGCGTACGCGAAGGCGTTCCAGACGGATCCGACGTCGGCCTTCGGCGGCATCATCGCGTTCAACCGCGAAGTCGACGAAGCGGCCGCGCAGGCGGTGGCCAAGCAGTTCGTCGAAGTGCTGATCGCGCCGTCGTTCACGGACGCCGCGAAGCAGGTGTTCGCCGCGAAGCAGAACGTGCGCCTGCTCGAGATCGCGCTGGGCGACGGCCACAACGCATTCGACCTGAAGCGCGTGGGCGGCGGCCTGCTCGTGCAGTCGCTCGATTCGAAGAACGTGCAGCCGAGCGAGCTGCGCGTCGTCACGAAGCGCCAGCCGACCGCGAAGGAAATGGACGACCTGCTGTTCGCGTGGCGCGTCGCGAAGTACGTGAAGTCGAATGCGATCGTGTTCTGCGGCAACGGCATGACGCTCGGCGTCGGTGCGGGCCAGATGAGCCGCGTCGATTCCGCGCGCATCGCAAGCATCAAGGCGCAGAACGCGGGCCTGACGCTGGCCGGTTCGGCCGTCGCGTCGGATGCGTTCTTCCCGTTCCGCGACGGCCTCGACGTCGTCGTGGCGGCCGGCGCGACCTGCGTGATCCAGCCGGGCGGCTCGATGCGCGACGACGAAGTGATCGCCGCAGCCGACGAGCACGGCATCGCGATGATCCTGACGGGCGTGCGTCACTTCCGTCACTGATCGCTTGCGGCCCGCACGGCCGCGGCACGACGACCCGGCGGCATTGCACCCGCCGGGTTTTTTATTGCGCCGCGCCGGCGCACGCAACCGTGCGGCCGGTGCCGCCCACCATTCGTTGTAGTATCGCTGCATCAGGTTTTTCTCCTCACTCATGCGAATTCTCGGCATCGACCCCGGCCTGCGCGTCACCGGTTTCGGCATCATCGACGTCAGCGGCCACCGGCTCGCCTATGTCGCGAGCGGTGTGATCCGCACGCCGACCGCCGACCTGGCCACCCGGCTCGGCACGATCTTCCAGGGCGTCTCGACCATCGTGCGCGAGCACGCACCCGACCAGGCCGCGATCGAAAAGGTGTTCGTCAACGTGAACCCGCAGTCGACGCTGCTGCTCGGCCAGGCGCGCGGCGCCGCGATCTGCGGCCTCGTCGCGGGCGGCCTGCCCGTCGCCGAATACACGGCGCTGCAGCTCAAGCAGGCCGTGGTCGGCTACGGCCGCGCGACCAAGACGCAGATGCAGGAAATGGTCACGCGGCTGCTCAATCTCTCCGGACAGCCGGGCTCCGACGCGGCCGACGCGCTCGGCATGGCGATCTGCCACGCGCACGGCGGCGACACGCTCAGCACGCTCGGCGGCCTCGCGCCGGCGCTCGCGAAGAAAGGGCTGCGCGTACGGCGCGGGCGGCTGGTCGGCTGACGCCCGGCGGCGCGCACCGGGCGATCGCCCTGCCGCGCGCCCTGCTTCCTGCACCCCCGGCCGAACGGCCGGCCCATCGGTTTTCCGCCGCACGTGCGCTACACTCGCGCTTTATTCCTCGCATCCCGCCCTCCATGATCGGTCGCATCGCCGGCATCCTGCTCGAAAAGAACCCGCCTCACCTGCTCGTCGACTGCAACGGCGTCGGCTACGAAATCGACGTGCCGATGAGCACCTTCTACAACCTGCCGCAAACGGGCGAGCGCGTCGTGCTGCTCACCCAGCAAATCGTCCGCGAGGACGCGCACCTGCTGTACGGCTTCCTGACGCCTCAGGAGCGCACGACCTTCCGCGAACTGCTGAAGATCACCGGCATCGGCGCGCGCATGGCGCTCGCCGTGCTGTCCGGCATGAGCGTGCAGGAGCTCGCGCAGGCCGTGACGATGCAGGACGCCGCACGCCTCACGCGCCTGCCCGGCATCGGCAAGAAGACGGCCGAGCGCCTGCTGCTCGAACTGAAGGGCAAGCTCGGCGCCGATCTCGGCGCGCTCGCCGGCGCCGCGTCGCCGTCCGACCATGCAACCGACATCCTCAACGCGCTGCTTGCGCTGGGCTATTCCGAAAAGGAAGGCCTGGCCGCGATCAAGAACGTGCCGGCCGGCACCGGTGTATCCGAAGGCATCAAGCTCGCGCTGAAGGCGCTGTCGAAGGCGTAACGCGCGTTCAATCCGGCCGTCGAAACCAGTGTCGCGCGGCGCGGCACCGCGCGCCAGTCGGCCGTTCGGCCAGGTGGGCCGGAGTGCGGCGCGCGGTACAATGGCCGCATGATTGAAACCGACAAACTCGCCACCGAGCAGCAGCGGATCATCGCCGCCACGCCCGCCTCGTCGCACGAGGAGGTGTTCGAACGTGCGCTGCGGCCGCGCCAGCTCGACGACTACGTCGGCCAGGAAAAGGTGCGCGGCCAGCTCGAGATCTTCATCGAAGCCGCCAAGCGCCGCTCCGAGCCGCTCGACCACGTGCTGCTGTTCGGGCCGCCAGGCCTCGGCAAGACGACGCTCGCGCACATCATCGCGCGGGAGATGGGCGTGAACCTGCGCCAGACGTCGGGCCCCGTGCTCGAGCGCGCGGGCGATCTCGCCGCGCTGCTGACGAACCTCGAGGCGAACGACGTGCTGTTCATCGACGAAATCCACCGGCTGTCGCCGGTCGTCGAGGAAATCCTGTATCCGGCGCTCGAGGATTACCAGATCGACATCATGATCGGCGAAGGCCCGGCCGCGCGCAGCGTGAAGCTCGACCTGCAGCCGTTCACGCTGGTCGGCGCCACCACCCGCGCCGGGATGCTGACCAATCCGCTGCGCGACCGTTTCGGGATCGTCGCGCGCCTCGAGTTCTACGACGCCGATCAACTGTCGCGCATCGTGCGGCGCTCGGCATCGCTGCTGAACGCGCAGATCGATCCGAACGGTGCGCTGGAAATCGCGAAGCGCTCGCGCGGCACGCCGCGGATTGCGAACCGGCTGCTGCGCCGCGTGCGCGACTTCGCGGAAGTGAAGGCCGACGGCCAGATCACCGCGGCCGTCGCCGATGCCGCGCTCGCGATGCTCGACGTCGATCCGGTCGGCTTCGACCTGATGGACCGCAAGCTGCTCGAGGCGATCCTGTACAAGTTCGACGGCGGCCCGGTCGGTATCGACAACCTCGCGGCGGCGATCGGCGAAGAGCGCGATACGATCGAGGACGTACTCGAGCCCTACCTGATCCAGCAGGGCTTCCTGCAGCGCACCCCGCGCGGGCGCGTCGCGACGCTGCTCACGTATCGCCACTTCGGGCTCGCCGCGCCGGATACGGGCAACCCGGCGCGCGGCGCATGGGAGGCGTCCGACGGGCAGTGACCGCCCGCCCGACGCTACACCGGCGATGACGACGCCATCCAATCCTCCCCCCGGCGCGCCGGTGCCGCACCCGCGCTGGGCCGAGCCGATCCGCAAGCGGCTCGTGGCCGGCGTCACGCACCTGACGACGGGCAGCGGCCCGTCACTCGACTTTTCGTTGCCGCCCGGAGACCCGGGGCTGTTCGGCCCCGACGCCGTCTGCTGGCGCGTGCATGCCGACTTCACGTCGATGATGACGGGCGGCATCGCCGCCCTGCTGCTGCAGGCGCTCCATCCGCTCGCCCTCGCGGGCGTCTGGGATCACTCGTCGTTTCGCACCGACATCCTGGGTCGCTTGCGGCGCACCGCCACGTTCATTACCGGTACGACCTTCGGCAGCCGCGCCGACGCACTCGCGCTGATCGAGCGCGTGAAGGCGATTCACGCGAAAGTGCACGGCACCGCGCCCGACGGACGGCCCTACCGCGCCGACGATCCGGCGTTGCTGACCTGGGTGCACGTCGCGGAAGTGTCGAGTTTTCTCGCCGCGCATCTGCGCTACGTGAATCCGGCCCTGCCGGGCGAGTTGCAGGATCGTTACTACGCCGAAACGGCGCGCATCGCCGAGATGCTCGGCGCGCAGGACGTGCCCCGTTCGCGTGCCGAGGTGGCCGCGTATCTCGCGCGCATGCAGCCCGAACTCGAGGCCGGGCCGCGTACGTTCGACGTGATGTCCATCCTGCTGAACGTGCCGGTCGCACGGCCGGCGATGCGGCCCGCCGCAACCCTCGTGATGCATGCCGGAATCGACCTGCTGCCGCCGTGGGCGCAGCGCATGCTCGGCGTATCGGCATTCGCGCCGCTGCGACGCGCGGTGGTCCGGCCAGGCATACGGGTCGTCGCACCCGTGCTGCGCTGGGCGCTCGTCAATGGCGCATCGAGGCGCGCCCGGCGGCGCGCGACCGCGGCGCCGCAAAGCGGCAAGCCCTCTGCCTGACAGCCGCCTTCCAAATAGTTCGATTCGCCGTCGCATTCATGTGACGAGCTGCGCGCGCAGCCGGCCACGGCCTGCCGCGAACGACCGGGCGCGGCCTGCGCTCAGAGCACCTTGCGGTACCCGTCGTCGTCGCTTGCGGTGTCCAGGTGCGACACGTCGGCCCACTGCACGACCTGTGCGCGACCATCCACGTAATCGACGACGTTGATGCTCGTGTTGAGCAGTTGGTAATTGCGCGGCGCCGACAGTTCGATGCCGTTTGCAAACCGGTACACGCTGTCGAGCACGCCGCCGTGCGCGACACACGCGATCCGTCCGCCCGGGTGCGCGGCCACGATCGGCTCGAGCGCGTGCAGCACGCGGTGATAGAACTCACGCTGCGACTCGCCGCCTTCCGGCGCGAAGCCCGGATCGCGCGTCTGCCACGCCGCGTATGCGTCCGGAAACAGCGCCTCGATCTCGGTACTGTCGTGCCCCTGGAAGATGCCGTACGCACGCTCGCGCAAGCCTGCGCGCAGCACGAGCGGCAGGCCGAGCGCATCGGCGAAGGGCTGCGCGGTCTGTTGCGCGCGCATCAGGTCGCTCGAATAGACCGCGTCGATCCGCGCGCCGTCGCGCGTTTCGCGCGCAAGACGCACGGCCAGCCGCTGCGCCTGCGCGAGCCCCGTGTCGGCCAGCGGGATGTCGATATGGCCCTGGATGCGCTTGATGCGATTCCAGGCCGTCTCGCCATGGCGGATGAAAAGAATCTGCGTGGTGGCCATCGCGGCGCGTCTCCGGGGAAGAATCAGGGCCGTACTTGCAGCCAGAATGTCACGGGGCCGTCGTTGACGAGCGACACCTGCATGTCGGCGCCGAACTCGCCCGTCTCGACGACCGGATGGCGCGCGCGCGCGGCCGCGACGAAATGGTCGAAGAGCCGCGCGCCCTCGTCGGGCGGCGCGGCCGGTGTGAAGCTCGGACGCAGCCCGCTGTTGGTATCGGCCGCCAGCGTGAACTGCGACACGAGCAGCAGGCCGCCTGCGCGGCCCTCGCCGTCGATGTTCGACACCGGCAGGTTCATCTTGCCGGCGGCGTCGCTGAACACACGGTAGCCGAGCATTTTCGCGAGCAGCTTGTCGGCCGCTGCCTCGGTGTCGCCGCGCTCCGCGCAGACGAGCGCGAGCAGGCCCGCGCCGATCTCGCCCGTCGTGCGGTCGCCGACGCGCACGTCGGCGCGCTTCACACGCTGGATCAGCGCGATCATGCGGTCAGCGTGACGCGCGCGAAGCGGCGCTTGCCGACCTGGACGACGAACTCGCCGGCTTCGACCTTCAGGCCCTTGTCCGACACGGTCGCGCCATCGATCTTCACGCCGCCCTGGTCGATATTGCGCAGCGCTTCGCTCGTCGACGGCACGAGGCCCGCCTGCTTCAGCAACTGGCCGATCGCGAGCGGTGCGCCCGCGAGCGTGACCGACGGGATGTCGTCCGGCACGCCGCCCTTCGCACGGTGGTTGAAATCCTCGAGCGAACGCTCGGCGTCGGCCTGCGAGTGGAACCGCGCGACGATCTCCTGCGCGAGCAGCACCTTGAAGTCGCGCGGGTTGCGGCCGCCTTCGGCCTCGCGCTTGAAACCGGCGATCTCGTCGAGGCTGCGGAACGACAGCAGTTCGAAGTACCGCCACATCAGCGTGTCCGAGATGCTCATCAGCTTGCCGAACATGTCGGTCGGCTTCTCGCTGATGCCGACGTAGTTGCCCTTCGACTTCGACATCTTCTCGACGCCGTCGAGGCCTTCGAGCAGCGGCATCGTGAGAATGCACTGCTGTTCCTGGCCATACTGCTTCTGCAGTTCGCGGCCGACCAGCAGGTTGAACTTCTGGTCGGTGCCGCCCAGTTCGAGATCGGCGTTCAGCGCGACCGAATCGTAGCCCTGCATCAGCGGGTACAGGAATTCGTGGATCGAGATCGGCACGCCGCCCTGGAAGCGCTTCGTGAAATCCTCGCGTTCGAGAATCCGCGCAACCGTGTAACGCGACGCGAGCTTGATCATCCCGTCCGCGCCGAGCGGCATCGACCATTCGCTGTTGTAGCGGATCTCGGTCTTCGCGCGATCGAGCACGAGCGCGGCCTGCTCGAAGTAGGTCTTCGCGTTCGACTCGATCTGCTCGCGCGTGAGCGGCGGGCGCGTCGCGTTGCGGCCCGACGGATCGCCGATCAGCGACGTGAAATCGCCGATCAGGAAAATCACCGTGTGGCCGAGGTCCTGCAGCTGACGCATCTTGTTCAGCACGACGGTGTGGCCGATGTGGATGTCGGGTGCGGTCGGGTCGAGGCCGAGCTTGATGCGAAGCGGCGTGCCCGTGGCCGCGCTGCGCGCGAGCTTCTGCGCGAACTCTTCCTCGATCAGCAGTTCGTCGACGCCGCGCTTCGTGACGGCGAGCGCATGCCGGACTTCGTCGGTGATCGGGAAAACGGGCTTGGAACTGGGTTCGGTGCTCATCGGTGCCAGGAAGAATGTCGCAAAAACAGGGATTTTCCCATAACTTGCGCGCCCGTCGCTTAACGGCGCGCCGCGTTGCGCGGATAATCGGGCGCAAGGCGCGCGGCACCGGCCCGCGCCGCACGATCCAGGAGGGTTCACGTGCCGCTGCGACGTCCATCATCCGGCCATCCGGCCGACGGCATCTACTTCGGGCTGATGTCGGGAACCAGCATGGACGGCGTCGATGGCGTCGCCGTGCGTTTCGAGGCCGGCAAGCCGCCGGCCGTGCTTGCCGAGGCCTTCGTCGGCTTCGCGCAATCGCTGCGCGACGCGCTGTTCGCGCTGCAGCAGCCCGGCGACGACGAGATCGACCGCGAATCGCTCGCCGCGAACGCGCTGGTCGCGCGCTATGCGGTGTGCTGCCACGAGTTGCAGCGCACGGCCGGGCTGTCGCGCGACGAGATCCGCGCGATCGGCGTGCACGGCCAGACCGTGCGCCATCGCCCCGAGCGCGGTTATACGCGGCAGATCAACAACCCGGCCCTGCTCGCCGAGCTGACCCAGGTCGACGTGATCGCCGATTTCCGCAGCCGCGACGTCGCGGCAGGCGGCCACGGGGCGCCGCTCGCGCCGGCCTTCCATGCAACGGTATTCGGCGCACCGGGCGAGACGCGCGTGGTCTGCAATCTCGGCGGGATCAGCAACGTCACGATCCTGCCCGGCGAAGGCGGCGACGTGCGCGGTTTCGACTGCGGCCCCGCGAATGCGCTGCTCGACGAATGGGCGACCCGCCATCTCGGCAAGCCGTACGACGACGGCGGCAAGTTCGCGGCGCGCGGCACCGTCCATGCAGCGCTGCTCGACGTGCTGCTCGACGAGCCCTATTTCGCCGCACCGCCGCCGAAAAGCACCGGGCGCGACCTGTTCAATCCCGCCTGGCTCGACGCGAAACTGGCCGCATTCGCGCAGCTCGCGCCGGAGGATGTGCAGGCCACGCTCACGGCGCTGACGGCCGTGTCGATCGCGCACGAGATCGCGCAGCATGCGCCCGACTGCACGGCCGTCCATGTGTGCGGCGGCGGCGCACGCAATCCGGTGCTGCTCGATGCGCTTTCAAGCGCGCTACGCGACCGCGGCGTGCGTGCGGCAGTCGACACGACGGCCGCGCTCGGCGTGCCGCCCCAGCAGGTCGAGGCACTCGCGTTCGCGTGGCTCGCGCACCGTTTCACCGCGCGCCAGCCCGGCAATCTCGCGACGGTCACCGGTGCGGCCGGCAACCGCGTGCTCGGCGCGCTCTATCCGCGCTGAAGCGGCATGCGCGCATAGAAAACGGGGCTTCATGCCCCGTTTTTTCATTCCGGCGAACCGGCGTGGATCTGTCGTGCGCTCAGACCGAGAACGACGAGCCGCACCCGCAGGTGGTGGTCGCGTTCGGGTTCTTGATCACGAACTGGGCGCCGTTGAGGTCGTCCTTGTAGTCGATCTCGGCGCCGACCAGGTACTGGTAGCTCATCGAGTCGATCAGGAGCTGGACGCCGTTCTTGTTCATCACGGTATCGTCCTCGTTGACTTCCTCGTCGAACGTGAAGCCATACTGGAAGCCGGAGCAGCCACCGCCCTGCACGAATACGCGCAGCTTCAGGTCGGGATTGCCCTCTTCGTCGATCAGTTGCTTGACCTTGTCGGCTGCGGCGTCGGTGAAGACGAACGGAACCGGCATTTCGGCCGCCGTCGTTGCTGCGGATTCGGTAACAGCGTTCATTGCGAACTCTCCAAAAAGCTTTAGCCGCTATTGTAGGGCCGATCAGAAGATCGTGCTGATGTCCATGAAATCAATAGGTTCTTGTCGATTTCATCAAACACGCATGCGCAGGCCGCGGCAGCACGCGCCTGGAAACGGACATAAAAAAACCGCCAGCGCGAAAGCTGGCGGTTTTTCCGGCGGACGCCGCCCGGGAGCGGCGCGGCCATGAAGCGGAATTAACGCTTCGAGAACTGCTTGGCGCGGCGTGCCTTGCGCAGACCGACCTTCTTACGCTCGACTTCACGTGCATCGCGCGTGACGAAGCCTGCGTTCGACAGCGACGGCTTCAGCGTCGCATCGTAGTCGATCAGTGCACGGGTGATGCCGTGGCGCACTGCACCTGCCTGACCCGTTTCACCGCCGCCGTTCACGTTCACCTTGATGTCGAACGTCTGGCCGTGGTTCGTGAGTTCCAGCGGTTGACGCACGATCATCAGCGACGTTTCGCGCGAGAAGTAGTCAGCGATGGGCTTGCCGTTGACGATGATGTCGCCCTTGCCAGCCTTGATGAAGACACGTGCGACTGCGCTCTTGCGGCGGCCCGTACCGTAGTTCCAGTTACCGATCATGTGGGTCCCCTTAGATCTCGAGCGCCTTCGGCTGTTGAGCCGAGTGCGGATGCGTCGCTTCTGCGTAGACCTTCAGCTTCTTGATCATCGCGTAGCCGAGCGGGCCCTTCGGCAGCATGCCCTTGACCGCCTTCTCGAGCGCGCGGCCCGGGAAGCGTTCCTGCATCTTGCCGAACGTCGTTTCATAGATACCGCCCGGGTAGCCCGAGTGACGGTAGTACTTCTTGTCCAGCGTCTTGTTGCCCGTGACCTTCAACTTGCTCGCGTTGATGATGATGATGAAATCACCAGTGTCGACGTGCGGGGTGAACTCAGGCTTGTGCTTGCCGCGCAGACGGCGTGCCACTTCGCTGGCAACACGGCCGAGAACCTTATCCGTCGCGTCAATCACGTACCATTCGCGCGTCACCTCATGGGCTTTTGCGGAAAACGTCTTCATGATCGATCCAAAAAAATTGCTTTGCCCGATGTGTTCTTCCTGCTTGTCTGTGTGCGCTTCGAGGCGCGGTGCAGGCTCTCCCTGTTCTTTTTCCGTGGGCATGAATGCGGAAAAGCCCTGAATTATAAAGGAAATACCGCAACGCGGTCAAAGGGAATCCGCATCCGGGTGTCCGGCTCGCCGAAAATCGGCCAAAATCCGGTCCTGCCCCGTTATATCCGGCGATTCCGAGCGCCCGGGGGCATCCATCGGCGCACGCAAGAACGCGCCGGACAAGGAAAACAACAGCCACGATGAAGAAACGACTCACGCCACTCCTGACGGCCGCCCTGCTGGGCGGCGCCACATCGGCCGCCGCCGACCCGGCCGGCTGCACCGCGAAACTCGACTCGCTCGACGCGCGCATCGCCGCCGCGCGCGAAGCACGCGCCGAGGACCGCGTCGCGAAACTGCGCGCGGTGCGCGAACGCGTCCGCCACTTCTGCGCGCGCCGCCAAGGTCATGCATCAGCCGTCGCCGCCCCAGGCGCCTGACGCTCGCGAGACGCGCACATTGCGCGCCGATGTTTGCATGGGACGAAAAAAAGCCCGAACGGCTGGTTCGGGCTTAATCCACCATAGGAGGAGGGTGGAGGAGACATTCGGAGGTTGCCGCAGCGCGACAACCAATGAGGCTCATTATACGAACGGGCAGCCAGCAGCACAAGAAAATTTGCATTACGAAATCTACAACCATAATGCGAAATTTCGATATCGCAAGCCAGCTATCCAATTTTCCTTTTGAAATCATCTATTTGCAGAATCCAGGGAGTCGAGCTGACCGCACCCGGCTAGAGCAAAACCCCTAAATCCCGAAGGGAATTTGCGTTCCCGCGCCCCGTCGCGAAGCCCGCGGCGGCGCACGCCGATCCGCATCGTGCGGCGCATCAGCCGGCCACGGCCGTGCGGGCTACAATGCCGGATCGAATCCGAATCAGGCAACGCTGGAGTGCAAGCATGGAATGCAAAGTAAGCTGGATGGGGCAGGACGGCATGGCGTTTTCCGCCGAGACCGGCAGCGGCCACCTCGTCGCGATGGACGGCGCGCCCGAAGGCGGCGGCCACAACCTCGCGCCGCGCCCGATGGAAATGGTGCTGCTCGGCACCGGCGGCTGCACGGCCTATGACGTCGTGCTGATCCTGAAGAAGAGCCGCCAGGAAGTCAGCGGCTGCTCGGTCACGCTGAAGGCCGAACGCGCGAGCGAAGACCCGAAGGTCTTCACGAAAGTGCACTTCCACTTCACCGTCACCGGCCGCAACCTGAACCCGGCCACGGTCGAACGCGCGATCAACCTGTCGCACGACAAGTATTGCTCCGCGTCGATCATGATCGCGAAGACGGCCGAACTCACGCATTCGTTCGACATCGTCGCCGGCTGAGCGCGCGGCGAGCGCACATGAAAAAAGGGCCGGCGCTCCGTCGGGAGACGCCGGCCCTTTCGCATTCGAACGGCAAAGCAGGCCGATAAGCCGGATTCTGTGCACGCTGCGCGCCGAAGCACGCAACGCGTGGCAGCCATTCCTCTAGGCGCGCCATTGCTGACGCGCTCAAGCTTCCTACCCGCAGACGAGACGGGGGCCCCGTCCTGCATCCGGAGATGCACGCCTGCCTACTTGGAATTGCTCCGGGTGGAGGTTACCGTGCCGGCGAACGTCGCCGTCGCCGCGGTGCGCTCTTACCGCACCGTTTCACCCTTACCTGATCCCGGCTTGCGCCGGGCCATCGGCGGTTTGCTTTCTGTTGCCCTGTTCCGCGTGTCGCCACGGATGGCCGTTAGCCATCACCCTGCCCTGTGGAGTCCGGACTTTCCTCGCCCCCGCGCGCCCGAAGGCGGCGAGGCCGCGACTGCCTGGCCTGCTTTGCGACGCGCATTCTAGCACTGTGCGTCCGGCCGTTACAGTGGCCGAGTCCGCCGCCCGCTGCGAAACACGGCCGGATCGTCGTAGAACGCGGGCTCGGCATTCGCATCGCACCAGCCCGGCACGCCCAGCACCGGGAGCGGTGCGAAATCGCGGCTCGTCAGGTCTCGCGCCGCGAGCATCCGCGCGACCTGCGCATCGACGTGCGCGGCCCGGCGCGCGGCCGGCCACGAAAAATAGTCGGCGCTCACTTGGACGATCCACGTGTGCGCGGTGCAGGATTTGTAAGGCGCGACGAGTTTCTCGAGCAGCGCATGGCCGACCAGCCGCGCCTCGCAGCGCGTGCCCCACGCATCGCGCGCGGCGACCAGCAGCCGCGGCCAGTCGAACCCGCGCAGCGCGTCGGCGAGCGCACGGTCGGCCGTCACGAACAACGCGGCGTTCTCGTCGAACAGCGTGAGCGCGTCGCGCAACGGGCCGCGCACGGGGCCGACCCCGCCCGCTTCGTCGATCGCCGCGGCCTGGCGCGCATTCAGTGCGGCCTTGACGCGCGGATACGCGAACCAGACGAGCGCGTTGAAGAAGTCGTGCAGATTGTGGCGGGTCGGGACACCGCCCGTCTCCGCGATATGGGTCTCGTACGCGACGCCGGGCGGCAGGTCCGCTTGCGGCACGAAGCGCAGCGGCGCGCCGCGGCCGGTGACGAGCGGCGTGCCGCCCGTCGCGCCATCCAGTGCACCGTTCAGCGCGTCGAGCAGCGCGGCCTCGCCGTCGAGCGCGCCCGCCTGCGCGACGCGCCCTGTCGCGGCAAAGCCCGCGAGCCACGGCACGGACCAGTCGATCCGCGCGAACGCCGCCGCACCGCTGTCCGGCTCACCGGCCGCGCGCGGCGGCGCGATGGTCACGCCAGTTTCCAGCCGATCGTCTCGCCGCCGCGCAGCGGCACGACGGGCGTATCGCCCGCGAAGATCTCGCGCGGCAATTCCCACGCCTCGCGACGCAGCGTGACCGTCTCGGCGCTGCGCGGCAGCCCGTAGAAATCGGCGCCGAAGAAGCTCGCGAAGCCTTCCAGCCTGTCGAGCGCACCGGCGTGGTCGAACGCTTCCGCATACAGTTCGAGCGCATGCAGCGCCGTATAGCAGCCCGCGCAGCCGCACGCGGTTTCCTTCGCGTCGCGCGCATGCGGCGCGCTGTCGGTACCGAGGAAGAAGCGCGGATTGCCCGACGTCGCGGCCTCGACCAGCGCGACGCGATGCGTCTCGCGCTTCAGCACCGGCAGGCAGTAGTAATGCGGGCGAATCCCGCCGACGAACAGCGCATTGCGGTTGTACAGCAGGTGATGCGCGGTGATCGTCGCGCCGAGCAGGCCGGGCGCCGCATCGGCGTCGCGCACGTAGTCGGCCGCGTCCTTCGTCGTGATGTGTTCGAACACGACCTTCAGGCCCGGGAAATCGCGGCGCAGCGGCGTCATCACGCGGTCGATGAAGACCTTCTCGCGGTCGAACAGGTCGATCGACGCATCGGTCACCTCGCCGTGCACGAGCAGCGGCATGCCGGTTTCCTGCATCGCCTCGAGCGTCTTCGCGCATTTCGCGAGATCGGTGACACCGTGGTCGGAATTCGTCGTCGCACCGGCCGGATACAGCTTCACGCCGTGCACGAAGCCGCTTTCGCGCGCGCGGCGGATCTCGTCGGGCGGCGTGTTGTCGGTCAGGTACAGCGTCATCAGCGGCTCGAACGTCATCCCGGCCGGCAGCGCGGCGAGGATGCGCTCGCGATAGGCCTGCGCCTGCGCGGTGGTCGTCACCGGCGGCTTCAGGTTCGGCATGACGATCGCGCGGCCGAACTGGCGCGCGGTGTGCGGCAGCACGGCGGCCAGCATGTCGCCGTCTCGCAGGTGCAGGTGCCAGTCGTCGGGACGGGCGAGCGAGAGCGTCGCCGGGGAGGAAGCGTTCGAGGCAGTCATAGGAGGCGTCGTGAGGAACGGCCGGGCCATCGGCGGGGCCGGAACGCGCGTGCGCGGGCCGACTGACGGCAAACCGCAACACGGGGCCTTTGGCCAGCGGAATCCGCTTTTTACCGCTCAGGGCTCGGTGATATGCTAGAAGCCGCATTGTACCGGGGTTCGCCCGGTTCGTTACCCCCCCCCGCCTCAGCCTGCTGCCCCAAGTAAAATGTGCCAACTCTTAGGAATGAACTGCGCCGCGCCGACGGACGTCACATTCTCCTTCACAGGTTTCGCGGCCCGGGGCGGGCTCACCGATCACCATGCCGACGGCTGGGGCATCGCGTTCTTCGAGGACAAGGCCTGCCGCCTGTTCATCGATCACCAGGCATCGGCCACGTCGCCGATCGCCGAAATGGTGAAGCGCTACCCGATCAAGTCCAAGAACACCATCGCGCACATCCGCAAGGCGACGCAGGGCCACATCCTGCTCGAGAACAGCCATCCGTTCATGCGCGAGCTGTGGGGCCGGCACTGGATCTTCGCGCATAACGGCGACCTCCAGGACTACGCACCGGACATGGACGGCAGCGTCTATCATCCGGTCGGCACGACCGACAGCGAACAGGCGTTCTGCGTGCTGATGCAGGGGCTGCGCGAAACGTTTCCCGGCGCGCAGCCGCCGCTGCCCGAACTGTTCGAGCGCGTCGGCGAGCTGACACGCGGCATCACCGATCACGGCGTGTTCAATTTCCTGATGTCGAACGGCCAGGCGCTGTTCGCGCACTGCTCGACGCGGCTGCACTACCTCGTGCGGCGCTGGCCGTTCTCGACCGCGCATCTCGTCGACGAAGACCTGTCGATCGACTTCGCGAAATACACGACACCCGAGGATCGCGTCGCGGTGATCGCGACGCAGCCGCTCACCGACAACGAAGTCTGGACCGCGTTCGAGCCGGGCGAACTGATCATGTTCCAGTGCGGCGACGTCGCCGCGCGGATGCGGATCCCGGTGCCCGAACGCGTGCTCGAGAAGCTGCGCAATCCGGCGCTCGACGCATCGGCGTCGGCGCCCGTGCGGCCGCTGCCGGCCGTCGAGGCGGACGTCAGCGAGGACGCGTTCGACTTCTGAACGCGCGCTCCGACGCGCGGATACGAAAACGCCCGGCAGCGCCGGGCGTTTTCGTTTGCAGGCACATGTGAAGGGCGGCCCCGCCGCCCTCCCCGTGGGCCGGCCCCCGCGTCAATGCAGGATCTTCGCGAGGAAGTCCTTCGCGCGTTCCGATTTCGGATTGGAGAAGAAATCGTCCTTGCGGTCGTCCTCGACGATCGCGCCCTTGTCCATGAAGATCACGCGATGCGCGACCTTCTTCGCGAAGCCCATCTCGTGCGTGACGACCATCATCGTCATCCCTTCCTGCGCGAGTTCGACCATCACGTCGAGCACTTCGTTGATCATCTCGGGGTCGAGCGCGGACGTCGGCTCGTCGAACAGCATCGCGATCGGATCCATCGACAGCGCGCGCGCGATCGCGACACGCTGCTGCTGGCCGCCCGACAACTGGCCCGGGAACTTGTGCGCGTGCGCCTTCAGGCCGACGCGGTCGAGCAGCTTCAGGCCCTTCTCGTTCGCCTCGTCCTTGCCGCGGCCGAGCACCTTGATCTGCGCGAGCGTCAGGTTCTCGGTGATCGACAGGTGCGGGAACAGCTCGAAATGCTGGAACACCATCCCGACCTTCGAGCGCAGCTTCGACAGGTTCGTCTTCTTGTCGCCGACCGACTGGCCGTTCACGAGGATCTCGCCCTGCTGGAACGGCTCGAGGCCGTTGACGGTCTTGATCAGCGTCGACTTGCCCGAGCCCGACGGGCCGCACACGACGACCACTTCGCCTTTCTTGACCTCGGTCGTGCAGTCGGTGAGGACCTGAAACTGGCCGTACCACTTCGAAACGTTCTTGATGGAAATCATCTTGTGACCTTTTTCTGGAGACCCTTGACGAGAGCAGACGCCAACGAGCAAATCACGAAATAGCATGCACCGGCGAACAGGACCATCTCGACGGTCGTGCCGTCGCGATCGCCGATGTTGGCCGCCGTGCGGAAGAAGTCCGCGAGGCTGATCACGTACACGAGCGACGTATCCTGGAACAGGACGATCGCCTGCGTGAGCAGCAGCGGCACCATCGCGCGGAACGCCTGCGGCAGGATCACGAGGCGCATCGCCTGCGCGTAGTTCATGCCGAGCGCGAACGCGGCGTTCACCTGCCCGCGCGGCACCGCCTGGATACCGGCGCGGATGATCTCGGAATAATACGCGGCTTCGAACAGCGAGAACGCGACCATCGCCGATGCGAGCCGGATGTCGATCGTCGGCGACAGCCCGAGCACGCCCTGCAGCACCTGCGGCACGATCAGGAAGAACCACAGCAGCACCATCACGAGCGGGATCGAGCGGAACACCGTCACGTACGCCTTCGCGAACCACGCGAGCGGCTTCACGCCGGACAGCCGCAGCAGCGCCAGCAGCGTGCCCCAGACGATGCCGACGACGATCGCGATCAGCGTGATCTTGAACGTGACGATCGCACCCGTCCACAGCGTCGGTATCGCGCCGGGAATACTACTCCAGTCGAACTGATGCATCACTTGCCTCCGATATAGCCGGGCAGCCGCGTGCGGCCTTCGATCCAGCGCATGAACGCCATCACGACGAGGTTGATGATCACGTAGGCGAGCGTCACCGCGATGAAGGATTCATACGTCTGCGCGGTGTAGTCGACGAGCTGGCGCGCTTGCGCGGACAGGTCGAGCAGGCCGATCGTCGACGCGACCGCGGAGTTCTTGAAGATGTTCAGGAATTCCGACGTGAGCGGCGGCACGATGATCCGGTACGCAACGGGCAGCAGCACGTAGCGGTACGTCTGCCATTGCGTGAAGCCCATCGCGAGACCGGCGGCGCGCTGGCCCTTCGGCAGCGCGTTGATCCCCGAGCGCACCTGTTCGCACACGCGCGCGCCCGTGAACAGGCCGAGACAGATGATCGACGCGGTGAAGAACTGCGTGGCGGGCGGCAACTGCTTGATCCAGGTGCCGATCGATGCAGGCAGCAGCTCGGGTATCACGAGATACCAGACGAAGAACTGCACGATCAGCGGAATGTTCCGGAAGATCGACACGTACACGGTGCCGATCGCGGACAGCCATTTGTTCGGCACGGTGCGCAGCACGCCGAACAGCGAACCGACGATCAGCGCGATGACCCAGGCGACGAGCGATACTTCGATCGTCACCCAGAAGCCGGACATCAGCCATCCGAAATAAGTCGTCGGCTCGCCGGTCGACACGGGGCTCAGGAAGATGCCCCAGTTCCAGTGGTAAGACATGGGCAAGACTCCAGCAAAAAGAGACGGAAGAAGCGTGGCCTCTTCCGTCTCATTAGCGTCATTTCTGCATCAACGGCCGTGCGGTCAGTCGAGCGCCTTGTCGTTCGGGTTCGCGTACAGCTTCTTCATCGAATCGGACAACGGGAAGTTCAGGTTCAGCCCCTTCGGCGGGATCGGGTTCTCGAACCACTTCGCGTAGATCTTCGCGGCTTCGCCCGACTTCTCGACCTGCGAGATCGCGTCGTCGACGACCTTCTTGAAGTCCGCATCGCCCTTGCGCATCATGCAGCCGTAAGCCTCTTCCGATTGCGGCGTGCCGACGATCACCCACTCGCCCGGCTGCTTCGCCTTCGCGCGCTCGCCCGCGAGCAGCGCGTCATCCATCATGAACGCGACCGCGCGGCCCGATTCCAGCGTGTTGAAGGAATCGCCGTGATCCTTCGCGCTGATGATGTTCATGCCGAGTTGCTTCTCGTTGTTCATCTTGCGCAGCAGGCGCTCCGACGTCGTGCCGGCGGTCGTCACGACCGTCTTGCCCTTCAGGTCGGCGAAATCCTTGACGCCCGAATCCTTCTTCGTCATCAGGCGCGTGCCGATCACGAAGATCGTGTCGGAGAACGCAGCCTGCTGCTGGCGCTCGGCGTTGTTGGTCGTCGAGCCGCACTCGATGTCGACCGTGCCGTTCTGCACCAGCGGAATGCGGTTCTGCGACGTGACCGGGATGTTCTTCACCTGCAGGTTCGGCAGGTTCAGCTTCTTCTTCACCGCGTCGACCACCTTCAGCTGGAATTCGCGCGAATAGCCGACCACCTGCTGGTTCTGGTCGTAGTAGGAGAACGGAATCGACGATTCGCGGTGGCCCAGCGCGATCACGCCCGTGTCCTTGATCTTCTTCAGCGTGCCCGTCTCCTGAGCATGCGCGCCGCTTGCGAACGCGCAAAGCGCCGCGACCATCAGGACTGCCTTTTGGTATTTCATTTTGGTCATCTCCTTGGCTAAAACCCGCGCCAGTGTATCAAAGTAATATTTTTGAAAGTACTGTTGTTTACCGCACGTCGCGGCGCCCCTGGCGAAGCCTTCCTCCCGGCTCCGGGCGCCCCGAATGCGCAAGCGGGCGGCACCGGTTCCGGTGCCGCCCGCGAGGGTCATGCTCGCAATCGGGTGGATTGCGTCATGTTCTGGTCAGGATCGACCGAGGTCGACCGATCAGGGGTAGAGGCCACGCATTTCGCGCGCCATCAGGATGCGCTTGCATGCGACGATGAACGCCGCCGTACGCACCGACACCTTGTGCTCTTCCGCGACCGCCCACACGCCGGAGAACGCTTCGCGCATCACGCGCTCGAGACGGTGGTTGATCTCGTCTTCCGTCCAGAAGAAGCTCGAGAAATCCTGCACCCACTCGAAGTACGACACGGTCACGCCGCCCGCGTTCGCGATCACGTCCGGGATCACGAGCACGCCGTTCGCGGTCAGGATGTCGTCCGCCGCCGTCGTCGTCGGGCCGTTCGCACCTTCGACGATGATCTTCGTGCGGATCTTCGCTGCGTTCTTTTCGGTGATCTGGTTTTCCAGTGCCGCCGGAATCAGGATGTCGGTTTCGACCGTCCAGAACTCGTCGTTCGGCATCGGCTCCGCACCTTCGAAGCCCGCGACGCCGCCCGTGCGGGCAACGTGGTCGAGCAGCTTGTTCGAATCGAGGCCGGCCGGCTGGTAGATCGTGCCCGTGTGATCCTGCACCGCGATCACCTTCGCGCCCGCTTCCTGGAACAGCTTCGCCGCGATGCCGCCGACGTTGCCGAAGCCCTGCACCGCGATGCGCGCGCCTTCGATCTCGAGGCCCTTCTTCTTCGCCGCTTCGGAGCCGACGACGAACACGCCGCGGCCCGTCGCTTCCTTGCGGCCGAGAGAACCGCCGAGCGCGATCGGCTTGCCGGTCACGACGCCGGTCGACGTCTGGCCCTGGTTCATCGAGTACGTGTCCATCATCCACGCCATCACCTGTTCGTTGGTGTTGACGTCCGGCGCCGGAATGTCGGTGTTCGGGCCGATGATGATGCCGATTTCGCTGGTGTAGCGGCGCGTCACGCGCTCGAGCTCACCACGCGACAGCTTGCGCGGGTCGACGCGGATACCGCCCTTCGCACCGCCGTACGGCACGTTCACGGCCGCGTTCTTGACCGACATCCATGCGGACAGCGCCATCACTTCCGACAGCGTCACGTCCTGGTGGTAGCGCACGCCGCCCTTGCCCGGGCCGCGCGACACGTTGTGCTGCACACGATAGCCTTCGAAGTGCGCGACGGTACCGTTGTCGAGCTCGATGGGGCAGTCGACGATCAGGATGCGCTTCGGACGCTTCAGCGTTTCGAGCCAGCGCGACAGCGAACCGAGGTACGGCGCGACGCGATCGACTTGCTGAAGGTAGTTGCCCCACGGGCCGAGATCGTCGGCGTGCAGGTAGGACGGGATGGACTGCAATTGCGAAGACATGGATGCTCCAACGGTCAACAGGTGCGCACATTGTCGAAAAACCCGTTTTTTTTATCCAATGCCGTTTGCTTATTCGATTATGCGTTTCTTGCATGATCGCGATTTTTCGCAAATCTGCGGTCGATTTGCGCAAGAACGCCCGCGATCGGCCCGGCATCCGGCGCGCCGGACAACGTGTCGGCCGGCCGCCGGCTCGCGTCGTCCGCCAGCGTGAACCGGCGTCAGCCGGCCGCCTCGCGCAGTTCGTCGCGCACGACGTCCCACAGCGCACGCACGAGCTTCTGTCGCGGGTCGTCGCCCTGCAGCGCGAGCTTGTCGCAGTACAGCCGGATTTCCATCGTCAGCGTGAACGGGTGCGCGCCGCCGCGCACCGACCGGTCGAGCCGGATCAGGCGGCCGCCCGCCACCGCATCCTCGACCGCGCTGTGCGGCAGGAACGCGATGCCGTGGCCCGCGAGCGCCATCGCCTTCAGCCCTTCGGCCATGTCGGTTTCGTAGACGCGATCGAGGAACAGCGGCGTCGACGCATTCGCGACGATGACCTCCGTCATCCGGCCGAGATACGCGTTCGGCGTATATGACAGGTACGGCACGCGCGCGTCGGCCGTGCCGGGCAGCGTATAGCGCGGCCGCCCCGCGCGGCCCGGCGCCGAGAACGGGCTGATCGGCTCGCTGCCGAGGATCAGCATGTCGTAGCGTGCCGGGTCGAGCGCGACGGGGTGGCTCGGGTGGTGGTAGCCCATCACGAGATCGCAGCCGCCCTCGACAAGCGACAGCACCGCGTCGTGCACGTTCAGCGCGCGCAGCCGCGTGTGAACCTGGCCCATCTTCGCCTCGATCCGCTGCAGCCAGCGCGGGAAATACGTGAGCGACAGCGTGTGCGGCACCGCGAACTCGATCGTCGGCACCGGCGCGCCGACGTGGCCGCGCAGCAGCGTGCGCGCCTCGTGCGCCTGCGACAGCATCGTCAGCGCCTGCTCGTAGAAGATCTGCCCGGCCTGCGTCAGCCGCGTCGGATAGACCGAACGATCGATCAGTTCGGTCGCGAGCCACGCCTCGAGCGCCTGGATGCGCCGCGAAAACGCCGGCTGCGACACGTGCCGCAGCTCGGCGGACCGGCTAAAGCTGCGCGTTTCCGCGAGCGAGACGAAGTCTTCGAGCCATTTCAGTTCCATGCAGGCGGGCGCGGCGGGCGGCGGTCGGGAAGAAGCCTGCATTCTACCGGCGGGCGAGCCCGGCCGGCGGCGGCGCAAGCGGCCCGGCGCGCTGCCGGACGCGGGCGCCGGCATGGCGGCGGCTCGCGGCGGCGGCGGCTCGCCGGGTACGGCCGGAATCGTCCCGCGCCGATGGTAAAATGCCGGATTCTCCCTCCCTCGCTCGACCCGGCCCTCAAAGCCCGCCCGATCATGTCCGACACTCGTCCCGATACGCTTTTCGCCCTCACCGCGCTTTCGCCCATCGACGGCCGCTACGCCAGCAAGACCGAAGCGCTGCGCGACTGGCTCTCCGAAGCCGCCTTCATGCGCCACCGTGTCACCGTCGAGGTGCACTGGCTGATCGCGCTGTCGCGCGCCGGCTTCGCGGAAGTCCCGCGCTTCTCGGAAGCCTCCGAGCAGTTCCTGCTGCAGCTCGCCGAGCGCTTCACCGCGCACGACGCCGCGCGCATCAAGGAAATCGAGCGCGTGACGAACCACGACGTGAAGGCCGTCGAATACTGGCTCAAGGAATCGGTGAAGGGCCAGGAAGAACTCGAGAAGGCCAGCGAATTCATCCACTTCGCGTGCACGTCCGAGGACATCAACAACACGTCGCACGGGATGATGCTCGCCGGTGCGCGCGAGCACGTGATCGTGCCGGCGCTGCGCACGGTCCACCAGCGTCTCGTCGCGCTCGCGCACGCGCTGGCCGACCAGCCGATGCTGTCGCGCACGCACGGCCAGCCGGCCAGCCCGACGACGCTCGGCAAGGAGCTCGCGAACGTCGCGGCCCGTCTCGACCGCGCGATCGCGCGCATCGAGAAGGTCGAGATCCTCGGCAAGATGAACGGCGCGGTCGGCAACTTCAACGCACACCTGTCCGCGTATCCGGAATTCGACTGGGAAGCGTTCTCGCGCGACGTGATCGAAAACCGCCTGAAGCTCACGTTCAACCCGTACACGATCCAGATCGAGCCGCACGACTACATGGCCGAGCTGTTCGACGCCGTGGCACGTGCGAACACGATCCTGCTCGACCTCGACCGCGACGTGTGGGGCTACATCTCGGTCGGCTACTTCAAGCAGAAGACGAAGGCCGGCGAGATCGGCTCGTCGACGATGCCGCACAAGGTCAACCCGATCGACTTCGAGAACTCGGAAGGCAACCTCGGCCTCGCGAACGCGACGCTGCGCCACCTCGCCGACAAGCTGCCGGTGTCGCGCTGGCAGCGCGACCTCACCGACTCGACGGTGCTGCGCAACATGGGCGTCGCGCTCGGCTACTCGCTGCTCGCATACGACTCGCTGATCCGCGGCCTCGACAAGCTCGAAGTGAACCCGCAGCGCCTGAACGAAGATCTCGACAACTGCTGGGAAGTGCTCGCCGAGCCGGTGCAGACGGTGATGCGCCGCTACGGCATCGAGAACCCGTACGAGCAGCTGAAGGAACTCACGCGCGGCAAGGGCATCACGCGCGAAGCACTGCAGGAATTCGTCGCCACGCTCGCGATCCCGCAGGACGCGAAGGATCGCCTGCTCGCGATGACGCCTGCGTCGTACATCGGCAAGGCCGTCGAACTCGCGAAGCGGATCGCGTAACGCCGCGCCGCGCCCAGGAAAAAGGCCCGATGCATCGCGCATCGGGCGTTTTCGTTTGTGCGGCCGGCGATCCGCGTTGCACGGTCAGAACGAGATCATCTTCCCCGGATTCAGCGCCGTCATCACGCTCATCGCGGCCTTCGCGGCCGGGATCGCGATCGGCGACAACTGGCGGCCGAGCGGAATCGCGCGATGGTCGATGCCGGTCAGCATCGAGAAATCGTCGTTGCGCCCGACGAAATCGTCGCAGATCGCCTTGCCGATCCGCACCGTCTGCGCGACGCCGTGGCCGCTCCAGCCCTGCACCATGTACATCGGCACGCGGCCGTCGGTCTTGCGGCTGTCGGTCGCGCCGTTCAGCGTGAAGTCGCTGACGCCGCTCCAGCAGTAGTCGAGCGCGAACCGGCCGTCGTGCTGCGGGAACACCGTGTTCAGCCGCGTCAGCAGATACGCGTTGACGTCGGGCTGCGCCCAGCACGTGCCGGTGCCCTGCCCGCCGAACAGCAGGCGGTTGCCGCGCACCGGCCGGTAGTAGTCGATCTGGAACTGCGTGTCGTACACGGGCATGCCGGCCGGCATCAGCGTCGCGACGTCGACGTCGAGCGGTGCCGTCACGCTCACGTAGGTGAAGAACGGCACCGTGGTCGCCGCGCCGTCGTCGAGCAGCCGGAACGTCGTGTTGTGCAGCGCGAGCACGACACCCTTGCGTGCGGTGATCGTGCCGCCCGGCGTCGTCGCGACGACGCCCGCGGGTGTCTCCTCGAGCTCGAGTACCTCGGTGCCTTCGTACAGCGCGCCGCCGTTCAGCCTGAAGCCGTGCACGAGCCCGCGCACCAGCGCGAGCGGATGGATCTGCCCGCCGATCGCATCGATCGCCGCGCCGTGGTACAGCCCCGAGCGCACGTATTCGTCCTGCAATTGATGCTTGCCGGCCAGCGTCACGCTTGCGTCGCCGAGGCTGCGGCGTGCATCCGCGCCGTCCAGCAGCGCGCTCATGTGGCCGGGGTGGACGGCCGCCGTGATGTGCCCGCGCTTGCGGTCGAGTTCGAGCGCGTAACGCGCACCGATCGTATCGATCAGGTCCATCGATTCGGCCGACGCGAAGCGCCACAGCCGCTTCGCGTCGTCATGCGACAGAGAGTCGATCATGTCAGCTGCTTCCCAGCGCGCAAGGCCGGGAGTGAGTTGCCCGCCGTTGCGGCCGGACGCGGCCGAACCGACGTGATGCTTGTCGACGAGGATCGTGTCGACGCCCGCTTCGGCGAGATGCAGCGCGGCCGATGCGCCGAGCAACCCCGCGCCGATCACGAGCACATCACACACGGCATCGCTCGCGAGCGGCGCGCCGTTATCCCAGCGCGACAGCGACGCCTCGTACCAGTTCGCCGGGCGCTCGCCGGCATAGCGGGCCGGATCGCACCAGTTCCAGTTGTCTTTTTCGATGTTCAGTTGCGTTTGCTCGAAACGCGATTCGTCCAGAATCAGAGGCTTGTTGGAAGTCATGATTGCACTTGCATGGTCTTGGGCCGCCTGTCGAAGAGCCGTCTGGCTTCGCGGGTGGGGCAGCCGGTTCCACATGGGTGTCAACGAGAAAGGGGGCGCGATGGCCCGTGTTGACGGCGGGCACGCTCGTGCCGCCTGGATCCCGGACTGTGCGAAAGCACGTATTGAAAGGTGCCGGGACACCCAATTTCTACACCGCAGAAATAATTCTACAGTGTAGAATAAGCTTTCGTCAAGCTTACGGCTCGGCATGCGCCGGCCGACGTTCCGCACCGATGAAAGAGAAACCCGTCCAGGGCCCGCGCGGCCTCGACAAGGATGCGATCGTCGCGGCTGCGCTCGCGCTGCTCGAAGACGTCGGCGAAGCCGCGTTCAGCGTGCGCAAGCTCGCGCAGTCGGTCGGCTGCGACCCGATGAGCGTGCTGTACCACTTCAAGTCGAAGGAGGGCCTGAGCCGCGCGATCGCGAACGCGCTGTCGCGCTCGCTCGTGCCGGTCGACGCCACGCTGCCGTGGCGCGAACGGCTGCGGGATCTCGCGCGCCAGTACCGCGCGCTCGCGCTGCGCTACCCGGCCGCGTTCGCGCTGCTGCAGCGGCACATGAGCACGGGGCCGGCCGATCTCGCACACATCGAGGCCGTGCATCGAGCGCTGGCCGACGCCGGCATCCCGCGCGCGGCGCTGCCATCGGTGTGCGTCGGCTGGTATGCGAGCGTGATCGGGCTTGCCGCGGCCGAAGCCGGCGGACTCACGCGCGCCGCGAACGACGTCGAGCTCGCGGAAATCGACGCGCTGCCCGACGCCGGCCACCCGCTCGTGAAATCCGCCGCCCCGCTCTATGCGCAGCTCGATCCGGCAGCCGTGCACGACACGATGCTCGACGTGCTGCTCGACGGCATCGCGCAGCACACACGAACGCCGGCCGCAGAATGAGCAAGGGCGCCCCGCGGGGCGCCCTTGCCTGTCCGATTACCGCAAACCGCGCTCAGTGCTGGTGCGCGATGCCGATCTTCAGCATGACCTGATCGACGATCTGTTCGGGCGTCAGCTCGATGCTGACCTCGATCGCTTCGTCCGGCCCCGGCTCCTCGAGCGTGTCGAGCTGGCTCTTCAGCAGCGACGGATCGAAGAAATGGCCGGTGCGGCTCTTCAGGCGCTCGTGCAACACCTCGAACGAACCCTTCAGATACACGAACCGCACGTCGGTGTCGGTGCCGCGCAGCACGTCGCGGTACGACCGCTTCAGCGACGAGCACGTGAACACGGCCGTCTCGCCCGCGCGCTGCTTTTCCTCGATGGCCGCGCGGATCGTGCGCAGCCACGGCCAGCGGTCGTCGTCGGTCAGCGGAATGCCGTTGTGCATCTTTTCCTTGTTCGCCGCGCTGTGAAACGCGTCGCCGTCGGTATAGCTGCACGACAGGCGTTCCGCCAGCATTTCGCCGATTCGCGATTTGCCCGCGCCCGACACGCCCATTGCGATCAGAATCATTGACTACCCCTTGTTACAGAACCATGCTCAGCAGCAGTGTGAAACCGAGGCCGAGCACCGAGATGATCGTTTCAAGCAACGACCAGGTCTTGAACGTCTGGCCGACCGTCATCCCGAAGTATTCCTTGATCAGCCAGAAGCCGCCGTCGTTCACGTGCGAGAAGATCAGCGAGCCCGAGCCCGTGGCGAGCACCAGCAGCTCCGGGCTGACCGTCGTGCCGGCTGCCGCCGCGATCGGCGCGACGATGCCGCAGGCCGTCGTCATCGCGACCGTCGCCGAACCCGTCGCGAGACGCATCAGCGCCGCGACGAACCAGCCGAGCAGCAGCGGCGACAGGTGCGCATGTTTCGCGGTCTCGACGATCTGCTGCGAGATCCCGCTGTCGCGCAGGACGCCGCCGAAGCCGCCGCCCGCGCCGACGATCAGCGTGATGCCGGCGATCGGTGCGAGACACTCGCCGCAGAACTTCTGGATCTGGTCGCGGTTGAAGCCCTGCAGCTTGCCGAACGTGAAGAAGCTCACGAGCACGGCGATCAGCAGCGCGACGTCCGAGTTGCCGGCAAAGCGCAGCAGGTTGTTCGGCAGCGATTTCGGCGTGAACAGCAGGTCGGCCCAGCTGCCGACGAGCATCAGCACGACGGGCAGCAGGATCGTGAACAGCGTGATGCCGAAGCTCGGCAGTTCACGCTTGCGGCCGTCCGCGTGCGAATCGACGAACTGCGACGCGAGCGGGTTGTTTTCCGGCAGCTTCACGAACTTCGAGATCGTCAGCGCGAACAGCGGGCCCGCGATGATCGCGGTCGGCACGCCGACGATCAGGCCGAACGCGATCGTCTTGCCGATATCGGCGCCGTATTGCTGAACGGCCAGCAGCGCGGCCGGGTGCGGCGGGATCAGGCCGTGCACGACGGACAGGCCGGCCACCATCGGCAGGCCGACGACGAGCAGCGACTTGCCGGTGCGCTTCGCGACGTTGAACGCGATCGGGATCAGCAGCACGAAGCCGACTTCGAAGAACACCGGCAGGCCGACGATGATCGCGACGAACATCATCGCCCAGTGGATGTTCTTCTCGCCGAACCAGTCGATCAGCGTGGTCGCGATCCGTTCGGCGCCGCCCGATTCGGCCATCATCTTGCCGAGCATCGTGCCGAGGCCGACGACGATCGCGATGTGACCGAGCGTACCGCCGGTGCCCGCCTCGAACGACTTGACGATCTTGTCCATCGGCATGCCGACGACGAGGCCGAGGCCGAGCGAGACGATGATCAGCACCAGGAACGGGTAGATCTTGTAGCGCGCGATCATCAGGATCAGCGCGGCAATCGCGATCAGCGTGAATACGAGCAGCATGCTGCCTTGGACAGCCCCCATGTGGCCACTCCTCCTAGAATTGTTCGAACCGGGCGAGTTGTTGCGAGTATGCCCGGCTATGCAGGTCTCCGGAACACGGGGGGTACCCACCCCGTCAGGACGCTGAATTTTACTTATCTTTACGGTCCGCGGATAGAACCGGTTCCATTAGCAAAAACCCTCGGTAAAACAAGCACTAAGCGCTTGCTTTCCGAGGGTCAAACCGTCATTTCGTACAAGTCTTAACGGGGAAGCTGGCTCGCGGCTTGCGCGAGGCGCGTGACTTCGGCCCAGTCCTGCGCGGCGAGCGCGGCCTTCGGCGTGAGCCACGAGCCGCCGACACACACCACGTTCGGCAGCTTCAGGAAATTCGGTGCGGTTTCGACCGTGATGCCGCCGGTCGGGCAGAACTTCAGCGCCGGGAACGGGCCGTGGAACGCCTGCAGCATCGGCACGCCGCCCGCTTGTTGGGCGGGGAAGAACTTCACGATCTCGTAGCCGAATTCGAGTGCCTGGATGATGTCGCTCGGCGTCATCACGCCCGGCAGCAGCGGCAGGCCCGCGTCGAGCGACGCGAGGTGCAGCTCTTTCGTCAGGCCCGGCGACACGCCGAACTTCGCGCCCGCGCGCTTCGCCTGCTCGCAATGCTCGGGCTTCGTGATCGTGCCGACGCCGACGACGATGTCGTCCGCGAGCTGGCTCGCGCGCTGGATCGCTTCCAGGCCAGCCGGCGTGCGCAGCGTGATCTCGAGCACCTTCACGCCGCCGGCGTGCAACGCGCGCGACACGTGCTCACCCTGCTCGACCGAGTCGAATGCGAGCACCGGGATGACCGGGCCCAGCTTCACGATTTCAGCAATCGTCTTCATTGAATTGGCTCCTTGAAATTCATGCGGCGACGTGGGCGGCGGTTTCGCCGACCAGCGCGCCGAAAACCGATGCGCCCTGCTCGGCCGGCGCGGCGGCCGCGCGGAACACGCCGAACAGTTCACGCCCGAAACCGACCTCGTTCTCGGCCTGGTGCAGCGGCTGCGCGACCGGGCGCGCCTGCCACTCCGCGGCGTCGACCTCGATGTCGAGCACGCCGGCTTCGGCGTCGATCACGAGCGTATCGCCCGTCTTCACCTTGCCGAGCGGGCCGGCCAGCAGCGCTTCCGGCGACACGTGGATCACGGCCGGCACCTTGCCCGATGCGCCCGACATGCGGCCGTCGGTGACGAGCGCGACGTGGAAGCCCTGATCCTGCAGCACGCCGAGCAGCGGCGTCAAACGGTGCAGCTCGGGCATCCCGTTCGCGCGCGCGCCCTGGAAGCGCACCACTGCGACGAAATCGCGCTTCAGCTCGCCGCGATCGAAGGCCTCCTGCACGGCTTCCTGCGAATCGAACACGATCGCGCTCGCCCTCACCTTGCGGTGCTCGGGTGCGACCGCCGAAATCTTGATCACGCCGCGGCCGAGCCGGCCCTGCATCAGGCGCAGGCCGCCGTCCGGCTGGAACGGGTCGCGGATGCCGCGCAGCACCTTCGTGTCGTGGCTCTCGGCCGCGCCGTCGACCCACGTCAGCTTGCCGTCGATCAGCTTCGGCTCCTTCGTGTAGAGCGACAGGCCCTTGCCCGCGACCGTCGTCACGTCCTCGTGCAGCAGCCCGCCCTCGAGCAGGTTGCGCACCAGGAAGGCCACGCCGCCCGCCGCGTGGAAGTGGTTCACGTCGGCCTTGCCGTTCGGGTAGATCTTCGCGAGCAGCGGCACGACCGCCGACAGTTCGTCGAAGTCGTTCCAGTCGATCAGGATGCCGGCCGCGCGTGCGATCGCGACGAGGTGCAGCGTGTGGTTGGTCGAGCCGCCCGTCGCGAGCAGCGCGACGATCCCGTTGACGATCGCCTTCTCGTCGATCACATGGCCGATCGGCGTGTAGCGGCCGCGCTCGACGGTCAGGTCGAGCACGCGGCGCGCGGCCTCGGCCGTCAGCGCGGTGCGCAGCGGCGTGTGCGGATGAACGAATGCCGAGCCCGGCAGGTGCAGCCCCATCAGCTCCATCAGCATCTGGTTGCTGTTCGCGGTGCCGTAGAACGTGCAGGTGCCGTGGCCGTGATACGCGGCCGATTCGGCTTCGAGCAGTGCGTCGCGGCCGACCTGGCCGGTCGCGAACTGCTGGCGGATCTTCGCCTTGTCGTCGTTCGACAGGCCGCTCGTCATCGGGCCGGCCGGCACGAAGATCGTCGGCAGGTGGCCGAACTGCAGCGCGCCGATCAGGAGGCCCGGCACGATCTTGTCGCAGATGCCGAGGCACAGCGCCGCGTCGAACATGTTGTGCGTGAGCGCGATCGCCGTGCCCATCGCGATTGCCTCGCGCGAGAACAGCGACAGCTCCATCCCCGGGTTGCCCTGCGTGACGCCGTCGCACATCGCCGGCACGCCGCCCGCGAACTGCGCGACGCCGCCGTTCTCGCGCGCGGCCGCCTTGATGATCTCGGGGAAGTCCTTGTACGGCGCATGCGCGGACAGCATCTCGTTGTACGAGGACACGATGCCGATGTTCGGCTCGCGGATCGCCTTGATCGCGAACTTGTCGTTGCCCTCGAGGCCCGCGAAGCCGTGCGCGAGGTTTGCACACGACAGCGCGCCGCGGGCCGGGAACTTGCCCTGCGCGCCGTCGATGCGCTGCAGATAGGCGGAACGGGTCGATTGGCTGCGGGCGATCACGCGTTCGGTGACCTTCGCCAGAGTGGGGTGCAGCGACGTCATGCTGGGCGCTCCTGTATGCCGGCCGACACCGGCGGTTGGAATCGTGGGGACGGTCGAGTGCGTCGACCGAACGAAGCCAGTCTAGTAGAAAAACTACACGCACGCAATGTCGATCCGCATGCACGCAACCCTTATTCCCGCCACCAGCAAGGCTTCACCTAGTGAAAACCCTAATCACCGGTATCCCGCGCGCCATCAGTTGTTGACGAATCAGTTAGTAATTTCTTGTAGATTTTCTACAATTCGATTGCGATACACTCGCTCATCCGAACCCGATTCCTGCCTGCCGTCCCATGCTGCCCCGCATTGAAGCGATCCGCGCCGAGTTGCGCCCGTCCGAGCGCAAGCTCGCCGACTACATCCTCGCCGCGCCGCGCGAGGTGCTCGACCTCGCGATGACCGAGCTGTCGACGCGCGCGGGCGTCAGCCAGCCGACGATCGCGCGCTTCTGCCAGGCGCTCGGCTGCAGCGGCTTCCGCGAATTCAAGATCCGGCTCGCGCAGAGCGTCGCGCCGGGCGTGTCGTCGGTCTATCGCGACGTCGAACCCGACGAACCGGCGCCCGGCATCATCGGCAAGGTGTTCGACCGCACGATCGGCGCGCTGATCGAGGTGCGCAACAGCCTGTCGGCCGGCAGCGTCGCCGAAGCGATCGCGCTGCTGTCGAATGCATCGCGGATCGAGTTCTACGGCGCCGGCGGCTCCGGCATCGCCGCGCAGGACATCCAGCACAAGTTCTTCCGGCTCGGCGTGCCGAGCGTCGCGTATTCGGACCCGCACACGTTCTCGATGTCGTCGGCGCTGCTCGGGCCGCACGACGTCGTCGTCGCGATCTCGAACACCGGCCGCACGCGCGACATCGTCGACGCCGCGCGTTCCGCGCTCGCGTGCGGCGCGAAGGTCGTCGCGATCACGCAGAGCCATTCGCCGCTCGCGAAGCTCGCGACGGTGAGCCTCGCATCGAACGTCGCGGAGGAAACGGACGTGTTCTCGCCGATGACGTCGCGGATGTCGCATCTCGCGATCGGCGACATCCTCGCGGTCGGTGTCGCGCTGTCGCGCGGCCCCGCGCTCATGGAGCGGGTCGGCCGCGCGAAAGAGGCGATCACGCGCCGCCGGATCGACGACGGCGCGAAGGATTGACCCACACGCGGCACCGGCCGTCGCATGATCGATGCGGAACCCGCGCACGATCCGGCGCGTCAGCCGACAGCCGGCCCGCACGTAAACGACGAACGGCGCCCCGAAGGGCGCCGTCGCGCAGGGATCGGTGCAGACAACCGTGCCGGCCGCCCCTCGCCGGCCGCTCGACTCAGAACGGCTTGATCACGACCAGCGCGACCGCCGCGAGCATGCCGAGCACCGGCAGTTCGTTGAACACGCGATACCACTTGTCGGTGCGGCGGTTCTCGCCACGCTCGAACACCCGCAGCAGGTGCCCGCAATAGGCGTGATAGACGATCAGCAGCAGCACGACCGTCACCTTCGCATGGATCCAGCCCTGCCCCTGCCCGATGCCGATCGAAAGCCACAGCCACAACCCGCAGGCCAGCGCCGGCACCGCGATCATCGTCATGAAGCGGAACAGCTTGCGCGCCATCAGCAACAGGCGCCGCACGGCGGCCGGATCGGTTTCCATCGCCAGGTTCACGTAGATGCGCGGCAGGTAGAAAAGCCCCGCGAACCACGCGGCGATCAGAACGATATGGAACGTCTTGACCCAGAGCATCGCCATCGATTGTGTGCCTCGCGTGTGTTATTGGCGGCCTTCGCCGTGCCCGAGCACGACGTACTTCAGCGACGTCAGCCCTTCCAGGCCGACGGGGCCGCGTGCATGCAGCTTGTCGTTCGAGATGCCGATTTCCGCGCCGAGGCCGAATTCGAAACCGTCCGCGAAACGCGTCGACGCGTTGACCATCACGCTCGCCGAATCGACCTCGCGCAGGAACCGCATCGCGCGGTCGTGATCCTCGGTGACGATCGCATCCGTGTGGTGCGAGCCGTAATGGTTGATGTGCTCGATCGCGGCGTCGAGGCCGTCGACGACCTTGATCGCGAGCACCGGCGCGAGATACTCGGTGTGCCAGTCTTCCTCGGTCGCATCGACGAGCGGGCCGACGCCCGCATCGGCGAGCACCGCACGCGCGGCCGCATCGACGCGCAGCTCGACCTGCTTGTCGCGATACAGCTTGCCGAGCGGCGGCAGCAGCTTGGCCGCGACACCGCTCGCGACCAGCAGCGTCTCCATCGTGTTGCAGGTGCCGTAGCGGTGCGTCTTCGCGTTGTCGCAGACGGTCAGCGCCTTGCCGAGGTCGGCACGATCGTCGACGTACACGTGGCAGATGCCGTCGAGGTGCTTGATCATCGGCACGCGCGCCTCGTTGATCAGGCGCTCGATCAGGCTCTTGCCGCCGCGCGGCACGATCACGTCGACGTATTCGGTCATCGTGATCAGCTTGCCGACCGCCGCGCGATCGGCCGTCGCGACGACCTGCACCGCGTCCTGCGGCAGGCCGGCGGCTTCGAGCCCTTCGCCGATCAGCTTCGCGAGCGCCGCGTTCGATTCGAGCGCTTCGGAGCCGCCGCGCAGGATCGTCGCGTTGCCCGACTTCAGGCACAGCGCGGCCGCGTCGATCGTCACGTTCGGGCGCGATTCGTAGATGATGCCGATCACGCCGAGCGGCACGCGCATCTGGCCCACCTGGATTCCGCTCGGGCGGTACTTGAGGTTGCCGATCTCGCCGATCGGATCGGCCAGCGACGCAACCTGGCGCAAGCCCTCGACCATCGTCTTCAGCGCCTTGTCCGACAGCGTCAGGCGATCGACGAACGCCGCATCGAGCCCCTTTTCACGGGCACGGGCGACATCGCGGGCATTCGCATCCTTCAGTGCCTGCGCGTCGCGTTCGATCGCGCGAGCCACGGCGTCGAGCGCCGCGTTCTTCGCGGCCGTGCTGGCGCGCGCCATCGCGCGGGAAGCGTGCCGGGCGCGACGGCCCAGGTCGGTCATGTACTGATCGATATCCATCGTGTGACTCGAGAAGCGCGCCGCGCTGGGCGGCATGAATTCGTCGGGAAAGGCGCGACGCGGCGGCATCGGCCGCGCCGGCTGTCGAAGCAATTGTAAGCGGGTTGCGGACGGCGCGCTGGCGCCGCAGGCGGGACTTAGCGCCGCACGCCGCGACCCGCGGTCGGCGGTCGCTCGCCGCGGGCACCGGCCACCGTCATCGCGAGCTGGAACAGCCCGTCCCATGGATCGGGCGGCGGTTCGTCCTGCGTGCGGCGGCCCGGCGTCACCGCGGACAGGCCCTTCACCTGCCGGTCGAGCTTCGCGGCAAACGCGAGCGCCTTCTCGAGCACGGCTTCCGACACACGGTTCAGCGCGGGGCCGATCAGCCGCTCGCGCGGCCCCCACACGCGGTTCTCGCGCAACAGCGTCGCCAGCGGCTTGCCGGCCGTCGTGCCGCGCTTGATCCGTAGCAGCGTGCGCAATTCCTCGACGACGGCCCACATCACCAGCACGATCGCCTCGCCCTCGCCCTTCAGCCCGTCGATCATCCGCGCGAGCCGCGCGGCGTCGCCGGCGAGCATCGCTTCGTTCAGCTTGAAGACGTCGTAACGCGCGACGTTCAGCACCGCGTCGTGCACCTGTTCGAACGACAGCGCGCCCTGCGGATACAGCAGCCCGAGCTTCTGGATTTCCTGGTGCGCGGCGAGCAGGTTGCCTTCGACGCGCTCGGCGATGAACTGCAGCGCGCGCCGCCCGTCCTCGCCGGGCGCGGCGCGCTGGCCCTGCATCGCGAGGCGCTGGCCGATCCAGTTCGGCAGCTGCGCGCGGTCGACCGGATCGATCTTCAGCGCGACGCCACCGTTCTGCAGCGCGGTAAACCAGGCGGATTTCTGCGTGGCCGCATCGAGGCGCGGCAACGTGACGAGCATCAGCGCGTCGGGGTTGGGCGCGGCCGCGAGCGTCTTCAGTGCGTCGGCGCCTTCCTTGCCGGGCTTGCCCGACGGAATGCGCAGCTCGATCAGCTGGCGCTCGCCGAACAGCGACATCGCCTGGGTCGCGCCGAGCAGCACGCTCCAGTCGAAACCGCGCTCGACCGTATGCACCGAACGCTCGGTGAAGCCGGCCGCACGTGCGGCCGCACGAATGCGGTCGCACGCCTCCTGCGCGAGCAGCGGCTCGTCGCCGTAGACGGTATAGAGCCCGGCCAACCCCTTCGCGAGGTGCGGCTCCAGTGCATCAAGTCGCAATTGCATCGGTGCGTACGCCGTCGATCAGAGCGGCGGCGGCGGCAACGGCGCGCGCGGCGCGACGCCCGGCACCACGTCTTCCGGCGCCGGGGTCAGCGAGTGGACGATCGCGAGACGCCGCATCATCTGGTCGACCGCGTCGTTCTGCATGTCGCCGTACAGGATGTCGGCTTCCTGCGCCTTCGCGTTCGTGTACTGGTCGCTATACGTCATCGCGCGGTTCAACGCGATCGCGCTCGGCGGGATCAGCACGGTGCCGTCCTTGCTCGTGAGCGTGTAGTTCAGCGTATAGAACAGTGCGTATTCCTGCGCCGAGCCGAACTTGTTGAGCGTCAGCGTGTTCTGCCCGCGCGACTCCCACATGCGCAGCACGGCGTCGGCGTCGTCCGCCGACTTGACGATCTTCGTGTCGCTGCCGGCCTCGACGAGGCGCACGAAGCGCGCCTCGACCGGCGCCGGCGCGCCGACGATCAGCAGGTGCTTGAACGCGTAGTCCTGCTGGCCGCGCAACTGGAAGCCGCATGCCGACAGCGCGACCGCGCTGCCGACGGCGAGCATCAAAAACGATCTGCGGATCACCTTCGCTCCTTCTGGGTACGTCCGGCGGCCGGGGCCGTCAGACGACGATGTTCACGAGGCGGCCCGGCACGACGACGATCTTCTTCGCCGGCTTGCCGTCGCTGAACTTCGCGAACGCTTCGTCCGCCACCGCCGCCGCTTCGATCGCCTCGCGGCTCGCGTCCTTCGCGACCTTCAGCGCGCCGCGCACCTTGCCGTTCACCTGCAGCACGAGTTCGATCTCGGCCTGCTCGAGCGCGGCCTCGTCGACCTTCGGCCACGGCGCGTCGAGCAGCGGGCCGAATTCGTCCGCATAGCCGAGCGCCTTCCACAGCTCGAACGTGACGTGCGGCACGACCGGGTACAGCACCCGCAGCAGCACGCCGTACGTTTCGCGCAGCACGCCGGGCGTCGCGCCCTTCGCGCCGTCGATCGCGTTCAGCATCTTCATCGCGGCCGACACGACCGTGTTGTACTGCAGGCGCTGGTAATCGAAATCGGCCTGCTTCAGCACGCTGTAGATCTCGCGGCGCAGCGCCTTGTCGGCTTCGCCGAGCGCGGCCGCGTCGAAGCCCGCGCGCGCGGCGAGCGCTTCGCGGTTCGTCGCACCGAAGCTCCACACGCGGCGCAGGAAGCGGCTCGCGCCCTCGACGCCCGCACCCGACCACTCGAGCTGCTGCTCGGGCGGCGCGGCGAACATCGTGAACAGGCGCGCGGTATCGGCGCCGTACTGGTCGATCAGCACCTGCGGATCGACGCCGTTGTTCTTCGACTTCGACATTTTCTCGATGCCGCCGAGCACGACCGGCTGGCCGTCCGTGTTCAGCGTCGCGCCGACCGGGCGGCCCTTGTCGTCGTGCGTGACCGTCACGTCGGCCGGGTTGTACCAGGTCTTCTTGCCGGAAGCGTCTTCACGGTAGAACGTCTCGTTCAGCACCATCCCCTGCGTGAGCAGGTTCTTCGCCGGCTCGCCGAACTTCACGAGGCCGAGGTCGCGCATCACCTTGGTCCAGAAGCGCGAATACAGCAGGTGCAGGATCGCGTGCTCGATGCCGCCGATGTATTGATCCATCGGCATCCAGTAGTCGGTGCGCGCGTCGACCATGGTCTCGGCGTCCGGCGCCGTGTAGCGCGAGAAGTACCACGACGAATCGACGAAGGTGTCCATCGTGTCGGTTTCGCGCTTCGCGGCCGCGCCGCACTTCGGGCACGAACAGTTCAGGAACGCTTCCGACTTCGCGAGCGGGTTGCCCGAGCCGTCCGGCACGAGGTCTTCCGGCAGCACGACGGGCAGATCCTGCTCGGGCACCGGCACGTCGCCGCACGACGGGCAGTGGATGATCGGGATCGGCGTGCCCCAGTAGCGCTGGCGCGATACGCCCCAGTCGCGCAGGCGCCACGTGACCTGCTTGTCGCCGAAGCCGCCGGCGTTCAGGTCGGCCGCGACCGCGTCGACGGCTTCCGTGTAGCGCAGGCCGTCGTACTTGCCGCTGTTCACGCAGACCGCGGTTTCCTTGTCGCCGTACCACTCCTGCCATGCGTCGAGCGAGTACGTCTGGCCTTCGGCCGAGATCACCTGCCTGATCGGCAGGCCGTACTTCTTCGCAAACGCGAAATCGCGCTCGTCGTGGCCCGGCACGCCCATCACCGCGCCTTCGCCATAGCTCATCAGCACGTAGTTGCCGATCCACACCTCGACCGGCTCGCCGGTCAGCGGGTGCGTGACCGAGAAGCCCGTCGCGACGCCCTTCTTCTCCATCGTCGCGACGTCGGCCTCGGCGACGCCGCCGCGCTTGCATTCGTCGATGAACGCGAGCAGTTCCGGCTTGTCCTGCGCCAGACGCGTGGCGAGCGGGTGCTCGGCCGCGATCGCGCAGAACGTGACGCCCATGATGGTATCGGCGCGCGTGGTGAACACGCGCAGCAGCTTCTTCTCGCCGTCGAGTTCGTACGGGAAGCCGAAGTTCACGCCGAAGCTCTTGCCGATCCAGTTCTGCTGCATGATCTTCACGCGCTCGGGCCAGCCGAGGCCGTCGAGGTCGTTCAGCAGCTCATCCGCGTACTGCGTGATGCGCAGGTAGTACATCGGGATCTCGCGCTTCTCGACGAGCGCGCCCGAGCGCCAGCCGCGGCCGTCGATCACCTGCTCGTTCGCGAGCACGGTCTGGTCGACCGGGTCCCAGTTCACGGTGCCCGTCTTCTTGTACGCGATGCCCTTCTCGAGCATCTTCAGGAACAGCCACTGGTTCCACTTGTAGTAGTCCGGCTTGCACGTCGCGATCTCGCGCGACCAGTCGATCGCGAGGCCCATCGACTGCATCTGGCCCTTCATGTAGTCGATGTTGTCGTAGGTCCACTTCGCGGGCGGCACGCCGTTCGCCATCGCGGCGTTCTCGGCCGGCATCCCGAACGCATCCCAGCCCATCGGCATCAGCGTGTTGTAGCCGTTCATCCGCAGATAGCGGTACATCACGTCGTTGATCGTGTAGTTGCGCACGTGACCCATGTGCAGCTTGCCGGACGGGTACGGCAGCATCGACACGCAGTAGAACTTCGGCTTCTGCGAATCTTCCTGCGTCTTGTAGGCATCGGCTGCGCGCCAGTCGCCCTGGGCGGCGGCTTCGACGTCGGCGGGTACGTATCTCTCGTGCATGGTGTGGTTCGGACTAGGCTTTAAGCGGCGCGACGGCGCGCGCGCAGGAGTGGATCGAAAATCGTGCTTGCCCGGATTGCCTGGGGCATTTCTGCCAACCGGGGAAAAACGGCAATTATACCGTCCGCGCCGGCCCGCACGGCCGGTCTCGCGGGTCGCGGCCCGTTCGCGCCGGCGGCGCGGCGGGCCCCGGCCCGCTCAGCGGTTCGCCGGCGCGGCAGGCAGCGCGGCGGAACCTCGCTGCGGCGTCGGCACGTCGGTCACGAAGCCGATCCGCGTGAGGCCGGCGGCCTGCGCGGCGCCCATCACCTGCGCAATCACGTCGTAGCGGGTCGCGCGCGACGCTCGCAGCCGCAGCTCGGGCGGCGCACCGCCCGCGGCGGCGGCCCGGAAGCGTGCGGGCAGCGCGTCGAGCGCCACCGGCGCGTCGTCCCAGTACAGCTTGCCCGCGTCGTCGATCGACAAGGTGACGGATTGCGGCGTGTCGCGCGCGACGCTGGCCGCGACCTTCGGCAGGTCGAGCCGGATCGCGTGCGTCATCAACGGCGCGGTGATGATGAAAATGACGAGCAGCACCAGCATCACGTCGATCAGCGGCGTCATGTTGATCTCCGCCATCGGCGCGGACGTCTTGTGGTGCTCGAGTCCGCCGAATGCCATGGTCGCTCCTCCGGAATGGGCGCGTCAGGCTTCCTGCGCGCACACGAACACGTGCAGGTCGCGCGCGAAACCGTCGAGTTCCTCGGCGAGCTGCCGCACGAGCCGCCCGAGGATGTTGTAGGCCAGTACCGCGGGAATCGCGACCACGAGCCCGAACGCGGTCATGATCAGCGCCTCGCCGACCGGCCCCGCGACGTTCTCGATCTGCGCCTGCCCGCTCGCGGCGATGCTGCCGAGCGCGTGGTAGATGCCCCACACGGTGCCGAGCAGCCCGACGAACGGCGCGGTGCTGCCGATCGACGCGAGCAGCACCTGGCCGAATTCGAGGCGCCGCTGCGAGCGCAGCATCGCGTGCCGCAACGCACGCAGCACGCGTTCGCTGCGCTCGACGCGCGCGGCCAGCGCGGCCGGGTCGTGGTCGTCGGCCGCATCGCGCGCGGCTTCGGCGAGCGGCACGAACACGCGCTCGCGATCGGCGCCGGCGAGCGCGGCGATGCCCGCGTCGAGCGACGGCGCGCGCCAGAACGCGGCGAGCGCGCGCGGCCCCTGCCGCTTCGCGCGGACCAGCAGCCAGGCTTTCATGAGGAGGAAGCACCAGCTGGCGACGGACATCGCCAGCAGCACATAAGCGACGGCATGCGTGATCGCATCGCCGCTTTCGAGGTAGTGGACAACGCCGGTGGGTATCGCCATCGGAGTTTCCCCGTGCCGTGGGGTCAGCGCAGGCCGAGCACGTCCTGCATGTCGAACAGGCCGGCGCCGCGCGCCGACAGGAAGCGGACCGCGCGCAACGCGCCCTGCGCATACGACACGCGGCTCGACGACTTGTGCGTGATCTCGATGCGCTCGCCGATCCCGGCGAACAGCACGGTGTGATCGCCGACGATGTCGCCGCCGCGCACCGCCGCGAAGCCGATCGACGACGGATCGCGTTCGCCCGTCACGCCGTGGCGGCCGTACACCGCGCAATCGTCGAGCGAGCGCCCGAGCGCGCCGGCGACCGCCTCGCCCATCATCAGCGCGGTGCCCGACGGCGCATCGACCTTGTGGCGGTGATGCGCCTCGATGATCTCGATGTCGTAGCCGTGCGAGAAATGCTTCGCCGCGAATTCGAGCAGCTTCAGCGTGACGTTCACGCCGACGCTCATGTTCGCCGCGAACACGATGCCGATCTTGCCCGCCGCGGCCTGCAGTTCGGCCTTCTGCTCGGCGGTGAAGCCGGTCGTGCCGATCACGAGCTTCACGTCGTGGCGCAGCGCGGCCTCGATATGGGCCATCGTGCCTTCCGGACGCGTGAAGTCGATCAGGTAGTCGGCCTGCGTGAACACGGCGTCGAGATCGGCGGTCAGCCTGACCCCGGTTTCCTTGCCGAGGAACGCGCCGGCGTCCTGGCCGAGGAACGGCGAATCGGCGCGATCGAGCGCGCCGACGAGCTGCGCGTCGGAATCGTTGAGAACGGCTTCGATCAGCATCCGGCCCATACGGCCCGATGCGCCGGCAATCGCAATCTTCATGGCTTTCTACACGACAGGTCTAAAGGCGGGCGGCGCATGCCGCCCTGTTTCCGCGCCCGGGCTTACTGCGCCGGCGCGGTGAGCGGCTGGTTCTGCAGCGTGTCGGAGCCTTGCGGGCCGACCGGCGGCGACGCCTCGTTCGACGCGTTCGGCGGCGGCGGACGATGGAACTGGAACTGCGGCTGGATCGCCGGAACCGCGCCCGGCGGCTGGCCGCCCGGCACCGGCGCACCGCCGGCAGCCTGCGTGGACGGCGTGAACCGCCGCGAGGACCCGCCCTGCCCGGACACCTGGTTGGTCGCGCGGTTCGCCGCGCGGGCGGCCTGCGCGTTCGCATCCTGGTCGGCGACGGCGCCGGCGCTCGCCGCTTCCGGCACCACGACCGCCACCGGTGCGGCAGCCGTCTGCCCCGCGCTCGCGCCGCTCGCGGCAGCGGCGGTCGCAGCCGCCTGCTTCGCCTTCTTGCCGCCACGGTCGCCGTCGATGTCGGCCAGCAGGTCGAGTTCGGAAGGCAGGTTGTCCGCCCCCGTCCAGCCCGCGACGCGATCGCCCGAGAACGTCACGACGAGATCGCGCTGCTGGACGACCGCCGTCGAGCCGCGCTTGAAGTAGAAGAGGTAATCCCAGCGGTCGGCGTGGAACATGTCCGCCAGCAGCGGGGTGCCGAGCAGCGCGCGTACCTGCTCGCGCGACATGCCGACCTGCAGCTGCGAGGCTTTCTCCTGCGACACGAAGTTGCCTTGCACGACGGTGATCCGGTAGGGGGTGATGCTCTGCGCGATGCGCTGCGTCACGCTGTCGTACGACGAACAACCAGCCAGCGCGGCAACGGCGGCGGCAGCGATGATGACACTCCGCATGCGGCTCCTCTGAAAGTGCGAAAGAGATTCTGGAATCATTTCCCTCACCGTGCAGGCCCGCGTCGCAGGCCGCGCGTGTTTCTGGAACGGCGAAAAGCCGGTAACATTGAAGCCCTGCATTGTACTCTAGGGATGCCTAGCCATGACCAATCCGACGGATCTCAAGAATATCGGGCTAAAGGCCACCCTACCGCGCCTCAAGATTCTCGAGATCTTCCAGCAAAGCCCGGTGCGCCATCTGACGGCGGAAGACGTCTACCGGAACCTGCTCAACGAGCAGCTCGACATCGGGCTCGCCACCGTCTACCGCGTGCTGACGCAGTTCGAGCAGGCCGGCCTGCTGTCGCGCAGCAACTTCGAATCCGGCAAGGCCGTGTTCGAACTGAACGAAGGCTCGCACCACGACCACCTCGTGTGCCTCGATTGCGGCCGGGTCGAGGAATTCTTCGACGCGGAGATCGAAGGCCGCCAGCAGGCGATCGCGAAGGAGCGCGGCTTCCGGCTCCAGGAGCACTCGCTCGCGATGTACGGTTCGTGCACGACCGAGAACTGCCCGCACCGCAAGCACTGATCCGCGCGCACGCGCATGCGAGACGGCCCGCCCGGCATTGCGCCGGGCGGGCCGTCGTCTTTTGGGGCGCGTTCCGGCGCCGGTCAGGCCGCGCTTGCGCAGGCCGGCGCGAGTTCGAGCCGCCAGGCGCCGTCGAGCGGGATTTCGTCGCAGTTCGGCTGCGGGCCGCCGCGATCGACGATCACGAAATCGCTGACCGCATCGAGCGCGAGCAGCGGATGGTGCCAGACGCCCTTCGCATAGTTCACGCCCTGCCAGCCTTCCGCGAGGAACGCGCGCATCGCGTCGGGCCGGAACTCGCCGGCCGGCGCGACGACGATCGCGTAACGCGATACCGCCGCGAGCGGGATGAACGCCTGGCTGCCGTGCGGATGGCGCTCCATCAGCGTGAGCGCGACCGGCAGCGCGCGCGGCTGCGCGCGGAACACGCTGACGAGCGGGCGGCCGCCGTCCGCGCACACGTCGATCGTCGCGAGATCGTGGAAGCGCTCGGTCGTGCCGCCGTTGATCGGGAAATGCCGCGCGCCTTCGAGCGCGATCACGTCGCCGAACGGCGCGAACGCTTCGCGGGTCAGGCGCTCGACGCGCAGGATGCGGGATCCGCTCATGCCGTTGCCCTCCTTCAAGCCGGCTCGCCCCACAGACGCAGGCGCGACACGCCGCCGTCCGGGAAGATGTTGAAACGCACGTGCGTGACGGGCCCGAGCGCCGCAAGCTGGTCGAACGTGTGGACGTGGTCCATCGACAGCTTCTGCTCGCCGAGCAGTTCGGCCCAGAACATCGCCTGCGTGACGAGCGAATCGTCGGTGCCGCCCGCCACCGATGCGGCCTGCAGCGAGCAGCGGTCGGGGAAATTGCCCTTGAAGAACGCGGTGTCGACCTCGACGCGCCGGATGATGCCCGGCCGCGCGAGCGCGACGATCGCCCAGTCGTTGCCCGGCTCGCGGCGGCGCCGCGTTTCCCAGCCGTCGCCCATGTTCGCGCCGCGACCCGGCATCAGCATCTGCGATGCCGGGCCGAAGTGCTGGTTGTTCGCGGCCACCAGGTAGCCGCCGTTCTCGATCGCCGCGAGATCGACGAGCTCGCCGGCCGGCACCCGGCGCCAGTCGCGCTGCGGCTGGCCGTACACGCGCAGCCGCGCGAGGCCGCCGTCCGGGTACAGGTTCACGCGCAGGTGCGTATAAGGTTGCGCATCGTCGACGCTCACGTAGTGATGCGAATTGCCCTGCAGCGTCGTCGCCGGGACGATCGTGCGCCATTCGGCGTTGTCGGACGGCGTGTCGCCTTCGGCGACGCATGCGTCGATCGACGCGGCCGGCGGGAAGTTGCCGGTGAAATGGCTCGTGTCGAGGTCGACGCCGTGAATCACGCCCGGCCGCGCGAGCCGCACCACGCAGAAGTCGTGGCCGGTCGTGCGCTTGCGGCGCGTTTCCCAGCCGTCCATCCACTTGCCGTGGTCGTCGTACTTGCCGGGGATGAACACGGCCGGCTCGGGATTCAGCATGCGTTCCTTCGGCGCGAAGAATTCGTCGCTGGCGAAGAGCGCTTGCGCCCCGAGGCGCGGGTCGGCGAGGTTCATGTAACGCCGCGTAAACGCCGGCGCATCCGGGTCGAGGATGGGGGCTGCCATGTCGTCTCCTGAAGTTCGATGAAGGGCCGGCGCGTCGAGGCGCCGGCCACATGAATGCCAAGTGTGCGGGGCAGCCCGGGGCAAGGCCGCCCGCGCGGGGTTGCGCTCAGAGCGCGTGAGCCTGGTCGCCGGCGACCGGCGCCGCGCGGTCTTCCTCTTCAGCCGGCACGTAGCGCAGCTCGCGGTTCAGCACGCGCTTCGCGCGGGCCCGGTCGATGTCGTTCTCCCACACCGCGACGACGACCGTCGCGACGCAGTTGCCGATCAGGTTGGTCAGCGCGCGGGCGATGCCGACGAACCAGTCGACCGGCAGGATCAGCACGAGGCCGAGCACGGGAATCGCGGGGATCGCCGACAGCGTCGCCGCGAGGATCACGATCGCCGAGCCCGGGATCCCGTGCGCACCCTTCGACGTGACGAGCGACACCAGCAGCACGACGATCAGGTCATGCGTCGACAGCGGCGTGTTGGTGGCCTGCGCGATGAACAGCACGGCAAGCGTCAGGTAGATCGAGAAGCCGTCGAGGTTGAACGAATAGCCGGTCGGGATCACGAGGCCGACCGTCGAATCCTTCACGCCCATGTATTCGAGCTTGCGCATCACCTGCGGCAGCACCGCGTCCGACGACGCCGTGCCGAGCACGATCGACAGTTCCTCGCGCAGGTAGCGGATCAGCTTGAACACCGAGAAGCCCGCGAGCCGCATCACCACGCCGAGCACGACCGTGACGAACACGAAGCAGCTCAGGTAGAACACCGCGACCAGGTAGCCGAGCTGCTTGAGCGACGCGACGCCGTACTTGCCGGTCGTGAACGCGATCGCGCCGAGCACGCCGAGCGGCGCGAGCTTGATGATGAAGCCGATGATCCGGAAGAACACGTGCGACAGTTCCTCGATCAGCGCGTTGACGCGTTGCGCCTTGTCGCCGAGCAGCGACAGCGCGGAACCGAACAGCACCGCGAACACGAGGATCTGCAGGATGTCGCCCTTCGCGAACGCGTCGATCGCGGTCTCGGGGATGATCTTCATCAGGTAGCCGGCCGTGTCCTTCAGGCTTTCGGCGTTCTTCGCGTACGACGCGAGCGACGACGCGTCGAGCGAGCGCAGGTCGATGTTCATCCCGACGCCCGGGCGCGTGAGCCACGCGAGCACGAGGCCGATGCCGAGCGCGAGCGTCGTCATCACCTCGAAGTAGATGACGGCCTTCAGGCCGACCCGGCCGACCTTCTTCAGGTCGCCCGCGTTCGCCATCCCGCTGACCACGACGCAGAACACGATCGGCCCGATCACCATCTTGATGAGCTTGAGGAAGCCGTCGCCGAGCGGTCGCAACGACTCGGCGAAATGCGGGAAGAACGCGCCGAGCGCGATCCCCAGGACTAGTGCGACGACTACCCGGCCAAACAGCGAATTGAGGAATTTCGACACGGCGCTCTCCCGATCCAACGGTTGCAGTTTCGTCTGTTCATACTGGTAAGACCAGTGATGTTATGGTGGATAGTAGGAAGCCGATATAGTGGCGTCAAGGACGGACAAAATAGGGATTTCCCACCCCTCCCCGTCCGCCCGAAACGCACCGGACAGGGGCAGATCGTGGCTTTCCCGTAGGGCGTTCGTGCACCGCCTGCGTGCGGATTACAATGCCGGTCAGACCGGCCAAAGTTCATCTCATGAAAAACGTTCCGCATACCGTGACCGACGCCGCCATCGCGACGATCCGCGACCGGATCGAGGCAGGCGTGTATCCGGTCGGCAGCCTGCTGCCGGCCCAGCGCCAGCTCTCCGAGGAGCTGGAGATCAGCCGCGCGTCGCTGCGCGAGGCGCTGTCGACGCTCGAGGCGCTCGGGATGCTGCGCATCCGCGCGGGCAAGGGCGTGTATGTCGAAAGCGCGCAGGCCACGGCCGCGCATGCCTGGCGGTTCGCCGAGCAGTCGTCGCCGCCCGATACGTACCAGATGCGCTATGCGCTCGAAGGGTTCGCCGCGCGAATGGCCGCGCACGTCGTCACCGACGACGACATCGCGTGGTTCGAGGACAACCTCGCCGACCTGCACGTCGCGCTCACCGAAAGCGCGCTCGACGCGGCATCGCAGCTCGACTTCGACTTCCACATGCGGATCATCCATCTCGCGGGCAACGCGGCGATCGAATCGATCCTGCGCAGCAGCGCCGACATCATGAAGGAAAGCCAGCGCATGCCGTTCTACCGGCGCGAGCTGCTGCTGTCGACGTGGCACGAGCACCGCGCGATCGTCGACGCGCTGATCGCACGCGATGCGGCCGCCGCGGGCACCGCGATCGAAACGCACATCGCGAACGCCGCGCAGCGCGCGGGCATGTACTTCCCGACGCCGGGCGCCTGAGCGGCCGCTCGGCCGGGCGTTCCGCCTTTGCGGCGCGCTTCAGTCTTTGCGGTCTCCGCGCGCGTTCCGGCCAAAATCCACCAACGTCGATCAACGTCCGCTAACGCCCGCGCGCCGGCGCATCGCCATGCGCGAGCGTGCGCTCGATGAACGCGCGCGCCGCGACGCTGCGGTACGCGCCCTTGCGCGTCAGCAGCGCAGCCGTGCGCGCGGGCAGCGGCGGATCGATCTCCAGCGCGCACAGGTCGGCACTCTCGCGCGCGACCGCGTCGGGCAGCACCGTCGCGAGCCGGCCGCACCGCACGAGCTCGAGAATCGCGTTGATCGCGTTCACCTCGATCGCGATGCGCGGCCGCGCGCCGTGCTCGATGAAATAGCGGTCGATGCTCTCGCGCGTCGCGAACGCGCGGCTGAGCAGCACCAGCGGCTCGCCGCCGAGCTCGGCCGGCGTCAGCGCGCGGCGGCGCCGCGCAAGACGGTGCGTGCGGCCCGTCACGAGCGCGAGCGGCTCGTCCCACAGCGGCAGTGCGTCGATGTCCGGCAGCCGGGCGGCGGCATGAACGCGAAGCCCGCGTCGAGCCGGTCGTCGGCGAGCAGCGCCTCGATGCGTTCCTGCGGCATCGCGTCGATCGTCAGCGCGACGTTCGGGTACGCAGTGTTGAACGCATCGACGAGCGAGCCGCTCAGGTAGGCCGCGAAGGTCGGCATCATCGCGAGCCGCAACGACCCGCTGCCGAGACCGGCGACGTCGTGCAGCGCGCGCTGCCCCGTATCGAGTTCATGCAGCGCGGCGCGCGCGTGGCGCGCATAGACCTCGCCGAACTCGGTGAGCTGCACCGTGCGGCCCGAGCGGTCGAACAGCTGCACGCCGAGCGTGTCCTCGAGCTGGCGGACCTGCTGCGACAGCGTCGGCTGCGATACGTGCAGCGCGTCGGCCGCGCGCGTGAAACTGCGCTGCTCGGCGACGGCCAGGAAATAGCGGATGTGGCGGAGTAGCATCGCGAATCAGGTATTGGTTTGGCCAATCGAAACCATAACAAGCCAGTCTTGGACGCTATGGCCGGATGTCCGCATCATACGCGCTTCCCTACCGGCACGCCGTGCCCGCCCGCCGCATCGGCGCGGCCCGCGAACGCGGCAACCGCGCCGGCCCGTTTCCCGTAACCCGCGCCGCCGATTTCCGGAAAGATGAACCCGCACCACGACACCCACCCCGCCCTGACGCGCGGCATGACGCTGCTGTTCGCGTGCGCGTGCGGCATCGTCATCGGCAACATCTACTACGCGCAGCCGCTGCTCGCCGCGATCGCGCACAGCTTCGGCCGCGCGCCGACCGAACTCGGCTATCTCGTCACGCTGACGCAGCTCGGTTATGCGGCGAGCCTGCTGCTGATCGTCCCGCTCGGCGACGCTGTCAACCGCCACACGCTGATCGTGCGGCTGCTGATGCTCAACGTCGTCGCGCTGGCGGGCGTCGCGTGCAGCACGAACTTCCATGCATTCATCGCCGCGAACGTCGCGGTCGGCTTCGTCACCTGTTCGACGCAGTTGCTGGTGCCGTTCGCGGCGTCGCTCGCCGACGCGCGCTCGCGCGGCCGCGCGGTCGGCACCGTCATGAGCGGGCTGCTGCTCGGCATCCTGCTCGCGCGCGTGGCGGCCGGTGCGATCGCCGACGGGCTCGGCTGGCGGGCGGTGTACGGCATCGCCGCGGCGATGGTGTTCGTGCTGACGGTCGTGCTCGCCGTGAAGCTGCCGAAGGATCGCCGCGACGCGCGCCTCGACTATGCGGCGCTGATGAAGTCGCTCGTCGCGCTGGTGCGCGCGCAACCGCTGATCGCGCTGCGCTCCACCTACGGCGCGCTCGTGTTCGCGTGCTTCAGCCTGCTGTGGACGGGCCTCACGTTCCTGCTGAGCCAGCCGCCGTACAGCTATTCCGAAGGGCAGATCGGCCTGTTCGGCGTCGTCGGCGCGGTAGGCGCGCTCGCGGCGACGTCGGCCGGCAGGCTGGTCGATCGCGGACACGGCAATGCGGCGACGGGGCTGTTCGCGGCGGCCGTGCTCGCGTCGTTCGCGCTGATCGCGGCCGGCGCGCACTCGCTCGCGGCGCTGATCGCGGGCATCCTGCTGCTCGACGTCGGCGTGCAGGGGATGCACATCTCGAACCAGAGCGTGATCTATGCGCTGGCCGGCAACGCGCGCAGCCGCGTGACGACGATCTACCTGACGAGCTACTTCATCGGCGGCGCGCTCGGGTCGTTCGCGGCGAGCGTCGCGTACGGCATCGACGGCTGGCGCGGCGTGTGCGTCGCGGGCGCGGCGCTCGCGGGCGTGCTGATCGCACTCTGGCTTGCGTCGCAGCGCGTCGGCGCAAGGCAGGCGCCGCAGTAGCGCGACGCCCGCCGGCGGGACGCAATCCGTCGCGGGATCGCGCAGGAGCGGATGGCGGCCGCCCGACCACTCATCCGCCCTGCCGGCGTCACGCAGCCTCGCCCGCGAAATCGATCAGCACCTTCATCGCGCGCTGCCGGTCGCCGGCCAGTTCGAACGCGAGGTTCGCGTCGCGCACCGGGAACACGCGCGTGACGGCCGGCCGCAGGTCGACGCGTCCCGCATTGATGAGCTGCACCGCGAGCGCGAATTCCGCATGGAAGCGGAACGAACCGCAGATCGACAGCTCCTTCGCGACCACGACGTTCTGCGGCAGGCTGACGTCGCCGCCGAGCCCGAGCTGCACGACGACCCCGCGCGGACGCATCACGTCCAGCCCGTCGCGCAGCGCGCGCGCATTGCCCGAACACTCGATCATCACGTCGAACGTGCCCTTGTCGGCGCTGTAGCGCTCGACCCAACCGGCGTCGGCCGCCGCGTTGATCGTGCGGTCGGCGCCGAGCGCGCCCGCCACTTCCAGCGGCGCCTCGACGACGTCGGTCGCGACGATCTCCGCCGCGCCGTGCACGCGCGCCGCCGCGACGGCGAGCACGCCGATCGGCCCGCAGCCCGACACGAGCACGCGCTTGCCGATCAGCGAGCCCGCGCGCGACACCGCATGCAGACCGACCGCGAACGGTTCGGCAAGCGCCGCGAGCGACATCGGCACGTGATCGGCAACCTTCACGCACTGCGCCGCGTTGCACACGAGCGCGTCGCGGAATGCGCCCTGCACGTGCGGCATCCGCATCGCGCTGCCGTAGAAGCGCATGTCGAGGCACTGGTTCGGCAACCCTTCCAGGCAGTAGCGGCACGCACCGCACGGCCGGCTCGGATTGACCGTGACGCGATCGCCGACCTTCACCGACGTCACGTCCGGCGCGACTTCCGCGACGGTGCCGGCGACCTCGTGACCGAGCACCATCGGCTGCTGCAGCCGGATCGCACCGAAGCCGCCGTGCCGGAAGTAATGGAGATCGGAGCCGCAGATGCCGCCCATCGCGACATCGACGCGCACCTGCCCCGGGCCGATCTCGCCCGTGTCCTGCTCTTCCACCCGCAGGTCGTTCGGCCCGTGGATCACGACACACATGCAACGCATCCGCATGATGGTTCTCCTTATACGGCGCTGGTCAGGCCGCCGTCGACGAACAGCGTCTGGCCGTTCACGAAATCGGACGCGGCCGACGCGAGGAAGATCGCCGCCCCGCACAGCTCGTCGACGCGCCCCCAGCGGCCGGCCGGCGTGCGCTTGCACAGCCAGTCGGAGAACGCCGCGTCGTCGACCAGCGCGCGGTTGAGTTCGGTTTCGAAATAGCCGGGGGCGAGGCCGTTCGCCTGGATGCCGTGGCGCGCCCAGTCGGCGCACATCCCTTTCGTCAGCATCCGCACCGCGCCCTTGGTCGCCGCATACGGTGCGATCGTCGGCCGCGCGAGTTCGCTCTGCACCGAGCAGATGTTGATGATCTTCCCGCGGCCGCGCGCGATCATGTGCCGCGCCACCGCCTGCGCGACGTTGAACACGCCGTCGAGGTTCACGCGCATCAGTGCCTGCCAGTCGTCGGGTTCGAATGCGTCGAGCGGCGCGCGGCGCTGGATGCCCGCGTTGTTCACGAGGATGTCGATCGCGCCGACGCGCGCCTCGAAATCGTCGACCGCCGCACGCACCTGCGCGTGCTCGGCGACGTCGAAGACCGCGTAGTCGGCCGCGAAGCCTTCCTCGCGCAGGTGCCGCACGAGCGTCGCGGCCTTCTCCTCATTGCGATCGTTGATGACGATCGCCGCGCCGGCTTCGGCCAGCCCGCGGGCGAGCGTCAGCCCGATCCCGCGTCCGGAACCGGTAATCAGTGCGCGGCGGCCGTCGAGGCGGAACCGTTCGAGCGCGTGGGTCATGCATGTCTCCTCGTGCCAGTCGAGCCGGCGGCCCATCGCGGCCGGTCTCGCGTTGACGGTATCTTCGGCCGCCGGCCGGGCCTCGCGCCAATGGTCTTTTTTGATCCGGTTATCATGAAATCTGATTACCGCCCACGCCTGCCCGCCGCCCATGGAACTCAAGCAATTGCGCGCCTTCGTCACGCTCGCGGAAGAACTGCATTTCGGGCGCGCCGCGCAGCGCCTGTTCATCGTGCAGCCCGCGCTGAGCATGCAGATCAAGGCGCTCGAGGAAGAACTCGGCGCACGCCTGTTCGAGCGCGACCGGCACAAGGTCGAACTGAGCGACACCGGGCGCGTGTTCCTGCCCGAAGCACGCGCCACGCTGCAGCAGGCCGCGCGCGCGGAACAGATGGCGCGGCTGTCGAGCCGCGGCGAGATCGGCACGCTGCGGATCGCGTTCGTGTCGTCGGTGCTGCCCGCGCTGCTGCCGGCCGTGCTGCGCACGATGCGCGAGCGCTATCCGCTGATCACGCTCGAACTGAAGGACATGCCGACGCCCGACCAGGTTGCCGCACTGCGCGACCGGCGGATCGATTTCGGGATGATCCGGCTGCCGGCCGCGTATGCGGGCATCGACACGCGCGTGGTGCTCGAGGAAGGCTTCGTCGTCGCGCTGCCGCTCGACCATCCACTCGCCGCGCACGACGCGATCCCGTCGGCCGCGCTGCGCGGCCAGCCCGCGTTCGTGCTCGCGCGCCGCTACGCGCCGGGCTTTCACGACGACATGCTGCTCGCGCTGAGCCGCGCGGGCACGACGCTCGAGATCGCCCAGGAGTTCGGGGAATTCACGACGATGCTCGCGCTCGTCGCGGCGGGGATGGGCATCGGGCTGATGCCGGCGGAGGCGGCCAGCGCGCTGCCGCCGAACGTGCTCGCGCGGCCGCTCGACCTGGCCGGGCACCGCACCGGTATCGGCCTCGCGTGGACCGACCTCGACAGCCCGGTCAAGCGGGCTTTCGTCGATGCGGTCGAGCAAGTTGCACTTGCGCCGGTCAATCGTCGCGCAGGTCGCTCCGCTTGATCCAGCGGACCACATCGCTGCCGCGCGCAAAGTAATCGATCTGAACCCAGTCGCCTTGCCTCACGAGCACGGCGGCGACGTCACCGTTCACGACATAGGCCTTGCTGCGTGCAGAATCCTGCGCAGCCATATAGAGCGGCGCCCGCTTACTGGCAACCGTCGCGAAGCCGATCCAGTTTCGGCTCGCCTTGAACGTCAGGAAATCCCCGCTTTCGATAGTCGGCACTTCGCAATTGGGCAGATCTCCGTCGACTCGCACGTTCCATACGCCGCGATCGCCTGGCGAAACGCTTATCCGCCCGCCCCGTTCACCCGCGAAATACGTGGCGAGACCGACCGCGCCGCCCTTCTCCGCTTCCCCCTTCAGCAGGAAACGGCACGTCGGATCCCGATCCGGATTGTTCACGGCCGGCGCCGTGAACGGGTTGTCGAAATAGCCGGTCACCGCCCCCTTGTCGACCGCGACGTACACCTTCCGATAGTCAAGCTGCGTGCCCGGCACGCTGCGCAATTCGTAGACGCCCGCGCGCAATTCGTCGGCGCCTGCGCATCCCACCGCCATCAGAGCCGCGGCCGCCGCCCATCCCAACAAGAATCGCTTCATCACTTTCCCTTTTTCTTGTCGGCATCCGCCTTTTCGAATACGTCGAAATTGGCCTTCATCTTGCCGTCGTAGTCGTTTTCCTTGTAGCTCGGACCAGACAATATGCCTTGCGCAAACGGCGATCGCGCTCAACGTGTCGTTCGGTTGAACCGTGTAGACGGAGGGATCTCGGTCATGGAGATTTCCGCGGACATGCATCATTCGATCGGAGTCGTTTCGTGCTCGAGGGTCCCGACGTCACCTGCTCGAGGAAGATATGACCGGGGCCGTAGAGCGAGCTCGAGATCGAATGGGCCACCGTCGGCTCGGCTGGCCAGCCAGCCTGATCGACCGAAACGGTCTCGATTTCGACGACAGGAATACACCACGCAGCGTGACCCCGCGCGACGGAATGCCCGTTCGCATCGCTGCAGCGAAATACGAACGACTCCGGCAATTCGGCGGCCTTCCAGATCTCCGTCGAACCGTTCCATGCGTACTTCACGGAGATCGAACCGGGATGAGGCGCGTGCGGATCCTGCGCGCCCGGCGGAAATGGTTTTGACGTGCTGCTTGCTCCCAATGCACCTGACGCACAACCGCCCGCCAGCAACGTGGACACGATGACAGCCGCTGACGCTCGGCAGAAGTTACTTGGCGATCTTGTCGAAATATTCATAACGGGCGGGGTAGCGTTTTCGTCCTTCCTGCTCACAAGGCGTGCCTTTGCTGGACCAGTACATGTTGGCGGATTTGGCGGCGCGGCATCCAGCCCCTTCGTGATGGCGTTCTGGTCCGGCAGGATGGTCGTCGACTTTCGCTCGCCAGACGGTCGCCGTTCTCTCGCCGCCATCGGGGAAGCTGAATTTCGTCTCCTTGCCGGGCGTGAGCGAGACCACATTCTTTTTTTGGCGCGCGCCGATGCACACCGGTCAGTTCGAAGTCGTCGGCAGGCGCGTCGGGGGCCATAAAGCGTATGGTCTGCGGCTACGCTCATGGCACCAGCCTGTTCCCCAGAATCGATGTTGCCTGTTCCGGCAATTCGCAAAAGACAACAAAAAAGCCCGGCCGGCATGAAGCCGAACCGGGCCCGATCGCGATCGACGCCGGCCGCCTTGCGGCGGCCGCGCGACGTGCGGGATTACTTCGCGTTCGCGAATGCGACAGCCGTATCCAGCATGCGGTTCGAGAAACCCCACTCGTTGTCGTACCAGCTCGACACCTTCACGAGGCGGCCCGACACCTTGGTCAGCGTTGCGTCGAACGTCGACGAAGCCGGGTTGTGGTTGAAGTCGATCGACACCAGCGGTGCGTCGTTGTAGCCGAGGATGCCCTTCAGCGCGCCTTCCGATGCTTCCTTCATGATCGCGTTGACTTCCTCGACCGTCGTGTCGCGCTTCGCGATGAACGACAGGTCGACGATCGACACGTTGATCGTCGGGACGCGGATCGCGTAACCGTCGAGCTTGCCGTTCAGTTCCGGCAGCACGAGGCCGACGGCCGAAGCCGCGCCCGTCTTCGTCGGGATCTGGCTGTGGGTGGCCGAACGCGCGCGGCGCAGGTCTTCGTGATAGACGTCCGTCAGCACCTGGTCGTTGGTGTAAGCGTGGATCGTCGTCATCAGGCCGGTTTCGAGGCCGATCTTGTCGTTCAGCGGCTTGACGAGCGGCGCGAGGCAGTTCGTCGTGCACGATGCGTTCGAGATGACGGTGTGCTCGGCCTTCAGCACGTCGTGGTTCACGCCGTAGACGATCGTCGCGTCGACGTCCTTGCCGCCCGGTGCCGAGATGATGACCTTCTTCGCGCCGCCCTTCAGGTGCGCGCTCGCCTTTTCCTTCGTCGTGAAGAAGCCCGTGCATTCCATCACGACGTCGACACCCAGCTCGCCCCACGGCAGTTCTGCCGGGTTGCGGTTGGCCAGCACGCGGATCTTGTCGCCGTTCACGACGAGGTAATCGCCGTCGACCGACACTTCGCCCGGGAACTTGCCGTGCGCGGTGTCGTACTGGGTCAGGTGCGCGTTGGTCTTCGCATCGCCCAGGTCGTTGATCGCGACGATCTCGAGATCGTGCTTCTTGCCGTTTTCATAGAACGCGCGCAGCGTGTTGCGGCCGATACGGCCGTAGCCGTTGATTGCGACGCGAATCGTCATGGGTCTATCTCCTGATGGCTGAAAAAATTCGTTTCGTGCAGCTTCACGTGCGACGCGCGCGAGGGGGGCGCGCGTCGCGTATGTCGTATGTCTTTAGGCCAGCACGGCCTTGGCGGTCTCGACGACGTGCTCGACGGTGAAGCCGAAGTACTTGAACAGTACGCCGGCCGGTGCCGATTCGCCGAACGTGTCGATCCCGACGACGCCGCCTTCGAGGCCGACGTACTTGTGCCAGAACGCGGTCACGCCCGCTTCGATCGCGACGCGGCGCACGCCGTGCGGCAGCACGCGCTCACGGTATTCGGCATCCTGGCGGTCGAACACGTTGGTCGACGGCATCGACACGACGCGTGCCGCGATGCCCTGCTGCGCGAGCGGCTCGACGGCCTTCATCGCGAGTTCGACTTCCGAGCCCGTCGCGATCAGGATGACCTTGCGCGCGACGATCTCCTCGTCCCAGTCCTTCAGCACGTAGCCGCCCTTCTCGATGTTCGCGATCTGCGCATCGGTACGCGGGTTGAATGCCAGGTTCTGGCGGCTGAAGATCAGGCTCGACGGACGGTCGGCGGCGACCGCGCGGGTCCACGCGACGGCCGTCTCGACCGTGTCGGCCGGACGCCACACGTCGTGGTTCGGGATCAGGCGCAGGCTCGACACGTGCTCGATCGACTGGTGCGTCGGGCCGTCTTCGCCGAGGCCGATCGAATCGTGCGTGAACACGAAGATCGACGGCACCTTCATCAGCGCGGCCACGCGCAGCGCGTTGCGGCTGTAGTCGGAGAACGTCAGGAACGTGCCGCCGAACGGCTTGTGGCCGCCGTGCAGCGCGAGGCCGTTGATCGCGGCGCTCATGCCGAATTCGCGCACGCCGTAGTTGATGTGGTTGCCCAGCACGACGCCCGGGCCTTCCGGATTCGCGCGGACGGCCTTCGATGCCTTCCAGTTGGTCAGGTTCGAGCCGGTCAGGTCGGCCGAGCCGCCGAGCAGCTCCGGCAGCGCGGCAGCCAGCCCTTCGATCGCCTGCTGCGACGCCTTGCGGGTCGCGACCGTCTCGGCGCGCTCGTTCGCGCCGGCGATGATCGCCGCGGCCTTCTGCGCCCAGTCGGCCGGCAGCTTGTTGGCCATCCGGCGCTCGAATTCGGCGGCTTCCGCCGGGAACTTCGCGCGATAGGCGGCGAACGTCGCATCCCACTCGGTTTCGGCGCGCTTGCCCGCCTCCTTCGCATCCCATGCCGCGTAGACTTCCTGCGGGATCACGAACGGCTCCCACTTCCAGCCGAGCGCTTCGCGCGTCTTCGCGATTTCTTCCGCGCCGAGCGCCGCACCGTGCACGTCGTGGCCGCCGGCCTTGGTCGCCGCGCCCTGGCCGATCACCGTCTTGCAGCAGATCAGCGTCGGCTTGTCCGACAGCTTCGCCTTCGCGATGGCCGCGTCGACCGCGTCGACGTCATGGCCGTTCACGTTCGGGATCACGTTCCAGCCGTACGCCTCGAAGCGCTTCGGGGTGTCGTCGTGGAACCAGTTCACGACGTCGCCGTCGATCGAGATGCCGTTGTCGTCGTACAGCGCGATCAGCTTGTTCAGCTTCAGCGTGCCCGCGAGCGAGCAGGCTTCGTGCGAGATGCCTTCCATCAGGCAGCCGTCGCCGAGGAACACGTACGTGTGGTGATCGACGATCGTCGCGCCGTCACGGTTGAATTCGTCGGCCATCAGCGCCTCGCCGAGCGCCATGCCGACCGCGTTCGCGAGACCCTGGCCGAGCGGGCCGGTGGTCGTCTCGACGCCCGGCGTGATGCCGTATTCCGGGTGGCCCGGCGTCTTCGAGTGCAGCTGGCGGAAGTTCTTCAGCTCTTCGATCGGCAGGTCGTAGCCGGTCAGGTGCAGCAGCGAGTACAGCAGCATCGAGCCATGGCCGTTCGACAGCACGAAACGGTCGCGATCCGCCCAGTGCGGGTTCGTCGGGTTGTGCTTCAGGTGGCGCGACCAGAGCGCGACGCCGATTTCGGCCATGCCCATCGGCATGCCGGGGTGGCCGGAGTTCGCTTGCTGGACGGCGTCCATCGCGAGCGCGCGGATCGCGTTGGCCATCAGGGTGGTGGAGGCGGGAGACGAAGTCGTCATGTCGAGTCCGGAGAACGAGTCGAGGAAACGGGGGGCACGGCGGCATCCGGAAGCTCGGGCGTCGATCGTTCCCGGCGCGCGGTGCGGCGCCTGACGGACGCGAAGCGGACGGAGCCTACGGACGAGGCTGCAAAGCTCGTCATTTTAACAGATGGCCTGACATTTCCCTTGTCGGCGCGTAGTGTTCCGGCACGGTTTTCCGTCAAACCGCCCGCCTCCTATAATTCAGACGTCGGAACTCCCCGCCCTGGCGGCCTGGCGGCCCGCCCGTGAGCACGACCCTTCTCTTTCATCCCACGCCCGACGCCGCGTACGGCTTCCCGAACGCGCGGCGGCTCGCGCACGTCGCGTCGCCGCACCAGCAGATCGAAGTCTGGGACACCCCGCAGCTCGGCCGCCTGTTCACGCTCGACGGCCGGCCGATGACGTCCGTCGGCGACGAATACGTGTACCACGAGTGCATGACGCACCCGGCCGCGCTCGCGCATCCGTGCCCGAGGAAGGCGCTCGTGCTCGGCGGCGGCGACGGCGGCGCGGCGCGCCAGTTGCTCAAGCACGCATGCATCGAGCGGATCGTCGTCGCGGAGCTCGACGACGAAGTGGTCGGCATGGCGCGTCGTTATCTCGACGACGTGCACCAGGGCGCGCTCGACGACCCGCGCGTCGAGGTCGTGATCGGCGACGCCGCGCATTTCGTCACGTCGACCGTCGAGCATTTCGATCTCGTCGTGTTCGACCTCACGCCGCCCGATTCGCCGGCGGCCGGCCTCTATACGCGCGCGTTCTACGCGCGGCTCAAGCGGATCCTCACGCCGTGCGGCGCGATCTCGATGCACCTCGGCTCGCCGGTGTTCCACGCGGCGCGCATCGCCGCGCTGCTCGACGACCTGCGCGCAAGCTTCGCGGTCGTCGATCCGTTGTCCGCGCACGTGCCGCTGTACGGCTCGCAGTGGCTGATGGCGATCGCGAGCGACACGCTCGACGCGGCCGCGCTGTTCGCGCACGACGTCGAGGAACGCCTCGCGAGCCGCGGCGTCGAAGGGCTGCGCTACTACGACGCGCGGCTGCATGCGTCCCTCTTTGCCCTGCCGCGCGCGCTGCGCGATACACTGGGCGTCCGCCGCTGAGCTGTCGCGCCGTTCCGCTTTCCCCATCCAGGAGATTTTCATGACCGATCCACGTCCGGCCAACGTGCCTTGGTTGACACCCTACCTGGCCGTACGCAACGCGCGCGCGGCCATCGATTTCTTCAAGGCCGCATTCGGCTTCGAGCTGCGCGACGTGCACGACGAGGACGGCGCGATCATGCACGTCGAGATGGCCTATCGCGGCCAGCTGATCGTGATGTTCGCGCCCGAGGGCGCGTTCGGCTCGACCGCGCTCACGCCGAAGAGCGCGAACGCCACCGCGCCGCAGTCGTTCTATCTGTATGTCGACGACGTCGACGCCACCTGGCAGCGCGCGCTCGACGCGGGCGCGAAGTCGCTGAGCCCGCCGCAGGACCAGTTCTGGGGCGACCGGTTCGCGCAGATCGAGGATCTCGACGGCTACCGATGGGCGCTCGGGCGCCGTCTCGAATCATGAACGAAGCCACCACCACCGCGGCCGTGCCGCGCTTTTTCGTCGACGCGGCACTGCGCGCCGACGCCACGCTCGCGCTGCCGGCCGATGTCGCACGCCACGCTCAGGTGCTGCGCCTGCAGCCCGGCGACGCGCTCGCGCTGTTCGACGGCACGGGCGGCGAGTACCGCGCGCGGCTCGTCGAGATCGACAAGCGCAGCGCGCTCGCGCAGATCGACACGTTCGAACCGGCCGAGGCCGAGCCGCCCTATCGCGTGACGCTCGCGCAAGGCATCGCCGGCGGCGACAAGATGGACTGGGTGATCGAGAAGGCCGTCGAGCTCGGCGTCGCGGCGGTCGTGCCGCTGTCGACGGCGCGCGGCGTCGTGAAGCTCGCCGGCGAGCGCGCGGACAAGCGCGTCGCGCACTGGCGCGGCGTCGTGCGCGCGTCGTGCGAGCAATGCGGGCGCAACCGCGTGCCCGACGTCGCGCAGGTCGCCGGCTTCAACGCGTGGCTCGATACGCTGCCGGCCGCACCGGCCGACGGCGAGCTGCGGCTGCTGCTGTCGCCGCGCGCGAGCATCCCGTTCGCGTCGCTGCCCGGCGCGCCGCCTGCGGCAACCGTCACGCTGCTGATCGGGCCGGAAGGCGGGCTGTCGCCCGACGAGGAAAACGCGGCCCGCGCACGCGGGTTCACCGCGCTGTCGCTCGGGCCCCGCGTGCTGCGTACCGAGACCGCCGGCGCGGCCGTGCTCGCCGCGCTTGCGGCACGCTGGGGCGGGTGGTGACCGACGCCGGCCGTGACGGCAACGGCGGACGTCGCCAGGCCGCCGCCGGCAGCGCCCTCGCCGGCCCCGTCATTCGTCGCCGCGCTCCATCCGCGGCATCCTGACCGACTTGAAAATCGAGTCGGCCACGGCCTGGTACATGTCGCCCGCATACGGGCTCGTCCACGCCGTATCGTCGCTGCCGAACAGTTCGATCGAGCCGGTCATCGGCAAATCGACCGGCGCGTCGTTCATCGCTCGGGCCATGTCGGCAAACATCGTGTCGAATGCCGCCCTGCGCTGTTGTTCCGACTTGCCCGGCGCCGGCTGCACCGCGGCCTCCACCTGCTTCACGCCGGGCCCGACATTCGCCACGTCGCACGCATAGGTCACGGTCGCGATCGACTGCCCGTCGCGGCCGGGGTTCGGCGCACGCGTCTCGCCCGTCACCCTGCACCGAGACCGGCTCATCGTCGAAGCAAACGCGGCCATCATGTCGCGGGCCGGCTTTTCCTGGCGCGCGCGCACGTTGGGCGGCAGCGCATTCACGAGCCGGTCTGCCAACTGCCTGCGCAGGTCGGTCCTCGTCTTCTCGTACGCATCGAGATCGAGCGCGTTCTTGCCGTGCAGATAGTCGCGCATCGCATCGTTGTATTCCCGGCCCTTCGACAGGTCGCCGTTCACGAACAGGCCAAGGAACAGTTCGGTGGTGCGGGTCGGCGAAACCGGTGCGGCATTGGCGACGCCAGCGACGGCGAGCACCGACAGGACGAGCGCGCGCACGGCGGCACGCCGCGCGAGACGGAAATCGGTCATGGGAATATAGCCCTCTCTCGGATTGATCGAATTGTCGGTCCGGCACGCGAAGTCAGCTGCGTCACCGAAAGCCGCCGACGCGCCGGACGGCGGCCGATTGTCCCGGAAAATAGCGCGCGATGAAAGCGTCGACGGGCTCGCGCCGCAGGCGCAAAAAAGCCCGCACGAAGGCGGGCTTTCTTATGCAACCGGGACGAGCGCCGGACTTTTACGCGAACGAGTAGAACACGCGGAACGCAACCTTGCGCTCGGCCCAGAATTCGGCCGCCTCGCGGAACACGTCGAGCAGCGTCTCGCGCCCTTCCTTGTCGAATTTCTGCGCGATCGGCAGCCCCTCGAGGACGATCACGAAACCGGGCTGCGCGCCGGCCTTCGCGACGAGGTCGGTGAGGGAGTCGTACAGCGCGTCGTAGTTCTTCCCGAAATGCTTCGGGAACAGGAACGACGTCGCGATCGTTTCCATCACTTCCTGCTTCGACTGCGCGGCGCCGCAATACGCATACAGGAAATGCTGGCCGAGCCGGCCGGCTTCGTCGGCAAGATCCTGCACGCGGAACGCGCGGATCGACTGCACGAGATTGGGTCGCACGGTCGTGAAAAGGCTCATAGGCTCCTCGTTCGATGAAAGCCCGGGCTCGGCTTCCTGTTGCTCCGGCGTGCCGCCGGCCTGCGCCGCCGCGTGCAGTTGGATCACGCGCTGAAACAGATTGCCGTCGCCGGCCGCGAACAGTTCCGCCGCCGCCGTTTCGTGCGCGTAGATGGAGTCGCTCATGCCATTCGTCCCGAAGTCATTCAACAATACGTTTAAAACTGTTGTAGTGGTCGCCCGTGTAATAACAGTTGTCGATCCGGCGCAACGGCCCGCCACAGACGATCCGGCGCGCGCCGCGATTGCGGGCACGCGGCGTCGGTACCGTGTACTCATGGTAGTAGCCGCGCTTCGCTTTTGGCAGGATCCGCTCGCGGTTGCCAAACACGACGCCGTCTTTCTCGTACGGATAGGGGCCGCCAGCGCCGATCAGGCCCAGCGTGGTCACGGCCTCGCGCGGAAGACTGGCGGTCGGAATCGTATCGAGCCCGCTCGCCGCGACGTCGGCCGGAACGGCCTCCCGTGCGTAAGCGGCGGAAACCAGACTGCCCGTCGGCGTGCCGACGATACCCATCGCGAACATCGCGAAGACGGACGCGAGCGCGCCGTTGCGGAGCCACTTGCGTGCCATGAACCAGGGTTCCCGCTGTTAAATCAAGTAGTTGACGACCAACAAAGGCGTTAGCGTAGCGTTATTGGCCGCGCGAATCAATGTCCGTTTGGGAATCGAAAGCATCGTGATACCCGGATTTGCGCATTTTTTACCGAAATTGCACTACATTTATCTTACACAGGATAAAATAAAGGCGGCATCTCTCGTATGGCAAGACCTGCCTCCTTGCCGCGCTCGTTACCAGGAGTGGAGAGATGCTGCTGTTGCCTTGAGGGAAGCGCGTTTGCGCCCTGCCCGCGGCGTGCCCATTGCGGGCACGCCTCTTTTTGCTTTTGTTTACAATTTCGCCCGACGCGCCACGCCGGTTCGACCGGCCTGGCGCGTTCGTTTTGGCTCAGCGCGCGGCGTTCACGTCGGCGACCAGCAGCGCCGCCATGTTGACGATACGACGAACGGTCGCCGATTCGGTCAGCACGTGCACCGGCTGGGCGGCACCCAGCAGGATCGGCCCGATCGCGATGTTGTTGCCCGCGGCCGTCTTCAGCAGGTTGTACGCGATGTTCGCGGCGTCGATGTTCGGCAGGATCAGCAGGTTCGCTTCGCCTTCCAGCGTCGATTCCGGCAGGATTTCCTTGCGCAGCGCCGCGTCGAGCGCGACGTCGCCGTGCATCTCGCCGTCGACCTTCAGCTCCGGCGCACGATCCTGCAGGATCGCGAGCGTATCGCGCATCTTCTTCGCCGAAGGGGCGTTGCTCGTGCCGAAATTCGAGTGCGACACCAGCGCGACTTTCGGCTCGATGCCGAAGCGGCGCACTTCCTCCGCGGCCATGATCGTGATCTCGGCCAGCTCCTCCGGGGTCGGATCGACGTTCACGTGCGTGTCGACGAGGAAAATCTGGCGGCCCGGCAGCACGAGGCCGTTCATCGCCGCGTATACGCTGCAGCCCGGGCGCTTGCCGATCACCTGGTCGATGAAGTGCAGGTGGCGGTGCGTGGTGCTGATCGTGCCGCAGATCATCCCGTCCGCTTCGCCCTTCTTCACCAGCATCGAGCCGATCAGCGTGGTGCGGCGGCGCATCTCGACGCGCGCGAGCTGCTCGCTGATGCCCTTGCGCGCCATCATCTTGTAGTACGTTTGCCAGAAGTCGCGGTAGCGCTCGTCGTGCTCGGTGTTGACGACCGTGAAATCGGTGCCCGGCGTCAGGCGCAGGCCGTAGCGCTGGATACGGTGCTCGATCACCGACGGGCGGCCGATCAGGATCGGCTTCGCGAGTTTTTCGTCGACGATGATCTGAACGGCGCGCAACACGCGCTCTTCTTCGCCTTCCGCGAACACAACGCGCTTCTTCTCTTCCGGCGCGGCGCGCGCGATCTGGAAGATCGGCTTCATCGTCGTGCCGCTGTGGTACACGAACTGCTGCAGGTGCTGCTTGTAGGCGTCCATGTCCTCGATCGGGCGCGTCGCGACGCCGCCGTCCATCGCGGCCTGCGCGACGGCCGGCGCGATCTTCACGATCAGGCGCGGGTCGAACGGCTTCGGGATCAGGTATTCGGGCCCGAACGACAGATCCTGGATGCCGTAGGCGGTCGCGACGATGTCGCTCTGCTCGTGCTGCGCGAGTTCGGCGATCGCGTTGACGGCCGCGATCTCCATTTCACGCGTGATCGTCGTCGCGCCGACGTCGAGTGCGCCGCGGAAGATGAACGGGAAGCACAGGACGTTGTTGACCTGGTTCGGGTAGTCGGTGCGGCCGGTCGCGAGGATCGCGTCGGGGCGCACTTCGAGCGCCGCTTCCGGCAGGATTTCCGGCGTCGGGTTCGCGAGCGCGAGAATCAGCGGGCGCTCGGCCATGCCCTTCACCATCTCCTGCTTCAGCACGCCCGCGGCCGACAGGCCGAGGAAGATGTCCGCGCCGTCGATCACTTCGGCCAGCGTCCGGGCGTCCGTCTCGCGGGCGAAACGCTCCTTGTCCGGGTCCATCAGCTCGGTGCGGCCCTTGTAGACCACGCCGGCCAGGTCGGTCACCGTGATGTTCTCGAGCGGCAGGCCGATGTCGACCAGCAGGTCGAGACACGCGAGCGCGGCCGCGCCCGCGCCGGACGCGACGAGCTTGACCTTCTTGATGTCCTTGCCGACGACCTTCAGCCCGTTCGTGACGGCCGCGGCCACGACGATCGCGGTGCCGTGCTGGTCGTCGTGGAACACCGGAATCTTCATCCGCTTGCGCGCTTCGCGCTCGACGATGAAGCAGTCAGGCGCCTTGATGTCCTCCAGGTTGATCCCGCCGAAGGTGGGCTCCAGCGCGGCGATCACGTCGACGAGCTTGTGCGGATCCGACTCGTTCAGCTCGATGTCGAACACGTCGATGCCCGCGAACTTCTTGAACAGCACCGCCTTGCCTTCCATCACCGGCTTCGACGCGAGCGGCCCGATGTTGCCGAGACCGAGCACCGCCGTGCCGTTCGTGACGACGCCGACCAGGTTGCTGCGCGCGGTGAAGCGCGCGGCGTTCAGCGGATTCTCGACGATCTCCTCGCACGCGTACGCCACACCCGGCGAGTAAGCGAGCGCGAGGTCGCGCTGGTTGATCATCTGCTTGGTCGGGGCGATCGCGATTTTCCCGGGGGTCGGAAATTCGTGATAGTCGAGCGCGGCTTCGCGGAGCTTGGCTTTGGAGGAGGATTGGGTGGACATGTGTCTCGTGACGGGCGGATTAGAATAACTGTTCGACGGGCATTGTAGCGCCAATCATCGGCCGCCAGACCGGCGATTCGGGTGCAACAGCCGCGACAAAAATGTACCGGATGGTGCGGAAGCGCCGCCGTTCGCCTCGTACAACCGTTCCTGCAATCGTTTCGGATCCATCCGCCGTGCCAGCCGCCCTCTCCGAGTTTTCGCTGATCGAACGCTTCTTCACGCGCCGTGCCGCCCAGGGCGCACGTGCGTCGACGCTCGGCATCGGCGACGATTGCGCGTTGATCGCGCCTCGATCCGGAAAATTGCTGGCCATTTCGACGGACATGCTGGTGGAAGGCCGCCACTTCTTCCCCGACGTCGCACCCGACGCGCTCGGCCACAAGACGCTCGCGGTCAACCTGTCCGACCTCGCGGCGATGGGCGCCGAACCGCGTGCCTTCACGCTCGCGTGCGCGTTGCCGCGCGCCGACGCGGCGTGGCTGGAAGCATTCAGCAACGGGCTGTTCGCGCTCGCCGAGCGCTACGGCTGCGAGCTGATCGGCGGCGACACCACGAGCGGCCCGCTGAACCTGTGCGTGACCGTATTCGGCGAAGTCGCGCCCGACGCGGCGCTGCGGCGCGATGCCGCGCGCGACGGCGACGACGTCTGGGTGTCCGGCACGCTCGGCGATGCGCGCGCCGGCCTCGGCGTCGCGCGCGGCGAATGGGCGGCCGGTGCGAACGAAGCGGCTGCGTTCCGGCGTGCGCTCGAGCGCCCCGAGCCGCGCATCGCGCTCGGCCTCGCGCTCGCGGGCGTCGCGCACGCGGCGCTCGACATCTCGGACGGCCTCGCCGGCGACTTGCAGCACATCCTCGCCCGCTCGCACGTGTGCGCCGAAATCGATGCCGATGCGGTGCCGCGCTCGGCCGCGCTCGCGACGCTGCCGCCCGACGTGCAGCGACGCTGCACGCTGGCCGGGGGCGACGACTACGAACTGTGCTTCACCGCGCCGGCGGCGGCCCGCGCGGCGGTCGAAGCGGCCGGCCTCTGACGGCCGGCGTGCCGGTCACGCGAATCGGTACAATACGCGCGTTGTCCGCGCCGTCGGAACGGCCCGCGATCGCGTGGCGCGACGCCGCCGGCGCGCCCCTCGCCCTCACGTTGCACGGCTTCGACCACTTCCATGCAGACTGACCCGACGCCCGCGCACGCCGCGGCCGAGCCCGGCGCCGCACCTGGCGGACACACGCCGCGGCGCGCGACCGCGCGCTTCATGCTGTCGCACCCCGCACACCTCGTGTCGCTCGGCTTCGGCAGCGGGCTCGCGCCGCTCATGCCCGGCACGTTCGGCTCGCTGTTCGGCTGGCTCACGTTCGTCGTGCTCAACCGCTACCTGACGGTGCCCGAATGGTGGGCGCTGATCGCGGTCGGCTTCGCGGCGGGCACGTGGCTCACCGGTTTCACCGCGAGAAAGATGGGCACGTCCGATCCGGGCGCCGTCGTCTGGGACGAAATCGTCGCGATCTGGCTCGTGATGCTGTTCGTCACGCCCGCGACCTTCGTCGGCCAGCTATGGGCGTTCGTCGCGTTCCGCATCTTCGACATGCTCAAGCCGCCGCCGATCCGCTATGTCGAGCGCCGCCTGAAAGGCGGGCTCGGCATCATGGTCGACGACCTGGTCGCCGCGTTCATGACGCTGCTCGTGATCGCCCTGTGGCGCTCCGTCGCCGGCTGACCGATTTCCCGACTCCCGTTTCCCGACGCGCATGCCAACCGATTCCGTCGTCCACCAGCTTGCGATCCGCGCAGGCAACAAGCTGCGTGACGAGCACCTGACGCTCGCCACCGCCGAATCCTGCACCGGCGGCATGATCGCCGCCGCGATCACCGACATCTCCGGCAGCAGCCAGTGGTTCGAGCGCGGCTTCGTCACGTACTCGAACCAGGCCAAGATCGACATGATCGGTGTGCCGCCCGACCTGATCGACAAGCACGGCGCCGTCAGCGAGCCCGTCGCGCGCGCGATGGCCGAAGGCGCGCTGCGCAACAGCCGCGCGCAGGTCGCGCTGTCCGTCACCGGCATCGCGGGCCCGGCCGGCGGCAGCGAGAAGAAACCGGTCGGCACCGTGTCGTTCGGCTGGAGCAACCGGCTGCATACCGACGTCGAGACGCTCGTGTTCAAGGGCGACCGCGATCAGATCCGCACCCAGGCGGCCGCGCATGCACTGCGCGGGCTGCTGAAGCTGCTCGACGAGCGCGAGGGCTGACGCGCCGGCGGCCCGGTGCGGGCCGCACGAGACGGGTCGCATGAGATGGACCCAAGAAACGGGCCGCGATCGGCGGCCCGCCCCGCTCAACGATGCGCGTTGATCGTGTCGCGGGTCTTCTGCGCGGCGAGCGCCGCGGCTTCGGCGAAATCCTCGCCCTTGCTCGCGTACAGGATCGCGCGCGACGAGTTGATCATCATGCCGGTGCCGTCGGCCGTACGGCCCGCGTTGACGGTCGCCTGCACGTCGCCGCCCTGCGCACCGATGCCGGGGATCAGCAGCGGCATGTCGCCGACGATCCCGCGCACGATCTCGATTTCCTTCGGGAACGTCGCGCCGACGACGAGGCCGAGCTGGCCGTTCTTCGCGTTCCACTTGTTCGCCGCAAGATCGGCCACGACCTGGTACAGCGGCCGGCCCGGATGGCCGGCCCCGTTCGTTTCCAGAAACTGCAGGTCGGAACCGCCCGGGTTCGACGTGCGGCACAGCACGATCACGCCCTTGCCTTCGTGCTCGAAGTACGGCTCGACCGAGTCGTAGCCCATGTACGGGTTCACCGTGACGGCGTCCGCGCGATAGCGCTCGAACGCTTCGCGCGCGTACTGCTCGGCCGTGCTGCCGATGTCGCCGCGCTTCGCGTCGAGGATCACGGGCAGGCCCGGATGCTGGAGGTGGATGTGCGCGATCAGGCGCTCGAGCTGGTCTTCCGCGCGATGCGCGGCGAAATAGGCGATCTGCGGCTTGAACGCGCTCGCGTATTGCGCGGTCGCGTCGACGATCTGCCGGCAGAATTCGAAGATCGCGTCGGGCTGGCCGTCGAACTGCACGGGAAAGCGCGACGGCTCGGGATCGAGGCCGACGCACAGCAGCGAATTCGTACGCTGCCACGCGGCGCGCAGCGATTCGATGAAAGTAAGCGGGGAAGACATGGCGGGTACTCGCGGCAAACCGTTGGTAGACCGCGTATTTTACCCGCGTCGCCGGCGGCTTTCGCGCGCGGGTGCATCACCGCGTGCATCGCCGCGCACGTCGCTGCGCTCGACGGTGAACGCGAAACGCCGCGTGAGCCGCTCGCCGGGCGCGAGCAGCGTCATCCCGTGCGCGGTCGCGCCGCCCGGCAGGTTCACCGCATTGATCGGATGATCGACCGGCTCGAAGCAGAAGAAGTCCTCGCCGGGCGGGGTATAGAGCACGTACGCGTCGGCGTCGGCCGCCACCGTCAGCGACAGTCCGCGGCGCGGCCAGCTCACCGTCGCGTGGCCGCCCCAGCCGGTGAATGCGTGATTGACGAGCGCGGCCGGCAGCGGATACGCGACGCCGAACTGCCAGGCCGGCGGCACGCTCACGTGCCGCACCGGCAGGAAATCGGCGCCCGACAGCCACAGCCCGCCGGCGGCCGCGGCCAGCTCGGTCACGTCGTCGCGCACCAGGAACGGATGCACGCCGAGCCCGAACGGCAATCGCGCACGCCCCGCATTCTCGATCGTCAGCGCGATCGACAGCGTCGTATCGTCGAGCTCGAACGACTGGATCGCGCGGAACGCATACGGCACCCCGGCCGTGCGATCGAGCGACAGCTGCAGCGACGTGGCGGCCGCGTCGTCCACCTGCCATGGCGCGAGCCAGCCGTCGCCATGGATCGGCAGCGGCTCGTCGCGGCGGTTGCGCGGCACCGCGACGCTGCGCCCGTCGCATTCGAAACGCGCACCGCCGATGCGGTTCGAGTAAGGCAGCAGCGGATAGCACGCAAGCTCGTTCGGGTCCGTCGCCGTCTCCGGGTGTTCGCAGCGGCGGAACACCGGCAGCAACGCACCGTTGTCGCCGCGCCAGTCGAAGCGCGCGATGCCGCCGCCGAGATGCGGCAGCACGTCGAGCCGCAGCGCCGCGTTCGACAGCGTGACGGCCGCCGCATGCGCGGCGCCGACGCCCTGCGCGAAGGCGGCCGTCTGCGGGCCGGGGCTGACCGGCTGCGCGGCGGCGGCCAGGCGCGCGCGGCGCGACTGGCTGGTGGACGACGATGCGCGCGAGGACGTGGCGGTCATGATGAACTCCTTCGTCGAAGAAACGATGCGGGTCGTGCGAACGGTCAGGCCCAGCCGCCGTCGACGATCACGTCCTGCGCGGTGATCATCCGGCTGTCGTCGGCCGCGAGGAACAGCGCCATGCGCGCGAGATCGGCGGGCAGCAGCTCGGCGTCGAGGCACTGGCCGGCCTTGATCGCCGCGCGGCCCGCGTCGTCGAGCCACAGCCGGCGCTGCTTGTCGGTCATCACCCAGCCCGGCACCAGCGAATTCACGCGGATGCCGAACGGCCCGAGGTCGCGTGCGAGCCCGCGCGTCAGCCCCTGCACGGCCGCCTTCGCCATCGCGTAGACGGGATAACCGCCGTTCTTCAGCATCCAGCTGATCGAGCCGAGATTGATGATCGCGCCGCCGCCCTGCTGCTTCATGTCGTCGATCACCGCCTGCGCGGCGAAGAACTGGTGACGCAGGTTCACCGCGATGCCCGCGTCGAACGATTCGGGCGTCACGTCGCCGATCGCGTGGCGCGCGTCGTTCGCCGCGTTGTTCACCAGCACCGCGATCGCGCCGATGCGCGCGCGGATCGCGTCGATCGCATGGCGCAGCGCGCCGACGTCGGTCAGGTCGCACTGGATGAACAGCGGCGCATGGCGCACGTGCGCGAGGCTGTCCGCCAGCGCGGCACCGGCGGCCGCGTCGAGGTCGACGAACGCGACGCGTGCGCCCTGCGCCGCGAAGTGTTCGACGAACGCCGCGCCGATGCCGGTCGCGCCGCCGGTGATCAGCACGGTGCGGTCGGCGAGGCTCGGGTAGCGCGCATAGCGCGCGGACGTTTCGTTATGCATGTCGGTCAGCTCCATCGGTTCAGTCGCGGACGCCGCGGTTCTTCAGCTGGTCGAGCAGCACCGCCGCGAGCAGGATCGCGCCGCGCACGAGGTACTGGTAGAACGCGTCGATGTTCAGCAGGTTCATCACGTTCTCGACCGTGCCCATGATCAGCACGCCGATCACGACGCCGGAGATCGTCGCGCGGCCGCCCATCAGCGACACGCCGCCGAGCACGCACGCGGAGATCACGTTCAGCTCGAAGCCCTGCGCGGCGTTCGGCTGGCCCGACGTGATGCGCGACGCGAGGATCACGCCCGCGAGCGCCGTCACCGCGCCCTGGATCAGGAAGATGTACACGCGCGTGCGTTCGACGTTGATCCCCGCGAGACGCGACGCCTCGGGGTTGCCGCCGATCGCGAGCGTGTTGCGGCCATACACCGTCTGGTTCAGCAGCACGCCGAACGCGATGAAGCACAGCAGCGTGACCCAGATCGGCAGCGACACGCCGAAGAGCGTGAGTCCGCCGAGCGCGATGAACGTATCCGACGACACGCCGACCGCCTGCCCCTTCGACACGATGAAACCGAGCCCGCGCACGATCTCCATCGTCGCGAGCGTCGTGATCAGCGCGTTGATGCGCAGGTACGCGATCACCGCGCCGTTCACGAAGCCGATCGCGGCGCCGGCCGCGACCGCGGCGACGATCGCGACGAACGTGTTGTCGGTCGCGTTCAGCACCATCGCGCACAGCACGCCCGAGAACGCGACGGTCGAGCCGATCGACAGGTCGAAGTCGCGCGACGCGAGACAGAACATCATCGTGCACGCGACCATGCCGATCTGCGAGATCGACAGCGCGAGGCCGAGCATGTTGTCGATCGAGAAGAAGTGGTCGACCGTCAGCGACATCGTGATGAACATCACCGCGAAGATCGCGATCAGGCTGTATTCGGTCAGGTGCTGCCACCACTTCTGGCGGTCGCTCTGCTGCGGCACCAGCGCGTCGGCCGCGGGCTTCACGGCGGCGCTGCCGAGGTTTTCGTTGACTTGCATGATTGTGTCTCCTGCTCCTGCATCGCGCGGCCCGTGCCGCGCATGTCCGATTCGATTGTCGTGTCCCGCGTCAGGCCGCCTCGACGGCGCTCGTCTGCGGCAGCGCAAGGCTCAGCACCGCGTGCTCGTTCGCCTGTTCGCGCGGCAGCTCGCCCGCGATCCGGCCTTCGCGCATCACGACGATGCGGTCGGACACGCCGAGCACTTCCGGCAGCTCCGACGACACCATCACGATCGCGCAGCCGCGCTCCGCGAGCCGGTAGATCACGTCGTAGATCTCGTGCTTCGCGCCGACGTCGATCCCGCGCGTCGGCTCGTCGAGAATCACGACCTTCAGGTCGGGCTCCGCGAGCCAGCGCGACAGGATCGCCTTCTGCTGGTTGCCGCCCGACAGGAAGCGGATCTTCTGGCGCCGGTTCGGCGTCTTGATCTTGAGCCGCTGGATGAAGCGGTCGGCGGTTTCGCTTTCGGCCTTGCGGTTGATGAACAGCCTCGCGCGCAGCGAATGGCGCCGGCAGCTGATGTTGATGTTCTCCGCGACCGACGCGATCGCGATGATCCCTTCTTCCTTGCGGTCCTCGGGGCACAGCACGATGCCGTGGCGGATCGCGTCGCCGGTGCGCTTCACGTCGATGCGCGCGCCGTCGAGCGTCAGCACGCCCGCGCGCCGGTGATCCGCGCCGTACACGAGCCGCATCAGCTCGCTGCGGCCCGCGCCGACCAGCCCGAAGAAGCCGACGATCTCGCCCGCGCGCACCGAGAAGCTCGCGGGTTCGCGCAACGCATGGCCGTCGATGCCTTCGGCGGAGAACCGCAGGTCGCCGAGCGTGCGCGGCGCGTAATGGTAGATGTCCGAAATCTCCCGCCCGACCATCTCGGCGACGAGCCGTTCGCGCGGCACGTCGGCGAGCGATTCGTGCGACGCGATCTTGCGCCCGTCGCGGAAGATCGTGCACGCATTGCAGAGCCGGTAGATCTCGTCCATCCGGTGCGAGATGTAGATCAGCGCGCGGCCCTGCGCGCGCAGGTCGTCGACGAGCTTGAACAGCACTTCGGTCTCGCGGTGCGACAGCGAGCTCGTCGGTTCGTCGAGCGCGATCACGCGCGCGTTGCGCATCAGCGCCTTGCAGATCTCGACCATCTGCCGCTGCGCGATCGACAGCCGCCCGAGCTTCGCGTCGGGATCGAGGTCGACACCCATCGCCGCGAGCCGCTCGCGCACGTAGCGCTTCGCCTCGCGCTTCCTCACCCAGCCGAACGCATTCGGCAGGCGGCCGAGCAGCAGGTTCTCCGCGACCGTCAGGTCGGGCACGTACTGCAGCTCCTGGTGAATCACCGCGATGCCGGCCGCGATCGACGCGGCCGCATTCGCGAACTGCACGTGCTGGCCGTCGACCAGCACGCTGCCCGCATCGGGCTGGTATTCGCCGCCGAGAATCTTCAGCAGCGTCGACTTGCCCGCGCCGTTCTCGCCCATCAGGCCATGCACCTCGCCCGCATGCACGTCGAACGAGATGCCGTCGAGTGCGCGCACGCCGGGAAATACCTTGCCGATATTGTCAAAACGCAGTGCCGCTGACACGTCGCCTCTCCACTTCCGGAGAATCGATCGACCGCCGGCCGCCGCATCGCCGCGGCAGCCGGCGGGCCGCTTACTTCGACGCGAGCCCCATCTCGTCGCGCACCTTCGACACACGTTGTCGCGCGTCGCGAGCATGCCCGTCGTCAGCGTCAGCGCCGGCGGTGCCTTGCCCTGCGTGATCCACGTGTACATCAGGTCCGAGGTTTCCTCGCCGTGGCGCTTCGGGCTGATGATCACGGTGCCGTAGAAACCCGTCGGCTGCGGCTTCTTGAACTCGTTCAGCGCCGAATCGGAGCCGCCGATGCCGATGCCGATCATGTTGTCGGCCTTGAAGCCGCGCCCCTCGGCCGCGCGCACCGCGCCGAGCACGGCCTCGTCGTTCAGGCCGTACGCCACCCAGTGCTTGAACTGCGGGTTCTTCGTGAGCGCGATGTTCGCCGCGTTGAACGCGTTCTCCGTGTCGGTCTTCGCCTGCGGCGCCGCGATCACGTTCGCCTTCGGAAAGCCGGCGGCCACCAGCGCGTCGGTCGCGCCGCTCGTGCGGTCGTGCGCGGTCGGCAGCTGTTCGTAAGTGATGTCGATCGCGCCGACATCCTTCATGTCCCAGCCGCGCTTCTTGATCTCGGCCGCGATGCCGTCGCCGACCTGCTTGCCGATGTTGTACGCGGAGATCCCCATGTGCGGCACCGACTCGATCGGCTTGCCCGCGCCGTCGACGAGGCGGTCGTCGACCGTCATCATCTTCAGGTTGTGCGACTTCGCCTTCGCGACGATGCCCGGCCCGAGCTTCACGTCGGGCGTGCAGATGATGAAGCCCTGCGCCTTCTGCGCGGACAGGTTGTCGATCGCGCTCATCACCTTTTCACCGGACGGCGCGCCGATCTTCACGAGCGTGAAGCCCTTCTGCTTTGCGGCGATCTCGGCGAATTTCCATTCGTCCTGGAACCACGGCTCTTCCGGCTGCTTCACCAGGAAGCCGATCTTGACCGGGTCGGCCGCGTGCGCGACCGGGCTGCCCATCACCACCGCGGCCGCGGCGGCCAGCGTTACGAACGTTCTGCGTTTCATCTCCAGTGTCTCCTTGTCTTCATCGAACAGGATGCAGCCGCTTGTTGGTTTCGACGCAGCGTGCGCGCGGCCGTCGCACGTGCGGTCTTTCGAATCGTTGCGTCAGTCGTGATACAGCGCCGCGCGCCCGCCATCGACGGTGATGCACGCGGCATTGATGAACGGCGCCTCGTCGGACGCCAGGAACACGGCCGTCATCGCGACCTCCTCGGGCCGGCCGATCCGCTTCATCGGCTGCAGCGCGAGCGTGTCGGCGCGCGCGGCGGCCGGATCGGGCTGCGCATCCCACCAGTCGCGCGTGAGCTGCGTCTCGATGTAGCCCGGCGCGATCGCGTTCACGCGCACGTTGCGCGCCGCGTATTCGATGCCGAGCGCGCGCGTGAGTCCCAGCACGCCGTGCTTCGCGACCGGGTACGGAAAGCAGCCCGGGATGATCCTGAATGCATGCGTCGACGCGATGTTCACGATGCTGCCGCGGCCGCGTTCGACCATCCCTTCCAGCGCCGCGCGGCAACCGTGCCACACGCCGTCGAGGTCGACCGCGAAGCAGCGGCGCCAGTCGTCGTCGGTCATCGTCAGCGGATCGGCGAACACGTTGATGCCCGCGTTGTTCACGAGCACGTCGAGCGGCCCGAGCGACGCTTCGGCCTGCGCGAGCGCGTCGCGCACCGAGTCCTGGCGCGTGACGTCCGCGTAGAGCGGCAGCACGCGCGCACCGTCGATCTCGCGCGCGATCGCGTCCGCGGTCGCGCAAGCCTGCGGAAGATCGACGTCGACGAGCGCGACGGCCGCGCCCTCGCGAACGAACGCGCGGGCGATCGCGGCGCCGATGCCACGGCCCGCGCCCGTCACCATCGCGACCTTGCCCGCGAGGCGGCCCATCATGCGGCTCCGCCGCGCGCCGCGCGCAGGCCGGCCTGGAACGCATGCGCGTTCGCAGCGGTCTCGTCGGCCGGCTGGCCGGGCCGGTACAGCGCCGACCCGAGCCCGAAGCCGTTCGCGCCGGCCGCGAGGAACGGCTGCATGTTGTCGGGCGCGATCCCGCCGACCGGGATCAGCGGCACCGCGCGGTCGATCACCGCGCGCCACGCCTTCACGACGACCACGCCCAGCTGCTCTGCCGGGAACATCTTCAGCACGTCCGCGCCGTTCGCGAGCGCCGCGAACGCTTCCGTCGGCGTCGCGACGCCCGGCGCGCTCGCGAGGCCGCGCGCGCGTGCGCGGCGGATCACGGCCGCGTCGCTGTGCGGCATCACGATCAGTGAACCGCCCGCGTCCTGCACGCGATCGACATACTCGGCGCGCAGCACCGTGCCCGCGCCGACGATCGCGTCGTCGGGCAGCGCGCGCCGCAGCGCCGCGATGCTGCCGAACGGGTCCGGCGAATTGAGCGGCACCTCGACGATCCGGAAGCCGGCTTCGTACAGCGCACGGCCGTGGTCGGCGGCTTCCGCGGGCGTGATCCCGCGCAGGATCGCGATCAGCGGACACGCGTCGAACGCGCGCATCAGCGCGGGATGCGGCGCATACGGCGCGGGCAGCGTGAGTTCGGACGACATGGATGGCTTTCCTCCGCAATCGATTCGATTCATCAATCGGCGCAGACCGGCGCACTGTCCGCGCGCACGAGCCCGGCGCGCGACGCGATCCGCCACAGGCCGCGCTCGGTCGCGTCGGCAACGACCCGCGCATGCGGGCAGCCGAACGCGTGCAGCGCGGCCGCGTAGCGCGCACATAGCGCGTCGTCGCCGATCAGCAGCAGCGGCTGGTCGGCGAGCGCGACGCCGCGCTCCGCGAGCATCGCGTCGAGTGCGTTGAGCTCATGGCCGATCAGCAGGCCGGACAGGTAGTCGCCCTGCGCATCGGGCGCGAGCCGGTCGGTCAGGCCGAGCGTGCGCGTGCTGAAAATCGTCGCGAGCAGCCCCGTGTGCCGCGCGCCGCGCGCGACCGCTACGCCGCGCACGAACGCCGCGCGATCGGGCGACGCGCCGGCGAGCGCATCGTGCGGCCGAGGATCGTGTGGTCGCGCAGCACCGCGAACAGCTCGCCGGTCATGAAGGTCTGGAAGCGCTCGATCAGCCCGTCCGTCACCCACGCCCATTTCGCATGCGTGCCCGGCAAGCCGATCAGTAGACCTGAATGATCCGCTCCAATTGAAGAAGCTTCATCGAGTGCGCCGACTATCTGCGTTTCTTCGCCGCGCATCACGTCGGGCAATTCGCCCGTGGCGATGACGCCCGGCACGATCGAGATCGTCGCACCGCGCGCGCTTTCGATCGTGACGATGCCGGCGACGAGCGCGTCGGCGCCGGCCGGCACCGCGACATACGGCGCCTCGCGCCAGCCCTGCGCGCTGCCGACCATCCCGGCGGCGAGCACCGGCAGGCCCGGCGAGCGGTCGAGCCAGTCGCCGCAGGCTTCCTCGAACACCGCGTCGAACGCGCGCGCGCCGCCGCCCGGCACATGCATGACGCCCGCCGGGCGGCTGCGCGTGTCGACGAGCGCGCCGTGCGCGTCGTACAGATACGCGCGCAGCGAGGTCGTGCCCCAGTCGAGCGCGATCAGCGACGGGGTGGCGGAGGGAGCATCCGGAACGGGCCGGGTCGAAGTCGTCATCGTTTGATCCTGCGGGTACCCTGCGGCGGGCTCCAGCCCAGCTCCGCGGAAATGGCTCGCGCTTCGCGCTGCACGAGCGGAATCAGTTCGTCCATCCGGTCGTGCGGCATGTACGGAATCGTGCTCGCCACCGACACCGCCGCGACGACCGCGCCCGATGCGTCGCGGATCGGTGCCGCCACGCAGCGGATCGACGCCTCGTTCTCCTCGAGGTCGAACGTATAGCCGCCGGCCGCGTAATGGGCCATGCGCTGCAGGAACGCGCTCGTCTCGGGGCGGTTGTCGGGCTTGAAATTGACGCCGGCCAGCGCGCGCCGTGCGGCCTCGAACAGCGAGCGCCACAGGTCGGGATCGAGGTCGAGCATCATCGCCTTGCCGATGCCGGTCGACGCGAGCGGCATCCGGTGGCCGACGCGCGAGCGCATCTCGAGGCCGCGCGTACCGGGAATCTTGTCGATGTACAGCACGTCGTCGCCGTCGCGCACGCCGAGATGGATCGTGTCGAGCGTCGCTTCCGCGAGCGCTTCGAGGTGCGGGCGCGCGACCGCGGTGAGCGGCATCTGCTCGAGCGCGATCGTGCCGAGCTCGATCAGCTTCGGGCCGAGCAGGTAGCCGCCCTGCACCTGCCGCAGGTAGCGCGCCTGCACGAGGCTGCTGACGAGGCGGTGCGTCGTGCTGCGCGTCGTGCCGAGCGCGGCGCCGATCGCGCGCATGTCGCGCGCGCCGTTCGCGATCGCCTCGAGGATCGCTAGACCGCGCAGCAGCGTCTGCGTACCGGCCTGCTGGGCAGCGAGATCGAGCGGCGTACTGGTCGCGCCGATGCTGTCGGTGAGGGGCGGCGCGCCGTCCGGTGCCGGACGGCGGACGTCGAGGGCAAAAGATGCGGGCATGTTGGTCATGAGCGGGCTGTCTTCAACGGAATCGGTCATGCCGCTGCGCGCGCCGGACCGTGATCCGGCGCCGCGGCGAAGCGGCGGTCGATGCACCGAATAAAGCGCCCGGCGAACTTCATGGAAGGTGTCTCCGTGTGCGTCGGGCGCCGCGCGATGCGTGGGTCCGAAGCTGTCGATGTGCTTCGGATTGTAGGAGCGCACGCACTCGCCTCCAATATTTGAATGCGTTGCCCAGATAATGAGATATTGCGGCACATGCGCACGAAGTAATACGGGGGCGGAACCCGCATTCGCCGCAGGTTCCGCCCCCGTTTGTCGTGCTCGCGATGCGCTTATTGCTGGTTCGCGTCGCGCGTCTGCATGTAGCGCTGTACGTCCGCGAACGACACGCGGCCGTTGCCGCTCGAGTCGATCTGCCGGAAGTGGTTCGCGACATAACCGAGGCCGGCCGCGCGCGCCTGCGATTCGGTGATCGAACCCGTGTTCTGCGAGTCGGCCGCGCTGAACTGCCGCGCGAGCTTGCGCACCACCTGCGCATGCAGCGCGGCGCCCGTCGTCTGCGTGCCGGCGGTCGGCTTGCGCGCGGCCGGCGGCACGTACGGATCGCCGAGCTGCGCCTGGCGCGCGCGCACCGGTGCGGCGGCGTCGCTCGCCTGCGCGAACGCGGAGAACGCGGTGGCGAGACTGCCGCAGGCGAGCGCTGCGGCGATGACGATAAATCGATTCTTCATATCAGGCTCCAGTCTGGAATGAGGTCGTCGACGGCCGGCGGCCCGCGCCGTGGCGCGCGCCGTGGCGCGCGCCGCCGGTCCGCGCATCGGATCAATGCGCGATCGCGTTGTAGAAGGTCACGAGGTCGGCTTTCTCCTGCGGACGCGACGTATCGTCGAGATAGACCATGTGTCCGCCCTGATAGTCCCTGATCGTCAGGTTCGGTTGCGTCCCGAGCCGCGCGAGGTCGAGCTCGGTCTGGTAGAACGGCGTCGCGATGTCGTGATACCCGTTCAGCGACAGCACCTTCAGTTGCGGATTCAGCGCGAGCGCCGCGGCGAGATCCGGGATCGTGTCGGGCATCGCGAGCCCGTCGTGCGTCCAGTCCCACGTGTTGATCGCATTGCTGCTCAACGAATACGCCGACTGCGCGGTGTACTTCAGCTCGTTCGGCAGGTACTTGCCGATCGTGTCGGTGAACGGCTTCGTGATGAACGAGCTCGACGGATCGCCGTCCGCGGCAAGCGGGCTCGACAGCGGCACGTTCACGCGCGCGTCGTAGCGGCCGATCAGCGTGCCCGGGATCAGCGACAGCTGGAAGCTGTTGTCGAAGAAGGTCGGGATCACGTTGAAGTCCGCATTCCACAGCGACTGCTTCACGCCGGTCGAATTCACCATCGTCGTGACGAGGGCCGGCGGCGGCGGCGTATGGCTCGCCAGGTACGCGTTCACGGCGGGCGCGTAGCTGCCGGCCGTCAGCAGGCGCATCTGGTCCGCGTACTGCGGCAGGTTCGACGGGTTCGGGTTGTCGAGCTGGTAGTACGCACCGACGGTGCCATACGACGGCACGAAACCCGCGCAACTCACCGGGCTCGACCCGTTGTTCGAGTTGCCGATGTAGTCGCTCGCCATGTCGCAGTTCGTGTTGTAGTTCAGGATCGACGATTGCAGCACGATGCCGTCGAGCTTCACGCCGGCCGTCTCGAGCAGGTTCGCGAGCACGTCGGTGCGCGGCGTGCCGTACGACTCGCCGAACAGGTATTTCGGCGAAGCACTGCGCTGGTTCACGGCGAGGTAGCGCGTGACGAAATCGCGGAACGCGCCGCCGTCCTGGTCGACGCCCCAGAACGTCTGGTTCGTGTTCGGCGCGATCGCTTCGGAGAAACCGGTGCCGATCGCATCGACGAACACGAGGTCGGTCGTGTCGAGCAGGCTTTCCTGGTTGTCGACGAACGGGAACGTCGACGTGTTCGCGTTCGGGTCGCCCGTCTGGATCCGGCGCGGGCCGAACGAGCCGAGGTGCAGCCACACCGATGCCGAGCCGGGGCCGCCGTTGTACAGGAACGTGACGGGCCGCTTCGCCGCGGGCTGGTTGTCGGCCGTATAGGCGACGTAGAAGAACGAGGCTTCGGGCGCGCCCGTCTGCGGATTGCGCGCCACGAGGTGGCCGGCCGTGGCCGTGTAGCGGATCGTCTTGCCGTTCAGCGTGATCTGGTGATGCGTGACGGCGGCGCGTTCGAGCGCGGCCGACGCGGCGAGCGATGCGCCCGGGTCCGACGAATAGCGGTTGGGATCGTTGTACGGCTTGTCCGCCGTGGAAGCGGCATCGGCTGAGCTGTCGGCGCTTGCGGGGCTGGAGGCCGACGTCACGTCGTCTCCATTGCACGCCGCCAGGATCAGCGAAGAGAGAACTGCACCCAACAACAGCTTCGCTTTGCTCGCTGGCATCGTTGCTTTCCTTCTCTCGAATATTGTTGTGTCGAGCGGTCGGATAAGCCGCCCCCCGCCTCGATCGCACGGCCGATAAGCCGAGGCGCTGGCCAATATACGCGAGCCCGTCAGCTTTGAAAAATTTTGAAATATTCGAAGGATATTCGATGCGGTGCGGAGCTTTCAGAAATGATTCGAGTTCCGAAACGTTGCATTTCGTGCTGCTTTCAACCAGCTGCGCGTTCATTCGAATCCGCTGACAACTGCCGGGTTTTTCGTTGTGCCTGCAACCAAACAGGGCCCGAACATGGGCATTGGTCAGCAAACTGAAATAGAGGAATTCGTCTAGACAATGCGTGCGCAATGCATGACGTCGCACATGCATTGCACCGCAAAAATGAGGCAGGAACTGCTGAACGGCCGATCGGGCAGATCGGGCAGATCGGGCCAAACGCGCGCGCGCGCGGCGCGCTTACTCCGATTGCGGCAGCTCGGCCGCCCCCATCCGGCGGGCGATGACTGCCGCGCGCTGCGCCTGGTAGGCCGAGCCGCGGTGCGCGTCGAACCAGCGCGGCTTCGGCAGCATCACCGCGAGACGCGCCGACTGCCACGCGCCGAGCCGGCTCGCGGGAATCCGGTAGTAATAGCGTGCGGCCGCCTCGGCACCGTACACGCCGCGCCCCCACTCGACGGAATTCAGGTAGATCTCGAAGATCCGCTCCTTGTCGAGCACCGCTTCGAGCATCCACGTGATGATGAGCTCCTGCCCCTTGCGGATGTAGCTCTTCTCGCGCGACAGGAACAGGTTGCGCGCGAGCTGCTGCGTGATCGTCGAGCCGCCCGCGACGATCTTGCCGCGCGCCTTGTTCTTCTCCCACGCCTGCAGGATCGCGTCGACGTCGTAGCCGTTGTTGGTCGCGAAGGTCGAGTCTTCCGACGCGATCAGCGCGCGCTTCAGGTTGCGCGAGATCTGGTCGTAGGGCACCCACTGGTGCTGGATCTGCGCGGGCGGCTTGTCGCGCGACAGCCACCACGCGTCGGTGCGCATGAACGCGGTCGAGCCCGGGTTCATGAACGACCACAGCGCGATCTGCGCGAGATAGAACAGTTGCGTCGCGAGCCACGCACCCGCGAACACCGATCCCGCATAGACGATCCAGCGCGTCGGGCCGTCCGCCCGCTCGCGCCGCTGCGCACCGCTGACCGCGACCACCTGCCGCCGCCCCCGCTCAGTGGGCGGCGAGCGCCTGGCGCAGCGCGGCCAGCACCGGTGCGCCGTCCGGCCGCACGCCGCGCCAGATGAAGAACGATTCGGCCGCCTGCTCGACGAGCATCCCGAGCCCGTCGGCGGTGCGCGCGCCGAGCGACGCCGCATGCTGCATGAACACCGTCGGCTGCGCGCCGTACATCATGTCGTACGCGAGCGTGCCCGCGCCGAACGCGGCCGCGTCGCACTCCGGCAGCGCGGCATCGAGGCTGCCGGCCGTCGCGTTGATCACCACGTCGTACGGCTCCGCGCGCACGACGTCCGGGCCGCCGCCCGCGAGCGTGCAGCCCGCATCGTGGGCGGCCTGCATGAACTGGCCGACGAGCGCCTCGGCCTTGCTCGCGGTGCGGTTCACGATCGTGATCGACAGCGGCGCGCGGTCGAGCAGCGGCAGCACGACACCGCGCGCCGCGCCGCCCGCACCGAGCAGCAGGATGCGCGCGCCCGCCAGCGACACGCCGAGATTCGCTTCGATGTCGCGCACGAGGCCGACGCCGTCGGTGTTGTCGCCATGGATACGGCCGTCGGCATCGATGCGCAGCGTATTCACCGCCCCCGCCGCCGCCGCACGCGGCGACAGCGTGTCGGCGAGCGCATGCGCGTCGAGCTTGAACGGCACCGTCACGTTCGCGCCGCGACCGCCTTCGGCGACGAATGCCCGCACGGCGGCCTCGAAGCCGTCGACCGGCGCGAGCCGGTGCTCGTAGACGATCGCCTCGCCCGTCTGCGCGGCGAACTGCGCGTGGATGAACGGCGACTTGCTGTGCGCCACCGGGTTGCCGAACACGACATAGCGGTCGGCGCCGCTCGTCGACGCAGCTGCGTTCATGATGCGCGCTCCTCCTCGTTGCCGTTGCTTTCCGCCGCGGCGCCATCGCCGTCCGCCGGGCCGGCATCCGCCTCGGCGAGCGCTTCGGCCTCGGCTTGCGCCGACGCGTCGCCCGCGTCGAGCAGCACGTCGTCGCCGTTCTCGCCGTCTTCCTCTTCTTCGGCCGCTTCGCCGGCCGGCACGACCGGCGCGTCGAGCACGTTCAGCAACCGCACCGATGCCTCGATCGTCAGCTCGTCGAGCGACATCACGTCGAGCAGCACGCGCGTGCCGCGCGCATGCACGCCGAGCCCCGGCACGTGCAGCAGCAGCGGAATTTCCTCGAGGCGCACGAGATCGCCCTTCACCACGCTCGCGACGACCTGCTTCTTCTGCTCCTGCGCGAGCCAGCGCAGGCACCAGAAGTACTCCATCCGGCGCTGGTAGTCGGCGTAGGCCGTATAGGTGTCGTCGAAGCCCTGCACGACCGCGTACAGATCGGCGTCCTTCGGCTTGAACGGTGCGGCGAGCTTCGCGGTGACGCCGTGCTGCACGCACGCGAGCAGCTGCCACTGGTTCACGAGGTCGACGTAGCGGCGCAGCGGCGACGTGCTCCATGCGTACTGCGCGACGCCCAGACCTTCGTGCGGCGCGGCCGTCGTCTGCATCCGCGTGCGCTTCGGGCCCGGTGCGCCGAAGCCGCGCTGCGAGCGGTAGATGCCCGGCACCGTATGATCGTGCAGGAACGCGCCCCACGTCGAGTTCGCGAGGATCGCGAGCTCCGACACGATCAGGTCGAGCGGCGAGCCGCGGCGGCGCGGCGTGATCGTCACGTGCTCGCCTTCGACGTAGAAGTTGTAGTCGGTGTTGCGCTGCACCTCGCGCTTCAGGCCGTAGCCCGCGCGCGCGACCTGGCGCTTTTCGAACAGCGCCTGCGCGAGCGGCCACAGCACGGCGATGTCGTCCTTGTGCGGGTAGTCGCCGGTGCCGGCGGCGAGCGTCTCTTCGTTGACGAGCTCGTCGAGGTGGTTGTGTCGCAGGTTGTTCTTCACGAACACGAGCTCGGCGCGCGTCTCGTTCGCGACGATCTCCTGCGTTTCGCGGTTGACGATGATGTACAGCGACAGCGCCGGGCGGTAGTCGCCCTCTTTCAGCGTGAACACGTCGACGACGTCGTCCGGCAGCATCGTGATCTTGTCGCCCGGCATGTAGACGGTCGACAGGCGCGTGCGCGCGATCGCGTCGATCGCGTCGCCGCGCACGATGCCGAGCGCCGGCGCCGCGATGTGCACACCGATGCGCACGCGGCCGTCGGAGAGATGCTCGACCGAGAACGCGTCGTCGATTTCGGTCGTCGTGACGTCGTCGATCGAGAACGCCTCGACGTCCGCGCGCGGCAGGTCGTCCGGCAGCGGGCCGACCGTGACGGCCGGAAAGCCCGTGCCGTGCGGGAAGAACTCCGCGAGGAAGCGCGCCTCGTGCAGCGCGCGCGGCGACGCGATGCCGCCGCAGTCGAGCATCAGCCGCGCCGGCGACACGCCGCGCGCACCGGCCGCCGCTTCCATCGCCTTGTATTCGATCGCGTTCTTGTCCGGCCGCGTCAGCAGCCCGAGCACCTTGCCCGCGAACGCTTCCGGCAGCTTGCCGGCCTTCAGTTCCTCTTCATACTGCGCCTGGACGAGCGCCTGCTGGCGCTTGCGCTCGAGCGACGCGAGCGCCATCTTGAGCTGCTCTTCCGGCGCGCGCTGGTACTGGCCGCGCCCCTTGCGGCGGAAGTAGACGGGCGAGCCGTGCAGCCGCAACACCAGCGCCGCACGCTCCACCGGGCCGTACGTCGCGCCGAAGTATTCCGCGGCCAGCGCCGTATACGCGAACTCGTCGGTCGGCGCGCATTCCCACAGGAAATCCAGGTCGATCTGCTGCGCGGCCGTGTCGGCTTCCTGCATCAGTTCGCCCGCGGCCGGCTTGTCGAATTCGATCAGCACGTCTTTCGCGCGCACCTTGGCCCGCCGCCCGCCGGGCAACTCGACCTGAAATGCGTCGCCCTGGCGCGACAGCACGCTGCCCGCCTTGAAACTGCCCGATTCCTCGAAGAAAACGTTCACTCAGTACTCTCGTTCAGACTGCCGGGCGCCGCGTCTGCGGCGCCGCATGATGATGGGAATTCGATCGGCACATGGCCGGATTAAGACGTCTTTCCGTCGCAAAATGCGAGAACGTCGTCGACATAGTCGGCAAATTCGCTGATCCCGTGATCGCTGCCCTCGATCACGCGCGTCTTTGCGCCCGGGTAATGCGCGAGCATCTCGCGGTAATCGAGCACTTCGTCACCGGTGGCCGCGAACAGATAGTAGCGTTCGGCACGCGTGATCGCCGGCACGCGCAGCGCGTCGAGTTCATGCAGGTGATGGCGCTCGACGACGATCGTGCCGCCGCCGTGCCACAGCGGCTGTTCGCCCAGGTGCTGCTCGAGATCGCGCTGCGGCACGATGGCCGGATTCAGCAGCACGGCCTTCCAGCCGTGTTTTTCGGCCAGCCAGGTGGCGTAATAGCCGCCGAGCGAGCTGCCGATGACGGTCACGTCGCGCGCGCCGGCCACCTCGGCTTCCGCGACCGCGATCGCTTCGAGCGGCGACACCGACAGCGACGGGCACCGCCACTCGCCGCTGCGGCCGAGCTCGGCCATGCGCGCGGCGAGCTGGCGCGACTTCTGCGATTCCGGCGACGACCGGAAGCCGTGCAGATACAGGATCACGTGCGGCTCCCGAGCGCATCGAGCAGCTTCTGGTGGACGCCGCCGAAGCCGCCGTTGCTCATCACGAGCACGTGGTCGCCCGGGCGGGCGGCTGCGACGACGGACTTCACCAGCAGGTGCAGATCGTCGAACGCGTGCGCGCGGTCGCCGAGCGGCGCCAGCGCCTCAGCCAGATTCCAGCCGAGCGCGTCGCGCCCGGTCGGCGCGCCGTAACCGAACACGAGATCGGCGTCGGCCAGGCTCGCCGGCAATTGCGACTTCATCACGCCGAGCTTCATCGTGTTCGAGCGCGGCTCGAGCACGGCGAGGATGCGGGAATTCTGACGGCCGATGCGTGCACGAAGGCCGGCGATCGTGGTTTCGATCGCGGTCGGATGGTGTGCGAAGTCGTCGTAGACGGTCACGCCGTCCACGCTGCCGCGCACTTCCATGCGGCGCTTCACGTTGCGGAACGACGCGAGGGAAGCGGCGGCCTGCGCGGGCGGCACGCCGACGTGGCGCGCGGCCGCGATCGCCGCGAGCGCGTTCATCCGGTTGTGATCGCCCTGCACCTGCCACGCGACTTCGCCGACGCGTTCCGCGTGCGAATACACCGCGAAACGCTCGTCGACCGGCACGCCGTCCTCGGCCGGCAACGCCTGCCAGCCGCCGTCGACGCCGAACCGCTCGACCTCGCTCCAGCAGCCGCGCGCCAGCACGCGCTCGAGCGCGTCGGAACGGCCGTTCGTGACGATCCTGCCGACACCGGGCACGGTACGCACGAGATGGTGGAATTGCGTCTCGATCGCGGCGAGATCGGGGAAGATGTCGGCGTGATCGAACTCGAGGTTGTTCAGCACCGCGGTGCGCGGCCGATAGTGGACGAACTTCGAGCGCTTGTCGAAGAACGCCGTATCGTATTCGTCGGCCTCGATCACGAAGAAGCTCGAATCGGTAAGCCGCGCCGACACGCCGAAGTTCAGCGGCACGCCGCCGATCAGGAAGCCCGGGGTCAGGCCGGCATCTTCCAGCAGCCACGCGAGCATCGACGACGTGGTCGTCTTGCCGTGCGTGCCTGCGACCGCAAGCACCCACTTGCCGGCCAGCACGTGCTCGCCGAGCCATTGCGGGCCGGATACATAAGGCAGGCCGCGATCGAGGATCGCCTCCATCAGCGGATTGCCGCGCGTGACGACGTTGCCGATCACGAACAGGTCCGGTTTCAGGTCGATCTGCTCGGCGCCGTAGCCCTCGATCAGCGTGATGCCCTGCGCCTCGAGCTGCGTGCTCATCGGCGGATAGACGCCCGCGTCGCAACCCGTCACCGTGTGGCCCGCCTCGCGCGCGAGTACGGCGAGACCGCCCATGAAGGTGCCGCAGATGCCAAGAATGTGGATGTGCATAGATGAATGCTTTCGCGCCGCCGGGCGCCGTCGATTCGGAAAGTGGATGGGCGAGACGCCGGACGGGCCGCGCGGCCGGCGCAGTTCGCCGGCCGCTATTGTAACTGACGGCTTGCGGCGGCCGGCGGCCCGTGCAAGGCCGGCCGCCGGCGGCAAGCGGCCGCACCGCCATCGGCCGCGGCGTCGATCGAGTATGATTGCCGGATCATGTCTCGCAAACCTCTTGTCGACCCGCGGCGCCTCCGCGAGGAAATTGCCCAGTCCGCCGCCCGCCTGATCGCGGAGGACGGCCTCGACTATGCCGGCGCAAAACGCAAGGCCGCGCGCCAGTTGCTGGGCGACTCGCGCATTGCCGGCGAATGGCTGCCGGATAACGACCAGATCGAGGAAGAACTGCGCGAATACCTCGCCCTGTTCCAGAGCGACACGCAGCCGGACGAACTGCGCCGCCTGCGCGAAGTCGCGCTCGACTGGATGCGCCGGCTCGCCGAGTTCCATCCTTATGTGACGGGTGCCGTGCTGAACGGCACCGCGAACGCGCATTCGGATATCCATTTGCAGGCATTCACCGACAACCCGAAGGACGTCGCGATCTACCTGCTGAACCAGAACGTCCAGTACGACGTGTCCGAGACGCGGCACTTCGCGGGCCGCGCCGACGTCGAGACGCTCAGTTTCCTGTGGCGCCCGCGGCGCGACGTGGATGCGATCGGCATCCATCTCGCCCTCTATGCGAGCGACGACCTGCGCGGCGCGGTCAAGGCCGACGCGCGCGGCCGGCTGCCGCGCGCCGACGCAACCGCCTTGCGCGCGCTCCTCTCGGCCAGCGACACCTCTTCAGAACCCACTTGATCCGATGATGAACATGAAACGCATGTTGGCGCTCGCGGTCGTCGCGGCCGCCGCCGTTGCCGGCGGGCTCGCCGCCGGCCATTGGTTCCGGGGCGGCCCGGCCGAGAACGTCGCCGAGGCGGCGCCCGCCCCGGGCGACGCGGTCGCCCAGCTGTGGGCCGCCGCGCTGACCGACGCCGACGGCAAGCCGGCGACGCTCGCGTCGTTCAAGGGCCAGAAGGTCGTCGTCAATTTCTGGGCGTCATGGTGCGGCCCGTGCGTCGAGGAGATGCCGGAGCTCGTCGCGCTGTCGCACCAGTACAAACAGAAGGGCATCCGTTTCATCGGGATCGGCGTCGATTCCGAACAGAACGTGAAGAACTTTCTGCAGAAGGTGAAGGTCGACTATCCCGTATTCGTCAGCGGATATGCGGGTGCCGATCTGGCCCGTAATTTCGGGAATACCGCTGGCGCGCTGCCGTTTACGGTCGTCATCGACCAGACCGGCAAGATTCGCGAGACAAAATTGGGACAAATCCAGCCGGCCGAGCTGAAAAAGACGCTCGACGCGCTTTGAGCCGCCCGGCGAACGTGCTGCACGTTGTCGGCGATTTGGATAGCGATCGCATCAAATTCGCGTGAATTCGCGAACACTTTGTCCGCGCGCCGGTAAATCTTGCCGGCGCCGCGCGGCTGGCCGTTCGGCAAAACTAGACAAATTTCTCTAAATAGCGCTAAAGTTCGCGCAATTCCGCAGAAATAGAAGCGACCATGACACGATTGCTGGTGCTGCACGGCCCCAACCTGAACCTTCTCGGCACCCGGGAACCGGAGGTGTACGGCCGCGTCACGCTCGCACAGATCGATCAGGCGCTTGCCGCGCGCGCCCGGGAAGCCGGCGCCGAACTGTCGTCGTTCCAGAGCAACCATGAAGGCGCGCTGGTCGACCGCATCCAGGCCGCGCGGGAGGAACAGACCGATTTCATCCTGATCAATCCGGCCGCGTACACGCACACGAGCGTCGCGATCCGGGACGCGATCGCCGGCGTCGGCATCCCGTTCGTCGAGGTTCACCTGTCGAACGTGCACCGCCGCGAAGCGTTCAGGCACCACTCCTACTTTTCCGACCAGGCCGAAGGCGTGATCTGCGGGCTCGGCTGGAAAGGTTATCTGTACGCGCTCGAGTACGCGCTGGACAAGCTGCAAGGCACGTCGCGCGGCTGAATTCGCGATCTAGATTCAGCGCCGGCCCCTTAACCGGCGCTTTCACGTATTGAAAGGGGAATTCCCGATGGATCTTCGTAAGCTGAAAACTCTGATCGACCTCGTTTCCGAATCCGGCATCTCCGAGCTGGAAGTGACGGAAGGCGAAGGCAAGGTGCGTATCGTCAAGAACGCGCCGCCGGTCTACGTGCAGCCGACGGCTGGGTATGCCCCGCAAGTCAGCGCGCCCGCTCCGTCGGTCGCCCTGCCGACCGAAGCCGCTGCCGCGCCGGCCGCCGGCGGCGCTGCCGCACCGGCCGCCCCGCAGGGCCACGTCGTGACGTCGCCGATGGTCGGCACGTTCTATCGCGCGCCGTCGCCGGGCGCGGATCCGTTCGTCCAGGTGGGCGACACGGTCAAGGAAGGCCAGACGATCTGCATCATCGAAGCGATGAAGCTGCTCAACGAGATCGAGTCGGACAAGGCCGGCGTGATCAAGGAAATCCTCGTCGAGAACGGCCAGGCCGTCGAATACGGCCAGCCGCTTTTCGTGATCGGCTAAGTCCGCCGCGCGGCCTGCGGGGGCCGCGCGCCGCCGATGCTCGCCAGGCGCCGTTCGCGCGCCCCTCGAAGAGACGAATACTCGCTATGTTTGAAAAAATCCTCATTGCCAACCGCGGTGAAATCGCGCTGCGCATCCAGCGTGCGTGCCGCGAGCTCGGCGTCAAGACGGTGGTCGTCTACTCGGAAGCCGACAAGGAAGCCAAGTACGTGCGCCTCGCGGACGAAGCCGTCTGTATCGGCCCGGCCCCGTCGAACCTGAGCTACCTGAACATGCCGGCGCTGATCAGCGCCGCGGAAGTCACCGACGCCGAAGCGATCCACCCCGGCTACGGCTTCCTGTCGGAGAACGCCGATTTCGCGGAACGCGTCGAGCAATCGGGCTTCACGTTCATCGGCCCGCGCCCGGAAACGATCCGCATGATGGGTGACAAGGTCACCGCGAAGCAGACGATGATCAAGACCGGCGTGCCGTGCGTGCCGGGCTCGGAAGGCGCGTTGCCGGACGATCCGAAGGAGATCGTCAAGATTGCGCGTGCGATCGGCTATCCGGTCATCATCAAGGCGGCGGGCGGCGGTGGCGGGCGCGGGATGCGCGTCGTGCACACCGAGGCCGCGCTCGTCAACGCGGTCAACATGACCCGCGAGGAAGCCGGCCGTGCGTTCGGCAACCCGCAGGTGTACATGGAGAAGTTCCTCGAGAACCCGCGCCACATCGAAATCCAGGTGCTGTCCGACGCGTACAAGAACGCGATCTGGCTCGGCGAGCGCGATTGCTCGATGCAGCGCCGCCACCAGAAGGTGATCGAGGAAGCGCCGGCACCCGGCATTCCGCGCCGCCTGATCGACCGCATCGGCGACCGTTGCGCGGACGCCTGCAAGAAGATGGGTTATCTCGGCGCGGGCACGTTCGAATTCCTGTACGAAAACGGCGAGTTCTACTTCATCGAGATGAACACGCGCGTGCAGGTCGAGCATCCGGTATCGGAACTGATCACGGGCGTCGACATCGTGCAGGAGCAGATCCGCATCGCGGCCGGCGAGAAGCTCACGCTGCGCCAGCGCGACATCCAGTTCCGCGGACATGCGATCGAATGCCGGATCAACGCCGAAGATCCGTTCAAGTTCACGCCGTCGCCGGGCCGGATCACGTCGTGGCATACGCCGGGCGGCCCCGGCGTGCGCGTCGATTCGCACGCCTACAATGGCTATTTCGTGCCGCCGAACTATGATTCGATGATCGGCAAGCTGATCACCTACGGCGCGACGCGCGAGCAGGCGATCAGCCGGATGCGCATCGCGCTGTCCGAAATGGTCGTCGAAGGCATCCAGACCAACATCCCGCTGCACCGCGAGCTGATGATCGATTCGAAGTTCGTCGAAGGCGGCACCAGCATCCACTACCTCGAAAACCGGCTCGCCCAGAAGCAGCAGGTCGCACCGGAAGAAGCGTAAGCATGAGCTATCGCGAACTCGTCGTCGAACTGGCCCGTGAGCATGCGGAGGCGCTGTCCGACGCGCTGCTCGAACTCGGCGCGCTGTCGGTGTCCGTGGAAGACGCCGACGCCGACACGCCCGACGAACAGCCGCTCTTCGGCGAGCCGGGCCTCGTGCCCGATCGCACCGCGTGGCAGCACTCGCGCGTGGTCGCGCTGCTCGCGGCCGAGCATGAGCCTGCCGTGCTGCTCGCCGCGGCGGCCAACGAGATCGGCATCGCTGAAGCGCCGACGTTCGTCGTCCGCGAAATCGAGGAACAGGACTGGGTGCGACTCACGCAATCGCAGTTCGAGCCGATCCCGATCGGCGAGCGGATCTGGGTCGTGCCGTCGTGGCACGATGCGCCCGATCCCGACGCGCTCGTCCTCGAACTCGATCCGGGCCTCGCGTTCGGCACCGGCAGCCACCCGACCACGCGCCTGTGCATGGAATGGCTCGAGCAGTCGGTGAAGCCCGGCCAATCGGTGCTCGACTACGGCTGCGGCTCGGGCATTCTCGCGATCCTCGCGAAGAAATGCGGGGCGAACCCCGTCATCGGCATCGACATCGATCCTCAGGCCGTTGAATCGGCACGGCAGAACAGCGAACGTAACCGTGCGGAAGTCACGTACGGGCTGCCCGACGCGTGCCCGGACGGCGAATTCGACATCGTCGTCGCGAACATCCTGTCGAATCCGCTGAAGCTGATGGCGTCGATGCTCGCATCGAAGGTCAAGCCGGGCGGGCGCATCGCGCTGTCGGGCGTGCTCGCGCGCCAGGCGGACGAAGTCGCGGCCGTCTATGCACGTTACGTCGACATCTCGGTCTGGCGCGAACACGAAGGTTGGGTATGCCTCGCCGGAACCCGGCGCGAAAGCCATTAGAATAGCGCTGTCCTTCACTCTGGCCAGCAGGCCGCCCGGCTCGACATGCTTCTTGCGACGCGCTGCCCTCATTGCGAAACCGTCTTCCGGCTGCAGCAGGAACAGCTCGTGCTGCACGGCGGGCTGGTGCGCTGCGGGCACTGCCGGCAAATCTTCGATGCGGCGGAATCGCTCGTCCACGAGCATGCGCCGCAGCCGGAGGCGGCGCTCGCCGGCGATGCGGATCATGAACGCGTTGCCGAGAAAGCGCCCGGTGCTGACCACGCGGCTGCCGTAGAAGCGGCCAGGGTCGAAGCACCTTCGACCAAAGCCGCGGCTTTCGAAGCGCCCGCGGTCGAAACTCCCGCCGTCGAAGCCCCTCCGTCCAAAGCACTCGCCGATGAAGCGGCTGCGATCGAATCCCGGGCTGTCGAAGCACCTGCTGCCGATACGCCGGCCGTCGAAGCCCCTCCGGCCAAAGCATTCGCCGATGAAGCGGCTGCGATCGAATCGCCGGCTGTCGAAGCACCTTCTGCCGAAACGCCCGCCGTCGAAACCCCTGCGGCCAAGGCACCCGCTGACGAGGCGCGCGCGATCGAATCGCCTGCTGTCGAATCGCCCGCCGCCGGAACGCCCGCTGCCGCAAGCCCCGTTCCCGAAACCGAAGCGCATCACGCTGCGGACCTGCCCGCGACACCCCCGCCGCGGCTGTTCGTCGACAACGCGCCCGGCGAACACCCGACGCATGCCGACTTCCGTCCGGATCACTGGGACATGTGGGCGCCGTGGCTGGACGGCAACGTCGATCCGTCGTTGCAGCACAGTGGCCGGAACGTCAGCGCCGAACCGCTGATTCCGCTTGTGCTGCCTGACGCGAATGCCGCGCTCGAAACCGCACCGGGCGTCGTTCGCCTGACTGCAACGCCGGAACCGTCCCCGGGTTTTGCGGCCGCCGCTGCCGCGCAGCCGGCGGCACCGTCGGCGTCCGCGGACCTCGGCCCGGCGCACGACGCACGACACGATGCGCGCGAGCCGCGCCTCGGCGCCGAAGCGCCGTCCGCGACGCGCGAACACGCACCGGCCGCTGACGAACGCGCGCCGCTCGCCTCCGCGCACGACAAGCACGAGCCCCGCTTCGCAGCCGATGCCTCCGCCGACGCCGATCGCGCTGCCACCCGCACGCAACGCGAACCGCAATTCGCCGCCGGTGCAGCCCCCGAACCGTTCTCGGCCATCCCGGCCGCCGACGACGATCGTCCTCACTTCGCCGTCACGCGCGAGACGCGCGCGCCGCAGCGGCGCGGGATGCTCGGCGGCTTTTTCGGCGGCCTCGTCGCCGCCGTGCTGGCCGTGCTGCTCGTCGCGCAACTCGCGTGGTGGCAACGCGAAACGCTGATGATCCACTGGCCGCTCACGCAGGGCTGGTTCCGGCAGGCCTGCGCGCCGCTCGGCTGCACGGTCGCGCCGCCGCGCGCGATCGACGGCCTGCGGCTCGACGCGACCGACCTGCGCCAGCTCGACGGCCCGCGCGAGCTCGAGCTGAAGGTACCGCTGACGAACCGCTACCGCGTCGCGCTCGCGTACCCGTCGCTCGAGCTGACGCTGCTGGACGACACCAACCACGTGACCGTGCGCCGCGTACTCGCGCCGCGCGACTACGTGCGCCCGGGCACGCCGATCGACGCCGGGTTGCCGCCCGGCACGACGCAGACGATGGTCGTCCGCCTCGAAACGAACGGCACGCCCGCCTCGAATTTCCGCGTCCAGATCTTCTATCCGTGACGCACCGCGGCGCGCGCATGCGCGCCCGTCTCAACCCGCGCGCCCGAGCGGCGCGCTCATTCGGAGCACGAACATGAGCAAAGTTACGCTGGGTGGCAACCCGATCGATCTCGCCGGCACGTTCCCGGCCGTCGGCGCGCAAGGCGCCGATTTCAAGCTGGTCGGCAAGGATCTCGCCGACCTGTCGCTCGCCAGCTTCGCCGGCAAGCGCAAGGTACTGAACATCGTACCGAGCCTCGACACGCCGACCTGCGCGACGTCGACCCGCAAGTTCAACGAAGCCGCATCGTCGCTCGACAACACGGTTGTCGTCGTCGTGTCGGCCGACCTGCCGTTCGCCGCGACGCGCTTCTGCACGACCGAAGGCCTCGCGAACGTCGTGACGGCATCGACGTTCCGCACCGGCCGCGCGTTCGCGAACGCGTACGGCGTCGACGTGACGAGCGGCCCGCTGAACGGCCTGACCGCCCGTGCGGTCGTCGTGCTCGACGCGCAGGACAAGGTGATCCACGCGGAACTCGTCGGCGAAATCAAGGACGAGCCGAACTACGATGCAGCGCTCGCCGCACTGAAGTAAGCTTTCTTTCGCTTTCCCCTGCCGCGCCGCGCCTTTCGCGCGGCGTTGTCGCGCAGGGTCCCTCATTTCTACAGGAACGCACACCTTGGCTACGTTGATTTGCGGCTCGATCGCCTACGACTCCATCATGACCTTCGAAGGGCGGTTCCGCGAGCACATCCTCCCCGACCAGGTGCACCTCATCAACCTGAGCTTCCTGGTGCCGACGATGCGCCGCGAATTCGGCGGCTGCGCGGGCAACATCGCGTACGCGCTGCACCTGCTCGGCGGCGATGCACGCATGATGGGAACGGTGGGCGCGCTCGACGCGCAGCCGTATCTCGACCGGCTCGACCAGCTCGGCCTGCGCCGCGACCACGTTCGCGTGCTGCCCGACACCTATACGGCGCAGGCGATGATCACGACCGATCTCGACAACAACCAGATCGCGGCGTTCCACCCGGGCGCGATGATGCAATCGCACCTGAACCACGCGGGCGACGCGCCGGACATCAAGCTCGCGATCGTCGGCCCTGACGGCTTCGACGGGATGGTGCAGCACGTGGAAGAGCTCGCGAAGGCCGGTGTGCCGTTCGTGTTCGATCCGGGCCAGGGCCTGCCGCTGTTCGACGGTGCGACGCTGCGCCGCAGCATTGAACTTGCGACCTATGTAGCGGTCAACGACTACGAGGCCAAGCTGGTGAGCGACAAGACGGGATGGTCCGAAGATGAAATCGCCAGCCGGGTCGACGCCCTCGTCATTACGCGTGGCGAGCACGGCGCGACCATCCGCCACAAACAGGGTGCGGAGCAGATTCCGGTCGTACCGGCCGAGCACATCGCCGATCCGACCGGCTGCGGCGATGCCTTCCGGGGCGGCCTGCTGTACGGCATCGAGCATGGCCTCGACTGGGCAACCACGGGCCGCCTCGCGAGCCTGATGGGCTCGATCAAGATCGCCCACCAGGGGCCCCAGACTTACGTACTGACGCGCGCCGAGATCGACGCGCGCTTCGAGACTGCATTCGGTTACAGTCTCAAATGAATATTGTGGGAGAGCAAAGATGTTGACGAAAAAGACCCTCACGCTCGCGGCCATGCTGACGGCCTCGCTGACGCTCACCGGTTGCTTCACCGCGCCGGGCTCGGCGGATGTCTATAGCGTCGGCCAGGCGCAGCGCGAACAGACGGTCCGCATGGGCACGGTCGAAAGCGTCCGTGCAGTGCGCATCCAGTCCGACGGCGGCGGTAGTGCGATCGGCACGCTCGGCGGCGGCGCACTCGGTGCGGTGGCAGGCAGCGCGATCGGCGGCGGCAAGGGATCGATCCTGACCGCGATCGCAGGCGGTCTCGTCGGCGCGGTCGCGGGCAACGCGGTCGGCGAAAACCTCAGCACGGCGAACGGTGTCGAAATCACCGTGCGCCTCGACAACGGCGATCTGCGCTCGATCACGCAGGCAGCAAGCGGCGAAGCGTTCCGCGCCGGCGAGCGGGTACGACTGCTGTCGAGCGGCGGCGTCACGCGCGTCACGCACTAACAGGTACCTCAGCTCGCGGCGCAAGCCGCGGTCGAACGCATGTGCGAAGCTGCACATGCGTTTTTTTTCGCCTGGCCGCCCCGTGCTGCCGCGTGCGGACGAAAAAAATCCCGCCACCTGAGCCAGATGGCGGGACTGATTGAGTAGCGCTACTCAACCCACGGACACCACGTGAGTGTCCGGGTAGTGCGGGTCAGCCTCGATTACGGACGGCTGCCGGTCGGGAACGGCCATGCCGCTGCCGGGTTGAGCGCGGTCTTCACGCCCGATGCCGGCGCAACCGATGCGGTCGACGCGGTCGTTGCCGGCGCAGCCTTCTTCACGACGGCCTTCTTCGGAGCTGCAGCCTTCTTGGCCGGTGCAGCAGCCTTCTTGGCGGGCGCTGCCGTCTTCGCAGCAGCCTTCTTCGCAGGCGCGGCCTTCTTCGCAGCAGCCTTCTTCGCCGGTGCGGCCTTCTTCGCAGCAGCCTTCTTCGCCGGTGCTGCCTTCTTCGCAGCGACCTTCTTGGCTGCAACCTTCTTCGCTGCGGCCTTCTTCGCCGGTGCTGCCTTCTTCGCAGCAACCTTCTTCACCGCGACCTTCTTCGCAGCGACTTTCTTTGCAGCAACCTTCTTCACCGCGACCTTCTTCGCAGCAACCTTCTTCGCAGCAGCCTTCTTCGCCGGTGCGGCCTTCTTCGCAGCAGCCTTCTTCGCTGCGGCCTTCTTCGCCGGTGCTGCCTTCTTCGCAGCAACCTTCTTCACCGCGACCTTCTTCGCAGCAACCTTCTTCACTGCAGCAGCCTTCTTCGCCGGAGCAGCAGCCTTCTTCGCAGCAGCCTTCTTAGCAGCCGGTTTCTTCTTGGCGGTAGCCATGTTGTTCTCCTTCAGGTTCAGATGAGAGTCAGTTCAAACTACACCCTTCGTCAAAACCCGCTTCCCGCGGACGCTGTTCAGGACGTGCGCTTCGAAGCGGGCTATTCATCGGCGTACGCGGATACCACGCGCTTACGCTAATGAATACGGTATGGCGCGCGTGACCACCCGGCCTCGCGCGCCAAATCAAGTCGGTAGCCGGCGCACCTCGCGCCGCTACCCCTAATCGCTTGATCAAGCGGACCGCCACACGGCCGTCCGCTTTTTCCGGAGGGAAGTTTGCCCATCCCACTGAAGGGTTCGCAAAGTGCCTGTCGTGTCGTTGGGCCGTTAAGGCACCGGGCATGCTTTGCATCAGGCGTTCTTGCTCCTAAACCTAGGGCCGGCGCCGCGAGGCGGCCGGCTTCTCGTCGTCGTGACGGAGTCGCTGCTGCGGGTCATTCCCAGGACAGCGCGCCGCCCGTCTGATACTCGATCACACGCGTCTCGAAGAAGTTGCGTTCCTTCTTCAGGTCGATCATCTCGCTCATCCACGGGAACGGGTTTTCCTCGTTCGGGAACAGCGGATCGAGGCCGATCTGCTGGCAACGGCGGTTGCTGATGAAGCGCAGATAGCTCTTGAACATCGACGCGTTCAAACCCAGCACGCCGCGCGGCATCGTGTCTTCGGCGTAGCGGTATTCGAGTTCGACAGCCTGCTTGAACAGCTCGCGGATCTCGGCGCGGAATTCCGCGGTCCAGAGATGCGGGTTCTCGAGCTTGATCTGGTTGATCAGGTCGATACCGAAATTGCAGTGCATCGACTCGTCGCGCAGGATGTACTGATATTGCTCTGCAGCACCCGTCATCTTGTTCTGGCGGCCGAGCGCGAGGATCTGCGTGAACCCGACATAGAAGAACAGGCCTTCCATGATGCAGGCGAACACGATCAGCGACTTCAGCAGCTTCTGGTCCGCTTCGAGCGTGCCGGTCTTGAAGGCCGGATCCGTCAGCGTGTGGATGAACGGGATCAGGAATTCGTCCTTCGCGCGGATCGACGTGACCTCGTGGTACGCGTTGAAGATCTCGCCTTCGTCGAGACCGAGCGATTCGACAATGTATTGGTACGCGTGCGTGTGGATCGCTTCCTCGAACGCCTGGCGCAGCAGGAACTGCCGGCACTCGGGCGCCGTGATGTGGCGGTACGTGCCGAGCACGATGTTGTTCGCCGCGAGCGAATCGGCCGTCACGAAGAAGCCGAGGTTGCGCTTCACGATGCGGCGCTCGTCCTCGGTCAGACCGTTCGGGTCCTTCCACAGTGCGATGTCGCGGGACATGTTGATTTCCTGCGGCATCCAGTGGTTCGCGCAACCGGCCAGATACTTTTCCCACGCCCACTTGTACTTGAACGGCACCAGCTGATTCACGTCAGTCTGGCCGTTGATGATGCGCTTGTCGGCGACATTGACCCGCGCTTCCGAACCGCCGGCGGGAACAGCCGATGCTTGCGGCGGCACCGCAAGATCGCCTTCGAAAATGTCACGGACCTGATGGGCGGCAGGCGTTGCAGCCTGCATTCCGACAGCCATCCCGGCGGAGGTGCGCATCGCGTTTTGCTGCGCTCCGCTCGCGGGGGTTACGGCAGTCTTCTCGTCATCCCAGTTGAGCATAAATTCTCACCATCAATTTAGAACGGTTTGTACCATCTTTTCCTGAGCGATAAAAGGGTTCGCTCACGAAAAATCCTTTTTTCGATTCGCGTTGCGACCTCGATACAACACTTTGAGCAACGCATCGTCATTCATGCAGCGCGCGATGCGAGTCGCGCGTGTATCGCGAGGTGCGCTCGACGCATCGAACGCTGACCGAAACACGACGTCGTCGGGGACGTTTCGATCGCTTGTCACTGCCTGCAACGCAGGTGCCGCGTTACAGATTCCTTATCATTTTTTTAGTTGAGAGCGGCGCACACTTCAACCTCGATCGGTCGTCGTGTGCGCCGCCCTTGCCTGCTTCTCAGGTCAGGCGCACTGCGTTACTGGCACGCTTCGCACTCGTCGAAGCCAGGATCGCCCGGACGCATCGTGCACACCGGGCCATCCGCCTCGACCGGCGCGAGTGCCGGTGCTGCGTTGACCGCGCCCGACGACGCATCGCCGCCCGCCGCACCGAAGCCGCCCGCTGCGCCTTGCGCGCCGCCGCTGCTCGAGCCGCTCGTCGGCACTGCATTCAGCGCGCCGTGCGCGACCGTCGACTTCTCGACGTGCGTCGCCGCCATCGTGCGGAGGTAGTAGGTCGTCTTCAGGCCGCGCAGCCATGCGAGCTTGTAGACCTCGTCGAGCTTCTTGCCCGACGCGCCGCCCATGTAGATGTTCAGCGACTGCGCCTGGTCGATCCACTTCTGGCGACGCGATGCCGCTTCGACCAGCCACGTCGGGTCGACTTCGAACGCGGTCGCGTAGATCGCGCGCAGGTCGGCCGGGATGCGGTCGATGCGCGACAGCATGCCGTCGAAGTACTTCAGGTCGGCGACCATCACTTCGTCCCACAGGCCGCGTTCCTTCAGGTCGCGGACGAGGTACTCGTTGACCACCGTGAATTCGCCCGACAGGTTCGACTTCACGTACAGGTTCTGGAAGGTCGGCTCGATACAGGCCGACACGCCGATGATGTTCGAGATCGTCGCCGTCGGCGCGATCGCGACGCAATTCGAGTTGCGCATGCCGTGTGCGGCGATCCGCGAACGCAGCGACGTCCAGTCGAGCGACGCCGACGTGTCGACCTCGACGTAACCGCCGCGCGCTTCCGTCAGCAGCTTCAGCGTGTCCTGCGGGAGGATGCCGCGATCCCACAGCGAGCCGCGGTAGCTCGAGTAGCGGCCGCGTTCCTCGGCCAGCTCGGTCGACGCGTAGTACGCGTAGTAGCAGACCGCTTCCATCGAACGATCGGCGAACTCGACCGCCGCTTCCGACGCGTACGGCGTGCGCAGCAGGTGCAGGCAGTCCTGGAAGCCCATGATGCCCATGCCGACCGGACGGTGCTTCAGGTTCGAGTTACGCGCCTTCGGCACCGCGTAGTAGTTGATGTCGATCACGTTGTCGAGCATGCGCATCGCGACGCTGATCGTGCGCTTCAGCTTCTCGTGGTCGAGCGCGTAGCTGCCGTCGGCCTGCTTCACCAGGTGGGCGACGAGGTTCACCGAGCCGAGGTTGCACACCGCGATTTCGGTGTCGCTCGTGTTCAGCGTGATTTCCGTGCACAGGTTCGACGAGTGGACGACGCCGACGTGCTGCTGCGGCGAGCGCACGTTGCACGGATCCTTGAACGTGATCCACGGGTGGCCCGTCTCGAACAGCATGCCGAGCATCTTGCGCCAGAGTTGCTGCGCCGGGATCTTCTTGAACAGCTTGATCTCGCCGCGCGCGACCTTCTCTTCGTAAGCCGTGTAAGCCTTCTCGAAATCGGCGCCGAACTTGTCGTGCAGGTCCGGGCAGGTCGACGGCGAGAACAGCGTCCAGTCGGCGCCTTCCATCACGCGCTTCATGAACAGGTCGGGAATCCAGTTCGCCGTGTTCATGTCGTGCGTACGGCGGCGGTCGTCGCCGGTGTTCTTGCGCAGCTCGAGGAATTCCTCGATGTCGAGGTGCCACGATTCGAGGTACGCGCAGACCGCGCCCTTGCGCTTGCCGCCCTGGTTGACCGCGACGGCCGTGTCGTTGACGACCTTCAGGAACGGGACCACGCCTTGCGACTTGCCGTTCGTTCCCTTGATATGCGAGCCGAGTGCACGCACGCGCGTCCAGTCGTTGCCGAGGCCGCCGGCGAACTTCGACAGCAGCGCGTTTTCCTTCAGCGCCTCATAGATGCCGTCGAGATCGTCCGCGACCGTCGTCAGGTAGCACGACGACAGCTGCGAGCGGTGCGTGCCCGAGTTGAACAGCGTCGGCGTCGAGCTCATGAAGTCGAAGCTGGACAGCACGTTGTAGAACTCGATCGCGCGCGTCTCGCGGTCGATCTCGTTCAGCGACAGGCCCATCGCGACGCGCATGAAGAATGCCTGCGGCATTTCGATGCGGGTGCCGTCGACGTGCAGGAAGTAGCGGTCGTACAGCGTCTGCAGGCCGAGGTAGCCGAACTGCAGGTCGCGGTTCGCGTCGAGCGCTTCGCCGAGGCGCTTCAGGTCGAACTGCAGCAGCTTGTCGTCGAGCAGGCCGGCGTCGACGCCGCGCTTCAGGAACTGCGGGAAGTATTCCGCGTAACGGGCCGGCATCTCGGCCTGGACGACTTCCTCGCCGAGGATCTCGCGACGGATCGTGTGCAGCAGGATGCGGGCCGTGACCTGGCTGTATGCCGGATCCTTCTCGATCATCGTGCGCGCCGCGAGGATCGCCGAGTCGTAGACCTGGCTCATCGGCACGCCGTCGTACAGGTTCTTCACCGTTTCCGCGACGATCGGGTCAGGGTTAACCGCAGCGCCGAGACCGTCGCATGCCGACACGATCAGTGCACGCAGTGCGTTCAGGTCGAGCGGGCGCGTGACGCCGTTGTCGACGACGTTGATGCCGGTGCTCGACTCGCCGCCCGCTGCCGCGGCTTCCTCGCCCGCATGCTGGCGCTCGAGGTGACGCTTCTCGCGATACAGCACGTACGCACGCGCGACGTTGTGCTCGCCGCCGCGCATCAGCGCGAGTTCGACCTGGTCCTGGATGTCTTCGATATGGAACGTACCGCCGTTCGGGCGGCTGCGCACGAGCGCGCGCACGACGTTGTGCGTCAGCTGTTCGACCTGCTCGCGCACGCGCGCCGATGCCGCGCCCTGCCCGCCGTTGACGGCCAGGAAAGCCTTGGTCACCGCGATCGCGATCTTCGAAGGTTCGAACGATACGACGCTGCCGTTGCGGCGGATCACCTTGTAGTCGGCGAACGTGGCCTGCGGCGCGAGCGCCTTCGCGCCCTGTTCGGTCCCGCCGAGCGGACGGCTCGAGGCGCTCTCGTACTGGGACGTCGCGTTGTCGGTGGTTTGCATGTGCAAAGCTCCTGGTGTTGGATGGTGCGGAGAGAACCGCGGATTAAAACGAACGCTGCGCAACGCGGTGCGCGAGCGGTAAGAGGCGAGCGATGCGCCGGGGAAGCCGGTTCGGTCGTCGTGATGCACGTGATCCGGTCTGGTGCTTCGTCATGTGTCCTGCGCCCCGTCGACACTTGCTGCGCTGATCGCGACGCCCGGACCGCCCGGCCTGACGCGCCGCCCTGAGAACCCTGTCCGCCGGCGTTGGCCGCCGGCCGGTGCCGCTCGGGTTTCCCCTGCGACACACACTATATCTAGTGCAGAACCGCTCAACTGGCACCAAGTATAGTGGACATTCGGACGAGGTCAAAACGGATAATTTGCGATGGAGGTCTTGACATCGCTCACGCGCAGACACGACAAGGCATTCGCCGGAAAAATAGTTCCCGCGCGTCAAAAAACCCCGCGATCAGTGCTGACGGAAAGGAAAGTATTCGGCGGAAAACCCGGCATCGCTCGCGAAGCGTTGCCAATCGAAATGCGGACCCGGGTCGGTCTTGCGGCCCGGCGCGACATCGGAATGACCGGCGAACGCGTCGACTGGATAGCGGGCTGCGAGCCCGCGCGCGAGCGTGCCGAGCGTCGCGTACTGCGCGTCGTCGAACGGCACGTCGTCCGCGCCCTCGAGCTCGATGCCGATCGAGAAGTCGTTGCAGCGCGGCCGGCCGAAGAACTCGGACGAGCCCGCGTGCCACGCGCGCTCGTCGCACGACACGAACTGCACGAGTTCGCCGCTGCGGCGGATCAGGAAGTGCGCGGACACGCGCACGCCGCGCAGGTGGCTCTGGTAATAGGGGTGCGCATCGCAGTCGAGGCGGTTCAGGAACAGCGCCTCGATCGCGTCGCCGCCGAACTCGCCGGGCGGCAGGCTGATGTTGTGGACGACGACGAGCGTCGGCACCGCGCCCGCGGGACGCACCTCGAAATTCGGCGACGGCGCGTGGCGCGCTTCGCGCACCCAGCCGTTCGCGTCGATCGACAGGAACCGCGCGCCGCTCATCGCGCGCCGCGGTCGTTCGTGCGCGCGCCGTGGCGCTGTGCGTGCTCGGTGCTGCAGAAGTATTCGCCGCCCGCGACGACGGCATCGCCCTTCGGCGCGTGCACGCCGCATTCGGCACAGCGCACCATCGGCTCGGGAAGCGGCTGCGCGCCGCCCGCGCGCGCGGCGCCGCGGTAGCCTTGCGCACCGGCGCCGGGCCCCGCTTCGCGACCGGCGCCCTGCCCGGTTCGCGCCTGCGCCTGCGCCTGGCGCAGCTTGCGCGCGAGCCACGAACCCGCGAAGAAGAGAAGAATCAGGAGAAGAATCTGTCGCATCGGAAACCTGCGTTCAAACCACGGAACGGTGCAGCAACACCTCGAAAACGAACCGGCTGCCGACATACGCGAGCAGCAGCGCGGCGAACGACACGAGCACCCAGCGCGCGGCACCGCGGCCACGCCAGCCCGACGTCTTGCGGGCGACCAGCAGGCCGCCGAACATCAGCCACGACAGGATCGCGAATACGGTCTTGTGGTCGAGCCGCAGCGCGCGTGCATCGACCTGCTCGCTGAACAGGATGCCCGACGCGAGCGTCAGCGTGAGCAGCACGAAGCCGGCGCCGATCAGGCGGAACAGCAGCTTCTCGAGCGTGAGCAGCGGCGGCAGCGTCTCGAGCCAGCTCGCGATCCAGCCCGTCGAGCCGTCGCGTCCGCCGCTCCTCAGCGACTGCAGGCGCCGCTCGACCATCAGCATCAGGATCGCGTGCAGCGCGGCGATCGCGAACAGCCCGTACGCGATGTTCGCGATCAGGAAGTGCAGCTTGAACAGCGGCGCTGCGGCATAAGGCAGCACCCGCACGCCGCCGAACACGAGCGGCAGCAGCGACGCACCGCACGCGAGCGGCAGCACGAGCAGCCGCAGGCTGTCGAGCGGGAAGAAGAAGCTCTCGATCCAGTAGATGCCGGCGCCGAGCCAGAACATCGCGGACAGCGCGAACGCGAAGCCGAACACCATCGCGTCGTGCGGGAAGATGGTCGTATGGAGCAGCACGCCGTGCGCGACGAGCGCGGCGAACAGCAGCGCGCGGCCGGCCCCGCTCATCCCGGACGCGGCGGACGCGGGAACCGGCACGGCCGGCACGCTCGCGACGAGCGGCGTCGCGCCCTGACGGTGCGTGCGCCAGCCTGCGACGGCAAGGCCGCCGTACAGGAATGCGGTGAGGGCATACAGTACAATATCCATGTTCGAAGTTTACACTAGGCCCCCTTCCCGCGACGGCTCCCTTTGTTCGGTTCCGCCGCGCGCCTTCGGGCCCCACTGTCCATCGCTCCCCATGCTCGACAATCTCACTCAACGGATGGCGCGCGTCGTCAAGACGCTGCGCGGCGAGGCCCGGCTTACCGAGGCGAACACGCAGGAGATGCTCCGCGAGGTGCGTCTCGCGCTGCTGGAGGCCGACGTTTCGCTGCCGGTCGTCCGCGAATTCATCGCCAAGGTCAAGGAAAAGGCGCTCGGCGAAGAAGTGATCAGCAGCCTGTCGCCGGGTCAGGCGCTCGTCGGCGTGGTCCAGAAGGAACTGACCGCCGTGATCGGCGGCGACTACGAAGGCAAGGCCGCCGAACTGAACCTCGCGGTCACGCCGCCCGCGGTGATCCTGATGGCCGGCCTGCAGGGCGCGGGCAAGACCACGACCGCCGGCAAGCTCGCGAAGCTGCTGCGCGAGAAGTACAAGAAGAAGGTGCTGACCGTGTCGTGCGACGTGTATCGCCCGGCCGCGATCATGCAGCTGAAAACGGTGAGCGAACAGGTCGGCGCCGACTTCTTCCCGTCCACGCCGGACCAGAAGCCCGTCGACATCGCGGTCGCGGCCGTCGACTGGGCGAAGCGCCACTACCATGACGTGCTGATCGTCGATACGGCCGGCCGCCTCGGTATCGACGAGGCGATGATGCAGGAAATCGCCGCGCTGCACGGCACGCTGAAGCCGGCCGAAACGCTGTTCGTCGTCGACGCGATGCTCGGCCAGGACGCGGTCAACACCGCGAAGGCGTTCAACGACACGCTGCCGCTCACCGGCGTGGTGCTGACCAAGCTCGACGGCGATTCGCGCGGCGGCGCCGCGCTGTCGGTGCGTCACGTCACGGGCAAGCCGATCAAGTTCGTCGGCGTGGCCGAGAAGCTCGACGGCCTCGAGGTGTTCCACCCCGACCGGATGGCTAACCGGATCCTCGGCATGGGCGACATCCTCGCGCTCGTCGAGGAGGCGCAGCGCGGCGTCGACGTGCAGGCCGCGCAGAAGCTCGCCGACAAGGTCAAGAAAGGCGGCGACTTCGACCTGAACGATTTCCGCGCGCAGATCTCGCAGATGAAGAACATGGGCGGCCTGTCGTCGCTGATGGACAAGCTCCCCGCCCAGTTCCAGCAGGCGGCGGCCGGCGCCGACATGGGCCAGGCCGAGAAATCGATCCGCCGGATGGAAGGCATCATCAGCTCGATGACGCCCGCCGAGCGCGCGAAACCCGAGATCATCAAGGCGACGCGCAAGCGCCGCATTGCAGCCGGCGCGGGCGTGCCGGTGCAGGAAGTCAACCGGATGCTGAACCAGTACGACCAGATGCGTACGATGATGAAGAAGCTGAAGGGCGGCAACATGCAGAAGATGATGCGCGGCCTGAAGGGCATGATGCCCGGCATGCGCTGATTCCGCCCATCGGCCGGCGCGCGGGTTTTTGCTGTAGCGCGCGCCGGCCGTTCTGCTTCATTCTTATTTGTATACCGACTGCCCGCCAGAACACATGAACCGCGAAGAAGCCCTCCACATTTTCAACCACTCCGAAGAGATCGTCTCGGCCGACGCCGTCAATGCGTCGATCTCCCGGATGGCCGACGCGATCCGCGCCGAGATCGGCGATGCGTTCCCGCTCGTTCTCTCGGTAATGGGCGGCGCCGCGGTGTTTACCGGGATGCTGCTGCCGCATCTCGATTTCCCGCTTGAATTCGACTACATCCACCTGACCCGCTACCGCAACACGACGCAGGGAAGCCCGGAAATGCACTGGCGCGTCGCGCCGCGCGAATCGGTGAAGGACCGGATCGTGCTCGTGCTCGACGACATCCTCGACGAAGGCGAGACGATGGCCGCGATCCGCGACCGCATCCTCGACATGGGCGCGCAGCGCTTCATGTCGGCCGTGCTGTGCGAGAAGACGCTCGCGAAGGCGAAGCCGCTGCACCCCGACTTCTGCGGCTTCGCGGTGCCGGATCGCTACGTGTTCGGCTGCGGGATGGATGCGAAGGGCTACTGGCGCAACCTGCCGACGATCCGCGCGCTGACCACGAACGTCTGAGCGCCCTGCTCCGCACTACACTATATAAATAGAAAGCGGCGCTCCGGTTTCCCGGAGCGCCGCTTTTTCGTGGGCACGCGCCGCCCGCCCCGCCTACAGCTGGTGCACGAATGCGCGAATGCCGCCCAGCATCATCTCGACCGAAATCGCGACGAGCACGAGGCCCATCAACCGCTCGAACGCCGCGACGGTCCGTTCGCCGATCCATTGCTGGATCCGCTCGGCCAGCACCAGCGTCACCGCGCAGACGATCATCGTCACCGTCAGCGCGCCGACCCACTCGAGCATCTTGCCCGGCCCCTGCGACGTCAGCAGCATCACCGTCGCGAGCGCAGACGGCCCGGCGAGCGCCGGAATCGCGAGCGGCACGATGAACGGCTCGCCGCCCGCGCGCGGATCGTTGCCGAGTGCGCCGTCCGGATGCGGGAAGATCATCCGCAGCGCGATCAGGAACAGCACGATCCCGCCACCGAGCCGCAGCGACAGGTCGGTGAGGCTCATCATCCGCAGGAAGCGATCGCCGACCAGCATGAAGAACAGCAGGATCACGAACGCGATCCCCACCTCACGCAGGATCAGCTTCACGCGCCGCTCGCGCGGCACATCCCGCATGGCCGAGATGAACAGCGGGATGTTGCCGAGCGGATCGGTGATCAGCACCAGGAGCACGGTGGCCGACAGGAAGGTGTATTCCACCGCGTTCCCCGGTCGGTGCGCTTAGCGCGCGAGCGCGGCGCGGATCTTCTCCGCGACCGTCGCCGCAGCCGCGTCGGCCGGCAGCAGCGTCGCTTCGGCGTCGCGGCGGCCCTGATACTCGATCTTGCCCTCCTTCAGGCCGCGCTCGCCGATCACGAGACGATGCGGCACACCGATCAGCTCCCAGTCGGCGAACATCACGCCCGGGCGCTCGCCACGGTCGTCGAGGATCACGTCGATGCCGGCCGCGGCCAGTTCCGCGTACAGCTTGTCGGCGGTCTCGCGCACCATGTCGCTGCGGTCATAACCCATCGGGCACAGCACGACTTCGAACGGCGCGATCGATTCGGGCCAGATGATGCCGCGGTCGTCGAAGTTCTGCTCGATCGCCGCGCCGAGAATACGCGTGACGCCGACGCCGTAGCAGCCCATCAGCATCGGCTGCGGCTTGCCCGACTCGTCGAGGAACGTTGCGCCCATCGCTTCCGAATACTTGGTGCCGAGCTGGAACACGTGGCCGACCTCGATGCCGCGGCAGATGTCGATCACGCCCTTGCCGTCCGGCGACGGGTCGCCCTTCTTCACGTTGCGCACGTCGGCGACGTCCGGCTCGGGGAGGTCGCGGCCCCAGTTCACGCCGGCGATGTGATAGTCGACCTCGTTCGCGCCCACGACGAAGTCGCTCATGTTCGCGACCGTGCGATCCGCGATCACCTTCACGGGCTTCTTCGTGCCGACCGGGCCGAGATAACCCGGCGGCGTGCCGAACCACTCGACGATTTCCTGCTCGGTCGCGAAGCGGTGATTCTTCAGGCCCGGCAGTTTCGACACCTTGATCTCGTTCAGGTCGTGATCGCCGCGCAGCATCACGAGCCAGATGGTCGGCTCGGCGCCTTCGTTGTCGGTCGCGAGCACGATCGACTTGATCGTGCGCTCGAGCGGGATGGCCAGCAGTTCGGCGACGGCTTCGCACTTCGCCTTGCCCGGCGTCGCGACCTTCGCCATCGCCTCGGCCGGTGCCGCGCGTTCGGCGCTCAGCGGCAGCGCTTCGGCCGCTTCGACGTTCGCCGCGAACTCGGACGTCGGGCAGTACGCGATCGCGTCCTCACCGGTGTCGGCGATCACGTGGAATTCATGCGAGAAGTTGCCGCCGATCGAGCCGCTGTCGGCCGCGACCGCACGGAACTCGAGGCCGAGGCGCGTGAAGATGCGCACGTACGCGTCGTACATCTTGCGATACGACTCGTTCAGGCCGGCCGCATCCTTGTCGAACGAGTACGCGTCCTTCATGATGAATTCGCGGCCGCGCATCACGCCGAAGCGCGGACGGATCTCGTCGCGGAACTTGGTCTGGATCTGGTAGAAGTTCACCGGCATCTGCCGGTAACTCTTGATCTGGTTGCGCGCGATGTCGGTGATGACTTCCTCGTGCGTCGGCCCGATCACGAAGTCGTTGTCCTTGCGGTCCTTGAAGCGCAGCAGCTCGGGGCCGTACTGTTCCCAGCGGCCCGACTCCTGCCACAGTTCGGCTGGTTGCACGGCCGGCATCAGCAGCTCGATGGCGCCCGCCCGGTTCATTTCCTCGCGCACGATCGCCTCGACCTTGCGAATCGAACGCAGGCCGACCGGCAGGTAGTTATAGATGCCGCCGGCGACGCGACGGATCATGCCGGCGCGCACCATCAGCTTGTGGCTGACGATCTCTGCGTCGGCGGGTGCTTCTTTCAGGGTGCCGATAAAGAAACGGGAAGCTTTCATGCGGACGGTTCCAAAAACGGCGCCCCCAGGCGGGGCGCCCGAAAAAGTTTCAAGGTGAAAAAGCTGCGCGCGGCGAACGGCAATGGACGGCAATGGACGACGATGGCGCAGATGACGTAGCAGACTAATCAGGGACAATTCAGTCGGTGTGCCCCGCGCGGATTCGCTCCGCCACGGTGCGCAGCGCCCGTTATCTGTTTATAATCAAAGCAATTTTAAAGGATTCGAAGGTGGTTGTATGCTGGATCGTGAAGGCTTTCGCCCGAACGTCGGCATCATCCTCTTGAACGCGCGCAACGAGGTGTTTTGGGGCAAGCGGCTCCGCGAGCATTCCTGGCAGTTTCCTCAAGGGGGGATCAAGTACGGCGAGACCCCCATGCAGGCGATGTACCGGGAACTGCACGAGGAAACGGGCCTGCATCCGGAACACGTCAAGATAATCGGCCGCACTCGCGACTGGTTGCGTTATGAGGTGCCTGACAAGTTCATCAAACGCGAAGTACGCGGTCATTACCGCGGCCAGAAGCAGATCTGGTTCCTGCTGCGGATGGTTGGACGCGATTGCGACATTTGCTTGCGCGCGACCGACCACCCGGAGTTCGATGCGTGGCGCTGGAACGAGTACTGGGTGCCGCTCGATGCGGTGATCGAGTTCAAGCGGGATGTCTATCAGTTGGCGCTGACGGAACTGTCGCGCTTCCTGCGCCGCCCGGCGCAGCGAGCCGAGAAGCCGCGTGGGCCGCGTCTGTCGCGCTATCCGCGCGTCGTGGAATCGCAGCCCCAGCAGACGCTGACGATTGTCGACACATCGGTAGTCTGTTCGGAGATCGAAGTGGAAGCGAGCACGCTCGACGAGATGCCGCCCCGCGTGATCGTCGGCAAGTGACGAATCGAACTGCATGACCGGGCGCGACCTTGGTGTCGCGCCCTTTTTTTACGAGGAATGCATATTGAAAGCGATTGCTCTCGCGCTCGCATCGATTGCCGCGGTGGCCGCGCTGGCAGGTTGCGCGAATTCGAAGACGCCGACCAACAAGGATGACAGCGAGTTCGTGTATCTGCTGGACCGCCAGGGTACCTGGAAGGAAAACACGGTCGACTCGCTGCCGCCGCTGCCGCAGGCAAGCGACCTGCTGCCGTTCAACGTATCGCAGAACACGCCGCTCAAGTTCTTCGTCGATGCGAAGTCGCTCGCGGTCGGCACCGACGGCGTCGTGCGCTACGCGGTCGTCGTCACGAGCCCGGCCGGCGCGCGCAACGTGAACTACGAAGGCATCCGCTGCGACACCTACGAATGGCGCCAGTATGCCGGTCTGAATTCGGACCACGACGGCTGGGATCGCACGGTCGAGAACGATTGGCAGCGCATCGAGAACGGCGAGCTGAATGCCTACCACTCGGCGCTGTATCAGGATTACTTCTGCGCGAACAAGATGCCGCAAGGCTCGACCCGGCAGATCCTGGAGAACATCCGGTTTCACCGCACCGCGATGAGCCAGTTGCGCTGATCGCGCCGGCCGGCCGAAGCCGAAAAGCAAAAGCCCTCGTCACGAGGGCTTTTGCATATCGACGATCACCGGACCGGACGGGTCACACCAGCACCAGGTTGTCGCGATGGATCAGTTCGGGCTCCAGCATGTAGCCGAGCACGGATTCGATCTCGCCGCTCGGCTTGCGGTGAATCAGTTTCGTCTCCGCGCTGCTGTAGTTCGTGAGCCCGCGCGCCACTTCGCGCCCGTCGGGGCCGACACACGCGATGACTTCGCCGCGCGCGAACGCGCCCTGTACGTCGGTCACGCCGATCGGCAGCAGGCTCTTGCCGCCGGCCGTCAGTTTCTCGACCGCACCCGCATCGATCACGACATGGCCGCGCACCTGCAGGTGATCGGCCATCCACTGCTTGCGTGCAGCCATCCGCGCGGTACGTGCGATCAGTTGCGTGCCGATCGCCTCGCCGGCCGCCAGACGCACGAGCACGTCGGACTCCCGGCCGCTCGCGATCACCGTATTCGCGCCGCTGTGCGCCGCGCGCTTCGCCGCGAGGATCTTCGTCAGCATCCCGCCGCGACCAAGGCTCGAGCCCGCACCGCCCGCCATCGCCTCGAGTTCCGGCGCGCCCGCATTCGCTTCCGCGACGAGCGTCGCGTTCGGATCCTTGCGCGGATCGGCCGTAAACAGCCCCGACTGGTCGGTCAGGATGATCAGCGCATCGCCCTCGATCAGGTTTGCAACGAGCGCGCCGAGCGTGTCGTTGTCGCCGAACTTGATTTCATCGGTGACGACCGTGTCGTTCTCGTTGATGATCGGTACGACGCCGAGCCGCAGCAGCGTCAGCAGCGTCGATCGCGCATTCAGGTAGCGCTCGCGGTCCGCCAGGTCGGCATGCGTCAGCAGGATCTGCGCGGTGCGGATGTCGTGTTCGGTGAAGCGGCTCTCGTAGACCTGCGCGAGCCCCATCTGGCCGACTGCAGCGGCCGCCTGCAACTCGTCGATTTCCCGCGGCCGCTTGCTCCAGCCGAGCCGCTGCATCCCTTCGGCAATCGCGCCCGAGCTGACGAGCACGACTTCCTTGCCCTGGGCGCGCAGCGCGGCGATCTGGGCCGCCCAGCGGCCGATTGCAGCATGATCGAGCCCCTTGCCGTCGTTGGTCACGAGGCTGGAGCCCACCTTCACCACCAATCGCTTCGAATCCGCGATGATCGAACGCATCCTGCACTGTCTCCTGTATCTGATGCCTGCCCGGCCGGGCGCGACTGAACGCCGGCGCCGGGCGGCTCGCGCCCGGCGCGCACCCGCCGCTCAGGCGTCGGCGTCCGATGCCGTCTGCCCGTCGCGCGCGGGCGTGTCGCGGAAACGTACGTCCGCCGCGAGATCTTCCGCCTCCGCCGCGCGATGCGCGTCCGAATGTTCGGAGAGGTAGTCGTAGATCGCGTAGCACAGTGCTTCACAGCCCTGGCCCGTCAGTGCCGAGATCTCGAACACCGGGCCGTCCCACTCGAAGCGCTCGAGGAAATCCGCGACGCGCGCCTCGCGCTCGTCTTCCGGCACCATGTCGAGCTTGTTGAGCACGAGCCAGCGCGGCTTCTCGTAGAGCGCCTCGTCGTACTTGCGCAGTTCGCCGACGATCGCCGTCGCTTCCGCAACCGGATCGACGCTTTCGTCGAACGGCGCGAGATCGACCAGGTGCAGCAGCACGCCGGTGCGCTGCAGGTGGCGCAGGAATTGATGGCCGAGGCCCGCGCCTTCGGCGGCGCCCTCGATCAGCCCCGGGATGTCGGCAATCACGAAGCTCTTGCTCGGGCCGACCCGCACCACGCCGAGATTCGGCGCAAGCGTCGTGAACGGGTAGTCGGCGATCTTCGGCCGCGCATTCGACACCGACGAGATGAACGTCGACTTGCCTGCGTTCGGCATGCCGAGCAGGCCGACATCGGCGAGCACCTTCAGCTCGAGCTTCAGCATGCGACGCTCGCCGGGCTTGCCGTCCGTCTTCTGGCGCGGCGCGCGGTTCGTGCTCGACTTGAAATGCAGGTTGCCGAGCCCGCCGGCACCGCCCTGCGCAAGCATCACCTGCTGGTCGTGCTCGGTCAGGTCGGCGATCAGCTCGCCGGTATCCATGTCGCTGATGATCGTGCCGACCGGCATGCGCAGCGTGACGTCGTCGCCGCCCTTGCCGTAGCAATCCGAGCCTCGCCCGTTTTCGCCGTTGCGCGCCAGATGCTTCTTCGCGTAACGGTAGTCGATCAGCGTGTTGATGTTGCGGTCGGCGATCGCGTACACGCTGCCGCCCCGACCGCCGTCGCCGCCGTCCGGCCCGCCGAACGGGACGAATTTCTCGCGGCGCATCGACGCACTGCCATCGCCTCCGTCGCCGGCGATGACTTCGATTCGTGCTTCGTCAATGAACTTCATTCGTCACTCCGCCCAGTATTTCCGCTATTGTGCCGCGCGCCGGCGCGCTTGAACAATCTGCCGTTCGGCCGATCGTACGCCGGTTGCGCAACGGTCGCCGGAACGCGCATGCGCCCGGCGGCCAAATAAAAAAAGGCCCCGCGAAGACTGCGGGGCCTTTCGGCTACGAAGCCCGTGGGTGCCTGAACTTAGGCAGCCGCCGGGACGACGATGACCAGATGCTTCTTGTCCGCGCCCTTCGTCGCGAACTTGACGTGACCGTCGACCAGCGCGAACAGGGTGTGATCCTTGCCCATGCCGACGTTCTCGCCTGCGTGCATGCGCGTACCGCGCTGACGCACGATGATGCCGCCGGCATTGATTGCCTGGCCGCCGTACACTTTCACGCCGAGACGTTTCGACTCGGAGTCGCGGCCGTTCCGGGAAGAGCCGCCTGCCTTTTTGTGTGCCATCTGATTGCTCCTTTACCGAGGCGCTTACGCGTTGATCGCGTCGATGCGCAGCTCAGTGTAGTTCTGGCGGTGGCCGCCGTGCTTTTGGTAGTGCTTCCGGCGACGCATCTTGAAGATGGTGACCTTGGCATGACGACCGTGCGACACAACGGTGGCCTTGACGGAAGCCCCACTGACCAGCGGCGTACCGAACTTAATCGATTCGCCTTCGCCCACTGCGAGAACCTGGTCGAGCGTGATTTCAGCGTCAATGTCAGCCGGTATCTGTTCTACTTTGAGTTTTTCGCCAACGGCAACCTTGTACTGCTTGCCGCCGGTTTTTATGACCGCGTACATTGAGAACCTCACTCTGGATCCAATTTTTCCGCACACCACGCGCGGAAAACACGTGATTATACATGGGGTTAGCACCGAAGTCAAAACCGATCGACGATTGCCGCGCCGTTCCCTCGGCCGGATGGCCAAAATCGTGCCCGCGGCGCGCGCGACAGACCGGGATGCGGCGGATTCGACTTATAATCCGCCGCATCACCCAATTCCATCATCATGTCGTCGTCCACCGCCTCCCCCACCCTCAGCGCCGCCCACCTGCTCGCTCCGATCACCAGCGACATGGAGCAGGTGAATCGCGTTATCCGGCAAAGCCTCGCGTCCGACGTGCTGTTGATCAACCAGATCGCCGAGTACATCATCGGCGCGGGCGGCAAGCGGCTGCGCCCGGCGTTGCTGCTGCTCGTCGCCGGCGCACTCGGCGAGACGTCGCACCAGCGGCACGTGCTGGCCGCCGTCGTCGAGTTCATCCACACGGCCACGCTGCTGCACGACGACGTCGTCGACGAATCCGAACTGCGCCGCGGCCGCCAGACCGCCAATGCGCTGTTCGGCAACGCGGCGAGCGTGCTGGTAGGCGACTACCTCTATTCGCGCTCGTTCGAAATGATGGTGGGCGTCGGCAAGATGCGCGTGATGGAGATCCTGTCCGAAGCGACGACGATCATTTCCGAAGGCGAGGTGCTGCAGCTCCTCAACATGCACGACGCGGACGTCGACGAAACGCGCTACATGCAGGTGATCCGCTACAAGACGGCCAAGCTGTTCGAGGCATCGGCACGCCTGGGCGCGGTGCTCGCGGGCGCCGATGCGCCGACCGAGGCCGCCGCCGCCGAATACGGCCGCCGGATCGGCACCGCATTCCAGATCATGGACGACTGGCTCGACTACGCGGGCACCGTCGAGGCAATGGGCAAGAATGCCGGCGACGATCTCCGCGAAGGCAAGCCGACACTGCCGCTGATCTATCTGATCGAGCGCGGCACGCCCGAGCAGGCAGCGCTGGCACGCGAGGCGATCGAACAGGGCGGCACCGATCGCTTCGACACGATTTTCGAAGCAATCACGCGCTCGGGCGCACTGGATCACACGCTCGAATGCGCGCGCCAGGAAGCGCAGGCGGCAGCGGCAGCGATCGCCGCATTCCCCGATTCGATCTACAAGGAAAGCCTGCTCGCGCTGTGCGCTTACTCGACGTCGCGGCAGTCCTGAGCGCGCTGCGGACACACGATTCAAAAAATATTTTCACCAAGGTATTCCATTTCAGAAAAAGCGCTGTTATAGTTATGTTCTTGCTCGACGACGCAGCGATCTTGAAGAAGACAGCGAAATCGGAAGAGTATAAATCGGGGTGTAGCTTAGCCTGGTAGAGCGCTACGTTCGGGACGTAGAGGCCGGAGGTTCGAATCCTCTCACCCCGACCAGATTTTGAAAAAACCGTGCACCATGTGCACGGTTTTTTTTTGCCTGCGCGCCGCGCAACCCGTGCCGCCGGCGCGACACGCCCCTGCCACCGGCCTCTGCTATATTCCCTCCATCCCTGTCCTTCACTGCCTCTTCCAACGCGTGGACCAAATTCCCTTATGGGCGCAAATCGGCGCCGTCTTCCTGCTTCTCCTCTGTTCCAGCTTCTTTTCCATTTCCGAGACCGCGATGATGGCGCTCAATCGCCATCGGCTGAAGCATCTCGCCGGCCAGGGCGCGCTCGGCGCGAAAACCACGCAGGGGCTGCTGACGCGCACTGACCTGCTGCTCAGCGTGATCCTGATCGGCAACAACCTGTTCAACACGATCATCCCGGTCCTGACGACGTCGCTCGCGCTCCATACGTTCGGCCGCAACAATCTCGCGCTGTCGATCGCGACCGGCATCGTCGCGTTCCTGATCATCGTGTTCGCCGAAATCGCGCCGAAGATCGTCGGCGCGACGTTCCCCGAACGCATCGCGCTGCCCGCCAGCCTCGTGATCGCGCCGCTGATGCGCGTGTTCAAGCCGGTCGTCTGGTTCGTCAACGCGCTCGCGAACGGCGTGCTGTGGGTGCTGCGCATCAACACGAAGAAGGGCCGCGACCAACGGATGTCGGCCGACGAGCTGCGGGCCATCGTGCTCGAGTCGAGCAGTTTCATGCCGACCAAGCACCGCAGCATCCTGCTCAACCTGTTCGACCTCGAGAACATCACGGTCGACGACGTGATGGTGCCGCGCCGCCAGATCGAGTCGCTCAACTTCTACGCGCCGCTCGACGACGTCCTGCACCAGCTCGAAACCTGCTATCACAACCGGCTTGTCGTCTACGAAGGCGACATCGACAAGGTGCTCGGCGTGCTGCACGTCCGCAAGACGCTGACCGCGCTGCACAATCAGGAGTTCGACCGCGAGACGCTGCGCACGCTGCTCGCCGAGCCGTACTACGTGCCGTCGGGCACGCCGGTGGTCCAGCAGCTCCAGTTTTTCCAGGAAACGCGGCAGCGGACCGCGCTCGTCGTCAACGAGTACGGCGAACTCGAAGGGCTCGTCACGCCCGAAGACATCATCGAGGAGCTGATCGGCGAATTCACGACATCGATGCCGCGCAGCGAACGCGCGGGCGGCTGGGACGAGAACGGCGAATGCATCGTTTCGGCGAGCATGCCGCTGCGCGAACTGAATCGCTGGCTGCACCTGAAGCTGCCGACCGACGGGCCGAAGACGCTGAACGGACTGGTCCTCGAAATCCTCGAGGAAATTCCGGAAGACGACGTGTGCCTGAAAATCGGCGACGTGATGCTCGAGGTGATGCGCAGCGACGATCAGGCCGTGCGCACCGTCAAGCTCTTCAAGCCGCGCCCGGCGCGCGGCGCGCGCAGCCTCGCCACGCGTTAGCCGAACGGCCGACTGCCGGCGCAGCCCCTGTCGCGCGACCATGCAACGGTCACGGTAACCAGGCGGCCGACGCGCCGGCATGCATGCTGTTCACACCTTCAGGCGGGATGCCCGCCGCTCCCGGCTCCGCGCCTTCATCCGACTCCCGCCCGCTCGACGCGACCCAGCTCGACGATGCGCCGGCCGTGCGGCTGCTGACGGACACGCTTCACGCCGCGTGCGCGACGCATCCGACATCCACATCGAACCGTTCGAAGCCGGCTGGCGCATCCGCCTGCGCATCGACGGCGTGCTGCACGAACATGCGCGGCCGCCGCTTCATCTGCGCGACGCGCTCGTCACGCGGATCAAGGTGCTCGCACGCATGGACATCGCCGAGCGGCGGCTCCCGCAGGACGGCAGGCTGCGCATCGCGATCGACGGCGGTACGCGCGGCGACTATCGGGTCAGTTCGCTGCCGACGTTGTTCGGTGAAAAGCTCGTGCTGCGGCGCCTCGAAACCCTGCCGACCGACCTCACGCTCGCCCGTCTCGGCTTCGACGCGCAACAGGCGGCCGCGATGGAAGCCGCGATACGCGCACCGCATGGCCTCGTGCTCGTCACGGGCCCGACCGGCAGCGGCAAGACGCTGTCGCTCTATTGCGCGCTGCAGATGCTCGATCGCGACGCGCACAACGTCTGCACGGTGGAGGATCCCGCCGAGATCCAGCTCGACGGCATCAGCCAGGTCGGCGTCGCCGAAAAGGCGGGGCTCACGTTCGCGACCGCACTGCGCGCGCTGCTGAGGCAGGATCCGGACATCATCATGGTCGGCGAGATTCGCGATGCGGAGACGGCCGACGTCGCGATCAAGGCCGCGCAGACCGGCCATCTCGTGCTGTCGACGCTGCACACGAACGACGCGCCGGCGGCCGTCGCGCGGCTGCTCGACATCGGTGTCGCCCCGTACAACCTCGCGGCCGCGCTGCACCTCGTCACCGCGCAACGGCTCGTGCGCCGTCTTTGCGCGGCTTGTCGCGCGCCATCCGACGCGCCGCCGCGCGTGCTGCGCGAAGCCGGCTGCGACCCGGCTGCGCTCGCCGCGGGATGGCGGCCGTTCGTCGCGCGAGGCTGTTCGGCCTGCCACGGCATCGGCTATCGCGGCCGCGTCGGCCTGCATCAGACGATGCCGGTATCGCCCCGGCTGGCGGAACGCATCGTCGCCCGGGCAAGCGTCGGCGAACTCGCCCGCCATGCGGCCGGCGAAGGCGTGCGCAGTCTGCGCGACGCGGCGCTCGCGCGTGTCCGGGACGGCACGACGAGTCTGGCGGAAGCGCTCGCCACCACGCCCGACGCATGAACGCGCACACGCCACCGCGCGAAAGCCGCTTCGCATGGCGCGGCCGCCATCGCGACGGCACGCCACGCCGCGGAATCGTCATCGCGTTCGACGCCGCGAGCGCACGCGCCGCGCTCGCACGCGACGGCATCGCCGTCCTGTCGCTCGATCCGCGCGGTGCGGCCCGGCCGCCGACGGCACGCACCCGGGAGATCACGCGCTTCACGCGCCAGCTCGCGAGCCTCCTGCAGGCCGGGTTGCCGCTTGCGCCGTCGCTCGAGATGCTCGCGCGCACGCGCCCACGCGACGGCCTGCCGCGCATCGCCGCCGGTCTCGCCCGCGAGATCGTCGGCGGCCGGCGCTTTGCCGCCGCGCTCGCCCGCTACCCGTCTCAATTCGGCTCGCTGTATCGCCAGCTGATCGAGGTCGGCGAGACGTCCGGCGCGCTCGGCCCGGTGCTGGCGCGCGTCGCGGAGCATCGCGAGCGCGCCGACGCGCAATGGCGCAAGCTGCGGGCCGCGCTGGCCTATCCGGCGGCTGTCATCCTGTTCGGGCTCGCGATCTCGGCCGCGTTGATGGTGTGGGTAGTACCGACGTTCCGCCAGATCTTCGACGGTTTCGGCGCCGCACTGCCGGCGCCGACACGCATGCTGCTCGCGCTCGCATCCGCCACGGCCGCATGGGGCGCACCGTTGCTTGCCGGCGTCGTGGCCGCCGGCGTGGCCGCGCGGCACGCGATCCGGCGTTCGCCCGCGCTGCGCCTCTCGCTGTCCCGGCGCCTGCTGCGCACGCCGCTCGTCGGCCCGATACTGAGCCGGTTCGCGGCCGCGCGCTGGTGCCGCTCGCTGGCGACGCTGCTCGGCGCGGGTGTGCCGCTCGCAGACGCCTTCGCCACGCTCGAACGCACGGCCGGCCATCCCGTGTTCGAGCGCGCCACCGCGCACATCGCAGCCCACGTGCTGCGCGGAGCTCGTCTCGCGGACGCGATGCAGTCGGCCGGCTGCTTTCCGGACGACGTCGTGCAGCCGATCGCCGTCGCCGAGGAGACCGGTGCACTCGACACGATGCTCGCCGACATCGCCACGCTGTGCGAGCGCCAGCTCGACGCGCGTCTCGACACACTCGCCGCGCTCGGCGAACCGCTGATCGTGATCGTATTGGGCGCACTCGTCGGCGGCCTCGTGATCGCGATGTACCTGCCCATCCTTCAGCTCGGCAACGTGGTGTAGCATCGCAACCGATTCTGTCGCCGATTTGTCCGACCGCCCCGCAACATGACGCCCGAACCCTTGTACGCCGCCCCCGATTCGCCCGTGACAGCGCTGTCCGCGTTCGCGCTGCTGCCGCCCGCGCTGCAGTATGCGTTCGCGGTCGTCATCGGCCTGTGCGTCGGCAGCTTCCTGAACGTGGTCGTGCACCGGCTGCCCGTGATGATGCAGCGCGCATGGCAGGCCGAGATCGCCGAGGCCACCGGCACGAACGCGAAGTCCGACGACGGCTACCCGCCGCGCTACGACCTGTGGCGCCCGCGCAGCGCCTGCCCGCATTGCGGCCACGTGCTGCGCGCATGGGAAAACATCCCGCTCGTCAGCTACCTGCTGCAACGCGGGCGCTGCCGGCAGTGCGGCCACGCAATTGGCGCGCGCTACCCGTTGATCGAATTCGCGTGCGCGCTGCTCGCCGCCGGTTCGCTCGCGGCATTCGGCCCGACCGTCGCCGCGCTTGCCGCGTTCGCGCTGTGCGCCGCGCTGCTCGCGATGAGCGCGATCGATATCCGGACCGGCTACCTGCCCGACTCGATGACGCTGCCGCTCCTCTGGGCCGGGCTCGTGCTGAACCTCGGCGGCACGTTCACATCGCTGCGCTCGGCCGTGATCGGGGCCATGGCCGGCTATCTGTTCCTGTGGTCGGTCTACTGGCTGTTCAAATGGCTGCGCGGCATCGAGGGCATCGGTTTCGGCGACCTGAAGCTGCTCGCCGCGCTCGGCGCATGGATGGGCTGGGCCGCACTGCCGCAGGTCGTGCTGTTCGCCGCGGTGACGGGCGCGGTCGTCGGGCTCGTCGCGACCTGGCGCGGCCGCATGCGCTTCGAGGAGCCGATTCCGTTCGGCCCGTTCCTCGCGGCAGGCGGCGTCGCGACGCTGTTTTTCGGCACCCCTTTCTATTCGGCGCTCGGAGGCTGACATGTTCGCAATCGGACTCACCGGCGGCATCGGCAGCGGCAAGACGACCGTCGCCGACCTGTTCGCCGCCCGCGGCGCATCGCTGGTCGATACCGATCTGATCGCCCATCGCATCACCGCGCCGGGCGGCCTCGCGATGCCCGCGATCGAACAGGCATTCGGCCGCGGCTTCGTTGCTGCCGACGGCTCGCTCGACCGCGCGCAGATGCGCGCACTGATCTTCAGCGACGACGACGCGCGTCGGCGCCTCGAAGCGATCACGCACCCGCTGATCCGGGCGGAGACCGATCGCGAGGCGCGCGAAGCGCAGGGCCCATACGTGATGTTCGTCGTGCCGCTGCTCGTCGAATCCGGCAACTGGAAGACGCGCAGCGATCGCGTGCTCGTCGTCGACTGTCCGGTCGAAACGCAGATCGCACGCGTGATGCGGCGCAACGGCTTCACGCGCGAGCAGGTCGAGGCGATCATCGCGCGGCAGGCGACGCGCGAGGCCCGCCTCGCGGCGGCCGACGACGTCATCGTCAACGACGCGACGACGCCCGATGCGCTTGCCGCGCAGGTCGATGCACTGCACCAACGCTATCTCGGGTTCGCAGCCGCCGCGCATTGAGCCTCGCGCGCGATCTGATGGCGTACGAAATTGGCGCGTTGCTAGGGTAGAGCGTGAGCATTAGAATGTTCTGCATTGTTTCAATCCCTACCAAAGAGGCGAGCGCGCTTGATTCTTTACGAGTATCCGTTCAACGAGCGAATTCGCACGCTGTTGCGCCTCGAAGATCTCTTCGAGCGCTTCGCGTTCTTTTTGGCTCAGGAGGACCCGCGTGAACACCACGTCGCGCTGACGACGCTGTTCGAAATCGCCGAGGTAACGGGCCGCGCGGACCTGAAATCGGATCTGATGAAGGAGCTCGAACGTCAACGCCAGACGCTCGCCCCCTTTCGCGGCAATCCGGGCATCGAGCAGAACGCGCTCGAAGCCGTGCTCGGCGAAATCGAGCAGACGCTCGCGAATCTCGCGCAGATGCAGGGCAAGACCGGGCAGCACCTCGTCGACAACGAGTGGCTCGCCAGCATCCGCAGCCGTGCGGTGATTCCGGGCGGCACGTGCAAGTTCGACCTGCCGTCGTACTACGCATGGCAGCAATGGCCCGCCGAGCAGCGGCGCCAGGACATCGCAAAATGGATCCTGCCGATGCTGCCGCTGCGCGATGCCGCGGCGATCGTGCTGCGGCTCGCGCGCGAATCGGGCCAGGCGTCGAAGGTCATGGCGATGCAGGGCAGCTACCAGCAGATGCTGTCCGGCCGCACCTACCAGTTGATGCAGGTGCGCGTGGCGCCGGAATTGCGCGTCATTCCCGAGGCAAGCGCCAACAAATACATGCTGTGGGTACGGTTCACCATGCAGGACGGCGATGTGCGGCCGCGCGCGGTGGACATCGACGTGCCGTTCCATCTGACACTGTGCAATCTGTAACGGCCGCGTGCCGGATCGCTTTCGTATGACTACCGTTGTGAAATGCCCGTCGTGCGGCGCCGAAGTGCGCTGGACGCCCGAAAATCAGTTCCGTCCGTTCTGCTCGGCCCGCTGCAAGCAGCTCGACCTCGGCGCCTGGGCCGCGGAAAAGTACCGGATCGGCGGTTCGGACGACTCGCCGCTGTCCGAGGAAGAAGACGGCACGAACGGGCATCGCCCGAGCTGAATCGCGGCGCGCTGCGGCCCGCCTCCCGGCGAGCCGCCCGGCCTCAGCGTTGCGCTTCGTCCTTCTCGAGCAGTTCAAGCACCGGCAGCGCGGCCGGCAGCAACGGCGCGACATCGACCGGCAGTTGCTGCCATACGAACGCCTGCCCTTCCTTGCTGTGCGGCTCGCCCGTCCAGCCCGTCACCTTGCAGAAATAAAGCCGCACATAAGCATGCGGATAATCGTGCTCGAGCGTGTGCCAGCGATGGCTGGCCGTGACCTGGATGCCGAGTTCCTCGTGCAGTTCGCGCGCAAGCGCGTCCTCGACGCTTTCGCCGGCCTCCAGCTTGCCGCCCGGAAATTCCCAGTAGCCTTCATACGGTTTGCCCTGCAGCCGCTGCGCGAGCAGGTATCGGCCGTCCGGCTGCACCATCACACCGACCGCTACTTCCGTTACCTTGCGTCCATCGGGCGCGCGCACGGCGCCTTGTGCGAGATCCGCGCTCATGCTTGCTCCTTGCGTCCCGACCAGTCACGCGCAAACTGCCACGCGACGCGCCCCGACCGCGAGCCGCGCTCGAGCGCCCACACGAGCGCATCGCCGCGCGCCTGCTCGATCTCGGCGTCACCGCAGCCGAAATGACGCAACCAGTGCCCGACGATGTCGAGGTAGTCGTCCTGCTTGAACGGATAGAAGCTGACCCACAGACCGAAGCGCTCCGACAGCGAGATCTTCTCCTCGACGACTTCGCCGGGGTGAATCTCGCCATCCGGGAGATGCTTGTACGTCTCGTTGTCGCTCATGTACTCGGGCAGCAGATGGCGGCGGTTCGACGTCGCGTAGATCAGCACATTGTCCGACTGCGCGGCGATCGAGCCGTCGAGCGCAACCTTCAGCGCCTTGTAGCCCGACTCGCCTTCCTCGAACGACAGGTCGTCGCAGAACACGATGAAGCGCTCGGGACGCTGCGAGATCAGGTCGACGATGTCGCCGAGATCGTGCAGGTCGTCCTTGTCGACTTCGATCAGACGCAGCCCGTCCTTCGCATACGCGTTCAGGCACGCCTTGATCAGCGACGACTTGCCGGTACCGCGCGCGCCGGTCAGCAACACGTTGTTCGCCGGCTTCTGCTGCACGAACTGCCGCGTGTTCTGGTCGATCAGCCCTTTCTGGCGATCGATGTTGTGGAGGTCGTCGAGCGTGATCGACGACACGGCCGGCACCGGCTGCAGATAACCGCGCCCCTGGCGCTTGCGCCAGCGGAACGCGTGTGCGGCATTCCAGTCGACCGCTGCCTGCGCGGGCGGCAACATTCCCTCGAGACGACCGAGCAGCGCTTCCGCGCGCGTCAGAAACTGTTCAAGCTTGTCCATGTCGTTCAGGCACTCCCGATCAGGAGCGGTAATCCGCGTTGATGCTCACGTAGTCGTGCGACAGGTCGCACGTCCAGATGGTGGCCTGAGCGTCGCCGCGGCCAAGCAGCACGCGGATCGTGATTTCGCTCTGCTTCATCACGCGCTGGCCGTCCTCTTCCTGGTACGCCGGGTTGCGGCCGCCCGCCTTCGCGACGAGCACGTCGTCGAGATAGAGGTCGATCTTGTCGACGTCGAGATCGGCGACGCCCGCATAGCCGATCGCCGCGAGAATCCGGCCGAGGTTGGGGTCGGATGCGTAGAAGGCGGTCTTCACGAGCGGCGAATGGCCGATCGCATAAGCGATCTGGCGGCATTCCGCGACGTTCTTGCCGCCTTCGACCTGCACCGTCATGAATTTCGTCGCACCTTCGCCATCGCGCACGATCAGCTGCGACAGCACCTGCGCGACTTCCGTCACCGCATCGCGCAGCGCCGCATAGGCCGGCGAATCCGTCGACGTGATCGCCGGCAGCGTGCTCTTGCCCGACGCAATCAGGATGAACGAGTCGTTCGTCGACGTGTCGCCGTCGATCGTGATGCAGTTGAACGAGCGGTTGGCCACTTCCTTCACGAGCGTGTCGAGCACCGGCTGTGCGACGTTCGCATCGAACGCGAGGAAGCCGAGCATCGTCGCCATGTTCGGCTTGATCATGCCCGCGCCCTTGCTGATGCCCGTCAGCGTGACCGCGTGACCGTCGATCGTCACCTGGCGCGACGTGGCCTTCGGCAACGTATCGGTCGTCATGATCGCCTGCGCGGCGTCGAACCAGTTCGCGGCCTTGCGGTTCGCGAGCGCGGCCGGCAGACCGGCCTTCAGGCGGTCGATCGGCAGCGGCTCGAGGATCACGCCGGTCGAGAACGGCAGCACCTGCGCCGGCTCGATACCCGCAAGGCGGGCAAGCTCCGAGCAGGTTTCACGCGCGTTCACGAGGCCCGGCTCGCCGGTACCCGCGTTCGCATTGCCCGTGTTCACGACGAGCGCGCGAATGCCCGCGCCGCCCGCACGCACCTTCGCCAGGTGCTCGCGGCAGACGGTGACCGGCGCCGCGCAGAAACGGTTTTCGGTGAACACGCCCGCGACCGTCGCGCCTTCGTCGACGGAGATGACCAGCACGTCCTTGCGATTCGGCTTGCGGATGTTCGCTTCCGCCCAGCCGAGCGTGACGCCGGCGACAGGATGCAGTTGGGCGGGATCGATCGACGGAAAATTGACAGCCATGGGGCACACCTGCCAGATGGAAAATGCCGGCATGCGCCGGCATCGATTGGAAGAACCGGCGGCCGCATGCGCGGGCCGCCGCAACTCATATCACGCGCTCGAAGCTGCGAACCGAGCGGCACGCGTCACGCGCGCCGCCGCCGATCATGACAGCTTCCCGTGACATTGCTTGTACTTCTTGCCGCTGCCGCACGGGCACGGGTCGTTGCGGCCGACCTTCGGCATTTCGCCGCCGGGGCCGCTGTGCGTCATCGCGCTGCCGACCATGTCGGCCGTCGCCGTGGCCGCCGCGGCAGCCGTGACGTTCGCCACCGGCGCACCGGCTTCCGCGTAATCGGCGTGCTGGTACTCGACGTTCTCGAGATGACCGCCGCGCTCCTCGATCTGCTCGGCGGCCTGCTCGAGCTGTTCCGGCGACTGGATCTGCACGTTCATCACGACGCGCGTGACTTCCTGCTTGATCGCCTCGAGCATCGCGGCGAACAGCTCGAACGCTTCGCGCTTGTATTCCTGCTTCGGATTCTTCTGCGCATAACCACGCAAGTGGATGCCCTGGCGCAGATGGTCGAGCGCGGCCAGGTGCTCGCGCCACAGGCGGTCGACCGTCTGCAGCATCACCGAGCGCTCGAATGCGCTGAACGATTCGCGGCCGACCATCGCGACCTTCGCCTCGTACTGCTCGTCGGCGGCCGTCGTCACGGCGTCGAGAATCTCCTCGGCCGTAATCGACGACGACTCGTTCACCATTTCCTGGATCGCGAGGTCGAGCTGCCAGTCGTTGCGCAGCGCTTCCTCGAGCTCGGGCACGTCCCACTGCTCCTCGATGCTGCCTTCCGGCACGAACTGGCGGACGACTTCGGCAATCACGCCGTGACGCATCGCGGAGATCGTCTCGGTGATGTCGTGCGCTTCGAGCAACTCGTTGCGCTGCTGGTAGATGACCTTGCGCTGGTCGTTCGACACGTCGTCGTATTCGAGCAGCTGCTTGCGGATATCGAAGTTGCGCGCTTCGACCTTGCGCTGCGCGGACTCGATCGAGCGCGTGACGATGCCGGCCTCGATCGCCTCGCCTTCCGGCATCTTCAGGCGATCCATGATCGAACGCACGCGGTCGCCCGCGAAGATGCGCAGCAGCGGATCGTCGAGCGACAGGTAGAAGCGCGACGAGCCCGGATCGCCCTGGCGGCCCGCACGGCCGCGCAGCTGGTTGTCGATCCGGCGCGATTCGTGGCGCTCGGTGCCGATGATGTGCAGGCCGCCAGCAGCCTTCACCTGCTCGTGCAGCGTTTCCCACTCGTCGTGCAGCTGCTGGATGCGGCGCGCCTTTTCGTCGGCCGGGATCGCGTCGTCGGCCTCGATGAACGCGGCCTGCTTCTCGGCGTTGCCGCCGAGCACGATGTCGGTACCGCGGCCGGCCATGTTGGTCGCGATCGTGACGCGCTTCGGCCGGCCGGCTTCCGCGACGATCGCCGCTTCGCGCTCGTGCTGCTTCGCGTTCAGCACCTCATGCGGCAGCCCGGCCTGCTTCAGCAGGTGCGACAGCAGTTCCGAGTTCTCGATCGACGTCGTGCCGACCAGCACCGGCTGGCCGCGCTCGTGGCATTCGCGGATGTCGCGGATCACCGCGTCGTAGCGCTCCTTGGCCGTCTTGTAGATCTGGTCCTGCTTGTCGATCCGTTTCGGCGGGCGATTGGTCGGGATCACGACCGTCTCGAGACCGTAGATCTCGTTGAATTCGTACGCTTCGGTGTCCGCGGTACCGGTCATGCCCGCGAGTTTCGCGTACATCCGGAAGTAGTTCTGGAACGTGATCGACGCGAGCGTCTGGTTCTCGCTCTGGATCTTCACGTGTTCCTTCGCCTCGACCGCCTGGTGCAGGCCGTCGGACCAGCGGCGGCCGGCCATCAGGCGGCCCGTGAATTCGTCGACGATGACCACTTCGCCGTTCTGCACGACGTAGTGCTGATCCTTGTGGAACAGCGTGTGTGCGCGCAGCGCCGCGTACACGTGGTGCATCAGCGTGATGTTCTGCGGCGCGTACAGGCTCTCGCCCTCGCCGATCAGGCCCCATTCGGCGAGCAGGCGCTCGGCCTTCTCGTGGCCCGATTCCGTCAGGAACACCTGGCGGGCCTTCTCGTCGAGCGTGTAGTCGCCCGGCTTCTCGACACCCGTGCCGTCGGCCTTCTCTTCGCCGATCTGGCGCTCGAGCAGCGGCGGCAGTGCGTTCATCCGCACGTACAGCTCGGTGTGATCCTCGGCCTGGCCCGAGATGATCAGCGGCGTGCGCGCTTCGTCGATCAGGATCGAGTCCACTTCGTCGACGACTGCGAAGTTCAGTGCCCGCTGCACGCGCGCGTCGGTCTCGTAGACCATGTTGTCGCGCAGGTAGTCGAAACCGAACTCGTTGTTCGTGCCGTACGTGATGTCCGCCGCGTAAGCCTGCTGCTTCTGGTCGTGCTCCATGCCGGACAGGTTGATGCCGACCGACAGACCGAGGAAGTTGTAGAGGCGCGCCATCCATTCGGCGTCGCGCTGCGCGAGGTAATCGTTGACGGTCACCACGTGCACGCCGCGGCCTGCCAGCGCGTTCAGGTACACGGGCAGCGTCGCGACGAGCGTCTTGCCCTCGCCGGTGCGCATTTCCGCGATCTTGCCGTAGTGGAGCACCATGCCGCCGATCATCTGCACGTCGAAGTGCCGCATCTTCAGCACGCGGCGGCTGGCCTCGCGACAGACCGCGAACGCCTCGGGCAGCAGCTTGTCGAGCGACTCGCCGGCCGCGATCCGCTGGCGGAATTCGTCCGTCTTGCCGCGCAACTGGTCGTCCGTCAGCTTCTCGATCTGCGTTTCGAGCGCATTGATCGTCGTGACGGTCTTTTGGTATTGCTTGACGAGCCGCTGGTTGCGGCTGCCAAAAATTTTCTGGAGAAAACCGGTTGTCATCGGATCGGATCCTGCGTCGCAGCACCGGCGCCCGGCGCGTGTTGCGCGCCCCGACGCCCGAGCCTCGGCGGCTTAGCGAATTAGTGGACTCAAACGTCGAATTTTAGCACGCGGGGAGGCGCGCGCCCGTGACTCGGGCGGACGGCAGCCTCGCCGTGCCGGCTGCCGGCACGGCCGCAAATCCGGCCGCGCGCGGGCCTCGGCGGGTACAATCGGCATCAACCACTGCGCGCTGCGGCGCCCCGAAGAATGTCTCGATGAACCGATTTTCCAAGCGTTTCGGCCCGCTCGCCGCCTATCGCCCGCAACCCGTGTCCGAAGTGCTCGGCCGCACCGACGCGTTCGCGGCACTGCGCGCCGGTGTCGAGCAAATCGCGTCGCTGCAGCGCGATCTTGCCGCGCTCCTGCCCGACTACCTGGCGAACCACGTCGAACCCGGCTTCGTGAAGGACGGCACCCTGACCCTCTTTGCCGCGCACAACGCGCTGGCCGCGCGGCTGCGGCAGGTCGAGCCGCGGCTGCTCGGCGATCTGCAAAAGCGCGGCTGGCCGGTCTCGACGCTGCGCGTGCGCGTGCGGCCGAAGGATGCGCCGGAGCCGCCGCACGTGAAGCAGGCGCGGATGACGTCGGTCGGCGCGGCCGCGTTGCGCGATCTGGCCGATCATCTCGAACCATCGCCGCTGCAGGTCGCGCTTGCGCGGATGGCGGCCCGGCATGGGGCGAAATCGCCGCGCTGACCACGCACGCTTCTCGACCCGCGTCGACGACGCAAACGAAAAAGCGGCCCTTGGGCCGCTTTTTCATCGACTCACGGGGCTCACCCGCTCAGGCGAAGGCCGTCTGCGCGTCGAACGCGAAACCCTTCGGCGCGGCTTGCGGATCGTCGAACGTGACGATCTCGTACGCATCTTCGTTCGCAAGCAGCTCGCGCAGCAGCGCGTTGTTCAGCCCGTGGCCCGACTTGTACGCCGTGTACGACGCCAGCAGCGGATGGCCGATAACGTACAGGTCGCCGATCGCGTCGAGCATCTTGTGCTTCACGAACTCGTCGTCGTAACGCAGCCCGTCGTTGTTCAGGATGCGGTACTCGTCGAGCACGATCGCATTTTCCATGCTGCCACCGCGGGCGAGGCCCATCTCGCGCAGCATCTCGGCCTCATGCGCGAAGCCGAACGTGCGCGCACGCGCGATCTCGCGCACATACGACGTATTCGCGAAATCGACCTCGAGCTCCTGGCCGGTCTTGTCGACGGCCGGGTGACGGAAGTCGATCGAGAATTTCAGCTTGAAACCGAAGTACGGATCGAGACGCGCGAACTTGTCGCCGTCACGGATTTCGACCGTCTTCTTCACCTTGACGAAACGCTTCGGCGCATTCTGCTCCTCGATCCCGGCGGACTGGATCAGGAACACGAAGGTCGCCGCGCTGCCGTCCATGATCGGGATTTCCTCGGCCGTCACGTCGACATAGAGGTTGTCGATGCCGAGGCCGGCACATGCCGACATCAGGTGCTCGACGGTCGACACGCGCACGCCATCCTTCTGCAGCACCGACGCGAGCCGCGTATCGCCGATCGACGTCGCCGCGGCGGGAATGTCGACGGGCGTGGGAAGGTCGACGCGGGAAAACACGATGCCCGTGCCCGGTGCGGCGGGACGGAGCGTCAGCTCGATCTTGCGGCCCGAGTGGACACCGATACCCACGGTCTTCACGATGGATTTGATGGTGCGCTGCTTCAGCATGATGTTCTTCGTCGTGATTGAAGATATCAATCAGGAGTTATATTCGATAGGAGGGATTATAGCGTAATTCCCTATTCAACGCAGTTTGAAACTGCGTATCAATCTGTTTCGGCTGTTTACCCCTGCCGATACGGGACGGGCCGATGCCCGGAACGGAGGCGTTTCCGGTCATCAGCCCGTGTTACAACTGCCCTGAGGCCGGTGAGCAGCGTTGCCGGCAGGCAACGGCGCACCGCACGATCAGGACGTCAACGTCGCGAGAACACTCGCCGCATCGCTCACTTCGAATTTGCCCGGCGCCTCGACGGCCAGCGTCTTGACCACACCGCCGTCAATCACCATCGCGTAGCGCAGGGAACGAATCCCCATGCCACGCGCGGACAAATCCTGCGTCAGCCCCAGCGCATGAGTGAAAGCCGCGCTGCCGTCCGCCATCATGCGCACCTTGCCCGCGGTGTGCAGATCACGTCCCCATGCGCCCATCACGAATGCGTCGTTGACGGACACGCACCAGATCTCGTCGATCCCCGCCGCGCGCAGTTGCTCGGCGTGTTCGACATAGCCCGGTACATGCTGCGCCGAGCAGGTCGGCGTGAAAGCGCCCGGCAATCCGAAGATCACCACCCGCTTTCCCGCAACCTGGTCGCGCACGCTGCAGGCGTTCGGCCCCAGCGTGCACCCTTTTCGCGCGCGTCGTCGATGAACTCGAACAGTTGCGCGTCGGGCAGCGCGTCGCCCACTTGAATCATGGCTGGTCCCTCATAGCGATGCGGTTTTTCAGCGTGTTGCGGACAGCACGGCCCATCCCGCCCCGCCTGAGCGAAGAGGGCACGTTTCCCGGCCCGGCGTCGCAGCCGACGCGGCCTGTCGTGGTCCGTAGCATCCGTCACGCCGGCGATACCGCGGCCGTTTCGCCGCGGCTTCGCCTGTGTTTGCGTCAGTCAGCCTGCTTGCGCAGGAAAGCCGGGATGTCGTACGTGTCGACACCCTTCTCCTGCAGCGCCTGCACGTGCGATGCCGCGGTTTCGCGCGAATTGCGCCACACTGCCGGCGTATCCAGCGCGCCGTAGTCCGCCGTGCTGACGTGATGGGCCGGTGCATAGCCGTGCGACACCGCGCTGACCGGCTGGTTGTCCGTACCCGTGCGCAGCAGCGTCATCGGTGCCGACTGCTGCTTCTTCGCCGCACGGCCCAGACCCGTTGCCACGACCGTCACGCGCAGCGCATCGCCCATTGCGTCGTCGTACACCGCACCGAAGATCACCGTCGCATCTTCTGCCGCGTAGCTCTTGATCGTGTTCATCACTTCGCGCGTTTCCGACAGGCGCAGCGAACGGCTCGACGTGATGTTGACCAGCACGCCGCGCGCACCCGACAGATCGACGCCTTCGAGCAGCGGGCTCGCCACGGCCTGTTCCGCCGCGAGGCGCGCGCGATCGACGCCGGCAACCGTCGCCGTGCCCATCATCGCCTTGCCCTGCTCGCCCATCACCGTCTTCACGTCTTCGAAGTCGACGTTCACGAGGCCATCGACGTTGATGATTTCCGCGATGCCTGCAACCGCGTTGTTCAACACGTCGTCCGCGCACTGGAAGCACTTGTCCATCTCGGCGTCGTCGCCCATCACGTCGAACAGCTTGTCGTTCAGAACGACGATCAGCGAGTCGACGTGATCCTCCAGTTGCTGCGAGCCTGCTTCGGCGACGCGCATGCGCTTGCCGCCTTCGAACTCGAACGGCTTGCTGACGACACCCACCGTCAGGATGCCCATCTCCTTCGCGATCTGCGCGACCACCGGTGCCGCGCCCGTGCCCGTGCCGCCACCCATGCCGGCGGTGATGAACACCATGTGCGCGCCGCGCAGTGCGTCGGCGATACGCTCACGCGCCTCTTCCGCGGCCGCACGGCCCATTTCCGGCTTCGCACCGGCGCCGAGGCCCGTGTTGCCGAGCTGGATCACCGACGATGCGCGCGAACGCGACAGCGCCTGCGCATCCGTGTTCATCACGATGAAATCGACGCCCTGCACGCCGCGGTTGATCATGTGCTGGACGGCATTGCCGCCAGCGCCGCCAACGCCGACCACCTTGATGATGGTGCCGTTGGTCTCGGTTTCCAGCATTTCGAATTCCATGTTGCCTCCGTCAAGAGAAAAACTGCTACTCGGCCGTTATTCGGCAGGAGATCGGGCAACCCCCTGTCGCGCGCCAGCCGCCGGCACCAGCGCGAATTTCGATTCGGTTCGGTTCGTCAGAAGTTGCTCAGGAACCATTCCTTCATCCGCGAGAACACCTGCCCCGCGTTGCCGGACTGCACGGCGACCTTGCGGCCGCGCATGCGCTGGGCGCTGCCTTCGACGAGCAGCCCCATCGCCGTCGAGTAGCGCGGATTGCGCACGACGTCGGAAAGGCCGCCTGCATACTCCGGCGCGCCGATGCGCACCGGTTTCAGGAAAATGTCTTCGCCGAGCTCGACCATGCCGGGCATCATCGACGCGCCGCCGGTAATGACCACGCCGGAGCTCAGGAGTTCTTCGTAACCCGATTCGCGCACGACCTGCTGCACGAGCGAGAACAGTTCCTCGACGCGCGGCTCGATCACGGCCGCGAGCGCCTGGCGCGACAGCGTGCGCGGGCCGCGTTCGCCGAGGCCCGGCACTTCCACCATTTCGTCCGGATCGGCGAGCGCCTGCTTCGCGATCCCGTAGCCGACCTTGATGTCTTCCGCATCCGGCGTCGGCGTGCGCAGCGCCATCGCGATGTCGCTCGTGATCTGGTCGCCGGCGATCGGAATCACCGCAGTGTGGCGAATCGCGCCTTCGGCGAAGATCGCGATGTCCGTCGTGCCGCCGCCGATGTCGACCAGCACCACGCCGAGGTCCTTCTCGTCTTCCGTCAGCACCGCCAGCGACGACGCGAGCGGCTGCAGGATCAGGTCGTTCACTTCCAGCCCGCAGCGGCGCACGCACTTGACGATGTTCTGCGCGGCGCTCACCGCGCCCGTCACGATGTGCACCTTCACTTCCAGCCGGATGCCGCTCATCCCGATCGGCTCGCGCACGTCTTCCTGGCCGTCGATGATGAATTCCTGCGTGAGGATGTGCAGCACCTGCTGGTCGGTCGGGATGTTGATCGCCTTCGCGGTCTCGATCACGCGCGCGACGTCCGTCTGCGTGACTTCCTTGTCCTTGATCGCGACCATCCCGCTCGAGTTGAAGCTGCGGATGTGGCTGCCGGCAATCCCCGTGAACACGTTGGTGATCTTGCAGTCGGCCATCAGCTCGGCTTCCTCGAGCGCTCGCTGGATCGACTGCACGGTGGCCTCGATGTTGACCACCACACCTTTCTTCAGACCCTTCGACTCGCTCTGGCCGAGACCGATCACCTCGTAGTGACCTTCGCCCTTCAGCTCGGCGACGATGGCCACCACCTTCGACGTGCCGATGTCGAGGGAAACCAGCAGATCCTTGTAGTCTTTGCTCATAAAGTGCTCTTGCGTGTGATCTCTCGTTACTTCTTGCGCTTGTCGGTATCGGTCAGGAACCGCATGCCTGCCGCGCGAATCGCGAATCCGTTCGGATAGCGCAGGTCCGCGTACTCGATGTCGTTGCCCCAGCGCTCCGTGACCGCCGGCCAGGCGGCGACCAGGCGCTGGCTCCGGTCATGCAGCGACTCGCTGTTGCGTTCCTTGCCCAGCTCGACCTGCATGCCGTTCGACAGCTTCACCGTCCACGCGTACCGCGCCGACAGCGTCACTTCTTCCGGCGCCGCCTTCAGCGGCGCAAACCATTTCCCGAAGTCGCGATACCGCGTGACGACTTCCTTCGCACTGCCCTCCGGGCCGTCGAACGCCGGCAGTTCCTGCTCCAGCTCGCCCTGGTTCGCGGTGAACAGCTCGCCGTCGACGCTCACGAGCTGGTCGCTGCCCCAGGTCCCGAGCGGTTTGTACTCCTCGAGCGTGACAGCAAGCGCATTCGGCCACACCCGGCGCACGCTCGCATGGCGCACCCAGGGCATCTGCTCGAACGCGGCGCGCGCGGCATCGAGATCGACCGTGAAGAAATTGCCCTTCAGCCGGCCGACCACGCCCGCGCGTACCGTCGGCGAATTGATGTGCTCGGTGTCGCCGTCGATCCGGATTTCCCGCAACGCGAACGTCGGGCGCTGGATCAGCCAGTAGCAACCGGCCGCCGCCAACACGAGCAGCAGCAGCGCGTACAGCGCGCTGGCGGCAAGGTTGAGTTGGCGAACGTTGTTCCACATACGTCGTTCCGTTCCTGCGTCAGTCGTTGAGCGTGAGCGACAGCACCTTCACGACCAGCTCCGAATAGCTGATGCCGACCGCACGCGCGGCCTTCGGCGGCAGCGAGTGGTCGGTCATGCCCGGCGCGGTGTTCACTTCCAGGAAGTACGCATTGCCATCGGCGTCGAGCATGAAGTCCGCGCGGCCCCAGTCGGTGCAGCCGAGCACGTCGAACGCACGCCGCGCGACGCGCTTGAGCTCCGCTTCCTTGTCGGCGGGCAACCCGCACGGGATCAGGTATTGCGTGTCGTTGGCGATGTACTTCGCGTGATAGTCGTAGAACTCGCCGGCCGGCACGATCTTGATCACCGGCAGGTCGAGATCGCCGGCGATGCATGCGGTGTATTCGCCGCCGCCCTCGATGCTCTTCTCGACGATCACGATCGGGTCGTGCTTCGCGGCTTCCGCGAGCGCAGCCGGCAGCGCATCGGCCGTCTTCACCTTCAGCACCGCGACGCTCGAGCCCTCGCTCGCCGGCTTCACGAACAGCGGCAGGCCGAGCTTTGCGACGATGTCCGTCGCGCGCGCCGCGAGGTCGTCGCCGCGCAGCACGGTCTCGAACGGCGGCGTCGGCACGCCCGTCTGCTGCCAGACGAGCTTCGTGCGGAACTTGTCGAGGCCGAGCGCCGACCCGAGCACGCCGCTGCCTGTGTAACGGATCCCATAGAAATCGAGCGCGCCCTGGATCTGGCCGTTCTCGCCGTAACCGCCGTGCAGCGCGTTGAACGCACGTACGAACCCTTCGTCCTTCAGCGCCGCCAGCGGGCGCTCGGCCGGGTCGAACAGGTGCGCGTCGATGCCCGCGTCGCGCAGGCCCTGCAGCACGAGCTGGCCGGACGTGAGCGAAACCTCGCGCTCCGAGGACTCGCCGCCGAACAACACCGCCACCTTGCCGAAACGTTTCGGATCAATCCCGCTCATGTCATGCCTTCTGTTGAGTGTGCGGCGCGACCTTCGCCGGCACGCCGCCGATCGAACCCGCGCCCATCGTGATCACCACGTCGCCGTTCTGCGCGACCTTCGCCAATGCGTCCGGCACGTCGTCGACCGTCGCGACGAACACCGGGTCAACCTTTCCTGCCGCGCGCAGCGCGCGCGACAGCGCTTCGCCGTTGGCGGTCGAGATCGCGGCCTCGCCGGCCGCATAGACTTCCGTCAGCACCAGCGCATCGACCGTCGACAGCACGTTGACGAAATCGTCGAAGCAATCGCGCGTGCGCGTGTAGCGGTGCGGCTGGAACGCCAGCACGAGGCGACGCCCCGGGAACGCGCCGCGCGCGGCCGCGATCGTCGCGGCCATCTCGACCGGGTGATGCCCGTAGTCGTCGATCAGCGTGTACTGGCCGCCGTCCGCGGTCGGCACCTCGCCGTAGCGCTGGAAGCGCCGGCCGACGCCGTTGAATTCGGCCAGCGCCTGCTGGATCGCGTCATCCGTCACGCCGAGGTCGGTCGCGATCGCGATCGCCGCGAGCGCGTTCTGCACGTTGTGCAGGCCCGGCATGTTCAGTACGACCGCAAGCGGCGCGCGACCTTCGCGGATCACCGTGAAGTGCATGCGGCCATCGCGCGCGTCGATGTCTTCCGCGCGCACCTGTGCGTCCGGCGACAGCCCGTAGCGCACGACCGGCTTCGAGATGAACGGGATGATCTGCCGCACGTTCGGATCGTCGACGCACACGACCGCGCTGCCGTAGAACGGCAGGCGCTGCGTGAATTCGATGAACGCCTGCTTGAGCCGCGCGAAATCGTGGCCGTAGGTGTCCATGTGGTCGGCATCGATGTTCGTGATGACTTCGATCACCGGATACAGGTTCAGGAACGACGCGTCCGACTCGTCGGCCTCGGCGACGATGAAATCGCCCGTGCCGAGCCGCGCGTTCGCCCCGGCGCTGATCAGCCGCCCGCCGATCACGAAGGTCGGGTCGAGCCCGCCAGCCGCGAGCACGCTCGCGACGAGGCTCGTCGTGGTGGTCTTGCCGTGCGTGCCGGCGATCGCGATCCCCTGCTTCAGGCGCATCAATTCCGCCAGCATCACCGCACGCTGCACGATCGGCACGCGCTTCGCGCGCGCGGCCAGCACTTCCGGGTTGTCCGAGCGCACGGCCGTCGATACGACGACCGCGTTCGCGCCCTCGATGTTCGCCGCGTCGTGGCCGATCGCGATCCGTGCGCCGAGCGCCTGGAGACGATCGGTCACCACGTTGCGCGAGAGATCCGAACCGCTGACCTCGTAGCCGAGATTGACGAGCACTTCGGCGATGCCGCTCATGCCCGCGCCGCCGATCCCGACGAAATGAATGTGTTTGACGATGTGTTTCATTGCAATTTTTCCAGGTTCGCGCCGGCCGCCTTCGCGCACACGCGCGCGACTTCGTCGGTGGCCTCGGGCTTCGCCAGCGAGCGCGAACGTTCCGCCATGTCCGCGAGCGATGCCCGCGACTGGCCGCGCAGCCAGTCGGCGAGCAGTTCCGCCGACAGGTCGCGTTGTTGCACCAGCACGGCCGCGCCCGCATCGGCGAGGAACGCGGCGTTGCTCGTCTGGTGATCGTCGACCGCGTACGGGAACGGCACGAACAGCGCCGCCACGCCCACCGCCGCGATCTCCGACACCGTCATCGCACCCGACCGGCAGATCACCAGATCCGCCGCCGCATACGCGGCCGCCATGTCGTCGATGAACGGCACGAGCCGCACGTCTTCGCCGGCCGCGAAACCGGCCGCTTCGTAATTCGCCTTCAGCGCGTCGATGTGCTTCGCGCCGGCCTGATGCACGATGCGCGGGCGTTCACCCGGCGTCAGCATCGCCAGCGCGCGCGGCACGACTTCGTTCAGCGCCGCCGCACCGAGACTGCCGCCGACGACCAGCACGTTCAGCGGGCCGCTGCGCGATGCGTAGCGTGCTTTGGGCGCTTCCGTGCCGGCAAGTTCCGCGCGAATCGGGTTACCCGTCCATTCCGCGTGCGGCAGCGCGCCGGGGAACGCGACGAGCACGCGTTTCGCGAATTTCGCGAGCACCTTGTTCGTCAGGCCCGCGATCGAATTCTGTTCATGCAGCACGAGCGGACGCCCCGACAGCGCCGTCATCACGCCCGCCGGGAACGTGATGTAGCCGCCCATCCCGAGCACGACGTCGGGGCGCACGCGGCGCAGCGCGGCGAGGCTCTGCCCGCATGCGCGCAGCAGGTTGAACGGCAGCGTCAGCTTGGTCTTCAGGCCCTTGCCGCGCAGCCCGCCGAACCGCACGTATTCCATCGGAATGCCGTGCTTCGGCACGAGCGTCGCTTCCATCCCGGCCGGATTGCCGAGCCACACGACGCGCCAGCCCGCCGCCTCCATCCGGTGCGCGACCGCGAGCCCCGGGAACACGTGGCCCCCGGTGCCGCCTGCCATCACCATCAGCGTGCGTTGCGACGCGGTCATACCTTCCCTCCGCGCATCAGCACCCGGTTTTCATAGTCGACCCGCAGCAGCACCGCGAGCGCGACGCAGTTCAGCAGAATGCCGGAGCCGCCGTAGCTCACGAGCGGCAGCGTCAGGCCCTTGGTCGGCAGCAGCCCGAGGTTCACGCCCATGTTGATGAAGGTCTGTGCGCCGAACCAGATGCCGATGCCCTTCGCCATCAAGCCCGCGAACGTGCGGTCGAGCGCGAGTGCCTGGCGGCCGATCTCGAACGCGCGGCGCACGATCCAGTAGAACAGCAGGATCACGACCAGCACGCCGACGAACCCGAGTTCCTCGCCGATCACCGCGAGGATGAAGTCGGTATGCGCTTCCGGCAGGTAGTTCAGCTTCTCGACGCTGCCGCCGAGGCCGACACCGAACCACTCGCCGCGTCCGAACGCGATCAGCGAGTGCGTGAGCTGGTATGCCTTGCCCTGCGCGTAACGCTCGTCCCACGGATCGAGGTACGCGAAGATCCGCTCGCGACGCCACGGCGACAGCCACACGAGCATCGTGAAGGTGCCGACCGCCGTCGCGACGAGGCCGCCGAACAGCTTGCCGTTCACGCCGCCGAGGAACAGCACGCCCATCGCGATCGCCGCGACGACCATGAACGCACCCATGTCCGGCTCGAGCAGCAGCAGCGCACCGACCAGGCCGACCGCGAACGCCATCGGCAGGAAGCCCTTCGCGAAGCTCTGCATGTATTCCTGCTTGCGCACCGTGTAGTTCGCCGCATAGATCGTCACCGCGAGCTTCATGATTTCCGACGGCTGCATGTTCGTGATGCCGAGCGGAATCCAGCGGCGCGCCCCGTTCACGCCCTTGCCGACGTGCGGGATCAGCACGATCACGAGGCCGACCAGCGCGATTAGGAAAAGATGCGGCGCGTATTTGTCCCACGTCGACACCGGCACCCGGAACGCGATCACCGCCGCGATGAACGCGACGACGAGCGACACGCAGTGGCGCACCAGGAACGCGTAATCGTGATACGACGCGTATTTCGGCGAATCGGGCATCGCGATCGAGGCCGAGTACACCATCACGACGCCCAGCCCGAGCAGCGCGATCGCGACCCACAGCAGCGAGTAGTCGAAGTCGAGCATCCGCGAACGGCTCGGGCGCACGCCGTTGACGACGCTCGCGAGGCCGCCGGTCGCGGCGCGCGTGGCCGACGCGACGCGGCCGCCCGCGGCATTGCCACCGGTGTCGCGCCGATCGTTGAAACGGGAGACGAGGCGATCGGACCAGCTCATGGCGTCGCTCCTTTGTCGATGGCGATTTCGTCGACCGCCGCGCGGAACACATCCGCGCGGTGGGCGTAGTTCCTGAACATGTCGAGGCTCGCGCATGCGGGCGACAGCAGCACCGCATCGCCCGGCTCGGCGAGGTCGGCCGCCGCGTGCACCGCACCTTCGAGCGTCGCGTGGTCGGCGAGCGGTACGCCCGTTTCGGCGAGCGTGTCGCGGATCGCCGGCGCGTCACGGCCGATCAGCATCACCGCGCGGCACCAGCGCGCGACCGGCGCGACCAGCGGCGCGAAGTCCTGGCCCTTGCCGTCCCCGCCCGCGATCAGCACGATCTTCTGGGCGAGCCCGTCGAGCGCGGCAACCGTCGCGCCGACGTTCGTGCCCTTGCTGTCGTCGACGTAGTCCACGTCGTCGATCGTCGCGATCACTTCGACGCGATGCGCTTCGCCGCGGTACTCGCGCAGCGCGTGCAGCAGCGGCGCGGCCGGCAGGTCGATCGCGCGTGCGAGCGCGAACGCGGCCAGCGCGTTCGCCGCGTTGTGCAGCCCGCGGATACGCAGTGCGTCGGCCGGCATCAGGCGCTTCTGCGCGATGTCGGGCGTGTGCGCGGCATCGCGCTTGCGCCGGCGGCTCGTCGTCGCCGCTTCGTCCGGTGCATCGCGATCGACGGCTTCCACCAGCCACGCGATGCCGTTGTCGCGCGACAGCCCGTAGTCGCCGTCCTGCACCGGTTCGTTCAGGCCGAACGTGACCGTACGCGGCGCGTCGGCCGCACCGGCTGCCGGCGCGAACTTCATCACGGCCGCATCGTCGCGGTTCAGCACGCGCGTCGTCGTCGCGCCGAAGATCCGGCCCTTGGCCTGCGCGTACGCGTCGAAGCTGCCGTGCCAGTCGAGGTGGTCCTGCGTGATGTTCAGGATCGCGGCCGCGTCGGGCGCGAACGTGCGCGCGGTCTCGAGCTGGAAGCTCGACAGTTCGAGCACCCACACGTCCGGCAGCGCGGTTTCGTCGATCGCGCCGGCGAGCCGGTCGAGCATCGCCGGGCTGATGTTGCCCGCGATCGCGACCTTCTTGCCCGCGCGCTGGCACAGCAGGCCCGTGAGGCTCGTCGTCGTGGTCTTGCCGTTGGTGCCGGTGATCGCGAGCACCTTCGGCTGGTAGCCGCTCGTGCCGAGCGCACGCAGCGCCTGCGCGAAGAATTCCAGCTCGCCCCACACCGCGACGCCGCGCTCGTTCGCGGCCGCGACCAGCGCCGCGAGCGCCGATTCGAGCGGTGACAGGCCGGGGCTCAGCCCGACGATCTCGACGCCGCCGTCGAGCAGCGCGGGCGTAAACGCCCCGCCGACGAATTCCGCATCGATGCCTTCGGCCTGCAGCGCGGCAAGGTTCGGCGGCGCCTCGCGGGTATCGGCAATGCGCAGCCGGCACCCGTGCCTCGCGCACCATCGCGCGATCGCGAGACCCGATTCCCCGAGCCCCAGTACGAGCACCATCGGCCGTTGCCGATCTCCAAACATCTCGCCAGACATCCTTGTTACCTTTCCTTTACCGCAGCTTGAGGGTGGTCAGACCGAACAGGCACAGCATCAGCGTGATGATCCAGAAACGCACGACCACCTGCGTTTCCTTCCAGCCGGACAATTCGAAATGGTGATGCAGCGGCGCCATCTTCAGCAGGCGGCGCCCTTCGCCGTAGCGCTTTTTCGTGTACTTGAACCACGACACCTGGAGCATCACCGACAGCGTTTCCGCGACGAAGATGCCGCCCATGATGAACAGCACGATTTCCTGGCGCACGATCACCGCGACCGTGCCGAGCGCGCCGCCGAGCGCCAGCGCGCCGACGTCGCCCATGAACACCTGCGCGGGGTGCGTGTTGTACCAGAGGAACGCGAGCCCTGCCCCGCCCATCGCGGAACAGAAGATCAGCAGTTCGCCCGCGCCCGGGATATGCGGGAACAACAGGTATTTTGAATAGACCGCGCTGCCCATCACGTACGCGAACACACCCAGCGACGCGCCGACCAGCACGACCGGCATGATCACGAGGCCGTCGAGGCCGTCGGTCAGGTTCACCGCGTTGCTCGCACCGACGATCACGAAATACGTCAGCACGATGAAGCCCCACACGCCGAGCGGATAGCTGATCGACTTCAGGAACGGCAGCATCAGGTCGGCGCGTGCCGGCAGCCCCATCGACAGGCCGCTCCTCACCCACGCCATGAACAGGTCGAACACGCGCACGTTGTTCGCCTCTGACACGCTGAAGGCGAGGTAGACGGCCGCGAACAGCCCGATCACCGATTGCCAGAAATACTTTTCGCGCGACGACATCCCGCGCGGATCCTTGTGGACGACCTTGCGGTAATCGTCGACCCAGCCGATCACGCCGAACCCGAACGTGACGAGCATCACGATCCAGATGAAACGGTTCGTCAGGTCGCCCCACAGCAGCGTCGCGACCGCGATGCCGATCAGGATCAGCACGCCGCCCATCGTCGGGGTGCCGGACTTGACGAGGTGGGTCTGCGGGCCGTCCTTGCGCACGGCCTGACCGACCTTCATTTGCGTCAGCTTGCGGATCACCCACGGTCCGCACACGAGCCCGATCCCGAGCGCGGTGATGGTGGCCATCACCGCGCGGAACGTGAGGTACGTGAACAAGCGCAAAAAGCTTGCGTCTCCTTGCAGCCATTGCGCCAGCGCCAGCAGCATGCTTCCTTCCTTCTACTCAGTGTGCAGCGGGCGCCGTGCCCGCCGCGGGTTGGTTCGTCAGCGCGTCGACCACGCGCTCCATCTTCATGTACCGCGAGCCCTTCACGAGCAGCGTCGCCTGCGCGCCGTACCCGGCCGCGAGCAGCGCCGCCACGAGCGCGCCGACGTCGTCGAAGTGGCGTGCCGTGTCGCCGTACGCCGTGCACGCATCTCGCGATGCGTCGCCGAGCGCGAACAGCGCGTCGATCCCGCGCTCGCGCGCGTATGCACCGACCTCGCGATGAAAAGCCGGCCCTTCGTCGCCGACCTCGCCCATGTCGCCGATCACCAGCACGCGCGGCGCCGGTTGCGTGGCGAGCACGTCGATCGCGGCACGCATCGAATCGGGATTCGCGTTGTACGTATCGTCGACGACCGTCGCACCCGCGAGGCTGCCCGCGATCGCCGGCTTCACCTGCAGCCGGCCCTTGACCGGCTCGAACGATTCGAGACCCTGCTTGATCGCCGACAGCGCGACGCCGGCACCCAGCGCCGCGGCCGTGGCGGCCAGCGCGTTGCGCGCGTTGTGCTCGCCGAGCGCGCGCAGCCGCACCGTGACGGCGCCTGCGGGCGTGTCGATCGCGAGTTCGCCGCCGTGAAGGCTGCCCGTGACCTGCGCGTCGTTCTGCCGTTCGGCGTCGTGCAGCGCGAAATCGAGGATCCGGTTGCCGGTCGCCGCGACGCGCCAGATGCCCGCATACGCGTCGTCGGCCGGGAATACCGCAACGCCGTCCGGCGGAAGTGCGTGAATCACGGCCGCGTGTTCGAGCGCGACGGCTTCGACCGTCGCCATGAACTCCTGGTGCTCGCGCTGCGCGTTGTTGACGAGCGCGACCGTCGGCGCCGTGAGGCGCGCGAGGACTTCGGTCTCGCCCGGATGGTTCATCCCGATCTCGATCACCGCGAGACGATGTGCGGCCGACAGGCGCAGCAGCGTCAGCGGCAAGCCGACGTCGTTGTTCAGGTTGCCGGCCGTCGCGAGCCGCGCGTCGGCGCCGACCGCCGCCGCGAAGATCGACGCGATCATTTCCTTGACGGTCGTCTTGCCGTTGCTGCCCGTCACCGCAACGAGCGGCAGCGCGAATCGTTTGCGCCAGCCATGTGCCAGCGCGCCGAGCGCGGCACGTGTTTCGCCGCCTTCGATCGCCGGCATCGTGACGCCCGCCGGCACGTGCGCGACGAGCGCCGCCGCCGCACCGCGCGCAGCGACATCGCCCAGGAAATCGTGCGCGTCGAAGCGCTCGCCTTTCAGTGCGACGAACAGGTCGCCGGGGCCGACGGTGCGGCTGTCCGTCGACACGCGGTCGAACGTGACGCCCGCATCGCCGTGGACGGTTGCGCCGGGAATCAGGCGAGCGGCTTCGCCGAGACTGAGCATCGTCATTCGGCGCCTCCCTTGCCATGCGTTGCGCGCGCTGCCAGCGCGAGCCGCGCGTGATCCTGGTCGGAGAACGTACGCTTCTTGCCCATGATTTCCTGCGTGGCCTCGTGGCCCTTGCCGGCCAGCACGACGACATCCTCGCGTGCGGCGCCGCGCACGGCCTGCAGGATCGCGCTCGCGCGATCCTCGATACGGCGTGCGTGGTCGGCCGCGGTCATGCCCGCGACGATCTGGTCGATGATGCGCTGCGGATCCTCGCTGCGCGGGTTGTCGCTCGTGACGACGGTTTCATCGGCAAGCCGCTCCGCGATCGCGCCCATCAGCGGGCGCTTCGTCGCATCGCGATCGCCGCCGCAGCCGAACATGCAGACGAGCCGGCCGCCGCGCGCCGTAGCGATCGGGCGCAGCGCGTCGAGCGTCTTTTCGAGCGCGTCGGGCGTGTGTGCGTAGTCGATCACGACGAGCGGTTCGTCGTTCTGCAGCCGGCCGCCGAGCCGCTGCATCCGTCCGTTGACGGACTCGAGCCGCGCGATCTCGGCGAGCGCCGCGTCGAACGGCAGGTCGGCCGCGAGCAGCGAGCCGAGCACCGCGAGCAGGTTGCTGACGTTGAAGGTGCCGAGCGTGCCGACCTCGACGTCCGCTTCACCCCACGACGAACGCAGGTGGAACGCCGTGCCGGTCGCGGTGGCGCGCACGTCATGCGCGCTCAGCTCGCGATCCGCGCCCGCCGCCGGCGCATCGCCGATTCCGTATGCGATCGTGCGCACTTGGCCGGACAGGCTCGCGAGCAGACGGCTGCCGGCCGCGTCGTCGCGGTTGACGACTGCCGCGCGCAGGCCGCGCCACGCGAACAGCTTCGCCTTCGCGGCCTCGTACGCATCGAACGTGCCGTGATAGTCGAGGTGATCCTGCGTGAGGTTCGTAAACACCGCGATGTCGAAACCCGTGCCGTTCACGCGCCCCTGGTGCAGCGCGTGCGACGACACTTCCATCGCCACGGCCTTCGCGCCCGCGTCGCGCAACTGCGCGAGACTGCGCTGCAGTTGCGGCGCGTCGGGCGTCGTGAACCCCGTCGGCACGAGCTGGCCGGGCATCCCGGTGCCGAGCGTGCCGATCACCGCGCACGGCTGGTGCAGCGCCGTCAGCGCGGCGGCGATCCATTGCGTGCACGAAGTTTTGCCGTTCGTGCCGGTCACGCCGACCGCAAGCAGGCTGTCGCTCGGATCGCCGTACCAGCCGCTGGCGATCTCGCCGGCGAGCTGGTCGAGCGCCGGCACGGCCAGTGCAACGGGCACCGCCGGTGCCGCGGCCAGCCCTTCCGGCTGATACAGTACGGCGGCCGCACCGCGCGCGACGGCATCGACAATGAAAGCGCGGTTATCGGCCCCGTCGACCGCATAGGCAAAAAACACGTCGCCGGCCTTGAGGCTGCGCGTGTCGGCATGCAGTTGCGCCGTGGGGGCCACATGCTGATGCAGCCACGCAAGCGCGGCTGCGATCTGCTGATGCGCCGGATGGGAACTGCGAGCGGCGCTCATCGAACAACTCCTGGTGAATTACGCGTCGTGCTGGACACGATCATATGCTTCGCACCGCCACCCGCGGCGAGCTTTTGCGGCCCCGCTGCGGAAGGGGCTGCCGGCGAATCGTCAGACACGACGAGCTGCTTGATCGGCATGTTCGGCGGCACGTTCAGCGCACGCATCGTATCGCCGGCGATCGCCGAGAATACGGGGCCGGACACCTGGCCGCCGAAGTGGCTGCCGGCGGTCGGCTCGTCGACCGACACCGCGACGACGATGCGCGGATTCGGCATCGGCGCCATCCCGACGAACGACGCGCGGTACTTGCGCGTGTAGCCGTGCCCCTCATGCTTGTACGCGGTACCGCTCTTGCCGCCGACGCGATAGCCCGGCACGGCCGCATCGGGCGACGTGCCGCCCGGCGCGACCACCGTTTCGAGCATCGCGCGCACTTCGCGCGCGGTGGTCGGGTTGAACACCTGCGTACCCGCGACCGGCTGATTGGGGTCGGTCTTGAAAATGGTCACGGGCATCAGCTCGCCGTCATGCGCGATCGCCGTGTACGCGCGCGCGAGCTGGAACAGCGACACCGACAGGCCGTAGCCGTACGACATCGTCGCCTGCTCGATGCGACGCCAGCTCTTCCACGGACGCAGGCGGCCGGCCACCGCGCCCGGGAACCCGACCTTCGGTGCCTGGCCGAGGCCGATGCTCGTATACATATTCCACATTTCCTCGGGCCGCATCGTCATCGCGATCTTGGTCGCGCCGATGTTGCTCGACTTCTGGATCACGCCGCCGACCGTCAGCGTGCCGAAACCCGCGTCGTCGGTGATCGGTGCGCCGTCGAGCACGAAATGCCCGTTGCCCGTCTCGACGAGCGTGTTCGGCGTCACGCGGTGCAGGTCGAGCGCGAGCGACACCGTAAACGGCTTCATGATCGAGCCCGGCTCGAACACGTCGGTCATGATCCGGTTGCGCAACTGCTCGCCCGTCATGCGCGAGCGGTCGTTCGGGTTGTAGGTCGGGTAGTTGACGAGCGCGAGCACCTCGCCGGTGCGCACGTCGACGACCATCGCCGCGCCGGCCTTCGCCTTGAACTTCTCGACGGCGGCCTTCAGGTTCGCGTACGCGATGTACTGGATCTTGCTGTCGATCGACAGGTCGACGTCGGTGCCGTTGTGCGGCGGGATCTGCTCGGCGACGTCCTCGACGATATGCCCCAGCCGGTCCTTGATCACGCGACGCACGCCCGACGTGCCGGACAGCATCTTCTGGTCGCCGAGCTCGACGCCCTCCTGCCCTTCGTCCTCGACGTTCGTGAAGCCGATCAGGTGAGCGGTGATCTCGCCTTCCGGATAGAAGCGCTTGTATTCGTTGCGCTGATAGATACCGGGAATGTCGAGCGCGGCAACCTTGTCCGCGACGTCGATCGGCACCTGGCGCTTCACGTAGACGAAACCCTTGTCTTCGGACAGCTTCACGCGCAGTTCCTTCGACGTCATGCCGAGGAGCTTGCCGAGCTGGTTGACCTTGTCGGCGTCGAGATCGTCCGGCACCGCGTCGGGAATCGCCCAGATCGCGCGCACGGGCAGGCTCGTCGCGAGTACGAGCCCGTTACGGTCGAGGATCTTGCCGCGCGTCGCCGGCAGCTCGAGCGTGCGCTGGTAGCGGCTTTCGCCCTGCTTCTGGTAGAACGCGTTGCCGGGCCCCTGGATCCAGAACGCGCGCGCGGCCAGCGCGACGAACGCCATGAACAGCAGGAACACGACGAGCTTCGAGCGCCACATCGGCAGATGCACGCCCAGCACCGGGCTCGACGAGAACTTCACGTTCTGGCGCTTCTGGGACGGCTTCATCGCGCGCCTCCCTTGCCCTTGCCGGCCATGTCCGCCGAAGCCGGGATCGGCGCATCGATCGCCTTCGCCGCGCCCGGCGGCAGCGTCAGGTATTGCGTGCGGCCGGTCGAGATCGGCTGCATCTTCAGCGAATCGTTCGCAAGCTGCTCGATGCGCGACGTCTTCGACAGCGCGCTCTGCTGATATTGAAGCTGCGCGTAGTCCTGCTGGAGCTGACGCTCCTGCGACTGCGCACGCTGCAGCTGGATGAAGATCTGGCGCTGCTGGTTCGTCGAATTGACGACCGACAGCGCGCAGCCCATCACGATGATCAGCAGGAAGATATTGAAGCGGCTCATGGCGTGACGCGCTCCGCAATGCGCATCACGGCCGAGCGGGCGCGCGGGTTCGCGGCGACTTCCGCTTCACTCGGAAACTGGCGGCTGATGATCCTGAGCGGCGGGCTCGGGAGGTCGACGGCGCGGATCGGCAGGCGACGATCGACCGCAGGCGCACTCGCGTGCGCCTGCATGAATCGCTTGACGATCCGGTCCTCGAGTGAATGAAAGCTGATGACCACCAGCCGCCCCCCTTGCTCCAGCAACGACAGTGCCGCGTCTAGTACGACTTGCAGGTCCGCAAGCTCTTGATTGACGTGAATCCGTATAGCCTGAAAGGTGCGGGTTGCCGGATCCTTGCCCTTCTCACGGGTTTTGACGACGTGACCCACGATTTGGGCAAGCTCGCCCGTGGTGTCGAGAGGCCCAAGACGGTCGGACTCTGCCCGGCGAGCAACAAGCGCCTTTGCAATCTGAAAAGCAAACCGTTCTTCCCCATAATCCCGTATCACCTCCGTCAATTCCTGCACCGAAGCCCGTGCGAGCCATTCGGCCGCCGACTCGCCGCGCGTCGGATCCATCCGCATGTCCAGCGGACCATCGGCGCGGAAGCTGAAGCCGCGCGCCGGATCGTCCACCTGCGGCGAGGACACGCCCAGGTCAAGCAACACACCCGACACCTTCTCGACGCCGCGCGCCGCAAGCGCGTCGCGCATCGATGCAAAGCTGTCATGCACGATCGAGAAACGCGCATCCTCGATGCCCTGCGCCGTCTCGATCGCTCGCGGATCCTTGTCGAACGCGATCAGCCGCCCGGCCGGCGCCAGCCGCGCGAGCACCGCGCGGCTATGACCGCCGCGCCCGAACGTGCCGTCGACATAAACGCCGTCCGGCCGCGTCACGAGCGATTCGACCGCTTCATCCAACAGCACCGTCCGATGCCGCAATTCGTTTCCCATCGCGGGCGTCTCCGTCACCGCAATCAGAACGTGAAATTCTTCAGCGCGTCGGGCATGCCCTGCGCCATCGCCGCCTGCTCCTTCGCGTTGTAGGTCTGCGAATCCCACAGCTCGAAGTGACTACCCATTCCCAACAACATGACTTCCTTTTCCAGTCCGGCTGCCATGCGCAGCTCGGGCGATACAAGAATCCGGCCGGCGCTGTCGAGATCGACGTCCATCGCATTGCCGAGAAAAATGCGCCGCCACCAGTGCGCGTCCATCGGCAGCGCGGCGATCTTGGCGCGGAACACTTCCCATTCGGGGCGCGGAAACAGCAACAGGCAGCCGTCCGGGTGCTTGGTCACAGTCACCCGTCCTTCTGCCTGTCCTTGCAGCGCTTCGCGATAGCGAGCCGGCACCGACATCCGCCCTTTCGCATCGAGCGTCAGCGCCGACGCCCCTTGGAACACTTTCCGCTCTCCCGTTCAGGGCACCGAAGCACCCGCTCAATGCTGAGAATTTAGCCGGAATAGCCCGCCAAATCACACAAAAATACACTTTCTCACACTGTCTCCCACTTTAGAGGAAGGGTGTGGCACGGTCAAGGGAGCGGCCCGCTTTTTTGACGAATTTTGTTAGTTAGAACAAGGACTTACGCGAACATGCTCATGCGACCCCTCATTCTAAAAACCGTTATAAATGAATGAGCTAGTGCAACTTGTGAAGGTGATACGTGAGAAAGACGGGCCAGACGGGTGTGCGGACGGGGCTTTCGGGGGCGGGAAAACGAGGAATAAACGGGCGGTATCGGAAGGCTCGATCGGGGGACGGCAGACCGCTCCGCCCCCGTGGATTTCGTCACAGATAGTACGCAGTGCTCGTCATGACTTTCGACGCGGCGCGCATCAGCATTCGTGCGGGCAGCGGCAGTTCGATCCCGCCTGCGTCGGCGGCGGCCTTGCCGTGCTTCACCTCGTCGATCCGCATCTGGTCGACGATCGCGCGCGACGCGGTATCGGCCGCCGGCAGCGTCGACAGGTGACCTTCGAGATGGCTCTCGACCTGCCGTTCGGTCTCGGCCATGAAGCCGAGGCTGACCTTGTCGCCGAGCGCGCCGGCAGCCATGCCGATCGCGAGCGAACCCGCATACCAGAGCGGGTTCAGCAGGCTCGGGCGCGAGTCGAGTTCTTTCAGGCGGTGCGCGGTCCATGCGAGGTGATCCTCCTCCTCGCGCGCGGCTTCCTCGAACATCGCCTTCGCGGATGCCGTGCGCGCGGTGAGTTTCTGCGCCTGGTACAGCGCCTGAGCGCATACCTCGCCGACGTGGTTGACGCGCATCAGCCCGGCGGCATGCGTACGCTCCGCGGGCGTCAGTTCGGCGGCGGGCGCCTCGGCCGGCGCGGGCACCGGCCGGCTCATCCGGCTAATGCCCGTCAGCGACCGCAGGCCGCGATCGAATTCGCTGATCAGTTCATCAAACACCATCCTGTTCTCCTGGCTGCTAGTGCTTGCGTTTCCGCACCCGGCGAAAGCGCGTGTCCGCTGCGTAACCGACTTGATTATTCAGCGGAAATTGCGGTTAACCCGTGATTTTAACCATTGTTGCATAAAGGAAACATGGCGACCCCGGACCAGGGCATCTTGCTTTGTTGCAAAAAGTCCTTTTGCTACATTACGTGCGACTTCTTGCGAAGTTGAAGCGGGGATCGTCTGCAGAACATAACTATCCGCCCCGCCAGAAAAATTCAGTGATTTTTGGAGATCCGTTAATGAAAAAGTCGCTTCTCGCGCTCGTCGCGCTGGGCGCGTTCGCTGGCGCTGCCCATGCGCAAAGCAGCGTGACGCTTTACGGCATCATCGATGAAGGCCTGCTCTTCAACAACAACGCAGGCGGCAAGCACCTGTACAGCATGGCCAGCGGCGTGATGCAAGGCAGCCGCTTCGGCCTGCGCGGCACCGAAGACCTCGGTGGCGGCCTGAAGGCGATCTTCACCCTCGAAAACGGTTTCGACGTGAACACCGGCGGCCTCAAGCAGGGCGGCCTCGAATTCGGCCGTCAGGCTTACGTCGGCCTGTCGAGCCAGTACGGTACGGTCACGCTGGGTCGTCAATACGACTCCGTCGTCGACTTCGTCGGCCCGCTCGAGGCAGGCGACCAGTGGGGCGGCTACATCGCCGCTCACCCGGGCGACCTCGACAACTTCAACAACGCCTATCGCGTGAACAACGCGGTCAAGTTCACGAGCCAGACCTATGGCGGCTTCTCGTTCGGCGGCCTGTACAGCTTCGGCGGTCAGGCAGGCCAGTTCTCGAAGAACCAGGTCTGGTCGCTCGGCGCCGGCTACAACAACGGCCCGCTGGTCCTGGGCGTCGGTTACTTGAACGCGCGTACGCCGAACCAGTTCGGCGGCATGTTCAACAACGGTTCGACCGCATCGACGACGATCGCATCGACGCCGATCTATGGTCCGTACGCAGCGACCGCCAACACGTACCAGGTCATCGGTGCGGGCGGCGCATACACGTTCGGCGCAGCAACGATCGGCGCGACGTACTCGAACACGAAGTTCAAGGGCTTCTCGGCAGGCCCGTTCGTGAACCAGACCGCGACGTTCAACAACGGCGAAATCAACTTCAAGTATCAGCTGACCCCGGCGCTGATTCTCGGCGCGGCGTACGACTATACGCAAGGCAGCAAGATCGACGGCAACTCGGCAGCCAAGTACCACCAAGGCTCGCTGGGCGTCGACTACTTCCTGTCGAAGCGCACCGACGTCTACGCGATCGGCGTGTACCAGCACGCATCGGGCAAGACCCTTGATCCGAAATCGAATCAGCCGGTCGATGCAACCGCGGCGATCAACGGCCTCGACCCGTCGTCCACCAAGAACCAGGTCGCGGCACGCGTCGGCATCCGTCACAAGTTCTAATCAGCTTGCCTGACAAGCCGCAGCATATTGAAGGCGCCTCCGGGCGCCTTTTTCTTTTTTCTGCAGCGAACTGTGGCGATCGGAAACGCGTGGGGGCAGCCTGAAAAAAAGAAAACCCAGCCGAAGCCGGGTTCTGTGGTTCGTTCGCCCCGTCAGGCGCGTCCGTCGCGCAATTCGCGCCGCAGGATCTTGCCGACGTTCGTTTTCGGCAGCTCCGTACGGAACTCGACCAGCTTCGGCCGCTTGTAGCCCGTGAGGCGCTCCTTGCAGTAGGCGAGGATGTCCTTGTCGGTGAGCGCAGGGTCCTTCTTCACGATGAACAGCTTCACGGCTTCGCCGGAATGCTCGTCGGGCACGCCGACAGCCGCCACCTCGAACACGCCCGGATGCGACGCCACCACGTCCTCGACTTCGTTCGGGTACACGTTGAAGCCCGATACGAGAATCATGTCCTTCTTCCGGTCGACGATCTTCACGTAACCCCGCGCATCCATCACGCCGACGTCGCCCGTCTTGAAGAAGCCGTCCGCGAACATGACCTTCGCGGTCTCGTCCGGCCGATTCCAGTAGCCGGCCATCACCTGCGGCCCGCGGATGCAAATCTCGCCGGGTTCGCCGAGCGCGACGTCGTTGCCTGCATCGTCGCGAATCGCCACTTCGGTCGACGGCAGCGGCAAGCCGATCGTCCCGCTGTATTCGGTCGCCGTCACCGGGTTGCAGGTCGCGACCGGCGACGTTTCGGACAGCCCGTATCCTTCGATGATCGCCGTATGGGTCTTTTCATACCAGCGTTTCGCAACGCCTTCCTGGATCGCCATGCCACCGCCGTTGGCGATCACGAGCTTCGACAGGTCGAGCTGATTGAATTCGGGGTGGTTCAGCAGCGCGTTATACAGCGTGTTGACCGCCGGGATCGTCGAGATCTGGTAGCCCTTCAGCTCCTTGATCATGCCGGCGATGTCGCGCGGGTTCGGAATCAGGATGCCCATGCCCCCGGTACGCATCGTCAGGAAACCGCAGACGGTCAGCGCGAACACGTGATACAGCGGCAGCGCGACAACGGTCACGAACTGTTTCACCTCCGGGAACTTCTCATGAGCCGGATGGTGCCAGGCGCCTGCCTGCAGCACGTTCGACACGATGTTCCGGTGCAGCAGCGTCGCCCCCTTCGCCACGCCTGTCGTCCCGCCCGTGTATTGCAGGAACGCGACGTCGTCGGGGCCGATCTTCTGCGCCTTGAATGTCTGCCGCGCGCCTTCCGACAGCGCGGCCTTGAATCGGGTGTAGGCCGGAAGCTGCCACACCGGCACCATCTTCTTCACGTTGCGCACGACGTAGTTGACGAGCCATCCCTTGATGCCCAGCAGATCGCCCATCGACGCGACGACGACGTGCTTGACGCTCGTATTCGCGATGACAGCCTGCAGCGTCGACGCGAAATTCTCGAGGATGACGATCGCCTCGGCACCGCTGTCCTTCAGCTGATGTTCGAGCTCGCGCGGTGTGTAGAGCGGATTGACGTTGACGACGGCGTAGCCCGCGCGCAGTACCGCGGCGATCGCCACCGGGTACTGCAGCACGTTCGGCATCATGATCGCGACGCGCGCCCCGCGCGCAAGCCCGCGCGATTGCAGCCAGGCGCCGAACTGGCGCGACAACTTGTCGAGTTCGCCGTACGTGATGCCCTTGCCCATGCAGACGAACGCCGTGCGGTCGCGGTACTGCCGGAAGCTTTCGTCGAGCAGGTCTGGAACGGATGGATAAGGAGACGCGTCAATTTCGGCTGGAACGCCGGGTGGGTACGATTTCAGCCAAATTTTGTCCATACTGCGCGTCTCCTCACGGATTTTCGAATGATCGTGCTAAAACGCATCGTAACGGCTCGCTCGACTTGGCACAACAGGGTTAGACACCCCCTTCGAACTTCCGGCGGCCACGTGCGCGTGCTCGCACCGATCTTCCGTCAAATTCTCGCTACTTCGACCAGGCAGTCATAGAACGTCGCCGAATTGCCGAGATCGGTGAGTGCCTGGCTCGTCACCTCGTTCGCGTTCCTGCCGTCCGGCGACAGCTTCTTCCACCAGATCGACAAGCCGACCACGAGTCCGGCCCGGGCGCGGTCGGTGATCCGTGCACGCGCTTGCATCGATCCGCGGTCGTTGAAGATGCGAACGAGATCGCCTTCCGCGATGCCCCGCGCATCGGCATCCGCCGGGTGAATGTCGAGATGCGGCTCACCTTCGGTATGGCGCAGGCTGTCGACGTTCACGAACGTGCTGTTCAGGAAGTGACGGGCCGGCGGCGAAATCATCGCGAGCGGATAGCGCGCGGCGAGCTCGGGTGCCGCCTCGGCCGATTCGAATGGCGGCAGGTAGTCGGGCACCGGATCCATCCCCATCTCCGCCAGCTGCGCGCTATAGAACTCGCATTTGCCCGATGGGGTCCTGAAGCCGCCGTTCGCAAACGGCGCGTCAGGCAGCTTGAGCTTGATCCATCCCGCCTGCTTCAGCGCATCCCAATTGCTGTCGAGTGCCGGATCGTCCCAGCGGAGCGCCGCACGCGCGACCTCTTCGTCGCTGTGATAGAGCGCGGGCTCGGCCAGCCCCATGCTGCGCGCGATCCCGCGGAAGATCTCCGTATTCGGCCGCGCGTCTCCCACCGGAGGAATCGACGGCAGGTTCGCCATCACGTAGGTGTGGCCGTACGATTTATGGATGTCCAGATGCTCGAGTTGCGTGGTTGCCGGCAACACAATGTCGGCGAAATCGACGGTATCTGTCTTGAAATGCTCGAGAACGACCGTGAACAGGTCGTCACGTGCGAACCCCGCCGCGACTTTCGAAGAGTCCGGCGCGACCGCCACCGGATTCGAGTTGTACACGATCACCGCTTCAACCTTCGGCCCGAAGGTGGCATCGCCCGGGTGCAACAGCGCGTCGCCGATCGCGTTCATGTTGATGATGCGCGGCAGCTTGTGCGGCCAGCCCGGCATCAAGTCCGGGCGCAACAGTGCGGGCTGATTGACCGGCGCCCACTCCGAAGAAGACAGCAGCAATCCGCCTGCCCGATCGCGCCATGCCCCCGTCAGCGCCGGCAGGCTTGCGATCGCGCGTACCGCGTTGCCGCCGCCGCGGACGCGCTGCATGCCGTAGTTCAGGCGGATCGATGCCTTCCGGGTAGCGCCGTAACGACGCGCAAGGTCGATCAACTCCGACGCATCGATGCCGCAGATCTGCGCGACACGATCCGGCGGATAGGACATCGCCCGTTCCTTGAGTGCGTCGAAACCGAGCGTATGGCTGGCGATGTAGTCATGATCGAGCAGGTCTTCGGTAATCAGCACGTGCATCATGCCAAGTGCGAATGCGCCATCGGTGCCGGGCCGCAATGCAATGTGCTGGTGGCACTTTTCCGCTGTCAGCGAGCGGTACGGATCGATGGCGACAAGACGGGCGCCTCGACGCTTCGCTTCCTGCGCGCGCGTCCAGAAATGCAGGCTCGACGCGATCGGGTTCGCCCCCCATATCAGAATCAGTTCGCTTTCCTCGAAATGCTCGAGATGCATGCCGAGACTGCCACCATAGGTGTAGCGCAGCCCTGCCGCACCCGCGGCGGCACAGATCGCGCGCTCGAGCCGCGAAGCGCCAAGCTTGTGGAAGAACCGCTGGGCGATGCCCTCCCCTTGCACGAGCCCCATCGTCCCCGCATAGCTGTACGGCAGGATCGCCTCCGGTGCGCGCGCCGCGATTTCACAGAGACGACGGCCGATCTCGTCGAACGCCTCGCCCCAGCTGATCGGTACGAAATGCCCTTCCCCTTTGGCACCGACACGCTTGAGCGGAACGGTGAGGCGATCGGGATGATGAACGCGATCGGCATATCGGCTGACTTTCGTGCACAACACGCCTTGTGTCGGCGGATGGTCAGGATCGCCCGTGACCTTTATCGCCTTGCCGTTTTCGACGGTCACGCGCATTGCGCACGTGTCCGGACAATCATGCGGGCAGACGGCCCTGGCCATCTGTGTAGGGGCGTTCATCGTTTTGTTCGAGGATTGGGGATTAGAGGATTTTACGGCGGAGGCGAGCGGCAAAGTGTCGATTTCGTGACGAGAAATCGCCTCGTGCTTCGATGAGGACGGAGGGAGATTGCGAGAATCGGGGGGCGAACGGAGCGTTCGCGAGAAGGCTGGGATCTCTACTAGCCTTCTGGCCACCAGTCTCGGGCGAGGTGATGGGTAACATTTCCGTGCGCCGGCGGGCCCGGTGCCATTTCCGTCGCCGGAAACGCAAAAACCCCCGCCTGATCGGGCGGGGGTTTCTGGCTTAGGGAGCCTGACGATTACCTACTTTCACACGGGAATCCGCACTATCATCGGCGTAGAGTCGTTTCACGGTCCTGTTCGGGATGGGAAGGGGTGGGACCGACTCGCTATGGTCATCAGGCAAAGAGGGTTGTTCTGCTGGCTTGGCAACAGAACCAATCTGGGAAGAAGCAGTAATTTAGGTTGTGTGTATCTCACACATACGCGGCACTTCAACCGCAGTACGTCGAGTGCCTTGCACTCGACGCTCGATATCCGTAAGCGCTGAAGCGCTAACGGCTATCGAGACAGCCTTGTTATAGGATCAAGCCTTACGGGCAATTAGTATCAGTTAGCTGAACGCATTACTGCGCTTACACACCTGACCTATCAACGTCCTGGTCTCGAACGACCCTTCAAGGGGATCTAGTCCCCAGGGATATCTCATCTTAAGGCGAGTTTCCCGCTTAGATGCTTTCAGCGGTTATCTCTTCCGAACATAGCTACCCGGCGATGCCACTGGCGTGACAACCGGTACACCAGAGGTTCGTCCACTCCGGTCCTCTCGTACTAGGAGCAGCCCCCTTCAAATATCCAACGCCCACGGCAGATAGGGACCAAACTGTCTCACGACGTTTTAAACCCAGCTCACGTACCTCTTTAAATGGCGAACAGCCATACCCTTGGGACCGGCTACAGCCCCAGGATGAGATGAGCCGACATCGAGGTGCCAAACACCGCCGTCGATATGAACTCTTGGGCGGTATCAGCCTGTTATCCCCAGAGTACCTTTTATCCGTTGAGCGATGGCCCTTCCATACAGAACCACCGGATCACTATGACCTGCTTTCGCACCTGCTCGACTTGTCGGTCTCGCAGTTAAGCACGCTTATGCCATTGCACTATCAGCACGATTTCCGACCGTACCTAGCGTACCTTCGTACTCCTCCGTTACGCTTTGGGAGGAGACCGCCCCAGTCAAACTGCCTACCATGCACTGTCCCCGACCCGGATCACGGGCCAAGGTTAGAACCTCAAACAAACCAGGGTGGTATTTCAAGGACGGCTCCACCGAAACTGGCGTTCCGGTTTCATAGCCTCCCACCTATCCTACACAGATCGGTTCAAAGTCCAATGCAAAGCTACAGTAAAGGTTCATGGGGTCTTTCCGTCTAGCCGCGGGTAGATTGCATCATCACAAACACTTCAACTTCGCTGAGTCTCGGGAGGAGACAGTGTGGCCATCGTTACGCCATTCGTGCAGGTCGGAACTTACCCGACAAGGAATTTCGCTACCTTAGGACCGTTATAGTTACGGCCGCCGTTTACCGGGACTTCAATCAAGAGCTTGCACCCCATCATTTAATCTTCCGGCACCGGGCAGGCGTCACACCCTATACGTCCACTTTCGTGTTTGCAGAGTGCTGTGTTTTTATTAAACAGTCGCAGCCACCAGTTTATTGCAACCCCTTCACCCTCCTGGCGCAGGCCAGTCAAGCTACAAGGGCGTACCTTATCCCGAAGTTACGGTACCAATTTGCCGAGTTCCTTCTCCCGAGTTCTCTCAAGCGCCTTAGAATACTCATCTCGCCCACCTGTGTCGGTTTGCGGTACGGTCATCGTTAGACTGAAGCTTAGAGGCTTTTCTTGGAACCACTTCCAATTGCTTCGCGCCCTAGAGCGCTCGCGCCACACCCTTGAATCCTGCGCCCGGATTTGCCTAAGCGCCTTCTCCAATGCAGCGACCGGGACTTCCAACACCCGGACAACCTTCCGCGATCCGTCCCCCCATCGCATCTAACGACGGTGCAGGAATATTGACCTGCTTCCCATCAGCTACGCATTTCTGCCTCGCCTTAGGGGCCGACTCACCCTACGCCGATGAACGTTGCGTAGGAAACCTTGGGCTTACGGCGAGGGGGCCTTTCACCCCCTTTATCGCTACTCATGTCAGCATTCGCACTTCCGATACCTCCAGCACCCTTTACAAGGCACCTTCGCAGGCTTACGGAACGCTCTCCTACCATGCGTACACTCCTTCAAATCCACCGCTCATCACACCGCAACGATCATTGTTGGGTGCTTTGTCGCCACTGCGTGGCGACAAGCTCGGTGCACTTGAAGGAGTGCACGCATCCGCAGCTTCGGTATATGGCTTAGCCCCGTTACATCTTCCGCGCAGGACGACTCGATCAGTGAGCTATTACGCTTTCTTTAAAGGGTGGCTGCTTCTAAGCCAACCTCCTGACTGTTTTAGCCTTCCCACTTCGTTTCCCACTTAGCCATATTTGGGGACCTTAGCTGGCGGTCTGGGTTGTTTCCCTCTTGACACCGGACGTTAGCACCCGATGTCTGTCTCCCGTGATTGCACTCTTCGGTATTCGGAGTTTGCTATGGCGGGGTAATCTGCAATAGACCCCCCAACCATGACAGTGCTCTACCCCCGAAGGTGAGACACGAGGCACTACCTAAATAGTTTTCGGAGAGAACCAGCTATTTCCAGGTTTGTTTAGCCTTTCACCCCTATCCACAGCTCATCCCCTAACTTTTCAACGTTAGTGGGTTCGGACCTCCAGTACGTGTTACCGCACCTTCATCCTGGCCATGGATAGATCACCTGGTTTCGGGTCTACGCCCAGCAACTGAACGCCCTATTCGGACTCGCTTTCGCTACGCCTGCCCTATACGGTTAAGCTTGCTACTGAACGTAAGTCGCTGACCCATTATACAAAAGGTACGCCGTCACCCCTTACGAGGCTCCGACTGTTTGTATGCATGCGGTTTCAGGATCTATTTCACTCCCCTCCCGGGGTTCTTTTCGCCTTTCCCTCACGGTACTGGTTCACTATCGGTCGATCACGAGTATTTAGCCTTGGAGGATGGTCCCCCCATCTTCAGACAGGATTTCACGTGTCCCGCCCTACTTGTCGTACACCTAGTTCTTTCATACTGTTTTCGCCTACAGGGCTATCACCTGCTATGGCCGCACTTTCCAGAGCGTTCGGCTAACAATACAAATAAAGAGTACAAGGCTCATCCCATTTCGCTCGCCACTACTTTGGGAATCTCGGTTGATTTCTTTTCCTGCGGTTACTTAGATGTTTCAGTTCACCGCGTTCGCTTCGCATGGCCTATGTATTCAGCCATGGATACTCCATACGGAGTGGGTTTCCCCATTCGGACATCTACGGATCAAAGCTTGTTTGCCAGCTCCCCGTAGCTTTTCGCAGGCTACCGCGTCCTTCATCGCCTGTGATCGCCAAGGCATCCACCACATGCACTTGTTCGCTTGACCCTATAACGAGTCTGTCTCGTTACAGGTTGAGTTCTCGCGTTGTGCCGTATTCCAATTGAGCCGAACATGAAGTTCGAATCATCTTGAGATACATCGATACAATCACAACCCGGATAGTTTCCACGTCCATCTCAAAGACGCTTGCGCTATCCAAATTACTTACTTCTTCCAGATTGTTAAAGAACGACAGCCGATACAGTTACCTGCATCACTCTGACTGGCTCAATCGCCAATGCCAAATCCTCGGTTCGCTTTCGAACCAAGCACTTCGCATTGAAGATTGTGGTGGAGGCAGACGGGATCGAACCGACGACCCCCTGCTTGCAAAGCAGGTGCTCTCCCAGCTGAGCTATGCCCCCATGTGTACAGAGACTCTCAGGTTTCCACGTCAGACAATGGTGGGTCTGGTTGGATTCGAACCAACGACCCCCGCCTTATCAAGACGGTGCTCTAACCGACTGAGCTACAGACCCCTGAGTCTGTCCTAATTTACAGCCGATAAGCGTGAGCGCTCAACTTGTGCGAGATAGCTCTGGAAAGGAGGTGATCCAGCCGCACCTTCCGATACGGCTACCTTGTTACGACTTCACCCCAGTCATGAATCCTACCGTGGTGACCGTCCTCCTTGCGGTTAGACTAGCCACTTCTGGTAAAACCCACTCCCATGGTGTGACGGGCGGTGTGTACAAGACCCGGGAACGTATTCACCGCGGCATGCTGATCCGCGATTACTAGCGATTCCAGCTTCATGCACTCGAGTTGCAGAGTGCAATCCGGACTACGATCGGTTTTCTGGGATTAGCTCCCCCTCGCGGGTTGGCGACCCTCTGTTCCGACCATTGTATGACGTGTGAAGCCCTACCCATAAGGGCCATGAGGACTTGACGTCATCCCCACCTTCCTCCGGTTTGTCACCGGCAGTCTCCTTAGAGTGCTCTTGCGTAGCAACTAAGGACAAGGGTTGCGCTCGTTGCGGGACTTAACCCAACATCTCACGACACGAGCTGACGACAGCCATGCAGCACCTGTGCGCCGGTTCTCTTTCGAGCACTCCCGAATCTCTTCAGGATTCCGACCATGTCAAGGGTAGGTAAGGTTTTTCGCGTTGCATCGAATTAATCCACATCATCCACCGCTTGTGCGGGTCCCCGTCAATTCCTTTGAGTTTTAATCTTGCGACCGTACTCCCCAGGCGGTCAACTTCACGCGTTAGCTACGTTACTAAGGAAATGAATCCCCAACAACTAGTTGACATCGTTTAGGGCGTGGACTACCAGGGTATCTAATCCTGTTTGCTCCCCACGCTTTCGTGCATGAGCGTCAGTATTGGCCCAGGGGGCTGCCTTCGCCATCGGTATTCCTCCACATCTCTACGCATTTCACTGCTACACGTGGAATTCTACCCCCCTCTGCCATACTCTAGCCCGCCAGTCACCAATGCAGTTCCCAGGTTGAGCCCGGGGATTTCACATCGGTCTTAGCGAACCGCCTGCGCACGCTTTACGCCCAGTAATTCCGATTAACGCTCGCACCCTACGTATTACCGCGGCTGCTGGCACGTAGTTAGCCGGTGCTTATTCTTCCGGTACCGTCATCCCCCGATCGTATTAGGACCAGGGATTTCTTTCCGGACAAAAGTGCTTTACAACCCGAAGGCCTTCTTCACACACGCGGCATTGCTGGATCAGGCTTTCGCCCATTGTCCAAAATTCCCCACTGCTGCCTCCCGTAGGAGTCTGGGCCGTGTCTCAGTCCCAGTGTGGCTGGTCGTCCTCTCAGACCAGCTACTGATCGTCGCCTTGGTAGGCCTTTACCCCACCAACTAGCTAATCAGCCATCGGCCAACCCTATAGCGCGAGGCCCGAAGGTCCCCCGCTTTCATCCGTGGATCGTATGCGGTATTAATCCGGCTTTCGCCGGGCTATCCCCCACTACAGGACATGTTCCGATGTATTACTCACCCGTTCGCCACTCGCCACCAGGCCGAAGCCCGCGCTGCCGTTCGACTTGCATGTGTAAGGCATGCCGCCAGCGTTCAATCTGAGCCAGGATCAAACTCTTCAGTTTAAACCTGTTACTGTTTTCGGTTCGGTTAAGAACCGGTCGCTCACTCAAAGCTGACAGGAATATGAATTACTTCATAAACCTGACTTACTTTAGTGTGAGACTCTTGATACTTTTGCTATCTGATCCGAGGATCAGCTCGCTGCCATCAAGCGCCCACACTTATCGGCTGTTAATTTTTAAAGAGCAATCTGCGAGGAACTTCGTCGTTTCTCAGCAGCGCTGCGTTTTCAGCAGCAGAGAAGCGAGATTATGAACCGTGTTTCGCCGCTCGTCAACAACTTTTTACACTGCATCGTTGCGACTGCGGGGTTCAACTTCCTCCCCCTTCCGCGCCGCGTTTCCGTTAGCGCGAAAGAGGCGTGATTCTAAGCACCTCCCGCGCCAAGCGCAAGGGGGTTCGCGAAATAAATTCAAAAGCCCCGGTGCGCTGCCGCGCACCGGGGCTTTTACGCGGATGAATCGGGGCTCGCCCAGTATGACCGTCCGTCAGCGGTGCTTGAACACCGGCTTCCGCTTTTCAACGAAGGCCGCCATCCCCTCCTTCTGGTCTTCGGTCGCGAACAGCGAATGGAACAGCCGGCGCTCGAAGTGAACACCCTCGGCCAGCGTCGTCTCGTACGCACGATTCACCGACTCCTTGACCATCATGACCGCCGGCAGCGAAAACTCGGCGATCGTCGCTGCGGCGGCAATCGCCTCGTCAAGCAGCGTGTCGGCCGGCAGCACACGCGACACGAGCCCGGCACGCTCCGCTTCGGCTGCATCCATGAAGCGGGCCGTCAGGCACATGTCCATCGCCTTCGCCTTCGACACCGCGCGCGGCAGACGCTGCGTACCGCCCGCACCCGGCATGACGCCCAGCTTGATTTCCGGCTGGCCGAACTTGGCCGTGTCCGCCGCGAAGATGATGTCGCACATCATGGCCAGCTCGCAGCCACCGCCCAGCGCAAAGCCCGACACCGCCGCAATGATCGGCTTGCGGATTTCTCGAATCGTCTCCCAGTTACGTGTGATGTAGTCGCCCCGGTAGACATCCATATAGGAATAGGTCGCCATCATGCCGATGTCCGCGCCAGCCGCGAACGCCTTCTCGCTCCCGGTCACGACGATCGCGCCGATGCCATCGTCCGCATCGAACGCCTTCAGCGCATCACCCAGTTCATCCATCAGTGCATCGTTCAGCGCATTCAGCGCCTTCGGACGGTTCAGCGTAACCAGCCCGACACGCCCCCGGGTCTCCACCAGGATGTTCTCGTAAGCCATCTATTTCTCCTCGATCAATGAAATGAGAAACGCCTCGCACATGCGAATAGTTTGATGCTACCATTCTCCGACCAACCGGTCGGTTAATTAATCGATCCACCCCCCCTCACCGTCCATCAGGCTGCCGCCATGACCCATGCACTGTTCACGAAGCACGAAGACACGCTGAAGCACGCACTCGCCGCCATCGAGAGCCGCGGGTACTGGAGCCCGTTCGCCGAAATGCCGAGCCCCAAAGTGTACGGGGAAAGCGCGAACGCAGATGGCGAGGCCGCGTTCAAGTCACACCTCGACAAGACGTTCGCGCTCGACCAGCCGGCGTCCGGAGAAACGGTCGGCGCGGAACGGTCGCCGTACGGCATCGGATTGGGCGTGCGGTATCCGAAATCGACGCCCGATGCGCTGATCGCCGCGGCGGCGGCAGCCCAGCCCGCGTGGCGCAAGGCCGGACCGAGCGCCTGGATCGGCGTCAGCCTCGAAATCCTCGCACGCCTGAATCGTGCGAGCTTCGAGATCGCCTACAGCGTGATGCACACCACGGGGCAGGCATTCATGATGGCGTTCCAGGCCGGCGGCCCGCACGCGCAGGATCGCGCGCTCGAGGCAGTTGCCTATGCGTGGGACGAACTGCGCCGCATTCCGGCCGATGCGCACTGGGAGAAGCCGCAAGGCAAGAACCCGCCGCTCGCGATGCACAAGCGCTACACGATCGTCCCGCGCGGCACCGGCCTCGTGCTCGGCTGCTGCACGTTCCCGACCTGGAACGGCTACCCGGGATTGTTCGCCGATCTGGCCACCGGCAACACCGTGATCGTCAAACCGCATCCGGGCGCGATCCTGCCTCTCGCAATCACGGTCCGGATCGCTCGCGACGTACTGCGCGAAGCCGGATTCGATCCGAACGTCGTCACGCTCCTCGCGACCGAACCCAACGACGGCGCACTCGTTCAGGATCTCGCGCTGCGCCCCCAGATCAAGCTGATCGACTTCACCGGCAGCACGCAAAACGGCACGTGGCTCGAACGCCATGCCCACCAGGCACAGGTCTATACGGAGAAGGCGGGTGTCAACCAGATCGTGATCGACTCGACCGACGACCTGAAGGCCACCGCCAAGAACATCGCTTTCTCGCTGGCGCTGTACTCCGGCCAGATGTGCACGGCACCGCAGAACATCTACGTGCCGCGCGACGGCATCCGGACGGCGGACGGCCATGCGAGCTTCGACGAAGTCGCACAGGCAATCGCCGTCGCAGTACAAAAACTCACCGGCGACCCGGCACGCTCGGTCGAACTGATCGGCGCGATCCAGAACGAAGGCGTGACCGCGCGCATCGACGACGCCCGCCAGCTCGGCCGCGTGCTCGCCGACAGCCTTGCCCTGCAGCACCCCGCGTTCCCCGATGCCCGCGTGCGCACACCGCTCGTGCTGCAACTCGACGTGGCCGATCGCGAGAAATTCACGCAGGAGTGGTTCGGCCCGATCTCGTTCGTGATCGCAACCGACTCGACCGCGCAGTCGCTCGATCTCGCCGGTGAAATCGCGGCAGAGCATGGCGCGCTGACGCTCTCCGTCTACAGTACCGACGAAACCATCGTCGACGCCGCACACGACGCGGCGGTGCGCGGCGGCGTCGCGCTGTCGATCAACCTGACCGGCGGCGTGTTCGTGAACCAGTCGGCAGCGTTCTCGGATTTCCACGGCACGGGCGCGAACCCGGCGGCCAACGCTGCGCTGGCCGACCCGGCATTCGTCGCCAACCGGTTCCGCGTGGTGCAAAGCCGCGTCCATGTTGCGCCGAAAGCGGCACCCGCGGAAGCTGGCCAGCCCGCATAACCCGAATGGTCGACGTGCAAACGCCGCCACGTTCTCTACCATGAACGAATCCGCCACCCGGCGGGTTCGTTGCTCACCGATACGCCCATGACAGACGCCTATATCTGCGACGCGATTCGCACCCCCATCGGCCGCTACGGCGGCGCCCTGAAAGATGTCCGTGCCGACGACCTCGGTGCGGTACCGCTCAAGGCGCTCGTGGAGCGCAACCGCGACGTCGACTGGACCGCGATCGACGACGTGATCTACGGCTGTGCGAACCAGGCCGGCGAGGACAACCGCAACGTCGCCCGCATGTCGGCGCTGCTCGCGGGGCTGCCGACCGACGCGCCCGGCACGACGCTGAACCGCCTGTGCGGCTCCGGGATGGACGCGGTCGGCACTGCTGCGCGCGCGATCAAGGCGGGGGAGGCGCGCCTGATGATCGCGGGCGGCGTCGAGAGCATGACGCGGGCGCCGTTCGTGATGGGCAAGGCCGCGAGCGCGTTCGCGCGCCAGGCCGACATCCACGATACGACGATCGGCTGGCGCTTCGTCAATCCGCTGATGAAACAGCTGTACGGCGTCGATTCGATGCCGGAGACGGCCGAGAACGTCGCGGTCGACTACAACATCAGCCGTGCCGACCAGGACCTGTTCGCGCTGCGCAGCCAGCAGAAGGCCGCGCGTGCGCAGCAGGACGGCACGCTCGCCGAGGAAATCGTCACGGTCACGATTCCGCAGAAGAAAGGCGATCCGGTAGTCGTCTCGCGCGACGAGCATCCGCGCGAGACATCGCTCGAGGCGCTCGCGAAGCTGAAAGGCGTCGTGCGCCCGGACGGCTCGGTGACGGCCGGCAACGCATCGGGCGTCAACGATGGTGCGTGCGCGCTGCTGCTCGCCAATGCACAGGCAGCGGATCAGTACGGCCTGCGCCGCCGCGCACGCGTCGTCGGAATGGCGACGGCCGGCGTCGCGCCGCGCGTGATGGGTATCGGGCCCGCGCCCGCCACGCAGAAGCTGCTGCGCCAGCTCGGCATGACCCTCGACCAGTTCGACGTGATCGAGCTGAACGAGGCATTCGCATCGCAAGGTCTCGCGGTGCTGCGCATGCTCGGCGTCGCTGACGACGATCCGCGCGTGAACCCGAACGGCGGCGCCATCGCACTCGGCCATCCGCTCGGCGCATCGGGCGCCCGGCTCGTGACCACGGCGCTGCACCAACTCGAGCGTACGGGCGGCCGCTTTGCGCTCTGTACGATGTGCATCGGCGTCGGCCAGGGTATCGCGCTCGCGATCGAACGCGTGTAACCACCGCACCGCGCGCCTATAACGAAGTCATGAAGGAGACACTGCATGTCCTATCAGGCGATTCAGCTGGATATCGATCACGCCTCGAACGTGGCCACGATTACCCTCAACCGCCCCGACAAGCTGAACAGCTTTACGCGGGCGATGCATCGCGAACTGCAGTCGGCACTCGATGACGTCGAAGCGGCCGGTGCGCGCGCGCTGATCCTGACAGGCGCGGGGCGCGGCTTCTGCGCGGGCCAGGACCTGGCCGACCTCGACTTCACGCCGGGCGCGTCCACCGACCTCGGCACGCTGATCGACGAGCACTTCAATCCGCTGATCCGCCGCCTGCAGCGTTTGCCGATTCCGGTCATCGCCGCCGTCAACGGCACCGCGGCCGGTGCTGGCGCGAACCTCGCGCTCGCGTGCGATCTCGTGTTCGCCGCCCGCTCGAGCAGTTTCATCCAGGCCTTCGTCAAGATCGGGCTCGTACCCGATTCGGGCGGCACATGGTTCCTGCCGCAACGCGTCGGCATGGCACGCGCGCTGGGGCTCGCGCTGACCGGCGACAAGCTTGGCGCCGAACAGGCCGAGCAATGGGGCTTGATCTGGCGCGCGGTCGACGACGACACGCTCGTTGCGTCAGTCCGCCAGCTCGCCACCCAGCTCGCGCAGCAGCCGACGCTCGCGATCGCATCGATCAAGCAATCGATGCGCGACAGCGTCACGAACACGCTCGACCAGCAACTCGACCAGGAACGCGACCTGCAGCGCAAGCTCGGTCAGTCGCACGACTATGCGGAAGGCGTGAAGGCATTCATCGAGAAGCGCGCACCGCGCTTCGAGGGGCGTTGACATGAACGGTTCAGCCGAAACGCGCAGCCCCGACGCGCTGGCACGGGCCACCGCGCGGGCCATGTACGACGCAGACGCATGCAGCCGCGCACTGGGCATGGAGCTCGCCGAAGTGCGTCCCGGCTACGCGCGCATGCGCATGCCGGTGCGAGCCGACTTCCTGAACGGTCATCGGACCTGCCATGGCGGGATCATCTTCACGCTGGCCGATTCGACGTTCGCGTTCGCATGCAACTCGTACAACGTGAACGCAGTCGCGGCCGGCTGCTCGATCGAATTCCTGCGCCCCGTGCACGGCGACGACGTGCTGACGGCCGAGGCTGTCGAGCAGACCCGCAATGGCCGATTCGGCATCTACGACATCCGCGTCACGAACCAGACCGGGGAAACCGTCGCGATGTTTCGCGGCAAATCCGCCCAGATCAAGGGTACGGTCATCCCGGAAGACCGCTGACGCCGACGGCTCGCACATAACAAGCACTGGAGACATGCATGACTACCCCGCTACCGCTCGAGCCGATCGAGACCGCCTCACGCGACGAGCTGACCGCGCTGCAGCTCGAACGCCTCAAGTGGTCGCTCCGGCATGCGTATGACCACTCCCCCGTCTATCGTCGCAAGTTCGATGAAGCGGGCGTCCATCCGGACGACCTGAAGACGCTCGCCGACCTGTCGCGCTTTCCGTTCACGACGAAGAGCGACCTGCGCGACAGTTACCCGTTCGGGATGTTCGCGGTGCCGCAGGACCAGATCTCGCGCATTCATGCGTCGTCGGGCACGACCGGCAAGCCGACGGTCGTCGGCTACACGACCGCCGACATCGACATATGGGCGAATCTCGTCGCGCGCTCGATCCGCGCCGCCGGTGCGCGCCGCGGCGACAAGGTGCACGTGAGCTACGGCTACGGCTTGTTCACGGGCGGGCTCGGCGCGCACTACGGCGCCGAACGCGCGGGGCTGACCGTGATCCCGTTCGGCGGCGGCCAGACCGAAAAGCAGGTGCAGCTGATCCAGGATTTCCGGCCCGACATCATCATGGTCACGCCGAGCTACATGCTGTCGATCGCCGACGAAATCGAGCGCCAGGGTCTCGATCCGGTGCAGAGTTCGCTGCGCATCGGCATCTTCGGCGCGGAACCGTGGACCAACGACATGCGCGTCGCGATCGAGCAGCGGATGGGCATCGACGCGGTCGACATCTACGGGCTTTCCGAAGTGATGGGCCCCGGCGTCGCGTCCGAATGTGTCGAGACGAAGGACGGCCCGACCATCTGGGAAGACCACTTCTATCCGGAAATCATCGACCCTGAAACCGGCGAAGTGCTGCCGGACGGCGAACTCGGCGAGCTCGTGTTCACGTCGCTGACGAAGGAAGCACTGCCGATCGTTCGCTACCGGACCCGCGACCTCACGCGGCTGCTGCCTGGCACTGCCCGCACGATGCGCCGGATGGAGAAGATCACGGGGCGTTCGGACGACATGATGATCGTGCGCGGCGTCAACGTGTTCCCGACGCAAATCGAGGAGCAGTTGCTCAAGCAGCGCGCGCTCGCACCGCACTATCAGATCGTACTGACGAAGGAAGGCCCGCTCGACGTGCTGACGCTCAATGTCGAACCCTGTCCGGAGACTGCGCCGGACACGGCGACGATCGACGCGGCAAAGCAGGCGCTCGCACACGATATCAAGTCGCTGATCGGCGTGACGGCCGTCATCAACGTGCTGCCCGTGAACGGGATCGAGCGTTCGGTCGGCAAGGCGCGGCGCGTCGTGGACAAACGCACGGGTTGACGCGGGCGTCGCCCGCCAATGCAAAAAGCCCGATCGGTTTCGAACCGATCGGGCTTTTTGCATCCAGCCTGGTGCGTCAAGCAACTTCCGCGAGGCGCCTGCCTGCCACCTGCATCACGAATTCGGGAACAGCAGCCACATCCGGCCGACCTGCTTCATCCGCCCGGCCTGATCGCCTGCGTCGTCGCCGAGCCCCCAGAAATAGTCGGCCCGCACGCCGCCCTTGATCGCGGAGCCCGTATCCTGCGCGAACACCAGCCGGTTCATCGGCGTATTCGTCAGCGGGCGCGTGGTCTGCAGGAACACCGGCGTGCCGAGCGGGATCGACGACGGGTCGACCGCGATCGAGCGCTCCGGCGTCAGCGGCACGCCGAGCGCGCCGATCGGGCCGTCCGCGCCGCCGTGCGGCGCATCCTCCTTGGTCGGCATGTCGCGGAAGAACACGAACCGCGGGTTCGTGTCGAGCAACGCGTCGACGCGATTCGGGTTCGCCTTCGCCCACGCCTTGATGCCCTGCATCGTCGCCTGGGCGGGAGTCAGTTCGCCGCGATCGAGCAGCCACTTGCCGATCGAACGGTACGGCTGGTTGTTGGTGCCACCGAAGCCGACCCGCATCACCGAACCGTCGTCGAGCAGCACGCGCCCCGAGCCCTGCACCTGCAGGAAGAACGCCTCGATCGGGTCGTCGACCCACACGAGTTCGTTGCCGTTCAGGATGCCGGCACGTTCGAGCTGCGCGCGTGCCGGCAGCGCGGCGCCGGCGCGATAACCGGCCGGCCAGCGGTACAGCGCGTACTGATACGGGCCGCGACGCACGCGCGAACCATGCAGCAGCGGCTCGTAATAGCCGGTCACCAGCCCGTCGAGCGTACCGTCGGTGTTCGCGAGCTGGAACGGCGTGAAATACGTTTCGAAGAACGCCCGCGCACTGCTGACGTCAAGCTCGTCGAGCCGGTCGGCAGCCGCACACGCACGCTGCCAGGCCGGCTGGCGCGCAAGCCGCACGCAGTTCTGCCGCAACGCGGCCGTCGCGCCGATCAGCGAATCGTCCTGCCAGCCCGGCACCTGCTGCCACGCGACCGGCGTGAGCCGCTTCGCGGCGACCTGCCCCGGCACGATCGCCGCGCCGGTCGGCGGTTTCAGCGACGAAGTCCGCGTCGGCGCGCCGCCGCACGCCGCAAGCAGCACCGCCGCCGCGGCCGCTGCCACCCACCCGGCCAACCGGGGCCCAAACCACATACAATGTCCGTTCTTGATGGAAACCGCCATGTCAGATTTTCTCGACCAATATCCGATGCTCATCTTCGCGCTCGAAGCCTTCGTAGCGCTTGCCCTGCTGATCTTCATCGTCGTGTGGACGTCGTCGGGCAGAAAGAAGCATGCCCGCGGCGGCAACAACGACCGCCAGCCGCGCTGACGCGCTTCGCACGCTCAATGCAGCGTGCGCGGCATGTGGAGTGCGAACTCGTCGACCGGCGCCTCGAAACGCTCGCCGTCTTCCGCCACGCAGAAATACGCGCCCCGCATCGTGCCGACCGGCGTCGCGATCACGGCCCAGCTCGTGTATTCGAAGTGCTCGCCCGGCTGCAGCAGCGGCTGGTGCCCGACGACGCCGAGCCCCTTCACTTCCTGCACGTGGTTCTCGCTGTCCGTGATGATCCAGTGACGCGCGATCAGCTGCGCCGCGACTTGTCCCGTGTTGCGGATCGTCAGCGTGTACGCGAATGCATATTGACGGCGATCGGGGTCGGATTGTTCCGGCAGGTAGCTGGTTTTCACCGAAACGGTGAACTGATACTGACTCATGATGTTTCCGGTGGAAGGTGACTGTCCGTGCCGGCATGGGCAACGGGGCCGCGGGCGCGCCGCATTGGTTCGGCATTCTATGCGCAATCGGGCCTCGGCCGCACGGCCCGCCGCCGCGCACGGGGTCGCCGGACGGTAGAATGACGGTTTTGCGCCGCAACGTCCCCGCTCCCCTGCCATGACCCAATTCCGTATCGCTCCCAGCATCCTGTCGGCCGATTTCGCACGGCTCGGCGAAGAAGTCCGCAACGTCGTCGCTGCCGGCGCCGACTGGATCCACTTCGACGTGATGGACAACCATTATGTGCCGAACCTGACGATCGGCCCGCTCGTGTGCGAAGCGATCCGCCCGCACGTGCAGGTGCCGATCGACGTGCACCTGATGGTGCGCCCGGTCGACCGGATCGTGCCCGATTTTGCGAAGGCCGGTGCGAACCTGATCAGCTTCCACCCGGAAGGCTCCGATCACATCGACCGCACGCTGTCGCTGATCCGTGACCACGGCTGCAAGGCCGGTCTCGTGTTCAATCCGGCGACGCCGCTGAACTACCTCGATCACGTGATGGATCGTCTCGACTTCGTGCTGCTGATGTCGGTCAACCCGGGCTTCGGCGGCCAGTCGTTCATCCCGGAGACGCTGAACAAGCTGCGCGAAGCACGCGCACGCATCGACGCGTACACCGAGCGCACCGGCCGCGAGATCCTGCTCGAAGTCGACGGCGGCGTGAAAACCGACAACATCGCCGAAATCGCGGCGGCCGGTGCCGACACCTTCGTCGCGGGTTCGGCGATCTTCGGCAAGCCCGACTACCGCAAGGTGATCGACGAGATGCGCGCCGCGCTCGCTACCGTCGAGCGGAGCTGACGCCGTGACCGATTCGTCGCTCGCCGGCCGTGCGCCGGCCGGGGCCGCAGCTGAAGCCGCCCCGATCCGCTTCGCCGCGCCGCGCATCGACGCGGCGCTGATCGATCTCGACGGCACGATGGTCGACACGGCCGACGATTTCACGGCCGGCCTGAACGGGATGCTCGCGCAGCTCGGCGCGCCGGCCACGTCGCGTGACGAGGTGGTCGGCTACGTCGGCAAGGGCTCCGAACACCTGATCCAGAGCGTGCTGAAACCGCGCTTCCCGGCCGACGAAGCACACGCGCGCTTCGACGACGCACTGGCGATCTACCAGACCGAATACGCGAAGATCAACGGCCGCCACACGCGCCTGTATCCGGACGTGGCCGCCGGTCTCGACGCGTTGCGTGCGGCCGGCATCCGGCTCGCGTGCGTGACGAACAAGCCGCATCGCTTCGCCGTCGAACTGCTCGAGCAATACGGGCTGGCCGATTGCTTTGGCGTCGTGCTCGGCGGCGACAGCGTCGCGCGCAAGAAGCCCGATCCGCTGCCGATGCTGACGGCCTGCAACGCGCTCGGCGTCGCTCCGGATGCGGCCGTCGCGATCGGCGACTCGGAAAACGATGCGCTGGCGGGCCGCGCGGCCGGGATGGCGACGCTGACTGTGCCGTACGGCTACAACCACGGCAAAGCTATACAAACGATAAATTCGGATGGTATAGTCGATTCGTTGCTGGTCGCAGCTCGCGCAATTACCGCGCACAACACCGGCCGGCCAACCCTCTGATTATTTCTTCCATCTGCATGTTTCTGAATAAAAAACGGAGTCTGAGCAGCATCGACCGGGGAGCCTGGCCCTGGCGTCGCTGGTCGCGCTGACCTCTTCGATGAGGTACGCTGAAGCACGTCTTCAGCGCCGTTTTTTATCTCGCTGCGCATCCGCGCGCCGATCGTCGCACCACCTCGAGTTCCACCGCGTCCGAACGCTTGCGTTCAGGGTCGGCCGCAGGCTCGCGACGCTCGCGCTCCGGAGCCCGCCCGCCGGCACCAGGCACACCACGATCGACCGCCCTTTCGCCGACGGCAACCCGCGCAGCGTCAAGTGATCCCTGGCGCACGCGCCGCTCGTCCCGAACAGGACCGGAACATGACCGAACTCGAATTCCAATCGCTCGCGAACGAAGGCTACAACCGCATCCCGCTGATCGCGGAAGCCCTCGCCGATCTCGAAACGCCGCTGTCCCTCTACCTGAAGCTGGCCCAGCCCGAACGTTCGGGCGCCAACTCGTTCCTGCTCGAATCGGTGGTCGGCGGTGAACGTTTCGGCCGCTATTCGTTCATCGGCCTGCCTGCCCGCACGCTCGTGCGCACCCGCAACGGCGTGTCGGAAGTCGTGCGCGACGGCCAGGTCGTCGAAACGCATGACGGTGACCCGTTCCAGTTCATCGAATCGTTCCAGGCGCGCTTCAAGGTGGCGCAGCGCCCGGGCCTGCCGCGCTTCTGCGGCGGTCTCGCCGGTTATTTCGGCTACGACGCGGTACGCTACATCGAGAAGAAGCTCGCGCACACCGCGCCGCGCGACGATCTCGGCCTGCCCGACATCCAGTTGCTGCTGACCGAGGAAGTCGCGGTGATCGACAACCTCGCCGGCAAGCTGTACCTGATCATCTACGCGGACCCGAGCCAGGCCGAAGCCTACACGAAGGCGAAACAGCGCCTGCGCGAACTGAAACAGCGCCTGCGCACGACCGTGCAGCCGCCCGTCACGTCGGCGAGCGTGCGCACCGAAACCTTCCGCGAGTTCAAGAAGGACGACTATCTGGCCGCCGTGCGCCAGGCGAAGGAATACATCGCGGCCGGCGAGCTGATGCAGATCCAGGTCGGCCAGCGGCTGACGAAGCCGTACCGCGACAATCCGCTGTCGCTGTATCGCGCGCTGCGTTCGCTGAACCCGTCGCCGTACATGTACTACTACAACTTCGGCGATTTCCACGTGGTCGGCGCATCGCCGGAAATCCTCGTGCGCCAGGAAAAACGCGGCGAAGACCAGATCGTCACGATCCGTCCGCTCGCCGGCACGCGCCCGCGCGGCAACACGCCCGAGCGCGACGCCGAACTCGCGACCGAACTGCTCAACGACCCGAAGGAGATCGCCGAGCACGTGATGCTGATCGACCTTGCGCGCAACGACGTCGGCCGCATCGCGGAGATCGGCTCGGTGCAGGTGACCGACAAGATGGTCATCGAGAAATACTCGCACGTGCAGCACATCGTCAGCTCGGTCGAAGGCAAGCTGAAACCCGGGATGACGAACTACGACGTGCTGCGCGCGACGTTCCCGGCCGGCACGTTGTCCGGCGCGCCGAAGGTGCGCGCGATGGAACTGATCGACGAGCTCGAGCCGGTCAAGCGCGGGTTGTACGGCGGCGCCGTCGGCTACCTGTCGTTCTCGGGCGAGATGGATCTCGCGATCGCGATCCGCACGGGCCTGATCCACAACGGCAACCTGTATGTGCAAGCGGCGGCCGGCGTCGTCGCGGATTCGGTGCCCGAATCCGAATGGCAAGAGACCGAGAACAAGGCGCGCGCGGTGCTGCGTGCGGCCGAACAGGTCCAGGACGGCCTCGATAGCGACTTCTGACCGGAGACTGACCATGCTGCTGATGATCGACAACTACGACTCGTTTACCTACAACCTGGTCCAGTACTTCGGCGAACTCGGCGAGGACGTACGCACCTACCGCAACGACGAAATCACGCTCGACGAGATCGCGCGCCTGAATCCCGACGCGATCTGCCTGTCGCCTGGCCCGAGCAACCCGCAACACGCGGGCATCACGCTCGACGTGCTGCGTGAATTCTCGGGCAAGAAGCCGATCCTGGGCGTGTGCCTCGGCCACCAGGCGATCGGCGAGGCGTTCGGCGGCCGCGTCGTGCGCGCGAAGACCATCATGCACGGCAAGGTGAGCAAGATCGAAACCGACTGCCGCGGCGTATTCGCCGACCTGCCGAAGCACTTCGACGTCACGCGCTATCACTCGCTCGCGATCGAGCGCGAATCGCTGCCCGACTGCCTCGAGGTGTCCGCGTGGACCGACGACGGCGAAATCATGGGCGTGCGCCACAAGACGCTGCCGATCGAAGGCGTACAGTTCCACCCGGAATCGATCCTGTCCGAGCATGGCCATGCGCTGCTCGAGAATTTCCTGAAACAGGCACGCGCCGCAGCCGCGCAAGCCGCCTGACGGGAGCCTCACGATGACGATTACCCCGCAGGAAGCGCTGCAGCGCACGATCGAACACCGCGAGATCTTCCACGACGAGATGCTGCACCTGATGCGGCTCATCATGCGCGGCGACATGTCGCCCGTGATGGCGGCCGCGATCATCACCGGGCTGCGCGTGAAGAAGGAGACGATCGGCGAGATCGCCGCCGCCGCGACCGTGATGCGCGAATTCGCGAACCACGTCGAGGTGCAGGACAACTCGAACTTCGTCGACATCGTCGGCACCGGCGGCGACGGCTCGCACACGTTCAACATCTCGACCGCGTCGATGTTCGTCACGGCCGCGGCCGGCGCGAAGGTCGCGAAGCACGGCAACCGCGGCGTATCGAGCAAGTCCGGCAGCGCCGACGTGCTCGAGGCGCTCGGCGTGAACATCGACCTGCAGTCCGACCAGGTCGCCGCGTCGATCGCCGAAACGGGCATGGGCTTCATGTTCGCGCCGAACCATCATCCGGCGATGAAGAACATCGCAGCCGTGCGCCGCGAGCTCGGCGTGCGCACGATCTTCAACATTCTCGGCCCGTTGACCAATCCGGCCGGCGCGCCGAACCAGCTGATGGGCGTATTCCACCCCGACCTCGTCGGCATCCAGGTGCGCGTGATGCAGCGTCTCGGCGCGCAGCACGTGCTCGTGGTGTACGGCAAGGACGGGATGGACGAGGTTTCGCTCGGCGCCGCGACGCTCGTCGGTGAATTGCGCGACGGCAAGGTGCACGAATACGAGATCCATCCGGAAGATTTCGGCCTGCAGATGGTGTCGAACCGCACGCTGAAGGTGGAAAATGCCGACGAATCGCGCACGATGCTGCTCGGCGCGCTGGACAACCAGCCGGGCGTCGCGCGCGAGATCGTCACGCTGAATGCGGGCACCGCACTCTATGCGGCGAACGTCGCCGAATCGATCGCGGACGGCATCCAGCTCGCCCGCGAAGCGATCGCGAGCGGCAAGGCGCGCGCGAAGGTCGACGAACTCGTGCGCTTCACGCAGCAGTTCAAGCGCTGACTCCCCTTACGAATCAAGCAGGAACCCACATGAGCGACATTCTCGACCGAATCATCGCCGTCAAGCGCGAAGAAGTCGCGGCGGCCATGCGCAGCGCGCCGCTCGAGGCACTGACACTGGAAGCCTCCGCGCGCGACCTGCGCGACTTCGTCGGCGCATTGCGCGCGAAGCACGCAGCCGGCCACGCGGCCGTGATCTCCGAAATCAAGAAGGCCAGCCCGTCGAAGGGCGTGCTGCGCGAGCATTTCGTGCCGGCCGACATCGCCCGTTCGTATGCGGAGCACGGTGCCGCGTGCCTGTCGGTACTGACCGACGAGCAGTTCTTCCAGGGCAGCGTCCGTTATCTCGAGGAAGCGCGCGCGGCCTGCGCGCTGCCGGTGCTGCGCAAGGACTTCATCGTCGACGCGTACCAGATCGTGGAAGCGCGCGCGATGGGCGCGGACGCGATCCTGCTGATCGCCGCCGCGCTCGACACCCCGCTGATGCAGGATCTCGAAGCGTATGCCCACTCGCTCGGCCTCGCGGTGCTGGTCGAAGTGCATGACCGCAACGAGATGGAACAGGCGCTGACGCTCAAGACGCCGCTGCTCGGCATCAACAACCGCAACCTGCGCACGTTCGAGACATCGATCCAGACCACGCTCGACATGCTCGACATGATTCCGGCGGACCGCATCGTCGTGACCGAGTCGGGGATCCTGTCGCGCACCGACGTCGACACGATGCGCGCGGCGAACGTGAACACGTTCCTCGTCGGAGAAGCGTTCATGCGCGCCGACCAGCCGGGCGAGGAACTCGCGCGGATGTTCTTCTGATGGCGATCGAAAAGGAAATCAAGCTCGCGCTGCCGGCCGGCCAGGCCGAGGCCGCGCGACGCTTCTTCGAGACGCTGACCGGCGAGCCCGGCCACGACATCACGCTCGCGAACGTCTACTACGACACGCCCGATCTCGCGCTGGCCCGCTCGAAGAGCGCGGTGCGCGTGCGCCGCGCGCCGCAGGGCTGGCTGCAGACGTTCAAGACGGTCGGCAGCGCGGAAGGCGGCCTGCACCGCCGCCACGAATGGGAGCTGCCGGTCGCCGGCGACGCGCTCGAGATCGATGCGCTCGTCGCGGCCTGCGACGTGCCGGAGGCCGCCGCCGCACTGAATGACGCGGCCGGCACGCTGCGTGCGCTGTTCCGCACGGATTTTTCGCGTACCCTGTGGCGCATCGCAATCGGCGGCGCAACCGTCGAAGCCGCGGTGGACGTCGGCGAGATCGTCGTCCAGGCGGAACACGAAACGCGCCGCGAACCGATCAGCGAAATCGAACTCGAACTGATCGACGGCCCGGAAGCGGCGCTCGCAACGCTCGCCGCCGAACTGCAGCAGGCGCTGCCGGGCCTCGCTCCCGAAAACATCAGCAAGGCGCAGCGCGGCTACCGGCTGCGCGCGCAATAACCCGCATCACGCATGGCAACCCGCAAGACTTCCCGCGCGCCGCAACAGGCGTCGCTGTTCGACGATCTCGTCTCCGATACACCCGCCGGCTCCCCGTCATCCACGGCCTCCGCCCCCGCGGCTCCGGCGACTGACCCAACTTCGGCCGCCCCGGCCGCGCCTGCCGCGACGCCGGGCGACATCCAGCATCTCGCCGCGCAATTCGACGCGCTGCCCGACGCATGGCGCGCGGTCCTTGCGCCGTTCGTCGCCAGCGACGCGTATGCGCCGCTGTGCCGCTTCGTCGACGACGAGCGTGCGGCCGGCAAGACGGTCTACCCGACCGACGTGTTCCGCGCGCTGCGCCTGACGAGCCCGGACGACGTGAAAGTCGTGATCCTCGGCCAGGATCCGTATCACGGCGACGATCGTGGCACGCCGCAAGCGCACGGACTCGCGTTCTCGGTGCCGCCCGCCGTGCGCACGCCGCCGTCGCTGCGCAACATCTTCAAGGAAATCGCCGCGAACTTCGGTCATGACACGCCACGCCACGGCTGCCTCGACACCTGGGCGCGCCAGGGCGTGCTGCTGCTCAACACGGTGCTGACGGTCGAGCGCGGCGCGGCCGCGAGCCACGCGAAGCGCGGCTGGGAGCAGTGCACGGACACGCTGATCCGCGAACTCGCCGGCCGCCATCGCGGGCTCGTGTTCATGCTGTGGGGCGCACACGCGCAGGCGAAGCGCGCACTGTTCGACGCAAGCGCGCATTGCGTGCTCGAGGCGCCGCATCCGTCGCCGCTGTCCGCGCACCGCGGTTTCCTCGGTTGCCGCCATTTCGCGCTCGCGAACGATTACCTCGCGGCGCACGATCGCGCGCCGATCGACTGGCGCCTGCCGGACGAGGCCGAGACGTTCGCGTAACGCCGCCACGTTTGCGCCCCACCGGCAAAAACGCCGCGCACCTTCCGGTACGCGGCGTTTTTGTTTGCCTTGGCTGACGGACGGGCCGCCACCGGCCTTACGCGGCGGCGATCGCTTCGCGGGCGCTGGCGAGCGCGGCGCTCTGCGCGTCCGGCCCGAGGTTCAGGCCTTCAGCGTGAATGAAGTTCACGTCGGTCAGGCCGATGAAGCCGAGGAACGAGCGCAGGTACGGCGTCTGGCTGTCGTTCGGCGTACCCAGGTACTTGCCGCCGCGGGCCGTCACCACGTGAACCTTCTTGCCCTTGATCAGGCCTTCCGGACCGTTTTCGGTGTAGCGGAACGTGACGCCTGCGCGGGCGATCCAGTCGAAATACGCTTTCAGTTGCGACGACACGCCGAAGTTGTACATCGGTGCGCCGATCACGACGATGTCGGCGGCTTGCAGTTCGGCGATCAGTGCATCGCTCTTCGCGACGATCGCATTCTGTTCCGCGCTGCGCTTGTCGGCCGGCGTGAAGAACGCGCCGAGCACCGATTCGTCGAGGTGCGGCAGCGCGTCGGCCAGCAGGTCGCGAACCACGACCTTCGAGCCGGGGTTCGATTGTTGCAGCTTTGCCGTCAGTTCGTTGGCCAGCAGCGTGGATTGCGCACCTTGCGAACGCGCCGCGGAATTGATTTGCAGAATGGTCGTCATGTCAGGCTCCAGTAGGGTTGCGCTTCGCGGTAGCGCGAGTGACGCCATTGTGCGTGGCCGAATGACCGCGAAAAAGCGGGTTCAGGGCGACGGATTGTTGCAACAACAGAACAATCCTCGATCGCGCCCCGATACCCGCCTTCGTACGCTCAGCCCTTCAGCCAGGCTTCCCGGGCCTTCGATACCGCCGCCGGCTTCGCGGCCGCCGTCAGCCGGTAGCGCGTGACTTCGGGGCCGTCGAGCTTCAGTTTCGCGGTACGCAGCTCGTCGCGACGGAATGCGTGCACCTCGACCTTGTCGCCCGGCCGGTAGCGCGCGAGCAGCGCGTCGAGGTTGGTGCCCGTGACGCGCAGCCCGTCGACCGCGATCAGCGTGTCGCCGGCCGACAGCCCCGCGCGATGGGCAGCGCCGCCCTCGTAGACCGCCGCGAACGTGCAGTCCGCGCCGCCTCGCAGACGCGCGCCGATCGTCGGCTTCGCGGCCGCGCCGTTCGCGACATCGGGCGCCAGCGTCACGCCGAACGGTGCGAGCAGTTCGGCGAGCGGCAGGTCGCGCGTGCCGTGCACGGCATCGGTGAACAGGCGGCCGAGTGCAACGCCCGTCGCCGCTTCGATCAGCGCCTCGACTTCGTTTTCCTTGACGCCCGCCTGCTTGCCGCGGTAGAAATCGCGGCCGTAGCGCTGCCACAGCAGGCGCATCACGTCGTCGAGCGATTTCCGGTTGCGCGTCTGCGCCCGGATCGCGAGGTCGAACGCGAGCGCGACCAGCGAACCCTTCGTGTAATAGCTGACGATCGCGTTGGTCGCGTTCTCGTCCTGGCGGTAGTACTTGATCCACGCGTCGAACGAGCTTTCCGCGACGCTTTGCTTGAGCCGGCCCGTGCCGCGCAGCACACCGCCGACCGTGCGGCCGAGCGCCGCGAAATATTCGTCCTGCGACATCAGCCCGCTGCGCACCAGCATCAAGTCGTCGTAATACGACGTGAAGCCTTCGAACAGCCACAGCAGCGACGTGTAATTCTCGCGCGTCAGGTCGTACGGTACGAACGCCGCCGGCTTGATGCGCTTCACGTTCCAGGTATGGAAGTATTCGTGGCTGCAGAGACCGAGGTACGTGCGATAGCCTTCCGTCGTTTCGGGTCGCCCCTTCACCGGCAGGTCGGTACGGTTGCAGATCAGCGCGGTCGACGCGCGATGCTCGAGGCCGCCGTAACCGTCGCTGACCGCAAGCGTCATGAACACGTAACGGTCCATCGGCGCCTTCTTCGATTTCGGCTCGAACAGCGCGATCTGTGCTTCGCACACGCGTTTCAGGTCGGTGCGCAGGCGCTCGATGTCGAGCTGCGTCACACGCCCCACGATCACGATGTCGTGCGGCACGCCGTGCGCATCGAACGTTGCCAGCGCGAATTCGCCGATCGTCACCGGATGGTCGGAAAGCTCGTCGTAATTCGATGCGCGGTACGCGCCGAACCCGTAGCGCTTCGTGCCGCGCGCCTCGGGCAACGCGGTGCCGACGCGCCACGCGCGGAACGCCGCGCCGGCCGGCTTCCCGATGGCGACTTCACACGGCGCGTCCTCGCGGCCGGCGACGCTCAGGAACACGGCCGTCGCGTTGAAGAAGCCGCCCGATTCGTCGAGATACGCGGAGCGCACCGACAGGTCCCACGCGTACACGTCGTAGCGCAGCGTCAATGCACCCTTCACCGGCGCGGCCTGCCAGCTGCGCTTGTCGGTCTTTGCGATCCGCACCTTGCGGCCCGCGTCGTTGAATGCGCCGAGCGTCACGATGTTGCGCGCGAACTCGCGCACGAGGTAGCTGCCCGGAATCCACACCGGCAGCGAAAAGCGCTGGCCTTCGGGGTCGGGATCGGTGACCGTCACCGACACTTCGAACAGGTGCGCGGCAAGATCTTTCGGGACAATCGAATAGCGGATCGGCGTTTTCATCGTGGGAATCGGTCGGGGAGGCGGCGTCAGAAACGACGAGAGGCGCCGGGCGGGAACCCCGTGCGCCCCTCGCGCCGGCCGGGCCTGGCGGCCCGGCGCATCAATCGGTTACTTGCTCGACGCGAGCGCCTGGTTGAGCTGGTCGGCCGACACGGCACCCGGCAGGCGGCGGCCGTCCGGCAGGAAGATCGTCGGCGTGCCCGTGACGTTCATCCCGCGGCCGAGCGCAAGGTTCTTGTCGAGCGCGCTCGTGTCGCAGCTCGCGGCGTTCGCCGGCGCGCGATGGTCGAGCATCCAGCTCTGCCACGTTTTCGCGCGGTCGGTCGCACACCAGATCGCCTTCGACTTGGCGGTCGAATCCGGCGACAGCACCGGGTACAGGAACGTGTAGACGGTCACGTTGTCGACCGACTGCAGCGTCGTCTCGAGCTTCTTGCAGTACGGGCAGTTCGGATCGGAGAACACTGCGATCTTGCGGGCGCCGTTGCCCTTGACGACCTTGATCGCATTCGCGAACGGCAGGCTCGCGAAGTCGATCTTGTTGATTTCGGACAGGCGCGCGTCGGTCAGGTTCTTGTGCGTCTTGGTGTCGACGAGATCGCCGAGCAGCACGTAGTCGCCCGCCGCATCGCTATAGATGATCTGCGAGCCGAGGTTCACTTCGTACAGGCCCGCGACCGGTGATTTCGACACGCTCTTGATCGGCGCGTCGTTGCCGAGGCGGGCCTGCAGCGTGGCTTTCAGCTTGTCGGTGGTCTGGTCGGCCTGCGCGGTGCAGCCGAGCGTCGCCATCGTGACGGCCAGCGCCAGCGACGCGATGCGGATCGTTTTTTTCATTGAAATCTTCCTTCAGCTCAATCGGTGTTCACGGCACAGTGTACGCCGTAACGGAACCGTGTCCGACCGGCGATGCAGCCGAAGGTTCGATCAGCCGAGCGCGGCCGACACGAGCCAGCGTTTCACGAGCGGCTGCGCACCGACGAACGCCATGCCCGCATTGCGCACGGCCTTCGCGAGCGAGCCCGGCACCGCGAACAGCCGCTGCAGGCCGTCGGTTGCGACCATCAGCGCGCGGATGTCCTCGCGGCGCGAACGCTCGTAGCGGCGCAGCAGCACCGTATCGCCGAGGTTGCGGAAGCTTTCCTTGCCTGCGATCGCGTCGGCAAGCGCCGCCACGTCGCGCAGCCCGAGGTTCATCCCCTGTCCCGCGAGCGGGTGGATCAGGTGCGCGGCATCTCCGACGAGCGCGACGCGCGGCGCGATCAGCTTGTCGACCGTCTGCAGCGCCAGCGGGAAGCCGGCGGCCGGCGTCACGCAGTCGAGGGTGCCGACCTGGCCATGCGATACGCGCTCGACCTCCGCCGCGAGCTGCGCCGGATCGAGTGCGAGCAATTCGTCCGCATGCGCGGTGTGCGCGGACCAGACGAGCGACACATGACCGTCCGGCAGCGGCAGCAGCGCGACGATCTCGCCTTCGTGGAACCATTGATAGGCCGTCTCGCGATGCGGCAGCGACGCCTTGAAGTTCGCGACGACACCGGTTTGCCGGTAATCGCGCCGTTCGACTTTGGCCCCCATTTGCGAGCGCACCCACGAATGCGCGCCGTCCGCGCCGACGACGAGGTCCGCTTCCAGCACCTGCCCCGACGACAGCGTGAGCACGGCTGCGTCGTCGTGTACGTCGAAGCCCTGCGCGCGCGCCTCGAACCACGTGAGGTTCGGCTGGAACCGCAGCGCGGCGTCGAGCGACGCCTCGACCAGCGACGATTCGGCGATCCACGCGAGCTGCGGCACGGACGCCTGGTACGCGGAGAAATGCAGTTCCGCGTGCGCGTCGCCGTACACGCGCATGTCGTAGACCGGCGCGAGGCGGCCATGGTCGAGCGCCTGCCAGACCCGCAGCCGCTCGAGCAAGGCCTGCGAACTGGAGGACAGCGCGTAGACGCGCGTGTCGAACGCGAGATCGGCGGGGCGCGGCGTGGCCGGCTGGGCGAGCAAGGCAGTCTTGTAGCCGGACTGGGTCAGTGCGAGCGCGGCCGTCTTGCCGACGAGCCCGCCGCCGACCACGGCGACGTCGAAGGAGTGGTGGGCAGTCATGGCGGGCATTATAGCCGCGGGGCCAAACCCTTACGCGGCCGGACTTTGCGGGAAATCAGGGGAATCGCTGGATAGCGCCGCCGCGGTCGGCCGCACGGCGTCGTCCGTTCGGCCGACGCCCGGAAACCGGCGCGGCGGCACGGTACAATAGGGCCTTTGAACGCCGGCTCGTCGCGCGATGCGACGGCCGCCCCCTTGTCCCGCGCCGCCGCGCCCTGTCCGGCCGCGCCGCCTTACCCGTCCGAAGGATTCCATGAGTCTCAAATGCGGCATCGTCGGCTTGCCCAACGTCGGCAAGTCCACCCTGTTCAATGCGCTGACCAAGGCCGGCATCGCCGCCGAGAACTACCCGTTCTGCACGATCGAGCCGAACGTCGGCATCGTCGAAGTGCCCGACACGCGCCTGAAGGCGCTCTCCGAGGTCGTCAAGCCGGAGCGTGTCGTGCCGGCCGTCGTCGAGTTCGTCGACATCGCGGGCCTCGTCGCAGGCGCGAGCAAGGGTGAAGGCCTCGGCAACCAGTTCCTCGCCAACATTCGCGAAACCGATGCAATCACGCACGTCGTGCGCTGCTTCGAGGACGAGAACGTCATTCACGTCGCCGGCAAGGTCAGCCCGATCGACGACATCGAAGTGATCAATACCGAACTCGCGCTTGCCGACCTCGGCACCGTCGAGAAGGCGCTCACGCGCTATTCGAAGGCTGCGAAGTCGGGTAACGACAAGGAAGCGGCGAAGCTCGTCGCGGTGCTCGAGAAGGTGCGCGCGCAGCTCGACCAGGGCAAGGCCGTGCGCGGCCTCGCGCTGTCGGACGACGAAGAGGCGCTGCTCAAGCCGTTCTGCCTGATCACCGCGAAGCCGGCGATGTACGTGGCCAACGTGAAGGACGACGGTTTCGAGAACAACCCGCACCTCGATGCGGTGCGCAAGTACGCGGAAAGCGAGAATGCGCCGGTGGTCGCCGTGTGCGCGGCGATCGAGGCGGAAATCGCCGATCTCGACGATGCCGACAAGGAAGCGTTCCTCGCCGACATGGGCATGGAAGAGCCGGGCCTCGACCGCGTGATCCGCGCGGGCTTCAAGCTGCTCGGCCTGCAGACCTACTTCACCGCCGGCGTGAAGGAAGTGCGCGCGTGGACGATCCATATCGGCGACACGGCACCGCAGGCGGCCGGCGTGATCCACACCGACTTCGAGCGCGGCTTCATCCGTGCGCAGACGATCGCGTTCGACGACTTCATCACGTACAAGGGCGAGCAAGGTGCGAAGGAAGCCGGCAAGATGCGCGCCGAAGGGAAGGAATATGTCGTGCACGACGGGGATGTGATGAACTTCCTGTTCAACGTCTGAGCGAACGGCCGGCATCGGCCGGCCCGTCTCCTGCAAGCCCGCGGCCCACGGTGGTCGCGGGCTTTTTTGTTGCGGCGCGGCCGTCGCCTTCGAGAAGCGCGGCGTTCAGGCCCGCTTCCACCACGACGCCTCCCTTTGGACGACTTGCTTGTCGGGAATGGCCTCCGCGTTGGCGGGCAGCGAGGCATCGTTCGGAACGGGAGCCGTCACGACTCCCGCGACGCCGCGCGCTGCGGATTGGTCGACGATATGCAGCTTGAGCGTTTCGCCCGATGCCTGGCGTTCGCGCCGGACGTAGATGTTATAGGGCGCCTGGCGCTTGCTCGTATCCAGAAAGCGGACTTCCGCGTCCGACGAGAATGCTTTCAGCTGCGCTTCGATCTCTTTCCGGGAATTGCATTCGCCCTCGTCCGTGCGCGCCTTGATGTCCTTGATCGGCCCCGCCACCACGAACTTGTCGCAGCCTGCCGCGCCGATCGCCTTCGCCAGGGTTGCCATGTCGTCGTTCTTGAGACCGAACGGCGTCGACAGATGCGCACCGCGAAGGCTGCCTTGCCTGGAAAGGCCGGTTACCGTCAGGCAAGAGCTGATGTTGGGATAGCAGAGATTCGCGTCCGCGCCGAGTTCGCGACCGATCCGCGCAACGCTGTTCTCGCTGACAACGGCACCGTGCTCGGCCGCTTGTCTTTGAATAACGCGCGCGCCGCTGAACAAGTGGCTGGTCGGCTTCAGCGGCTCCAATATGTCGGGCATTGTGCGAAAGGTGGATGGATGGGCCGCCGGCGAATGAGATTGATTCGCGGTGCCCGCTTGGGCTCCCTGTCCGATCGCGGACGATGTCGTTCCTGTAACGCCGAAATTCATCAGATGTCCGCAAGCCGCTCCCGATCCGGTGGAATGGCGTGACACGTCGCCTCCGACGCCTCCGTGACCTTTCGCCAGCCTGCCTCATAGTGAAAGTGATCCTCCACGCGACACGCCTTCGACGCCGGAGCGGCCCCACGATCGCGCGATCCCTTCGCGGGAAAGGCGCTCGTATCGCGCCGAACAGCCCCCGCCATCCGCAGTCTTCGACAACCCGGCCCCATGCGCCCGGCGACAGGCGAAAACATCGCCACGCATCCGAAGACTTGCGCAGCGGGTTATCCGATTATTTCGATTTTGTTCACTATCGCCATCGCCGATGTCATTCGATTCATTTTCAAAAGCGTCAACGCCACAAGAACAACCAATTCAATCAAAAAAAATCAGATGTTTTAAAAAAGATCCCACCAGTACAATGACTCGCCTCCCATACCAAAACAAAATAATCAGAGGCGCTGAAGTCGCTTTATACGATCAATCACAATCATATAAGGGGCTGACCAATGAAAAATCATCACAACCCATTCCGAGGTGCTTCAGTCGCGCTGGCCGTGTTGTGCATGCATGCAGGGCCGCTGTACGCGCAATCCCTCCCCGGGATTCCCGATCCCGCGGCGGTCGGCCTGACGCCGGGTGTCGGGCAGAACGGCGCGCCGACCGTATCCGCGTGTTTTTATAATTACCGCACGCACGTTTCCGCCGGCTTTCCCACCCAGATCGCATCGGGCTGGATCATCACCAATCAGCTCAATAATCCACAATGCATTCCGCCCGGCGGACTGCCGGGTCCCAATTGGCAGGAAATGACGTATTTCAATAACATGCCCGTGGGCTCGACCATCTCGGCCTGCTGGAGTTTTTCGTGGCCGGCCAACTGGCAACCGATTGGCTATACCACCGATCCGTCGAAGTGCGGCTACTATCCGAGCGGTCCCATACCGGGCGCTCAGCCCAATGTCGTATTCCTGAAACGGACACAATAACGCCGCCGGGCCGCCCGGCGCAGGCTTGCCCCGGCTCCCGCCGGGGCCACGCCCCTTACCGCAGGCTCGCCGACACCTTCCCCGCCGGCTCGCGCGCCACCCGCGCCCGCCGGTTGAGCCACGACGCGGCCAGCACGATCAACGCCAGCACGGCCGTCGCACCCACTTCCATCCGGTGATCCTCACTCACGAGCATCACGGTCAGCGTGCCGCAGATGAACAGGATCACCAGCCAAGTGAGCCACGGGAACAGCCACATCCGCAGCGTCAGGTCCGCGCCGCTCGATTCGAGCGTCCTGCGCATCCGCAGCTGCGAGATCGCGATCACGAGATACACGAGCAGCGCGATCGCGCCCGACGTCGCCAGCAGGAAGCCGAACACCTGTTCCGGCATCAGGTAGTTCGCGATCACGGTCAGGAAGCCGAACGCGGTCGATGCGAGCACGGCCGCGCGCGGCGTGCCGGTCGAATCCGTGCGGTGCAGAAATGCGGGTGCGTCCTTGCGCTTCGACAGCGAGAACAGCATCCGCGACGCGGTATACAACGCCGAATTCAGGCAGCTCGCGACCGACACGAGCACGATCACGTCGATGATCGCCTTCGCGTTCGGGATGCCGATCAGCTCCATCGCGCGCTGATACGAACCGTGCTTCGGCAGCAGCGGATCGTTCCACGGCACGATCGCCGCGACGACGAGAATCGAGCCGAGGTAGAACAGCGTGATGCGCCAGATCACCGAGTTGGTCGCGCGCACGATCTGGCGTTGCGGGTTGTCCGATTCGGCGGCCGCGATCGTCACGATCTCGGTGCCGAGAAACGAGAACATCGTCGTCAGCATCGCCGCGAGCACCGCACCGGCACCGTGCGGCATGAAGCCGTCATGCACGAACAGGTTCGATACGCCCGACACGGCGGGGGCGGGAATGATGCCGACGATCGCCGCGCCGCCGATGCACAGGAACACGACGATCGCGACGACCTTGATCAGCGCGAACCAGAACTCGAATTCGCCGTAGTTCTTGACCGAGAAGAGGTTGGTCACCGTCAGCACCAGCGTGATGCCGAGCGCGAAGACCCAGGTTGCGACGCCGGGGAACCATGCATTGAGAATGGTCGCGGCGGCGGTCGCCTCGATCGGGATCACGAGCACCCAGAACCACCAGTACAGCCAGCCGATCGAGAAACCGGCCCAGTGGCCGATCGCGCGATCGGCATAGGTGGAGAACGAACCGCTGTCCGGATGCGCGACGGCCATCTCGCCGAGCATGCGCATCACCAGCACGACCAGCACGCCCGCGATCGCATACGCGAGGATCGACGCCGGGCCGGCTTCCGCGATCGCGTGGCCGGAGCCGACGAACAGGCCCGCGCCGATCACGCCGGCAATCGACATCATCGTCACGTGCCGCTGCTTCAGGCCCGTACCGAGGCCTGTGTTGCTTCCACTCATCTGTCTCTCTCCAAAAAACGGTTCCGGCTTGACCGGGTATCGCTTGAAGGCGGCGCTGGGGATTGTCGTTATCGATCCGGACTCGGCGCGGCGTGCGGCGCACGTCGGCCCGAGGCCGGATTCCCGGCCGCTCGGTCAGGGTGCGCCGCGCAGGTCTGCGAAACTGCGGGTGCGATGCGTACAGACGCATCGCGACGCCCTTCCGTCGGCATTGTGTTCAGCTGCCTTCGAAGCGAAGGAGTGTAAGCACCAAACGGTTCTTCACTAAGAACCAATTGAAGAATTTCGATGGAACCACTTGTTGCATCGACGGGAACCGATGCAACAAACGCGCCGCCTCGGCTACCATGCTGGCGCGCGCGGGCCGCCGCCGTCGCACGCCCGATACCAAGAACCGAGAGAGACCATGCCCTTGCCCGCCTTGCACACCCCGCACGCCACGCGGCTCGCGCGACTGTCGATCGCGCTGCTGATCGCGTGCGCCGCCGTCGCCCCGCACCACGCGCTCGCCTATCGCGCGCCACAGACCTACGGCAACGAAGCCGATCTCGACCGTCACGACACGTATCGCAACCGCGACGGCGAAACCGTGCACGCACCCGCGCATTCGAAATCGGGCCGCGTACCCGAAGGCGCGAGCGCGCGCTGCCGCGACGGCACCTACAGCTTCAGCCGCCATCGGCGCGGCACGTGCTCGGGGCACGGCGGCGTCGCCGCGTGGCTCTGACCGCGCGAAACGGCCGCGCCGCGCCAGCGCCGGCCGGCGGCGAAGTACAATAGCCGCTCGCGCCGCCAACCCGCGGCGACGCCGCCGCGCCGCGCGCGGCACGCTCCGTACCGAATCACCCGACGCCGCCACGCCCGCGCGCTGCGCGGCAGTCTCAACTTCTGACTTTCACACCCAAATGGCCCAATACGTTTTCACGATGAACCGGGTCGGCAAGATCGTGCCGCCCAAGCGCCAGATCCTGAAGGACATCTCGCTGTCGTTCTTTCCCGGCGCGAAGATCGGCGTGCTCGGCCTGAACGGCTCGGGCAAGTCGACGCTGATCCGCATCATGGCGGGCGTCGACAAGGACATCGAAGGCGAAGCCACGCCGATGCCGAACCTGAACATCGGCTACCTGCCGCAGGAACCGCAGCTCGACCCGACGAAGACGGTGCGCGAAGCCGTCGAGGAAGGCCTCGGCGACCTGTTCCAGGCCAACAAGAAGCTCGAGGAAATCTACGCGGCGTACGCGGAGCCGGACGCCGACTTCGACGCGCTCGCGGCCGAGCAGGCGAAGTACGAAGCGATCCTCGCGTCGAGCGACGGCGGCAGCCCCGAGCAGCAGCTCGAAGTGGCGGCCGACGCACTGCGCCTGCCGTCGTGGGACGCCAAGATCGAGCACCTGTCGGGCGGTGAAAAGCGCCGCGTCGCGCTGTGCAAGCTGCTGCTCGAAAAACCCGACATGCTGCTGCTCGACGAACCGACCAACCACCTCGACGCGGAATCGGTCGACTGGCTCGAGCAATTCCTGGTGCGCTTCCCGGGCACCGTCGTCGCGGTCACCCACGATCGCTACTTCCTCGACAACGCGGCCGAGTGGATTCTCGAACTCGACCGCGGCCACGGCATTCCGTGGAAGGGCAACTACAGCAGCTGGCTCGACCAGAAGGAAGAGCGCCTGAAGCAGGAAGAAGCGTCGGAATCGGCGCGCCAGAAGGCGATCAAGAAGGAACTGGAGTGGGTGCGCCAGAACCCGAAGGGCCGGCAGGCGAAGTCGAAGGCGCGTATCGCGCGCTTCGAGGAGCTGAACAGCCAGGAATACCAGAAGCGCAACGAGACGCAGGAAATCTTCATTCCGGTCGGCGACCGCCTCGGCAATGAAGTGATCGAGTTCAAGAACGTCAGCAAGTCGTTCGGCGACCGCCTGCTGATCGACAACCTGAACTTCAAGATTCCGGCCGGCGCGATCGTCGGCATCATCGGCCCGAACGGCGCCGGCAAGTCGACGCTGTTCAAGATGCTGACCGGCAAGGAACAGCCGGATTCGGGCGAAGTCGTGATGGGGCCGACCGTGAAGCTCGCGTACGTCGACCAGAGCCGCGATGCGCTCGACGGCACGAAGACGGTGTTCGAGGAAATCTCGGGCGGCGCCGACGTGCTGACGGTCGGCAAGTACGAAACGCCGTCGCGTGCGTACATCGGCCGCTTCAACTTCAAGGGCGGCGACCAGCAGAAGATCGTCGGCAACCTGTCCGGCGGTGAACGCGGCCGCCTGCACCTCGCGAAGACGCTGATCTCCGGCGGCAACGTGCTGCTGCTGGACGAACCGTCGAACGACCTCGATGTCGAAACGCTGCGCGCGCTGGAAGACGCGCTGCTCGAATTCGCGGGCTCGGTGATGGTGATCTCGCACGATCGCTGGTTCCTCGACCGGATCGCGACGCACATCCTCGCGTTCGAAGGCGATTCGCAGGTCACGTTCTTCGACGGCAATTACCAGGAGTACGAAGCCGACAAGCGTGCGCGCCTCGGCGAGGAAGCCGCGAAGCCGAAGCGGCTGCGCTACAAGCCGATCAGCCGCTGACCGGGCGGCCGGGGGTTACGGCTCCCGGATCGGCAAAACGACAAAGCGGGCCATGCGCCCGCTTTTTTTGTCCGACAGCCGCGCGCCCGCCGCTTACGCCAGCGCGCCCAGTTCGCGCAGCCGAGCCTCGGTCGCCGCCGCACTCGTGTGATGAATGCCGTGCCAGCCGAGCGCCGTCGCGGCCGCGGCGTTCTTCGCGTTGTCGTCGATGAACACGAGTTCGTGCGGCGCGATGCCCGGCAAGTGCGGCTCGATTCGCGCATGCATCTCGCGGTAGATCGCCGGATCGGGTTTCACGAGCTTCACACGGCCCGACACGACGATGTCCCTGAAACGCCGCAGCACCGGGAAGTTGTCCCATGCATACGGAAACGTCTGCGCGGACCAGTTCGTCAGCCCGAACAGCGGCATCCCCTGCGCGTCGAGCCGGTCGACGAGCGCGGCGCCTTCGTCGAGCACGCCGCCGATCATCTCGTGCCAGCGCGCATAGAACGCGCGGATCAGCCCCTCGTGCGCCGGAAACTTCGCGACGAGCTCGGCCGTCCCCTCTTCGATCGTCTGCCCGCCGTCCTGGCGAACCACCCAGTCCATCGTGCACACATGCGTGAAGAACCAGCGACGCTCGGCGTCGTCGGGAATCAGTTCCCGGTAAAGGTACTCGGGGCTCCAGTCGATCAGCACGCCGCCGAAATCGAACACCACGGCCTTGATCGTCATGCGAACTCCGTCGCGAGGACGTCCGCGAGCGGGCGCGGGGTCACCGGGTTGCCCGACAGCGAATTGTTTTCCCATACGAAATGATGATGCGCGACGATCTGCGCCGCCGACAGGTGCGTGCGCTCGTTCGTCGTGTGCAGGTCGGACACGACGGTCGTCCGGTAGCCGAGCAGCGCTGCGCGGCGTGCCGCCGAATCGACGCAGAACTCGGTCGCATAACCGCAGATCAGCACCGAACGGATGCCGTGGCGCTCGAGTTGGGCCGCGAGCGGCGTGTCGTGGAACGAATCGCCGACACACTTGCGAATGCGCCAGTCGCCGTCCGCGGTCGCGAGATCCGCATGCAGTTCCCAGCCCGGCGTGCCGGGCACGACGTCGTCGTCCGCGTCGCCGTCGTGCTGCACGAAGCACACGGGCGCATTCGCCGCACGCGCCGCCGCCGTCAACCGGTTGATGCCCGACACGACGTCATCGAGCCGGTACGCGGGCCTTGCCCGCTCCACCAGCCCGCGCTGCATGTCGACCACGATCACTGCTGTGTCCGCCATCTTTCGCCCTCGATGTGATTGTCGTTCGAACCGAAACCGCGCACGCCCCGCATCAGATCGGCTGCGTGCGCGCGTCGAGCCACGCCTTGGCATCGCCGCCCAGATGGCGACCGACGCGCTCGCGCACCGTTGCGTGATACGCGTTCAGCCATGCGCGTTCTTCGTCATGCAGCATCTCGATCAGCACGCAGCGCGTGTCGATCGGGCACAGCGTCAGCGTCTCGAACGCGAGGAAATCGCCGAACTCGGTCTGCCCGGCCGCGCGGTTCACGACCAGGTTCTCGATCCGGATGCCCCACTTGCCGGGGCGGTACACGCCCGGCTCGATCGACGTGATCATGCCCTCTTCCATCGCCGTGTAAGGCTCGGCCGGCGCGTAGTGCGAGATCACCTGCGGGCCTTCGTGCACGTTCAGGAAGTAGCCGACGCCGTGCCCCGTACCGTGGCCGTAGTCGAGCCCGGCCGCCCACATCGGCGCGCGCGCGATCGCGTCGAGCATCGGCGAGCGGATGCCGCGCGGGAAACGGGCACGCGACAGCGCCATCATCGATTTCAGCACGATCGTGAAATCGAGCCGCTGCAGATCGCTGACGGTGCCGACCGGCACGACGCGCGTGATGTCGGTCGTGCCCGTCACGTACTGGCCGCCCGAATCGACCAGCAGCAGCCCGTCGCCGGCGATCGTCGCATGCGACTCCGGCGTCGCGCGGTAATGCGGCATCGCGCCGTTCGCGTTGAAGCCCGCGATCGTCGCGAAGCTCGGCGACACGTAGCCGGGGCGCCGCGCGCGTGCGGCGGTGAGTTTCTCGTCGATCGTCAGCTCGGTGATCGTCTCGCGGTTCACGGCCTGTTCGAACCAGGCGAAGAATTCCGCGAGCGCGGCGCCGTCGTGCTCCATCGTCACGCGCACGTGCTCGATCTCGGTGGATGTCTTGCGCGACTTCGCGAACGTCGACGGATTCACGGCCTCGACGAGCTTCACGCCGGCCGGCACGGCCTCGAGCGTGCCGAACGTCACGCGGCGCGGGTCGATCAGCAGCGTCGCGCCGTCGGGCAGTGCCGCGAGCGCGGCACGCGCGGCGTCGTAGGCACGGACGTCGACGCCGTCCTGCGCAAGGGACGCGGCCAGTGCCGGCGACACCTTGCCGTCGGCGACGAACAGCGTCGCGCGATCGGCGCCGATCATTGCGTGCGCAACGAATACGGGATTGAAGTTGACGTCGGCGCCGCGCAGGTTGAACAGCCATGCGAGGTCGTCGAGCGTCGAGACGAAATGCCACTGCGCGCCCTGCGCGCGCATCGCGCGGCGCACTTCGGCCAGCTTGCTCGCGCGCGTCGTGTCGGCCTGCGGCGCCGCGTGCTCGAACACCGCGTCGCCGGGCAGCCCCGGCCGCTCGGGCCAGATCGCGTCGAGCAGATCGAGGTCGGTGCGCAGCGCGATGCCGCGCGCGTTCAACGCACCCGTCAGCCCGCGTGCGGCCGCGACGCCGAGCACGGCGCCGTCGACGCCGACCGTCTCACCCGCCGCCACGTTCTGCGCGAGCCAGTCGACGTGCGGCGCGCTCTGCTGCCCGCCCGTCATCTTCATCAGTTGCACGCCCGTACCGGCCAGTTCGGCGTCGGCCTGCACCCAGTAGCGGCTGTCGACCCACAGCCCCGCGAAATCCGCGGTCACGACCAGCGTGCCGACCGAGCCCGTGAAACCGGACAGCCAGCGGCGGGCCTGCCAGCGCTCCGGCAGATATTCGGACAGATGGGGATCGGCGGACGGCACGAGATAGGCGGCCAGGTTCTCGCGGGCCATCGCGCCGCGCAGCAGCGCGAGACGGGCCGGCACCGGCGAGACTTCGGGAAGACGGGCATTCATGATTTCACCTGAGAGCATTCAGCGACGGGCCGACAGCGCAACCGTCACGGCTACTGCGAGGAACGCGACGCCGGTGCAGACCGGCCATTCGAGCGTCTCGCCATCGTAAAACAGTCCAGAGAGATTGCCGGCCATGCGGGCCGCGGCCGCGCCGACGATACCGGCGAGCACTGCGATCCACCACGCCGGCCGGCCCGTGCGCCGCATCGGATGCAGCCATCGGCCGAACAGCCCGACGGCCGCTCCCAGGACAAGGATTCCAAACCAGTTCATTCGACGCCTTCCATAAATTCGGATTCGTCCCATAGGCGTGAACGTTGCCAGCGGCTAGCATCGATTCATCCATCGAACCCGAGACCAGCCGGGTGCCGCGAACGTTCGAGTGTAGGGGCCGACTCGACGTTATGGCAAGCGCGCACCGGCTGCCGTATTGAAGAAATCCTCATGCGAATCGCTCTGATCGATCCGGACGCGCGCCATGCCGCGCTCCTGAACCGCCTGCTCTTTGCGGGCGGACACCTCTGCCACCCGTTCCCTTCCAGCGCGCGGTGCCTCGAGTGGCTCGCCGCCAACACCTGCGACATGCTGATCACCAGCCACTGGGCCGGCGACCAGCCGGCCGAGGAAGTCATTCCGCGCGCGCAGACGATCCTGCCCGGACTGCCGGCGATCGCCGTGATGCAAATGCCGCGCGAAAGCGAAATCGTATCGTGCCTGCACGCGGGCGCCGACGATTGCCTCGTGCGCCCGGTCAGCGGGCCCGAGCTGCTCGCGCGCGTCAACGCGCTGAGCCGGCGCGCCGGCGTGCGCCGGCCGCCGGCCCGCTCGCGCGAAAAATATGGCGAATACGCTTTCGACGCCACGCACTGCCTCGTTCGCTTCGGCAACGCAATCGTTTCACTCACGCCGAAGGAGTTCCGTTTTGCGCAGTTGCTGTTCGCGAACCTGTCGCGGCCCGTATCGCGCGCCCATATTCTCGAAACGGTGTGGGCGCGCCGCCGCGACATGAAGTCGCGCACGCTCGATACCCACGCGTCCCGGCTGCGCAGCAAGCTGCACCTGCTTCCGGAGCGCGGCTACCGGCTGCTGCCGCTCTACGGCTATGGCTATCAGCTCGACCGCGTGCCGATCGAGCCCCCAAATTCCCGGCCCCGCCACGCGGATGCCCGGTATGCCGCGAGTGAGGAAATCACTGAAACGCTATAATATGGGGCTAAACGATAGCCCTCGATATGCAACTCCTCACGATCGGAATCAATCACCACACTGCGCCTGTCGCCCTGCGCGAACGCGTGGCGTTTCCGCTCGAGCAGATCAAGCCGGCTCTCGTCACGTTCAAGAACGTGTTTCTCGGCCCCCAGGCGCCCAATACGCCCGAAGCGGCGATCCTCTCCACCTGCAACCGCACCGAACTGTATTGCGCGACCGATGATCGCGCCGCACGCGAAGGCGCGGTCCGCTGGCTGTCGGAGTATCACCGGATTCCGGTCGACGAGCTCGCACCGCACGTCTATGCGCTGCCGCAGTCGGAAGCAGTCCGGCACGCGTTCCGCGTCGCATCCGGCCTCGATTCGATGGTGCTGGGCGAAACCCAGATTCTGGGCCAGATGAAGGATGCCGTCCGCACCGCGACGGAAGCCGGCGCGCTCGGCACCTACCTGAACCAGCTGTTCCAGCGCACGTTCGCGGTGGCGAAGGAAGTGCGCGGCACGACCGAAATCGGCACGCAGTCGGTGTCGATGGCCGCCGCCGCGGTGCGCCTCGCGCAGCGGATCTTCGAAAAAGTATCCGATCAGCGCGTGCTGTTTATCGGCGCCGGCGAGATGATCGAGCTGTGCGCGACGCACTTCGCCGCGCAAGGCCCGCGCGAACTCGTCGTCGCGAACCGCACGGCCGAACGCGGCCAGCGCCTTGCCGAACGCTTCAGCGGCCGCGCGATGCCGCTCGCGGATCTGCCGAGCCGCATGCACGAATTCGACATCATCGTGTCGTGCACGGCGTCGACGCTGCCGATCATCGGCCTCGGCGCAGTCGAGCGCGCGGTGAAGGCACGCCGCCACCGGCCGATCTTCATGGTCGACCTCGCGGTGCCGCGCGACATCGAGCCCGAAGTCGGCAAGCTGAAGGACGTGTTCCTCTACACCGTCGACGATCTCGGCGCGATCGTGCGCGAAGGCAACGCATCGCGCCAGGCTGCGGTCGCACAGGCCGAAGCGATCATCGAAACCCGCGTGCAGAATTTCATGCAATGGCTCGACACGCGCAGCGTCGTGCCGGTGATCCGTCACATGCATACGCAGGCCGACGCATTGCGCCGGGCCGAAGTCGACAAGGCGCAGAAGCTGCTCGCGCGCGGCGACGACCCGGCCGCCGTGCTCGAAGCGCTGTCGCAGGCGCTGACCAACAAGCTGATCCACGGCCCGACGAGCGCGCTCAATCGCGTGAACGGCGCCGATCGCGATTCGCTGATCGACCTGATGCGCGGCTTCTACCAGCACGCACCGCGTTCGAACGACCAGTCCGGCCACTAGCGCCGGCCGATCGCCCTGCCGCCGGCCGCGCGCCGGCCTATCCTTTCCGAATACCCCTTGCCCGGGAGCGCCGCTCCACACCATGAAAACGAGCATGCAACGCAAGCTCGACCAGCTGTCCACACGGCTGGCCGAACTGAACGACCTGCTGAGCCGCGAAAACGTCACGGCCGACCTCGACCAGTACCGCAAGCTGACGCGTGAACATGCGGAACTCGGCCCGGTGGTCGAACAGTACGCGCTGTGGCGCCAGTCGCGCAGCGACGAGACGGCCGCGCAGGAGCTGCTCGGCGATCTGTCGATGCGCGATTTCGCGGAAGACGAAATCCGCAGCGCGCGCGAGAGCATGACCCGCCTCGAGACCGAGCTGCAGAAGATGCTGCTGCCGAAGGATCCGAACGACGACCGCAACATCTTCCTCGAAATCCGTGCGGGCACGGGCGGCGACGAATCCGCGCTGTTCGCCGGCGACCTGCTGCGCATGTACCTGCGCTTCGCGGAACGCCAGCGCTGGCAGGTCGAAATGATGTCGGAGAGCGCATCGGATCTCGGCGGCTACAAGGAAGTGATCGTGCGGATCGCGGGCCAGGGCGCGTATTCGCGCCTGAAGTTCGAATCGGGCGGCCATCGCGTGCAGCGCGTGCCGGCGACCGAGACGCAAGGGCGCATCCACACGTCCGCGTGCACGGTCGCGGTGATGCCGGAAGCCGACGAAATCGGCGAGGTCGAGATCAACCCGGCCGACCTGCGGATCGACACGTTCCGTGCGTCCGGCGCGGGCGGCCAGCACATCAACAAGACCGATTCGGCGGTGCGCGTCACGCACATCCCGACCGGGATCGTCGTCGAGTGCCAGGACGACCGTTCGCAGCACAAGAACAAGGATCGCGCGCTGAAGGTGCTCGCCGCGCGCATCAAGGACAAGCAGTATCACGAGCAGCACGCGAAGGAAGCCGCGACGCGCAAGAGCCTGATCGGCTCCGGCGACCGCTCGGAACGGATCCGCACGTACAACTTCCCGCAGGGCCGGATGACCGACCACCGGATCAACCTGACGCTGTACCGGCTCGAGGCGATCATGGACGGCGACCTCGACGAACTGATCAGCGCGCTGGTCAGCGAGCACCAGGCCGAACTGCTCGCGTCGCTCGGCGACGCCGACTGAGGCCCGCGAGATGAGCGCCACGACCGCCCTCGACCTGCTGCGCGCGTCCGCGCTCGACGCGGTCGATGCGCGCGTGCTGCTCGCGCACGCGCTTGGCTGGACCCGCACGCAACTGATCACGCGCGGCGACGCGCCGCTCGACGCGGCCGCGGTCGAACGCTACCGCACGCTCGAAGCGCGCCGCATGGCCGGCGAGCCGGTCGCGCAGCTCGTCGGGATGCGCGAGTTCTTCGGCCGGCCGTTCGACGTGACGCCCGACGTGCTGATCCCGCGCCCCGAAACCGAACTGCTCGTCGAAGCCGCACTCGATGCGATCGACGGGCTGCCGCATCCGGCCGTGCTCGATCTCGGCACGGGCAGCGGCGCGATTGCCGTCTCCCTCGCCGCCGAGCGGCCCGATGCTCGCGTGTGGGCGCTCGACCGCTCGGGCGAAGCGCTCGCCGTCGCGCGGCGCAACGCAGGCAAGCTGCTCGACGCGCACCGCCCCGGCGGCCCGCTGCACTGGTTGCAGAGCGACTGGTACGCGGCGCTCGATCCTGCGCTCGCCTTCGACACGATCGTCAGCAATCCGCCGTACATCGCGCAGCACGATCCGCACCTCACGCAGGGCGACCTGCGTTTCGAGCCGCGCGGCGCACTCACCGACGATGCCGACGGCCTCAGCGCGATCCGCACGATCGTCGCGGGCGCGGGCACTTACCTGAAACCGGGCGGCACGCTCTGGATCGAGCACGGTTACGACCAGGCGGCGGCCGTGCGCGCCGTACTCGCATCGCACGGCTTCGTCGCAGTCGAATCGCTCGCCGATCTGGCCGCAATCGAACGCACGACAGGCGGCCGCCTGCCGGGCTGATGCCCGGCCCGTCCGGTTGAAATCCGCTATCATTTCGATCTAACGCCCCGCAAACGCAAGGTCAGTCATGGACACCCAACAACGTATCAAGCAAATCGTCGACGAAAACCAGGTCGTGCTCTTCATGAAGGGCAACGCGCAATTCCCGATGTGCGGCTTTTCGGGCCGCGCCATCCAGGTGCTGAAGGCCTGCGGCGTCGATCAGTTCAAGACGGTCAACGTGCTCGAAGACGACGAGATCCGCCAGGGCATCAAGGAATTCTCGAACTGGCCGACCATTCCGCAGCTCTACGTGAAAGGCGAATTCATCGGCGGCTCGGACATCATGATGGAGATGTACCAGTCGGGCGAACTGCAGCAACTGTTCGCCGCCGCGTAATCCCCCTTCCCCGATGGAACCCCGCAGCGCGCCGCCACGCCGGCTGATCGTCGCGATCACCGGCGCCACCGGCGCGATCTACGGCGTACGGCTGCTCGAGCTGCTGCGCGCCGCCGGCGGCGTCGAAACGCACCTGTTGATTTCGAACGCCGGCTGGCTCAACATCCAGCACGAACTGAAGCTGTCGAAGGCCGAGGTCGAAAGCCGTGCGGACGTCGTGCATTCGGTGCGCGACGTCGGCGCGACGATCGCATCGGGGTCGTTCGCGACCGACGGGATGGTGATTGCGCCCTGCTCGATGAAGACGCTCGCGAGCGTCGCGCACGGGCTGTCCGACAATCTGATCACGCGTGCGGCCGACGTCACGTTGAAGGAGCGCCGCCGCCTCGTGCTGATGGTGCGCGAAACGCCGTTCAACCTCGCGCATCTGCGCAACATGACTGCCGTGACCGAAATGGGCGGCATCGTCTTCCCGCCGCTACCCGCGTTCTACGCGATGCCGAAGTCGATCGAGGAGCTCGTCGACCAGACCGTCACGCGCGTGCTCGACCTGTTCGCGCTCAGTGCACCGATGACGACGCCGTGGGCCGGCATCCGGCCGGCGCAGTAACGGCGCGCGTTTCACGGCCCGCAAGGCTCGGCGATTATCAACAAACGAGATCGAATCAAATTCGCAAATGCTGATTTATCAACGATTGGTGTGAGCCTATAGTCACAGGCAACCTCATCGCAGGGCCACCACCATGAACCGCTTGCCTTCGCTCTACCTGTCCCACGGCGCCCCGACGCTGCCGATCGACCCGACGCTGCCGTCCGGCGCGTTCACCCACCTTGGCGCCGAATTGCCGCGCCCGCGCGCGGTGCTGATGCTGTCCGCGCACTGGGGCACGCAGCGGCCCGTCGCCAGTGTCGCCGCGCATCCTGAAACGATCCACGACTTCTACGGCTTTCCGCAGGCGCTGTACGACATCCGCTACCCGGCGCCCGGCGCGCCCGACGTCGCCGAGCGCGCGGCCGGACTGCTGAACGCGGCCGGCATCGCCACCGCCACGACCGAGCACGGCCTCGACCACGGCGCGTGGGTACCGATGCTGCTGATGTTCCCGGAAGCCGACGTACCGGTGGCGCAGTTGTCGATCCAGCCGCGCGCGGATGCGGCGCACCACTTCGCGCTCGGCCGCGCGCTGCGACCGCTGCGCGACGAAGGCGTGATGGTGATCGGCTCCGGCCAGATCACGCACAACCTGCGCGCCGCCGATTTCGGCGCGGCACCGGAGGATGCGGACCCGCGCGTCGCGGAATTCACCGACTGGTTCGAGGCCAAGCTGGCCGCGCGCGACGTCGACGCGCTGCTCGACTACCGCCGGCAGGCACCGCACGCCGCGCTGATGCATCCGACCGACGAGCATCTGCTGCCGGTGTTCACGGCACTCGGCGCGGCGGACGACGACTACCAGCTCGGTATCCAGTCGCTCGGCACCTACCAGCGCGTGCTCGCGATGACGAACTACGTGTTCGCCGGCGCGAACGACTGACCGGCCCCGCCCAATCGGGATAGGGGCGGTCAGGTAATCTGACCGGTCCCCTCCCACATACATGGACGCCTCCGTTTTGCAAGGCAGCCGTACACGATCGGCAGATAGATTGAGATTGCGGCCATACATCCGGACTGTTCAGGAGGCTAGCGAGACGCCTCTGTCCCTGATGGAATCAGCTGATCGGACTCTAATCACCACCTCGCGCTCGAAGCGCCTGTGGGAGGGCAGAGTATTCCGATCCCGGTCCAACCTGTCTTGCCATCACGTCACGATTGCCCAAGCAACCTCCTGGGAGAGCCTTAACCGAACCCGATCGGATTACGCAGCGGCCACGGACGGCGCGTAATCCGATCGGAACGCAGTGCCTTGCGTGAGCAGCGCCCAGGCAATCCGGGCGTTCCTATTCGCCACTGCCACCACGGCGACGTTCTTGTGCCGGCGCGTGAGCAAGCGATGAAGCCAGCCCGAGAACGCATCGTCCTTGTTGGCGCAATAGCGAACGACAGCCCGCGCGCCGTGCACCATCAGTGTCCGCAGGTAGGTATCGCCGTGCTTGCTGATACCCAGCAGCGTCGGCCTGCCTCCGCTCGAATGCTGTCTGGGTACCAGACCTAACCACGCCGCCAGTTGCCGGGCATTGCTGAAGCACTTGCCGTCGCCGATCGAGGCAACCAGAGCGCTGGCCGTAATCGGGCCGATGCCGGGAATCTCTGCCAGTCGGCGACTGGCGTCGCTCGCGTGATGCCACGCCTTGATCTGCGTCTCGATCTCTGCGACCTGCCGGTCAAGCTCCTTCAAGTGGTCCGTCAAGCGCTGTATCAACAGACGGAATGACCCCGGCAGTTCATTGCTGGCGTCTTCGATGAGCTGAGGTACGTGCTGGGCAATGCTGGTGATCCCCCGCGGCATCACCAAACCGAATTCCCCCAGCAGCCCGCGGATCTGATTGGCCTGCGCGGTACGCGCCCGAACGAACCCTTGGCGGGCTCGGTGCAATGCAAGAACCGCCTGTTGATCGACGTTCTTGATGGGCACAAACCGCATGTTGGGTCGCGCCACCGCTTCGCAGATCGCTTCGGCATCGGCAACGTCGTTCTTGTTCGTCTTCACATAGGGTTTAACGAACTGGGGAGCCATGAGCCTCACCGTATGGCCGAGCGTCTGCAGCTTGCGTGCCCAGAAGTGGGCGCTGGCGCAGGCTTCCATGCCGATGAGGCACCCTGGAAGGTTCGCAAAGAACGCGACTATCTGGTGCCGTTTCAGTTGCTTCCTCAATATCGGCTTGCCGTGCTCGTTCACACCGTGGACCTGGAAGATGTCCTTGGCGAGGTCAATGCCGATCGTAGTAACGTTCATGGTGACGCCCTCCTCCGGTGAAGGTGGTGTTTCGACAGCCTCACCACTTTGACACGGCAATGCCGCTTCGGACGGGGGCGTCCATTCCATTACCACCTGGCATGCGGGTCCGCACCAGGCGGTTGGAATGGTTGAGGTCGTCAGGCTTGTGTTGCTCCCGACCCGACGCCCAGGCTTGCCGTGGTCCGGTTCGGCGGAACTGATTCCTCGCTGCCGGGGCCTGTCGGGCTTCACCCTATCCACCTGACCGGCGAGCTTCGCTCTCGCGAACATCTGAGGCGCTTCACTTCCGATAACCAGAGGGCTCCCCCTCCCATCCCTTCGGCCCTTCGCCGGCAGCTTTAGCTTTCCCAGCCACACCGCCCAACTACTATGGCCTCTGCTGACTCCTCGCTCCGACTCGACGTCGTTGCCCTTTCAGGCATGAGGCGAGGCCTCCCCAGGTAAGAACGCACTCCTTCATCGCACAACCGCTGCATTTACGCCGCCGCGCCTTGGTCACAAGAGCTTCGCGGTTTGTTGCCCGCTCGCCCTGCTCGGCAGCGCCTTCTATGCAGTTCTTGTCCATCGGCTCGCGATTTACGCTCCACGCTTCCTCCCCACATTCGGTCGCCCTCGTGCAGTTGCGCTTCACTTCATTCGCCGTGACCAGCTCATGGCGGGACTTACACCCGCAGGAGTGCGCCCATGCTGGGCGCACAGCAAAAAGCCCGTTCGAGCCAGTGGCTCGAACGGGCTTTTTTCCATGCTTGCACCGATTCCTGCCGCCGCCGAATCCGGCGGCAGGTCACGCGTCAGGCACCGACACCCTCGAGGATCTCGTCGTGCGATTCACGCTCGTCGAGATACTTGGTCCGGTAGCCGGTATTCACGCCCCAGAAGTAGAACACCAGCGAGATTGCCGCGACGACCAGCATGTCCCAGCCGTACGGCAGCACGCCGTAACCGCCGAATTCCTTGCTGCCGATCAGCGACAGCACGGCCATCGTCGGCAGGTACGCGACCAGCCACCATGCGGCCTTCAGGTCGGCACCCCAGCCGGTCCAGCCCGACTTCGCCTGGAAGTAGAAGTACACCGGCAGCGCGACGATCATCAGCAGGATGATCTCGCCCGTCAGCGGCCACTTCGCCCAGTAGAGGATCAGCGACGCGCAGACGAACGCGAACGGCGCGATCAGCTTCATCAGCGGAATCGACAGCGGACGCTCGATGTCGGTCGCCGCGCGGCGCAGCGCCATCAGGCTGATCGGGCCGGTCAGGTACGAGATCACCGTCGCGACCGAGATCACCGCCGCGAGCGAGCTCCAGCCGCGGAAGAAGAACAGGAAGATGAACGAGACCAGCAGGTTGAACCACATCGCCTGGCGCGGCACGCCGTAGAGCGGGTGCACGTTGCCGAACATCTTCGGCATCGTGTTGTTGCGCTCCATCGCGTAGATCATGCGGGTGGTGGTCGCCATGTACGTCGTGCCGGTGCCGCTCGGGCTGACGAACGCGTCGACGTACAGCAGGATCGCGAGCCAGTTCAGGTTCAGCGCGATCGCCAGTTCGGCGAACGGCGACTTGAAGTTGAAGTGCGACCAGCCCTGCGCGACGTCAGCCGGATTCACCGAGCCGATGTACGCCATCTGCAGCAGTACGTAGATCACGAGCGCGATCAGGATCGACGTGATCACCGCGAACGGCACGCTGCGCGACGGGTTGCGCGCTTCGCCCGCGAGGTTCACCGGGCTCTGGAAACCGTTGAACGCGAACACGATGCCGCTCGTCGCGACCGCGGTCAGCACCGCCGACCAGCCGTACGGCGCAAAGCTTGCGTTGGATGCGGTGCCGAGGTTTTCCGGATGGTAGCTCGTCAGCATCAGGCCGAGGATCGTGAGGCCGGGGATCAGGAACTTGAAGATCGTGATCGTGGTGTTCGCCCGGGCAAACGCCTTCACGCCCCAGTAGTTCAGCATGAAGTAGATGACGACCAGCACGGCCGACAGCAGCAGGCCGGGTGTCGTCAGCTCGCCGTTCACGAACAGCGCATGCGCCCACGGATACGGCCACGTGCTCATGTACTGGATCGACGCTTCAGCCTCGATCGGGATCACGGATACGATCGCGATCCAGTTCGCCCACGCGCTGATGAAGCCGACCAGCGAGCCATGCGAGTAGCGCGCGTAGCGCACCATGCCGCCCGACTCGGGGAACATCGCACCCAGTTCCGCGTACGTCAGTGCAATCGCGAGAATCACGACCGCGCCGATGATCCATGCGCAGATCGCCGCCGGACCGGCGATCTTGGCGGCCTTCCAGGCGCCGAACAGCCAGCCCGAGCCGATAATCGAACCCAGCCCCGTCAGCATCAATGCAAACGGGCCGATGTTCCGTTGAATAGAACTCTTCACATCCTCTCCTGTGTCTCAAAAAGCATGGTCGGCCCGCGGTCCGGGATCGGCTCGGACTGCACCGCGCACGCATTCTTGGGGGGACGCGTCACCCGATCAGGGCAACCCGTCCGCGCGGCGCGTAGTTTAACGGTTGCACCTCGAGCGTGGCGCCAAAATCGTTCGGCCCCTACAAAAAATCCGTGAAATCTGCAATGTTTGTAAGCTCGAAATTCGTAATAACCCTGAGTCCATGGAAATACGGTTGACCACGCGAGTGATAAGCCGTATAAAGGACTTCGCAGGATTTCAAGTGGCGAGTGAATTGGTTCTTTCGTAGTTCGCCCATCAACGGTACTCCGGTTGGTCCTATTACCCCTTCCTTGATTTTCCGCACCCCATGGGCTTCGGCCCCGTTTTATCTTTTTAGGAACAAGTAACATGGCAACCGGTACCGTCAAGTGGTTCAATGACGCAAAGGGCTTCGGCTTCATCACCCCGGAAGGCGGCGGCGACGATCTGTTCGCGCACTTCTCGGAAATCCGCGTCGAAGGCTTCAAGACGCTGCAAGAAAACCAGAAGGTTGAATTCGAAGTGAAGACGGGCCCGAAGGGTCTGCAAGCTGCGAACATCCGTCCGGTCTAAGCTTGGCGCGATAATTCGTGTAAAAAAGCCCCGCTTCGGCGGGGCTTTTTTTGTTTCGTCGCCGTGGCGCTCAGCCGAACAGCCGCTGCGCGTGGATGCCAAGACCGGTCGCCACGCTGGCCAGCCGGTCGCCGAACACGGGCTGCGCATCCGGGAACGCACCCGCGAGCGCGCCCGAGAGGAACGCGAGCCCCGTCGAACCGCCGGTGAAATACAGTGCGCCGACGTCGCGCGGCGCAACACCCGCAAGCCGCACCGTCTCGCGCGCGGCATCGACGATGCGGGCGGTGTCGTCGCGGCTCGCATCGACGAGGCGCTCGGCATCGAACGCGATCTGCAGATCCTCTTCCACGTCGCTCAGGTCGATCATCGTCTCCCCGCCCGCCGCGACGCCGATCTTCGCTTCCTCTGCGCGCGCCATCAACGCATGCCCGAGCCGCTGCTCGACCACGCTCGTGAGCCGGTCGTACTGCTGCACGTCGCGGTACAGGTGCTTCATCAGCTTCAGCTCGCCGAGCCGCTTCGGCGTGTAGACCGTGTTGATCAGGTGCCAGGTCGCGAGATCGAAGTAGATCTTGTTCGGCAGCTCGCGCCCTTCGGGATCGAGCGAACGGTATCCGAATGCGGGCAGGATCGCGGCCAGCTCGACACGCCGGTCGTAGTCGGTGCCCGCGACGTGCACGCCGTGGTGGGCCAGCACGTCGTCCTTGCGCTCGAGCCGCGCCATCCGCTCGGGCCCGACGCGCACCAGCGAGAAGTCGGACGTGCCGCCGCCGATGTCGGCGACGAGCACGAGACGCTCCGCCTGCTGACGCGATTCGTAGTCGAACGCGGCCGCGATCGGTTCGTACTGGAATTGAACGTCCGAGAAGCCGACCGATCGCGCGGCCGCCTCGAGCTGATTCTGTGCGAGGCGGTCGGCGCGCGGATCGTCGTCGACGAAGAACACGGGACGGCCGAGCACCGCACGACCGATCGACGCGCCCGCGCGGGTTTCGGCCTTGCGCTTCAGGTGCGTCAGGAAGCGCGCGATGATGTCGGTGTACGCGATCGCGCTGCCGTCGCCGAGATCGGTCGTCGTTTCCGCGAGCGGCGAGCCGAGAATGCTCTTCATCGAGCGCATCAGCCGGCCGTCGAAACCGTCGATGTAGGAAGCCAGCGCCGCACGGCCGTATTCGACCGTCTCTTCGTCGTTGTTGAAGAAGATCGCGGTGGGCAGCGTCAGGTGGTCGCCCTCGACGGGCGCGAGGCGCATGCCGTCGCCGTCGGGCAGCGCCACGGCGGAATTGGACGTGCCGAAATCGATCGCGCAGTAAGTCATGGGAAATTGCCGCAGCAGGGCCGGCGCGAAAACGGAAAGGACGGGCTTTTTAACATGAAGCCCGCGGGATCACAACCGCAAGCGGCAAGTGGCACCGGGCCGTGCCGGCTCGATGAATTCGGGGCCGCAACGCCCGGCGGGCGGGCGTCGCAAGCCCTTGCCGGGCTTGCCCGGGCCGACGCCCGAGCGCGAGCTTCGGCCCGGCCGAAGGACCTTCGCGTCAGGCCGCCGCGTCGAAGCCCTTCTTCCACGCGCCCGCATAGACGACCTCGCCGATCGCATGACGCGTGCGCGGCGCCTTCTCGCGATCGCGCAGCACGGGATCGAGCTTGTCGACGTTGCCGTAGTGACCCAGCGAGATGATCGCGGGAATCGCGACGTCGGCCGGGATCGCAAACGTGTCGCGGAACGCCTTCGCGTCGAAGCCGCTCATCTGGTGGGCGGCCAGGCCCAGCGCGTGCGCCTGCAGCACCAGCGACATCGCGGCGGCGCCCGCGTCGTACAGCGCGGTCGGTGCCGGTTCCCCCTTCGGCGTGAGCGTATGCGCGGTCACGGCGATCAGCACGGGCGCCGGCGCATTCCAGCCCTGGTTGAACGGCACCAGCGTCGCGAACGCGCGTTTGAATGCGTCTTCGTCCTGCGTGCGGTCGAATACGATGAAGCGCCACGGCTGCGCGTTGTAGGCAGACGGTGCCCAGCGGGCAGCTTCGAGCACCGCGTGCAGGTGCTCGGCGCTGACCGGCGCGTTCGAATACGCGCGCGGGCTCCAGCGGCCCGCGATCAGATCGTGAATCGAAACAGTGGTGGGAGCAGGTTTGACGGACATGCGGATCCTCGCTGACATCGATGAAGGGGCGCGAACGCCTGGCGAACCGCAAGCATAACCGGTTGCGCGCCGGCGCGCCCGCCGCTGCCGATCAATGCAAATCGCCAAACCTGCGTTGGCCCCGGACGCATCGGCCGGGGCCGACGTCAGACCGGTTGCGCAGCCGCGCGCGACGGGCCGCGGTTGATGCGCAGCACGATCAGCGCGCCGACGATGCACAGCCCGCCCGAAATCATCGACGCGATCGTGTAGGTGCCGAGGCTCGCACGCAGCAGCCCCGCGCCGAGCGCCGCGAACGCCGCGCCGAGCTGGTGGCCGGCGACGATCCACCCGAACACGACCGGCGCCGCAGCCTTGCCGAACACGTCGGTCGCGAGCCGCACGGTCGGCGGCACGGTCGCGATCCAGTCGAGCCCGTAGAACATCGCGAACAGCGGCAGCCCGAAGAAATCGATCCCGAACGCATGCGGCAGGTAGATCAGCGACAGCCCGCGCAGCCCGTAATACCAGAACAGCAGCACGCGATTGTCGTAGCGGTCGGACAGCCAGCCCGACAGCGTCGTGCCGAACAGGTCGAACACGCCCATCGCCGCGAGCAGCGATGCGCCCTGCACTTCCGTCATCCCGTAGTCGCTGCACATCGCGATCAGGTGCGTGCCGACGTAACCGTTGGTGCTCGCGCCGCAAATGAAGAAGCTGAAGAACAGCAGCCAGAAATCGCGCGAGCGGCTCGCCGTCAGCAGCGTACGGAACGCGACCGCGAGCGGGTTCTCCCTGGTCGCATCGGGCGCGGGCGGCGCATCGGCCGGCTCGCCGTAAGGGCGCAGCTGCACGTCGGCCGGCCGCTCGGGCAACAGGAACGCAACCAGCGGAATCACGATCGCGGCCGCCACCGCGACGACCAGCACGACCGGCCGCCAGCCATGGCGCTGCGCGATCGCCGCGAGCATCGGCAGGAACACGAGCTGGCCGGTGGCCGTGCTCGCGGTCAGGATTCCCATCACGAGGCCGCGCCGCGCATGGAACCAGCGCGTCACGAAGGTCGCGGACAGCGTCAGCGCGACGACACCCGTCGAGCAGCCGACCATCAGGCCCCAGATCACCACCATCTGCCAGCTCTGCGTCATCATCGACGACAGCGCGACGCCCGCGCTCATCGTCACGAGCGCGGTGAGGATGGTCGGGCGCAGCCCGAAGCGCTGCATCGCGGCGGCCGCGAACGGGCCGGTCAGGCCATACAGCGCGATGTTCACCGAGATCGCCAGCGAAATCGCCGCGCGGCTCCAGCCGAGCTCGCGTTCGAGCGGCACCATCAGCACGCTCGGCGTCGCGCGCGTGCCGGCGGCCGCCAGCAGGATCAGGAATACCACCGCCGCAGCGAGCCATCCGTAATGGAAGCGCCCGCCGATTCGTCTTGCTGCCCAGTTCATGTCCGATTTCTCCTGATGACCGGCGTCAGCGCTTCAGCGCTCGATCCGGTCCCATGCAAAACGGGCCACCTCCGCCGCACGTCACGTCAGCCGGCCCGGGCCGACGTCTGGCAGTTGTCTTCGATCCGATCGCATTGTTACCGACCGGTCACAAGTGTATTGCGATCGTAGTGACCAATCGGTAACATGTCAAGCATTCAATTTCGACACCGAGGGCAACATGTCCGACATCGAGGCCGCCAAGCCCGCGTCGCGACGCACGCGACAGGCGATCCCGGGCGCCACCGCGCAGGAGCACCTGCTGCGCGCCGCCGAGGAGCTGTTTTACAAGGAAGGCGTTCGGACGGTGGGCGTCGAGGCGGTCGTGGAGCGCGCGGGCGTCAACAAGATGAGCCTGTATCGGCAGTTCTCGTCGAAGGACGACCTGATCCTCGCGTATCTGGAGCGGATGGATGCGTGTTTCTTCGAACGTCTCGACACAAGCGTCACGAAGCATCCGGGCCAGCCGAAGGCGCAACTGATCCAGTATTTCGTCGACCTGGCCGAGCGCGCGACGCAGAAGGACTATCGCGGCTGCCCGTTCGTCAACGTCGCGGCGGAGTTTCCGGATGCGTCGCACCCGGCGCGCGAGCGCGTCGCGCAGAACAAGGAACAGTTGATGAAGCGGCTCGTCGCGCTATGCGAAGGCGCCGGCGCGCGCGCGCCGGCGAAGCTCGCCGATGCGCTCGCGCTGGTGGTCGAGGGTATCTACGCGGCGAGCCAGACCTATCGGCACGGCGAAACGCCGATCGGCACCGCGCCCGCGCTCGTCACGCAGTTGATCGAAGCCGCGTGCGCGTGATCAACGGCGAACGGGCCGCGCGGCACGCCGGGCCGTGCGGCCGCCCGCTACAATGCGACTCCCGCCGCCCGCACCCCGCACCGCCATGACCGACGCCCGCTCCGATTCACACGACGCGCACGACGACATCCTCGCCGCCACGCGGCACTGGCTCGCGCGCGCGGTGATCGGGCTCAATCTGTGCCCGTTCGCGAAAAGCGTCTATGTGAAGGAACAGGTGCGCTACGCGATCAGCGAAGCGACGACGCTCGAAGACGCGCTCGCCGAACTCGAAACGGAACTGCGCGCGCTCGATGCGGCCGACCCGCAGCAGGTCGACACGACGCTGTTGATCTTCCCGCATGCGTTCGCCGATTTCGTCGACTACAACGATGCGCTGTTCTTTGCCGACCGCCTTGTGCGGCAACTGCGGCTCGACGGCGTGCTGCAGATCGCGAGCTTCCATCCGCACTACCGGTTCGAAGGCAGCGAACCCGACGACATCGAGAACTACACGAACCGTGCGCCGTATCCGATCCTGCACCTGCTGCGCGAGGACAGCATCGCGCGCGCGGTCGACGCGTTCCCGGACGCGTCCACGATCTACGAAAGGAATCAGGAAACACTGCGCCGCCTCGGCCACGACGGCTGGCGCGAATGGATGCGCCGGCCGGGCGACGACGTCTGAGCGGCAATTGCGTCGGCGCGCTGCGCCGGAGGAACGTTCAACCGCCGCGCCCCGGCCGAACGTGACTAACGTGACTTGAGCGACTCAGTGGGCGGCCGGCGCCGTTTCCTCGCCGCCCTGCGGCACGAAGAACCGCTCGCGCAGCTCCGCCAGCCCGAACATGTCGAGAATCTCGTTCAGCCGCTCGCCGGGACGCCGGCGCGGCAGGTTCTTGTACTGCGCGATGATCAGCTCGTTCTTCATCGAATGTTCCCAGCCGACCAGTTCGGTCACGCTGACCTGATAGCCGTGCGCCTCGAGTTGCAGGCAGCGCAGCACGTTGGTGATCTGGCTGCCGAATTCGCGCGTATGCAGCGGATGCCGCCACACTTCCGTCAGCGCGTTCGCGAGCGACTTGCCCTTGTTCTTGCGCAGCACGCCCGCGACTTCCGCCTGGCAGCACGGCACGAGCACGATGTGCTGCGCGCGCTTCGCGAGCGCGAAACGGATCGCGTCGTCGGTCGCCGTGTCGCACGCATGCAGCGCGGTGACGACGTCGACCGTTTCGGGCAGCTTCGGCGACGTGATCGAATCGGCGACCGACAGGTTCAGGAACGACATGCCGCCGAACCCGAGCCGCGCGGCGAGCTCGGTAGAACGCGTGACCAGCTCCTCGCGCGTCTCGATCCCGTACACGTGCGACGCGAACGCCGCCGTGCCGTGCCCCGGCTGCTGCTTGAAGAACAGGTCGTACAGGATGAAGCCGAGATACGACTTGCCGGCGCCGTGATCGACGAGCGTCACGCCGCCCTTGTCGGCCTGCACGCTCGCGAGCAGCGGCTCGATGAACTGGAACAGGTGATAGACCTGCTTCAGCTTGCGGCGGCTGTCCTGGTTCAGCTTGCCGTCGCGGGTGAGGATGTGCAGTTCCTTCAGCAGCTCGACGGACTGCTCCGGGCGGATTTCGTGGGTCTTGTTCGACATCGTGAAGCGGCGCCGGGCCACGGTCGGTCGACCACGGCCCGGCGGCGGGAATTCGTGAGGAATGGCGATAGTTTACCGAAAATGCGCGGTCAGGCTCGTGCGCCGAGCCGCCAGAGCGACGTGACCTCGGCGCGGCGTGCCGCGTGCAGCGGATCGTCGGCGTCGGCGGACTTCGGGTGTGCGGGGCGGATGTCTTCGCGGCCGAGCACGACGAGGCCGGCTTCGTTGATCCACTGCAGCAGGGTGTCGCGCGGCCGCAGGCCGAGATGCTCGGCGAAATCGGACAGGATCAGCCAGCCTTCGCCGCCCGGTTCGAGATGGTCGGCGAGCCCCGCGAGGAAACCGCGCAGCATGCGGCTGTCGGGATCGTAGACCGCGTATTCGATCGGTGCGCTCGGACGGGCCGGCACCCACGGCGGGTTGCAGACGACGAGCGGCGCGCGGCCGGCCGGAAACAGATCCGCCTCGACGACCTCGACGCGGTCCGCGTGGCCCAGCCGCTCGACGTTCGCGCGCGCGCAGGCGAGCGCCCGCGGATCCTGATCGGTCGCGACGATGCGCTCGACGCCGCGCGACGCCAGCACGGCCGCGAGCACGCCGGTGCCCGTGCCGATGTCGAACGCGAGCGACGTCGCGGGCAGCGGCGTGCGTGCGACGAGTTCGACGTATTCGCCGCGCACCGGCGAGAACACGCCGTAGTGCGGATGGATCGGCGCGCCGCCGAGCGCCGGAATCGGCACGCCCTTCTTGCGCCATTCGTGCGCGCCGACGAGGCCGAGCAGCTCGCGCAGCGACACGACCGACGGTGCGCCGCCCGGGCCGTACGCTTCCTCGCATGCGGCGCGCACGTCGGGCGCGCGGCGCAGCGGGATCGTGTAGTCGGCATCGAGCGGGATCAGCAGCATCCCGAGCGTGCGGGCGCGCTGCGATTGCGCGAGACGATGCAGGTTGAATGCGTCGGCGCCCACCGCGGCCTTCGCCTTCTTCGGCTTGCGCTCGACGCGGCGCGCCATCGCCTGCACGAGCTGGCGCGCATTCTGGAAGTCGCCCTGCCAGACGAGCGCGGTGCCCTCGCAGGCCAGACGGTAGGCCGCGTCGGCGGTGAGACGGTCGTCGGCGGGCACCGCGCGCTTCGGCGGTTGCACGCCGGCTTCGGAGCGCCAGCGCACGGCATGATCGGCGCCGTCGGCGTCGGTCCAGTGGAAAACGGGGAAATCGGTCACGCGAATTCGGAACGGTTGACTTCAACAGGCGGCGGAAATGCGCCGCGCGGACCACACCTTACCCTGCTTTGCGTAACGGGCAAAGCGCGCTCGCATGCTGCAGCGCATCGCGGCGATGCGTCACCCGCCCGACGCCGGCAGCGCCGGCAGGCGCAACGTGCCCGCATCGCTGAAACGCACGGTGCCGAGCACGCCGCCCGCGAGCCGGCCGCGCAGCGCATACGGCAGCTCGCCCGCCGACGCGGCGCCGGCCAGGCCCCATACCTGCCGCGCGGCAGCGAACGCCGACACCGAAACGGGCACGTCGAGCACGGCCTCGCCGAAGCGCGGCACGACGCCCGAGCGGTCGCTGACACCGCTCGCGAACGGCGTGCCGTTCAGGTCGAGCGCGACCGAGATGCCGTCATATGCGATCGGCGCGTCGTTCGGGTTCTGCACGCGCAGTTTCAGGTTGAAACGCATCTCGAGGCCCTGCCCGACGAGCGGGTCGAGCCCGGCGACCGACACGCGCACGGAATCGCGCGTGAGCCCCGCGCAGCCGCCGAGCAGGAGCACGGCGACGATGAACGACAGCACGGCGCGCAGCGGCGCGGCACGAAACGAAACGGGCGGCATGAGCGGACTCCTCGCGGCGAACGACCTTCGCCGCATTGTACCGGGCACGCGCCGGCGCACCGGATTTCGTAGTCCGCGCGCATGCCCAATATGGTTAATAAATTAAAACTACGAATCTCCCGGTAAAACAGAAACGCAAATCCATAACTTTTATCGTGCAATGCAACACAGAAACTTGAATCGATGCAGATTCTAAATTTTTCGTTTCCTTTACCTAAAACCATCAAGTATATTTACGCATCCTTCGAGCAAGCCGACAAACCTTGAAGCCGCATGACGGTGATTTTACGGAACGGCGCACGCGCGTTCCGGTCCCGCAGCACAAGGCCCGGCCGGCTTCGCAGGTCGTCGGTTCGATGGGGTTGCGCGCGCGCCCGGGAAAATCGAACCGGCAGGTCAACCGACAAACGAGAATCAATAGGGGGCAACAGACCATGATTACCTTCACGTAGTCGGCCGCCGTCTTTTCGAATAATCCGTCATTGGCATTTTCATCGCTGTTGATTAATGGCGAGGGGATTGTTTTTGCCGGCGTTTTCGCAGCACTGAACGATTCTTTCAACAATCGAGGTTTCAGTCATGTCGATCGATATTCGCAAGATGCGTTATCTGCCGCTCGTCGCCGCGCTCGCACTCGCCGGGTGCGGCGGTGACGACGGCGGCGTCGGCTCGGCCTCCGCGCTGGGCGCGGCAGGCAAACCGAACGGCGCGTCGACGCCCGCGGCGTCTCAGCCGGCTGCGTCCAACATCGACAAGAGCGCGCACCCGGTCGAGTTGCCGGACACCGTGGTGCCCGTGAACTACCGGCTGTGGTTCCGCCCGAACGACGCGCTGAACGCGTTCGACGGCCGCGCCGACGTCGAGATCAAGGTGCTGAAGCCGGTCAACAACATCGTGATCGCCGGCCACCGGATCAAGTTCACGAACGGCCGCATCACGCTGCAGCCGGGCAACATCCAGCTGATCGCGACGCCGCAGGACAAGGGCGACTTCTACCAGCTGCGCCCCGTGAGCGGCACGATCTCGCCGGGCAACTATTCGCTGCACATGGAATGGTCCGGCATCATCAACTTCAAGTCGTACGACGATCCGGTCACGAAGACGGGCGGCAGTTGCGGCGACGATCCGTATCCGGGCTGCTCGGCCGCGGAAGGCGTCTTCCGCGTCGACCTGAAGGGCACCGACGGCAAGACGAGCGGCGCGATCCTCACGCAGGGCGAAACCAACCTGTCGCGCCAGTGGTTCCCGGGCTGGGACGAGCCGGCGTTCCGCCCGACCTATGAAGTGACGGCCGAAGTGCCGTCGAGCTGGCGCGTCGTGTCGAACGCGGCCGAGAAGCCGTCGACCAACGTCGGCGGCGGCTACAAGCTCGTGCAGTTCGAGAAGACCCCGCCGATGCCGTCGTACCTGCTGTTCTTCGGCGGCGGCCAGTTCGACACCTATGAAGACGACTTCACGAGCCCGCTGCCGGGCGGCAAGGGCGGCCTGCACCTGCGCGTGTTCACGCCGCCGGGCATGAGCGACTGGGCGAAGCCGGCGATGGACCGCACCAAGCAGGCGCTCGACTTCTACTACCGCTACACGGGCATTGCGCTGCCGCTCACGAAGTTCGATACGGTGGCCGCGAACGATGCGTTCAAGGAGCAGAAGGACCTGAACTTCGGCGGGATGGAGAACTGGGGGTCGATCCTCGAGTTCGCCGACGACATCCTGCCGCAGCCGGGCCAGCCGATGTCGCACTACGGCAACGAGGTGCTGACGCACGAAGTCGCGCACCAGTGGTTCGGCGACCTCGTCACGACCGACTGGTGGGACAACGTGTGGCTCAACGAGTCGTTCGCGACGTTCTTCGAGACCAAGACGACGATCCAGTTCTTCCCCAACGAGTTCAGCTGGCTCGACCAGGTGAAGAACAAGTACCGCGTGATCAATCGTGACATCGGCCCGAACGCGTTCCCGGTCGCGCCGAACTTCAACGGCTGGGCGTCGAACGACTTCGTGCTGAGCGCCAGCGCGTTCACGTACGACAAGGGCGGCCATGTGCTGAAGACGCTCGAGAACTATCTCGGCGAACAGACGCTGCGCCGCGGTCTGCAGCAGTACCTCGTCGACTACTCGTTCGGCAACGGCACCCCGAAGCGCCTGTGGGATGCGCTGTCGAAGGAAAGCGGCCAGGCGATCGGCGCGATCGGCGACAGCTACGTCCGCCAGACCGGCGTGCCGCTGATCTCGCTCGACACGCAGTGCGACCTGACGAAGAACCAGACGGTCGTCACGCTGAAACAGCAGCCGTTCCCGAACAAGAACGCGTATCCGGGCCTGCAATGGACGGTGCCGATCACGCTCGCGTACGGCCAGGGTCTCGCGAAACGCACGACGCTCGCGCTGAAGGACACGCAGACGCAAACGCGGATCGACGGCTGCACGGGCGTGGTGGCCGACCCGAGCGGGCTCGACTACTACGTCGTGAACTACAGCGACGCGGCCTGGAGCGGGCTGCTCACGCAGGTCAACGGCTCGACCGATCCGGTGCTGCTCGCGAACCTGAAGAGCGAGGCCGCGCTGCTCGTCGCGAACAACCTCGCGCCGGCATCGCGCTCGACGTCGATCGGCTCGGTCGCTTCGCCGGCCGCGACGCTCCTGCGCATGACGCCGCGGACCAACGAGCTCACGACGCCGCAGGAACATCCGGCACTGCACTACCAGGGCATCTTCAAGCCGCGCAAGGTAGTCACGCAGTAACGCGCCTGTCCGTCCGGCGCCGCGCAGCCTGCGGCGCTGGCCGGCCAACGCGCTTCCCGCTGCTTCGACGGGCCTCCTCCGGGAGGCCCGTTTGCGTTCCGCTTGTGCTGCATGACAGCCCCGTGACGAAGCCTCAACGTTTCGGAGCGGCTGCCGATATCCCTCGGAGCGGGCGCCGGAATCGCGGCCCCCGTTGGCCACGCGCGCAGGCAGGTCGCGCGCATGGCGGGATAATCGCAACCGAATGGAATCGCCAGATGAAAATGAAGTGGGCAGGTTATTTTGTCATACTAATGAGTTTCGCGGCGCAGCCGGCGCGCGCGGATGAAATCTACGGCGGCGTGGCGACGGACGGGATCGGACTGGGATACGGCCATGCGGTGACGCGCTATGCGAACCTGCGCGCGGAATTCGACGGTTTCACGTTGTCGCGCTCGTTCAACGCGGGCGACCTGCGCTACGACGCCCATCTGGACCTGTATCACGGCGGGCTTTTCGCTGACCTGTTCCCCGCGCCGTCGGTCGTGCCGTTCCACCTGACGGCGGGCCTGATCATCGGCGGCGACAACATCGACGCGACCGCGACGAGCATGACGGGCACCTATCGAATCAACGGCGTGACCGTGCCGACCGGCGGCGAGACCATTCACGCGAAGGCGAAGTTCCCGGTCGTGCGCCCGTACTTCGGGCTCGGCTTCGGCCACAACCCGAGCCATCGCGGGCTGTCGGCGTTCTTCGACGCGGGCGTCGCGTTCGGCAAGCCTCACGTGGACTTCGACGTCCCGCCGAACATCGTGGCCGCGGCGGGACAGTCGAACGTCGACGCGGAAGAAGCGAACCTGCGGGACAAGGCCAACCGGCTGCGCTTCTATCCGATCGTCAAGATCGGGGCGACCTACCGCTTCTGAGCGGCGCACGGGGCGCACGGGGCGCACGGGGCGCGCGGCCGCCGCGCCCCGCGTCGCGCTACCGTTCGTCGCCGCGCCGGCGGAACGCCCACCAGGCGGCGAGCGCCGTGAAGCCCGCCACGAGCAGCACCATCAGCCAGAAGCCGTGCTTGTTCTCCGAGAACGGCACGCCGCCGACGTTCATCCCGAAGAAGCCGGCGACGATGTTGATCGGCAATGCGATCACGGTCACGAGCGTCAGCGTGAACAGCGTCCGGTTGTTCTGTTCGTCGAGACGCGAACCGATCTCTTCCTGAAGCAGCTTGATCCGCTCGTTGAGCCCGGCCAGGTCGGCGAGCACCAGCGAAAACTCTTCGGTCGACTCGCGCAGCTCCTGCACGTCTTCCACGTGCAGCCAGGCGGGCGGCTTCGCGAGCAGCCGGAAGATCGACCCGGGCTCGGGCGCGAGCATGCGCTGCAGGCGCGTCAGCGTGCGGCGCATCGCGCCGAGCTCGATGCGGCTCGACGTGAGCCGCTGCGACAGGAAGCGGTCCTCGATGCGATCGACGTCGACACTCGTGCGCCGCATGATCTGGATCAGCAGGTCGGCCTGGTCGCGCAGCAGGTGCACGAGCAGCTCCGCCGGCGACCGGAACTGCTCGCCGTCGCGCACGCACGCGCGCAGCGTGTCGACCGAGCGCAGCGGCTTGAGCCGCGCGGTGACCATGATGCGCCGCTCGACGTGGACGAACAGCGTCGCGATCTCCGACGGCGTCAGTTCGAGGTTGAACATCACGTCGTTGACGATCGCGCGCAGTGCGCCGTCTTCCTGCTCGATGCGCGTCGAGCGCGACCCTTCGTGGAGGAACTCGAAGAAGCTGTCGGGCAGACCGAGGTGCGTGCGCATCCAGCGCTCGCTCGCGCCGTGCGCGAGATTGAAGTGCAGCCAGACGAACGCATCGTCCGGCGCAGCGGCGCGGTGCCCGCGCAGCCAGTCGGCGGCGGCCTCGGCGTCGAGCATCGCCCCGGGCTCGCCGGGCATGAACCGGAATCCGCACACCATGCCGGACGTATCGGCGCCGTAAGTCTGTACGATCAGGTCCATCATGTCGAAGGTCGCGCGGCGCGCGGCGAACGGGCATCATCGGCGGGCGCGCCGCACGCGCCCGGACGCCGCGCAGGGAAAGGAACCACGACGTATGCCCGACCGATGTGACGTTTTCGTGACGACGTCACGAATGGCGTCGCGGCGTCGAAAGCAACGCGCCGCCCGGCGGGCGGCGCAAGCATCGGCAACGGGGGCGGCTTACTGGCGGTTCTGCGACTGCTCGGCGGACGGGCACGCGGGATCCTTGCCCCAGTGACCTTCGCAGACGCGCCAGCGGCACAGTTGATCCTCGAAAAAACCGCGCTCCGAACATTCCTTCACGCGCGCGGCGAGCGTCGCGCCACCCGCCGTCGCAGCGGTCCTGGTCGGCGCAGCCTGCGCCGCGGGCTTCTTGTCGGCGGGCTTCGTGCGCGCGACCAGCGCCGCGAGCAGATCCGCATCCGGATCGTCCTTTCCGGCCGCCTTCGCACTCGCGGTGCGGGTCGACGTCGCGTCGCGACGCTTCTTCGCCTGCGCGAGCTCGGCCTGCTGTTCCTTGCGATGCTTGCGGGCCTCGGCCTTTGCGTCAGCCTTCGCGCGCGCGGCGTCGGTCTTGCTGCGGGCGGCGACCGTGGCGGCCGGGATCGCCTTGGCCGCCGGCTTCGCGCCCTTCGCGGCATCGGCTTTGGCTGCCGCGACCGGCGCGACGGCCGGCACGGCGGCACCCGACGCAGCGGCGCCCGATGCATCGTCGGCGCCGTTGGCGAGCGCGCGCGACAGGCGGCTGTTGTCCGCGGCGGGCGCGGACGATGCGGAAGCAACGGTTCGGGAAGCGGCGTCGTCGTTGACGATCGTGGCCGGCTGCGGCGCGCTCGCGGCATGCGCTACCTGCGGCGCAACGGCGCTGGCGGGCGCGGCCTTCGCCGGCACCGGCACCGCAGGCGCGGCGGGTGCCGCGGGTGCGGCAGCCACTGCCGTGGTGGTATCGTCCGCCTGCTGCATGCGCCATGCCCCCCAGCCACCGACGGCAACCACCAGTGCAACGACGGCCGCGATCGGCGCCTTCAGCGAACGGCGCGGCGGTTCGGCCGGCGGCGTGACACGTCCTTCCAGATTCGCGAGAATCCGCGAATGCTGGGACCCGTCGGCCTGTTTCGTGTCGGACAGCAGGCTGGGCGGAGATTTCGAATTTGAATTTTCCGGCGCACTCATTCAGCGTCTCATTGAATCCTGGTTTAATTCACCGCGATAATATAGCCCGGCCTCTCGAAGCAGCCTGATTCTAAGAGCAAGCATTGCAAAACACAATCAATTCCAATTTCCGGGGATTTCGTTGATTGCCGTCGCACTCGTCGCCTATTTCGCCCTTGCCGTAGCCGTTGCGGCACTGTTGCTTTTACCGGGTATCCGCGCGACCGTTTTCGAATCCGTCGCCCAGTTTCACGGCCGTCTTACACGCCGTGCGAACGATCGCGCCGCGCGTACGCGAAGTCAGATTGTTAAATCGGCAAGCGTTACGCGCGGCGCTTTAAACGACGTGCAAAATTTACTGGTTCGGCGGCGCTTGATGATTATGGTATCGGCAGGTATTCTTGCGACGCCGCCATTGGTCGCCATTGCGTTACGCGGCCGGCAATTGTTCCAGTACGACGACACGGCACGCGTGCCCGACGAGAAGATCGCCGCGCTGCTGCAGGGCGAACAGCTCGTACCGCCCCCGCCGCTGCCGCCGGAAGTCTTCGCCACCAAGGAAGTCGAACAGGTACGTCCGGCGCTGAAGGATGCGAGCCGCGACTGGAACCTGCTGGATCCGGATTTCCGTACGCGTTTGCTGCTGGTCTACAAGATCATGCACGAACAATATGGATATGAAATGGCGTTGCTGGAAGGTTACCGGAGCCCGGAACGGCAGAACCGGCTGGCGGCAATGGGCGGCAACGTGACCAACGCGGCGGCCTTCCAGAGTTATCACCAATTCGGGCTGGCGGCCGACAACGCATTCCTGCGCGACGGCAAGCTGGTCATTTCCGAGAAAGATCCGTGGGCGATGCGCGGCTACCAGTTGTACGGCCAGGTCGCCGAGCAGGTTGGCCTGACCTGGGGGGGCCGCTGGAAAATGATGGATCTCGGGCACGTGGAATACCATAAACCCGGTTTTAAACTGGGACGCGGCAGCTAGCCAGGGCTGCCGGACAGGAAATAATGAGGGCGGCATGGGGCTTTTTAATATCCCGGCAGGAAACGATATGGGCGGCGCAAAAAATCATGCATTCCGGTGCGCGATTTTTTCCGGCCGCCGCTTCCGTTTTAAATCTCACAGCGTCCTTTCGTTAATGCGCGCGCCTTCTCCGATGCCGCGGGCGCATTGATGCCAGCCCCCTTCATCCCGTTTGACAGCATGGCGACACATCGCGGCGCCACCCTTGCCGCTCGACGCGCCTGCGTCGCCTCACCGAATCGCACCGGAACCTGAACGTCCTATGCAACGCATCCTCAACGTGCTGACTCATCCCCGTACGCTCTCGATCGTCGGGATCGTCGCGCTAGCGGCCATCCTCTTCATCGTCGCCGACATGCTGCAGTTGCCGCTCCTGTGGGCGGCGATCGCGTTCGCGGCGATCCTCGCGCTGTGGCTCGTCGTCGCGCTGTGGCGCCGCTGGCGCGTGAAGCGCGCGAACCAGCAGCTCGGCCAGGTGCTGGAGGAGCAGGCGGAAACCGGCAAGATCGCCGCGCCCGCCGCCGCCGCGCTCGCGCCCGACGCGAAGACGGCCGACCTCGACGTGCTGCGCACGCGCCTGTCGGATGCGGTGAAGACGATCAAGACGTCGAAGATCGGCCAGGTGTCGGGCGGCTCCGCGCTGTACGAGCTGCCGTGGTACATCGTCATCGGCAACCCGGCCGCGGGCAAGAGCAGCGCCGTGCTCAATTCAGGCCTGCAGTTCCCGTTCGCGGACAAGAACAGCGCCGTGATCCACGGCATCGGCGGTACGCGTAACTGCGACTGGTTCTTCACGACCGAGGGGATCCTGCTCGACACGGCCGGCCGTTATTCGGTGCACGAGGAAGATCGCAGCGAATGGCTCGGCTTCCTCGGCCTGCTCAAGCGCTATCGCCCGAAGGCGCCGATCAACGGCATCATCGTCACCGCGAGCATCGCCGAACTCACCGGCAACCGCCCCGAATTCGCGATCAACCTCGCGAAAAACCTCCGCCAGCGCGTTCAGGAGCTGACGGAGAAGCTCGAGGTGTTCGCGCCGGTCTACGTGATGTTCACGAAGGCCGACCTGATCACCGGCTTCACCGAATTCTTCAGCAGCAGCGACAAGCACGAGTACGACCGCGTGTGGGGCGCCACCCTGCCCTACGAACCCGACGACAAGCGCGACGTAGTCGCGCAGTTCGACACGCACTTCGAGGAACTGTACGAAGGGCTGAAGGAAATCAGCGTCGCGCAGCTGTCGCTGTCGCGCGGCAACCAGCTGTCGCCGGGCCAGCTGAGCTTCCCGCTCGAATTCTCGACGATCAAGCCGTCGCTGCGCGCGTTCCTCGCGACGCTGTTCGAGAACAACCCGTTCCAGTACAAGCCGATCTTCCGCGGCTTCTACTTCACCAGCGCCTTGCAGGAAGGCGAAACCAACAGCGCGGCCGCGCAGCGCATCGCGCAACGCTTCGGCCTCGACGGCAGCGCGCTGCCGAAGCCGCACAGTGCGTTCTCGAAGAACGGCTTCTTCCTGCGCGACCTGTTCTCGAAGGTGATCTTCGCGGACCGCCAGACGGTGCGGCAGTTCGCGAGCCCGACCAAGACCCGGTTGCGCTACGCGACCTTCTTCGGCTTCGTCGCGGCGCTCGCGCTCGCGCTGGGCGGCTGGACCTGGTCGACGATCGGCAACCAGCAGCTCGTCGCGAACGTGCAGGCCGACCTCGACAACGTCACGCGCCTGCAGCAGGGCCGCAACGACCTGCAGTCGCGCCTGCAGGCAATGGACATCCTCGAAGACCGGATCGAGCAGCTCGAGCAGTTCCGCCGCGACAAGCCGGTCTCGGTGTCGCTCGGCCTGTACCAGGGCGACCGTCTCGAGCAGCACCTGCTGACCGAGTATTACAACGGCGTGCGCCAGATCCTGCTGGCCCCCGTGTCGCAGAATCTCGCGTCGTTCATGAAGGACGTGAACGCGCACCCCGAACAGCTCGTCCCGATGACGCGCCCGCCCGAATCGGGCGCCGTGCAGGGTGGCGCGATCCCGGTCTCGACGAACGCGGCAGGCGCCGCGCCGCAGGCCGGTGCCGCACTGGCCGCGTCCGGCACCGCGCCGGCCGCAGCGCAACAGCCGGCCGCACCGCAGGGCGGCCTCTACAGCGACGCGTCGCCGACCAACGTGCAGGACGCGTACAACGCGCTCAAGACGTACCTGATGCTGTCCGACAAGCGCCACGTCGAGCAGGCGCACCTGACCGACCAGCTCGCCCGCTTCTGGCGCGGCTGGCTCGAGACGAATCGCGGCAACATGCCGCGCGACGAGATGATCAAGAGCGCGGAGCGCATGATCTCGTTCTACCTGTCGCGCGTGAACGACGACGACTGGCCGATGATCGACGCGAACCTCGCGCTCGTCGACCAGACCCGCGAGAACCTGCGCCGCGTCGTGCGCGGCATGCCGGCCCGCCAGCGCGTGTACGAGGAAATCAAGGCGCGCGCATCGACCCGCTTCGCGCCGATGACCATCGCGCGCATCGTCGGCGACGGCAACCAGGGGCTCGTGGCAGGCAGCTATGCGATTCCGGGCACGTTCACGCGCGAAGCGTGGTTCGACTACGTGCAGCCGGCGATCCGCGACGCGGCGACCAAGGAACTGCAGGCGAAGGACTGGGTGCTGAACACGTCGACGCAGGACGACCTGACGCTCGAGGGCAGCCCCGAGCAGATCCAGAAGACGCTGGTCGGCATGTACAAGACCGAGTACGCGCAGCACTGGCAGAAGTTCATGCAGGGCATCGCGGTGCAGGGCTTCAGCAGCTTCGGCCAGGCCGTCGACGGGATGAACCGCCTCGGCGACCCGCAGGATTCGCCGATCCGCAAGATCCTCGAGACCGCGTACGACCAGACGTCGTGGGACAACCCGTCGCTCGCGAACGTGACGATCAAGAAGGCGCAGACGGGCGTCGTGAACTGGGTCAAGCAACTGTTCTCGCGCTCGCCGGCCGGCCAGGTGGCGGCCGCCAACATCGACATCAACGGCAATCCGGCCGAGGTGCCGATGGGTCCGATCGGCCAGGAATTCATCGGGCTCGCGCGGATCGTCGCAGTGCATGACGGCACGTCGATGCTCAAGGGCTACATGGAGTCGCTGTCGAAGGTCCGCACGCGCTTCAACGTGATCAAGAACCAGGGCGACCCGGGCCCGGGCGCGCGCCAGCTGATGCAGCAGACGCTCGACGGCAACGGTTCGGAACTCGCCGATTCGCTGAAGCTCGTCGACGAACAGATGCTGACCGGCCTCACCGATTCGCAACGCAAGTCGCTGCGTCCGCTGCTCGTGCGGCCGCTGATGCAGGCGTTCGCGGTCGTGATCCAGCCGGCCAGCGCCGAAGTCAACAAGGTGTGGAACGCGCAGGTCTACCAGCCGTTCCAGAACTCGCTCGCGACGAAGTACCCGTTCGCGGCGAGCGCGAAGGTCGAGGCCGGCGCCGGTGAGATCGCGCAGGTGTTCGGCCCGGACGGCTCGATCGCGAAGTTCGTCGGCACGACGCTCGGACCGCTCGCGGTGCGCCGCGGCGACACCCTCGCCGCCCGCACGTGGGGCGACATGGGCATCGGCCTCACGCCGGACTTCACGAACGGTTTCGCGCGCTGGGTCGCGCCGCTCGCGGGCGGTGCGGCAGGCAGTGCGAGTGCGGCCGCGTCGTCCGAGCCGCAGACCGTGTTCCAGATCCTGCCGCAGCCGAGCACGGGCACGACGGAATACACGATCGCGATCGACGGCCAGCAACTGCGCTACCGCAACACGCCGCCGCAGTGGACCAACTTCGTGTGGCCGAACCCGCAGGGCTCGCCGGGCGCGACGCTGTCCGCGACGACCTTCGACGGCCGCACGGTGCAGCTCGTCAACGAGCCGGGCCGCTACGGCCTCGAGAAGCTGATCAACTCGGCGCAACGCAAGCGCCGTCCGGACGGCACCTTCGACCTGACGTGGGCGCAGGGCAGCGTGAACGTGTCGGTGACGATGCGCATCATCAGCACGTCGCAACCGTCCGGCGGCGGGGGCAGCGACCAGCCGCAGCAGCAGAGCCTGCGCGGCCTGCAGCTGCCGTCGTCGGTCGCCGACGTCGGCGCGGGCTCGGCCGTCAACGCCACCGCCCAGCCGGGCGCGGGCGCGTCGGGTGCATCGGGTGCAGTCCCGGCCGCGCCGGCCGCGCCGGCCGTCGCGGCCGCCAACGCAACGAATGCACAGGGGGCGCAATGACGCAAACCGTACAGGCGCAAATCGCCTACTTCGGCAAGATTCCGTCGCGCGGCGACTTCGTGAAGAGCCCGCACAATCCGCAGTTGCTGCAGACGCTCGACCGCTGGATCGCGCAGGCGCTCGAACTGCTCGCGGAAGATCCGCGCTGGAAGCTCGTCTACGAGGATGCGAAGCCGATGCATTTCGCGTTCCTCGGCTCGCGCAGCAAGCTCGCGATCGCGGGCCACATGGTCGCGAGCCACGACGTGTCGATGCGCCGCTTCCCGTTCCTCGGCGCAACGGCGCTCGAGGTCGACCGGCCGCTCGCGTTCCTCGCGCGCAGCCCGCTCGCGTTCGCGCGGCTGTGGTCGCGCGTCGCCACGCAGATCCCGCCGCTGCTCGGCAAGGACGAGCCGCCCGGCGCGCTGCAGGCGCTCGGCGACACGCAGGTGCCGATCGACGTCGGCGGCCCCGGCACGTCGCATGACGGCACCTTCAACGATTTCGTCGAACACCAGTCGCTGTACGGCCTCCAGGCGATGCTGCTCGACAGCGGTCATCCCGTGCGGCTGCGCGGCGCGATGCTCGCGCTCGGCTCGCTGCTGCGGCCGGTGATGCAGAGCGGCTCGTCGCACATCGAGCGCGGCCTCACGCTGCCGCTGCCGGTCGATCCGTTCTACCGCAGCCTCGTCGCCGCGTTCTGGCTCGAACTGATCGCGCCGTTCGTCGCGCAGGCCGATTTCGAGCTCGCGATCTTCATCGGCACGATCGCCGAGCGCGAACGGCTCATCATCGGCTTCAACGGCGCGTCGGCCAAGACGCTGCTGAGCGTCGTCGACCCGCAGACCTACGCCGCCCACAACATCGACATCGACGATCCCGAGTGGATCGACGCCCATGCGCAAAACGATCACCAGATCAGCAAGCTCGTCAGCTACCTCGACCAACCGCAACTCTCGCTGCGCGTCGCCATCGACGCGTTCCGTGAAGCGTTCATCGGAGGCTGACAGCATGCGCAACACGAATCACGCCCGCCGCGCGCGCTTCTCGCCCGTCATCGCCGCCCTCGTCGCCGCCGGCCTGCTCGCCGCCGGCGCCAGCAGCTTCGCGCAGAACACGGGCGCGACGGTCACGCCGGTCGGCAACGGCACCGTACAGACGAGCGCGCTGCCGGCGACCGCCGCGCCCGCGTCGCTGACGTCCGGCACGGCCGCGCATCCGGCCGCCGCGACCACGACACTGGCGCCGCCGCCCGCGACGGCGACACCCGGCCAGGTGGTCGTCGGCGGCAAGGTGCCCGACGAGGCGACCAAGGCCGCCGTGCTGCAGAAGCTGCGCGATACCTACGGCGCGACGAACGTCGTCGACCAGATCGAGGTCGGCGACGTCGCCACGCCGCCGAACTGGAGCGCGAACGTGCAGAAGCTGCTCGGCGCGCAGCTCAAGCAGATCAGCAAGGGGCAGTTGAAGATCAACGGCACGCAGATCGAGATGAAGGGCGAGGTGCACAACGAAGCGCAGCGCCAGCAGCTCGCGAGCGACATGGCGAACACGCTGAACCCGACCTATACGATCAAGAACGGGCTGCGCGTATCGGCGTCCGAACAGGGCGTGCTCGACCAGACGCTCGCGAACCGGACGATCGAGTTCGAGACGGGCAGCGCAACGCTCACGCCGCAGGGCAAGCTGATCCTCGACCAGATGGCGGCCGCGCTCTCGAAGATGCAGAACCGCACGGTCGACATCATCGGCCACACCGACAACTCGGGGAACCGCACGTCGAACATCGCGCTGAGCCAGGCGCGCGCGGATGCGGTGAAAGGCTACCTGATCACGAAGAGCATCCCGCCGCAGCAGATGACGACGACGGGCGTCGGGCCGGACCAGCCGATCGCGCCGAACGATACGGCGGATGGGCGGGCGCGGAATCGAAGGATCGAGTTCCGGGTGGGGCAGTGAGCGGGGGGCGGGGATTGTGCGGGTCCGTATTCGACGCTTGTCGGCGGACATGAACGTTGCATTGCGCGCCGGCCGGGTCTTGCCTGATTTTGGCGATCTGCCGGCCGGTCGGGAATGAGATCACGGGCTGCTCGACTGGACGCTCGCAATGCGCACGATCGAGTTCCGGGATCGGGCAGCGAGTTGCGGGGGGCTTGGGGGGCAGCCGCCACCTTGTGAGGGCGACGTCAGCACGCCGCTCACCATGCGCTACGGCGCGTTCCCACGCAGACGGACAACGCCCGGCGACTGCTCGAAATCCTGGATCGACATATCGAGCTGCGACGGCGGTCCATCCGCCACACCCAGTGAATAAACGTCGTCGATCAACCACGCATCGCCTTCCTTGACGAGGATGACGTCCGAGCGCCCCACCGAATAAGGCTTGCGGGTGCCCTTCACCATCTCGGACCAGTCGACACGGACTCGTACGCGCGATGGATCCGCGACCAGGATCCTCACGGGACGCGTAACCTTCATTCGCACGTCATTGCCATAGTTCGATGGATCGCTGTCGATCTCGGAGTCGGACAAGCGTACGTCGAGCATTCCAGTCACCTTGTCGGAATCGACGCACGTTCTTTTCATCAGCGCGAACAGTGCATGAGAAAAGACCGTCTTGAATATCCTCGTATACTGCGCGTCGCGATACGCGCGGTGATGCACGCGGCGGTCCAGCGGCATGCCGTTGCCGTCGGTACGGCTGAAACGGCACGACGCGTCAGCGTGTGACAGTGAGTAGTATTGCTTGACGGTCGCCTCGATCTGCGCGGCGTCCGCCGCTGCAACGCGAGCCACCTGAGCCTCCAATGCCGCGCACCAGGCCAGCATCGATATCGACAGGAACAACGACGCACGCAGTTTCAATTACTGAACTCCTTTACATACTTATCGAAATCGGCCTTGAGTTGCGCCATCGTGTAGCCTTGATCTTGACTCGTGCCTGGCATACATGCCCATTCGTTGCGCAGCAATGCCACGGCTTTCTCGATCTCGCCCGTTCTGACGTAACCGAGCTTCGTTGCATTGATGCCGACTTCGATCAACCGGCCCCGACACGCGGACGCTCACTCGTCCTGTGCCCGTTTCAGGTAATCCTCGAGAACCTTCGTTCGTTGCTCAGTCAATTCCGCGAGGCATTGCGCATGATTGGCGATCAGCCATTGGTGCGCACCACCGCTCGCACTTGTCCTGAAGTCACATTCAGCGTCCCGGAATGCTACCCAGGTCCGTTGAGCCGACACGATCTGTGTCCTGGGGATCAGACCGCTATCATCGAGCACGATCCGCGCGTCATTCCGGCGACTTCCGCGCCAAGCCGGCCGTCGGCCCCCTCTATGGGCCACCACGCGTCGACAGACCGCCCTCCGACCTCAATCGCCCACCAATACGACCGGCTTCTGGTGGATACGCTCCAATCGACGCGGCAAGCGAATCATAATCAAGTACCCTTTTACGATAATGCCGGCGAGAAGCTGAGAACACGGGCACAAGAGCAACGTCACGAACAAGAGCAAATCCCTTGACGCGTCAAAAGGCGTCAATATTCGTCCGGACAGGAACACCGCAGGAGCCGCCAACAGTACGATCCCCAAGCCCATGCGTTCGATCGGACCGCGATTGTCGGCGAATGAGCTCAATTGCTGCATCCCCGCCAATCGGTATTGAATCTCGCTCCCGACGTCCTTGAATACTTGCTCAACAAATTCAGGCCTCTCAAGTATTGCAGATACCCGACGACCGGTCACGATCACCCATAGAAGAGTAAGCACTACCGCTGCGCCGATGCAGATGAAGCGGACCATCGATGGCATCGGCGTGTATGAAAAGTAGAACGCCCACGAAATCCCGACTACAAGAAAATATGCCGAACACATTACGAGGATGCTGAATATCCCATACGAGCAAAGACGCCCTCGCCCGCCATCGGCACGCCACACGACAGCCTGCCCAACGACAGTAATCAGCACCACGATAATGGATATTTCCAACGGGAGAGTGCTCCCGACAAATAGAGGCAGTCCTAGCACGTAGGCACATCCGATCAGAAAAATCCCAAATCCCAGATTTGTTCTAAAAAGCACACCATATCTTCCGGATAACTCTCTTTTTTCCATCATCTCAGTAGGCAACAATCATCGGATAACCGTCATAATCTTTCGGGTACGTTTTCTCGAGATATCTCATGGCCCTTCGGGCCAATCCCGTCGCCTTTTTCGTATAAAGGTAGTGATTATCCGCAACACCAATCACATAAAATAAAAATGCCGTTACACCTATCACGACAAGAGCCACCCAGCCTCCCACCGCAACACCGAATCCCGTGAGAGCAGTCGTGAGCAGATAGTAGACACCCGCCCCAAGTATGGATGAAATACCTGCAGCTACAATATCGATACCTACCTTGGCAACGAGATCGGCAAGCCCCTTACCCCTCGTCCCGTCCGGATTTATCTGCTCATAATCGTGATACCACTCGGCTACATCAAGGCCGATCGTCAATATGAAAGCAATCCCCCCTGCCCCTTTGAAGGCGCCTGTCCATGCTTTCGCCGACGCCTTGGCCGTCTCCGCCATTCCTTCGGCCGCACCAGCCGCGATCGCCATTATTTTCGTGCTTTTTAACTTGTAACACATTGGCGAACGTGTACCACTTGTCGCCGGCGTGCAGCAGCACCGTGCCAGGCTGCCAGCGCACATCGTCTATATCCAACTTGCTGCTGATCGGCACTGCCGCGGGAGGCGTACGGCGGAAATCGTACAAAGAGGTGGATGGTGGATCCGAGAAGCCTCCACTGAAATCCTCCATCACCATTCTCGATATGGCGCCGCTCTTGTCGTCCAGTTCCGGGTAGTACATATGGCGTGAGCCGTAAAGCTCATCGAAGCGCTTGCCGCCGAGATCGACATGGCCGGCAACGCCATCACCAGCCATATGCTCGACTTTCGAAATCGTGAGCGCCCCCGCCACGGTGCGAATCGTGTCGTGATCTCCGCCAGCCGTTTGAGCTTGAACACTGGCACAGCAGATGGACATCAAAACAGCCAAGATCGGACTATGACCGAACATCTTTCGGGCCGCTGCAATATCAACGTCCCGAGTCTTCGAGGGTCCTCCAGACAACATCAACATCGTCAGAAATAACGACGCATGCCGCCCAACCGCATGTAATCGATCATCGATCAAAGATCACCTTCTTGCCCGTCTCACGCTCGAGTTTGAGTGGCAGGTAGATTTGAAAATAGGCAAACCGCACAAAAATTTTGCTCACGAGCCAGCAAGTAATGGGGAGACTAAAAGCCGAAAGAATGATGAACACCCCATGCGGCCCGCCGGTCTTTTCGAACACGCGCCCGGACAGCATCGCATAGCCGATGAGGATCGGCCCCACGGTGGAGACTAGCCAATATGGAACGGTGATCAACGCGCCAGGCCCCTCAACGGTGCCGATTACAGTGTCCGACTCGACCGGGTAAACAATGCGATCTGATTCCACTCTGAAGAGGCGCTCAGTCAATCCAAGCCGCCGCGTCTCACGGCCGTAAATATGCCACGTCAGCCACGCCCATCCTATCGCCGCAGCGAAGCATACAGGAAGTGCAACTGCGCGAATCGTAGAAGGCATCGGCGCCCAACAGAAATAAAACAGCCAATACGATCCCAGCAATAACCACACGGAAAAAAAACCGATGCATACTGACGCGCCTGCCCAGACCAGGCGCTTTGCCCGTCGATTCAGGAAATAATGCACGTACGCAAAAATCTGGCAGAAAATCTCAATTGCCAACGCACACATCCATGGAAATCCGGATGATCCAAATGCGCAAAATGCAAACCAATAGAACACGACTGGGACGATCCCGATGCATGCGAACATCTTTGCGCCCAGTAGATGGCCGTCGATTCGAGTCTTTTCTATTTTTCCCGCACCGCGTTGGTGTTGTGTCGAGGCTGGCCTCACAGTGTGGCTCCTGTCGAAATCACTTTTCGTGTCTCGATGGCGAGCCGCTACGTCTCGTTGCCTGCGTCAACAGACTCCATCGTCCCGCCAGCGACGATCGGCCACTCACTGACCAAGGATGACCTTCTTGCCGGTTTCGCGTTCGAGCTTGAGCGGCAGGTAGATATGGAAATAGGCCAGCCGCACGAAGAAGCGCCCAACAATCAGGCAGGAGAGCGGAAAACTAACGATCGACAGCATGATGAACAGTATGTGCGGACCACCGGTCGTTTCATAGACGCGACCGGTCAGCATTGCATACGCAGTACCAGCCGAGCCGATTAGCGACACCAGCCAAACCGGTGGAACCGGCAGCCAGCTCCATGAGCGCTCGAGCATCGGGACGCCACTATCCAGCGTATCCGGGTAGACGATTGTGTCAGGCTCGATGACAGGCATCCTCCGGACAAGGCCCAATCGTTCCGTCTGACGCGCATAGTTTCTCCACGTGATCAGAATCGTGATGGCTGTGATACCGACGCAAAATGAAAGCGATATCAAGCGTGCCTCAAACGGCAATGGCGCAAATCCAAGGTAAAACAGCCAATAGGAACAGACCGCCATCCAGATCGGTACAAAGGCAGTGATCGCGGCTACGCCCTCCCAATACAAGCGCCGTGCGCGACGATTCATCAAGTAGTGGACGTAAATGAGCGTCGGACAAAAAAACTCCAGCGCCAACGCGATCTGCCACGGAACATTTGAGGATCCGAACGCATTGAATGCTACCCAATACACGCCCAGCGGAAGCAGCCCTGTGAACAGGCTGAGCTTCGCCACAAGGGGGTGCCCATCAATGCGCGTTTTAGTGGCAGCACCCTTGTCACGGACACTGAGCGAATGTTCAATTTGAGTCACGGCGTTGCTCCCATCGGGAAAACCGGCCAGGTCGACTTTGAATAGGTATCAGGGTAGTCGCGCGGCAGCTTCTTCTCGAGCAATTCGCCAGTCTTGCGAAGCCACTCGGCAAAATTGTCACCGAAAGTCTTATCCGCCTTGTCCTTTTGATTGAAGGGTGCAGCAACCAGGTAACCTACTGCCCACATGATCACCACTGCACCAATCGCAATCGCCCAGACTGGTGCCGTAACGGCACCGGCCGCCGTCGCTGCGGCAGTCGTAAACATCGCGCTCAAAAAAGCAGTAGAGACGAGTGTCGTTGCCCACATCTGAAACACGTCAATCCCGATCGTGACAAGCAGATTTGCAAAATCCTTCTTCCTCGTGCCATCACTCTTTATCGTTTGAAAGTCTTTCCACCATGCCACTGTGTCCATGACGATCGTAAGCCCCAACGCTTTTCCCGTCATTGTTCTGACATTGACTGAAGCTTTGCCAGCTTCCCAAGTTGCTCGGGAGCTCGCAGAGAGCGAGCCAGCTCCCCCCACTAACGTCATGACCCGCACGTCTCTCGAATGAGCTCGATACGTGGTCAGAAGAAAGCCCAATAGATCCCGTTCCTTCCTGGAAGTCTGGAAGAACATCGTGAACTCTCCGTTCGAGTTCCGGTGAATAGAGAACACGCGATTCCACAATCCCTTCAATGGACCATTCGGCCCAAACGCATCCCAACTGTACCCTAGCCCGCCGGCAATTTGAGCAATGAGAAAATTCCGCGAAATCGTACTGAGCGGATCCCATGTGTATGTGTCCGCGCCACTCGCAAAGAACTCAACGAGTTCGGGTGGAACCGTCGAGCCAGTAGTTTGTTTGATCTTGAACGCGTGGACTGTCGGCATCCCATCTCTCGACCTGGTCGCCTTAGCCTCCGAAAGAGGCACCGGCGCCGACGCGACCTGAGTGGCGTTGCCCGAACGTACACCCACACTCGATCCGGAATGACCTGATTGACCCGCCCCTTGTACACTTGACGGTAGGGATGACGCGAGATGTTGTGAATCTTGCGGGCCCTCCCCCAGCGATCTCAAGTCTTTCGCAAGAACCTGGTTATCGTGCATGACGATCAGCATCGGCGCCGGCTTGTCCTTCGGATCCTCCGTGCAGCCCTTCGTGCAGTCCATCTTGCTGATCGCGTAGCGCCCCAACTCCTTTTCGCCTTGCTTGAGAATCAGGCTCCCCTCGAAATTGCGGCCGACCCACAAATGGCACGGCTCGCCGTCCTTGAACGTCGTCTTGGCAACATTCAGTTTCCGCTTCGCATCATAGAAGCGCCCGTTGGGCTGATCGGGATGCGTCGTGGTGACGGTATAGGTCGAGCCGGCGTGAAGCTTGACGTCGAATACCACATCACGATGCTTGCGAAGCGTGATGGTCGTATCGGTGTGGGACGCCACACACACCGGCTCGCCGGGCAGGTCGATATGAACGTCATGTTTGACGAGCGGCTTCTTGCCCATTTTTACTCTCCCGATCGCGTGATCTGATTGGCCACAAACTGATCAAAATCGATGTCCTTCAACTCCGCCCTGCCTTCGGCGTCGAGCGCGACGCTATGCACGGTCCCGTCCTCGGTCGTGAACTTGATCGGCTCCCCATGCGGCACATTCCCGTCCGCATCGACATAGCGAATCCGCATGTCCGCCTTCTTGCCTTCCATCTTGAACGTCTTGTGGAGGCTCGTCGGCCCGCTGAACGCGTGCTCGCCCCCCTTCACGTCGACCTTGCCCGGCGCGTGAATCTCGATGTTGCCGTCCTTGATCCGGATATACGCGCCGCCCGACGTCAGCAGGATTTCCTGCTTCGCGACGCCTTCGAGCGTCGCAGTCGCCGACAACAGCTTGACGGTCTTCTGTGCAACCATCTCGATGTTGTCGTTCTGCGCCTGTATCTCGACGTCGCCCTTTGCGGCAAAGAGCTTCATGCCCGCGTTCTGCACGAACAGGCTGAGCTTCTGCTTGACGCTCGCCACCAGCGATTTACCGCTGGCGATATGCGTGCTCTGACCGCTGACGAGGTTGACGTGCCGGTCCGCGGCCACGTGCGTGCTCTGCTGCGTCGACAGCGCCACGCCCGCCGGACTGCCAAACAGCATCACAGGTTCCTTGAATGCATTCGCGCTGCCGGTGCCGCCGCCCGCGGTCCTGCCTCCCGACGACGAACCCTGCACGCTGTTCTGCGTCGCGCCGGTGAAGGCCTTCAGTGCGTCGTGACCGTCGCCGAGGCTTTCCGCCTGATGCATCTGGCTCGCCTGCGACATTGCCTCGATCAGGCCTTCGGCATTGACGAGCTGTTGCTGCGCCTCGCTGACGTCGAGCGGCTGGCTGCTCGCCTGCTTCGGATGCGTCGTGACGTACAGCCCCTGCCCGGCACGCACCGCGCCGTAGGCATCGGTCCGCAAGTCGAAGCCGGTGCCGAGATACGCACCGCGCGTATTGCCGTTCTGTTCGATCAGGTAGCCGACGTGAAGCAGCGAATTCGCACTGCTGCTGAACAGGCGCGCGCGATTCTGGCCGGTCGCGTCGTCGAGCACCATTTCGTTGAAGCCGGCTCCCGAATACTCCTTCGATCGATGGCCCGACATGATCCCGTCGCTATGCCATTGCGGCTTCACCGCGCCGTTGTAGATGCGATGCAGGACGATCGGCCTGTCGCAGTCCCCGCCGAGATAACCGACGAGCACTTCCTCGCCGACTCGCGGAACGTGTACGCTCCCGTAGCCGCCGCCGGTATCCGACTGCGCGACGCGCACCCAGCATGATGCGCGTTCGTTGCCCGGATTCTGTCGATCCCAGATGAACATCACCTTGATCCGGTTCAGTTCATCCGTGTAGACCTCTTCGCCGCTCGGACCGACCACGATGGCCGTCTCGAGCTGCATCACCGGCTTCCCGTGCTCGAACGGACTGCGGTACGGCACCGTCGCGCGCTGCGCTTCGACTTCGACGAGATAGAAACCCGCCGAGCCGTCCTCATGCGCGACCCTGAACGCGGCCTCGTCCGCGCAACCGGCTTTGGCCTGTGCCAGCCGGTTCTGCAAGCTATGCGGGAAGCCCGCTTCCTGAGCCGACAGCGGCAGGTTGTTCTCGATATACCGCGAGACCTTGATGGCCGCGAATTCCCGTTCGCGGTCCGGATCGCGGTCGTGCTCCGGATGGTCGGTCAGCACGAAGCGCCGGCCGGCATCGACGCCTCGAACGCCGCCCGCGCCGAAGAATCGCTTCGCACGCGACTCCCATTCCTCCAGGCGAATCTTCGACAGATGCTCACCGCGATCCTGGTTCAAATACGTGTAGGCGCCGGTGTACTCGTAAACTTCGGCCTGCTCGGGCAGATTCCCTTGATCGGCCATCGTCGGCAACGTCGTACCTTTCGGATTGACCGGAGAGGACGGCGTCTTATAGTCGAACGTGCGCGTCGTGTGCAGCGCGCTCTGCAGGGTCCGCGAACCGGCCCACTGCGTGAATGCGTCGGTTTCGCTGCCGGTTCCCGCCCGATAGAATCCAACGGACTTCGGCGACATGTCGTCGACCGCATACAGGTCGTCGGTCACGACGAGCGTGTGTGCGTTGCCGTCCTCGTCATGCCGCCAGAAGCCGAACAGTCCCTCGTCTTCCATCAGGCGATGCACGAAGTTCCAGTCGGTTTCGCTTTGGCGGCAATAGGAGCGCGAAGGCAGCGGCTTCGACAGCGCAAACCGGAACCGCCCTTTGGCCTGCGGATGCGCATTGAATACATCCGTGATGACGGCGTCGACGCTCGTGTCCTGCCAGTACCGCATATCGCTGCGGAACTTTAGGAAATGCATCCATGAGGCGAAAGTCAGCTGATAGCTCGACAGGCTGCCATCCGCGCCGAGCCTGCGGGCCGTATGGATGTAGCCGTTGATCGGCAGATACGACTTGTTCGCCTGCTGAATCCAGAGCGTGATCGGTTGGGCGATCAGCTTCTTGAGTTCGATATCGCCGGCGGTCGACACCATGTCGAGCGTGACGCTGAAGTCGCGGCCCAGTTCGGAATGGGTCACGGCCCGGCGCGGCACGAGCGCATTGCCCGGCAACGACGGAATGTCCATCTTCAGCAAGCGATCCTGCTGGATCAGGCCGCCGCGAATCGCCTGAATCAATTCGGTGATGTTCATACGTCGTCCATCTGCTTGTTCGTCGCAATCCCGCGCTGCCTCCCGCTCTCACGGGAACGGTTCATCACGTACGCCGCCAGACGCTCGTCGGGCTTACGACTCGTCCCGTTTCACCCCCAACAGCTCACGAAGATGCGACATCGCCCCGTCGTCCTTCACGACGCTCTCGAGCCACTTGTGCAGCGGCATGTCGGCCCATTCGGCCGCCTTGTCGGCAAGATACGCGACCGGGCTGTGCGGCTCGGTCTGGCGGAAATAGCGGGCGACCGCGCGCAACTGGTCGACGGCCTGCGCACGGTTCTGGATGCCGGCGATCATCTGCGTCGCCGGACGCAAAACGGGCTGCTGCTGCACGAGGGTCTCCTCCGTGTAATGCGGGGCGCCGAAACTCGGCTCGATGCGCTCCTGCGCCGCCGGCGGCGCCGCTTGCGACTGCGCCTGCTGCTGCGCGCCCGTATAACCCTGCTCGCGCGCAAAGCGCTCGGCGAGCCGGTACACGGTCTCGAACGCGTCGCGCGCCTGCCGGAAGCTCGGCGCCGAATCGCCCGCGCGCTCGACGAGCCGCTCCTCGAATGCATCGAGCGCGAATTCGAACGCCTTCAGGTTCGCGAGCAGCGCGGTGTAGAACGCGATCGACGTCACGCGCCGCGACGAATCGATCTGCTCGATCGACGGCTTGCCGCGTGCGATGTCGTCCGCATGTTCGGGATCGCGCTTGATCGCCTGCGCGACGTGCTGCGCCACTTCCCAGTCGAGCGTGCTGAATGCGTTCGATGCGCCGTCCGTCATCGGCACCGCTCGCAGCAGCTCGGCCGTGCGGCCGGACAGCCACGCGACGTTGCCGAGCCGGTGCTCGGTGTCGTCGTCTTCGGGCAGCGGGTGGAACGTGTCCCAGAAGTCGCGGCACAGGCCCTCGAGCAGCGCATAGCCTTCGGTGAGGCCGGTGATGCCGTCCTCGAGCGCGAGCGCCTCGGTCAGCCATACGGCGAGCCGCAGGTCCTTCGTGCGCGTGCGCAGCAGCTCGCCCGCGTGATCGACGACGAAGCCCCAGTCGGCCTCCTTGATCTCGGTCACCCATTCGCCCTGGTCGAGCGTCGGATCGTCATAGCGCCGCGCGTCCTGGATCGCGTCGAATTCGTTCGAAAACAGCAGGTCGTCGCCGCTGGGCGACGCATCGCTGATCGGCGTCAGCAGCTCGGGGAGATTGATCGGCATGGTTTCAGTTCATCAATGCTGGGTGATGCGCGGCCGCGCTCATTCGACGGTGTACGTGAATTCGCCGGCCTCGTCCGCGCGCACCGCGATGCGCGCGATGGCCGCGCCGTCGGCGATCCGGCCGAGCACGTGGCCCGCAATCTCCGGCAGCAGCGTGCCGTTCAGGATGTGGTCGACGTTGCGGGCGCCCGAATCGACTTCGGTGCAGCGCGCGAGCACCGCGTCGACGAGCGACTCGTCCCATTCGAACGCGGCCTTGTGGTTCGCCTCGATCCGGCGGCGGATCCGCTCGAGCTTCAGCTCGATGATCTCGGCCAGCACGTCGTCGGAAATCGGGTAGTACGGCACGACCTTCATCCGCCCGAGGAACGCGGGCTTGAACGTCTTGTACAACTGCGGGCGCAGCGTCTCGGCAAGCGCATCCGGATCGGGCAGTTCCTCGGCCGGCTTGTTCAGGCACGCCTGCATCACCGCGGCGGAGCCGACGTTCGACGTCAGGATGATCAGCGTGTTGCGGAAGTCGATCTCGCGCCCTTCGGCATCGTCCATCGCGCCCTTGTCGAACACCTGGAAGAACATCTCGAGCACGTCGGGGTGCGCCTTCTCGACCTCGTCGAGCAACACGACCGAATACGGGTTGCGGCGCACGGCCTCGGTCAGCACGCCGCCTTCGCCGTAGCCGACGTAGCCCGGCGGCGAGCCCTTCAGGCCCGACACGCTGTGCGCTTCCTGGTACTCGCTCATGTTGATCGTGACCATCTTGCGCTCGCCGCCGTACAGGATGTCGGCCAGCGCGAGCGCCGTCTCGGTCTTGCCGACGCCCGACGGCCCGACGAACATGAACACGCCGCGCGGCTTGTTCGGATCCTCGAGGTTCGCGGTCGCGGTGCGCACGCGCTGCGCGATCGCGTCGAGCGCATGGTCCTGGCCGATCACGCGCGCGGTGAGCAGCGGCTGCAGGTTCAGCACGGTGTCGATCTCGTCCTTCACCATCCGGCCGAGCGGAATGCCCGTCCACGCGGCGACGATCTCGGCGACGACATGGCCGTCGACCTGCAGCGGCACCATCGGCTCGCCGCCCTGCAGCGCGTGCAGCGCCGCGACGCGCTCGGCGAGCTTGTCGCGGGCAGCCTGCACGTCGACCGGCTGGCCGTCTTCCGACGGGCCGCGTGCCTTGTCGAGCGTATCGCGCAGTTCGGTGATTTCGGCGACGATCGCGCGCTCGGCTTCATAACGCGCTTCGTCCTTCGCCAGTTGTTCGAGCGCCGTGTCGCGCGCGCCGCGCAGCTCGCCGAGCCGCTCGTCGTGCGCCGCGCCGCCGGCCGCCTCGCGCTCCAGCGACGCGATTTCCGCGTCGATCCGCTCGATGCGCTTCTTCGTGTCGTCGATCGCCGCCGGCGTCGCGCTGTGCGCGAGCGCGACCTTCGCGCACGCGGTATCGAGCACGCTGATCGCCTTGTCCGGCAGCTGGCGGCCGCTGATGTAGCGGTGCGACAGGCGCACGGCCTCGGTGATCGCATCGTCGAGGATCCGCACGTTGAAGTGTTTTTCCATCAGGCCGGACATCCCGCGCAGCATCGCGGCCGCGAGCGGCTCGCTCGGCTCCTCGACCTTCACGACCTGGAAGCGCCGCGCAAGCGCCGCGTCCTTCTCGAAATACTTCTTGTATTCGCTCCACGTCGTCGCGGCGATCGTGCGCAGCTCGCCGCGCGCGAGCGCCGGCTTCAGCAGGTTCGCAGCGTCGTTCTGGCCGGCCTGGCCGCCCGCGCCGATGATCGTGTGCGCCTCGTCGATGAACAGGATGATCGGGTGCGCGCTCTTCTTCACCTCGTCGATCACGCTCTTCAGGCGGTTCTCGAACTCGCCCTTCACGCTCGCGCCGGCCTGCAGCAGGCCCATGTCCAGCACGTGCAGCGCGACGCCGCGCAACGGCGGCGGCACGTCGTCGGCCGCGATGCGCAGCGCGAGGCCCTCGACGACCGCCGTTTTGCCGACACCGGCCTCGCCGGTCATGATCGGGTTGTTCTGGCGGCGACGCATCAGGATGTCGATCGCCTGGCGGATCTCGGCTTCGCGGCCGATCACCGGGTCGATCTTGCCGTCGCGGGCACGCTGCGTGAGGTTGGTCGTGTACGTGTCGAGCGCGGGCGTCTTCGACGGGCCGGCGGCGGGCGCAAAGCCTTCGGTGGCCGGCGCGACGTCGCTGCCGTCGTCGTCCGCCTGACGCGGCTCGGCCTCGCTCGATCCGGCCATGATTTCGTCGAACTTGTGCTTCAGGTCCGTCACGTTCATTTCCGCGAACCGCGACGACATCCGTTGCGCGAACTGCGCGAGATCCGGCGCGGTCAGCAGCGCGAGCAGCAGGTGCCCCGAACGGATGCGGCCGAGCTGCGAATCGAGCGATGCGATCAGCCACGCCTGCTCGAACAGCGCGATCAGATGCACGGAGAACACCGGCGTACGCGTGTTGCCCGTCTTCAGGCGCGTCAGCTCGCGTTCGAGATCGGCATGCAGCGCATGCGGATCGACGCGGCTCGCGCGCAATGCGAGCGGCAGGTCGCCCGTCGCTTCGTCGAGCAACGCGAGAAACAGGTGCTCGAGATCGACCTCGTAGTGGCCGCGCGCCAGGCACGCGCTCGCCGCACGCTCGGTCGCGTGGCGGCACAGCGGGTTCAGTTTCGTGATCAGGGTCTTCAGGGGCGTGCTCATGGCGTCGATCTCAGGTTCGATTGCGTGTTTGTTGTCGTTCGGAAGCGGTGAATCAGTGAATCACGTGCAGTTCGTAGCGCGCATCGGAGCGATCCTCGAGCGCGTCGCGCGTGCACAGGAACGCGTCCCAGCCGAGCCGCGAGCCCGCGCCGAGCACGCTCGCGCCGACCTCGGTGCGCTTGAGCACGAGCTTCACCTCGTATTCGAGCGTGACGCCGGCGAGCAGCGTCAGCATCCGCTCCAGTGCGACGGCCTGCGCGCCGCCGGGCAGGAATGCCTCGTAGTCGCGCTTGGACAGCGGGCCGACGACGATCCGCGCGCGCATGTCGCGCTGCCATACGCGTTCGCCGACGAGCGCCGTCGCGCCGAGTACCGCGTTGACCTCGCCGAGCACGCTCAGTTGGTCGGGCGGCACGTCGTACCACTTGCCGACGAACTGGTCGATCTTCACCGGCACGCGGAAATAGTCGGACAGCGTGCGCTGCAGGTATGCCGCCGACATCGGCCGGTGCCGCGCGGCCAGCGCATAACCGGCAACGGCCTCGTCGAGCACGCCGCCCACGCCGGCCGCGAGGCTGTCGCGCACTTCGTCGCTCGGCACGCCCGCGATCGCGAGCAGCAGCGGCAGATAGCGTTCGTCGCGATCGAGCTCGTAATGGAACGGCAGCCGGTATTTCTTCCACGCGGCATAGAACAGCGCGGTCGCGCGGTTCGAGAACACGTCGAAGAATGCGCGCGCCGCATGGTCGCGCTTCAGGTGCTCGCGCGCGACGATCTGCTCGGTGTAATGCAGCGGCAGCGCGCCCTGCCCGCCAAGCAGCCCGAAGAACGCGGGCGTCAGCTCGACGTGGCCGAGCTCGCCGGCCGCGAGCGCGGCGCCGCGCTGCTCGTCCGTCTTCAGTTGCGTGCCGTCGCCGTCGAACGAGCGCGCACCTTCGATCTCGCTCGGCGGAAAGCCGAGCGACAGCGTGTTGCGGAATTCGATGCGCTGCGCGACCACGTCGCCCTGCCGCCACGCGCCGGGTGCATCCGACGCCTGCCGCGCGAACAGCCCTTCGAGCACGCGCACGGCCTGGAAGAACTCGAAGCGGTGCGGTTCGTCGAGCAGTGCGTCGACTACGCCAGGATCGATTCGCCGGTCCGGGGCTTGCATCGGATGATCTCCTCGCCGGTGCGCTTCGACACGACGACTAGTTGAACGAAACTGTTGAGGTGGACGTATAGCCCGAAGAAACTGTCGAGCACGCGCACGAACGAGGCCAGGCTCGCGCCGACGAAGTGCTCCTCGTCGATCGTCAGGCGGATCTCGATGCCGCGCACGAAGGTCGCGAACGGCTTGCCGGGCAGCCACTGCACGGCGCCGCGCTGCTCGACGCCGACGAGGCCGTCGATCTGGCGCATCGACACGGCGGTGCGCCGCAGGTCGTACAGCGTCAGCATTTCCTTCAGCGGCGCGAGGCCGTGCGCAACCAGCGACACGTGATTGAGCGCGAGGTGCGACACGAGCCGCCAGTGCGCGGCGCGGCCGCGCTCGAAGCGCACGCTCTGCGTCGGGCGGCGCAGCATCGAGATGCCGCTCGTCTGCGCGCCGCCTTCCTGGAACAGGTCGCCGCCTTCGAGCCCGAACGCGAGCATGGCCGGCAGGTCGCGGTTCGTGCAGGTGAGGTCGAGGCTCAGCGTGTCGGTCTGCGGCGACGTCGGCTCGAAATCGATGTCGACGATCGAGATTTCGGTTTCGTAACCGGGGCTCTTCTGCGCGACCCAGTCGTTGCGGCGCGCGAACCAGTAATGGCCGATCCGCGCGGATTCGCCGTGATGCAGCGAATAGAACGGCCGGAATTCGATCACCGATTCCTCGTGCGCCTGCTGCCTGACGAGCTTCACCGAATCGATCGAATACACCTCGTACGCGAACGCGCGGCGCGCCTCGGCGATCACCGGGTAGGACACCGCGCGGTGCGTGATGCGGATCGGCTCGCCGTGCTGGCGGAACAGGTTGACGATCGGCGTGCAGAACAGCCGGAAGTGGCTCGCCGTCAGCAGCTCGAGCAGCCGCGCGACGTGCGAATCGCTGCGCACGTCCTGCAGCACGAGATGCAGCGTCGCCCGCTGGCAGCGGCCCGTCGCGCGCGCGATCGCCGCGATGTCGAAGTCGACGAAATCGAACTTGTCGGGGAACGCGAAGTATTCGGTGAGCAGGCGATACGCGGGATGCGATTTCGCCGGGTAGTCGATCAGCGCGTCGTCCTCGTCGAAGCCGGCGTGCGCGATCGGCAGCTTGCGCAGCGCGGTCCAGCGGCCGTTGCGTTCTGGTTCGACATACGCGCCGAGCACGTTGACGAACAGGCAGTCGGTCAGCGCGGCGACGAACGACTGCTCGCCGTGCAGGTGCGCGCGCAGCGTCGGCAGCTTCAGCGCGCCGAGATCGAGCTGCGCCGCGAGCGACTCGAACGTGATCGAGATCACGCCCGTCGCGTTCGACGGCAGCACCGTCGCGCTCGGCGCGAGCGCCACCGGCGTGTAGCGTGCTTCCGAGATGCGGATCGGCGCGAGCGTCACGTCATAGGCGGTGCGGAACCGGCACTGCACGCCGCGGATCGGCCGGCTCTTCAGCTCGGTACCGCGACCGATCACGACCGGCTCGGTCTGCTGGCCCGGCGAGGCCGGCGTGAACTGCGCGATCGAGCACGACGGGAACGGCCGCAGGTAGTGCGGATAGAGCACTTCCAGCAGCGCTTCGGTGAATTCGGGATAGTCGTCGTCGAGCTTCTTGTTGATGCGCGCGCCGAGCAGCGCGAACGACTCGATCATCCGCTCGACGTGCGGATCCTCGCAATGCTCGCCGGACAGCGCGAGCCGCGCCGCGATCTTCGGATAGCGTTCGGCGAAATCTCGCGAATAGCGCCGCAAAAACGATAATTCGCGCTCGTAATACGGCAGCAATTCTTCCATCGACGACCCCGAACCTCAATATTTCCTGCCGGACCCTGAACCGTCACCGGGCGGTCCGGCCCGCTCGGCGGCTTGATTTACTGCATTCTTGCGGCGCGTGCGCGCGTGACCGAATACTGCAGCGTCGACGGCTGCAGCATCGCGTCGAAACTCACCGGCTCCTCGGCCGGGTGCACGACGAGCAGCGCCTGGATCGCGAAATAGAGCGCGTTGGTGGCCTGCTCGTTCAGCTCGAACGTCACCTGCACCTGCTGCAGGCGCGGCTCGTGGCGCGCGATGGCCTGCTGGATCGACTTGCAGATGAACGCGCGGTCGTAGTGACTCGCCAGGCTCAGCCCTGCAAAATCGTTCAGCCCGTACGTCAGCACCGACTTCTGGCACTCCGGCAGCGCGGCCAGCTCGTTCTCGGTGTGGGCGATACGGGTGTTGAGGATCGCCTCGACGTCGCGGGCGACCGTGTTCTTCAGCTCGTCCAGCGACAATTGCCGCATCGCTGCCGAGGCCGGCAGATGCGGTTCGTCGTCGAACAGCTTGTCGAGAAAACTGGGTTCGAATCGTTTCATCGGCCGGTACTTACAGCGAAAACGGCAACGGGACGCCGAGCGCCCCGTTGCCGCAACCGACCTTAGACCGCGTAGGTCTTGTCGTTCTTCGTCAGACTCCAGGCGCCTTGCGTGTTGCCGCCCTGGTTGCCGCCGATCTTCTGCTGGGTTTGCTTCCACTGCACGGCTGCGTACTTCAGCGAGAACGTCTCGAGCGGCAGACCTTCCTCGCGAACGCTCGGGGCGATGCTCGAGATGATCACGTACTTGAGCTTGACTTCCAGATACTGCACGCGCTTGCCTTCACCGTCAGCGCGCGAGAAATGAACCGTCACCTCGTCGAACGTGGTACCGCCCGAAGCGTGTTGGTACAGCAGCGGGCTCGACGAATCGATTTCCTTCGTGAAAATCATGTCGCCGTGCTCGCAACGCGTCATCGTGTGACCGCCAGCGGTCGATGCGGTTGCCGAACGCGGCTGAACGATCGAGTGATCCCACGATTTCAGTTCGATCCAGCCCTGGTGGTCCTTGTCCGCGGACTCGCCCTTCACCGCGGGACTACCAAACTGCAAGTGCATATGTAACATGGCCCTTCGACTCCCCAAAGAGGTGGTTTTAACGTCCTACCCAGGCGGCCCGCCCGGGCGATTTACTCGCTTATGAATTTGCCGGTTTGGGCAGATCAGCGACAAGTCGCAGAGAAATCGAGAGTTCGTCGAGCTGAAAGTGCGGGCGCAGGAACGCGACCGAACGATACGAGCCCGGCTTGCCCGGAATCTCCGACACTTGTATGGATGCCTCGCGCAGCGGGAATTGCGCCTTCTGTTCCTGCGACGCGTTGTCGTCGAGCAGGACGTACTGCGAAATCCACCGGTTGAGGAAAGTCTCTACGTTCTGCGCCGATGCGAAGCTGCCGATCTTGTCCCGCATCATCGCCTTCAGGTAGTGCGCGACGCGCGATACCGAGAAGATGTACTGAAGCTGGGCGGACAGGACGGCGTTCGCATTCGCGCTGTCGGTGCTGTATTTTTTCGGTTTCTGCACCGATTGCGCGGCGAAAAACGCAGCATAATCCGAGTTCTTGCAATGAACGAGCGGGATGAAGCCGAGGTCGCTCAGCTCCTTCTCGCGGCGATCGGTGATCGCGATTTCGGTCGGGCACTTCAGCGCGACTTCACCGTCGTCGGTCTTGAACGTGTGGGTCGGCAGGTCCTCGACGAGGCCGCCGCCTTCGACGCCGCGGATCGCCGCGCACCAGCCGAAGTCGTCGAATGCGGCCGTCAGGCGCGCAGCGAACGCCCACGCGGCGTTGCACCACAGGTACTTGTCGTGGTCGGTGCCGTCGACGTCTTCGACGAAGTTGAAGTTCTCCGCGGTCTGGCCGTCCTTCGGATTGAACGGCAGGCGACCGAGGAAGCGCGGCAGCGTCAGGCCGACGTAGCGCGAATCTTCGGCGTCGCGGAACGACTTCCACTTCGCATATTCGACCGTATCGAACACCTTGCCGAGATCGCGCGGCTTGCCGAGGTCGGAGAACGACTCGAGGCCGAGCAGCTCGGGCGACGCCGACGCAATGAACGGCGCATGCGCGGCCGCCGCGACGTGCGACATCTGCTCGATGAAGTACATGTCCTCCGGCTGGCGCGAGATCTCGTAATCGCCGATCAGCGCACCGAACGGCGAGCCGCCGAACGTGCCGAACTCCTCTTCGTAGACCTTCTTGAACAGCGCGCTCTGGTCGAATTCGCTCGCGCCCTTGAAGTCGCGCACGAGGTCGCGCTTCGGTGCGTGCAGCGCCTTGATCTTGATCGTCTGGCCGGTGTTGCTTTCCTTGACCAGATAGTCCATCCCGCGCCACGTGCTTTCGAGGCGCTGGAATTCCGGCGCGTGCATCACCGCGGAAAGCTGCGTGGAAATCAGGCGGTCGAGTTCCGCGACGCGCGCGTCGATCGTGGCCGACAGGTTGTCCGACACGATCACCGTGCCGTCGAGCACCTGGTGCACGAGTTCGCCGATCAGGTCCTTCGCGCGCGCATGCTCGGAATCGGATTTCGCGACCTTGCTCTTCTCGACGATGTCGTCGAGCAGCGAAGTCCCGGCGGCGTATTCCGCGCCGCTCGCTTGGGCCGCAGCCGTTTGCTGGTTCATCTCAACACTCCGTCGTCATTCGCCGTCTTTGTCGCCGCCCGTGCCCTTCGCGAGCTCCTGCAGCTGCTGCGTGTTCTTCAGCACCTCGGACAGCAGATCCTCGAGCTTGTCGTTGCCGGCAAGCTTGTTGCGCAGGTCGGCGAGCTTCGAGCGCGCCTCGAGCAGGCGGCGCAGCGGCTCGACCTGTTCGACGACTTCGTCCGGGCTGAAATCCGACAGCGAACGGAACTTCAGGTCGACCGCGAACTTGCCGCCCCCCTCGCTCAGGCGGTTTTCCACCTGGAACGCGGCACGCGGCTCGATCGCCTTCATCACGTCGTCGAAATTGTCGCGATCGATGTTGACGAACTTGCGGTCGCGCAGCTTCGGCTGCTCGATTTCGGACTGGCCCGCCAGATCGCCGACGACCCCGACGACGAACGGCAGTTCCTTCACCTCGATCGCATCGCCCTTCTCGACCTCGTAGGTCAATTGGACGCGCGGCGGCCGTATTTTCTGCAAGCTTTTCTGAATGCTTTCTTTCTTGGCCATCTCGACGGCTCCCAGGTTCAGTTTGTCATGTCGTTGTCGTGCCGATCAGCGCAGCGCGCTGAACGGGTCCGCCCCGCCACTCTTCTGCGGCGGGGTGGCGGGCGCGGCCGCGTTCGCGGCCGGCGCGGTCGGCGCCGCGGCTTCGGCGGCCGGCGCGGCCGCCCCCTTCGCCCGGTGAACCGTGCGGCGCGTCTGCCGCGCCTTCCCGCTGCGCTGCTCCGGCGGGAACAGCGCCGATTCGCCCAGCGTGTCGCGCAGTTGCTTCGCGAGCGCCTGCGCATCGGACTTCGCGTCGCCCGCGAGCGACGCATCCTGACGCAGTTCGCCGAGCGACTGCGTCGCGATCCGCAGGCCGGCCACGGCCAGCACGCTCTTCGCCTGACGGTCGGTCGCGTCGCGCTGCAGCGCTTCCTGCGCGGCAACGATTGCCTGACCGTAGTGGTTCTGTGCGAACTGGATTTGCGCGATGCGCGACCACGGCTCCTCGCGCGTCGGATCCGACTTCGCCAGCGCCTGGTACAGGCCCAGCGCGCGTTCCTGGTCGCCCGACTTCGCCACGGCGTCCGCATCGGCCAGCGACTTGTTGAACACCTCGGCGCTCGGCGGCGTGGGCGTCTGGCTTGCACAACCGGCGATCACGCCGCAAGCCACTACTACCCCAGACAGTTTTGCGAAGAGACGGTCTTTCATCGTTATATCCACCGGCGCGTGAGTTTTAAATCGTTGAGAATCTGGTTCTTTTGCTTTGCAAGAAGCGCGCGGGTATAGTACCGATCAATTTTTCATAATTCAATCGTCGTGTGAAGAGTAATTCCTTTTAAAACCGTGCGTACCACCTCGCATGACGCCGCGCGTCAGAGTGGGAAGCGTTCGCGCGGATCGGGCGCGCAAGTTTTACTCGCCCCGCGGCGCGCGACCCGGAATACGGAAAAAATTTCCGGGCAACTGCCGCGACAGATGCGCGCGTTGATTAATAGCTGAACGATGAAATTCCGCCATTCCGACGGATGCGGCAACGGCTGGTAGTTTTGACAGGGAGTAGAGGCGGCAAGCCGGAAACAACGATGAAATCGCTCATGATTCGCTACGCGCTGCCACTGGTTGCCTGCGCCCTTCTGGCCGGATGTGCGGCCGCCCCGCTGCTCGGCTCGGCCGCGAGCGCCGTGATGTCCGCGGCCGGCATCGGCAAGCCCGAGGTACCCGACGCGCAGAAGCCGCCGCGCAACCTCGGCATCACGCTCGCCGCGGCGCCGAATCTGAACGCCGCGACCGACAACAAGCCGCTCGCGCTCGTCGTCCGGCTCTATACGCTGAAGGACCCGACGTCGTTCCAGCAGGCGCCGTTCGACGCATTTACGGATCCGACCAAGGAAAAAGCCGCGCTGGGCGCGGATTTGCTGAACGTGCGTGAAATCACGCTGATTCCGGGCCAGCGCTATACGGCGACCGAGAAGGTTTCGCGCGAAGCGCAAGCGTTCGGCATCGTCGCGCTGTTCCGCGATCCCGCACTACAACGATGGAAACTGACGTTCGATCCGGTGAAGTCGGAGAAATCCGGCATAATCATCGGCCTGCATAATTGCGCGATGACGGTCACCGATGGCACCGTCATCGCACCGCAACAGGGTGCGCCTTCGCAACCGCTGAATTTGCTTTCTTCGGTCTCCTGCGGTTAAACATGACGCACGAATGTCAATTAACAAGAGTTAACAATTGGCGATTTAATTCGGGCACGAACAAAATCGATTACATCGCAACGCGACATTAACCGGATTTGACATGAGTTATTCGGCCAAGGTGCTGTGGGGGGAAGGGCTGTTCCTCCGGCCTCAACACTTTCAGCGACAGGACGCGTACCACGAAGCGCGCCTGTTCGAATCGATCCAGGCGATCCAGCCGTACAACTGGGGCGTGCGCTCGGTGCGCATCGACCGCGACGCACTCGGCAGCAACGTGCTGCGGGTGGCCGAGCTCGCGCTCGTGTTCCCGGACGGCGCGCTGTATGCCGCGCCGCAGGCCGACGACCTGCCGCCGCCGATCGCGCTGGACACGCTGCCTGACGGCATCAACGAATTCGTGTTCTATCTCGCGCTGCACCCGCTGCGCGAGAACGGCAGCAACTACAGCGACGATCCGGCCGCCGGCTTCATGACGCGCTTCGTCAGCGAGCAGACGAGCGTCGGCGACAACTTCACCGACGCGGCCGAAGCCGACATCACGTTCCTTAAAACGCAGGTCAAGCTGATCGCGCACAGCGAACCGCGCGACCAGCTGCTGTCGGTGCCGCTCGTGCGCGTGCGCCGCACCGCGACGTCCGGTTTCGAGATCGACGACAGCTTCGTGCCGCCATGCCTCGCGATCGACGCATCGCCGATCCTGCACCAGCGGCTGCGCCAGCTCGTCGATGCGCTGCAGGCGAAGGTGAACGCGCTGTACGGCTTTCACCGCGAGCCGTCGAAGAACATCATCGAATTCCGTTCGGGCGACATCGCGTCGTTCTGGCTGCTGCATACCGCGAACGCCGCGTTCGCGACGCTCGCGCACCTGCACCAGCATTCGGCGCTGCATCCCGAGCGGCTGTTCCAGGAACTGCTGCGCCTCGCGGGCCAGCTGATGACGTTCTCGAAGGGCTATACGCTCGCCGACCTGCCGGTATACCGCCACGACGATCCGGGCCCGGGCTTTGCGCGTCTCGACCTGATGCTGCGCGAGCTGCTCGACACCGTGATCTCGACGCGCTACTTCGCGATCACGCTCGACGAGGTGCGCCCGTCGTTCCACCTCGGCCGCCTCGATTCCGGCAAGATCGACGACAAGACCGAGTTCTACCTCGCGGTGTCCGCGGACATGCCGAGCGTCGAGCTCGTCGACGCGGTGCCGGCCCGCTTCAAGGTCGGCGCACCCGACGACGTCGACAAGCTCGTGCTGTCGGCCATGCCCGGCGTGCGACTGTCGTACACGCCGCAGGTGCCGCCCGCGATTCCGGTGCGCCCCGGTGCCTGCTACTTCGCGCTCGATTCGCGCGGCGCACTGTACGAGCGCATGCTGCAGGCCCAGTCCGCGATGATCTACGCGCCGACTGGCATCAATGACCTGAAATTCGAACTGATCGCGGTCACATCATGAGCTACGCGCCTTCCCTGTTCGGCGACAACGCGCCGCCGCCCGTGCATACCCCGGCGTCGACGGACGCATCGTTCCAGGCCCGTTCGCTGCTGGACCTGCTGTACGACGGGTTCTTCATGCTGTTCCTGCTCAAGAACGGGCGGGAGCCGGATAGCGCGAGCGAGTTCAGCACGCGGATCCAGGAATTCCTGTCGGACTTCGAGCGTGGCGCGAAGAAGCTGAATATCGCGGCCGAAGACGTGTACGGCGCGAAGTTCGCGTTCTGCGCGGCCATCGACGAGATGGTGCTGTCGTCGCAGTTCAAGATCCGCGCGGACTGGGAACGCCGGCCGCTGCAGCTCGTGCTGTTCGGCGAGCAGCTCGCGGGGGAGAAGTTCTTTCAGTATCTCGAGGATTGTCGCGCGCAGGGTGCGGCGCGGCTGCAGTCGCTCGAGGTGTTTCATATGTGCCTGCTGCTCGGGTTCCAGGGGAAGTATCTGCTCGAAGGGCCGGAGAAGCTGGCTTACCTCACCGCGCGGCTGGGGGACGAGATCGCACATATGAAGGGCAAGCGCGCGCCGTTCGCGCCGCATTGGCCGTTGCCGGATCAGATTGCGCACCGGTTGAAGCGCGAGGTGCCGGTGTGGGCGATCGGGGCGGTTTTTGCGCTGGTGGCACTGCTCGGGTATCTCGGGCTCAACACGTATCTGAAAGACAAGACGCTGCAGGCGCTGGCGCCTTATTCGCAAGTCATCAAGGTCGGGCCGGAGTCGGCTAATTTGACGATTTCGCTGCCGTAAGGGGCTAACGGCGCGGCGTGGACGGGGCTGCTCCCTGTAGGGTGCTTTGTGCGCCGCTTATTCGTATTGCCGCGCTTCCTGCGCGATCCGCTCGAGCAAGTCCAGCGGCTGCATCGGCAGCCCGGCTTGCCCGGGGACAGGAAACACCGCGCAGAGGCGGCCGTCGCGCGCCATCCCCGGCAGCCAGCGCGACAGGAAATCCGCCAGTGCAATCGGCCTCGGCCGACAGGCCGACCATCCCGCGTCCGCGCACACGGCGGCGAACGCCGCTTCCGGCCAGAACGGGATCACGATCGCACCGCCCTGCCGCGCCGTCGCCCATCCTGCGTCGAACAGCCCCCACACCGCTGCGAAGTCCGCGATTTTGCGGACGAAGTAGTCGCAGCGCGCGGGCGCGTCGAGCTTCAACACGTTGTCGAGCTTGTGCCGATGCATGGTCGTCGTCGCCGCCTCATTCCGGCGACGGGCCGGCGTCCAGATCGAGGAAATCGTCGTAGCGGCCGAAATGGTTCAGACACCTTACGATGTCCTCGATCGACGCATCGGGCTTCTGCCTGCATGCGAGATCGACGACGTCCTGGAAGTGCTCGCACGAGTAGCGGAATACGTAACCGAGCGCGCTCACCGGCTCCGGATAGATCGCGCGATCGTCGTCATCGACCTGGACCGTATCGCCGACGTAGATCGTCTGTGCGACGCGGAAGTCGTCGCCATCGGTGTCTTCGCCATAGACGTCGTACAGGCATGTCGGGTCATAGCCCTCGGCGCGATCCGCCTTGGCCCGCACGAGCGCGATGAAATCGTCGATCGTGCAGGTTCTGTTCTTGAAGTCGACAGATGGCATGCGTTTCAGCAGGTGTGCGGCGCGGTCGCGTTCGCAGGCGAGCGCGTCGTCGCCATCGTCGCCGCCTGCCGCGCCGAGCGCGCGCTCGAGAAGCGGTCGTGCTGCGGTGTGGCGGGACGTGTCGCACAGCAGATCGCCGAGACACACCAGCGCCTGCACGAGCGCCACGCGGTCGCCTTCACGCTCCGCCGCATCGACGGCCATGCGCAACGCGCCCTCGCCGCGCTCAGCCGCGCCATGATCGAGCAGCATCAGCGCTTTTCGAAAGATTTGCCTCGCATTCAAGCCGGTTCTCCGTCGCACATTGGCGTCATCGCTCGATCCACCCATCTTCGTCATTTCTTCTGTTCGTGCGCAACTTGCCCGACGCGGAACGCGCGAGCCGCTATCCGGCAACCCGATCGCGTATTGCGAGAAAGGCCGCGAAATCCTCGGCCACGTGAACCGTTTCGCCGGTCTCGTGCGACCAGCGGACGACGACGGGTTCTCCCGTCACGCCAAGCCGCCGATAGTCGAAGCAATAGTAGTCACCCGTCCCGAACTCGGCAAACGGCAACAGGCCGGACAAGTCGACCGGCGCTTCGGCGAGCGTATCCCGCCACGCCCGCCAGTCTTCGTTGACGTGCCGCACGATCGAGTCCCACGTCTTGCGCGGATTGCGGGCATCGAAGACCGGGAACACAACCAGCGCGCCCAGCGATCTGCCGTTGTTCAGCAACAGCCACGCCACAAAAGACTTCGGCAGCGTCCGCCCGAGTTCCGCCTCGGCGGCCTCGATTGCAGTCGTCGACGTTCCGATTGCGTGTGTTCTCACTGTCGCACTCCGTTCAGAAGATGAACCCGATGCCGACTCGAATTAATCACTCGCATCGGGAACTCACCTCATCGGCGCATGGTTGCGCCGGCGTCCGGCCGCGCCATCGCGGCGTCAGTTCAACCGCAACGGAATCGTGGCAAGGGTCGCACATTCACTCATCCGGTCGCGGTCGAGCCCGCCATGCTGCAGACAGGCATCTTCGTACGCAACCCGATCTCCATCGCAACTCGCAGCCAGAAAGCCGTCGATCGTCGCGAAATCGGCATCCGGCGGGATATCGACCGCAAACAGCGACACGCGCTGCGTCACTGCGCACCGCGCGCCCATCCGTTCCAGCGCCGCGATGATCGCCGCGCGCTCGCCGCGACCGTATCACCTTTGCTGACGCGATAGACGTAGTACGGAACGTTATCGATCACGTGCGCACCGCGATGCGCTTCGATCCCCCACATCGATTCGAATGCGACAGGCGGATAGCCGTCGGCGTCGATCTTCAACTCGAAGACGATCTTGGTCAACGTTTGGTCCATGAGGCTTCTAGTCGTCGACCATCTCCATGAACACCGCCGCTTCCGCATCCGGCAGCGCCTCGCCTATCCGCGCGCGAAGATCGGCAAGAAACGCCGGCCGGATCGCATACGTGTCGTCGAGGATGTCGTTCGCATATTGCCCGATTCGCAACGCACACCAGATACGCAACGCGGTCGCGAACTGCGCCGGCGATCCTGCCACTTGCGCCGGCGTCCACGCGCCCGCACCGTGGCGCGCGAAAAGCACCCTGCATCCGTCATCACAACGCACGCCGACGACGGGATCGCCGCCCATCTGACCCAGCACGATCCAGTCATCCTGCCAGCCCCCAAAACGGCGGCCAGCTGCGTCGACGCGATAGCCGACCTGCCCGGCCGCGAGGCTCGCGTCGTTTCCGTACAGAACGAGATCGTCGGCGGACCACGGGATCACGAGATCGGCACCGCCGAGCGCGGCCAGCCACGCGATGATGACGTCGTCCTCACAAAGCGCCGGCGCGACTGTCGCACCGGTCACGCCCGGCAAGGCGGCCGCAGCGCCGCCGCTGAGCAGGCTGCGAATCTCGCCGACCGTCCGGTTCAGATCCTGATCCTGCATCGTGTTCCCGTATCGGAAGGGCATGGATGCGCAGTCAGGAGGCCGGCCTCAAAGCAGAATGAACGCATCGTTCTCGACGTAGTACACGAATGCGTCGAACAATTGCAGGATGCCTGGATCGTCCACCTGCTCGTGCGCGTTGATCACGATGTCCTCGATCGTCGCGCTGTCGAGCGTGATGCGCCAGCCCGGTTGCTTCGCGAAGTCGGGCACCGTGTCCTCGTCCGGGTCCGTCGTGTCGGGCGCGAACGCGCCGACCGTGTCCAGCGTCCACGGCGTCGGGGGCAGGTAAAGCCAGCCGGAGAAGTCGCCGGGCTGTTCCAGAATACGTTTCAGCGAGACTTCGGTCGCCGGTGAAGTCGAGGTCAGCATCGTTGCCGCAGAAATAAGCCAAAGGATCGATCAGGCCGCGGAGCGCCGCGGCGGGCCGTGATTATGCCAACGAATCGCGGCATGCGGCGAGCATGACCCGCCCGGCTTCGCATTCATGTGCGGGCGCACGGGAACGTGCTGCCGGTCACCCGGCCTGCAGCGTCGACATTCGACCTTCCGCCAGCTTGAACTCGCCGACCGTCTGCGCGAGCTGGGCCGCCTGCTCGCGCAACAGCGCGGCGGCCGCAGCCGACTCCTCGACGAGGGCGGCGTTCTGCTGCGTCGAGTGATCGAGCTGCGACACGGCCTGGTTCACCTGCGCGAGCCCGGTGCTCTGCTCGTTCGCCGCGACCGTCATTTCCGCGATCACGCTCGTGATGCCGCGCACGCCCTCGACGATCTCGTCCATCGTCGTGCCGGCCGTCTTCACGAGCCCCGATCCGCCTTCGATCTTCTCCACGGACGACTGGATCAGCTGCTTGATTTCCCTGGCCGCCACCGCGCTGCGTTGCGCGAGCGTGCGCACCTCGCCCGCGACGACCGCGAAGCCTCGCCCGTGCTCGTGCGCGCGCGCGGCTTCGACCGCCGCATTGAGCGCGAGGATGTTGGTCTGGAACGCGATGCCGTCGATCACGCCGATGATGTTCGAGATCTCGGCCGACGCCTTCGTGATCTCGTCCATCGTCGCGACCACCTCGCTCACCACCTCGCCGCCGCGCACTGCCACATCCGACGCCGATTCCGCCAGCCGGCTCACCTGCGTGGCCGCATCGGCCGAGTTGCGCGCCGTGCCGGCGATCTCCTCGAGCGCCGCCGCGGTCTCCTGCAGGCTCGATGCCGCGTGTTCGGTGCGGCTCGACAGGTCCTGGTTGCCCTGCGCGATCTCCGCGCTCGCCACGCTCACGGATTCGCTGAATCCGCGTATCTGCAGCAGGATCGCGCTGATCTTTTCGGCGAACAGGTTGAAGGCCCGCGCGATCTGCGCGGCCTCGTCGCCGCCGTCGGCCGGCAGCCGCTTCGTCAGGTCCCCGCTCCCGCTCGCGACGTCGGTCAGCGCGTCGCGCACGAGCAGCACGCGCTTGAATGCCGCGTTCGTCAATGCGCCGACGAGCGCCGCCGCGACGCAGGCGACGACGAGGATCGCAACGAGCGTCGTGGTCGCGACGGCGCGCATGCCGGCCGTCACGTCCGACCGGTCGAGCGCCATGACGAGCGACCAGTCCGTCCCGGCGATCGGCTGGGCGCGCAGTAGTTTGGTCGCACCGTCGATGTCCACGGCCACCGGCGCGGACGCCGACTTCAGCGCGTCAAGGTGCTCGGAATCCAGCGCCGGCGACAGTTCGGCGGCCGGCTTCATGATCAGATCGGTCTTCGCGCCCGCGATCAGGCGCCCGCTCCTGTCGACCAGGAACGCGAAGCTCGACGGCGTCGGGTGCACGGCGGTCACGATGGCGCTCACGCTCTGCATGAAGAGGCTTGCGGCCATGACGCCCTTGACGGCGCCGTCGCGCACGATGGGCACCGCGAACGCGAACGCGGGCTTGCCGGTCGACGCGTCGCGGTACAACGCCGTGACGACGAGCCGGCCTGCGTCGACCGCCTGCCTGAACCACGGGCGCGCGGTCGGATCGTAGCCGGCCGCGAGCGGGACGTTCGAGAAGGCCGTCTTGTCCGGCAGGCCGAGCGTGAGCACCTGGAAACCGCCCGATTTGCCGAGCAGCGTCAGCGCCGGCAGCGGATCGCCTTCGCCGATCGCGATCGTGTCCGCCAGCGCCTGGGTTTCCCTGCCCCGGCTCGCGACCCACTCGTCGAGCGCGAGCGCGTGGCCGGTGAGGATCGACTTGTGGTTCTGGTCGATTGCGTCGTCGTTGTGCTGCTTGACGACGTAGTACACAAGGCCGCCCGTCACGGCCAGGGCCGTGACCACGATGGCGACGCAGGTCGCCAGAATCCGGGCGCGAATCGATGACAGCATGATGACTTCGATCTCCCCTTTGCCGCTTGATATGGAATGGGTCGCCGAAACGGCGGGCAACGCCATGTTTAACGACCGCTGTCGGGGGATCTTAAGGCCTGACTGGTCAGACCAGTTTGATGACGTGCCGGCGGGTTGCCGCAGATGCGGCGGTACCGAGCGGCGTCTCCGCTCATCTCGTCAAATCGTCGATGCTGGCGAACCCTTCACACACGACGAACTCGACCGCACGGCTCAATTCCGAAAATTCGGCCCGCAAGTAGACGAAATACAGATCGACGGCGTCCTCGTACTTGTCGAGATAGTCATCAAAGCCAACGTTGAAACGGCCATCCGTCTTCTTGATAAAGCATTCCCTGGTCGCAGGCTCACCGCCGATCTCGTAGCGTTGATTGACCCAGACGCCGCGCTTGCCGCCCAGTTTGCCGGATATTTTTCCAAGGTCGATGTGCTGCTCGGTCATTTCATCCCCGTCAGGCATCCGCAGCCGTTTCGTCGAAATACCACGCCAGGAATGCTGTGAACGTTGCCCATCGCGCATCGGTCTCGCCGGCGATGAAGCGTGCGTGGTCGCGCAATTCGTAATCGTAGACTGCGCCGTCTCGCGTGTCGTACAGAAACATTCCCTCGCTTTCGTCCGAGGTCAGCGGAACCAAGTGCACTGGAAACCCGTAGCGGTCCCGTACGTAGTCGAGTGCGCCGGCACGATGCAGCGCAAGCGCGACATCGACCGTTACGGACGGAAGACCCTCTACGACGACAGCCTCTGCGAGCCGCTGTACCTATGGCTCAAGATCACCGGCCGGTGGCTCGCCCATGATGCAGGTATCCACGCCGGGCAGAAGCTCCGCGTTCACGTCGAACACGGCAAGCTCACCATCACCGCTTGCTGAACGCCGAGCTTCAACTCATCACACAGACGACAAGGATTGCTCACGCGGCCCTTGGTTCTTACTTCAGTCTATTCATACATTGTTGCGGCAACCACAATGTCCGCGAGAACCCTCCAATTCATCGCATCAAGCTTCACCTCATTAGCTATACCCATATTCTCGTAATAGCCGTCCATATCTTCAACCCAGGAAGCCATTGCCTCAAGATACGAATCAACAGTGTTATTTTCGATCGCCACCTCACTTCTTATTGATCTCACGAAGTCAGCCATAAAATCAATAAATTCTTCCCTTGTCTTGATTTCCGCCACTCTCTTTCTGTCAATCGTCATTTCACTCAACGGTCATTGGCTGACCATCCTCCATCTTCAAGCGGATAGATGTCCCACCATTCTTGGTACTCATCTTCCACACCTGGTTATCAACCTCGTCTTTTGATGCCATTTGATATGGCATGCACTTTCGTGCCAATTTGAATGCCAAGAGCCGCCTGTGATCGAGCGTCCACAGCTTCCCAGCGCCGTCCTTCCAAATCTTGGTCTTCAATATAACGATAACGGCGCTCCGCCAACGGCGCGGGCGCATTCGCGCGCTTCAGCGGGCGACCATTCGCGTCGCCATCCATCGACGTCACCGCCCCTGCTTCGTTCACCGCAAGCAGGCTGCCGCTCTGCTGGTCGTACTCATACCGCGGTACGGGACCGTGTCCGGTTTATATAACCTTCGGCCAATCAAGCATCTCGAAATTAAAAGCGGCCTATATTAAGTATCTAGCAGGCGATCCTCGAACACCCCAAAAATGTCAGCATTCGTTTCAAAAGCGAATGCCCTCACCTTGGTTCTGGCGAATGGAATTCTCTGAACGTTTAAACGTGCTACGCAAAGCGCGTGGCCTTACCCAGCAAACCCTTGCGGATGCGGCCGGGCTCGCCGTTCTGCAAATCCGGCGCTATGAAGGTGGGAACGCTCACCCGTCCCTGAACGTGATTCGCCGACTGGCAATCGCGCTAGGCGTCAGCGCTGACGCCATCGTCTTCGATCACGATGAGCGCGGACCTGACGACGACTTGCGGTATCAATTCGAGGCGGTATCGCGAATGCCCGCACATGCCCGTGAACTCGCGAAGGAGCTTCTCGATGCACTTATCATCAAGAATCAGGTAGCAGACAAGCGAAACAGTAAGCTGTAAACGAAGCGCGGGCCGTGAGTGCGCCAACACCCACGGACCGCTGACCACCACCAACTCACCCAAGGAGTTGATCATGGCTGACGCCAATCTTAAAGCACGTCCCCCCGTCACGGAACGCTTCATCACGATGCAGCGCAAGCGAGACATGGATCGTTACGGACGGAAAGCCCTCTACGACGACAGCCACTGCGAGCCGCTGTACCTGTGGCTCAGGATCGCGGGCCAATGGCTTGCCCACGATGCAGGCTTTCACGCCGGCCAGAAGCTCCGCGTTCACGTCGAACACGGCAAGCTCACCATCACCGCCACCTGAACGACGAGCTTCAACTCATTACACCAACAACAAGGGCCGCTCACGCGGCCCTTGTTGTCTAGTTGTTTGTCTTGATACGAAACGCTTCCTTCAGCGTTACTTCATCGTCCCAATCCCCATCTTCGAAACATCTAACAACCCTGCCGCTCAACGCTCCTTGCACCAGATTGCATAAATTCAGCGACCTAAAATTAACTTCCAGCCATAGCGACCGATCGCTCTCTTGAGTCAACCTAGCATCATATTCAGCCAATGTCTGTAGCGCCCGATCCTTCAGACAAACTTCCAGCGCCTCCGCCTTGACGCATGCGTCACTCGAATTCAACGAGTCCATGACATGCTGCGCTGAATCAGCATCGTCAAACACCAATCTATATTCGTAGCTCATGACCCGTGTGGCCTCCGTCGAACGGCTGGTAGCCCCTTCAGTCAACGTGTTTCAAGTGCGCATATAAGTCAACTCGACGATTATTGACAACGTAGAATCTGACATCACGGCCAATCGCATAGCAGTCACCGAATTGTCGAACCTCTTCGATTGACTTCGGATCTTCTACCTCCCCATATACACCGTCAACGTCCATGCACCATAAGTCCCCAAACCTCACTAGATGCACACCGGTACAAATCGAGTTCGGCTGATTCCCCTTCCAGCGCGCGTTAAACTCCACAATGTCTTTCACGACGATCGCAACGGTATCCCATTGATCTCCCGGTACTGAATGGTTCTTCGCGTAAAAAATGCCTTGAGCTGCAGGCGGCTCTCCTACTGGATAGAAGAAGCCGAACGACACAACAAGGCCATCGTCGAAATTGTGATAGTCGTTCAGCAGTTTGCTTACGTTTTCGGACATCTTAGCCTCTCATTGTCCAATTGGTGTTGCCGGTTTCATACCAGGCGGAATAGCCTTCCATTCAGCAGGAACATCCGCTGGCGGAATATGAGAAGCATTGGGACCATGCGCTGCCGCAAGACTGTCTACACTGCTTGGTGGATCAATCACGCGGGCGTGGCTGGAGCACGCACATCCGCCGTGATTTTTGAAATCCACCTGCCCAATTAGATCGACGCTTCCATCGTAGATAGAATTTTGCACGGTAACGTTGCCGTCGCATTGCTTTTCGTATAAATGGAATTCGGCGTGGCACCTGTGAGTGGTGGCTTGGCAATGCCTGACGTATGGCGACCACTGCCGACACCCAGCCCTAGCGGGTCGAACCACTGTATCGGATTGGGTGCGTACTGGTAAGCGTTGATGCCTCCAGCCAGCCTGATCGGGTCCTCGCTAACGAACCGACCGCTGCCCAGATCATAGTACCGCTACCGCTTATAGTGCGGCCCGTCTCACGATCGAAGTGCTGTCCCACAAACCGCAGCGGATTCGTGATCCCGGCCTTTCTCGCCGCTTCGCTGATCACCTCCCGCGCTTCACCCCACGCCTTGTTGTGCGCCGACCACGCGATCTCCCCCGCCTCGTCCGTCACCTCCTGCGGCGCGCCGATCTGATCACAATGGTACTACGCCAGCGTGTCGCCGTCCCACCTATGCAGCGTCAGGCCGTAACCGTGTTCCTGCGTCAGCCGCCGCCGCTCCGCGTCACGCCAGCAGCTGCCCGCGGTCACCAGATACGGCACTTGCGGCTCAGTCAACTTCGCGATGTGACGACCCAGCGCGTCATACACACTTCGCCTGCACGTGCCGGTCGCTCGCCGTCACCATCCGCCTCAGGCTGCTCCAGCCGAACACGATGCGCTCGCCATTGCGCATGCGCTCCTTCAGGTTGCCTTGTTCGTCGTACACATAGTTTCAGGATCTATCCCCTCTCAATGGCCAGCCTTAGGTCACTCAGCGCCCCGTCGAGATCGTGAGATACAGCATCATCCTTAGCCAGCCCATTTCCATCATTGATAAATCTCACCACTCCCATCTCAACTGAACCCAGAATCTCCGAAAATTTAAATGGCCCGAGCATAACTCCTTTCGAAGAAACACAAACCCCACCACCCTTCCAATACAAAGAAAATGAAAATGACGAGCCCACAGAAATAAACTCAACCTTCTTTTTATCCCCCAACTCCAACAAAGAATCAATCAAATTAACAATTGAGAGATAAATCATCATCCTCAATCTTTTATCTTTCTTCGAAGATATACAATCCCCACCATAAAAAATCTCCATCTCCCCGAGATCAAATCCAGACGGGGCCTCCCCACCAATTCTCTCAAAATTAAATTTAACCAATTTACTCACTCTCCACTGGAAATAGTGTAATTGTTCTGTTCTTATCATGAGAGTCAAAAGAACCCCTGACCCGAGCCCTCTTCCCACTCACCTTCCCCCTCTTTGCATAGGTTTGAATTCTGCGCTTCGGGTCAGATATTCGAGTTCCATTTTTCACCAAACACTCACACACACGCTGCAGCTCTTCACGGCTGGTTTCAGGTGGGAAGATATCTCCAGCACCTGATGAATGGGTTCCACTGATATGACGTTCATCAATATGCTGCCACCCCTCTTTGCTGTTCCCATCCTCAATGCGTGGTTTATGCTCCTTTCGACCGGACAACCCTAGTGGATCGATCCATTCAACCGGGTTTGACGCGTACTGATAGACATTTGGCCCGCCATTCAGTCCAATCGGGTCCTTCGAGATGAACCGCCCAACGTTCGGATCGTAGTACCGATGCCGGTTATAGTGCAGCCCCGTCTCCCCATCAACCTGCTGCCCCTGAAACCTCAGCAGATTCCGCGGCGTAATCCCCGCCGCCTTCGACACCCGCGCAATCACCTCCCGCGCTTCGCCCCACGCCTTGTACGAAGCCTCCCAAACCCATCGGCTTATACACAATTGTCGGCGTGACCGCCGGCACGTAACTTTTGCAATGTCTTGGCGGCGACATGAACCTCTTTGAGTCCGAGCCAGATGGCTTTCGCACCGGGTTCGCCGTCGCCCTTGCGGCCGAGGAATCCGCCCAGGCGCGCGATCAAGCGCAGCACCTCGTTGAGCTTGGGCTGGGCCGGCTGCTTGACGTCGGTGAGCAAATACGCGCCGCGAATTTCATCGGCATCGAAGAACAGTTCGGCATCGAGATCGGGGCAACTGCGGCCCAGGCGCATTAGATGGGTGATCCGCCACGCCACCACCAGAAACAGTGCCAACGCGCGCTCAAGTCGTTCAATCGTGCCCAATTGCAACGCCTCGACTCGGCAGCCGTTCTTCAGCACGTTGAACAAGATCTCGATTTCCCAGCGCGCCCGATACCAGTCGATCAGTTCAATCGCTTCCGGCAGCGTCGTGGCTTCGCGGTTGGTCAGCAAGCGCCATTCGATCGGCTTGACGCCGCTTGGTGCATCAAACTCACGCGCCACCAGACACGTGGCCGCTACGCTTTGACCAACACCTGCCGGCAGTTCGATGCGCCGCAACCATACGTGCTGACGCACTTGGCGCGCCTTCACGCCGTGACGCGAGCCCATCGTGAAGGCAATCTCGCCGAGCGGTGCGCCTTCTGTCGTCGCCGCCCACAGCTTCGCTGCCTCGGGCAGCGCACGGTCGTGGGTCGAGCGAATCAGCCAATCCGCCGGCGTGTCCAGCTCCTGCGCCCGCACCATCAGTGCGAGCATGTCCGCCTCGCGATCAGCGACGTACACCAGTCGCGTGTGCGGCAAGCTCGCTGCCGTTTCCGCCACCCGCTCGTAGCCCTCGATCCAGCGCAGGCTTTCCTTGAGGCCGCCGCGCTTGCCCTGCGCGTCCTTGGGCTCACGCGCCCACATCCACGCGTCAAGCACGCCCAGCGGCACCCGCTCGGGCGTCACCGCGTAGGTCGGATGCAAATACATCCCGCGCTGCGCCTCGTAAGACAGCGGTCCGAGGCCCATTGCCTGCCGGCCGTTGAAATCCAGTTCCGTGGTGTCCTGCAGGCACAGCACGACCGACTGGGCTGCCATGCGTTGCTCGGTCTGCCGCCAGTGCGGCTCCAGAATCGCTCCCCACTCGACCTCGTCGTTGTCGAAGAAGCGGTACGCCCCCATCGTCTCGCCCCAGCCCCGACACGCCTGCGGCACGCCGGCCGTCGGCTTGGCCGCCAATCGTTCCATCAATGTCCTCGCTCGCTTGTTCAAGCGCGCGTCGCCAAGGTCAAGGTCGGTAAATTCAGTTTCCGTCCAGTACGGTGCTTCCAGGGCCAAGGCGTTCACGCAAAAAGCGAGAGTAAACGCGACGCGCCGAAAGTTTACAAGCCCCGCGCGCTCTTATTGCTCGACGACGGTTTGTTCCGGCCTACGGTTGCGGAGGCCAGGCTTGTGTATAAGACGATGTCCCAAACCACCTCACCCAGTTCGTCAGTCATCAGCAGCGGCGTGCCGATCTGGTCACAGTGGTAATAGAACGCGTGCGCTTCGCCGACTCGCTCCGGCACGCGCTGCAGCGGATCTTCCTCCGGCGTGTATCGGTCCGCCTCCGTCCGTGCCGGCGTCTCAATCCCGGCGACCGGCGCACTCACGTACTGCGCCAGCGGCACGAATGAATCCGCCTCGTACACGTAATGGGTACTGCCTTGCGTTTCGCTCTCGTACGCCAGCCTGTCGCCATCCCAGCCGAACGTGGTCCGCTCGCCGTCCACCTCCTTGGCGATCCGCCGACCCAGCGCATCGTAGTAATACCGCGACGCACTCCTTCGCGACGCCTCTTCCACCCGCGCCGCCTGCAGCCGGTTAAACGCATCCCACTCGTAATGTTGCTCGCCCGCCGGAGACATTCGATGAACGAGGTTCCCGCGCGCGTCATACTCGAAACGCTGTCCGGCATACCGCTTCAACAGGTTGCCGAGCACCTTCGGCACCTCGGCCGGCAACGTGCTTTCCGGACGCACCGGACTCGAGCGTGTCGCAGTACGCGCAGTTTCCGGATGCCCCGGATCCACGATATTGCTCGCCGGATCGAACGCAAACCGCTCCTTGCCTGCCGGTCCGATTGATTCGATCAGCCGACCGACCGGATCGTAGCGATAGTCCGTCAGTCCCCGGCGGCTGTCCTCGATCTGCGTGAGTTGTCCCGACCCGTCGTAACGATAACGGCGCTCCGCCAACGGCGCGGGCGCATTCGCGCGCTGCACCGTCCGTTGCAACAATCGCCCTGCCGGGTCATACACGGAACGTTGATCGATCTTGCTCGCCAGCGTGCGCAACGTCTCCCGATGCAGATCATCCCGCTCGATCTGCACGAGCTCCTTGCCGTCCAGCATCATGCCGTGCACGTGTCCGGAGCCGTAAGTCAGCCAGTCGATCGTGTGATCATCCGGTCGAACCGTCCTGATCCGATTGCCGAGTTCGTCGTAATCGTGATGCCACACGAAACTCCTGCGCTCGCCAAATACGTCGTACGCGTGATGCTCACGCACCAGATTGCCTACCGGATCGAAGAACCGATGGATGCGACTGTGTCGATTGCTTGCTTCGATCAAGCGCCCTAAAGGATCGTCAGCGAAGCGCTCCTCTTGATCCTCAACCGAACGCCCATTGAGCCGACCGCCGCGGTCATGGGACATCCGCACGACCAGGCCAGCCTCATCGACCGATTCAAGACGGCTGCTCGCCTCGTCATATGCGTAGCGCGTCGCCTTTCCGTCGAAGTCGATCTCCTCGATCAACCTGCCGGCCGCGTCATATCGGAATGCATAAGTCGCATGATTCGGATCGGTCAGCGCGACAAGACGCCCCAGCCGGTCATAACGGTATGAAAGCACCTGACCAAGCGCATCGGTCCGGATGTTGATACGCCCCGCTGCGTCGTACCCGTAACGCGTCACTCGGCTCAACGGATCGGTACGAGTCAGCAGACGTCCCTCCGCGTCGTAGCTCAATTGTTCTCGGCCCGCCGGCGAGACCAGTTCGACCAATTGCCCGTTCACGCCATAGCGGAACGTCGTCGTACCGCCCGCCGGATCTTTCGTCGCGACCAGCCGGCCCTGTCCGTCATACGTCCATTGTGTCGTCTTGCCCGAGCAGTCGGTATAGCTCGTCAGCCGTCCGGCTTCGTCGTACTTCAACGACTTTGCGCCACCCTTCGCGTCCTTGATCTGCGTGACGAGCCCTTTGCCGTCGTACGCAAACTCTGTCTTGCGGCCAAGCGGATCGATCTGCGCGACCACGTTGCCCGCGTCGTCGTATTCGCGCAGCCATGGATGCCCGAGCGGATCGGTAACGCGAACGAGTTGAGCCTTCTCGTCGTATGCCATTTCGACTACGCTGCCGTCGGTACGCTGGTGGCACACGAAATTGCCACGCGCGTCATACGACAAGTGCTCGACAGTGCCGTCGCGATGGATGAACTGGACGAGATTGTCATTCGCATCGCGATACATCCATTCCTCGCTGCCATCGGGATGGATCACGCGGAACGAGAAACCCTTGACGTCGTAGTAGTGATGCGTGACGTTGCCGAGCGCATCGGTCACGCTGACCATCCGGAAGTCCGGATGCCACGCGAGCCGCACTTCGTCGCTGCCGTCGTCGGCGTATTCGCGAACGCATTTGGCCGTCGGGCCGGTGCCGCTCCATTCGAGATTGACGCCGCGGCCGGTCCGATCGGTGTAACGCGTGACGAGGTGGTCGCGATAACGGTATTCGCGCCGGTTGCCGTAGCGGTCGGCCGCGGCAATCAAATCGTTGTCGCGATCATATTCGTAGGTCGCGAGCGTGCCGAGGCGTTCGCCCTGAGCGTTATGGTGTGCGATTTCGATGATGCGTCCGTGCGCATCATGGCGAAACGCGACCTGCGCGTGCGGCGTGATCAGTCGATACAGCCGGCCCTGTTCGCCGTAATCGAGCGTGACCTGGTTGCCCGCGCGATCCTTGATGAACGCAAGGCGGAATACATTGCCATGCCGCTCGTACGCCTCGAGCAGCGTGTGTCCGCGCGTCAGCGTCAACCACCGATCGTCGAGACGCAGCAGCGTGAGGTCTTCGGCAAGATCGTCGTGGGCGCTGCCTGCGGCGAGCAGCGGATAGCCGAGACTGCGACCTTCCGCGTCGTGATAGACCAGCTTCGAACCGACGATATTGATGCGTGTCGTGTAAGGCGTGATCCAGCGCGCGCCAAGCTCGCCGCGCTCATCGTTCGCGCCGAAGAACGAGCGATAAGTACGCTGCCACGTAATCGGCAACGGACCATCGATCGTGAAATCGTCGTGAGCGATCCATTCATCACCAAACGCGAAGCCGATCGACCGCTTGGTTCGTTCAGGCGGGGTCTTCACCGGCGGGCATTTCCGCTTGCACTGCGCACCGCCCGGCAGTTGAGCTTCAGTCTGGTGATGCCGAGACCCTGAGGAGTCGCACGATGAAATGACGCCCCTCAGCTCAGCTCACCCAAGCCTCACATTATCCTCAATCCATTTCGAAACTTTCTTCTTCCCCAGAAACACCGCGGACTTGACAAGATCTTGAATTTCGCTCGAACTTATCGCAATTCCCTTCTTAAACAACATATCCAACTCAGAAATCGCAACATCTTCGCCCTCAAGACAATACAAGGCCTGCTTAATCGGCGTGAGACCATTTGACGCAACCGACAACATATTTGCACCGGAATCGATCAATCTCTCAACTCGCTCAACCTTTCCAAACTTCAACGCCGACGACAATGGCGTTATCCCGTTAATATCTGGATCATCAACCAAACCCCGACTCGAATACCACGAGAGCACTTTCTCAAAAATTTCCGAGCCATCCTCCAGAATCGCATCATGCAAAAGATTATGCCCGGTAAGCTCGTTTTTCTGCAGAAAATTCACCCCCCTTCCGTCGAGAAAGTCAAATATTTCTCGACTCCTCACAACATAGAAAAGTATCGGAACCCCCTCAAGAAACTCCCCTCTTTCAATTCTTGGCAGCAGCCTGGTTATTGGCGACAAGTTACCCGCCGCGAACTCATCGGCAGCCTCAAAAATATCAACAATAACTTCGTCATCCATCATCTATTACTCGCAATCGGTATATAAACAACACCAGGAGGAATCTCCACCTCCTTATTCGAATACCTATCCGCAGAATCCAATATCGGCCGAGCCTTAATTAGATTGCACTCACAATGACAATCCTTATCCGTGTAAGCCTTAAGCGAATTCTTTATGCCGCGTTGCAAATCCCGTATCTCTTTATAGTGACCACCAGGCACCGTAATTCCATGAGCGTGAGTATGCCCACCCAAAGCATCGTCCTTCGGGCTATATTTATCCATCTCCAACCTAAGAAGCGTTGTTTTCGTTTCTATTTTCGCGAGCAATGCATAACATAACGCCTTCTTTGCCGTCAGCCCCAATGGGTCGACCCAAACAGTCGAATTCGGTACATATCGATACGAGTTCAAGCCTCCTAGTATCCGAATCGGATCAGTTGAGATGAAGCGCGCGATGCGAGAGTCGTAATACCGATACCGGTTATAGTGCAGCCCGGTCTCAGCATCAACCTGCTGCCCCTGGAACCTCAACGGATTCCTCGGCACGATCCCCGCCGCCTTCGACGCCCGCGCAATCACCTCCCGCGCCTCGCCCCACGCCTTGTACGACGCCTCCCACACCACATCGCCATCGTCATCCGTCAGCAACTGCGGCGTACCGATCTGATCGCAGTGGTAGTAGAACAGCTTCGCATCTGCCCGACGCTCGGGCACCTTCTGCAGCGGATCCTCCTCCGGCACATAGCGATCGGTGCTATTCCACTCCGGCGTCGCAATTCCTTCCACCGGCATCGATACATACTGCGCGAGCGGCACAAACGTCCCCGGCTCGTAAATATAGTGCGTGCCGCGCTCGCCATCACTTTCGTACGCCAGCGTATCGCCATCCCAGCCGAACACCGTCCGCTCGCCGTTTACCTCCTTCGCGATCCGGCGGCCGAACGCATCATAGAAATACTGAGCCTGACTCTGCTGCGACGTCTCCGCCACGCGCGCGCGCAGCAGGCGGTTGAACTCGTCCCACTCGTATTCCTGCTCACCTGCCGGCGTGCGCTTGCGGATCAGATTCCCGCGAGCGTCATACTCGAAGTGCGTCCCCGCATACGCCTTCAGCAGATTGCCGAGTACCTTCGGCACTTCCGCCGGCAGCGTGCTCTCCGGCCTCATCGGACTGGAGCGCAACGCAGGCGCAGCTTGCTGCCGCACCGGATCGACGATGTTGTTCGCCGGATCGAACGCAAATCGCTCCTTCGCAACCGGGCTGATCGCCTCGATCAGTCGCCCGACCGGATCGTATCGATAATCGGTCCCACCCTTGCGGCTATCCTCGATACGCGATAGCTGCCCCACCGCATCGTAGCGATACCGCCGCTCGGACATCGGCGCGGGTGCCGTCGCCCGCTTGATCGTCTGCTGCAGCACCCGCCCGGCTGGGTCGTACATCGTGCGCTGTCCAACCTTGCTCGACAGCATCCGCACCGTCTCCCGATGCAGGTCGTCGCGCTCGATCTGTACGCGTTCCTCGCCGTCCAGCAGCATCCCGTGCACGTGCCCGGAACCGTACATCAGCCAGTCGATCGCGTGCCCGTCCGGCCGCACGGTTCGCCGCCGGTTGCCCAGTTCGTCGTATTCGTGATGCCAAACGTAACTGCGCTGCGTCCCGAATACGCTATACGCGTGATGCTCCCGGACAAGATTGCCGACCGGATCGAAGAAAAACTGCACGCGGCTATACCGATTCACCGCATCGATCAACCGCCCGCTCGGGTCGTACGCGAAACGTTCCTCGCTTTCGCCAGCCGCGCGCTTCATCAAGCGGCCACTCGCGTCGACATCAATTGACGTCACACTACCCGCTTCGTTAAGCGCAAGAAGGCTGCCGCTTTCCGGGTCATATTCGTAACGCGTCGATTTCCCGTCGAAGCCGATTTCCTCGATCATCCGCCCCGCCGGATCGTAATGAAACTGATACGTCGCGAAATTGGCATCCGTCAACGCAGTCAGCCGGCCCAGCCGGTCATAGCGATACGCAAGCGTCTGTCCCAATGCATCCGTGCGGCTCGCGATCCGGCCGGCCGCGTCATAGCTGTACCGCGTCGCCCGGTCAAGCTGATCGGTGTGCCGCAGCAACCTGCCTTCCGCGTCGTAATGCACGTGCTCGACGCCCGCCGGCGAACAAATCTCGGCGAGTTGCCCGTTCGAACCGTAGCGATAGCCGATCACCCCGCCCGCCGCATCCTTCGCCTCGATCACGCGGCCGATTTCGTCGTGCTGCCACTCGGTCTTCTTGCCCGAGCAATCCGTGTAGCTCGTCAGTTGTCCGGCGGAGTTGTATTCGAGCGTCTTCGATCCCCCCTTTGCATCGGTGATCTGCTTCGGCAACCCTTTATCGTTATAGCTGTACTTCGTCACCTGTTCGAGCGGATCGATCTCCTCGACGAGATTGCCCGAATCGTCATACTTGCGCTGCCACACATGCCCGTTCGGATCGACGACACGAATCATCTGATCTTTGTCGTTGTACTCCATCTGGACGACGCTACCATCCGGACGCTCGTGCCGCATCAAGTTGCCGCGCACGTCATAGTCCATCCGCTCGACGCTCCCGTCCGGCAGGATATGCAGCACGAGGTTGTGATGCTCGTCACGCCGGAACCATTCCTCGTTGCCGTCCGGATAGACGATCCGATTCACGTAGCCGTGGATGTTGTAGTAGTACCGCGTCATCTGCCCGAGCGCATCGGTCACGTAGGTCAGGCGGATGTTCGGATTCCATGCGAGGCGGATGTCGAGGCTTCCGTCGTCCGCGTATTCGCGTATGCACTTCGCGTTCGCGTTGTCGTCGGCGTTCGCGCCATCCCATTCGAGCGTCATCCCGCGCCCGGTGCGATCGGTGTAGCGAGTGACCAGATGCCGATAGTATTCATAGGTCCGCGCGTTGCCATGACGATCGATCGCCCGCACGAGATCGCCATCGGTGTCGTACTCATAGCGTGCAAGCGTCCGACGCTCGCCGCCTTCGAGCACCTGTTCGATCTGCACGATCCGGCCATCCCGGTCGTGCTCGAAAGCAAGCACGTTGCCGCTTGCATCGATCAGCCGCGCGAGGCGATCGAGCTTGTCGTAGTCGAGCGTGATCGTGTTGCCGGCACGGTCCTTCTGCATCGCGAGGCGGAACGCGTCGCCGCGGCGCTCGTACACGTGCAGCGCGTCATGGCCGTACGAAATCGTCACCCACGTATCGTCGAGGCGCGACAGCGTCAGGTTCTCCGAGAGGTCGTCGTACACCTCGCCGGCCGCCAGCGCGCGATATTCGACGCTGCGCCCTTCCGGATCGCGATAGAACCACTGGCCGCCCTTAATATCGATCCGGGTCGTGTACGGCGTAATCCAGCGCGCGCCGAGTTCGCCATTGTCATACGCGGACAACCGCGACCGGTATGTGCGCTCCCAGACAACCGGCAGCGCGGCCGGCAAGTCGAAATCTGCATGAGAGAACCGCTCGTCACCGAACGCGAAATCGATCGACGCGATCGACTCCCCGATCGCACAGGCATTGCAACCACTCTTCCCCGCCCCCTCCGCCGGCGCCTGCCCGGTGGTATTACCCAGCCCTTCCTGCCCTCGCGTCTTCTGCGCCTTACCCTTCCCTCCCGGCTGGACCTCCGTACTCTGCTCATGCAGCTTCCCGCGCGCCCGGGCCCGCCCAACGGCCTCGATCAGCTGCACGATGAGCCACATCATCTTGCCTTCCTCGCTGCCGGCAAGCGAGCGAATCGACGACGCAACCTTCGGCGCTTCCGTCAGCAGGAACGTGACAGTGCTGCGAAACGGCTCGAGCCACGCATTCGGCGCGAGTTTCGCGGCGGTGCCGGTCACCTTGTTGCCGACGCTCTTGCCAAGCGCCTTGTAGCCTTCCCATGCGAAGGCGATCCCGTCGCCGACCCGGCTCGTGCTGTACCACGGCCGCTTGTCGCCCATCTTCTTTGCCAGCTGCTCCGCGCGCTTCAGGTTGCCGCTGTTGTCGAACAGCTGGCCTTGCAGGGCCTTGTCCATCCCCTGCGCGATCGCGACCATCAGCTCTTCCGCCTTTGACGCGCAGCCGTTGAGCAGCTCAACGAGACCGGCCTTCAGCTTGTTGAGAAAATCCTCGATCTCGGTCGCACAGGTCGCGTTGATATGCGTGACGAGCACCGAAATGATCGCCGCGCCAAGATTGCTGCGCGTGATCAGCAACTGGTTGTGCACGAGCGCGAGCAGCGGGCGCGCCGACATCCGGAACGGCGCGAGCGTCGGCGGCAACGGAATGATGCCGATCAGGTTGATCGCCAGGCTCATGTAATCGAGCACCTGGCCGCCGCGCTTCTGGACGATCGCGGCGATATCGCCGAGCGCGTCGACCGCCGCCATGATGTTGCCGACGATCGGCACCGCGCCGGCAAACGTCTTCAGGTCCTCGAACGTGACGTGGTTGCCACTGATCTTGCGCAACCACGCATCGAAGCGGTTGCCGCCCTGCGCGACGTCCTTCGGTGAAATGTCGCTGAGCCAGGTAACGGCCTGTTCCTTTTCAGCGCCCGGTGGAAGTTGTTGAGCCATGTTGTTGTTCGTTCAAGTCGCGATTTGTTGTTCTTGGCGGCTGATGCACCGCCCTCTCAGGATTTCAGCGGTCCACCGAACCCGCTGGTCGGCAGCTTCATGCCGCCCGCCGCGGTGCCTGCCGTGGACGCCACCATCGGGCCGCCCTTCCTGGCAATACCAGGCAACGCCCCCTTCAGCGCGGCATTCGCGACCGGCGCGGCCAACGCCGCGAGCCCGCCTTGGCGCGCCGCCTGCACCATCCCGGCCACCTGCTTCGCGGCGCCGCTCAGGCGCGTGGCCGTCTGCAACGCGGACGCCACGCCCGCACCGCCCAGCGCACTCGCCGCAGCCGGCAGGGCGGCACTCGCCAGCCCGCCCAATGCGGCGCCAGCCCCGCCGCTCACGAGCCCCATGGCCGCGCTTGCCGCAGCAGGCGCGATCCCCTGCAACTGACTGGCGAGCTGCCCGGTCGCGGCAGCCTGCGCGGCTTCGGGCGACGGTTCGACGGGCTCGGCCGGCCACTTCTGCTCCTTGAAGTAGTTCGCCGGCTGATCCGACTCGCGCGGGTCCTTCCCGAACTCGACGCGCACCGCACCGGGCGGCAGGCCGCTCACGACCGTATAGCCGTTGCCGTCGAGCGCGCCCTTCTTCAGCACGGCGCCGTTCACGTCCCTTACCGTGAACAGTCCGCCCTTGACCGCTTCGCCGTTCACGTATTTATGCAGCAGCTCCAGCTGCCCCGGCTGATCCGGCCGCGGGCTCGGCAGCGGATACCCCATGCTCGCCGGCCCGCTGAACGCATGCGACGCGCCTTTCACGTCGACTTTCCCCGGCGCATGGATCTCGATGTTCCCGCCGGCGATCCGGATATACCCGCCGCCGCTCGTCAGCAGGATGCCCTGGTCGGCCGCGATCTCGATCCTGTCTGTCGCCGACAGCACCTTCACCGTCTTCTGCGCGGTCACTTCGATGCTGTCCGACTGCGCCTGGATCTCGACCTTTCCCTTCCCGGCGAACAGCTTGATCCCCGCGTTCTGCACGAACAGGCTCAGCTTCTGCCCGATGCTCGCGAGCAGCGACTTGCCCGCCGCAACGTGCACGCTCTGTCCGCTGGCAATATTCACGTGATCGTTCGCCGCCACGTGCACCGACTGCTGCGTCGACATCGCGATGCCCGACGGGCTGCCGAACAGCATTACCGGCTCCTTGAACGCGTTCGCGCTGCCGGTGCCGCCGCCCGCCGTGCGCCCGCCCGACGCGCTGCCCGGCACGCTGTCCTGCGTCGCGTCGGTGAACGCGCGCAGCGATTCGTGCGCGTCCTTCAGGTTTTCGGCCTGATGCTGTTCGCTGACGCCCGACATCGACTCGACGAGGCTCTCCGCATTCACGAGCTGCTGCTGCGCTTCCTTCACGTCGAGCGGCTGGCTGTTCGGCGCTTTCGGGTGCGTCGTCACGTACAGGCCCTGGCTCGCGCGCACCGCGCCATGCGCATCCGATCGAAGATCGAACCCGCTGCCGAGATACGACCCGCGCGTATTGCCGTTCTGGTCGATGAGATAGCCGAGATGCAGCAGGCTGTTCGCGCTGCTGCTCATCAGCTGCACGCGGTTCTGCCCGGTCGCGTCGTCCATCACGAGCTGGTTGTAGCCGCTGCCCGAGTATTCCTTCGATCGGTAACCCGACAGAATGCCGTTGCTATGCCATTGCGGCTTCGCTGCGCCGTTATAGACGCGGCCCACGGCCAACGGCCGATCGCAATCGCCGCCGACGTAGTCGATCAGCACTTCCTCGCCGATGCGCGGGATGTGCACGCCGCCATAGCCGCCGCCGGTATCCGACTGCACGACGCGCACCCAGCACGACGCGTTCTCATTGCCCGGATTCACGCGATCCCAGACGAACTGCACGCGGATGCGATTCAGCGCGTCGGTGTACACCTCTTCGCCCTGCGGCCCGACGACGATTGCCGTCTCCAGATGCATTACCGGCTTGTGATGCTCGAACGGGCTGCGGTACGGGATGCTCGCGCGCTGCGCTTCGACCTCGACGAGGTAGAAGCCGACCGAGCCGTCGCCGTGCGGCACGCGAAATGCCGGATCGGCGGCGCAGCCGGCCTGCGCCTGCGCGAGCGCCTCGCTCAGGCTATGCGGAAAACTCGCGCTGCCGCTCGACACCGGCAGGTTGTTCTCGATCCACCACGCGACCTCGATCGCCGCGAATTCGCGCTGGTCGGCCGGGTCGCGATCGTGCTCCGGATGATCCGACAGCGTGAAACGCCGTCCCGCATCGATGCCGCGCACACCGCCCGCGGCGCGAAAGCGCTTCGCCTCGGATTCCCACGCCTCCATCCGGACCTTCGTCAGGTGGTCGCCGCGTGACTGGTCCAGGTACGTGTAAGCGCCGGTGTACTCGTACACCTCGAGCTGGTCGGGCAGCTCGCCCTGCGTACCCATCGTCGGCAGCGTCGTGCCTTTCGGGTTCGACGGCACGGACGGGTTCTTGTAATCGAACGTACGCGTCGTGCGCGTGACGCTCTGCAGCGTGCGCGTGCCGCTCCATTGCGTGAACGCGTCCGTCTCGCTCGCGGCGCCCGCGCGATAGAAGCGCACGGTCTCCGGCGACAGCGGTGCGAACGCCCGCAGGTTGTCGGTGATCACGAGCGTGTGCGACTTGCCGTCGTCGGCCTGCTGCCATGCGCAATAGAGGCCCTCATCCTCCATCAGCCGGTGCACGAAATGCCAGTCGGTCTCATGCTGGCGCGTGTACGAGCGGCTCGGCAGCGGCGTCGACAGCGCAAAGCGGAAACGTCCCCGCGCCTGCGGATGGCGGTTCAGCACGTCGCTGATGATCTGGTCGACGGGCGCGTCGCTCCAGATCCGCTGATCGCGACGGAACTTCAGGAAATGGGTGAAATCGGCGAACACGAGCTGGTAGGTCGTGAGCTCGCCGTCGGCGCCCAGCCGGCGCGCGGTATGCACGTAGCCGTGCATCGGCCGGTAGTCGCGATCGGCCTGCTGGATCCACAACGTCACCGGCTGCGCGATCAGCTTCTTGAGTTCCACATCGCCGTCCGCCGCCAGCACGTCCAGCGTGAATTCGTATGCGCGCCCGATGCGCGAGCGGCCGACGGCGCGCTGCACCGTCAGCGTGTTCGCGCCGAGCGGCGTGTCGAGCTTCAGCAGCCGGTCCTGCTGAAGCAAGCCCCCGCGCAGCGCGGCAATCACGTTCTGCATATTCTTATGGCCTCGGTTTTTTCTTTTAAAGCACCCTCGGATGGCGCATCTTCAAATTCCTGCCCGCGCGCATTTTACCGGCAAAATGCGTGTTAAATCAGACAAATTACCTGATTTAAAGGAATCGGTTCACCCGAAGGGTTGCAATCAGGGCCAATTCCGCTACCGGTCGCGTCTGGTTGCGAGTAGTGTCTAGCTACCCGTGTTTTCGGCCGCCGGGCGCTCCGCCGGTCATCCCGGTTGCGTCTCGCGCCCGTCATCGGCAAGCGGGCGCTGCCGGGCTGTTACAACATCACTCTGGAGATGCGCGATGAAACGTTCGAAGTTCCTGCTGTCCGGCCTGCTGCTCGCGTCGGCCCTCGGCTTCACGGCCGTCGCCGCACACGCCGACGACCTGCTCGACTCGGTCAAGAAAGCCGGCGTGCTGCGCGTCGGCCTCGAGGGCACGTACCCGCCGTTCAACTCGCGCGGCACGTCCGGCCAGCTCGAGGGTTTCGACGTCGACGTCGCGAATGCGGTCGCCGGCAAGCTCGGCGTGAAGACGCAATTCGTGCCGACCGAATGGAGCGGCATCATCGCCGGCCTGCAGGCCGGCAAGTTCGACGTGATCGTCAACCAGGTCACGATCACGCCGCAGCGCAAGGAAGCGCTCGACTTCAGCGAGCCGTACACGTACTCGGCCGCTCAGCTGATCCAGCGCAAGGACGACACGCGCAACTTCAAGTCGCTCGACGATTTCAAGGGCAAGAAGCTCGGCGTGACGCTCGGCACCAACTACGACCAGATGGCGCGCACCGTGCCGGGCATCGAGGTGCAGACGTATCCGGGCGCGCCGGAGAAGCTGCGCGACCTCGCCGCGGGCCGGATCGAGGCGACGCTCGACGACCGCCTGATGCTGCCGTACATGATCAAGACGTCGAACCTGCCGTTGCGCGCGGGTGCAGTGCTGAACGGCGGCAAGCAGGAAATGGCGATCCCGTTCCGCAAGGGCAACCCGAAGTTCGAGAAGGCGATCAACGACGCGCTGACGTCGCTGAAGCAGGACGGAACGCTGAAGAAGATCTCGACGCACTGGTTCGGCAGCGACGTGACGGTGCCGGTCGCGCAGTAATCGATTACATCGTTCGGCGCGCTCGCCGGCCGGTTGGCCGGTTGGCGAGCGCGGCGCAGGCATCGATCCGGCAGTCGATGGCCCTGCTTTCGGTTCAGGCGGCCGCGTCGAAACGTGCGAGCAATGCGTGCCCGACCGGCGTCAGCGCAGCGCGCGCGGCGGCCGGATGCGCACGCGCCTGCGTGTCTTCCACCAGGTGCTTTTCGACGAGCACGGTAAAGGCCGGATTCGACGGATCGACGCTGTCCGGCGCACGTGCAATGCGCAACAGCATCGAGAATTCATGCGGACTCAGCATGGCCCTTGCCTCCCTGTGTCTCCGGCGGTTCGGCACGAGCCGCCTTCGATCATCTTCTGGAATGAAATGGTGCAGGCGCGCGGTTGATGCGCACGATCCCGCATCGCCACGTGCGGCACGCGCGTGGTGTCGCCGGCGGCGCGTACGTGGAACCTTCGCGGTTCCGCCGCATGGCGCGATGCGCTCCGCTCCCTGGAAACGTTCCCGGCCGGCATATCGGACCTGGGCGGCGCGTTTGCACGAATGGCGAAGTCGCCGTCGCGAGAACGTCAAACCATATTGGGTCGTCGTGACGCGTACGTGACACCCAAAAAGGGGCGCGCAAACGCCCTCCCCACGCCATGCACGGCGCGTCCCGCGGCGCGATTCGATGTTCAGCGAGTTCAGTCGTCGCCGTCGGATTCTTCCTGCTCGAGGATTTCAAGCACGCGTGCGGCCTTGCCATGCAATTCGCGTTCGAGCTTGATTTGCTGACGGTCGTCGGCCCTGAGCCACGTGTATGCATCCAGCACTTCGGCGCTGGTCGGGCCGATGTCGAGGATCTGCGCGATGACTTCGTCTTCCATCGGACCGACAATCTCGCGAATCTCGCTTGCCGTGGCCGTGGAGCCTGCGGAATGGTGCGTGACTGACATGATGACGCCCCCATTAAAGACGTGCGCGGCGGGCCGGATATCGGCGCCAGGGGAGGCGGGCGATGCGTAGGAACGGCCGGCCGCGCTCAGGGCGGCGGCCGGAATCGATGCGCCGCCGCCGTTGCACGACACCGTGTCAGGATACGCCTTTGTGGCGGGAAGAACGGGGCATGCGGAGGTCGGGAGAGGCGTGACGCACCGGTCAGTTGCAAGCCTCCATCCCGAGCATGCCGGTCCGCAGCATGACGCGCCCGCGATCCTTGATGAACGACAGAAGGAATGCACGGGTGCGCTGACCGTACACGCATTGACTGCTTTTCTCGTTTCCGGCGAAGTTGAATTCGGACACGCATCGATTCGCGGGAAACGTGGCGGACGTGCGCACCGCATCCGGGTGGTGATCGCGCCCCGGGTAGTACAGGTACGTCGAATCGAGCGCCGTGTTGAACGACCCGTACAGGTCCGGATGCTGGCCTAGGAAGGTGGCAACGGCCCGCGCGCGCGCCGGGCCCTTTGGCGCATGCGCGAGCGACTGCGACAGATCTGCGACGTTGGTATTGAACGAGAAGTCAGGAGCCGCATACGCGGCGAACCCGTCGGGCGACGGGAAGGTCGCCCAGAAATCGCGGTCGAGCTGCTTGACTTCCGCCTGCGTCAGACAGTCCTCCGCAGGCGGACGCGCGAAGGCGGACCCGCTGCCCAACGCAGCCATCGACAACACGACGGATACGCACCACGTCTTGACGATCTGCATTTTTCTTCTTGGCAAAAGCGATGCGCAATTTCTTGTCGAGATTCTTCGGCGTGCTCGTTTCGAACTTCGCACTTCAGTTGCACTCATCCAGCCCGATCACGCCGCTGCGCAGCATCACACGCCCGCGATCCTTGATGAACGACAAGCTGAATGCGCGGAGACGTTGACCGCTTATGCATTGAACGCGGCTCAAATCGATCGCGTAATTGAACTCGGATACGCACTGATTCGCGGGAAGCGTCGACGACGTGCGCGCCGCATCCGGATGGTGATCGCGGCCGGGGTAATACACGTACGTCGAGTCATGCATGGTCTTGAACGCACCGAACACGTCCGGATGCTGCCCAAGGAAGGTCGCAACAGCACGCGCGCGCGCCGGGCCGCCGGACGCATGCGCGAGCGACTCCGAGAGCTCCGCGATGTTCGTGCCGAATGTGAGCTTGGGCGCCGAATACGCCGCGAACGCGTCGGGCGACGGGAACGTCGCCCAGAAATCACGGTCGAGCTGCTTGACTTCCGCCTGCGTAAGGCAGTCTTCAGAAGGCGGTCGCGCAAAGGCGGACGCGCTGCCCGCCACTGCCGTCGAAAACACCACGGATACGCACCACGTCTTGACGATCTGCATTTTTGTTCTTTTGGGCAAAGGCAATGTGAAATTCATTGTCGAGGGGCTTCGGCGCGCTCGTTTCGAACGTCACGCCATCGGCGTGTTTCAGCCATTTTACTGACTTGCTGCGGTTCCGCTCCGTGCGATCCATGATCTTGCCTGCCGTCACGCATCACGCACTTGCAAAGTGAAATCACATTTCCCCCAACCAGCTTGCGCGGCGATTTATTACACAATCCAGACAATTACCTGACGCGATTGGCATTTAATAGAGCATTTCGCAATCCAGCGAGACGGAATTCCCGAAGCTTTACTCCAGATGCGAGAAATACGCTCTTTGTTGAAACACTAACTCTTCAGCAATACGTTCCGGAGCCGATATAGCGCCAAGTGAGCATGTTGCACGCCACCGGTAGTGCACGAGTTTTCTGTCGAGCAAGCGCTGCACGTCACGAATAACCGGATGCCAAAATCGGCGCGACAGGTGCTCATTCGGGTTTCGTTCGAAACCCGCCACTTCAACAGGAACAACAAGATGAAGAAGAAAGGCACCTCGGGGATCGCACGGTTCACGCTGTGTATTGCCGCGACCGCGATGCTCACGGCATGCGGCGGCGGCGGATCAGGCTCTGGTTCATCCGGCTCGTCCAGCGCGACGACCGCAAGCTCGATGAGCGGCACGGTCGCAATCGGCAACGCGCTCGTGGGCGCACCGATCACGGTCATCGACGCGATGGGCAAGACGGCTGCGGCGACTTCGGGCAGCAACGGCGCATATAGCGTATCGATCAGCGGCCTCACGGCGCCGTTCGTGATTACCGCCACCGATCCGTCAGGCGCGTCCGGAACCCTGTATTCGGTCGTTGCCAGTACGGCAACGAGCAACGGTGCGCCGGTGACGGCCAACGTCACCCCGCTGACAACCGCAGTCGCAGCCCTTCTCACGTCGAGCGGCAACCCGCTCACGCTGACGCAATCGGGCGGCCTGGCGGCCGTCACGCCATCCTCCGTGTCGACGGCGGTCGCCACGCTCGACACGGCGCTCGCCCCGATCCTGGCCGCGAATGGCCTGTCCGCCGCGTCGTTCGATCCCGTCGGCAGCATCTTCTCGCCGAACCAGAGCGGCGCGGACGCCGTGATCGATTCGGTCGCAGTCGGGCCGGCGATCAAGGGCACGGGGCTGCAGCTCACGAGCCTCGCCGATCCGGACACGGCGATCGCGCTTAACCAGGGCACGACCGTATCGGTGCCGCTGCGCGCACCGTCGCAGCCCGCGAACTACCTGGCGACGCTCGTCTCGCAACTCGGTCAATGCATGAGCGCGATGCAGGCTTCACCCGGCACGAGCAATCCGGCCTGTTCGTCGGCCATCGACGCGAGCTACCTGAACGACGGCTTCACGAGCTTCGGCACGCGCCACACGCTGTTCACGAAAGGCACGACGCTCCAGGGCGTGAAGACTGTCGCGTTCCTGCCGCCCGGCACGCTGCCCGCGATCAGCAACCCGGCCGCGCTGGTGTACTTCCTCATCACGGAGGCTGACGGCACGCCGAACTTCGCAAGCGACATCGTGCAGCAACTGCCCAATGGCACCTGGGACATCATCGGCAACCAGGCGCAATTCGACATCTACATTGCATCGTTCGTCGGCCGCGTCCAGTTCACCAACGCGGCGGACGCCGGCAACGGCCGCTTCGAATCCGGCCTGAACATCCAGATTCCGGTGGACGTGCCATTCAACGGTACGCGCCAAGCCGTCGGATCGGCGCTGGTGAGCGGCCCCGGGCTGCCGGCGAGCGGCGTCTACATGCTCAGTCCCAATGCCGGCATCGGACCGAATCTGACGTTCCCGCTCAAAGCCGTCACGGCGCCGCCCGCGCGGGCGTCGACCAGCATGCCGTCCTGGCCGGACGTCGGCATGAGCACGCAGTACAAGTGGTCGTGGGCGTCGCTGTCCGGCGGCGCCAGCGCGTTCGCGCCGACCACGCCCGACTATGCGCCGGCGCCGGTCGACGTCTCGACCATCCGGCAGCACGGGGTGTACACGATCACGCTGTACGACGCCGCCGGTCAGCAGATCGGCACGCCGCAGAAGGTCGTCAACATCGCGCCGAACATGAATGCGTCGGCCGGGGCAACCGTTCCGTGGCAGACGCTCGGCAGCGATGTGATCGCGAACCTGCTGACGGCCGGCGGCCCGGGTACGTCGACCGCGTCGTCTACGACGTTGCCGACGGCCAGCATCGACTGGACGGTGCCGGCTGCCGGCCTGGCCTATCCGAATGCGTGGATCGCGATCAATTCGCAGGGCGCCGCGCAGTTCGTGAACGGCGTCGAGACGTATCAGGCGCAGCCGTATGACGTGATGCGCTGGATCACGCCGACGATCAACGGCACGACGTATTCGAGCACGCTGAGCGGCTTCGTCGATCAGCTGACCTCGACCGCCAACGGCGCCCATGCGGAATCGGCCGTTCAGGTCCAGCTTGGGTGGCAGGCGGGAGGCGATTACTACATCAATACCTGGCAGTACAACAACTGAGCTCTTGGCTGGGCTTGTGAACCCCGAATGCGCCGGGGTCGAGGCTAAGTCTGAGAATGTCTGAGGAGGGGCGCCGCGAGCGATCGTGGCCCCCTCTTTTTTGTTTGCTTCGGTCGTTGTGGCCGATTGAGAGAATGTTGGAAGACGTGTGATGCGCCGTTCTTTTGCACTCATCCAGCCAGAGTACGCCGCTCGGCAGCGTCACACGTGCACGATGGCTTGCGATGCGATTTATCGGGTACGCTCGCAGAGTTTGCCGACGGTGATGGAGTATAGGAACGATGCGAAACCACAATAAAAAAATGCGCTTAAATGACTTTTCAGATGTCCACTCGATTCAGGCCCGAACGAAATCTTTGTTGGCAGCTTTGTTTTGCTCCATAGCGTTTGGTTGCAACGCCCAGAGCCAGGCGCCCGCTCCGAACAATGTCACGCCCGCGAGCTCCGGATATAAAACAGAGATCTTCAACCTCGCAGATCCGGCCGGGAACCAATATGGAACGGCAATCGGGCGGGCGGTGTCGGCCGCGTTCGATCACTTTCTGAATCTGTCCGGCCTGGATGTGAAGATGCTTCGAAAGCGTTTGCTGAGCGGCCCGGCGACGGAAGGATCGCTTTGGAAGGTAGGCGAGTCTCGCGAGTGGCTGTATCAAACTTGTCAAGAGCATCAATGCAACGTCACGAATGTGGCGCTGCTGTATGACGAACGGTCCCACCGCACGGCCGGGCGACTGCTGTATCGCTGCACGCCGCAATGGCTCGGGAACCCAACCGACGCGGAAAAAGCGCTGATTGAGCGTGAATACCCGATCAAGATCGATGCAGACGACGCTAGAATTTTTTGCAAGAAGATGTGAGCGATAAGCAGGCGTTCACCGGGCCACGACATACCCTCGATACGGTACGCTAGGCGCTCGTGACGGAAACCGTTCGTATGCACTTGGAGGTGCATCCCGCCACCACCCATAAGCTTGTACGGCTCGGCGGCGGGCCTTGAGTGCAACGGGGTCGACGCTCGGTCTGAGAATACGTGAAGGAGGGGTGTCGCGAGGGATCGCGCCCCCCTCCTTTTTGTTTGCGTCGGTCGTTGTGGCCGCGTGGCGTACCGTTCAGTCAAGCTCATCGAATCCGAACACGCCGCCACGCGGCATCACACGCCTGTGGTCCGTGGTGAACATATACCGTTCGGCTAATCAAGCATCTCAATAAGTAAAACGAACTATATTTACTATCAAGCGAGAAATTCTCTTGCGCAAAATGGATTGTCAACATTCGTGTCGAAAACGGCTGTCCCTCACCCTGGATCTGGCATATGGAATTTTCACAGCGTCTAAGAAATCTCCGTAAAGCACGCGGGCTTACCCAACTAGCCCTGGCAGATGCCGTCGGCATCGGCGTCCTGCAAATCAGGCGCTATGAAAGCGGAAGCGCCTACCCGTCGCTGAATGGGGTTCGTCGACTGGCAATCACGCTCGGAGTCAGTGCTAATGCGATTGTCTTCGACGATGACGAACGCGAGCCTGACGACGCCTTGCGGTACCAGTTCGAAGCGATCTCGAGGATGCCGGAACGTGTCCGCGAACTCGCGCGGGAGTTGCTTGATGCGCTGATCGTCAGGAATCAGGTCGCAGAGAAGAGGAAAGGCAAGCAGTAAACGAAGCGCGGGCCGTGAGTGTTGCAGCACTCACGGCCCGCTGACCACCACCAACTCAACCCAGGAGTTGATCATGGCTGACGCCAATCATAAAGCACGTGCAAAGCGCAGGGAACCGGAGACCACCCTTCGGTTGCCGCTTCGGAGTTCGCCCGATCCGGTCATGCGGTCTGATCGGCCCTGCATGCCGTGGATGGAAGTTATCGACGCGCACTTCAAGCTGTTCGGGTTCGAACCGGGTGGACACGTGTACCTCTCCATCAATCACGCCAGCAGGAAGATCTCGATCACCCCGGAATATGCGGACCCGCTTGTCAGGGGGCATGTGATGGAAAGCGTCCCGAGCAGAGGATTCCAGTTCGATCTTCCGGGGATGTAACTGCCGGGCTCCCCGCCCGACCGTGCCCGGAACGAACTACACGACGAGTTCGCTGCGCACGCCTCCAAAGGCGAATGCGCTACGTGAACGACACATAACCGCCACCGCCGGCTCGACCAGCCGCGTACGCAATACATCCGCATCAAAGCGTGGTTGCCGATGCAGTCCCACCGGGACTGCGCGCGGTCGGTGACCTAACCCACCAAATATAGCAAAAAAGAGATAAACTGATGACTTGGCATGTTGAGTTGATACCCGAGGCCACAGCCGAATTGCTGGCGCTGCCGCCCGATATGCGCGCCCGTTTCCTCCACATCGCAGAGATGCTTGCGGAGTTCGGTCCGCAACGCGTCGGGATGCCCCACGTGCGCCCACTGGAGGGAAAGCTGTGGGAAATCCGCATGACGGGGCGAGATGGCATCGCCCGGGCGATATACGTTGCACGGACGGGGCAGCGCTTGGTCGTGCTGCACGTGTTCGTGAAAAAGACGCAGAAGACACCCCACCGAGCCATGGAAACGGCCTGTGCCCGGATGAAGGAGGATTGAACGATGACCAGCCTTGCAACCCTGAAGAAGCGCCTGCTGGCCGACCCGGCTACCCAGGCCGAGTATGACGCACAAGCGCCGGAGTTTGCCGTTGCGCGCGAACTCGTCGCTGCGCGCGTACGTGCCGGATTGACGCAGGAACAGGTGGCCGAGAGGATGCAGACGACCCAATCGACCATCGCGCGCATGGAAAGCGGTCGCACGATGCCGTCGCTGCGGACGCTGTCCCGCTATGCCGAGGCGACGGGAAGCCGTGCCGTGGTACGCCTCGAGGTCGCGAAGTAGTTTTCCGGTTACACGGCCGCCACAAACGAGAAAGGGGCTACGCAAACATCGCGTAACCCCTTGCTAGATATGGTGCCGGCTGCAGGACTCGAACCCGCCACCTGATGATTACAAATCAACTGCTCTACCAGATGAGCTAAGCCGGCGTAGCGCGAGATTCTACCTCATTTCACGATCTTGAGGCGAGGTCTGCCGCCTTTCGCCCCGTCACCATCGGACGTCGGCGGTTCATCCGCGCCTTCCGACGGCTCTTCGTTCGCACCGCTGTCGGCCACGGGCGTCAGCCCCGTCGCTGCGCCGCGCTGCTCGTCCACGTGCGCTTCCTCGTCGAATTCGCCCGAATCCGGACCATCCTCCGCGACCGCATCGACCTGGAACGCCATCCCCTGCCCGTTCTCGCGCGCATAGATCGCGAGCACGTTCGCAACCGGAATCTCGATCTTGTGCGCCTTCCCGGAGAACCGGGCCGTGAACTCGATCCACTCGTTGCCCATCTGCAACTGGCTCGTCGCCTCGAAGCTGATGTTGAGCACGATCTCGCCGTCACGCACGAACTGACGCGGCACGCGCGTCGAGTTGTCGACCCTCACCGCGATATGCGGTGTGTAACCGTTATCGGTGCACCACTCGTACAGCGCGCGCAGCAGATAAGGCTTCGTTGAAATCTCTTGCATCACAATCCTCTAACCGGAACGGATCGCGCGGCCCTCCGCGCGCGCCGCTCCGTCTTGCCCTTCGTCACGCCATCAACGACGCATGACCTTTTCGGACGGCGTCAGTGCTTCGATATAGGCCGGACGGCTGAAGATCCGCTCGGCGTACTTCATCAGCGGCGCGGCGTTCTTCGACAGCTCGATGCCGTAGTGATCCAGACGCCACAGCAGCGGCGCGATCGCGACGTCGAGCATCGAGAATTCCTCGCCGAGCATGTACTTGTTCTTCACGAAGATCGGCGCGAGCTGCGTCAGGCGATCGCGGATCGCGAGGCGCGCCTTCTCGTGATTCTTCTCCGCTGCCTTGCCCTTCTCGTTCTCGAGCGTGCTGACGTGGACGAACAGTTCCTTCTCGAAGTTGAGCAGGAACAGGCGTGCACGTGCGCGCTGCACGGGGTCGGCCGGCATCAGTTGCGGGTGCGGGAAGCGCTCGTCGATGTACTCGTTGATGATGTTCGATTCGTACAGGATCAGGTCGCGCTCGACCAGGATCGGCACCTGACCGTACGGGTTCATCACCGAAATGTCTTCCGGCTTGTTGAACAGGTCGACGTCACGGATTTCGAAGTCCATGCCCTTCTCGAACAGCACCAGCCGGCAACGCTGGGAGAACGGGCAAGTTGTGCCGGAATACAGAACCATCATGTTTGCGTTTCCTCAAAAAAGCCGAGGGCCGGCACGCGGCGAACCTCCTTCCGGGGTTCCACCTTGCGCCGGCCCCACGCCGGTCAGGCGTGATTACTTGATATCTTTCCAGTACGCGGCATTGAGCCGCCAGGCCAGGAAAGTCAGGACACCGAGAAAGATCAGCACCCATACGCCGAGGCGTTTGCGGGTCTGCTGAGCCGGCTCGGACATCCAGGTCATGTACGCCACCAGATCGGCAACCGCAGCATCATAATCCACCGCGGACAGTGTCCCCGGTGTGACCTGCTGGAAGCCGACGAGCGTATGAACCTTCTCGCCCGTCTCCTCGTCCGTCTTGTCTTCGAATTTGGCAGTGCGCTGCCCCTGCAGTTGCCACAGTACATGGGGCATGCCGACGTTCTCGAACACCGCGTTGTTCCAGCCGGTCGGCCGCGTATCGTCGCGGTAGAAGCTGCGCAGATACGTATACAGCCAGTCGCGGCCGCGGGCGCGTTCCTCGACCGACAGGTCGGGCGGCGAGGTGCCGAGCCAGTTCTTCGCGTCTTCAGGCCGCATCGCGACGGACATCGTGTTGCCGACCTTGTCGGTCGTGAACAGGAGATTCTTTTCGATCTCCTTCTGGGATATGCCCAGATCCGTCAGACGGTTGTAGCGCATCAGGTTCGCGCTGTGGCAGTTCAGGCAATAGTTTACAAACAATTGCGCGCCGTGCTGAAGCGAAACGAGATTTTCCGTGTTATCGGGCGCCCGGTCGAGCGGAAAATTACCTTCCGCCCGCACACCGCCGGCGCCACCAGCAGCGCACACGCGGTCGCCCCGATCAGCGCGAGTGTCGAAAGCAGTTTCTTCATGTCGTTCTCTCCTCGCTCACGTTAATGGGGCTTGAAGCGCACCCGCTCCGGCGGCTGCTTGAACGTGCCAAGCGGCGTCCAGACGGGCATGCCGAGGAAGAACGCGAAGTAGATCAGCGCGCAACACTGCGCGATCAGCGTGGCCGCCGGCGATGGCGGCCGCGTGCCGAGAAACGCGAGGGTCAGGAACGCCGCGACGAATATCCCGAGGAACACCTTGTGGAACAGCGGCCGGTAGCGGATCGACTTCACCGGGCTGCGGTCGAGCCACGGCAGGAAGAACAGCGTGATCACCGCCGAACCCATCACGACGACGCCCCAGAACTTCGACTCCGTCAGGTACATGAACACGACGATCGCCGCAGCCAGCACCGGCAACCCGACCTTCCACTTGCCGCGCGCGCGGATCAGCGCGAGCACGCCGAGCAGCGCGATGACGATCATCAGGACGATCTTGAACGGGTCGGTGGTCGCGCGCAGCATCGCGTAGAACGCGGTGAAATACCAGACCGGCGCGATCTCGGGCGGGGTCTGCAGCGGGTTCGCCGGGACGAAGTTGTTCGCCTCGAGGAAGTAGCCGCCCATTTCCGGCGAGAAGAACACGATCAGCGCGAACACCATCAGGAACACGCACACGCCGAGGAAATCGTGCACCGAGTAGTACGGGTGGAACGGGATGCCGTCGAGCGGAATGCCGTTCTCGTCCTTCTTCGCCTTGATCTCGATGCCGTCCGGGTTGTTCGACCCCACTTCGTGCAGCGCGACGAGGTGCGCGATCACGAGGCCGACCAGCACGAGCGGAATCGCGATCACGTGGAACGCGAAGAAGCGGTTCAGCGTGACGTCCGACACCACGTAGTCGCCGCGAATCCACAGCGACAGGTCGGGGCCGACGAACGGGATCGCCGAGAACAGGTTCACGATTACCTGCGCGCCCCAGAACGACATCTGGCCCCACGGCAGCAGGTAACCGAAGAACGCCTCGGCCATCAGGCACAGGAAGATCGCGCAGCCGAAGATCCACACGAGCTCGCGCGGCTTGCGGTACGACCCGTAGAGCAGCCCGCGGAACATGTGCAGGTAGACGACCACGAAGAACATCGACGCGCCCGTGGAGTGCATGTAGCGGATCAGCCAGCCCCACGGCACCTCGCGCATGATGTACTCGACCGACGCGAACGCGAGCGTCGAATCGGGCTTGTAGTTCATCGTCAGGAAGATGCCGGTGACGATCTGGTTGACGAGCACCAGCAGCGCGAGGGAGCCGAAGAAGTACCAGAAGTTGAAGTTCTTCGGCGCGTAGTACTCGGAAACGTGCTTCTTCCAGGTGGACGTGAGCGGGAAGCGCTGATCGATCCAGCCGGTGAGACCTGTCGTGGAGACTTCCTTGTTGTCGGCCATCACGCTTCTCCTTTCTCGTCCTTGCCGATCACGAGGGTCGTTGCCGACGTGAACATGTAGGGCGGGATGTCGAGATTCTGAGGCGCCGGCTTGTTCTTGAACACACGGCCGGCGAGGTCGTAGGTCGAACCGTGGCACGGGCAGAGGAAACCGCCCGGCCAGTCGTCCGGCAGGTTCGGCTGCGGACCCGGCGTGAAGCGTTGGCTTGGCGTGCAGCCGAGGTGCGTACACACGGCCATCACGACGAGAATGTTCTTGCGATCGGCCCGCGAGCGATATTCGTTGGCGCAATATGCGGGCAACGGCATCGAATACGGGGATTTCGTGGTCGGATCGGCGACTTCCTTGTCGGCCTTGACCACGTCGGCCAGCATCGAATCGGTGCGATTCAGGATCCAGACGGGCTTGCCGCGCCACGGCACGGTGACCATTTCGCCGGGCTTCAGGCCGCTGATATCAACCTCGACCGGTGCTCCGGCCGCTTTCGCTTTCGCGGACGGCGCAAGCGACGCCGCGAAAGGTATGACGGTGGCTACGCCTCCTACGCCACCTGCTACGGATGTCGCAATCAGCCAGGTACGGCGGCCGCTGTCGACGCGTTTCTCTTCCTTGTCTCGCATCACACGCCCCACTTCTGAGTTGGATTTTCCGTCACGACTTTCCATTCCGCCGCTAGTTTGCTCGAATGGAGTCGCCATTTACAAGGCCCGGAGATGAAAATCCCTTCGAAGTGATTGATAGTTAAGGGTTTCCCCCCACTATCGGAGCGATTAAATCATTTCACTTTTAAGCATCTGCTACATTGAGAAATTTCGATGCGCCGCCGCAAATCCGGCATTCAGACCGGGTTATGGATATCGATAAAAAGGTGTTCGATATCGAATTCTTCGGACAAGTGGGCGCCAAGTGCCTGGATTCCATAGCGTTCGGTCGCATGGTGCCCCGCCGCAACGAACGCAACGCCGCTCTCGGCAGCCGTGTGCGTCACGTATTCGGACACCTCGCCGGTCAGGAACACATCCGCGCCGGCATCGATCGCCGCGTCGAAATAGCTCTGCGCGGCGCCCGTGCACCACGCGATGCGCCGCAGCTGCATGTCCGGATCGCCGAGCACGAGCGGCGTGCGGCCGAGCGTGCGCTCGACCTTCGCGACGAAGTGCTCGAGCGAGACGGGCATCGGCAGCGTGGCCATCCAGCCAAGGTCGCCTTCGCCGAAACGCTGCTCGCCGATCAGCCCGAGCCGCTCGCCGAGCTGTGCGTTGTTGCCGAATTCGGGATGCGAGTCGAGCGGCAGGTGGAACGCGAACAGGTTCAGGTCGTTCGCGAGCAGCAGCTTCAGGCGCTGGTACTTGCGGCCCGTGATCTGCGGCGGCTCGTTGCGCCAGAAATAGCCGTGATGGACCAGCACGGCATCCGCTCCCCATTCGAGCGCTGCTTCGAGAAACGCGACCGACGCCGTCACGCCGGTGGCGATCTTCTCGATCTTGCGGCGCCCCTCGACCTGCAGGCCGTTCGGGCAATAGTCCTTGAAGCGCGCGGTTTCAAGGGTATTGTTCAAGTACAATTCAAGTTCGATCCGATCCATATAAACCTCTAATCCATTCAGATGCTTAGACGCTTCTGGCTGTTCTTCGCGCAGGCGGTTACCGTGCTGCTCGCGCTGATGTTCATCGTCGTGACGCTCAAGCCGCAATGGCTGCAACGGCAAGGACAGCTCGGCAAGCAGCTCGCCACGCCGATCGTTGCGCTGCGGGAAGTCGCACCGGGCATCGGCGGCGCGCCGGCGACCACGTCGTACGCGGAAGCCGCGCAGAAGGCGATGCCGGCCGTCGTCAACGTCTTCTCCAGCAAGGACGGCTCGCTGCCGCCCGATCCGCGCGCGAAAGATCCGCTGTTCCGCTACTTCTTCGGCGACCGCAACGCCCGCAAGCAGCAGGACGAACCGGCAGCCAACCTCGGCTCGGGCGTTATCGTGAGCCCTGAAGGTTACATTCTAACGAACCAGCACGTCGTGGACGGCGCCGACCAGATCGAGGTCGCGCTCGCCGACGGGCGCACGGCCACTGCGAAGGTCATCGGCAGCGATCCCGAAACCGATCTCGCCGTGCTGAAGATCAACATGACGAACCTGCCGACGATCACGCTCGGCCGCTCAGACCAGTCGCGGGTCGGCGACGTCGTGCTCGCGATCGGCAACCCGTTCGGCGTCGGCCAGACGGTCACGATGGGGATCATCAGCGCACTGGGCCGCAACCACCTCGGCATCAACACGTTCGAGAACTTCATCCAGACCGACGCGCCGATCAACCCCGGCAACTCGGGCGGCGCGCTGGTCGACGTGAACGGCAACCTGCTCGGCATCAACACCGCGATCTACTCGCGCTCGGGCGGCTCGCTCGGCATCGGTTTCGCGATTCCCGTGTCGACCGCGCGCACGGTGCTCGAAAGCATCATCACGACGGGCTCGGTCACGCGCGGCTGGATCGGCGTCGAGCCGCAGGACGTCACGCCGGAGATCGCCGAGTCGTTCGGGCTTCAGCAGAAATCGGGCGCGATCGTCGCGGGCGTACTGCAGGGCGGGCCGGCCGACAAGGCCGGCATCAAGCCGGGCGATATCCTGGTCTCGGTCAACGGCGAGGACATCACCGACACGACGAAGCTGTTGAACACGGTCGCGCAGATCAAGCCGGGCACGCCGACCAAGGTGCACGTCGTACGCAAGGGCAAGGAGTTCGACATGAACGTCGTGATCGGCAAGCGCCCGCCGCCGCCGAAGCAGACGCTCGACGAGCAGGACAGCGATACCGAATGACGCCGCCGCCGGCGCGCCGCCTTTTTGCCGGTTCGCCTGCATAAAAAAATGGCAGCCGATCGGCTGCCATTTTTGCTGGGGGAATCGCCCGGCCGGGCTCCGTCACGCTGCCCGAAAGCGTCAGCTCGCGGCCTCGCCGTTCTCGGGCTCGGCTTGCGCCGGCTTCGGCACGAAGAATCGCGCGGCCAGCAGCCCGATCTCGAACAGCACGACGAGCGGCAACGCGAGCATCAGTTGCGAGAACACGTCCGGCGGCGTGACGACCGCCGCGACGACGAACGCGCCGACGATCACGTAGGGCCGCATCTCCTTGAGCTTCTTCAACGACAGCACGCCCATCCGGACGAGCAGCACGACGACGATCGGCACCTCGAACGTGACCCCGAACGCGATGAACATCCCGAGCACGAAGCTCAGGTAGTTGTCGATGTCGGTGGTCATTTCCGCGCCGAGCGGCGCGTTGTAGTGCGCCATCACGCGGAAGATCGTCGGAAACACGAGGAAGTACGCGAACGCCATCCCGCACAGGAACAGGAAGTAGCTGCTGCCGACGAGCGGCGCGACGAGCTTTTTCTCGTGCTGGTACAGCCCCGGCGCGACGAACGCCCAGATCTGGTACAGCACGATCGGCAGCGCGATCACCAGTGCGACGAGCATCGTGACCTTCATCGGCACGAAGAACGAGCCGGTGACGTCGGTGACGATCATCTTGCCGTCCTTCGGCAGGTTCTCCATCAACGGCCGCGCAAGCAGCCGGAAGATGTCGGGCGCCCAGTAGACGAGCCCGAGGAACACGACGATCACGGCCGCCCCCGCTCGAATGATGCGATCGCGAAGCTCGACGAGATGGGAAATGAAAGTTTCTTCCGGGGCGTCGCCCGGGTTCTGCTGGGGGTCGCTCACACCGGCCCTCGGTAGGATAAACGAGCGAGCATGCGCTCGGCTCAGAAGAAGCGCGTCGGCCGGCGCAGGCTGGCCGGCTGGTGGCGCGCGACGCGCGCGGCGCCCGACTGCACGTGCGTGCGGCGAGTGGTCGCGCGCTTGTACCAGACAGGCGCAGCCGCCTGCTTGACGCGCCAGTTGCGGCGCTTCGGCGCCGACGCGGCGGTGCTGCCGAGCCACGACGGCGCGGCCGGCGAGCCGGAGCCGTCGACCGTTTCGCTCGCGCCGCCAACCGCGGAATGCCACGTGTCGTTCAGTTCCTTTTCGTGCTCGCGCAGGTTGTCGTGAATCGTCGTCTCGACGTTGCGCGCGGCCGACTCGAAATCGGTCTTCATCGTCCGCAGCGCGTCGAGTTCGATTTCGCGCGAGACCTCGGCCTTCACGTCGTTGATGTACCGCTGCGCGCGGCCGAACAATGCGCCTGCCGTACGCGCGACGCGCGGCAGGCGCTCGGGGCCGAGCACCACGAGCGCGACGACGCCGATCAGCGCCATCTTCGAAAGACCGAGATCCAGCATCGCGAATGCCTGTCAGCGGGCCGGCGTTACGCCTTGTTCGAATCGGAACGCGTCGTTTCCTTCGCGTTGACGTCGACCGAGCCCGAGCGCGGCAGTTGCTGCGCGTCGGCCGGTGCTTCACCGTCCTTCATGCCGTCCTTGAAACCCTTCACGGCGCTGCCGAGATCGTTGCCGATGTTGCGCAGCTTCTTCGTACCGAAAACCAGCGCGACGATCAGCAGCACGATCAGCCAGTGCCAAATGCTCAATCCACCCATGATGAAACCTCTCCTCAACCACGCCGCGTCGCGGCGCAAATCGCCGGCAACATGCCGGCTTCGACTATCGATGCGGGGAAACGCCCCGCGCCGTCAACCCATCCGCTGCCAGGGGCGCGGGCCGGCCAGGATATGCGCGTGCAGGTGGTAGACCTCCTGCCCGCCGCCCGGGCCTGTATTGATGACCGTACGGAAACCGGTTTCGCCGCCCGTATAGGCAACGCCGAGCTGCTCGGCCAGGCGCGCGACGAGCACCAGCATTCTACCAAGCAGCGGCGCGTCCTCTTCCCCGGCCGACGACAGCGTCGGCAGATGCTGGCGCGGAATCACGAGCACGTGCGTCTCGGCCGCCGGGCGGATGTCGCGGAACGCGACGAATTCGTCATCCTCGTGCACCTTCGTGCTCGGGATCTCGCCTGCCGCGATCTTGCAGAACAGGCAATTCGGATCGTGACTCATGTTGCTCCTGCAGACGCCCGCACGCGGTCGGTCAGAACCAGGCCTGCGGATCGAGCGGCTTGTTGTCGTTCAGGTACAGCCAACCCTTGATGATACGGTACAGCGTCCAGATCCAGACCGCTCCCAGCACCAGAAAGCCGATGCCAACGAACATCAGCGCGAACCCGATCACGTACGCGATCAGCGCGCGCCAGAACGTGCGGATCTGCCACTCGAAGTGGGCGGCATACGGCGTGCCGGCCACGTCGTCGCGCTTCACGTAGTTGATGATGATCGCGATGATGCCGGTGACGCCGCCCGTGAGCCAATGGAACGCGTAGAGACCGTAGAGCACGTGAGTCAACGTGCGCAGCCCGTTCAGGCGCTCGCTTTCCGCGCTGCCCGGAACCGACGGCGGAAACTGGCTTGGCGTATCGGTCATGATGCTACCCCCGTTAGATGACAATTCTTACAGTTTGCCACGATATGGCGGCCGGCCGCGCGAGGATGCGTGTCAGCCGCCGTTTTCCTCACGCTCGCGACGCTTGCGCAGGGCCTTCTCCTCGATACCCGACAGCCCTTCGCGGCGCTCGAGCTCGGCGATCACGTCGGCCGGGCTCAGGTCGAAATGCGACAGCATCACGAGGCAGTGGAACCACAGGTCGGCCACCTCGCCGACGAGCGCGGTCGGCGCGCCGCCCTGGCGCACGTCCTTCGCGGCCAGCACGACTTCCGTCGCCTCTTCGCCGATCTTCTTCAGCACCGCGTCGTCGCCCTTGTGGAACAGGCGCGATACATACGATTGATCGGGGTCGCCGCCCTTGCGGCTATCGATCACGGCCGCGAGGCGCAGCAGCGTGTCTTCGGTGGATTGCGTCATTTGTAGATGTGTTCGGGATCTTTCAGCACCGGTTCGACCGCGACCCAGTCGCCGCCGTCGACGGTGCCTTCGAATTTCTGGAAGAAGCACGAATGCCGGCCGGTGTGGCACGCGATGCCCGACACCTGCTCGACCTTCAGCAGCACGACATCCTCGTCGCAATCGAGCCGCACTTCGTGCACGTGCTGCACATGGCCCGACTCCTCGCCCTTGAACCACAGGCGCTTGCGCGAACGCGAATAATAGACCGCGCGCTGCGTCTCGATCGTCTTCGCCAGCGCCTCGCGGTTCATCCACGCGAACATCAGCACGTCGTTCGTCGACGCCTCCTGCGCGATCACCGGCACGAGGCCGTTGTCGTCCCAGCGGACCTTGTCGAGCCACGCGGGCAATGCATTCGTTTCCGTATTCATCACAGCCTCACCGGGATGCCCTGGTCGGCCATGAAGCGTTTCGCCTCGCCGACCGTGTGCTCGCCGTAGTGGAAGATGCTCGCGGCCAGCACCGCATCGGCGCGGCCGTCCTTGATGCCGTCGGCCAGGTGCTGCAGCGAGCCGACACCGCCCGACGCGATCACCGGCACCGGCACCGCATCCGACACGCCGCGCGTGAGCGCAAGGTCGAAACCCGACTTGGTGCCGTCGCGATCCATGCTCGTGAGCAGGATCTCGCCCGCGCCGAGCTCGGCCATCTTGCGCGCCCATTCGATCGCGTCGAGGCCCGTGTTCTTGCGGCCGCCGTGCGTGAAGACTTCCCAGCGCGGCGTCTCGCCGTCGGCCGACACGCGCTTCGCGTCGATCGCGACGACGATGCACTGCGAGCCGTACTTGTCGGCCGCGTCGCGCACGAGCTGAGGGTTCGCGACCGCCGACGAATTCATGCTGACCTTGTCCGCGCCCGCATTCAGCAGGCGCCGCACGTCCTCGACGGCGCGCACGCCGCCGCCGACGGTCAGCGGAATGAAGACCTGCGACGCGACGGCTTCGATGATCGGCAGGATCAGGTCGCGCTGGTCGGACGTCGCGGTGATGTCGAGGAACGTCAGTTCGTCGGCGCCCTGGTCGTCGTAGCGGCGGGCGATCTCGACGGGGTCGCCGGCGTCGCGCAGCTCGACGAAGTTGACGCCCTTGACGACACGCCCGGCAGTCACGTCCAGGCAGGGGATGATGCGTTTAGCTAGAGCCATGATGTTGCGCCAAATGCCGCAAATAGGGACGGCCGCGAGCGGCCGCCCGGTCAGGGCCGCCCGGCGGGCAGCCCCGGCAAGGGTGACGACGGCCGGATCAGGCGTTGTCGAGTTCGCCGTTCAGTTCGTCCGCGCGCTTTTGCGCGGCCGCGAAATCGAGATCGCCGGAGTAGATCGCACGGCCGCAGATCACGCCTTCGACGCCGTGCTCTTCCACTTCGCACAGGTTCTCGATGTCCGTGAGGTTCGACAGGCCGCCGCTGGCGATCACCGGGATGCCGACCGCCTGCGCGAGCTTCACGGTCGCCTCGATGTTGATGCCCTGCAGCATCCCGTCGCGGCCGATGTCCGTGTAGACGATCGATTCGACGCCGTAGTCCTCGAACTTCTTCGCGAGATCGACCACTTCGTGGCCCGTGAGCTTGCTCCAGCCGTCGGTCGCGACCTTGCCGTCCTTCGCGTCCAGCCCGACGATGATGTTGCCCGCGAACGCGGTGCACGCGTCCTGCAGGAAGCCCGGGTCCTTCACGGCCGCAGTGCCGATGATCACGTAGGACAGGCCCGCGTCGAGGTACTTCTCGATCGTCTCGAGGCTGCGGATGCCGCCGCCGAGCTGTACGGGGATTTCATCGCCGACTTCGTCGAGGATCGCTTCGATCGCCTCGAGATTCTTCGGCTTGCCGGCGAATGCGCCGTTCAGGTCGACCAGATGGAGCCGCCGGGCGCCGAGATCGACCCACTTGCGAGCCATCGCCGCCGGGTCCTCGGAGAAAATCGTGGCCTGGTCCATATCGCCCTGTTTGAGGCGCACACACTGACCGTCTTTGAGATCGATGGCCGGAATCAGCAACATAGCAATCGGGTGTCGTCGTGGAAAAAGAAAAGAATCCGGCGCGTACCGGCCAATCCGGTACCGCGCCGTCTCGCTAGTTTAGTACAACTCTTTCGGCGCCTTCGCGTGTGAGCCCCGTGCGACAGGCCTTTCCGGCCCGCCGACTGTGGCACGCGCGCGACGTTCACGGTTTCCAGTGTACGAAGTTGCGATACAGACGCAACCCGACCTCCGCGCTTTTCTCGGGGTGGAATTGGGTCGCGAAGAGGTTGTCCCGTGCGACCGCGGACGTAAACGGCGCGCCGTAGGCCGTTTCGCCGACCGTATGCGCCGGGTTGTCCGGCGTCACGTAGTAGCTGTGCACGAAGTAGAAATACGCGTCGTCGGGCACGCCGTCCCACAGCGGATGCGGCTGCGACTGGCGCACGCGGTTCCAGCCCATCTGCGGCACCTTGAAGCGCGAGCCGTCGTCCTGCACGCGGCCGTCGAGCTCGAAACGCACGACCTTGCCGGGCAACAGGCCGAGGCCCTTCGTGTCGCCTTCCGCGCTCCAGTCGAACAGCATCTGCTCGCCGACGCACACGCCGAGCAGCGGCTTCGTGCGCGACGCCTCGATCACGGCCTCCTGCAGGCCCGACTCGCCGAGGCAGCGCATGCAGTCGGGCATCGCGCCCTGGCCGGGCAGCACGACACGGTCGGCCGCGCGGATCGCGGCCGGCGTGTCGACGATCGCCACGTCGGCGGCCGGTTCGGCCTTCTTGAGCGCCTGCGCGACCGAGCGCAGGTTGCCCATCCCATAATCCACAATCGCAATCGAAGTTTTCATCTCAGTGCAGGCAGTAGCGCCCTCAGTCCATTGACGATGAATTCCACCGCCAGCGCCGACAGCATCAGACCCATCAGCCGCGTGGCGATGTTGATGCCCGTGCGGCCGATCCAGTTCGCGATCGGCTCGGCGAGCCGCATCGCGACGAAACACAGAAAAGCCAGGACCGCGCCGATCGCGACCAGCCCGGCCCGTTCATACCAGTGATGCGAATTCGCCGCGTAGATGATTACCGTGCTGATCGAGCCGGGGCCCGTGAGCAGCGGAATCGCCAGCGGCACGACCGCGATGTTGTCCTTCAGCTCGGCCTCGTGGCGCTCCTCCGGCGTCGATCGCGTGTTGCCGATCTGCGCGTTCAGCATGTTGATCGCCATCAGCAGCATGATGATCCCGCCGCCCACTTCGAGCGACCCGACCGAAATGCCGAAGAAGTCGATGATCTGCTGCCCGAGCAGCGCCGTCACCGTCATCACGCAGAACACCGACACCGACGCGATCCGGATCGTACGCCGCCGCTCGAGGTCCGTCTGCTGCGCGGTCAGGCTCAGGAAGAACGGCACCGCGCCGATCGGGTTGATCAGCGCCAGCAGCGAAATGAACGATTTGAGCAGATCCATCGCAAGCCGGCGCCGCGCGCCGAAGCCGTGAGGTTGTCCTTGACGCTCCGTCCGGTCAGTTCAGGTTCAGAGGCTGCCCTTCGTCGACGGGATCTGCCCCGCCGCACGCTCGTCCAGCTCCACCGCCGCGCGCAGCGCACGGCCGAAGGCCTTGAACACGGTCTCGAGCTGATGGTGCGCGTTGATCCCGCGCAGGTTGTCGATGTGCAGCGTGACGCCCGCGTGGTTCACGAAACCGCGGAAAAACTCGATCGACAGGTCGACGTCGAACGTGCCGATCCGCGCACGCGTGAACGGCACGTGGAATTCGAGGCCCGGCCGGCCGGAGAAGTCGATCACGACGCGCGACAGCGCCTCGTCGAGCGGCACGTACGAATGGCCGTAGCGACGGATGCCCTTGCGGTCGCCGATCGCCTTCGCGACGGCCTGCCCGAGCGTGATGCCGACATCCTCGACCGTGTGGTGGTCGTCGATATGCGTATCGCCATGCGCCTCAACCTCGAGATCGACCAGACCGTGTCGAGCGATCTGGTCGAGCATATGGTCGAGGAACGGCACGCCGGTGGCCAGCTTCTGCTGGCCGGTGCCGTCGAGATCGAGCTTCACACGGATCTGCGTTTCGCTGGTATTGCGAACGACTTCCGCCACACGCATGGCAATTCCTTGACTGAGTCGATGTAAATGGGGATTGATCGTTTCGCGCTGCGGCGCCCGCGGGCTCAACCGGGCAGCGCGAGTTTCAAAGCGGCCAGCAGGCGCGCGTTTTCGTCGGGAGAACCGACGGTCAGCCGCACGCATTCAGCCAGCAACGGATGCATTTTACTCACGTTTTTGACCAAAACCCGCTCGGTGAGCAGCGCGTCGAACACCGCGGCCGCGTCCGGCACGCGCACCAGCAGGAAATTGCCGGCGCTCGGGAACACCGTCGCGCCCGGCAGCGCGGCCACGGCCTGCGCGAGGCGCGCGCGTTCCGCACGCAGATCGGCCGCCTGCGCGTCGAGCACGCCGAGGTGGTCGAGCAGGAAATCGGCGGTCGCCTGGGTCAGCACGTTGATGTTGTACGGCGGGCGCACCTTGTCGAATTCGGTCAGCCACGCGGGCGAACCGACGAGATAGCCGAGGCGGATGCCCGCGAGGCCCAGCTTCGACACCGTGCGCATCACGACGACGTTGTCGAACTCGGCGGCGCGCGGCAGCCACGAGCGCCCGGCGAACGGCTGGTACGCCTCGTCGATCACGATCAGGCTGTGCCGCGCGGCCGCGACGATCCGTTCGACGTCGGCATCGTCGTACAGCGTGCCGGTCGGGTTGTTCGGATAGGCGAGGTAGACGATCGCCGGACGATGCTCGGCGATCGCCGCGAGCATCGCGTCGACGTCGAGCGTCAGGTCGGCCTGCAGCGGCACGCCGACGAATTCGAGCTGCGCGAGCTTCGCGGACAGTTCGTACATCACGAAGCCCGGCACCGGCGCGAGCACCTTCGCGCCCGGCTTCGCGCAGGCCACCGACATCATGCTGATGATTTCGTCCGAGCCGTTGCCAAGCAGCACCTCGCAGGCCGCCGGCACGCCCATCGCGTGGCGCAGCTTGTCGATCAGCGCGGCCGGGCGCGGCGCCGGGTAGCGGTTCAGCGCGACCTGCGCGAGACGCTCGCCGAGCGCCGCGGCGAGCGGTTCGGGCAGCGGGTACGGGTTCTCCATCGCGTCGAGCTTCACGAATCCGCTCGCGTCCGGCACCGGATAGCTCGTCATCGCGAGCACGTCGCGGCGAATGATGTCTTGTGGCGTCGTCATGATCTCAAGCCGGCGTGCGTCGCGCCGGCGTCAATGGGTCAGCGCGGCGACAGCCGCCGCGCCCGTCTGCGGCCCGGCAATCAGCCCTGGCCGCCGCCTTTCATCCGGAATTCGGCGCTTTTCGCGTGCGCCTGCAGCCCCTCGCCGTACGCGAGTTCGGATGCAATCTCGCCCAGCGTCTGCGCGCCTTCGGCGCTGACCTCGATCAGGCTCGAGCGCTTGATGAAGTCGTACACGCCGAGCGGCGACGAGAAGCGCGCGGTGCGCGACGTCGGCAGCACGTGGTTCGGGCCCGCGCAGTAGTCGCCGAGGCTCTCGCTCGTGTAGCGGCCGAGGAAGATCGCGCCCGCATGGCGGATCTGCTGGCCCCACTGCTGCGGCTCCAGCGCGGAAATTTCCAGGTGCTCGGGCGCGATGTCGTTCGCGATCCGGCAGGCTTCGGCCATGTCGCGCACCTTGACCAGCGCGCCGCGGCCTTCGAGGGACGCGCGGATCACGTCCTGGCGCGGCATCGACGGCAGCAACTCGTTGATCGCCTTCTCGACGCGCTCGAGGAACGCACCGTCCGGGCACAGCAGGATCGACTGCGCGAGCTCGTCGTGTTCGGCCTGCGAGAAGAGATCCATCGCGACCCAGTTCGGGTCGGTCGTGCCGTCGCACAGCACGAGGATTTCCGACGGCCCGGCGATCATGTCGATGCCGACCGTGCCGAACACGCGGCGCTTCGCCGACGCGACGTACGCATTGCCGGGGCCGCAGATCTTGTCGACGGCCGGCACCGTCGCCGTGCCGTACGCGAGCGCGCCGACCGCCTGCGCGCCACCGATCGTGAACACGCGATCGACGCCGCCGAGCAGCGCCGCGGCGAGCACGAGGTCGTTCTTCACGCCGTCCGGGGTCGGCACGACCATCACGATCTCGCCGACGCCCGCGACGCGCGCGGGAATCGCGTTCATCAGCACCGACGACGGATACGCGGCCTTGCCGCCCGGCACGTACAGGCCGACGCGGTCGAGCGGCGTGACCTTCTGGCCGAGCACCGTGCCGTCCGCTTCCGTGTACTGCCAGCTATGCGTGCCGCACTCGATCTTCTGCTTCTCGTGGTATGCGCGCACCCGCGCGGCCGCCGCTTCCAGCGCCGCGCGCGCCTTCGGCGCGAGGCCGTCGAGCGCCGTCTGCAGCGCGTCCTGCGGCAGCTCCAGCGCGGCGACGCTGTTTGCGCTCAGCCGGTCGAAGCGGTTCGTGTATTCGAGCACCGCGGCGTCGCCGCGCGACTTCACGTCGGCGAGGATCTGCGCGACCGATTGCTCGATCGCCGCGTCTTCGCTTGCCTCGAAGGCGAGCAACGCGCGCAACTCGGCGCCGAAGCCGTCGCTCGTCGAATCGAGCTTGCGGATGGTGATGGACATGGGAGTTCCGTTACGGTGATGCGCTCAACCGCCATTCTGCGACGCGCGTTCGAACGCGTCGAGGATCGGCTTGAGTGCCGTGCGCTTCAATTTCAGCGCAGCCTGGTTCACGACGAGGCGCGACGAGATCGCCATGATCTCCTCGACCTCGACCAGATTGTTCGCCTTCAGCGTGCCGCCCGAGCTGACGAGGTCGACGATCGCGTCGGCCAGGCCGACCAGCGGCGCCAACTCCATCGAGCCGTACAGCTTGATCAGGTCGACGTGCACGCCCTTCGCGGCAAAGTGTTCGCGCGCCGTTTCGACGTACTTCGTCGCGACGCGCAGCCGCGCGCCCTGGCGCACGGCGCTCGCGTAGTCGAAGCCGGCCGACACCGCCACCGACATCCGGCAGCGCGCAATGTTCAGATCGATCGGCTGGTACAGGCCCGAGCCGCCGTGCTCGACCAGCACGTCCTTGCCGGCCACGCCGAAATCGGCCGCGCCGTATTCGACATAGGTCGGCACGTCGCTCGCGCGCACGATGATCACGCGCAGGTCCGGGTTCGTCGTCGGCAGGATCAGCTTGCGCGACGTTTCCGGATCCTCGGTCACCTGGACGCCGGCAGCGGCGAGCAGCGGCAGGGTTTCCTCGAAAATCCGGCCCTTCGACAGCGCAAGGGTCAACGGCGGGGTCTGCGGCGCGGTCATGCTTGGCTCCCGGAAAGGCGGCGCACGTTCGCGCCGACGGCGGTCAGTTTGGCTTCCATGCGGTCGTAGCCGCGGTCCAGGTGATAGATGCGGTCGACGAGCGTCTCGCCGTCGGCACGCAGCCCGGCGATCACGAGGCTCGCCGACGCGCGCAGGTCGGTCGCCATCACGTTCGCGCCCGACAGCTTCTCGACGCCCGTCACGAGCGCGGTGTTGCCGTCGATCGTGATGTTCGCGCCGAGCCGGTTCAATTCCTGCACGTGCATGAAACGGTTCTCGAAAATGGTTTCGACGACCTGCGCGGTGCCCGTCGCGACCGTATTGAGGGCCATGAACTGCGCCTGCATGTCGGTCGGGAACGCCGGGTATTCCGACGTGCGGATCGTGACCGCCGACGGCCGCCGGTCCATCTTCACGCGCAGCCAGCTGTCGCCCTCCTCGATCGACACGCCGGCTTCGCGCAGCTTGTCGATCACCGCGTCGAGGATGTGCGGGCGCACGCCCGTCAGCATCACGTCGCCGCCCGCCGCCGCGACCGCGCACAGGAACGTGCCGGCCTCGATACGGTCGGGGATCACCGAATGGCGGGCGCCGTGCAGCCGCTCGACGCCCTGGATCACGAGGCGATCGGTGCCGATGCCGTCGATTTTCGCGCCCATCGCGACCAGCAAGTGTGCGAGATCGCTCACTTCCGGCTCGCGTGCAGCGTTTTCGATCACCGTCTCGCCGTCTGCCAGCGTCGCGGCCATCAGCAGGTTCTCCGTGCCCGTCACCGTGATCATGTCGGTCACGATGCGCGCGCCCTTCAGGCGCTTCGCGCGGGCCTCGATGAAGCCGTGCTCGATGCTGATCTCGGCCCCCATCGCCTGCAGGCCCTTGATGTGCTGGTCGACCGGACGCGCGCCGATCGCGCAGCCGCCCGGCAGCGACACCTTCGCCTCGCCGAAACGTGCGAGCAGCGGCCCGAGCACCAGGATCGACGCGCGCATCGTCTTCACGAGCTCGTACGGCGCCACGAGGTTGTCGACGCGCGACGCGTCGAGCTGCACGCGGCAGCCGTCGGTCTCGCTCTTCACGCCCATCTGGTTCAGCACCTTCAGCGTGGTGCGCACGTCCTTCAGGTTCGGCACGTTGTCGAGGTCGACCGGATCGGCGGTGAGCAGGCCCGCGCACAGGATCGGCAGCGCGGCATTCTTCGCGCCCGACACGACGATCTCGCCCGACAGGCGGCGGCCGCCTTCGATGACGAGCTTGTCCATCCCATGGCCATGCGATTCCCCGTTGGCGGCCGGGTGTGCCGTGGCGACGCTCTGGACGGCGTCGCGCTCGTTGACGGTGACTTGCACTCAGTGAAGTTCCGGTTATGCGTTCTGCCATTCGGCGGGCGTCAGCGTCTTCATGCTGAGCGCGTGAATTTCCTGCTTCATGCGATCGCCGAGCGCCGCGTAGACGAGCTGGTGCCGCTGGATCGGGCGCTTGCCTTCGAAGGCCGCCGACACGATCGTCGCGAAGAAATGCTGGCCGTCGCCTTCGACTTCCAGATGCGTGCAGGCGAGACCGCCGGCGATGTATTGCTTGACCTGTTCGGGAGTCGGCAACATGGTGTAAGGCTCCTGTCGACGCGCGCCGCCCGGATGGCGGCCGCGGCCTGTCGATATCAATGACGCAGTTTGTAGCCGGTCGCGAGCAGCCGCATCGCGATCAGCGCGAGCAGCACGAAGAAACCGGTGACGATCGCGAGGCTCGCGAACGGGTTGATGTCGGACGCGCCGAAGAACCCGAAACGGAAGCCGTCGATCATGTAGAAAAACGGATTGAGACGCGAGATCTCGCGCCACACGGGCGGCAGCGAGTGCGTCGAATAGAACACGCCGGACAGGAACGTCAGCGGCATGATCAGGAAGTTCTGGAACGCGGCGAGCTGGTCGAACTTCTCGGCCCAGATCCCGGCGATCAGGCCGAGCGTGCCGAGGATCGCCGAGCCGAGCAGCGCGAACGCAATGATGAACAGCGGCGCCGCGAAATGCATCGGGATAAACCAGATCGTCACGACGAACACGCCCGCGCCGACCGCGAGCCCGCGCACCACGGACGCGAGCACGTACGCGCAGAAGATGTCGCGGTACGACAGCGGCGGCAGCAGCACGAACACGAGGTTGCCGGTGATCTTCGACTGGATCAGCGACGACGAGCTGTTCGCGAACGCGTTCTGCAGCACGCTCATCATCACGAGGCCCGGCACGAGAAAACTCACGTACTCGACGCCCGGATAGACCTCCACGCGGCCCGACAGCGCGTGGCCGAAGATCGTCAAATACAGCAGCGCCGTGACGATCGGCGCGCACACCGTCTGGAACGACACCTTCCAGAAACGCAGCAGTTCCTTGTAGAACAGCGTTTGAAACCCGCTCATGCCAGACCCTCGATCACCTCGGCCCCGTTCATCACCTGGACGAACACGTCTTCGAGGTCGGCCTTGCGGACCTCGATCTCGTCGAATGTGCAGCCCGCCGCGCGGCATTGCGCGAGGATCCGCTCGACATCGTCGTAGCTCGTCAGGCGCAGCAGGTGCTCGCCCGGCGCGCGCGCGGCCGGGTCGGACTCCAGCCCGCGCAGCTCGGACGGCAGCGCGCCGAGCGCGAAGCGCAGGTACAGCTGCAGCCCCGCGAAGCGGCGCAGCAGCGCGTCGGTGCGGTCGAGCGCGACCACTTCGCCACGGCGCAGCATCGCGATGCGGTCGCACAGCGACTCGGCTTCCTCGAGGTAGTGGGTGGTCAGCACGATCGTGTGGCCTTCGCGGTTCAGTCGCGAGATGAATTTCCACAGCGTCTGGCGCAATTCGACGTCGACGCCGGCGGTCGGCTCGTCGAGCACGATCACGGGCGGCCGGTGCACGAGCGCCTGTGCGACCAGCACGCGGCGCTTCATCCCGCCGGACAGCGCGCGCATGTTCGCGTCGGCTTTCTCGGTGAGGTCGAGATTGGCCATCACTTCGTCGATCCAGTCGTCGTTGCGGCGCAGCCCGAAATAGCCGGACTGGATCCGCAACGTCTCGCGGACGGTGAAGAACGGGTCGAACACGAGTTCCTGCGGCACGACGCCGAGCGCGCGGCGCGCGCCACGGAAGTCCTTGACGACGTCGTGACCGCGCACCGAGATACTGCCTTCGTCGGCCCGGGCGAGCCCGGCGAGGATACTGATGAGCGTGGTCTTGCCTGCGCCGTTGGGGCCGAGCAGACCGAAAAACTCGCCTTCCTCGACCGACAGGCTGACGCCCTTGAGCGCCTGAAGCGATTTGTAGCGCTTCTTGACGTGACGGATTTCTATGGCTGACATGACTGTGCGCGGCGCATGGGCCGCGACGCCTATTCTGTGCTTGCTGCGAATGAAAATGGGGGCCGGACGCCGATTGGCTGCCCCGCAAAACGCTTGATTATAGGGCAAACCGGCGGGAGGGGACGGCCATCGGAATCGGCCGTGCGGCAGCCGGCGCCCGCGGGGGCCGGCGTTCAGCGGCAGGGTCAATGTCGCCCGGTGCCTTCGATGAGCGCGTCGACGCCGTAGGCGCGCGCGAGGCTGGCGAGCTTCGGGGGAAGATTGAGGATGTCGAGGGTCGCGCCGCGCGCTTTGGCGGCACGTTGCCATGCGAGCAGCACGGCGAGCGCGGACGAGTCGAACTGCGTCAGCGCCGCACAATCGACGGCGGTCGCGCCCGCGCCGATGCGCGCAAGACCGTCCGCGAGCGCGGACTTCGCGCTCGCGACGGTCAGCGAGGAGCCGGCTTCGAAGCCGCTCACGACGCTTGCTTGCCGGCGGCAAGTTGCTGGTTGCGCTGCGTGAGGAACTGGATCAGGCCGTCCACGCCGCTTTGCTGGATCTTCTCGTTGAACTGCTGCTGGTACGTCTGGATCAGCCAGGCGCCGAGCACGTTCAGGTCATACACCTTCCAGCCGTTCGCCGTCTTGTACAGGCGGTAGTCGATCTGGACCGGCTGGCCGTTGTTCATCGCGACCGTCTTGACCACGACATCGGTATCGGCCGGATCGGCGCGGAACGGCGGGTACTGGATCTGCTGATCCGGCTTCAGTTGCGCCAGCGCGCCCGAATACGTGCGGATCAGCAGCAGCTTGAACTGCTCCTGAACCTGCTGCTGCTGTTCCGCCGTCGCGGTGCGCCAGTTGCGGCCCATCGCGAGCTGCGTGGTGCGGCGGAAATCGGTGTACGGCAGGATGTCCTTGTTGACGATCGTGATGATGCGGTTGGTGTCGCCCTGCTTGATCGTCTGCTGCTTGACTTCGTCGAGCACCTGCTGCGTCGCCGTCTTGATCAGCGCCTGCGGGTTCGACTGGTCGACTTGCGCGTGGGCTGCGCTGCCGAACGAGAACAGCGCCGCGAAAACGGGGATCAGGAACAGTTTTTTCATCATAGTGACCTGCATGAATGAGTCGATGCGGAGGTTGGAGCAGGTAGCTTACGCGCAAGTTCGCGCACGCTACCGACTGAATCGTTTCCGGCTGTAACGAATGTAAATCCGTCAGTGCAGACGAATGCTCGGGAAGCGGAACCCGCCCGGCGACGGCGGCGCCACCTGCATCGGCGGCACGTTCGTTTCGCTGGCCGGGTTCGGCGCACCCGCCGCTTCCGACCCCGGCGCCGGCGCAGCCGCACCGGATGCACCCGCCGGCGCCGCCGCGCCGTCGTCCGGCAGGTCGTACTTCGGCAGCGCGTCGTTGCTCGACGTCGCGGCCGCCTCGCCGCGTGCGTTGCTGATCAGCATCTGGCGGCGCTGCAGGTACGCGTTACGCACGAACGAATACTTGTCGAGTGCCGCGGCATCCAGCACGTCGCCCGCGCCGAGCAGGTTCGAACGCGTGTTGACGAGGTTGACGCCGAACAGGCCCCAGCTCAGGCCATCCGGCTTCACGTAGGTAAGCGGGTTGCCGACGTAGTCGACGCCCAGGCCGGCCGTATCGCGCAGCGTGCTCGGGCCGAGCAGCGGCAGCACGAGGTACGGACCCGACGGCATCCCGTAGCGGCCCATCGTGATCCCGAAGTCGGCCGTGTGCTTCGGCAGCTTCGCGATCGTCGCGACGTCGAACAGGCCGCCGACGCCGAACACCGTATTGATCACGACACGCATGATGTCGCCGACGCCGTCCGCGATCCGCAGCTGCACGATGTTGTTCGCCGCGATGTAGACGTCGCCGATGTTCGAGAAGAAGTTCGTCACGCTGTCGCGCACCGGCTGCGGCACCACGTACTGGTAGCCCTTCGCGACCGGCTTCAGCGCATACGTATCGACCGTGTCGTTGAACTTGTACATCGTCCGGTTGAAGCCTTCGAGCGGATCGCCCTTGGTCGGCGTCTGCACGGTCGCGCAGCCGCTCAACGCGGCGACTGCCGCCACCGCCAGCGCGGCGTGCCTGATGCGGATCGTCTGCATGGTCATTACCCTCTTCTCATCTCTCGTGTGGTTATTGGGCCGCCGAGCCGGGAGCGGCGGACACCGCCGACGCCGGCACCGCCACCGGTGCAGGCGCGGCCGGCGCACCGGCTGCCGGCTTCGCACCGCCCGCGTCGGCGGCCTTGCTGTACAGGAACTGGCCGATCAGGTTCTCGAGCACGATCGCCGATTGCGTCATCGTGATCGTATCGCCCGACTTCAGCATTTCGGTGTCGCCGCCCGGATCGAGGCCGATATATTGCTCGCCGAGCAGGCCCGACGTCAGGATCTTCGCCGACGAATCCTTCGGGAACTGATACTGGCCGTCGACATCGATCGTCACCAGTGCCTGGTACGTGTTCGTGTCGAAACCGATCGTCTTCACGCGGCCGACCACGACGCCCGCGCTCTTCACGGCCGCGCGCGGCTTCAGCCCGCCGATATTGTCGAATTTCATCTTCACCGAGTAGGTCGGCTGAAACGAAAACGAGCTCATGTTGCCGACCTTCAGCGCCAGGAACAGCACCGCAAGGAAGCCCACCACCACGAACAGGCCGACCCAGAAGTCGAGAGCAGTCTTTTTCATCGTCATCCCAAAATTTGGCTTGGCTGAGGCTTAGCTGAACATCAGCGCGGTCAGCAGGAAATCGAGGCCGAGTACGGCAAGCGACGCGAACACGACCGTCTTGGTCGTCGCGCGCGACACGCCCTCGGGCGTGGGCTTCGCTTCATACCCTTGAAACAGTGCAATGAAGGTCACGGCGAACCCGAACACGATGCTCTTGATCACGCCGTTGCCGACGTCAGCCCAGACCTGGACCCCGCCCTGCATCTGCGACCAGAACGCGCCCGGATCGACGCCGATCAGCACGACACCGACGAAGTAACCGCCGAGCACGCCGACCGCGTTGAAGATCGCGGCCAGGAGCGGCATCGCGATGATGCCCGCCCACAGGCGCGGCGCGATCACGTTCTTGATCGGGTCCACCGCCATCATCTCGAGCGCGGTGAGCTGCTCGCCGGCTTTCATCAGGCCGATCTCGGCCGTGAGCGACGTGCCCGCGCGGCCCGCGAACAGCAGCGCCGTGACCACCGGCCCGAGCTCGCGCACGAGCGACAGCGCGACCAGCAGGCCGAGCGCCTGCTCGGAACCGTAGCGGTTCAGCGTGTAGTACCCCTGCAGGCCGAGCACGAAGCCGACGAACAGCCCCGACACGGCGATGATCACGAACGAATAGTTGCCGAGGAAGTGGATCTGCTTCGTGACCAGCCGCGGCCGGCGCAGCAGCGGGAAGAATTCCAGCACGAGGCGCACGAACAGCCGCGTGCCGTAGCCCGCGCGCTCGAGGCCGCCGATGACGTAACGTCCGATCGCGCTGATCATGCGCGCCCTCCGCCGAGCCCGAAATCCGCCGCCAGCGGCGGGCTCGTGTAATGAAATTTGAACGGGCCGTCCGGCGCGCCGTCGATGAACTGCCGCACGCTCGGATCGGTCGATGCGCGCAGCTCGTCGGGCGTCCCCTGCGCGAGCACGCCGCCGTTGGCCAGGAAATACACGTAGTCGGCGATCGCGAACGATTCGGGCACGTCGTGCGTGACGAGGATCGACGTGGCGCCCAGCGCCTGGTTCAGCGTGCGGATCAGGTTCGCGGTGATGCCGAGCGAGATCGGATCGAGGCCGGCGAACGGCTCGTCGTACATGATGAGCTGCGGATCGAGCGCGATCGCGCGTGCCAGCGCGATGCGGCGCGCCATCCCGCCCGACACCTCGGACGGCATCAGGTCGCGCGCGCCGCGCAGCCCGACCGCGTTGAGCTTCATCAGCACGAGGTCGCGGATCAGGTCTTCGGGCAGGTCGGTATGCTCGCGCAGCGCGAACGCGACGTTCTCGAACACCGACATGTCGGTGAACAACGCGCCGAACTGGAACAGCATGCCCATCTTGCGACGCAGCGCGTACAGGCCGTCGCGCGTTTGCGCGCCGACATCGGCGCCGTCGAACAGCACCTGGCCTCGGCGCGCGCGCACGAGGCCGCCGATCAGGCGCAGCACGGTCGTCTTGCCGCAACCCGACCCGCCCATGACCGCGACGACCTGCCCACGCCCGAAGCGCAGGTTCAGGTTGGACAGGACGAGGCGGTCGCCGTAGCCAAAGTCGACGTCGCGAAGTTCCAGCAGGGTCTCGGTAGGAGTGGGGCTCACGGAGCTGACAGTCCTTTTACGCAGAACGCCGAATTATAGGGCCTGCATTGGAATGATGTCGTGACGCCGTTCCGGGCCCTGCGGTCAATGATTGTCAAATTGTCCGGGAAAACATTGCTGCAACGCAATAATCCTTGCCCGGTAATCCGCGGCCCCGGTCACCGCACTGACCACTGCGACACTGCCGACACCCGTCGCCAGCACGGCGGGCAGCGCGTCGAGCCCCACCCCGCCGATCGCGACGAGCGGCGCCCGCGCGCCCGCGAAGCGCGCATAGCGGGCAATCCGCGCCAGGCCCTGCGGCGGCGCGGCGACGGCCTTGGTCGCGGTCGCGTAGACGGGGCCGAGCGCGAGGTAGCTCGGGCGCTCGTGCAATGCCCGCAACATTTCGTAATAACCGTGGCTCGAAAGTCCGAGCCGCAGGCCCGCGCGCGCGATCGCGGCCAGATCGGCCGTTTCGAGGTCTTCCTGACCCAGATGAACCCCGTACGCCCCCTCTTCTACGGCGATCTGCCAGTGATCGTTGATGAACACGCGCGCATCGGGATGGCGGCGCCCGGCCGCGACGGCACGAGCGATTTCCGCGCGCAGCAGGTCCGGCGCGGCGCCTTTCACGCGCAGTTGCACGGTCCGCACGCCGCAATCGAGCACGCGCTCGACCCATTCGGCGTCCGGCACGACCGGGTAGAGGCCGAGCCGCGCGGGGCACGGCGCGAACGCGGGCTCCGGCGCGGCCGGCAGCCCGGCGACACGCGGGAACCGCGCGGGGTTCACCGGCCATGCGCCTGCGTCGTCATCGGCGGCGGCCTCGTCGCCGTCGCGCCAGGCCAGCGCCAGCACCAGCGCGTCGACCGGCGCAAAGCCGCAGTCGAGGAACGCGGCGAGCGCGGCAATCCAGTCGTCCGCGAGCGGATGCGCGGCGTCGAGCGCGATGCGTTCGCCCGCGCGGTGCAGCACCGCGCGGCGCTCGCCGAATTCGACGACCGCCACGCCCGGCGACGCAGGCCGCGACGCGGCCGACGCGCGCGCCTGCGCGGCACGGTCGCCGGCCGATACGATCAGCACGTCGCCGTCGGCCGGCGCGTCGGGCACCGCGACGCACAGCCGCCACGCCGCGGCGGCGCCCGGCCAGTCGCCCAGCCGGGCGCGAATCCGTTCGGCCGCTTCGGCCAGTTCGTCGGCCGGCGGCCAGAATGCGGCGGCCAGCCCCGCGCTCATGCGCCGCCCCCGTCCTGGTGCCAGAACGGCATCCCGACGACCGGCGTGCTGGCGTGCGCGGTCTCGCGCGCGTCCATCGGCCCCGCCAGATACGCGGCACGTCCCGCTTCGACACCCTGCGCAAATGCGCGCGCCATGATCTCGGGGTGCGTGGCCTGCGACACGGCGGTGTTCAGCAACACGCCGTCGAAGCCCCATTCCATCACCTGGCACGCGTGCGACGGCACGCCGAGCCCCGCGTCGACGATCAGCGGCACGTCGGGCAGGCGCTCGCGCAGCACGCGCAGGCCGTACGGGTTCACGACCCCCTTGCCCGTGCCGATCGGCGCGCCCCACGGCATCAGCGCCTCGCAGCCGACGTCGAGCAGGCGCCTGCCGATCACGAGATCCTCGGTGCAGTACGGCAGCACCTTGAAGCCGTCCTTGACCAGTTGCGCGGCCGCCTCGATCAGCCCGACCGGATCGGGCTGCAGCGTGTAGTCGTCGCCGATCAGCTCGAGCTTGATCCAGTCGGTGTCGAACACCTCGCGCGCCATGTGCGCGGTCGTCACGGCTTCGGCGACGGTCTGGCAGCCGGCCGTGTTCGGCAAGAGCGGCACCGCGTGGCGCTTGAGCAGGTCGAAGAAGCCGGCTTCGGCCGTGCCGCCCGTCATCTGGCGGCGCAGCGCGACCGTCACCATCCCGGGGCGCGACGCGACGATCGAATCGGACAGCGACTGCAGCGACGGATAGCGCGACGTGCCGATCAGCACGCGGCTTGCGAAGGTTTCGCCGTACAGCGTCAGCGCGTCGGCGGAGGTGAGGGACGTCATGTCGTTTTCCTGAAAGAGCGGGGACGAACCGGCGGCGCTCAGCCGCCCGCGACGGGGTGCACGACGTCGAGCCTGTCGCCCGCCGCGAGCGCGCGCGCCGCATGCTGCGTGCGCGCGACGAAATTGCCGTTCAGCGCGACCGCATACGGCGGACGCGCGCCGTACGCGGCGAGCGCGTCGGCCACCGTTGCGCCGTCGGGCAACGTCAGGTTCTGTTGGTTGATCTGGATATCCATGAGGCTTCGTCGAATTCGGTCGGCGGTGCGCGTCAGGCCGGCTGGCGCGCGTCGTTGCGGTGATGAAGGAGCGCCGGCCAGCGCCCGGCGTCGCGCCACGCGGCGAACGCGTCGGCATCGCCGAACGCGCCGCCGAGCGCGGCTTCGGCGAGCGCGACCGCCGCGTGCGCGACTTCCGGCGCGATCATGAAGCCGTGCCGGTACAGGCCGTTGACGGCGAGCGTCGACGCACCGTCCCAGATCACCGCCGGGCGATGATCGGGCAGCGTCGGCCGGCACTGCGCATTGAGTTCGAGGATGCGCGCCTCGCCGAACGCCGGATGCACGGAGAACGCCGCGCTCAGCAGTTCGAGCGCGGAGCGCACGCTGACGGGCGACATGTCCTCGCCCTCCACCTCGGTCGCGCCGATCACGTAGAGATCGTCCTGCTTCGGTGCGATGTACAGCGGGTAGCGCGGATGCAGCAGCCGCACGGGCCGGGTGAGCCCGATGCCGGGCGCGCGCACGCGCGCGACTTCGCCGCGGATGCCGCGCAACGCGGGCAGCGCGGGTTTCGCGCCGAGCCCGCGGCAATCGATCGTGAAATGCGCGGCGGGCAGGTTCGCATCGTCGATCGTGACGTGCCAGTGCAGGTCGACGCCGCGCTCGGCGAGGCCGGCCGCGAGCGCGCGCAGCGCCTGGCGATTGTCGAGCTGGCCTTCGTTCGGCAGCAGCAGGCCGCGCGCGAAGCGGCCCGCGAGCACCGGCTCGGCCGCGTCGACCTGCGCGCCGGCGAGGGTCACGAAGCCGCTGTCGAACAGGCCGGCCGGCGCGTTCGCGCGCACGCGCCGCTCGAACAGCGGCGCCTCCGCGCGGTCCGCGTGATGCCAGACGACGAGCGTGCCGTGATGCTGGAAGAAGACGGGTTCGGGCAGTTCCGCGAGCCACTGCGGCCAGCGCGCGAGCGACGCGGCGCCGAGCTCGGTGATCAGCAGCTCCGCGCTCGCCGCTTCCGCGAGCGGTGCGAGCATGGCAGCCGCGATCCACGCGGCCGACTGCTCGCCGTCCGGGCCGCCGCGCTCGTAAAGCGCGACGCGATGGCCGTCGCCCGCGAGCCGCCATGCGATCAGGCGGCCGACGAGGCCGCCGCCGAGCACCGCGAAATCGGGGCGAGACGTTGGCGTGCTCATTGGACGCCCTCCCCGCGAAAAGCGCGTCCATGCGGAGCGGACACGCGTGCGCGATCCCGTGCGAACGCGCGCGGGGCGGGACAAAAGACTGAAGATTGTGCGGTCATCATTCCTTCCGTAACGCGCAATGCGCGTACCCAAAAGGACGAAACCGGCAGCAAAGGCCGGCCGGACGGAACAGCGCGCTGGCAATGGGGACGCAGCCAGCGCGACCCGGCGGGATCAGAAACTTCCCTCGCCGGTATTACCCGGATCGGGTGCGAAGGGTCTTTCTCAGCCTCGCTGCCCGGAACATCTGCCGGCCGCGCGACAAAGCACCCCTGTTTCGTCGTCGGCCATTAGACCATAAAAGCGGAAAGCGCCGCAAACTGTCCCCCTTGCGGCAAATTCGCCGACGTGCCGCGCCGCTCTGGCACAATGCCCGCAGGCCGGTGCGCTTGGGCGCGCCGGTTGCCGCGTCACCGCCGGCCTTAAGTGCCGTTTAAGACGGGCGGACCACAATTCGCGACGCCCGCCGTCATCCGGCGCCTTTTTCCGGCCCGCCGTATCGCGGCGCGCGCCCGGCTTCGCCCGGCCCGCGCGCCGGCTACTCATCAGGAAGCACATGACCCAATCGATCGATCCCGTCCGCTCCGCCTCCGACGCGCCGCAGGACGAGCGCCCGGTATCCGCATGGAGCCTCATCAAGCCCTACTGGGTATCGTCCGAATGGAAAATCGCATGGGGCCTGCTGGTCGCGATCATCGCGATCAACCTCTGCGTGGTCTGGATCAACGTCCGGCTGAACAAGTGGAACGCGGAGTTCTACAACGCGCTGCAGTCGAAGGACGTCCACGACTTCCCGAACCTGCTGATGCAGTTCTCCGCGCTCGCGTTCGCGTTCATCATCCTCGCCGTGTACGGCCGCTACCTGCGGCAGATGCTCGGCTTCCGCTGGCGCCAGTGGCTCACCGACCGCTTTCTCGGCCAGTGGCTCGGCGATCGCGCGTTCTACCGGATCGAACGTGACCGTCTCGCCGACAACCCCGACCAGCGGATCACCGACGACCTTCAGTCGTTCTCGACGACCACGCTCGCGCTGTCGCTCGACCTGCTGTCGACGGTCGTCACGCTCGTGTCGTTCATCACGATCCTGTGGTCGCTCGCCGGCGCGCTGACGTTCTCGCTCGGCGCGACGCCGATCACGATCCCCGGCTACATGGTGTGGGCGGCGGCGCTGTACGCGGTGGTCGGCTCGCTGATCATCCAGAAGGTCGGCCACCCGCTCGTGTCGATCAACTACCAGCAGCAGCGCGTCGAGGCCGACTTCCGCTTCGGGCTGATCCGCGTGCGCGAGAACGCCGAGCAGATCGCGTTCTACGACGGCGAGAAGACCGAGACCGGCAACGCGCAAAACCTCTTCATGCGCATCCGCGACAACTGGTGGCGCGTGATGAAGTACACGAAGCGGCTCACGTTCGTGCTGAGCTTCTACGGGCAGATCGCGATCATCTTCCCGCTCGTCGTCGCCGCGCCGCGTTATTTCGCGGGCGCGTTCTCGTTCGGCGTGCTGATGCAGATCTCGTCCGCGTTCGGCACCGTCAGCGATTCGTTCTCGTGGTTCATCAACAGTTACTCGACCCTCGTCGAATGGCGCGCCACCGTCAACCGTCTGCGTGAATTCAAGCGCGTGATGGGCACGTCGCACCTGAAGGAAAGCCTGTCGCCCGCGACCGAGCACGGCGGCATCAACCTGCACTACGTCGACGGCGCGAAGCTGTCGACGTCGTCGCTCAAGCTCGCGCTGCCCAACGGCAACGCGCTCGCGAACATCGGCAGCGTCACGATCGAGCCCGGCTCGCGCTGGCTCGTGATCGGCAAGTCGGGTTCCGGCAAGAGCACGTTCATGCGCGCGCTCGCGGGGCTCTGGCCGTTCGGCGACGGCGCGATCGATGCGCCGGTCGGCGCGCGGATGATGTTCGTGCCGCAAACGAGCTATCTGCCGATCGGCACGCTGAAGGCCGCGCTCACCTATCCGGCGACGGCCGACGCGTTCAGCGACGAAGCCTGCCGCGACGCGCTGCGCGCATGCCGCCTCGAGGATTATGCCGAGCGCCTCGACGAGACCGCGCACTGGACCCGCGTGCTGTCGCCGGGCGAACAGCAGCGCCTTGCCGGCGCGCGCGTGCTGCTGCACAAGCCCGACTTCCTGTTCCTCGACGAAGCGACGAGCGCGCTCGACGCCGACAACGAGGCACGCCTGTACCACCTGTTCGCCGAACGGCTGCCGAAGGCCGCGATCGTCAGCATCGCGCACCGCGAATCGCTGGCCGCGTTCCACGTCGGCACGATCAACGTCGAGCGCGTGAACGACAGCGACAAGGTCGCTGCGTAATCGCCCGGGCGTGCGGCCGGTGCGCGTCGAGCGTCCCGGCCGCCCGCCCGGCATGGCCCGCCTACGCCGGCAGCGGGCCCTCTCCTCTTCCCTGCGCATCCGCCAGCGCAAGCGGCGCCGACACCAGCGGGCGATGCGACGCCCCCGTGTGCGACAGCACGCTTTCGAACAACGTCAGCGCTTCGAAATGCAATTCGACCGGCTGGCGCAGCTCGCCGCCGTGCGCGGGCTGGCCGACCGCATCGCGCGGCAGCCGCGCGAGCGTCACGTGCGGCCGGAACGGCCGGCGATCGGTCGGCATGCCGACGTCCCGCAACGCGGCCACCAGCGCGTCGTTCAGCGCGACCAGCGCCGGCTCGACGCCGAGCTCCGCGACGATCAGCCTCGCGCGCGGCAGGCTCGGCCACCACGCGATCCGCTCGACCTGCTGCAGCGGCAATGCGTGCGCGGCCGCGAGCGCGGGCAGATGCGCGGCCAGCGCGTCGCATCGGTCCCGTTCGATCGCGCCGATGAACGCGAGCGTCATGTGCAGTTGCGCGGGCAGCGTGCGCCGCGCCCCGCGGGTGACCGGCAACGCGTGCAGCGCGTCGCGCGAGGCCGCATCGGGCATCAGCGCGACGAACGCACGGAGCCGGTCGCCGTTCATGGTCAGTTGGCCGCGACGCCCGTCGCGACGCCGGTTGCAGGCGCTGCCGCCGGACGCTGCGGCAGCGGGCCGTGCTCGCCCCACACGTCGGCCGGCAGCACGCGCGCGAGCTCGGGGATCGTGTTGCGCGTGAACACCGGATCGGCGATGCCCGCCGCGCGCTGGCGGCGATAGTCGGCCCACGCGGCGTGCGCATGCTTGCCGAGCGCAAGGATCGCGATCAGGTTGATGATCGCCATCAACCCCATGCTCGTATCGGCCATCGCCCACACGAGCGGCAGTTGCCCGACGCTGCCGAACATCACCATGCCGAGCACCGCGACACGGAACAGCGGCAGCACGCCGCGCCGCTTCGTGACGAATTCGACGTTGCCCTCCGCATACGCGTAGTTGCCGATCACCGACGAAAACGCGAGGAAGAAGATCGCGACGGCCATGTAGATGCCGCCCCAGTCGCCGACGTGGCTCGAGATCGCGCGCTGCGTGAGCGCCGCGCCCTCCATCCCCGTACCGACTTCATACTGGCCCGACAGCAGGATCACGAACGCGGTCGCGCTGCAGATCACGATCGTGTCGACGAACACGCCGAGCATCTGGATCAGCCCCTGCGTGACGGGATGCCGCGTGCTCGCGGTCGCGGCCGCGTTCGGCGCGCTGCCCATCCCCGCCTCGTTCGAGAACAGCCCGCGCTTCACGCCGATCGCGATCGCCTGGCTGACCGCGTAGCCGGTCAGGCCGCCTGCCGCCTGCTCGAGACCGAAGGCGCTCTTCACGATCAGCGCGATCACGTCCGGCACGAGCGCGATGTGCGTCGCGACCGCATAGACCGCGAGCGCGAGATAGCCGATCGCCATCAGCGGCACGATCACCTGCGCGACCGTCGCGATGCGGCGGATGCCGCCGAAGATGATCGGCGCGGAAAGCAGCACGAGGCCGAGGCCGACCGTCTCGCGGCGCCAGCCGAACGACGTGTGGAATGCGTCGGCGATCGCGTTCGCCTGCACCGCGTTGAACACGAAACCGAACGCGAGGATCAGCGACAGCGAGAACAGCACGCCGAAGCCGCGCGAACGCAGGCCCGTCTGGATGTAGTACGCGGGACCGCCGCGATAGCTGCCGTCCGGGTGCGACACCTTGAAGATCTGCGCGAGCGTCGCCTCGACGAACGCGGACGACATCCCGACCAGCGCGGTCATCCACATCCAGAAGATCGCGCCCGGCCCGCCGACAGTCAGCGCGACCGCGACGCCGGCAATGTTGCCGGTGCCGACGCGGCTCGCGAGCCCGGTCGCGAAGGCCTGGAACGACGAGATGCTGCCCGGCTCGCCCTTGCTGCCGACCAGTTTCATGCTGAGGAACAGCGCCTTCAGCTGGATCATCCGGAACCGCAACGTGAACCACGCACCGGCGCCGAGCAGCAGCGCGATCAGCACGTAGTTCCACAGCACGCCGTTGACGGCGTCGATCAGCCCTTGCGCGAATGCTTCCATCCGGTGTCCTCTTAAATGCGGTCAGTCATGGCCGGCTGCACGTGGCGCGCCGGAGGGACGACATGATATGACAATTCGCGAGGATTCTTACAAAACGAAAGGATTGGAGTGACGAAAACTGGTGGCGAACGTCTTCAGGTTAGGCGACCTGTGCACAGAACGAATCAGGCAGATGCGATGATTTTCTTTACGATCGGAAACGATGTCCGGGGCGCGTTTTGTCGGCTTGACGTCCGCGATCCGTACAAGTCGCGCAAGCCGCGACGCCCCCGGTCCTCGACCGGCCGAACAGCACTCGCTTGCAATCTGCCGAATGAAGCGATCAGAGTGACCGCTTGGCCTCGACGAAACCAGGCCGTCTCGAATCCAGCACGCCACCATGATTCCGACATTCGTTCGCCACACCGTGCACTGGGCGCTCTGGTGCATCACGATCGCGGCCGCCCTCTGCATCACGTTGCTCGTGACCGTCGCGGTCGCGAGATACGAAACGGATGAGGGCACTTGCCCAGATCTGTCCGCCGACGTGCTGCACGCCAAAGTGCGCGCGTTCCTCGCCGAACGTCGGGTGCCTCTGACGGACGCATACTTTGACGGCCTGCCTACCTACCACGCGGATTCCGTTGGTTGGTGGAAATCACTGGCCTGGTGGGGTTTCCGCCTGAACAGTCGCGAAGGAACCCTGATCGCGACGATGGACTGCAACGGACGCATCGCTTACGCCACCGTCGAGCCGTCCATTCCTACCCGCCGCCGGTGATCGAGCCACGGTCAAGGATGCGCTCATGATTCCGACCATCTTGCGTCACATGCTGATCTGGCCGCTCCGGCTCATCGTGAGCGTCATTGCGTGCGTCGTGCTGGCTGTTGCGATCGGCGCCACGCTCGACTACACGGAGGAAATGCATTGCGCGGACGCGTCCCTTGAACACATGCAGGGCAAGATCCTCGTGTTCATCGCGCACGACGGGCTTCGACTGACCGACATCCGGTTCCACGGAAAGCCGGAATACCATCCCGGGAAACGCGATACTTGGCATTTCGGTCTGCACACGCGCGAAGGCAACTATTTCGCCGTACTCGACTGCCGTGGACGCATGATCTCGTTCGCGGCCAGAGAACAACGCACGCCGCGCGAATGACTGGAAAACTGCGGAGGGGCGTCGCTGCTGTCGACAGGCGCAAAAAAACCGAGCGCCCTCTCGAACGCCCGGCTTTCATCGAACCCCGCTCGCGACGCTTATCGCGGCAGGTTCGAATGCCCCATCAGGTACGCATCGACCGAGCGCGCGCACTGGCGGCCTTCGCGGATCGCCCACACCACGAGCGACTGGCCGCGACGCATGTCGCCTGCGGCGAACACCTTGTCGACCGACGTGTAGTACGAGCGATCGCCTTCGGTCGCCGCGCGCGCATTGCCGCGCGCGTCCTTCGCGACGCCGAATGCTTCGAGCACCGGCGCCGCCGGCTGCGTGAAGCCCATCGCGAGCAGGACGAGATCGGCCTTCAGTTCGAACTCGGAGCCCGGCACTTCCTGCATCTTGCCGTCCTTCCACTCGACGCGCGCGGCGATCAGCTTCTCGACCTTGCCGTTCTTGCCTTCGAGACGCTTCGTCGCGACCGCCCAGTCGCGCTCGCAGCCTTCCTCGTGCGACGACGACGTGCGCAGCTTGATCGGCCAGTACGGCCACACGAGCGGCTTGTTCTCCTCTTCCGGCGGCTGCGGCAGCAGCTCGAACTGCGTGACCTGCTTCGCGCCGTGACGGTTCGACGTCCCGACGCAGTCGGAACCCGTATCGCCGCCGCCGATCACGATCACGTGCTTGCCCTTTGCAAGCAGTTGGTCGGCGAGCTTGTCGCCCGCGTTCACGCGGTTCTGCTGCGGCAGGAAGTCCATCGCGAAATGCACGCCCGCGAGCTCGCGGCCCGGCACCGGCAGGTCGCGCGGCGTCTCCGAACCGCCCGCGATCACGACTGCGTCGAATTCTTCCTTCAGCGTATCCGGAGAAATGGTTTCCTTCGCGAGGCTGCCGATCGACTCGGGCAGCGGATCCTTGCCGATGAACACGCTGGTGCGGAACGTCACGCCTTCCGCTTCCATCTGGCGCATGCGGCGATCGATCAGCCACTTCTCGAGCTTGAAGTCGGGGATCCCGTAACGCAGCAGGCCGCCGACGCGATCGTTCTTCTCGAACACCGTCACGTCGTGGCCGGCGCGCGCGAGCTGCTGCGCGGCGGCGAGGCCCGCGGGACCCGAACCGACGACCGCAACCTTCTTGCCCGTCTTGTGTTCGGCCGGCAGCGGCTTCACCCAGCCTTCTGCCCAGGCCTTGTCGATGATCGCGTGCTCGATCGACTTGATGCCGACCGGATCGTTGTTGATCCCGAGCGTGCAGGCTGCCTCGCACGGCGCCGGGCAGATGCGGCCCGTGAACTCCGGGAAGTTGTTGGTCGAGTGCAGGACTTCGATCGCCTGCTGCCAGTCCTGGCGGTAAACGAGATCGTTGAAATCCGGAATGATGTTGTTGACCGGGCAGCCGTTGTTGCAGAACGGGATGCCGCAATCCATGCAGCGCGCGCCCTGGACCTTCGCGTCCGCGTCGGTCAGTGCCGCGACGAATTCCTTGTAGTGCTTCACGCGCGTGAGCGGTGCTTCGTACGCCTCGTGGCGGCGTTCGAACTCCAGAAAACCGGTTGCCTTGCCCATAAGGTGCTCTTCTGTTCGGTGTATCGGGTGGGGGAGCCGCGCGCGGCCGTCAGGTGCGCGCGGCATTCGCTATGTCGTTCGTCGCTCAGGCGGCCAGTTCTTCCTTCGCCGCCTTCTTCGCACCGATCTCGCCCAGCGCGCGCTTGTATTCGTGCGGGAACACCTTCACGAACTGGCGGCGCGCCGCGTCCCAGTTTTCCAGCAGCGACTTCGCGCGCGGCGAACCCGTGAACTGGAAATGACGCTCGACGAGCCCCTTGAGCAGCGCTTCGTCCGTCGTGCCCGCATGCCAGAGAGCGCGGTCGACCGTGCGCTCCTGCTCCGCCTGCTGCAGCACCGGCTCGAGCGCGACCATCGACTTGTTGCACTTCGCCGCGAACGTGCCTTCCGGATCGTAGATGTACGCGAGACCGCCCGACATGCCGGCCGCGAAATTGCGCCCGGTCTCGCCGAGCACGACGACCGTGCCGCCCGTCATGTATTCGCAACCGTGGTCGCCCGTGCCTTCGACGACCGCCGTCGCGCCCGAGTTGCGCACGCAGAAGCGCTCGCCCGCGACGCCGCGGAAGAACGCTTCGCCTTCGATCGCGCCGTACATCACCGTATTGCCGCAGATGATGTTTTCCTCGGACTTGCCGCGGAAGTCGTTGGTCGGACGGATGATGATCCGGCCGCCCGACAGGCCCTTGCCGACGTAGTCGTTGCCGTCGCCGACGAGGTCGAGCGTCACGCCCTTCGCGAGGAACGCGCCGAAGCTCTGGCCGGCCGTGCCCTTCAGCTGGATGTGCACCGCGTCGTCGGCCAGGCCTTCGTGGCCGTGCTTCTTCGCGATCACGCCCGACAGCATCGCGCCGACCGTGCGGTTCACGTTGCGCACCGGCTGGATGAACGACACGTGCTCGCCGTTCTCGATCGCGGCCTTCGCCTTCTCGATCAGCACGTGGTCGAGCGCGCGTTCGAGGCCGTGATCCTGCGCGTCGACGTGACGCGGCGCGACGTCCTCGCACTCTTCCGGCTGGTAGAACACGCGCGAGAAGTCGAGGCCCTTCGCCTTCCAGTGCTCGATGCCCTTGCGGGTGTCGAGCAGGTCGGCGCGGCCGATCAGGTCGTCGAACTTCGCGACGCCGAGCTGCGCCATGATCTCGCGCACTTCCTCGGCGACGAAGAAGAAGTAGTTCACGACGTGCTCGGGCTGGCCCTTGAACTTCGCACGCAGCACCGGATCCTGCGTCGCGACGCCGACCGGGCACGTGTTCAGGTGGCACTTGCGCATCATGATGCAGCCTTCGACGACGAGCGGCGCCGTCGCGAAGCCGAATTCGTCCGCGCCGAGCAGCGCGCCGATCACGACGTCGCGGCCCGTCTTCATCTGGCCGTCGGCCTGCACGCGGATGCGGCCGCGCAGGCGGTTCAGCACCAGCGTCTGCTGCGTTTCGGCCAGGCCGAGTTCCCACGGCGTGCCCGCGTGCTTGACCGACGACAGCGGCGACGCACCCGTGCCGCCGTCATGGCCGGCGATCACGACGTGATCGGCCTTCGCCTTCGCGACACCGGCCGCGACCGTGCCGACGCCCACTTCCGACACCAGCTTCACCGAGATGCTCGAGCTCGGGTTCACGTTCTTCAGGTCGTGAATCAGCTGCGCGAGATCCTCGATCGAATAGATGTCGTGGTGCGGCGGCGGCGAGATCAGGCCGACGCCCGGCACCGAGTAACGCAGCTTGCCGATGTATTCGGACACCTTGTGGCCCGGCAGCTGGCCGCCTTCGCCCGGCTTCGCGCCCTGCGCCATCTTGATCTGGATCTGGTCGGCCGATGCCAGGTACTCGGCGGTGACGCCGAAGCGGCCCGACGCGACCTGCTTGATCTTCGAGCGCAGCGAATCGCCATCCTTCAGCGGGATGTCGCTGACGATCTCGTCGCCGATCACCGACTTCAGCGTCTCGCCCGACTTGATCGGAATGCCGCGCAGCTCGTTGCGGTAGCGCTTCTCGTCCTCGCCGCCTTCGCCGGTGTTCGACTTGCCGCCGATCCGGTTCATCGCGATCGCGAGCGTCGCGTGCGCTTCGGTGCTGATCGAACCGAGCGACATCGCGCCCGTCGCGAAGCGCTTGACGATGTCCTTCGCCGGCTCGACGTCGTCGATCGGAATCGCCTTGGTCGGCTCGACCTTGAACTCGAACAGGCCGCGGAACGTCATGTGACGCTTGGTCTGGTCGTTGATCAGGTGCGCGTATTCCTTGTACGTCTGGTACGAGTTGCTGCGCGTCGCGTGCTGGAGCTTCGCGATCGAGTCCGGCGTCCACATGTGGTCTTCGCCGCGCACGCGGTACGCGTACTCGCCGCCCGCGTCGAGCATGTCGCGCAGGACCGGGTTGTCGCCGAATGCGTCACGGTGCAGGCGGATCGCCTCTTCCGCGACTTCGAACAGGCCGATGCCGCCGACCTTCGACGCCGTGCCCTTGAAGTACTTCTCGACGAGGTCGCTCGACAGGCCGAGCGCTTCGAAGATCTGCGCGCCCGTGTACGACATGTACGTCGAGATGCCCATCTTCGACATCACCTTCTGCAGGCCCTTGCCGACCGCCTTCGTGAAGTTGTAGACGGCCTTCTCCGGCGACAGGTCGCCCGGCAGGCCTTCGGCCATCTTCGCGAGCGTTTCCATCGCGAGGTACGGGTGCACGGCTTCCGCGCCGTAGCCCGCGAGCAGCGCGAAGTGGTGCGTCTCGCGTGCGGAGCCCGTCTCGACGACGAGGCCCGTGCTCGTGCGCAGCCCTTGCTGGACGAGGTGCGTGTGGATTGCCGACGTGGCGAGCAGCGCCGGAATCGCGACGTGCTCGGCGTCCGTCTTGCGGTCCGACACGATCAGCATGTTGTAGCCCGACTTCACCGCGTCGACGGCTTCCGCGCACAGCGACGCGAGGCGCGCCTCGATGCCTTCCTTGCCCCAGGCGACGGGATAGCAGATGTTCAGTTCGTATGCGCTGAACTTGCCGCCCGTGTACTGGTCGATCGCGCGGATCTTCGCGATGTCCTTGAAGTCGAGCACCGGCTGCGACACTTCGAGCCGCATCGGCGGGTTGATGTTGTTCGTGTCGAGCAGGTTCGGTTTCGGGCCGATGAACGACACGAGCGACATGACCATGTTCTCGCGGATCGGGTCGATCGGCGGGTTCGTGACCTGCGCGAACAGCTGCTTGAAGTAGTGATAGAGGGTCTTGTTCTTGTTCGACATCACCGCGAGCGGCGAGTCGTTGCCCATCGAACCGACGGCCTCTTCACCCTGCTGCGCCATCGGCGCCATCAGGAACTTCAGGTCTTCCTGCGTATAGCCGAACGCCTGCTGGCGGTCGAGCAGCGCGGCGCCCTGCGTACGGCCGGCCGCGACTTCCTCGGCCTTCGGCTCGATCTCGTCGAGCTTGATGCGCACGGCGTCGATCCAGCTCTTGTACGGCTTCGCGTTCGCGAGGTTGTCCTTCAGCTCCTTGTCGTCGATGATGCGGCCGTGTTCCATGTCGATCAGGAACATCTTGCCCGGCTGCAGGCGCCACTTCTTGACGATCTTCGATTCGGGGATCGGCAGCGTGCCGGCTTCCGACGCCATGATGACGAGGTCGTCGTCGGTGACGATGTAGCGCGCCGGGCGCAGGCCGTTACGGTCGAGCGTCGCGCCGATCTGGCGGCCGTCGGTGAACGCGATCGCGGCCGGGCCGTCCCACGGCTCCATCATCGCGGCGTGGTATTCGTAGAACGCGCGGCGGTTCTCGTCCATCAGCGTGTGCTGCTCCCACGCTTCCGGGATCATCATCATCACCGCGTGCACGAGCGGGTAGCCGGCCATCACCAGCAGCTCGAGACAGTTGTCGAACGACGCGGTATCCGACTGGCCCGGGTAGATCAGCGGCCACAGCTTCGGCAGATCGTCGGCGAGCACGTGCGACGCGATCGCGCCGGTACGCGCGTTCAGCCAGTTCACGTTGCCCTTCACGGTGTTGATCTCGCCGTTGTGCGCGATCATCCGGTACGGGTGAGCCAGTTCCCACGCCGGGAACGTGTTGGTCGAGAAGCGCTGGTGCACGAGCGCGAGCGCCGACACGACGCGCGTGTCCTGCAGGTCGCGGTAGTACACGCCGACCTGGCCCGCGAGCAGCAGCCCCTTGTAGACGATCGTGCGCGCGGACATCGACGGCACGAAGTATTCCTTGCCGTGCTTGAGCTTCAGCGCCTGGATGCGGTGGCTGGCCGTCTTGCGGATCACGTACAGCTTCCGCTCGAGCGCGTCCGTCACCATGATGTCCTTGCCGCGGCCGATGAAGATCTGGCGGATCAGCGGCTCGCTCGCCTTCACGGTCGGCGAAATCGGCATCGCGTGGTCGACCGGCACGTCGCGCCAGCCGAGCACGACCTGGCCTTCGGCCTTCACCGTGCGCTCGAGCTCCTGCTCGCACGCGAGACGCGATGCGTTTTCCTTCGGCAGGAAGATCATGCCGACCCCATATTCGCCGGCCGGCGGCAGGTTCACGCCCTGCTTCGCCATTTCCTCGCGATAGAACGCGTCCGGAATCTGGATCAGGATGCCCGCGCCGTCGCCCATCAGCGGATCGGCACCGACCGCGCCACGGTGATCGAGGTTCTCGAGGATCTTCAGACCCTGCTGAATGATCTCGTGGCTCTTCTTGCCCTTGATGTGAGCGACGAAGCCGACGCCGCAGGCGTCGTGTTCGTTTTGCGGGTCGTACAGACCTTGTGCGGCGGGCACCGCGGCGAGCGGCTGCTGGTGGTCGTTCATGGGGACACCGTCGTAAAGGGGGGCCTGGAGGCCGTTGAACCATTTTCTTGTTGCCGTCGATCCCGCTCCCGACGGGAGACGGCGCGGCCGACAGTGGGTGGGCATGCTTCGCCCGGGCCACCGGAATTCGGAATATACGCGACGAATCAAGGGAATAGCAACAAAAACCGCTTGATTGAACCCCAATTAAATGGATGCTTCGATATGGTGCTGTTTTATTGGGGCCGTATCGTTTTGGTGCAAAAAGAAGCGGCGCCCGCAGCGCCGCTTCTGGCCCGCCTTTCCCGCGTTACTGCTGGATCGGCGGCGTGTTCTCGCGCACCTTTCTGGGGCGTCCGCGCGGCAGCGGCGACACGCGCCGGTTCGCCGTGCGCGCCGCCCACTCGCGATAGTTCTCGCCGCCGAGCACCCAGCCTTTCAGCGTCGCCTGCTGCAACTGGTCGGCCTGCCGCTCGTCGAGCGGCTGCTCGCACAGCTCCTTGTAAGCGCGCTGGCGGTCGAACGGCGTATTGCCGAGCGCCCAGTAGAGCGGATGGTCGGTGATCAGGCTGTCGACGGTGAGCCCGACGTGATGCCGGTAGCTCGACCAGCGATAGGCCTCCGGCGTCGCGACCAGCTGCGCGCGCACCGGGCTCATCTCGACGACGCGGCTCGCGAGCAGGAAATAGCGCTCGCCTTCGATCACGGTCGCGCGATAGCGGCCTTCCCACAGGGTGCCGCGCCGCGAATAGCGCCGGTTGAAATGCGCGACGTAGCGGCGGCCGACAGCCTGCATCGCTTTCGGCAGGCTCGCCTCGTCGCTCGGCGTCACGAGCAGTTGCACCTGGCGCGGCAGCAGCACGTAGGCGTGCACCGACAGGTGATGATCGCGCGCGGCGGCCTTCAGGCAATCGATGAAGAGTTCGTAGTCCTGGTCGTCGACGAACGCGGGTTGCTGATCCAGGCCGCGCAGTATCACGTGCTGCGGCTGGTCGGGAACGTAGAGTCGTGCTAACCGTGCCATGCTGAATGTCCGTTTGAACGCGTTAGGAGATACCCGAGGGTCCGATAGTGCGCACCTGCACAGAATGCCCGTCCTGTCGGCCTGCGGATGCGTACGGTCGTACTAATCCTAGGGTGAAAACTCTAACTTACGAGCTTGTTTGGTTTTAAACGCAGTCGTCATAATGAGCACGCCTTAGATCGGAGGAGACACAATGAAACGAAAACTGGCCATTACGGGGGCTGCAGCGCTCGCATTTACGTTTGCGGGCGGTACGGCACATGCACAATCCGCAGGTGATTTCTACGTCAGCACCGGCTGGCTGCACCTTGCGCCGCAGGACAGCAGCGACCCGCTGTTCCTGTACGGCGTAGGCGGCACGCCGATCAACCAGTCGGTTCCCAACACCGGTGCCGGCATCAGCGACGCCGACACGCTCGCACTGGCAACCGGTTACTTCGTGACCGATCACATCGCCACCGAGTTCATCGCCGGCATCCCGCCGAAGTTCGACATCACCGGCAAGGGCCAGTTCTCGCGTTTCGGTACGCTCGGCCGTGCGTACCAGTGGAGCCCCGCGCTCCTCCTGAAGTACTACTTCAACGACGCCAACGCGAAGTTCCGTCCGTATGTCGGCGTCGGCGCTTCGTATATCTGGTTCACCGGCGCGAAGATCACGAACAGCGCGTTCGAGAACGGCGTGCTCGGCGGCCCGACCAGCGCGCAGACCAGCAACCAGTGGGCGCCCGTCTTCAACGCCGGCTTCACGTACAACTTCACGAAACACTGGTTCGCCGGCTTCTCGATGTCGTACATCCCGGTGAGCGTGACCGCGACCTTCACGACGGCCAAGCGGACCCAGGTCGGCACGCTGACCGAAACGTCGAAGGCTCACATCTCGCTGAACCCGATCGTCACGTACCTGAACGTCGGCTACCGCTTCTAAGCGTAGTCGAATATTTGGGGAATGGTTAATCCTGCTGCAATTTGTAGCGGATTTTTCCTGACGTAACGTCTCCACGATGCAAAACGCCCCGGCGGAAATCCCGCCGGGGCGTCGTTTTTTTGTCTCAGGGTCTTCCCGTACGCGCCGTCGCGCGGGGCATGCCGCTACGCGATGTCGTCCAGCGCATCGGGGGCGATCAGGTCGATCCGGTCCGTGCAGACCGCGTCGACACCCCAGCGCGCAAGTTCGCGCGCCCGTTCGAGGTCGTTCACCGTGTAGACCAGGATGCGCAGGCCGGCCGCCTTGATCGCGCGCACGAGCGGTTCATCCAGTCGTTTGTGGTCTGCATGCAACGAAACGCAGCCGAGCGCGCCGACAACCTGCGCATGCCAGTCGTCCGGCACGGCCTCGTAAAGCATCCCGCGCGGCAGCGCCGGCGCCGTCGCGCGCGCCTGTTGCAGCGCATCGAACGAGAACGACGACAAGAGCGGCGCCACCTCGGCATGGCGCCAGTACGCGGCCGCGTCGGCCGCCACGCGCTGCCCGGTCTCGCGCTCGCGCCCCGGGCACGGCTTGATCTCGACGTTCGCGGCCAGCCCGTGCGTGATGCAGCGCGCCGCCGCGGCCTCGAGCGTCGGCATCCGCTCGCCCGCGAAGCGCGCGTCGAGCCACGCGCCGGCATCGAGTGCGGCCAGCGCCTCGTAGCGCATGCCCGCCGCCGGCCCGTGGCCGTTCGACGTCCGGTCGACCGTGTCGTCGTGCAGCAGGAACGTCACGTCGTCGACCGACAGCTTCGCGTCGAATTCGACCATCCGGTGGCCCCTGCGCGCGCCCTCGTCGAGCGCGGCGAGCGTGTTCTCCGGCGCGAGCGTGCCGCCGCCGCGATGGGCGACGACGCGCGGATAGGGCCAGTCGATACGGGTTGTCATCGTCGGTCTCCCGGCAGGTGCAGCAGGTTCAGCCGGCACGCTTGCCGGTCTCCGGATCGAAGAAATGCAGCCGGTGTGCGGGCAGTGCGGCGGCCAGCGCCGTGCCGCGCGCGGGGCGGTCCGCGTGCGGCAGGCGCACCGCGACGTCGTGGTTGCCCCAGCGGCCGTGCGCGAGGTTGTCCGCGCCAAGCAGCTCGCACGAGTCGACCGGCAGCGTCGCCTGCGCGACGCCCGGTTGCGGTGTCATGTGCTCCGGACGCACGCCGAGCACCCAGTCGCGCCCGGTGGCGATCTCCGCGCCGATGCCGGGCGAACCCGCGACCGGCAGCGCGGGGCCGCCGCCCGCGACCGTAAACGTCGCGCCGTCGTCCGACAGCCGGCCGTGCATCAGGTTCATCGCGGGCGAGCCGATGAAGCCCGCGACGAACACCGTTGCCGGCTTCTCGTACACGTCGACCGGCGCGCCGATCTGCTCCGCGTAGCCGCGGTTCATCACGATCACGCGCTGCGCGAGCGTCATCGCCTCGATCTGGTCGTGCGTCACGTAGACGCTCGTCGTCGCGAGCCGCGCATGCAGCCGCTGGATCTCGAGCCGCATCTGCACGCGCAATTTCGCGTCGAGGTTCGACAACGGCTCGTCGAACAGGAACACCGACGGCTCGCGCACGATCGCGCGCCCCATCGCGACGCGCTGCCGCTGGCCGCCCGACAGCTCGCGCGGGCGCCGCGCGAGCAGCGGCTCGAGTTCGAGGATCTTCGCGGCCGCCGCCACCCGCGAGTCGATCGTCGCGCGCTCGATCCCGCGGATCTTCAGCCCGTAGCCCATGTTCTGCGCGACCGTCATGTGCGGATACAGCGCATAGTTCTGGAACACCATCGCGATGTCGCGATCCTTCGGCTCCAGCGTGTTGACGACGCGCTCGCCGATCGCGATCTCGCCGTCCGTCACCGTCTCGAGCCCCGCGATCATCCGCAGCAACGTCGACTTGCCGCAGCCCGACGGGCCGACCAGCACGATGAATTCGCCGTCGGCGATCTCCACGTCGATGCCATGCAGCACGTGCTGCTTGCCGTCGTAGGATTTCCTGACGCCCTTCAAGCTCAGCGCAGCCATACCTGGTCCTTCTCCCGGTTATCGTCGGTTGTTCATTTCTCGGAATCGACGAGGCCGCGCACGAACCAGCGCTGCATCGCCAGCACGACGACGAGCGGCGGAATCATCGCCAGCAGCGTCGCCGCCATCACGTATTGCCATTCGGTCGCGGCGTCGCCGCTCGCGATCATCATCTTGATGCCCACCACCGCCGTCGACAGCGATGCCTCCGTCGTGATCAGGATCGGCCACAGATACTGGCTCCAGCCGTAGATGAACGTGATCACGAACAGCGCCGCGATGCTCGTTTTCGACAGCGGCAGCACGACGTCCCAGAAGAAGCGCATCGGCCCCGCGCCGTCGATGCGCGCGGCGTCCATCAGTTCGTCGGGCAGCGTCATGAAGAACTGCCGGAACAGGAACGTCGCGGTGGCCGACGCGATCAGCGGCAGCGTCAGCCCGGCGTAGGTGTTCGTCAGATGCAGCGTCGACACGACCTGCACGGTCGGGAAGATCCGCACTTCAACCGGCAGCATCAGCGTGACGAAGATCAGCCAGAACGCCGTGTTGCGGAACGGGAAGCGGAAATAGACGATCGCGTACGCGGACAGGATCGACACCGCGATCTTGCCGACCGAGATGCCGAGCGCCATCGCGAAGCTGTTGACGAGCAGGCGGCCGAACGGCGCCGTCGCGGCGCCGCTGCCGTGGCCCCAGATATAGGCGATGTTCTCGAACAGGTGCGTGCTCGGCACGAGCGACAGCGGCACCGTGAGCACTTCCTGCGCACTCATCGTCGCCGCACAGAACGCGACGTAGACGGGGAACACGATCAGCACGACGCCCGCGATCAGCACCGCGTGGCAGAACAGGTCGAAACCCTTGCGATTCTCGATCATGCGTATTGCACCCTGCGTTCGACGAAACGGAACTGGATCACCGTGAGCCCGACGACGATGATCATCAGCACGACCGACTGCGCGCCGGAGCTGCCGATGTCGAGCCCCTGGAAGCCTTCCGCGTAGATCTTGTAGATCAGCGTCTTCGTGCTCTGCGCCGGGCCGCCGCCGGTGGCCGCGTCGATCACCGGGAACGTGTCGAAGAACGAATAGACGAGGTTGACGACCAGCAGGAAGAAACTGGTGGGCGACAGCAGCGGCAGCACGAGATTGAAGAAGCGGCGCACCGGCCCCGCGCCGTCGATCGCCGCCGCCTCGATCAGCGAACGCGGTATCGCCTGCAGGCCCGCGTAGAAGAACAGGAAGTTGTAGCTCACCTGCTTCCACACCGACGCGAGCACGACGAGGAACATCGCCTGCCCGCCGTTCAGCGCGTGGTTCCAGACGATGCCGCCCTTCGCGAGCGCATAGGTGATCAGGCCGATGCTCGGATTGAACAGGAACGCCCACAGTACGGCGGCGATCGTCGGCGCGACCGCGTACGGCCAGATCAACAGCGTGCGGTATGTGCGCGCGCCACGGGTCGCGCGGTCGGCGCACGCGGCGAGCAGCAGCGACACGACGAGCCCGCTCACCGTGACGAGCGTGCTGAACACGAGCGTCGTGCGGAACGAATCGAGATACAACGGATCGGCGAACAGGTGCGTGAAGTTCGCGAAGCCGACGAATTCGCTCGACGTGCCGAACGCGTCCTGCATCTGCGTCGACTGCCACAGCGCGACGCCGGCCGGCCACAGGAAGAACACGGCGGTGATCGCGAGCTGCGGCGCGATCAGCAGGTACGGCAGCAGGCTCGTGCCGAAACGGGAACGGGAACGGGAACGGGAACGGGAACGGGATTGCATCGCGGATATCCGGTCAGGCGAAACGGAAAGGAAACCGCGCCGCCGGCCGGCCCGCGCGCTTGCGCGGCGCGGCCGGCGGCACGAACGCGATGCGCGCTCAGCTGCCCGACTTCTCGAAGCGGCGCAGCAGCTCGTCGCCGCGCGAGGCCGCCGAATCGAGCGCGTCCTTCGGCGATTTCTTCTGCGCCCAGACCTGCTCGAACTCCTCGTCGACGACCGTACGGATCTGCGGCATGTTGCCCAGGCGCAGCCCCTTCGTGTACGGCAGCGGCGGCTTGTTTAGCATCTGCTTGATCGCGGTTTCGGCGCTCGGGTTCTTCGCGTAGAAGCCCTGTTCGCGCGTCAGGTCGTATGCCGCCTTGGTGACCGGCAGGTAGCCCGTGTCCTGGTGCCACTTCGCGGCGACGGCCGGCGAGGCGAGAAACGCGAGGAATTTCGCGACGCCCTTGTAGGTCGCCGGATCCTTGCCCGCCAGCACCCACAGGCTCGCGCCGCCGATGATCGCGTTCTGCGGCGCGCCCTTCACGTTCGCGTCGTACGGCATCATGCCCGTGCCGAAGCTGAACTTCGCGAACTTCTGCAGGTTCGCGAGCGCGCCCGACGACGTCGTCATGATCCCGCAGTCGCCGCTGTAGAACTTCGCCGATGCTTCGTCCTTGCGGCCCGCGTACGTGAACGTGCCGTCCTTCGCCATCTGCTGCAGGAACGACACGTGCGCGATCTGCTGCGGCTTGTTGAATTCGAGCACGGCGTCCGTCCCGTCGAAGCCGTTATTGCGGCTCGCGAACGGCAGTGCATGCCACGCGCTGTAGTTTTCGAGCTGGATCCAGCCCTGCCAGCCGGTCGTGAAGCCGCACGCCATCCCCGACTTGCGCAGTTTCTCGGCATCGTCCTTCACGTCGGCCCACGTCTTCGGCGGCTGGTTCGGATCGAGCCCGGCCTTCTTGAACGCGTCCTTGTTGTAGTACAGCACCGGCGTCGAGCTGTTGAACGGCATCGACACGAGATGGCCCGTCTTCGCGTCGCTGTAGTAGCTCGCGATGGTCGGCACGAACGCCTTTTCGTCGAGCGGCACGCCGGCCTGCCTGAACACGTCGTAGACAGGCACGACGGCCTTCTTCGCCTGCATCATCGTGGCCGTGCCGACTTCATAGACCTGGAGGATCGCCGGCGCATTGCCGCTGCGGTAGGCCGCGATGCCGGCCGCGAGCGCCTGGTCGTAGGTGCCCTTGAAGACCGGCACGATCTTGTAGTCGCTCTGCGACGCGTTGAACTGGTCGGCGATCGCGTTGACCCGCTCGCCGAGCGCGGCCTCCATCGCATGCCAGAACTGGATTTCCGTCGCGGCGAGCGCCGCGTGCTGCACGCCGAACAGCAGCGCGCCGCCGAGCGCGATCGAACGCACCATGGTCCCCGCAGGCTTCTTCTTCATCGACCTCCTCCTATGAAAACGTTACCAACAGCGTGTGCAACATTCCCGTCGCCATTGAACCGGCGAAGTCTAGTGATCGTTTGTGACAGTCAGTTGTCGCCGATGACGAACAGGCGCTGATACTCCTTCAGCGCGAAGCGGTCGGTCATGCCGGCGATGTAGTGCGCGACGAGGCGCGGCTGCTGCGCGGCGTCGTCGGACTGGTACGGCGGCGGCAGCAGGCGCGGATCGTCGATGAACGCATCGAACAGCCCGGTGACGACGCGCTGCGCCTTGCTCGCCATGCGCATCACCTTGTAGTGACGATAGAGGTTCTTGAAGAGAAAACGCTTGAGGGCGGCCGCCTGGGCGGCAACGGATTCGCTGTGCGCCACGAGCGGCGGCGCCGCGCGCACGTCGTCGAGCGACGCGGGCGCGACGCGCGCGAGATTGCGCGTCGTTTCGTCGATCAGGTCGACGATCAGCGTGTTGATGATGCGGCGCACCGTCTCGTGCACGAGACGGCGGCCTTCGAGGTGCGGGAACTCGGCGAGCGCCGCCTCGTAGTGGCGCTGCCACAGCTCGACTTCCGCAAGCTGCCCGATCGTGATCAGGCCGGAACGCAGGCCGTCGTCGACGTCGTGGTTGTTGTACGCGATCTCGTCCGCGATATTGGCAAGCTGCGCTTCGAGCGACGGCTGGCGGCCCTGCAGGAAGCGCTCGCCGAGCGCACCGAGCTTGCGCGCATTCTCGCGCGAGCAGTGCTTCAGAATGCCTTCGCGCGTCTCGAAGCACAGGTTCAGCCCGTTGAACGCACCGTAGTGCTCCTCGAGCTCGTCGACGACGGCCAGGCTCTGCAGGTTGTGCTCGAAGCCGCCATGCTCGCGCATGCAGGCGTTCAGCGCGTCCTGCCCGGCATGGCCGAACGGCGTATGGCCGAGATCGTGCGCGAGCGAGATCGCCTCGACGAGATCCTCGTTCAGGCGCAGGTTGCGCGCGACCGAGCGGGCGATCTGCGCGACTTCGAGGCTGTGCGTGAGACGCGTGCGGAACAGGTCGCCTTCGTGATTGACGAAGACTTGCGTCTTGTATTCGAGCCGGCGAAACGCGGTCGAATGGACGATGCGGTCGCGGTCGCGCTGGAATTCGGTGCGCGCCGCCGGTGGTGTTTCCGGATGGCGGCGGCCGCGCGACTGCGATGCGTGTGCCGCATACGGAGCGAGATGGGCTTCCAGCGCCGCCAGTGTCGGCGGCTCGGCCACCGGCGCAGCGGATACGCGGCCGGCTTCGGGCAGTGTGCTGCTGGATGTCTCGCTCACGTCTCCTCCATGTCAGGGGCGCCGGGGCATCCGGGCCGCCGTCAGCGCGTCGTCTGCGCCAGTGTAGCGAATACGGCTTCGTCCGGCGCCTGCGTGATCAGCGTATCGCCGAATCGCTTCAGCAGGATGAACTTGATCGCGCCGGCCTCCGCCTTCTTGTCGACGCGCATCAGGTCCATGTAGCGCGCGTCGCCGAGCGCGGGCCCGCGGGTCGGCAGGTGCGCGGCCGCGATCACCGCATCGAGGCGCTGCCGCGACGCTTCGTCGAGCAGGCCGAGCCGCACCGACAGGTCGCCCGCCATCACCATCCCGCAGCCGACCGCCTCGCCGTGCAGCCACTCGCCGTAGCCGAGCCCGGCCTCGATCGCATGACCGAACGTGTGGCCGAAGTTCAGGATCGCGCGCAGGCCGCCTTCGCGTTCGTCGGCCGCCACCACGCTCGCCTTGATCTCGCACGAACGCTTCACCGCGTGCGCGAGCGCGGCCGGGTCGCGACGGTTCAGCGCGTCGACGTTTGCCTCGATCCAGTCGAAGAATGCCGCATCGGCGATCGCGCCGGTCTTGATGATCTCGGCGACACCGGCCGCCAGTTCGCGGTCGGGCAGCGTCGTCAGCGCGCCGATGTCCGCGATCACGGCCTGCGGCTGGTAGAACGCGCCGATCATGTTCTTGCCGAGCGGGTGGTTGATGCCCGTCTTGCCGCCGACCGACGAATCGACCTGCGACAGCAGCGTCGTCGGCACCTGGATGAACGGCACGCCGCGCATGTAGCACGCGGCCGCAAAGCCCGTCATGTCGCCGATCACGCCGCCGCCGAGCGCGACGAGCGTCGTCTTGCGGTCCGCGCGGTCGGTCAGCAGACCGTCGAAGATCAGGTTCAGCGTCTCCCAGTTCTTGTACGCCTCGCCGTCGGGCAGCACGACCGTCGACACGCGCTTGCCGAGCGGCGCAAGCGCCGCGCGCAGCGCGTCGCCGTAGAGCGGATCGACCGTCGTGTTCGTGACGATCGTGACGGAAGAACCCTTGATGTGAGGTGCGAACAGCTCCGCGCGGCCGATCAGGCCGGCGCCAATGTGAATCGGATAGGCGCGGTCGCCCAGATCGACGTTGACAGTAATCATGCTTGTAGCGGCTTGGCGATGACGCCCGCCAGTTCGAGTTGCATCAGCACCATGTTGACGAGACCGTTGACCGACGGACGGCCGGTCTCGATGACGAAATCCGCGCATTCGCGGTACAGCGGGTCGCGCACTTCATACAGCGCTTCGAGGCGCCCCTTCGGGTCTTCGGTCTGCAGCAACGGGCGGTTCTTGTCCTTGCGCGTGCGCAGCCACAGGTCGTGCGGGTTCGCGCGCAGGTAGACGACGATGCCGTTGCTTTTCAGGCAGTCGCGATTTTCCGGGCGCAGCACCGCGCCGCCGCCCGTCGCGAGCACGATGTTCTCGCGCTGCGTGAGATCGGCGATGACCTGCGTTTCGCGATCGCGAAACCCGGCCTCGCCCTCCAGCTCGAAGATCACCGGAATGCGTGCGCCCGTACGGGCCTCGATTTCGTGGTCGGAGTCGAAGAACGTCCTGTCGAGACGACGCGCGACCGCACGGCCCACGGTGGTCTTACCCGCTCCCATAAGGCCGACGAAAAATACGTTTGCATGTGGGTCCCGCGCTTGCAACGGCTTCCTCTGCTTCAATCTTGCTGGTGTGTGGCGCAGCTTACTGGCAAAGCGGCTGCCTTGTCGAGCCTGCGCCGGCGGCTTCAGGCCCCGTTTTTTCGGCATCTGCGCTGCCCATGCCGCGTGCATCGCAGCGCGCGTCGACGACGGTCGGCGTAATGAAGACGACCAGTTCGCTGCGCTGGTCGCGTTGCGCGCGATGACGGAAAAGCGCGCCCAGAATCGGTATTTTGCCCAAGAGCGGCACGCGCGTCACATCGTTCCGGTTCAGTTGCTCATAGATCCCGCCGATCGCGACCGTCCCGCCGTTCTCGACCTCGACGCGCGTCTGTACGTGCTTCGTATGAATCGCCGGGCCGGCCGCCGTCGGCTCGCCGACGCTGTCCTTCGTCACGTCCAGGTCGAGCACGACGCGCCCGTCCGGCGTGATCTGCGGCTCGACCTCGAGCTTGAGCGTCGCCCGGCGGAATTGAACGCCGCTCACGCCATTGCCCACCTTCGCCTGGTACGGCAGTTCCGACCCCTGTTCGACGATGGCCTTGACGCGATCGGCGGTCACCACGCGCGGGCTCGAAACGATCTGGCCCCGCCCCTGCGCCTCGAGCGCGCTCAGTTCGACGTCGAGCACACGGCTGAGCGGCGCGGCAAACAGCGTGAAGCCGGCGGTCGCCGCTTCGAATCCGCCGAGCGGCCGCCCGGCAAGGTCGAGCGCGTTGCGCGTCCCTGCGGTGAAGGCGGCGCCGTCGGCCGCCGCCGCCCGCTCCCGGGCGCGCAATGCGAGGCGGGCGCCGAGATTGCGCGAAAAGCCCTGCTCGCCCTCGACGATGCGGGCCTCGATCCGGACCTGCCGCGACGGCCGGTCGATCGCATCGATCAGGCTCGCGATCTGGTCGAGACGCGGCGCGAGATCAGTGACGAACAGCAGGTTCGTACGCGGATCCGCCGCCGCGGCGCCGCGCTTCGACAGCAGGCGCTGGCCGGTCGCGCCGGCCAGCAGCCGTTGCACGTCCGGCGCGCGCGGATAGTGGAGCACGAAGGTGCGGCTGGCCAGCGGCTCGAGATCCGCCGCCCGCGCGTGCGCCTCGAAGCGTTCGCGCTCGCGCGCGGCCAGTTCGGCGGCCGGCGTGACCCATATCACGTTACCCCGCCGTGACATCGCGAGCCCGTGCGTGTCGAGCAGCGTGTCGAAGGCATCGCGCCAGCGGACATTGTTCAGACGTAACGTGACCGTGCCGCGCACCTGCTCGCCGACGACGATATTGAGTCCGGTGAAGCGCGCGAATGCGTCGAACGCGGCGGCCAGGCTGACGCCGTGCAGGTTCAGCGAGATCCGCCGGTCGTCGTCCGCATCGCCGGGCCGGCGCGCGGCGTCGCTCATGCGCACCGGCGGCGGCAGCGGGACCGGTGGGCCTTCCAGGGCGGGCGCCGTCGCTGCGATCGTCGCGGGCGCGGCGCGCGGCGGCGTCGGCTCCGGCCCCGCTGGCGGCTCGGCTGGCAACGGCGCGTGCTCCATGCCGGCGAAGGCGCCCTGCGGCAGCGGCACGTCAGGCACATCCGGCCCGTCGGCGCGCCACGCCGCTGCCGGCCACACGCGCGGCAGCGGCGGCAACGCGCCCGACGCCGCGGCAGCGTACAACCCGATCCAGACAACTGCCGCTCTCAGCATGCTTCTCACCATTGCATGCCCTCGTCATCGAGCCCCATCCTGCGCGGCCCGTTCCTCGTCGCCAGCGTCACCGCGTCCGCCTCGACCCGCACCACGCGCATCGCCCCGACCGCCTCGCCGGCCGCCACGGCGGTAATGGCCCCGGCGCCGTCGTCGAACAGCGCGAGGCCGGTGCGCGCGTCGCGCATCACGCCGGCGAGCCGGGGCGGCAAGGTGTCGCCCATTCCCGGCTCGTCTCCGATGCCGAACGGATCCGCGTCCTGCGAAGCCACGGCGATCGGTCGGTCGCCGTATGCCGCGCGACCGACCGGCATCGCGGGAAATACGTCGAGCGACAGCCCGACGCGCGCGGCCCGCCCGGCGCGCTCGGCGCGCTCGGCGCTTATCGCCGTCGGCACGACCAGCACCGGCAACGTCGCCAGGGCGCCGACCATCCGCCGCAGCGCCGGAAAGCCGCCATCCGCGACGATGCGCACCGTGCGCCGCACGTCCTGCCGGGCGCCCGGCTCGGGCTGCGGCTCGAACGAGACGACCCGCAGCCCGCTCGACGCGGCGCGATCGGCCAGCTCCAGCATCAGCGCCGGCCAGCCGGGTGCCGCCGGCTCGCCGCGGCCGTCGTCGGTCCTGGCGGGCGCCGCGCGATGCATCGCGGCCTGCGCCAGCGCGCGCTCGGCCTCGGCAGCGCGCGCCCTGGCGGCATCCAGGGACGCGCGGCTGCGGGCGAGGCCGCTCCAGTCCGCGGCGGCCGAGAGGTGAACGCCGCCCGCCAGCACCATGCCGAACGCGAGCAGGCAGCCTGCGACGTGCGACGCAACCGGCAGCGCGCGCCGCGTCGCGCCGTTTCTCCCGCCGTCGCCGCTCCCGAATCGATACGCAAGCGCCGTCATGTCCGCTCCCCCTGCCCGGCGTCGCGGGGCGGTCCGTCGTGCCAGCGCAGTTGCACCGAGAACCGGAACGGCATCCGCGTCGCGCCCGCCGGCTCCGCCGGGGCCGGCTTCAGCGCGTCGACGTCGACGCGCCACCCGTGCTGCTCGCGCGCGATGCGGTCGAGCCACCGCGCCGCGGCCCGATAACTCGCGGCCCGCGCGTCGAGCACCGCGCCGGACGCCGTCATGCGCAACGCTTCCAGCCCGATGCCGTCATCGCGAACCCGCGCCACCAACACGAGCAGTTCGGTGGCCCGCCGGTAAGGCGCCGCCAGCGCCGCAGCCTGCGCGTCGCGCTGTGCGGCGGCGGCGACCATCCGCGCGGCACGCGCCGCCGCGTCCACCCGGGGCTGTTGCCTCGACAGCCGCGCCTCGACGACAGCACGTTCGGCATCGGTTCGCATGCGCAGCCACGCCGCCCCGCCCGTCCATGCGCCGACGCCCAGGATGCCGAGCAGGATCGCTGCGCCGCATTGCGCGGCCCGGCGCCGACGCATGGCCCGCGCGAGGCGGTCGCGATATGGCAGCAGGTTGAATCCGTCGAGGTCGAGCCACGCGAACGCGGCCGCCGGCTTCTGCGGCGCCCCCGGCAACACGGTCGGCGAGCTCATTCCCACACTCCGCGCAACGCCAGCCCGAAGGCAACCGCGAATGCCGGCCCGCCGACGGAACCGGCCGGCGCCGCGGACGCTTCGCCGCCCCAACGCGCGCACTCGAACGGCATCGCGCTCGCGCCGAGCAGGTCGCCGATCTCGGCGACGGACGTGCCGAACCGCGCGAGACAGCGCTCGTCGCCGCCGACGAGCGCACAGCGGGCCGGCCGGCGCACCCGCGCGCGCAATACGTCGGGCAGCGCCGCATGCGCGCGATCCGGAAACGTGAACTGCGACACGGCCTCCCCGCCTTCCAGCCACCAGCCGCGCACGCCCGCATCGCCGAACCAGAGCGCGAGGCATGGCTCGCTTGCCTCCGATTCGCGCAGCGCGGCAAAACGCAACGCCCGCAGCGCCGCGATCGATTCGCCGTCGACCGCCGTCAGATCGACACCAGCCACAGCGGCCGCGTCGACCCGCCGCTGCAGCGCGGCCTGCGGCGCGGCGGCGATTGCGATCTCGCCGGGCCGCGTACCGCCGTCGTGCCGCCAGTCGAATGCGAGACTGTCCGGCGCCAGCCCGGAGATGCGTTCCGCGGCCTGGCGCGCGGCATCGGGGATGTCGTTGCGCCCGGCCAGGTCGAGCGTCGCCGTGTGCATCTCGTCGTCCCGCAGCGCCATCACGCCGCGTGCGTCGCACCGCACCCCGCGCGCCGCCAGACGCGACACGGCCGCGGCCAGCGCACGCGCGACCGCCGCCCAGCGAACCTCGTCGGGCCCGTCGGACAGCCCGTGCGGCTCCGTCTCGAGCCCTTCGACGCGCACGTCCGCGCCGCGCCCGCGCCGGCTCAGCACGACCACCCTCACCTCGTCCGCACCGACGTCGATCCCTGTCGCCGTGCGCCTGCCCATCTCGAATCGCACCGCCCATCGTCCGTCCATCCCAGCCTCCCGCCGTCGCTGCGGCCCCTGCCGCAATCCCAGGCTCGCATTCTGGCGAGCGGCACGCGCGGCCGGCAGTCGGCCGAACGGCCAACGCCGCGAAACGCATGCGCCAGCGCGCTATGCTGGAGGGGCGGCAACCCGCGGCCGCGCGACGGGTGCTCGCCCGTCAGGACCGGTCTTACCGGGCAGCTATAATCGCGGGACTGTTTTCCGGTATGCCTATGCAATCCACGACTCCTACGTCCCCGCCTCCCGCCCCGGAGCCGAAGAAGCGGCCTTGGTGGCTGAAAATCCTGATCGGCCTCGTGACGGTGTGCGTGGCGCTCGTCGTGGCCGGCGGCCTCGTGCTCGGCTACGCGCTCGTCGTCGCGTGGCCGAACATGCCGTCGCTGGACGCGCTGACCGACTATCGCCCGAAGGTGCCGCTGCGCATCTATACGTCCGATCACGTGCTGATCGGCGAATTCGGCGAAGAGCGCCGCGACGTCGTCCATTTCAAGGACGTGCCCGACTCGCTGAAGAAGGCGATCCTCGCGATCGAGGACGCGCGGTTCTACGATCACGGCGGTGTCGACCTCACCGGCATCGTCCGCGCCGGCTTCGTCGCGCTGACGAACGGCCATGCGTCGCAGGGGGCGAGCACGATCACGATGCAGGTCGCGCGCAACTTCTTCCTGTCGAGCGAGAAGACCTACACGCGCAAGATCTACGAGATGCTGCTCGCGTACCGGATCGAGCGTGCGCTGACGAAGGATCAGATTCTCGAGGTCTACATGAATCAGATCTATCTCGGCCAGCGCGCATACGGCTTCGCGAGCGCCGCGCGGGTCTACTTCGGCAAGGACCTGAAGGACATCACGCTCGCCGAAGCGGCGATGCTCGCGGGGCTGCCGAAGGCGCCGTCCGCGTACAACCCGGTCGTGAACCCGAAGCGCGCGAAGGTGCGCCAGGAATACATCCTGCAACGGATGCTCGAGCTGAACTTCATCACGCGCGAGCAGTACGACGAGGCCGTCGCACAGCCGCTCGTCGTCAAGGGTCCGGGCCGCGATTTCAGCGTGCACGCCGAGTACGTCGCGGAAATGGTCCGACAAATGATGTACGCGCAGTACCGCGAGGAAACCTACACGCGCGGCTTCAACGTCGTCACGACGATCGACTCCGCGGACCAGCAGGTCGCGTACACCGCGCTGCGCAAGGGCATCATGGATTACGAACGCCGGCACGGCTATCGGGGGCCGGAAGGCTTCATCGAACTGCCGGCCGGCGCCGACGACCGCGAGCAGGCGATCGACGATGCGCTGCTCGAACACCCCGACAACGGCGAACTGATCGCCGCGGTCGTCACGGCCGCCACCCCGCGCCAGATCACGGTCGCGTTCATCGACGGCAGCAGTGCGACGATCGAAGGCGACAACCTGCGCTTCGCGTCGGGCGCGCTGTCGGCCAATGCGCAGCCGAATCGCCGCATCCGCCCGGGCGCGATCGTCCGTGTGGTGAAGAGCGATGCCGGCAAATGGTCGATCACGCAGTTGCCGCAGGTCGAGGGGGCGTTCCTGTCGATCGTCCCGCAGGACGGCGCGATCCGCTCGCTCGTCGGCGGCTTCGACTACAACAAGAACAAGTTCAACCACGTCACGCAGGCGTGGCGGCAGCCGGGTTCGTCGTTCAAGCCGTTCATCTATTCGGCGTCGCTCGACAAGGGTCTCGGGCCGGCAACGGTGATCAACGACGGTCCGCTGTATTTCAGCGCGGCCGAAACGGGCGGCCAGCCGTGGGAGCCGAAGAACTACGGCGGCGGCTTCGAAGGCCCGATGTCGATGCGCACCGCGCTGCAGCGTTCGCGCAACCTGGTGTCGATCCGGATCCTGAACCACATCGGCACGAAGTACGCGCAGCAGTACATCACGCGCTTCGGCTTCGACGCCGAACGCCATCCGGCGTACCTGCCGATGGCACTCGGCGCGGGCCAGGTCACGCCGCTGCAGATGGCGGGCGCGTACTCGGTATTCGCGAACGGCGGCTACCGCGTCAATCCGTACCTGATCGCCGAAGTCACCGATCCGAACGGCGCGATCGTCGTGCGCGCGCAGCCGCTCGTCGCCGAACAGAATGCGCCGCGCGCGATCGACGCGCGTAACGCGTACGTGATGAACAGCCTGCTGCAGAGCGTCGCGCAGCGCGGCACGGGCGCACGGACCAACGTGCTGAAGCGCACCGACCTCGCGGGCAAGACCGGCACGACGAACGACTCGCACGACGCGTGGTTCGCCGGCTACCAGCACACGCTCGCCGCGATCGCGTGGATCGGCTACGACAATCCGCGCAGCCTCGGCGATCGCGAAACGGGCGGCGGCCTGTCGCTGCCCGTCTGGATCGACTACATGGGTGCCGCGCTGAAGGGCGTGCCCGAGTTCAAGCCGACGGTGCCGGACGGCGTCGAATCGCTCGGCGGCGAGCTGTACTTCACCGAGTTCGCGCCGGGTCACGGCTTCGTGTCGACGGTCGGCGTACCGCAGGCGCCTGCCGCGCAGAACGTCGACGCGACCGTGCCGCACGTCGACGAGCAGGAAAAGCAGGACATCATGAACCTGTTCCAGGCGCACTGACCCTCGGCCCGGACACGAAAAAAGCGCCCCGCGGGGCGCTTTTTTCGTTGGATCACGCATCGGGGCCGGGCCCCGATCGTCATGCGCTGAACGTGATCGGCAGGCCGGCCTGCTGCGTCGCGTATTCGGTGAGCGCCGAGAAGAACTCGGTGCCCGTACGCGTATCGCGCCATGCGCCGTCGATGAACCGGTAATGGAAACCGCCGGCCTTCGCGGCGATCCACACTTCCTTCATCGGCGGCTGCAGGTTGACGATGATCTTCGAGCCGTTCTCGAACGTCAGCGTCAGGACGCTGCCGTTGCGCTCCAGATCGATGTCGTGATCGCCGTCGTTGGCGTCGTCGACGGTACGCTCGACGGCCGCCAGCACGGCCTCGGCACGGGTCAGGTATTCGGTATCGGACATGCTAAACTCTATCGGTTCAATTGTTCAGGGACGATCATGCGAGTCGTTTTCCGGATGAGCGCGATTGTAGCGGCTTTGGCGATTCTTGCCGGCTGCGGTCAAAGCGGCGCGCTCTATCTGCCCACCGTGCCGCCTCTTCCGCCGAAACCGGTCGACCAGCAGCAGGACACACCGCCGTCGGACGTGAAGCCGACCGATGAAAACGCGTCGTCCGACAGTGTGCCCGATTCGTCCGGCACGCCGCTCATGCTGTCGCCCGAATTGTCGAGCGGCGCCGTTGCACCGGCCCCCGCATCCGGCTCGGCCAGCCCGCAGTAACGCGGCGAGACAGCAACCACGCAACGGCGGCAAACAAGGCGATGACCACGCGGTCATCGCCTTTGTTGTTGGTGTGTCGCGATTCGCGGCCCGTCAACCCCGCACGCGCCGCCATCCCCATGCAACCAGCCGCCAGCCGAGCAGCACGGCGACGATCGCCGCATACAGCTTCGGCTGCGCGAGATCGTGCTTGCCGGCCCTCATCCACCAGAAGTGCAGCACGCCGAACAGCGCGATCGCGTAGATCGCGCTGTGCAGCGTCGCCCAGTGGCGGCCGAGCCGGCGCACCATCGCGCGCGGCGACGTTACCGCGAGCGGAATCAGCAGCACGAACGCGGCGAAACCGACCGTGATGAACGGGCGCTTGCCGACGTCCTTCAGGATCGCGACGACGTCGAACCACTTGTCGAACCACAGGTAAGTCGTGAAGTGCAGCGTCGCGTAGAAGAACGCGAACAGCCCGATCATCCGGCGAAAGCGCAGCAGCGTGACGAACCCCGTCATGCGCCGAAGCGGCGTGACGGCGAGCGTGACGCACAGCATCACGAGCGTCCAGAGGCCCGTCGAACGCGTGATGAACTCGATCGGATTCACGCCGAGCCGATCGGTCAGCCCGAACAGCACGACGCGCGCGAACGGAGTCAGGCCGGCCGCGAAGGCCAGCACCCTGGCAGGAGCGAGCCAGCGCGGCGGAGCGGCCCGGGCCCGGGCCTTGTCCGGCCGGAGCGCGGCGGCGGGCGCCGGCGCGAGCGTCGAAGCGGGCATGTCGTTTCTCATCGGTGCGCGTCAGAAGAATTTCTTCAGGTCCATGCCCTGATACATCGACGCGACCAGATCGCCGTAGCCGTTGAACATCAGCGTCTTGCGCTTCGGCGTGAAAAAGCCGTCCTCGCCGATGCGCCGCTCGGTCGCCTGGCTCCAGCGCGGATGATCGACGTTCGGGTTCACGTTCGAATAAAAGCCGTACTCGTTCGACGCGTAGGTGTTCCAGCTCGTTTTCGGCTGCTTGTCGACGAAGCGGATCTTCACGAGCGACTTCGCGCTCTTGAAACCGTACTTCCACGGCACGACGATACGCACCGGCGCGCCGTTCTGGTTCGGCAGCACCTGCCCGTAGACGCCCATCGTCAGCAGCGTCAGCGGATTCATTGCCTCGTCCATCCGCAGCCCTTCCGAGTACGGCCAGTCGAGCACGGGTGTCGACAGGCCCGGCATCTGCGACGGGTCGGCCAGCGTGATGAACTGTACGTATTTCGCATTGCCGGTCGGCTGCACCCGCTTGATCAGCTCGGACAACGGCACGCCGATCCACGGAATCACCATCGACCATCCCTCGACGCAGCGCAGCCGGTACACGCGCTCCTCGAGCGGCGCGAGCTTCAGCAGTTCGTCGAGATCGAACACCTTCGGATGCAGCACCTCGCCCTCGACGCTCACGCGCCATGGGCGCGGCCGCAGCGTGCCCGCATTCTGCGCGGGGTCGCTCTTGTCGGTGCCGAACTCGTAGAAGTTGTTGTAGGACGTGATGTCCTTGAACGGCGTCACCTTGTCGGCCGCGACGAACTTCGGGTTCGTTTTCGCCGCGAGCTTCGCAGCCCGCGCGTCGGGCGACGCATAGGCGGCCAATGCCGCGCCGCTGCCGCCGAGCAGGCCGCCCGCCGCCGCGAGGCCGGCCGCCTGCAACACGCGCCGCCGGTTCTCGAAGACCGCGCGCGGCGTGATTTCGCCGGGCGCGATATCGCTACCGGTCAGTACGTTCAGCAAAGGGCGTTTGATCCACATCGTGCTGCTCCTCCTGCCTGCGCCGCGCGCAGGTTCATGCGCGTTCGACCCGACTGATCTTGCGACGTTCGACGGCCGGACCGCCCGTCCGTTACAAAAGAAAACCGCCGGGCACGCAGTGCACCGGCGGTCTCATAGTCGGACGAGCAGCGGGAATCTTACAGCTTGCCGTAGCTGTGCAGCCCGGACAGGAACATGTTGACGCCGAGGAACGCGAAGGTCGTCACGAGCAGGCCCGTCAGCGCCCACCACGCGGCCACCGTACCGCGCAGGCCCTTCATCAGGCGCATGTGCAGCCATGCCGCATAGTTGAGCCACACGATCAGCGCCCAGGTTTCCTTCGGGTCCCAGCTCCAGTAGCCGCCCCATGCCTCGGCCGCCCACAGCGCGCCCAGGATCGTCGCGATCGTGAAGAACGCGAATCCGACCGCGATCGACTTGTACATCACGTCGTCGAGCACCTCGAGCGTCGGCAGGCGATCCGCGAGCACGCCGCGCTCCTTCATCAGGTACGCCACCGACACCATCGCCGACAACGCGAAGCTGCCGTAGCCGATGAAGTTCGCGGGCACGTGGATCTTCATCCACCAGCTCTGCAGCGCCGGCACGAGCGGCTGGATCTGCTGCGCATCGCGCGCGACCGAGTACCACATCAGGAAGCCCACCGCCGCGCTGATCACCAGCAGCACGAACGCGCCGAGCGAACGCGTTCCGTAGTGGCCTTCGTAATACAGATAGAGCAGCGCGGTGATCAGGCTGAACAGCACGAACACTTCGTACAGGTTCGACACCGGAATGTGCCCGACGTCCGCACCGATCAGGTAGGACTCGTACCAGCGCACCATCAGGCCGGTGAAGCCCATCAGCACGGCGACCCACGTGAGCTTCTGGCCGATCGCGGAGCCCGATTCCGAGCGCGCGAGCAGGCCGATCCAGTAGAAGATCGTCGCGAGCACGAACAGCGCGCTCATCCACAGGATCGCCGACTGGCTCGACAGGAAGTACTTGAGGAGGAACGCCGAATCGGCGCGCGCGAGATCGCCCTGGTAGATCTGGATCGACAGCAGCGCCAGCACGGCGATCGACGCCATCATCAGCCGCGCGGGCTTCCAGCGCCAGCCGAGCGCGACGAGCGCCGGCACGGTGCCGATCATCACCGCCTTGTCGTAGTAATCCATGTGCGCGTTGTAGTGCACGAGCGCATAGCCCGCGCCCACCACGAGCGCCAGTGCGAACAGCCAGTCGAGCAACGACAGGCGCGCGAGGAACGGACGATCGTCGAACAGCGGCGCCGGAATCGGGGCCTGATCCGACGCCTCGCGGGCGGGGGAAACTTGCGTGAGATCCATGATGTTACCGGGTGGAATTCTCTGAACCGCCGCCGGCCGGCGGGCGGGGAGCCGATGCCGGTGCGGCATCGCGAGGTGCGGCGTGCAAGGCGGCACCGGCCGCGTCGCGCGTCTGCACGTATTCTTTCTCGAAATCGAAGGTCTTGCGGGCCGTGGACATTGCCATCACCACATCGACGCCCGAACCGGCGTCCTTCAGCCAGAACCAGAGGCGCCGCTCGCGCACGTAGAACATCGAGAAGATGCCGGCGACCAGCAGCAGGCTGCCAAGATACACCAGATTCTTGCCCGGTGCGCGCGTCAACTGAAATACCGAAGCTTGCACCTGCTTGAATGAGTCAAGCTGCAAATAGACCGGCGATCCATACAAAAAGCTGTCGGATAGCGCGTTGATCGCGTTCTGTACGAACCGGACCGACTCCGCGCCCTGCTGCACGGGCGGCTCGCCGGCACGCTCGCGCGCGATCTGCCAGACCTCCCACATCGAGCCTTCGAGCATCCGCAGCAGCAGGCTCGCTGCCTTCTCCTGCTCGGCCTTGGGCACCGAGCGGTCGATGAACGTCGCCACGGCCTGGAAGCCGCCGAGCGGCTGGCCGTCCATCCCGCGCCCGGCGCCGTCGTCGCCGGCCGCAAACAGGGTCAGCACCTTCAGCGCGCTATCCTGCAGGCGGCTGCGCAGCGATGCGTCGGTGCCCGGCAGCGAACGCTGCGCGAAGCGCGCGGCGGCTTCGGCGCGCACGGAAGGATCCTCGAGCGCGGCGCGCAGGTGCATCCATTCGCCGATCGAATCCTGGCTGTCGGCCGGGATCCGCATGTAGCGGAACGGGTCGTTCGGGCTCGTGCGCACGCCGGCAAGGAACACGCGCTCGCCGTTCATGTCGACGGGCAGCATGTAGTTGTTGAATTCGCGCGCCTGGCCGTCCTTGCCGCGGATCTTGTACTGCACGGACGGGCCGATGTTGTGGAGCTGCGTCGGCTTCGACGTCTTCGCGCCGGAGCCGAGCCGTTCGTCGAACACTTCCTTCAGCGAGCTCGTCGTCGCCACCCCACGCACGTCCGGCTTGCCGTTCGCGTCGGCCATGTTCTCGACGTTGATCGCGCGGAAATCGGCGAACTCGATCGTGTCGCCGTCGGCGCCCGGCATCTGCAGCGGCGCCGAACTGCCGATCGTGCCCTGCACGGGGAAGGTCTTCGCGTTGCCGCCCGTCATCGGATAGGCCGTCATCTGCATCTGCGAGCCGCCGTCCTGGAAGCTCGACTGGTAGATCGACACGCCCTTGTACGTGAACGGCTTGTTGACCTCGACGCGCGCCGGGATCTTCTGGCCGGTCTCGCGATCGATCACGACGATGTCGCTCGCGAACAGTTTCGGCATGCCCGTCGTGTAGTAGTCGACGATGAACTTGTTGAGCTGGATCGAGAACGGCAGGTCCTGGATCAGCGAGCCGCTCGGCTGGTTCAGGATCGCGGTCGACACGAACTGGCCTTCCGGCACCCACGCGTAGCCGCGGAACGTCGGGTTCGACGCGGACAGGCGATGGTCGGCCGAGATCTCGCTGATCGTCGCACTCGTGTTGACCGGGCTCTTGCCGAACATCCGCATCTGGAATTTGATCGGCAGGTTGCTGTCGAGCAGGCCGCCGATACAGATCACGACGATCGCGAGGTGCGCGGAGATGTAGCCCCACTTGGTCATCGCGCCGCGCTTCGCGGAGATCAGCGTCGCGCCGTCGTTTTCACGCACGACGTGCTTGTAGCCGGCCTTGGTGACGAACGCGGCGAGCGTTGCCGTGACGGTCGCGCGCGTGCCGGCAGCCGTGTACTCGGCCTTGTGGTGGAAAGCCCGCAGGCTGCCTTCGCGAACCTTGTCCTTCCAGCTCTTTGCATCGGCGAGCATCTTCGGCGCGTTGCGGATCACGCACAGCGAGATCGACACGACGAGAAAGATCAGGATCAGCATGAACCACCACGCGCTGTACACGTTGTACAGGCCGAGCGAGCGGAAGATGTCCGCCCAGAACGGCCCGAACTGGTTCACGTAATTCGGATACGGATCGTCCTGGGTCAGGACCGTGCCGATGATGCTCGCAATCGACAGCACCACCAGCAGCGCAATCGCGAAGCGCATCGAGCTCAGCAGCTCGACCGCGCGCCTCGACGCACCCTGACCCGACTTCGACTGCAACCCCGACGTGGTAACGCTCATTCAAACTCCGACTGACAACAAAAAAGGGCAAGGCGGCCGCGACTGCGCGGCGCCCCACCCTTTTCTTGTTCTGACTCCGGCCGCCCTTCGGGCGTCCGGTCATTCCGTTCGCGGCTGACCCGCTCAACGCAGGCCCGCGATGTAATCCGCGACGGCCTTGATCTCGTTGTCCGACAGCCGCGTCGCGATCTGATGCATCGCCTCGTTGTTGTTGCGCGCGCCGGCACCCTGCTGGAACGCGGTCAACTGCGCGACCGTGTAATCGGCCCACTGCCCCGACAGACGCGGGTACTGAACCGGGAGACCCTGCCCTGTCGGCCCGTGGCAGCTCGCGCAGGCGGGTACGCCTTTCTCCGCGATGCCGCCGCGATAGATCTTCTGGCCGATCGGCACGGTCGCCGCGTCGCGTGCGGTGCCGAGCTTCGTCGTCTGCGACCCGTAGTACGCGGCGACGTTGCGCATGTCGTCGGCACTCAGCGCGCTCGCGAATCCGACCATCACTGCGTTGGTCCGCACCGGCCCCTTCGCGCCCGGCTGCGTCTTGAAGTCGTTCAACTGCTTGACCAGATATTCGGGATGCTGGCCGGCAAGCTTCGGGAAACTGCCCGACGCGCTATTGCCGTCGGCACCGTGACACGATGCGCACACCTGCCCGGCAATCGCCCTGCCGCGGTCGAGATCCGGCTTTGCCGCCTCCGCCGCGTTTGCCTCCGTTACGAAACCTACGAACCCTGCTGCAACCTGAAGCACCATCAGAGACTTGCACAGTCGATTCATTCGCACACCCTGTTTCGTCTTGTGGGAATTTTGAGGTTCTGCAAAAAACGACGGCGTTCAGTCTACCGCAGAAGCCACATAAAAGCGCGAGGCAGGCGCCCGGTGGCCTTCGGCAAAACCGCCGTATTGTACAATATCGCGTTGAAAGCTCCCGCGCCTATCGGGGCTACCCCGCCTCCACCAAGCGGCTCGCGCCGCCCGTCCTTGGTTCCCATGGCCTTTCTGCTCCATCAAGCCCGCTTCTACACGACCGTCAACCATCTGCGCGACCTGCCGCCGACGGTCCAGCCGGAAATCGCGTTCGCGGGCCGCTCGAATGCCGGCAAGTCGACGGCGATCAACGTGCTGTGCAACCAGAAGCGGCTGGCCTTCGCGTCGAAGACGCCCGGCCGCACGCAGCATATCAACTACTTCTCCGTCGGCCCGGCCGCCGAGCCCGTCGCGAATCTCGTCGACCTGCCCGGCTACGGCTATGCGGAAGTGCCCGGTGCCGCCAAGGCCCACTGGGAAATGCTGCTGTCGTCCTACCTGGCAACCCGCTCGCAGCTTTGCGGCCTGATCCTGATGATGGATTCGCGCCGCCCGCTGACCGACCTCGATCGCCGCATGATCGAGTGGTTCGTGCCGACCGGCAAGCCGATCCACACGCTGCTGACGAAGTGCGACAAATTGACGCGCCAAGAAAGCATCAATGCGCTGCGGACCACGCAAAAGGGGCTCGATGCGTATCGCGACCAGGGCGTCCAGGGCAAGCTGACGGTCCAGCTGTTCTCCGCGATGAAGCGCACGGGGCTCGACGAGGCGCACGAACTGATCGAGAGCTGGGTGCGGCCGTCCGCCGCCGACGAAAAAAGCGAGCCTGTAGCACAATGATCGGGCAGCGCGCGGCCGGGATCGGCGGCGCGCACCTGACGGCGCCTGCGGATTCGGCCGGCTCATAAAAAAACCCGCCGTTGAACGGCGGGTCAAACAGCCTAATCGAAAAACGACAGGCACCCGCTCAGGGAGGAGAAGCGGGGAGCTGCACGCGACGCGTGCCGCTCGATCGCTATCATATACCAACGCTCCCGAAAATGACCGAAGGGTTCCGTAAGGTCCTTCTAGCCCTGATTTCTACCCAATCGCCATGAGCTTTCATCCGCTTCATCGTCCGCGCCGGATGCGCCGCGACGACTTCTCCCGGCGCCTGATGCGCGAAAACCGCCTGACCACCGACGACCTGATCTATCCGGTATTCGTCGTCGAAGGCACCAACGAACGGCAGCCGGTGCCGTCGATGCCCGGCGTCGAACGCGTGTCCGTCGATCTGCTGATGCATGTCGCCGAGCAATGCGTCGAACTCGGCGTGCCCGTCCTGTCGCTGTTCCCGGCCATCGAACCGTCGGTGAAAACGCCCGACGGCCGCGAGGCAGCCAACCCGGAAGGCCTGATCCCGCGCGCGGTGCGCGAGCTGAAGAAGCGCTTCCCCGAACTCGGCGTGCTGACCGACGTCGCACTCGATCCGTACACGAGCCACGGCCAGGACGGCGTGCTCGACGAGAACGGCTACGTGATCAACGACGACACGATCGAGATCCTGATCGATCAGGCGCGCGCGCAGGCGGAGGCCGGCGTCGACATCGTCGCGCCGTCGGACATGATGGACGGCCGCATCGGCGCAATCCGCGAGATGCTGGAAAGCGACGGCCATATCCATACGCGCATCATGGCCTATTCGGCCAAGTTCGCATCGGCGTTCTATGGCCCGTTCCGCGACGCGGTCGGCTCGGCGTCCAACCTGGGCAAGGGCAACAAGATGACCTACCAGATGGACCCGGCGAACAGCGACGAAGCGCTGCGCGAAGTGCGCCTCGACATCGACGAAGGCGCCGACATGGTGATGGTCAAGCCCGGCATGCCGTACCTCGACATCGTGCGCCGGGTGAAGGACGAGTTCCGCTTTCCGACCTACGTGTACCAGGTGAGCGGCGAATACGCGATGCTGAAGGCCGCCGCGATGAACGGCTGGCTCGACCACGACAAGGTCGTGCTCGAATCGCTGCTCGCGTTCAAGCGTGCGGGCGCCGACGGCGTGCTCACGTACTTCGCGCTCGACGCCGCGCGCCTGCTGAAAGCGCAGCGCTGACCCGGCGCCGGAGGCCGGAAAGCAAAACGGCGGCGCACTTCGGTGCGTCGCCGTTTTTTCTTGCCGGTCGATCGAGGGCCGACGCCGTCTTTGTGCGCTCAGGGCATTCGAACGTCTCGGACCCGCGAGCGGCGCGCGCCGATCACACCGTCGGCACCGCCGCGCGATCGAGGCTGCGCAGGAACGTCTCGGCCGCCTGATAGCCGACCACGCGGCCGATTTCGTTGCCGTTGCGATCGAAGAAGATGATGCCCGGCGGCCCGAACAGGTTGAAACGCTTGAGCAGCGCCTGGTCGTCCGGATTGTTTGCGGTGACGTCCGCTCGTACCAGGTGAAGCTGCGCAAGCCGCGCCTGCACGCGTGAATCCGTGAACGTCAGATGCTCCATCTCCTTGCAGCTCACACACCAGTCGGCGTAGAAGTCGAGCATCACGGGCTGGCCCGACGTCTTCAGCAGCGCGTCGAGCTCGACATTCGACCCCACTGACGCGAACGTCGGCCCTTCCGCGCCCGGCGCACCGGCCGCGGAAGGGCCGGCCACGGATGCGGTCGTGCGCGCGGCAAGCACCGCCAGCGGCTTGACGGGATCGGTCGATCCTGCGGCGAGGCCGACGAGCAGCGTCGCCGCCCAGATCGCGAGCGCGGCACCGAGGCCGCGGCCGAGGCGGCGCCAGATCGACGCGGCGCCGGCATGCGGCGTGAACAGGCCGAGCGCCGCCGCCGCGATGAGCAGCCACAGCGCGGCCAGCATCATCCGAAACGCCCCGCCGAGCACCGGCCACACGATCCACAGCGCGGCCGCGAGCAGCACGATGCCGAAGAACACCTTCACGCCGTCCATCCATGCACCTGCGCGCGGCAGCACCGTGCCGGCACCGATGCCGACCACGAGCAACGGCACGCCGAGCCCCAGCCCCATCGCGAACAGCGCGGCACCGCCGAGCAGCGCATTGCCCGTGTGTGCGATGAAAGCGAGCACCGCGAACAGCGGCGCCGTCATGCATGCCCCCACGACCAGCGCGGACAGCGCACCCATCGCGGCAACCGCAACGAAGTGGCCGCCCTTGTGGCCGGTCGTCGCGTTGGCGGCGCCGTTCTGCCAGCGCGCGGGCAACGCGATGTCCTTGCCCGAAATCAGCGATACCGCGAACGCGGTGAGCAGCACGCCGAACGCGCCGAGCACCCACGGGTTCTGCAGCCACGCGCCGAGGCTCTGGCCGACCAGCGCAGCGGCGATGCCGAGCACCGTATAGACCAGCGCCATGCCGACCACGTACGTCAGCGACAGCGCAAAGCCGCGCGCATGCGTCGCACGCGTACCCTGGCCGATGATGATCGCCGACACGATCGGGATCATCGGGTACGAACACGGCAGAAGACTCAGCACGACGCCCGCGACGAAATACAGCGCGACGATCGTGAAGAAGCCGTGCCCCTCGAGCAGCGACTGCGCGAAATCGGCGCTCGTGACCTTGTCGAGCCAGCTGCCGGCCGCGTCGTCCCGGCCGGCCGGCGAGGCCGCGGTCGCCGCCGGGGACACCGCGCCGAGCGCGTCGCCGCTCACCTTCACGACGTGCTCGGCAGGCGGATAGCAGATCCCTTCATCGGCGCAGCCCTGCGACGTCACCGCGAGCTCGAACGGCCCCGACGCTTGCTTGACGGGCACGTGAACGACGACTTCGTCACGATAGGTCTCGACGTTCTTCTGGAACGTCTGGTCGAACTTCACATGGCCGGCGGGGAACTGCGGATCGCCGAGCGTCGCCTGCCCGCTCTTCACCGCGAACGCGAACCGCTCGCGATACAGGTAATAGCCGTTGGCGACCTTGAAGCGGACGTCCACCTGCCCCGGCGATTCGCTCGCGCTGAACTTGAACGCCACCGACGGATCGAGGAAATCGTCGGCCGCACGCGCGACCGACAGGCCGCCCAGCGTGAACGCGAGGAGCGACAGCAGCAGCGCGAGGAGCCGCAACGCATGGATGCGCGCGCGAAGAGCCATACCGTTAAACATGAAATAGACGTTGAGTTTCGCTGGTCACCCACTGGCCGTACTTCGGCGCGGCCGCAGCTTGCCAGGAGACGATTTCGGGCGTGTCGTAAGGATGGTGCGACTGGATGAAGCGCTCCAGCTCGAGCGAGCGCACGGGGCTCGTCTTGAACAGCAACTGGATCTCGTCGGCCGTTTCGACCTTGCCCTGCCAGTGATAGCGCGACCTGATCGCACCGAGCTCCGACACGCACGCGGCAAGCCGCGCATCGAGCGCACCGTCGGAAAGCGCTTCGGCGGTCACGGCATCGGGCACCGTCGTCAGCATCAGCACCACGACCATTCGCGCACCTCCAGTTTCGTTCGCCGGCGCATTCGCCAGCTGTTTGCTCCGTATCGTAGCGCACCCTGCGCGATGGTGCCGGCGGCCGCCTGCGGCAATCGACCGCACTCCGCGGCCGCCAAGCAAAAAGGGCCAAGCGAATGCTTGACCCTTTTCTGTTGCTGCGACGTACCGGGAAGCTTATTCAGCTTCTTGCACGTTTTCCGTTTCGTCGACTTCCGGACGATCGAGCAGTTCGACCAGTGCCATCGGTGCGTTGTCGCCCACGCGGAAGCCGAACTTCAGCACGCGCAGGTAGCCGCCCGGACGGTTCGCGAAACGCGGACCGAGCACGTCGAACAGCTTCGCCACCGAGTCACGATCGCGCAGGCGGTTGAACGCCAGGCGACGGTTTGCCAGCGACGGCTTCTTGCCGAGCGTGATCAGCGGCTCGACGACTTTACGGAGTTCCTTCGCCTTCGGCAGCGTCGTCTTGATGACTTCGTGCTCGATCAGCGAGTTGGACATGTTACGGAGCATAGCCAGACGGTGGCTGCTCGTGCGGTTCAGTTTCCGCAGACCATGACGATGGCGCATTTCAGTTTCCTTGATTCAAAGTTTTGATCCAGCTCTTCTATCGCACCTCGATGGGTGCACGGGCCGGTAACGAAAAAAGCAAGATGCGGATTTTAAAGGAAAATCCGCATCTTTGCCAACTACAGCAACAGCAGCGCTACAAGCGGGCTTACTTGTCGAGACCAGCCGGCGGCCAGTTTTCGAGCTTCATGCCCAGCGTGAGACCGCGCGAAGCGAGCACTTCCTTGATCTCGTTGAGCGACTTGCGACCGAGGTTCGGCGTCTTCAGCAGCTCGTTTTCCGTGCGCTGGATGAGATCGCCGATGTAGTAGATGTTCTCGGCCTTCAGGCAGTTCGCCGAACGAACCGTCAGCTCGAGATCGTCCACCGGACGCAGCAGGATCGGATCGATCTGCGGTGCACGCGACGGCGCTTCGGCTGCCGTTTCCGTGCCTTCCAGCGCCGCGAACACGGACAGCTGGTCGACCAGGATGCGGGCCGATTGACGGATCGCTTCTTCCGGCGTGATCACGCCGCTCGTTTCGATGTTCATCACGAGCTTGTCGAGGTCGGTACGCTGCTCGACACGTGCGCTTTCGACCGCATAGCTCACGCGGCGAACCGGCGAGAACGATGCGTCGAGGACGATGCGGCCGATGATCTTGGCCGTGTCTTCGCCGTAGCGACGGACGTTGCCGGGCACATAGCCGCGACCCTTTTCGATCTTGATCTGAACGTCGAGCTTGCCACCCTTCGACAGGTGCGCAATCACGTGATTCGGGTTGATGACTTCGCAGTCGTGAGCCAGCTCGATATCGCCGGCCGTGACAACGCCTTCACCTTCCTTGCGCAGCGTAACCGTCACTTCGTCACGGTTATGCAGCTTGAACACCACGCCCTTCAGGTTCAGCAGCAGGTTGACGACGTCTTCCTGCACGCCATCCAGCGTCGAGTACTCGTGCACCACGCCCGCGATCGTCACTTCGGTCGGCGCGTAGCCAACCATCGACGACAGCAGCACGCGGCGAAGCGCATTGCCCAAGGTATGGCCGTAACCGCGTTCGAACGGTTCCATGACCACCCTCGCGTGGTTCTCGCCCAGCGATTCCACGGCGATGATCTTGGGTTTCAGCAAACTGGTTTGCATGGGCTTTCCTTTTCAATACCCTCGGCTCGTTACACCGATAAGGCTGACCGGTAACAACCAGAAAATAAACAGCCGAGGCCCCTCCTTGCGCAACGCAATCGGGGTACCTCGGCCGTCAATCGGATTAACGCGAATACAATTCGACGATCAGGCTTTCGTTGATGTCGCCTGCGATTTCAGCGCGTTCCGGCATTTGCTTGAACGTGCCTTCGAACTTCTTCGCATCGACTGCAACCCAGCTCGGCATGCCGCCTTGCTCGGCCAGCGACAGCGCTTCGACGATACGCGCTTGCTTCTTCGCCTTTTCGCGGATCGCGACGACGTCACCCGCCTTCACTTGCTGCGACGGGACGTTCGCGACGACGCCGTTCACGGTGATCGACTTGTGGCTCACCAGCTGACGCGCTTCAGCGCGGGTCGAGCCGAAGCCCATGCGATACACGACGTTGTCGAGGCGCGACTCGAGCAGTTGCAGCAGGTTTTCACCCGTGTTGCCCTTGCGGCGGTCGGCTTCAGCGAAGTAGCGACGGAACTGACGCTCCAGCACGCCGTAGATGCGCTTGACCTTCTGCTTTTCACGCAGCTGCGTACCGTAGTCGGACGTACGTGCGCCCGAGGTACGGCCATGCTGGCCCGGCTTGCTGTCGAGCTTGCACTTGTCGGCGAGCGAGCGGCGTGCGCTCTTCAGGAACAGGTCGGTGCCTTCACGGCGGGACAGCTTGGCCTTAGGGCCGATATAACGTGCCACTTTGCATTCCTTTATCAATCAGTCACGCGGATCGAAATCCGCGCTAGTTCGCTCCCTTTGGGGCGAACGGTGGGCTTAGTCAATCAAAAAAGCAACGCCCGTCGACGCTACGCGGCGACAGGCAATGCGCCAGCACGAACGTGCCAGCACATCTTTAGATACGACGACGCTTCGGCGGACGGCAGCCGTTGTGCGGAATCGGGGTGACATCCGAAATCGCGGTGATCTTGATGCCGAGGCCGTGCAGTGCGCGCACTGCCGACTCACGACCCGGGCCCGGGCCCTTGATCCGCACTTCCAGATTCTTCACGCCGTATTCCATCGCGACGCGGCCAGCCGACTCGGCTGCGACCTGGGCAGCGAACGGCGTCGATTTGCGCGAGCCCTTGAAGCCCTGACCGCCCGACGTCGCCCATGCCAGTGCGTTGCCTTGGCGATCGGTGATCGTGATGATCGTGTTGTTGAACGACGCGTGAACGTGAACCACGCCTTCAGCGACGTTCTTCTTAACCTTCTTGCGAACGCGTTGCGCCGCGGTGTTCGAAGCCTTAGCCATTACGTTTTCCTGTAACTGTCAGTTCCGCTTACTTCTTCAGCGCTTGCGCTGCACGACGCGGACCCTTGCGAGTACGTGCGTTCGTACGCGTACGCTGACCGCGCATCGGCAGGCCCTTGCGATGACGAACACCACGGTAGCAACCGAGGTCCATCAGGCGCTTGATGTTCATCGTCACTTCACGGCGCAGATCGCCTTCGACGACAAACTTGCCCACTTCTTCACGCAGCTTTTCCAAGTCTGCGTCGGTCAAATCCTTGACCTTCTTCGAAAAATCGACGCCAGCTGCCACGCAGATGCTGCGCGAACGGGTGCGGCCGATACCGAAGATAGCCGTCAGGCCGATCTCGGTATGCTGGTGATTCGGGATGTTAACCCCTGCGATACGAGCCATTGTTTTTCCTCAAACAAAAAGCGCAAACAAACGCGCGGTCAGCCTTGGCGCTGCTTGTGGCGCGGATCCGAGCTGCAGATCACGCGAACGACGCCTTTGCGCTTGATGATCTTGCAATTGCGGCAAATGCGCTTAACCGATGCCATCACTTTCATGATAATACCCTTTTTTCAAATCACTTCGCCCGGAACACGATCCGCGCACGAGACAGATCGTAAGGCGTCAATTCAACCGTCACCTTGTCGCCCGGGAGAATGCGGATGTAGTGCATCCGCATCTTTCCGGAGATATGCCCCAACACGACATGGCCGTTTTCCAGCTTCACGCGGAAGGTCGCATTCGGGAGGTTTTCGATCACCTCGCCTTGCATCTGGATTACATCGTCTTTGGCCATAGTCCTTATTAACGCATTGGGATGTTGCCGCCCTTGAAGTTAGCCTTCTTGAGCAGTGACTCATACTGTTGCGACATAACGTACGACTGCACCTGCGCCATAAAGTCCATCGTGACGACGACAATGATCAGCAGCGACGTTCCACCAAAATAAAACGGCACGTTCCAGCGCAGCACCAGGAATTCCGGCAACAGACACACGAAGACGATGTAGATCGCACCGGCCAGCGTCAGACGCGTGAGGATGCGGTCGATATATCGTGCGGTCTGATCGCCCGGACGGATGCCCGGAACAAACGCGCCGCTCTTCTTCAGGTTGTCTGCGGTTTCCCTGCTGTTGAACACCAGTGCGGTGTAGAAGAAGCAGAAAAACACGATCGCCAGCGTGTACAGCAACACATAGACCGGCTGGCCCGGCTTCAGCGCTTCCGCAACGTTATGCAACGTGTTGGAAATCCAGCTTCCCGTCGGCTGACCGGTACTGAACCAGCCGAGAATCGTTGCCGGGAACAGAATGATCGACGATGCGAAGATCGGCGGAATCACACCCGACATGTTCAGCTTCAGCGGCAGATGCGACGACTGCCCACCGTAGATCTTGTTGCCAACCTGGCGCTTCGCGTAGTTCACGAGGATCTTGCGCTGCCCGCGTTCGATGAACACGACCAGGTAAGTCACCGCGGCAATCAGGACGACGATGATGATCGCCGAAATGATGCTCATCGAACCCGTACGCACCAGCTCGAACAACCCACCGACGGCATTCGGGAACCCTGCTGCGATCCCGCCGAAGATGATGATCGAGATACCGTTGCCCAGACCACGCTCGGTAATCTGCTCGCCGAGCCACATCAGGAACATCGTGCCGGTAACCAGCGTCACGACCGTCGTCAGACGGAACAGCATGCCGGGATCGGTGACGAGGCCCGGCTGGTTTTCCAGCGCAGCCGCGATACCGAACGCCTGGAAGGTCGCGAGCACGACGGTGAAATACCGTGTGTACTGCGTGATCTTCCGTTGCCCTGCCTGCCCTTCCTTCTTCAGCGCCTCGAGCTGCGGCGAGACGATCGCCAGCAACTGCATGATGATCGACGCCGAAATGTACGGCATGATCCCCAGCGCAAAGATCGTGAAGCGGGAAAGCGCGCCACCCGAGAACATGTTGAACATGCCCAGGATGCCGCCCGCCTGGCTCTGGAACAGCTTAGCCAGTTGATCCGGATCGATGCCCGGCACGGGAATGTGCGCGCCGATGCGATAGACGATCAGCGCCAGGAGCAGGAACATCGCTCGCCGGCGCAGATCGCCGAATTTCGCCGTGCTTCGACCGGGTTTTGCAAGACTCGGGCTGTTAGCCAAGTACCTTCTCCGATGAATGCAAATGACGACGCGCTACGCGTGTCACTCGGCGAACGAACCGCCAGCCGCTTCGATCGCAGCGCGCGCACCCTTGGTGGCACCGAGACCCTTCACGACGATCTTGCGCTTCAGTTCGCCCGTCGCGATGATCTTTGCGCTCTTCGTCAGCTCGCCGACCAGGCCGGCTTGCTTCAGTGCGAGCAGATCGATCTCATCGACCGGCAGCTTCTCGAGGTCGCCCAGGCGCACTTCACCGACGAATTCCTTCGTCAGCGACGTGAAGCCGCGCTTCGGCAGACGACGTTGCAGCGGCATCTGACCGCCTTCGAAACCGACTTTGTGGAAGCCGCCCGAACGCGATTTCTGACCCTTGTGACCACGGCCAGCCGTCTTGCCGAGGCCCGAACCGATGCCACGGCCGACGCGACGCTTGGCGTGCTTGGCGCCAGCGGCCGGCTTCAGGTTATTCAATTCCATATCAACTCCTTGATCCGTAGGGCCGCTTACGCGATGACCTTAACGAGGTACGAGACCTTGTTGATCATGCCGCGGACCGCCGGCGTGTCCTGAAGCTCGCTGACCGAGTTGAGTCGGCGCAGGCCCAGGCCACGCACGGTCGCGCGGTGCGATTCGCGGGTCCCGATCAGGCTCTTAACGAGCTGAACCTTGACAGTTTTTTCAGACATGGTGACCACCCGGGCTTAGCCCAAAATTTCTTCGACGGACTTGCCGCGCTTCGCCGCGATGTCTGCCGGGGTGGACTGCTTGCGCAGACCGTCCAGCGTGGCGCGAACGAGGTTGTACGGGTTCGTCGAACCGTGGCTCTTTGCCACGACGTTCTGAACGCCCATCACGTCGAACACTGCGCGCATCGGGCCGCCGGCGATCACGCCCGTACCTGCCTTCGCCGGAGCGAGGAGGACAGCCGATGCGCCATGCTTGCCGTGCACTTCGTGTTGCAGCGTGCCGTTCTTGAGCGGCACCTTGAACATGTTGCGGCGAGCTTGTTCCATTGCCTTCTGGACAGCGACCGGCACTTCCTTCGCCTTGCCCTTGCCCATACCGATGCGGCCATCGCCGTCGCCAACCACGGTCAGTGCGGCGAAGCCGAGAATACGGCCACCCTTCACGACCTTGGTCACGCGGTTGACCGAAATCATCTTTTCACGAAGGCCGTCGTCGCGCTCGTCAGCCTGAACTTTCGCTTGCATCTTTGCCATGACGAATTCCTTCCTTAGAACTTGAGCCCAGCTTCGCGAGCTGCCTCAGCCAGCGCCTTGACGCGGCCGTGGTAGCGGAAGCCCGAGCGGTCGAAGGCGACGGATTCGATGCCGGCAGCCTTTGCCTTCTCGGCAATACGCTTGCCGATCAGCGTCGCGGCATTAACGTTGCCGCCCTTGCCCGACTTGTCGGCCAGTTCAGCGCGCACTTCTGCTTCGAGCGTCGACGCGCTGGCGAGCACCTTGGTGCCGCAGGGCGAGAACACTTGAGCGTAGATGTGCGTGTTCGTGCGATGCACGGCGAGACGCGCGACCTGCAGCTCAGCGATCTTGATACGCGTCTGGCGAGCGCGGCGCAGGCGAGATTGAGTCTTATCCATGATTGCGCACCCTTACTTCTTCTTCGTTTCTTTGAGGATCACAACCTCGTCGGAATAGCGCACGCCCTTGCCCTTGTACGGCTCCGGCGGACGGTAACCGCGAACTTCCGCAGCTACTTGACCGACTTGTTGCTTGTTGATCCCCTTGATCACGATTTCGGTTTGCGTCGGGGTTTCTGCCTTGACGCCTTCCGGCATCTGGTGCACCACCGGGTGCGAGAAACCCAGCGACAGGTTCAGCTTGTCGCCTTGCGCTTGCGCACGATAACCGACGCCAACCAGCGTCAGCTTGCGCTCGAAACCCTTGGTCACGCCGTGCACGGCATTCGCGATGATCGCGCGCATCGTGCCCGACAGTGCATTTGCTTCGCGGCTTTCGTCCACCGGCGACAGGTTCAGCGTGCCGTCGTTGTTCGCCACGTTCACGAGCGGATTGATCGCTTGCGTGATGGTGCCCAGCGGGCCCTTGACGGTGATCGCACCGTCGGCCAGCTTGACTTCCGCGCCTTGCAGCGCGATCGGGCTCTTACCTACTCGAGACATGTTTCTCTCTCCTCGGCTTTAAGCGACGTAGCAGATGACTTCGCCGCCGACGCCGGTAGCGCGCGCCTTGCGGTCGGTCATCACGCCCTTCGGCGTCGACACGATTGCCACGCCCAGGCCATTCATGACCTGCGGAATGTCGTTACGGCCGCGGTACACGCGCAGACCAGGCTTCGACACGCGCTCGAGGCGTTCGATGACCGGGCGACCTGCGTAGTACTTCAGCGCGATATTCAGTTCGGACTTCGCACCTTCCGCCTTGACGGCGAAATCGTCGATGTAACCTTCGTCCTTCAGGACTTGCGCGATTGCAACCTTGACCTTCGACGAGGGCATCGCAACCGATACCTTCTCGACCATCTGCGCGTTGCGGATGCGAGTCAGCATATCGGCGATAGGATCACTCATGCTCATTTACGTTTCTCCTATTACCAGCTCGCCTTGGTCAGGCCAGGAATCTCGCCACGGAATGCGATTTCACGAATCTTGTTACGCGCGAGGCCGAATTTACGGAACGTGCCACGCGGACGGCCCGTGATCGCGCAGCGGTTACGCTGGCGGGTCGGGTTTGCGTTGCGGGGCAGTTGCTGCAGCTCAAGGCGTGCTTCGTAGCGCTCTTCTTCCGACTTGCTTTGGTCTTCGACGATCGCCTTCAGCGCATCGCGCTTTGCTGCGAACTTCGCGACCAGGCGGGCGCGCTTCTTTTCACGTTCGATCAGTGCCAGTTTAGCCACGGTAACCTCAGTTTCTGAACGGGAACTTGAAGCTGGCGAGCAGAGCCTTTGCTTCGTCGTCGGTCTTCGCAGTCGTCGTGATGCTGATGTTCAGCCCACGCAGTGCGTCGATCTTGTCGTAGTCGATTTCGGGGAAAATGATCTGCTCTTTCACACCGATGTTGTAGTTGCCACGGCCATCGAAAGCACGACCCGACACACCGCGGAAGTCACGCACGCGGGGCAGGGCAACCGTCACGAAACGGTCGAGGAATTCGTACATTGCACGGCCACGCAGCGTCACCATCGCGCCGATCGGGTAACCCTGGCGGATCTTGAAGCCTGCGATTGCCTTGCGTGCCTTCGTCACGACCGGCTTCTGACCAGCGATCTTCGTGAGGTCGCCAACGGCGTTCTCGATGATCTTCTTGTCAGCGATCGCTTCGCCAAGACCCATGTTCAGCGTGATCTTGGTGATGCGCGGCACTTCCATGACCGACTTGTAACCGAACTTCTCGATCAGGCCGGGCACAACCTTTTCTTTGTAAAACTCTTGAAAACGAGCCATTTTTTACTCCGCTGCGTCAGGCGCTCAGTACGGCACCGGTCGTCTTCAGGAAGCGAACCTTCTTGCCTTCCTCGACCTTGATGCCAACACGCGACGCCTTGCCATTCGCGTCGACCAGTGCGACGTTCGAAATATGCAGGGGCATCGTCTTCGCTTCCACGCCACCCGTCGTACCCTTCATCGGGTTCGGCTTCACATGCTTCTTGACGAGGTTGATACCTTCAACCGTCACATGCTCTGCACCGACAGCCAGCACGACGCCGCGCTTGCCCTTGTCCTTGCCAGTGACGACGATGACTTCGTCACCTTTGCGAATCTTGTTCATCGCGACTCCTTACAGCACTTCCGGCGCCAGCGAAACGATCTTCATGAATCGTTCGCTACGCAGCTCACGCGTCACCGGCCCGAAGATACGGGTGCCGATCGGCTCGAGCTTGTTATTCAAAAGCACAGCGGCGTTGCCGTCGAACTTGATCAGCGAGCCGTCTTGACGGCGCACGCCCTTGGCAGTGCGGACCACCACGGCGTTGTAAATTTCGCCTTTCTTCACGCGCCCGCGCGGCGTTGCCTCTTTGACGCTCACCTTGATGATGTCGCCAATGCCGGCATAACGACGCTTCGAGCCGCCGAGCACCTTGATGCACAGGACTTCACGTGCACCCGTGTTGTCGGCTACTTCGAGCCGAGATTCGGTCTGGATCATGGTTTGTCTTTCCCAACTTAATCCGGATGCACCACCATGATGCATTCGGTCAGTCTTGGTCCCGTCAGCCAATCGGCTGCTTGGGTTGGAACAGCAGCGACGGCAAACGAAACCCGCCATCGCAATTCGGTGAATCTTTCGGACAGGCAGGCGCCGGTCCGCTTCCCCCACCAACTTCGCCCGCGACGGGGCTCCCATAAAGAGGGAAGACCGGGATTATAACAAATAATCCCGGTCACGCAAGCAAAAACTTTGCGATTTCAAGCACTTCGTGGAGAAGTGCCGGTTACTGCCTACTGCGCTGCCCGCTTAGATGACGCGAGCTGCTTCGACGAGGCGCGACACCGTCCAGGCCTTCGTCTTCGAAACAGGACGCGTTTCCTGGATTTCGACGAGATCGCCTTCGTTGTAGGTGTTCGCTTCATCATGCGCGTGGTACTTCTTCGAGCGCACGACATACTTGCCGTAGATCGGATGCTTGACGCGGTGCTCGATCAGCACGGTGACGGTCTTGTCCATCTTGTTGCTGACGACCCGACCGACCAGCGTCCGCTTCAGCGAGGTTTTCACGCTATCGTTCATTTCTGGTTCGCCTTCTGAGTCATGACGGTCCGCACACGTGCGATGTCGCGACGAACCTTCTTCAGCTGGCTCGTGTTCGTGAGCTGCTGGGTCGCGAGTTGCATGCGCAGGCCGAATTGCGCCTTCAGCAGGTCCGCCAGCTCCTTGTTGAGCGCGGCCTGGTCTTTCTGGAGAAGTTCGGAAGCCTTCATGTTTTCTCCTTAGGCGCCGAGCTGGCGCACGATGAATGCCGTCTTCAGCGGCAGCTTGGCTGCAGCCAGACGGAACGCTTCGCGTGCCAGTTCTTCGGTTACGCCGTCCATTTCATAGAGCATCTTGCCCGGCTGAATCTCGGCGACGTAGTACTCCGGGTTACCCTTACCGTTACCCATACGCACTTCGGCCGGCTTCTGCGAAATCGGCTTGTCCGGGAAGATCCGGATCCAGATGCGGCCGCCACGCTTGATGTGACGCGTCATTGCACGACGCGCCGCTTCAATCTGACGTGCGGTCAAACGACCGCGACCGATCGCCTTCAGACCGAATTCACCGAACGACACTGCGTTGCCGCGCGTCGCCTTGCCGGTGTTACGACCCTTCTGCTCTTTACGATACTTTCTGCGTTTCGGTTGCAGCATCGTTATTCTCCAGTCTTGCCGTCTTCGGGCTTGCCGGCGCCGCGGCGCGGTGCGCCACGACGAGCACCCGGAGCGCCGCCTTCGCCGTCACGGCGCGGACGACGGTCGCCCGGACGCGCATTGCGACGCGGACGCTTGTCTTCGGCTACTTCTTCCACCACCGGTGCGTCGTTGCGGCCGAGCGTGTCGCCCTTGTAAACCCACACCTTGACGCCGATGATCCCGTAGGTCGTCTTCGCTTCCGAAGTCGCGTAGTCGATATCAGCACGCAGCGTGTGAAGGGGCACGCGACCTTCGCGATACCACTCCGTACGAGCGATTTCGATACCGTTCAGACGGCCCGCGCTCATGATCTTGATGCCTTGAGCACCCAGACGCATCGCGTTCTGCATCGCACGCTTCATCGCGCGACGGAACATGATCCGGCGCTCGAGCTGTTGCGTGATCGAGTCAGCGATCAGTTGAGCATCGGTTTCCGGCTTGCGGATTTCTTCGATGTTGACGTGAACCGGCACGCCCATGCGGCGTTGCAGTTCCGTCTTCAGCTGTTCGATATCCTCGCCCTTCTTGCCGATGACCACGCCCGGACGCGAGCTGTAAATCGTGATGCGCGCGTTCTTCGCCGGACGCTCGATGACGACCCGACCGACCGAAGCGTTCTTCAGCTTCTTCTTCAGGTATTCACGAACACCGATGTCTTCCTGAAGCATCGCCGCGAAATTGTTGTTGTTCGCGTACCAACGCGAAGCCCAATTGCGGCTGACAGCCAGGCGGAAGCCAGTCGGATGAATTTTCTGTCCCATCGTATGGCTCCTTAATTCCCGACCGTCACAGTGATGTGACAGGATTGCTTCTCGATGCGGTTACCGCGGCCCTTGGCGCGCGCGGTGAAACGCTTGAGCGATGCAGCCTTGTCGACGTAGATGCTCTTGATCTTGAGCTCGTCGATATCGGCGCCTTCGTTGTGCTCCGCATTCGCGATTGCCGACAGCACAACCTTCTTCACGATGCCAGCCGCTTTCTTCGGCGAGAACGTCAGAACGTTCAGCGCCTTGTCGACCGGCAAACCGCGGATCTGGTCAGCCACAAGGCGCGTTTTTTGCGCCGAGATGCGGGCACCGCGATGAATTGCTTTCACTTCCATCTTGATTGCCCCTTATTTCTTGGCCTTCTTGTCGGCCGCGTGACCCTTGAACGTACGGGTCAGTGCGAACTCGCCAAGCTTGTGGCCGACCATGTTTTCCGAGATGTACACCGGAACGTGTTGACGGCCGTTGTGAACGGCGATCGTCAGGCCGATGAAATCCGGCAGAATCGTCGAGCGACGCGACCAGGTCTTGATCGGCTTTTTGTCGCGCGAAGCTGCAGCCGCCTCAACTTTCTTCAGCAAATGGGCGTCGCAGAACGGACCTTTTTTTACAGAACGTGCCATTGCCTACTCCTTAACGCTTGTGACGGCGCTGGACGATCATCGTCGTCGTGCGCTTGTTGCTACGGGTGCGATAACCCTTAGCCGGCGTACCCCACGGGCTGACCGGATCGCGACCTGCAGCCGTCTTGCCCTCACCACCACCGTGCGGGTGATCAACCGGGTTCATCGCAACGCCACGCACCGTCGGGCGGATACCGCGCCAGCGGTTCGCGCCAGCCTTGCCGATCTGGCGCAGGCTATGCTCTTCGTTGCCGACTTCACCGATCGTTGCACGGCACTCGATGTGCACGCGGCGGATTTCGCCCGAACGCAGACGAACCTGCGCGTAGACGCCTTCACGGGCGAGCAGCATGGCCGACGTACCAGCCGAACGCGCCATTTGCGCGCCCTTGCCCGGCAGCATCTCGATGCAGTGGATCGTCGTACCGACCGGAATGTTGCGGATCGGCAGCGTGTTGCCTGCGCGGATCGGCGCTTCCGAACCCGACATCAGCTGTTGGCCGACGGTCAGGCCCTTCGGGGCGATGATGTAGCGACGTTCGCCGTCTGCGTAAAGCACCAGCGCGATGTTCGCGCTACGGTTCGGGTCGTACTCGAGACGCTCGACCTTTGCCGGGATGCCATCCTTCGTGCGACGGAAATCGACGATACGATAGTGCTGCTTGTGACCACCACCCTTGTGACGCGTGGTGATACGGCCATTGTTGTTACGGCCGGCGGTCGAGCTCTGCGAGTCGAGCAGTGCCGCGAACGGCTTGCCCTGGTGCAGGTTCTTGTTGACCACCTTGACCATCGCGCGGCGACCCGGCGATGTCGGCTTAACTTTAACGATTGCCATGATTACTTGGCCTCCGCTTCAAAGTTGATTTCCTGGCCGGGCTTCAGGCAAACGTACGCCTTCTTCACGTCCTTGCGGCGGCCCATCGAACGGCCGAAGCGCTTTTGCTTGCCCTTCTGAACCAGCACGTTGACGGAATCAACTTCAACCTTGAACAGCAGCTCGACAGCCGCCTTCACTTCCTGCTTCGTGGCATCCGGTGCGACTTCGAACACGACTTGCTCGTTCTTGTCGGCAACCAGCGTCGCCTTTTCCGAGATCACCGGTGCGAGCAGGACCTGCATCAAACGATGATCGTTCTTGCGAATCTCGCTCATGACAGCAACTCCTCGATCTGGGCGACCGCAGCCTTCGTGACCAGCACTTTCTTGAAGTAGATCAGCGACAGCGGGTCAGCGTAGCGCGGCTCGACAATTGCCACGTGCGGCAGGTTGCGCGATGCCAGGTACAGGTTTTCGTCAACCGTGTCGGTGATGATCAGCACGGAGTCGAGACCCATGGTCTTGAATTTGTCGGCCAGCAGCTTGGTCTTCGGCGCTTCGAGGATGATGTCCTCGACGACCGACAGGCGGCCTTCACGGGCCAGCTGCGAGAAGATCGAGCAGAGACCTGCGCGATGCATCTTCTTGTTGACCTTGTGCGAGAAGTTTTCTTCCGGCGAATTCGGGAAGATACGACCACCGCCACGCCACAGCGGGCTCGACGACATACCGGCACGAGCACGGCCCGTACCCTTCTGGCGCCACGGCTTCTTGGTCGTGTGCTTGACTTGCTCACGGTCCTTCTGTGCGCGGTTACCCTGGCGAGCATTCGCCTGGTAAGCGACGACGACCTGGTGGATCAGCGCTTCGTTGTAGTCACGACCGAACACGACGTCCGATGCGTTGACCACTGCACCTTCCTGACCATTTTCGTTCAGGAGCTTGAGTTCCATTATTTCGCCCCCTTGGTCTTGACGGCCGGCGTCACGAAGACCTTGCCGCCCTTCGCGCCCGGAATCGCGCCCTTCACGAGCAGCAGCTTGCGCTCTGCGTCGATACGGGCGATTTCGAGGTTCTGCACCGTCACCGTCACGTCACCCATGTGACCCGTCATGCGTTTACCCGGGAAAACACGACCCGGATCCTGCGCCATACCGATCGAGCCCGGCACGTTGTGCGAGCGCGAGTTACCGTGCGTCGCACGGCCGGAGGAGAAGTTGTAACGCTTGATCGTACCGGCGTAGCCCTTACCGATCGACACGCCTTGCACGTCGACCTTCTGGCCCACTTCGAAAAGATCGGCACCGACCACGGCGCCATTCGACAGCTCGGCTGCCTTGGCCGCGTCAATGCGGAATTCCTTGAGGATTTCACCGGCTTCGACACCGGCTTTGGCGAGATGACCTGCCAGCGGCTTCGTCACGCGCGATGCACGACGGGAGCCGAATGCAACCTGCACGGCCGTGTAGCCGTCGGTTTCAACAGTCTTGATCTGCGTCACGCGGTTGTCCGACACGTCCAGCACGGTGACGGGAATCGAATCCCCTTCAGCCGTGAAGATACGGGTCATGCCAACCTTGCGACCTACGAGTCCAAGGCTCATCATTTTCTCCATTCCCGACTGCGATTGGTCGGGGCTGATTTACAAAATGCCGGGCACGCAAGGCCCAACTTTTTTACGCGAATACGCGAAAAGCCAAGCAGTATAGCCCGACTTCTCGATTTCCGCAAGCAATAACAAAGACTTAGCGCCACCCGGCATGCCAGCTGGCGCCGAAAGCCTTACTGCAGCTTGATTTCCACGTCGACGCCAGCCGGCAGGTCGAGCTTCATCAGCGCGTCAACCGTCTTGTCGGTCGGATCGACGATGTCCATCAGGCGCTGGTGGGTACGGATTTCGAGCTGATCGCGCGACGTCTTGTTGACGTGCGGCGAACGCAGGATGTCAAAACGCTGAATGCGCGTCGGCAGCGGCACCGGGCCACGGACGATTGCGCCAGTCCGCTTCGCGGTATCGACGATTTCGGCAGCCGATTGATCGATCAGACGATAGTCGAAAGCCTTCAGGCGAATGCGGATTTTCTGTTGCTGCATGACGATTCCTTGAAAAGAGCGAGGCGATGTTGCACCGCCGGACACCAAAAGAACGCGAAACCTGCTGCCTGCGGGGAGCGAAGCGACAGGTTCCGAACGGTACTTCCACTGCTAAGCCCGCGATTCTACACGAAAAAATAAAGCGGTGGTGCGGGTTTGTCGCCACCCGCAACGGGGTGCCGGAAAAACAAAACCGGGTGCCAGCACAAGCTGGACACCCGGTTTCGACGGTACAGCCGCGTACCGCGGAATCGCAGGCCCCGCCGGGGCCCGCGGATCGTCGATCTTAGTCGAGGATCTTGGCGACGACGCCGGCGCCGACCGTACGGCCGCCTTCACGGATTGCGAAGCGCAGACCTTCTTCCATCGCGATCGGAGCGATCAGCTTCACCGTGATCGACACGTTGTCGCCCGGCATCACCATTTCCTTGTCCTTCGGCAGCTCGATCGAGCCCGTCACGTCCGTCGTACGGAAGTAGAACTGCGGACGGTAGTTGTTGAAGAACGGCGTGTGGCGGCCGCCTTCGTCCTTGCTCAGCACGTACACTTCAGCCGTGAAGTGCGTGTGCGGCGTGATCGAACCCGGCTTCGCCAGAACCTGGCCACGCTCCACGTCTTCACGCTTCGTGCCGCGCAGCAGGATACCGACGTTGTCGCCTGCCTGACCCTGGTCCAGCAGCTTGCGGAACATTTCAACGCCCGTGCAGGTCGTCTTCACCGTCGGCTTGATACCGACGATTTCGATTTCTTCGCCGACCTTCACGATGCCGCGCTCGACACGACCCGTCACCACCGTACCGCGGCCCGAGATCGAGAACACGTCTTCCACCGGCATCAGGAACGCGCCGTCAACTGCACGCTCCGGCGTCGGGATGTACGTGTCCAGCGCGTCTGCCAAGCTCATGATCGCCACTTCGCCCAGCTCGCCCGTGTCGCCTTCCAGCGCCAGCTTGGCCGAACCCTTCACGATCGGCGTGTCGTCGCCCGGGAAGTCGTACTTCGACAGCAGCTCGCGAACTTCCATCTCGACCAGCTCGAGCAGTTCTGCGTCGTCCACCATGTCGCACTTGTTCAGGAACACGATGATGTACGGAACGCCAACCTGACGCGCCAGCAGGATGTGCTCACGCGTTTGCGGCATCGGGCCGTCTGCTGCCGAGCAAACCAGGATCGCGCCGTCCATCTGCGCCGCGCCCGTGATCATGTTCTTCACATAGTCAGCGTGGCCCGGGCAGTCGACGTGTGCGTAGTGGCGGTTAGCCGTTTCGTACTCGACGTGTGCCGTGTTGATCGTGATGCCGCGCGCCTTTTCTTCCGGTGCCGCGTCGATCTGGTCGTACGCCTTCGCTTCGCCGCCGAACTTCTTCGTCAGAACCGTCGTGATCGCTGCCGTCAGCGTCGTCTTGCCGTGGTCAACGTGACCAATCGTACCAACGTTCACGTGCGGCTTGGTCCGCTCGAATTTACCTTTTGCCATGATTCTCTTCTTTCAAAAATTATCGATTGAGATAGCGAATTACTTCGACTTCGCGCTGATGATCGCATCAGCAACGTTGCGCGGAGCTTCAGCGTAGTGCTTGAACTCCATCGTGTACGTTGCACGACCTTGCGTCAGCGAGCGCAGCGACGTCGAATAGCCGAACATTTCCGACAGCGGCACTTCGGCGCGCACGATCTTGCCGCCGCCAACCATGTCTTCCATGCCCTGGACGATACCGCGACGGCCCGACAGGTCGCCCATCACGTTGCCCATGTAGTCTTCCGGCGTCTCGACTTCGACAGCCATCATCGGCTCGAGGACGACCGGGTTCGCCTTGCGCATCGCTTCCTTGAACGCCATCGAACCGGCCATGCGGAACGCGTTTTCGTTCGAGTCAACGTCGTGGTACGAACCGAACGTCAGGTGAACCTTCACGTCGACGACCGGGAAGCCAGCCAGCACGCCCGACTTCAGCGTGTCCTGAATACCCTTGTCGACCGCCGGGATGTATTCACGCGGAATCACACCGCCCTTGATCTCGTCGAAGAACTCGTAGCCCTTGCCTTGCTCGTTCGGCTCGAGCGTGATGACCGCGTGACCGTACTGGCCGCGACCACCCGACTGCTTGACGAACTTGCCGTCGACGTCCTTCGCCGTCGAACGGATCGTTTCGCGGTATGCAACCTGCGGCTTGCCGACGGTTGCTTCCACGCCGAATTCACGCTTCATCCGGTCGACCAGAATTTCGAGGTGGAGCTCGCCCATGCCCGAAATGATGGTCTGGCCCGACTCTTCGTCGGTCTGCACGCGGAACGACGGATCTTCCTGTGCCAGGCGGTTCAGCGCCAGGCCCATCTTTTCCTGGTCAGCCTTGGTCTTCGGCTCGACAGCCTGCGAAATCACCGGCTCCGGGAACACCATGCGCTCGAGCACGATCGGGTTTGCCGGATCGCACAGCGTGTCGCCGGTGGTCGCTTCCTTCAGGCCGACCGCAGCAGCGATGTCGCCTGCACGGACTTCCTTGATTTCTTCACGCTGGTTCGCGTGCATCTGCAGAATACGGCCGAGGCGTTCCTTCTTGCCCTTGGTCGAGTTCAGCAGCGTGTCGCCCGAATTGACGACGCCCGAGTACACACGGAAGAAGATCAGCTGGCCGACGAACGGGTCGGTCATGATCTTGAACGCGAGCGACGAGAACTTCTCGTCGTCCGACGCCTTGCGCTCCGCTTCTTCACCATTTTCGAGCTCGCCCTTGACCGGCGGGATGTCGACCGGCGACGGCAGGAAGTCGATCACGGCGTCGAGCATACGCTGCACGCCCTTGTTCTTGAACGCGGTACCGCACAGCATCGGCTGGATTTCGCACGCGATCGTACGGTCGCGCAGCGCCTTGACGATGTCGGCTTCCGGCAGATCGCCTTCTTCCAGGTACTTGTTCATCAGGTCTTCGCTGGCTTCGGCAGCCACTTCGACCATCTTCTCGCGCCATTCCTTGCAGGTCTCCGCGAGCTCGGCCGGGATGTCGACGTAGTCGAACTTCGTGCCTTGCGACGCTTCGTCCCAAATGATCGCCTTCATCTTGATCAGGTCGACGACGCCCTTGAAGTTTTCTTCCGCGCCGATCGGCACCACGACCGGAACCGGGTTCGCCTTCAGGCGCAGACGGAGCTGGTCGTAGACCTTGAAGAAGTTCGCGCCGGTACGGTCCATCTTGTTGACGAACGCGAGACGCGGCACCTTGTACTTGTTAGCCTGGCGCCACACCGTTTCCGACTGCGGCTGCACGCCGCCCACTGCGCAGTACACCATGCACGCGCCGTCGAGCACGCGCATCGAACGCTCCACTTCGATCGTGAAGTCGACGTGACCCGGGGTGTCGATGATGTTGATGCGGTGTTCCGGATAGTTGCCGCCCATGCCCTTCCAGAAGGCCGTGGTAGCAGCGGACGTGATCGTGATGCCACGTTCCTGTTCCTGCTCCATCCAGTCCATCGTGGCTGCGCCGTCGTGGACTTCACCGATCTTGTGGTTCACACCGGTGTAAAACAGAATGCGCTCGGTCGTCGTCGTTTTGCCGGCGTCGATGTGAGCGCTAATACCGATATTGCGGTAGCGCTCGATAGGAGTCTTGCGAGCCACTTTGATCCTCTACTGGGATGACACGATGCAGCCCTGCTGCATCGTGCTTCAACACAAACGGGCGAGGCGCCTGAAAAGCGCACCCGCCCGGAATTTATTTCCGCAAACAGCCCAGCCAGGCGCTTAGAAACGGAAATGCGAGAACGCGCGGTTGGCTTCTGCCATGCGGTGAACTTCATCGCGCTTCTTCATCGCGCCGCCACGGCCTTCGGCCGCTTCGGAGAGTTCACCTGCCAGGCGCAGAGCCATCGACTTCTCGCTGCGCTTCTTCGCAGCCTCGCGCAGCCAGCGCATCGCCAATGCCATACGACGCGACGGGCGCACTTCGACCGGAACTTGATAGTTGGCACCACCAACGCGGCGGCTCTTCACTTCGACCACCGGCTTGACGTTGTTGAGCGCAACCGTGAACACTTCCAGCGGGTCCTTGCCACCCTTGGTCTGGATCTGTTCGAATGCGCCATAAACGATGCGCTCTGCGACCGACTTCTTGCCGGACAGCATCAGCATGTTCATGAACTTGGCTACATCAACGTTACCGAACTTCGGATCCGGCAACACTTCCCGCTTGGGGACTTCGCGACGACGCGGCATGATTCTTCCTTTACTTGTTCAGTTGGAGCTGGTTCCAGCTCCGCGGCCACCAACAAACCCGATCACATCTTCACGACTAACCAGCTTGGCCGGGTGACCACTTACTCGACAGCACCGGCAATCCGGAACTCCCGCCTTGACCGCCCTGCGGCGATCCCTGATCAAAAACTGCTTACTTGGCAGCCTTTGCACGCTTCGCGCCGTACTTCGAGCGCGCTTGCTTACGATCCTTGACGCCCTGGGTATCCAGCGAGCCGCGAACCATGTGGTAACGCACACCCGGCAAGTCCTTCACACGGCCGCCGCGGATCAGCACAACCGAGTGTTCCTGCAGGTTGTGGCCTTCACCGCCGATGTACGAAATCACTTCGAAGCCGTTCGTCAGACGAACCTTGGCGACCTTACGGAGTGCCGAGTTCGGCTTCTTCGGCGTCGTCGTGTACACACGGGTGCACACGCCGCGACGCTGGGGGCAGTCCTGCAGGGCCGGGCTCTTGCTCTTCGTCGTTTCCGACTGACGGCCTTTGCGAACCAGTTGGTTGATGGTTGGCATTGTTTATTCCTGAAATTGAACAAAATCCGCACATCGATTTCGGGCAAAGCGAGAATCGACGCACAGTTGACTTCCGAACCGGCGAAACGGGTGCGAGCTTTCGAACGCGACTCGGCCCACCGAATACCGGAACCCAGCATGATATTCCGGAAATGCCAACTAAGTCAACGGCTTGCGTGATTCGCCGGCCGGCCGCGTGGTTTACCGGAAGGGTCGGAACGCCTGTGTCAGGCCGACTCGACGACGTCGATGATCTCGTCGCCGAAGCGCTCCAGCTTGCGCACCCCCATGCCGGGGATATGGCGCAGGTCGTCGATCGTCTCCGGCGCGTTGCGCGCGATCTCGGCGAGCGTCGCGTCGTGGAAGATCACATAGGCCGGCACACCGTCCGTCTTCGCCGTTTCCGCACGCCACGCGCGCAGCGCATCCCACCGTGCGCGCTCGCGCGTGCCCATGCCGGCCGTCGGATCGACGCGCGTGCCGCTGCGGCTCGACGACTGACGCGTGCGCTGCGGCTTCACGTAGCGGCGCAGCGTGACCTTCTCCTCGTTCTTCAGCACCGGCTTCGCGGCCTCGGTCAGCACGAGCGCACCGAAGCCGCCGTGATCGACGGCCAGGTAGCCGTACGCGACGAGCTGCCGGAATATCGCGCGCCACTCGGGCTCCGACAGCGACGCGCCGATCCCGAACGTCGTCAGCTGGTCGTGACCCCGCTGCAACACCTTCTCGGTACGCCCGCCGCGCAGGATCTCGATCAGGTGGCTCGAGCCGAAATTGAAGCCGCTCGCGCGCTGCGCGCGGAACACGCACGACAGCGCCATCTGCGCCTCACGCGTCGCGTCCCACGAAGCGGGCGGCTCGAGGCACGTATCGCAGTTGCCGCACGGCTTGCTCTCCTCGCCGAAGTAGTTCAGCAGCCGGACGCGGCGGCACGAGATCGTCTCGCACAGCCCGAGCAGCGCGTCGAGCTTCGACGTCTGGACGCGCTTGTGTGCGTCGTCCGCATCCGATTCGTCGATCATCTTGCGCTGCTGGACGACGTCGCCGAGCCCGTACGCCATCCACGCATTCGCGGGCATCCCGTCGCGGCCGGCGCGGCCCGTTTCCTGGTAGTAGCCTTCGACGCTCTTCGGCAGATCCAGGTGCGCGACGAAGCGTACGTCCGGCTTGTCGATGCCCATGCCGAACGCGATGGTCGCGCACATCACGATGCCTTCCTCGCGCTGGAACATCTCCTGGTGCTTCTGCCGCACCTCGAACTCCATCCCCGCGTGATACGGCAGCGCACGCACGCCTTGCGCCTTCAGCCATTCGGCCGTTTCCTCGACCTTGCGACGCGACAGGCAATAGACGACACCCGCATCCGTCGTGCCGTCGGCATTCGTGTGCTCGGCGCGGATGAAATCGAGCAGCTGCGATCGCGCATTGTCCTTTTCGACGATCCGGTAGCGGATGTTCGGGCGGTCGAAGCTCGACACGAACACGCGTGCGTCGTCGAGCGCGAGACGGTGGATGATCTCGTCGCGCGTGATCGCATCGGCCGTCGCGGTCAATGCGATGCGCGGCACCGACGGGAATCGCTCGTGCAGCACCGACAGCTGGATGTACTCCGGGCGGAAATCGTGCCCCCATTGCGACACGCAGTGCGCTTCGTCGATCGCGAACAGGCCGATCTTCGCGCGCTCGAGCAGGTCGAGGAAGCGCCCCGTCATCAGCCGTTCGGGCGCGACGTACAGCAGGTCGATTTCGCCTTCGCGCAGTGCGCGCTCGGTCGCCGCGGCCTCGGCGCCCGACAGCGTCGAGTTCAGGTACGCCGCGCGCACGCCCACTTCGCTCAGTGCGGCCACCTGGTCCTGCATCAGCGCGATCAGCGGCGACACGACGATACCGGCACCATGCCCGGCCTCGCGACGCAGCAGCGCCGGAATCTGGTAGCACAGCGACTTGCCGCCGCCGGTCGGCATCAGCACGAGACAGTCGCCGCCGCCGGCGACGTGTTCGACGATTTCGCCCTGCTGGCCGCGAAAAGCGGGATAACCAAATACTTCGTCGAGGATTTCGAGGGCGCGGGACATGAAAGAGGACGGGGACGGCTAGACGATGACCGCAATTTTAACAACCCGCTCGCGGGACGCGTGGCGAATCGCGCAACGTTGGCCATCCGGACGGGTTCCGTTCGCGTGCATGACGGGCCTGCGGCAGGCGCGCTCGCAAGCCCGTCACGCGCGCGAACGACGGAAAAAAAAACCGCCCAGTCGAAACTGGGCGGTTTCAGCGACAGCGTAGCGAGGCGGCTCGCGCCGCCCGCGCTTACTCGGCTGCCGGGTGCTGTTGCGGCTCTTCCGCGGCAGGCGTGCTCGGCGTGCCGAAATCGAACGCCTCTTCCGCTGCGATCTGGTCGAAACGCTCGCGATCCGACGATTCCTTCGCCTTGCGTGCCTTGTGGAACGCGAGACCCGTACCGGCCGGAATCAGACGGCCGACGATCACGTTTTCCTTCAGGCCGCGCAGATCGTCGCGCTTGCCCATGATCGCCGCTTCGGTCAGCACGCGGGTCGTTTCCTGGAACGATGCCGCGGAGATGAACGAGTCGGTCGACAGCGATGCCTTCGTGATACCGAGCAGCACGTTGTCGTACGAAGCCGGACGCTTGTCCTCGGCGATCATGCGATCGTTCTCGTCCAGCATGTCGGAACGCTCGACCTGTTCGCCCGGGATGAAGCGCGTATCACCGTTGTCGGTGATCTGCACACGACGCAGCATCTGGCGAACGATCACCTCGATGTGCTTGTCGTTGATCTTCACGCCCTGCAGACGATACACGTCCTGCACTTCGTCGACGATGTAGCGCGACAGTGCCTCGATACCCTGCAGACGCAGGATGTCGTGCGGATCGGCCGGACCGTCCACGATCATTTCGCCCTTGTTGACGACCTGGGCATCGTGAACGAGAACCTGCTTTTCCTTCGCGATCAGGAACTCGTGCTGGTTGCCCTCGAGGTCCGTGATGACGAGACGCTGCTTGCCCTTCGTGTCCTTGCCGAACGACGTCGTACCGGTGACTTCCGCGAGGATGCCGGCATCCTTCGGCGAACGCGCTTCGAACAGTTCCGCCACCCGCGGCAGACCGCCGGTAATGTCACGCGTCTTCTGCGCTTCCGTCGGGATACGTGCGAGCACTTCACCGACCTGCACCTGCTGACCGTCCTTCACGGTAATCAGTGCGCCGACCTGGAAGCCGATCTGCACCGCGTGCTCCGTGCCCGGAATCTTCACTTCGTCGCCGTTCGCGTCGAGCAGCTTGACCTGCGGACGCACGCTCTTCGAAGCCTGCGAACCACGGCGCTTCACGTCGATCACGACCAGCGTCGACAGGCCGGTCACGTCGTCGATCTGCTTCGCGACGGTCACGCCTTCCTCGACGTTCTCGAACTTCACCGTACCACCGTACTCGGTGATGATCGGACGCGTCAGCGGATCCCACGTGGCAAGCTGCGTGCCGGCCTTGATCGTCGCGCCGTCGAGCTGCAGCAGCGTCGCGCCGTACGGCACTTTGTGACGCTCGCGCTCGCGACCGAAATCGTCGGTGATCATCGCTTCGCCCGAACGGGAAATGACGATCTGCTCGCCCTTCGCGTTCGTGACGTAACGCATCGTCGCCGTGAAGCGGACGATACCGTTGCTCTTCGCTTCGACCGACGAAGCCACTGCCGCACGCGATGCCGCACCACCGATGTGGAACGTACGCATCGTCAGCTGCGTGCCCGGTTCACCGATCGACTGTGCCGCGATCACGCCGACTGCTTCGCCGACGTTCACGAGCGAGCCGCGGCCGAGGTCACGGCCGTAGCACGACGCACACAGGCCGTAGCGCGTCTCGCAGGTCAGCGGCGTGCGCACGCGCACTTCGTCGATGCCGAGGCGTTCGATTTCCTCGACCGCCGTTTCGTCGAGCAGCGTGCCCGATTCGTACACCGTTTCCTGCGTTTCCGGGTTCACGACGTCCGCAACCGCAACGCGGCCGAGGATACGGTCGCGCAGCGCCTCGACGACTTCACCGCCTTCGACGAGTGCCTTCATCGCCACGCCGTTCGACGTGCCGCAATCGTCTTCCACGACGACCAGATCCTGCGTGACGTCGACGAGACGACGCGTCAGGTAACCCGAGTTCGCGGTCTTCAGTGCCGTATCAGCCAGACCCTTACGTGCACCGTGGGTCGAGATGAAGTACTGCAACACGTTCAGACCTTCGCGGAAGTTCGCGGTAATCGGCGTCTCGATAATCGAGCCGTCCGGCTTCGCCATCAGGCCGCGCATACCGGCCAGCTGACGAATCTGAACCGCCGAACCCCGGGCGCCCGAGTCGGCCATCATGTAGATCGAGTTGAACGACTCCTGGCGCGTCTCGTTGCCGTCGCGGTCCGTCACCGGCTCCGTCGACAGCTGCTCCATCATCGCCTTGCCGACCGCTTCCGACGTTGCCGACCAGATGTCGACCACGTTGTTGTAGCGTTCCTGCGCGGTGACGAGACCCGACATGTACTGGCGGTCGTACTCCTTCACCTTCTTCGCGGCGTCGCCGACGATCGTTTCCTTCTGCGGCGGCACGAGCATGTCGTCCACGCAGATCGAAATACCGGCGCGCGTCGCGAGACGGAAACCCGACTGCATCAGCTGGTCGGCAAACACCACCGTCGCGCGCAGACCGCACTTGCGGAACGCCGTGTTGATCAGGCGCGAGATTTCCTTCTTCTTCAGCGGCTTGTTCAGCACCGAGAACGGCAGGCCGTGCGGCAGGATCTCCGACAGGATCGCGCGGCCGACGGTCGTCGCGTACAGCGAGATCTTCGGCACGAACGGCGGCGCACCTTCCGACTTGTCCTCGTTGTGGACCATTTCGGTGATCCGCACGTTGACGCGCGATGCGAGCTCGACTTCCTTGTTCTCGTACGCGCGGATCACTTCCGACACGCCCGTGAACGACAGGCCTTCGCCCTTGCCGTTGACCGCTTCGCGGGTCGCGTAGTACAGACCCAGCACGATATCCTGCGACGGCACGATCGACGGATCGCCGTTGGCCGGGAACAGGACGTTGTTCGACGCCAGCATCAGCGTACGCGCTTCCATCTGCGCTTCGAGCGACAGCGGCACGTGAACGGCCATCTGGTCACCGTCGAAGTCGGCGTTGAACGCCGCGCAGACGAGCGGGTGCAGCTGAATTGCCTTGCCTTCGATCAGCACCGGCTCGAACGCCTGGATACCGAGACGGTGCAGCGTCGGCGCACGGTTCAGCATCACCGGATGCTCGCGGATCACCTCTTCGAGGATGTCCCACACCACCGGCGTCTGGTTCTCGACTTCCTTCTTCGCAGCCTTGATGGTCGTCGCGACGCCCATCACTTCCAGCTTGTTGAAGATGAACGGCTTGAACAGCTCGAGCGCCATCAGCTTCGGCAGACCGCACTGGTGCAGCTTCAGCGTCGGGCCGACCACGATGACCGAACGGCCCGAGTAGTCGACGCGCTTGCCCAGCAGGTTCTGACGGAAACGGCCGCCCTTGCCCTTGATCATGTCGGCGAGCGACTTCAGCGGACGCTTGTTCGCGCCCGTCATCGCCTTGCCGCGACGACCGTTGTCGAGCAGCGAGTCGACGGCTTCCTGCAGCATCCGCTTTTCGTTGCGGACGATGATTTCAGGGGCCTTCAGCTCGAGCAGGCGCTTCAACCGGTTGTTACGGTTGATCACGCGGCGATACAGGTCGTTCAGGTCCGACGTCGCGAAACGGCCGCCGTCCAGCGGCACGAGCGGACGCAGTTCCGGCGGCAGCACCGGCAGCACTTCGAGGATCATCCACTCGGGCTTGATGCCCGAGCGCTGGAATGCCTCGAGGACCTTCAGGCGCTTCGCGTACTTCTTGATCTTCGCTTCCGAGCCGGTGTTCTTCAGCTCGGTGCGCAGCGTCTCGACCTGCTCGTCGATGTTGATCGCGCGCAGCAGTTCACGCACGCCTTCCGCGCCCATTTCGGCACGGAATTCGTCGCCGTATTCCTCGACCTTGTTGTAGTAATCCTCTTCGGTCATGATCTGCCGCGCCTTCAGCGGCGTCATGCCCGGTTCGATCACCACGTACGCTTCGAAGTACAGCACGCGTTCGATGTCGCGCAGCGTCATGTCGAGCACCATGCCCAGACGCGACGGCAGCGACTTCAGGAACCAGATGTGCGCGACCGGCGAGGCCAGCTCGATGTGGCCCATCCGTTCGCGACGCACCTTCGCCAGCGTCACTTCGACGCCGCACTTCTCGCAGATCACGCCGCGGTGCTTCAGACGCTTGTACTTGCCGCACAGGCACTCGTAGTCCTTGATCGGCCCGAAGATCTTCGCGCAGAAGAGACCATCGCGTTCCGGCTTGAACGTACGGTAGTTGATGGTCTCCGGCTTCTTCACTTCGCCGAACGACCACGAACGGATCTTGTCCGGCGAGGCCAGACCGATCTTGATCGCGTCGAAAACTTCTTCCTGTTGGACTTGCTTGAATAGATCGAGCAGAGCTTTCATTGCTTTCTCTCCGTAGTCCGATTAATTGCGGTCGAGATCGATGTCGATACCGAGCGAGCGGATTTCCTTCACGAGCACGTTGAAGGATTCCGGCATGCCTGCATCGATCACGTGATCGCCCTTGACGAGGTTTTCGTACACCTTCGTCCGGCCGGTCACGTCGTCCGACTTCACCGTCAGCATTTCCTGCAGCACGTAGGACGCGCCGTACGCTTCGAGTGCCCACACTTCCATTTCACCGAAACGCTGGCCGCCGAACTGCGCCTTACCACCCAGCGGCTGCTGCGTGACGAGCGAGTACGGGCCGGTCGAACGCGCGTGCATCTTGTCGTCGACCAAGTGGTGCAGCTTCAGGTAGTGCATGTAGCCCAGCGTCACGCGACGTTCGAACATTTCACCCGTGCGGCCGTCGTACAGGCGGACCTGGTTCTTCGACGGGTTCATGCCGAGCTGTTCGGCGATGTCGTCCGGGAACGCGAGGTCGAGCATCTTGCCCATTTCTTCCTCGGTCGCACCGTCGAACACCGGCGTCGCGAACGGCACGCCTTCGCGCAGGTTCTTCGCGAGTTCGAGGATCTCGTCGTCGGTGAAGCTTTCCAGGTCTTCCTGGCGGCCCGACTCGTTGTAGATCTTCGTCAGGAACACGCGCAGTTCCTCGATCTTCGCCTGACGCTGCAGCATTTCGCCAATACGCCAGCCGAGGCCCTTCGCGGCCCAGCCGAGGTGCACTTCCAGAACCTGACCCACGTTCATCCGCGACGGCACGCCCAGCGGGTTCAGCACGACGTCTGCCGGACGGCCGTCGGCCATGTACGGCATGTCTTCGATCGGGACGATCTTCGACACGACACCCTTGTTACCGTGACGGCCCGCCATCTTGTCGCCAGGCTGCAGGCGACGCTTGACCGCGAGGTACACCTTGACCATCTTCAGCACGCCCGGCGGCAGTTCGTCGCCTTGCGTGAGCTTCTTGCGCTTCTCTTCGAACGCGAGGTCGAACTGGTGACGCTTCTCTTCGATCGAGTTCTTGATCGCTTCGAGCGATGCCGCTGCTTCGTCGTCCGCGAGGCGGATGTCGAACCAGTGGTAGTGGTCGAGGTCTTCCAGGTAAGCCTGGTCGATCTTCGTGCCCTTCGCGAGCTTCTTCGGGCCGCCGTTCGCGACCTTGCCCACGAGCATGCGTGCGAGACGCTGGAACGCGTCGCCTTCCACGATGCGCAGCTGGTCGTTCAGGTCGAGACGGTAACGCTTCAGTTCGTCGTCGATGATCTGTTGCGCACGCTTGTCGCGCTGGATGCCTTCACGCGTGAACACCTGGACGTCGATCACGGTGCCGCTCATGCCCGACGGCACGCGCAGCGACGTGTCCTTCACGTCCGAAGCCTTCTCGCCGAAGATCGCGCGCAGCAGCTTCTCTTCCGGCGTCAGCTGGGTCTCGCCCTTCGGCGTGACCTTGCCGACCAGCACGTCGCCTGCTTCGACTTCCGCACCGATGTACACGATGCCCGATTCGTCGAGACGGCCGAGCTGGACTTCCGCCAGGTTCGAGATGTCGCGCGTGATTTCTTCCGGCCCGAGCTTCGTGTCGCGTGCAACGACGTTCAGCTCTTCGATGTGGATCGACGTGTAGCGATCGTCGGCCACGACCTTCTCCGAGATCAGGATCGAATCCTCGAAGTTGTAGCCGTTCCACGGCATGAACGCGATCAGCATGTTCTGGCCGAGCGCGAGCTCGCCCAGGTCCGTCGAGGCGCCGTCGGCCAGCACGTCGCCGCGCGAGACCTTGTCGCCCATCTTCACGATCGGACGCTGGTTGATGTTCGTGTTCTGGTTCGAACGCGTGTACTTGATCAGGTTGTAGATGTCGACACCGACTTCACCTGCGACCGCTTCGTCGTCGTTCACGCGAATCACGATACGGCCTGCGTCGACATAGTCGACGACGCCGCCGCGGAACGCCTGAACCGTCGTGCCCGAGTCGACCGCGCAGGTGCGCTCGATGCCCGTCCCGACGACCGGCTTTTCCGGACGCAGACACGGCACGGCCTGACGCTGCATGTTCGAACCCATCAGTGCACGGTTCGCATCGTCGTGCTCAAGGAACGGAATCAGCGAGGCTGCAACCGACACGATCTGCGACGGCGCGACGTCCATGTACTGGATACGGTCCGGCGTGACCATCATCGTTTCGCCGGCTTCACGCGACGACACGAGTTCGTCGATCAGCGTGCCGTTCTCGTCGATCGCGGCGTTCGCCTGCGCGATCATGTAGCGGCCTTCCTCGATCGCCGACAGGTAGTCGATCTGGTCGGTCACCTTGCTGTCCACGACCTTGCGGTACGGCGTCTCGAGGAAGCCGTACTCGTTCAGGTGCGCATACAGTGCGAGCGAGTTGATCAGACCGATGTTCGGACCTTCCGGCGTTTCGATCGGGCACACGCGGCCATAGTGGGTCGGGTGCACGTCACGGACTTCGAAGCCTGCGCGCTCGCGCGTCAGACCGCCCGGGCCCAGTGCGGAAACACGGCGCTTGTGCGTGATTTCCGACAGCGGGTTGGTCTGGTCCATGAACTGCGACAGCTGCGACGAACCGAAGAACTCGCGGATCGCCGACGAAATCGGCTTCGAGTTGATCAGGTCGTGCGGCATCAGGTTTTCGCTTTCGGCCTGGCCGAGGCGTTCCTTGACCGCGCGCTCGACACGCACGAGACCCGCGCGGAACTGGTTTTCCGCCAGTTCGCCGACGCAACGCACGCGACGGTTGCCGAGGTGGTCGATGTCGTCCACTTCGCCCTTGCCGTTGCGCAGCTCGACGAGGATCTTGATCGTCGCGAGGATGTCGTCGTCCTGCAGCGTCATCGGGCCGGTGATCTCGTCACGGCTGACGCGGCGGTTGAACTTCATGCGGCCGACCTTCGACAGGTCGTACGCTTCTTCGCTGTAGAACAGACGGTTGAACAGGGCCTCGACCGCTTCTTCGGTCGGCGGCTCGCCCGGACGCATCATGCGGTAGATCGCGATGCGCGCGGCCGTCTTGTCGGTCGTTTCGTCGACACGCAGCGTCGACGAGATGTACGGGCCCTGGTCCAGGTCGTTCGTGTAGAGCGTCTGGATGTCCTTGATGCCCGCTTCGCGCAGCTTCTCGAGCACGCTTTCCGTGACTTCGTCGTTCGCGCTCGCGATCACTTCGCCGGTGTCGCCGTCGACGACGTTCTTCGCCAGCACGCGGCCGAGCAGATAGTCTTCCGGCACCGAGATGAACTTGGTCTTCGCGGCTTCGAGGTCGCGAATGTGCTTCGCGTTGATCCGCTTGTCCTTCTGGACGATGACCTTGCCATCACGATCCGTGATGTCGAAACGCGCGACTTCACCACGCAGGCGCTCGGGCACGAACTCGAGTTGCGCGCCCTCGTCCATCAGCGTGAAGTTGTCGAACACGAAGAAGTTCGCGAGGATCTGTTCCGGCGTCAGGCCGATGGCCTTCAGCAGGATCGTGACCGGCATCTTGCGGCGACGGTCGACGCGGAAGTACAGGATGTCCTTCGGGTCGAATTCGAAGTCGAGCCACGAGCCGCGGTACGGAATGATCCGCGCCGAGAACAGCAGCTTGCCCGAGCTGTGCGTCTTGCCCTTGTCGTGTTCGAAGAACACGCCCGGCGAACGGTGCAGCTGCGAGACGATGACACGCTCGGTGCCGTTGATGACGAACGAGCCCGTCGGCGTCATGAGCGGAATTTCGCCCATGTACACTTCCTGCTCTTTCACTTCCTTGACGACCGGCTTGTTCGGCGATTCCTTGTCGAGGATGACAAGGCGGACCTTCGCGCGCAGCGCGGAGCAGTACGTCAGGCCGCGCTGCTGGCATTCCTTGATGTTGAATGCCGGCGCGGACAACGCGTAGCTCACGAACTCGAGGCGCGCGAAGCCGTTGTGCGAAACAATGGGAAATACCGATGTGAACGCGGCCTGCAAACCTTCAGGCTTGCGTTGCGTGGCCGGCACATCGGCTTGCAGAAACGTGCTGAATGATTCAAGCTGGGTAGCCAGCAAGAAAGGAACTTGGTGAACGATGGGGCGCTTCGCGAAACTCTTGCGAATGCGCTTCTTCTCGGTGAAGGAATATTGCATACGATCTCCGAATCACGGCGGGTGCTATCGAGGCGGAATACCTGGACGTTTCAAACCCGAGTGTTCACCGACTGAGACCCGATGGCCGTCCGACGGCTTGAACGAGCCGAGAAGCTTGGTGGTTGGCCGCTACCAACCGCTGGCTGACGGCAGCGGATGCCTGTGTTGCCCGCTACCCGACCAAACTTGCCTTCTGCAGTCGCTTCAGAAGACAAAGAGAACCGCCATTCGTGACCAATCACAACGATCAGGCGGTTTTCTTTGGCTTCTGGGGCCGATTATTCGGGCTCCCGAATGAGTGCCAGAATAACGTCCCCACAAAGCACAAAAAGGCCGGCGGTGAAAATACCGCCAGCCTTCGCACAGCGCGCCGAAACTTACTTGACTTCGACCTTCGCGCCTGCTTCTTCCAGCTTCTTCTTGGCTTCTTCAGCAGCAGCCTTGTCGACGCCTTCCTTGACAGCCTTCGGTGCGCCGTCAACGACGTCCTTCGCTTCCTTCAGGCCCAGGCCCGTCAGTTCGCGAACTGCCTTGATGACTGCAACCTTGTTGCTGCCTGCTTCAGCCAGAACGACCGTGAATTCGGTCTTCTCTTCTGCAGCAGCAGCAGCGCCGCCGCCTGCCGGGCCAGCGACTGCCACTGCAGCTGCCGACACGCCAAACTTCTCTTCGAATGCCTTGACCAGTTCGTTCAGTTCCAGAACGGTCATCCCTTCGACTGCTGCCAGGATGTCTTCTTTTGCGATTGCCATTTGAAATACTCCTAAATTGAATTCGGATACAGCCAGCGATCAATGACGCTGATGCACGTTCGATTACGCAGCTTCGGCTTGCTTCTTTTCTGCCAGCGCGGCCAGGGCACGCGCGAAGCCCGAAACAGGCGATTGCATAACGAACAGCAGCTTCGAGAGCAGTTCTTCGCGGCTCGGGATGCTTGCCAGCGCTTGCACGCCAGCCTTGTCCATCACCTTGCCATCGAACGAACCAGCCTTGATGACCAACTTGTCATTGCTCTTGCTGAAGTCGTTGACGACCTTAGCAGCAGCAATTGCATCTTCCGAGATGCCGTAGATCAACGGGCCAGTCATCTGCTCTGCCAGCGGAGCAAACGGCGTACCTTCAACGGCGCGACGCGCCAGCGTGTTCTTCAACACGCGCAGGTAAACCTGTTGCTCACGCGCTTTCGCGCGCAGCTTGGTCAGATCGCCAACCGCAATTCCACGATACTCAGCCAGCACAACGGTCTGGGCCTTCGCGACTTGCGCGGAAACCTCAGCGACGACGGCTTGCTTGTCTTCTCTATTAAGCGGCACGGTTAGCCTCCAGAAACGATACGTTTGGCTTGCCGGTATGGCACACGAACCTCACGTACCTCGTTCAACAACGGCGTCCGACCTCGTTAGGAGTATTTCCACCTCATGCCGCGAATCGCTTCACGGCCTGCGGCTTCACCACTGCAAAACTTTTTCGGGTTCGCCATCTGCGTTGGCTTGAATTAAGGGATCACCTGACTGCGGCACCCCACCAACGGTCTTTGATAACCGGTTGCCCGCCCTGCTGCACGAACAACCGCCCAAAGCCCATGTAGGCCGCTTCGCGAACGAAGCGGCCCGAATACTTGCTTACTGTGCTGCCAGCGTAGCCTGGTCGACACGCACGCCGACGCCCATCGTGCTCGACAGTGCGATCTTGCGCAGGTAGACGCCCTTGCTCGTTGCCGGCTTTGCCTTCTGCAGCGCTTCGATCAGCGCCGACAGGTTCGAACGCAGTGCGGTCGGCTCGAACGATGCACGGCCGATGGTCGCGTGGATGATACCGGCCTTGTCGACACGGAATTGCACCTGACCAGCCTTCGCGTTCTTGACGGCGGTTGCGACGTCCGGCGTGACCGTACCGACCTTCGGGTTCGGCATCAGGCCGCGCGGGCCGAGGATCTGGCCGAGCGTACCGACGATACGCATCGTGTCCGGCGAAGCGATCACGATGTCGAAGTCCATCTGGCCAGCCTTGATCTGCTCAGCCAGGTCTTCCATACCGACGATTTCCGCGCCTGCTGCACGAGCCTGCTCGGCCTTCTCGCCTTGCGCGAACACGGCAACGCGAACCGACTTGCCCGTACCTGCCGGCAGGACGACCGAACCACGAACGACCTGGTCCGACTTCTTCGCATCGATGCCGAGCTGGACTGCGACGTCGATCGACTCGTCGAACTTCGCGCTCGCGCATTCCTTCACGAGGCTCAGTGCGTCTTCGATCGCGTACAGCTTCTGACGATCGACCTTGGCGGCAAATGCCTGACGGCGCTTGGAGATCTTAGCCATTTACACGCCCTCCACAGTGATGCCCATCGAGCGTGCGCTACCAGCGATGGTGCGAACGGCTGCGTCCAGATCAGCTGCCGTAAGGTCCGGCATCTTGGTCTTCGCGATTTCTTCGGCTTGAGCGCGCGTGATCGAACCGACCTTGTCGGTGTGCGGCTTGCTCGAGCCCTTGTCCACCTTCGCCGCCTTCTTGATCAGGACGGTCGCCGGCGGCGTCTTCATCACGAACGTGAAGCTCTTGTCAGCGAATGCCGTGATGACCACCGGCACCGGCAGACCCGGCTCCATGCCTTGAGTCTGCGCGTTGAACGCCTTGCAGAACTCCATGATGTTCAGGCCGCGCTGGCCCAGTGCCGGACCGACCGGCGGCGACGGGTTGGCTTTACCTGCAGGGATCTGCAGCTTGATAAAGCCGATAATCTTCTTTGCCATTTGTGAACCTCATTGGAACGCCGGAGGAAAGGCGTTCGGTGAGTGATAACGCGCTTTCGCCGCTGGCTACTGACGCTCCTCAACGGCCATGACGCGGGCCGTAAGCGCGAAGGTGGGCAGCCGAGGCTGCCCACCGAATCGGGATCAAACTTTTTCGACCTGGCCGAACTCGAGTTCGACCGGGGTGGATCGGCCAAAGATGGTGACCGACACACGCACGCGCGATTTTTCGTAGTTGACTTCTTCGACGGTGCCGTTGAAGTCCGTGAACGGGCCTTCCTTGACACGCACCATCTCGCCGACTTCGAACAGGGTCTTCGGGCGCGGCTTCTCGACGCCTTCCTGCATCTGCGACATGATCTTCTCGACTTCCTTCGGGGAAATCGGGGTCGGGCGATTACGCGCACCGCCGACGAAACCGGTGACCTTCGCGGTGTTCTTCACGAGGTGCCACGTTTCGTCCGTCATTTCCATCTCCACCAGCACGTAGCCGGGGAAGAATCGACGCTCGGTTACTGCCTTGTGGCCGCCTTTGACTTCGACCACTTCTTCGGTCGGAACCAGGATCTGACCGAATTTGTCCTGCATGCCAGCACGTTCGATGCGCTCTTGAAGCGCACGTTGCACGCTCTTCTCCATACCGGAGTAGGCGTGCACGACGTACCAACGCTTTCCGCTCGGGGATGCCGGAGTATCGCTCATATCATTTCCAACCCAGAATCGCCGAGAAAATCACCCATTCGATCGATTTGTCACTCAACCAGAGGAAAATCGCCATCACGAGCACGAAACCGAACACGACGAGTGTGGTTTGCGTTGCTTCCTTACGGGTGGGCCAAACGACCTTCCGGACTTCCTTGTACGAATCCTTGGCAAAGGCGATGAGGCTCTTGCCAGGTGCGGACATCAGCCCGACGGCCACGCCGGCGATGATCCCTACCGCCAACGCGGCACCGCGGACATACCACTGCTGATTGGCCAGCCAGAAGAAGCCCACGAATCCGGCCAAGACCAGCAATACGCCCAGGGCCAGCATCAGCTTATCGCCGGAGGTATTTACAGTTTCGACGGATGGATTCGCCATAACACCTTAAAACAAATGCCACGTAGGACACGTGGCTATTTTTTGGCAGGGGCAGAGGGAATCGAACCCCCAACCTTCGGTTTTGGAGACCGACGCTCTGCCAGTTGAGCTATACCCCTAAACCATACTGGGGCTGGCTGTTGCCAGCCCCAAAACTGTCGATCAACGAATAACTGGCTTACTCGATGATCTTGGCGACGACGCCGGCGCCGACCGTACGGCCACCTTCGCGGATTGCGAAGCGCAGACCTTCTTCCATCGCGATCGGAGCGATCAGCTTCACCGTGATCGACACGTTGTCGCCCGGCATCACCATTTCCTTGTCCTTCGGCAGCTCGATCGAGCCCGTCACGTCCGTCGTACGGAAGTAGAACTGCGGACGGTAGTTGTTGAAGAACGGCGTGTGGCGGCCGCCTTCGTCCTTGCTCAGCACGTACACTTCAGCCGTGAAGTGCGTGTGCGGCGTGATCGAACCCGGCTTCGCCAGAACCTGGCCACGCTCCACGTCTTCACGCTTCGTGCCGCGCAGCAGGATACCGACGTTGTCGCCTGCCTGACCCTGGTCCAGCAGCTTGCGGAACATTTCAACGCCCGTGCAGGTCGTCTTCACCGTCGGCTTGATACCGACGATTTCGATTTCTTCGCCGACCTTCACGATGCCGCGCTCGACACGACCCGTCACCACCGTACCGCGGCCCGAGATCGAGAACACGTCTTCCACCGGCATCAGGAACGCGCCGTCAACTGCACGCTCCGGCGTCGGGATGTACGTGTCCAGCGCGTCTGCCAGGCTCATGATCGCCACTTCGCCCAGCTCGCCCGTGTCGCCTTCCAGCGCCAGCTTGGCCGAACCCTTCACGATCGGCGTGTCGTCGCCCGGGAAGTCGTACTTCGACAGCAGCTCGCGAACTTCCATCTCGACCAGCTCGAGCAGTTCTGCGTCGTCCACCATGTCGCACTTGTTCAGGAACACGATGATGTACGGAACGCCAACCTGACGCGCCAGCAGGATGTGCTCACGCGTTTGCGGCATCGGGCCGTCTGCTGCCGAGCAAACCAGGATCGCGCCGTCCATCTGCGCTGCGCCCGTGATCATGTTCTTCACATAGTCAGCGTGGCCCGGGCAGTCGACGTGTGCGTAGTGGCGGTTAGCCGTTTCGTACTCGACGTGTGCCGTGTTGATCGTGATGCCGCGCGCCTTTTCTTCCGGTGCCGCGTCGATCTGGTCGTATGCCTTCGCTTCGCCGCCGAACTTCTTCGTCAGAACCGTCGTGATCGCTGCCGTCAGCGTCGTCTTGCCGTGGTCAACGTGACCAATCGTACCAACGTTCACGTGCGGCTTGGTCCGCTCAAACTTTTCCTTGGCCATTTTCAACTCCCAAAAGGAATTTCACAGGTTGCGCCGCGCGCAAACAACAAGACACTGACTTTTTACTGCTGGTGCCCATGGGCAGGATCGAACTGCCGACCTCTCCCTTACCAAGGGAGTGCTCTACCACTGAGCCACATGGGCGCTTTACGCTTCAACTTCGCGGTCTGGAGCGGGTGAAGGGAATCGAACCCTCGTCGTAAGCTTGGAAGGCTTCTGCTCTACCATTGAGCTACACCCGCACGGGCCACAAACGATTCCTTACCGCTCACTGCGCTGATATCTTGGTGGAGGAGGTTGGATTCGAACCAACGTAGGCGTAAGCCAACAGATTTACAGTCTGCCCCCTTTAGCCACTCGGGCACCCCTCCGTAGAGAACTGACGATTATGGGGGTACATCGCACCCCTGTCAAGCACATCCGGAAGATTATTTTCATTCTCTTCACCAGCACCTGACTGATACGCCCCAAGCCCCTCATCGACGCCGCACCGAGCATTTACGCCCTCGCGAACACCGAAAGTCACACCTGGCGCGCCAATGCACGCATCTTCGTCAGACTCCGACCGTTCCGTCACGAACCTGAGTTCACGCCGAAAAATCGGAAGACCGCCATCATACGACCTTCGCACGATAAAGCCAAGCGGGTAAACGCAAAAAACCGCAAATTTCGTGCCGAACTTGATCTGCCGGTCTTTTGCGCACCCGAGACGCCTTTACGATCGAAGCGCCCTGCTCGCATCCACAACCGGGATGCACGCGCAGATCCAGCACATTTTCCTCAGGCCGGCGTCGCCAATCTCCTCGCGTAGCGGCAACAGCAGTCCGCCGTGTCGCCCGACCGCATGGACGCGCATGCCTATGCGCGGCTATTCGTTCGCTCCCGATGCTCGAGTGCTGCGACTCAGCACCGACTGGCGCCCCTCGTTGCGCCACGTTAGTCTGTGTAGGGTCCGGAACCAAATGCGCAGTCTGTGACGCCAAGGGAACGCCGGGCGCACGATTCGAACCCGACACCAGGAGCTTCCATGCGCCTCTCATGTGCGCTGCTGTTCGCCGCCTCACTCGTCACGGACATCGCGCATGCCGCTCCGGACGAAAGCCTCTACCGCGGCACGATCGGCAAGTCGTCTATCGTTCTACGCTTCTACCAGAACGACAAGCAGGCGATCGGCCGTTACTTCTATCGCTCGCAAGGCATCGACATCGGTCTGGTCCCGACCGTCAACGCGGGGGAATTCATCGAGTGTTCCCTTTCCGGCGGCGGCGACGAACCAATCGCCTGCGCCGAACCGACCGGCGTCTGGTCCCTCTCGTTCGCATCCGGATCGGCATCCGGGACGTGGAGGAAAAGCGCAGGGGCGGTGGCCACCCTGCCGATCCGACTGGAGCGCACGAGCGCCACCTGCGACGCGAACTTTCACGGATCGTCGGCAACCGAACGCGGTTACGATTGCTTGCGGGTGGAAGGGCCGACGGAGATTTCCGCACGCAAGGGAACGTCAGCCGATCGCGCCGTCACCTGGCGATTCATCACCGAAAAGCGAAGTGGCGCATCCGCTCCGCAGCTGACGAGCGGACCGTCAGCGGACGCAGTGCGAACCATCAACGCCGACCTCGATCGGGTGTTTCGGGAAACGGTCGGCCTGGCACTCATGGCCCGGCCGAAAGGCGACTCGAGCTGCACGCCGACGGTGGCATTCGCCAATACCCGCTTGTTCACGGTCGACGCGACATGCTACTGGGATTGGCCAGGCGCAGCTCACCCGTCAAGCGGCTGGAATACCACGACCTACGATCTCGCCACCGGCAAGCCCCTTGACTGGACTCGCACGGTTCGCTTTCCGGCTGCCGGAGCCGAAACCTTCGACTTCACGAAAGGGAACGATGTAGTGTCGCTCGCGCTAAGACGTGCTGCGGACGAGCGCAACGACAAGGAATGCATTGACCAAGCATTCCGAAGCTTTGAATGTGACGACTCGCGATGTCGCAACCAGGGCGCGAAGAAGATGGCGGATTGGAAGTGGTCACTCCTGCTTTCGCCCAGGAAGGAAGGACTCTTTGCCGCGTTCAATGCGTATTCGGAGGCCGAGAGAAACTGTCGGGGCGAAGGCGTGCTCTTGCCTTGGCGCGGCGTTCGCGCGCTTTTGCTCGCACCTCGCACACTGCCGTGAGTGCCAGCCTTGCGGTTGGCCGGTTGCCGGAAGTGACACATGTGCAATGGTGGACCGGGACCATGCGTAGCGCCGATCTGCATCGGCAATCTAGGGCGCCTGAGCAGAGTGATGGGTAACATTTTCGTGCGCCGGCGCGCCCGGTGCCATTTCCGTCGCTGGAAATGCAAAAACCCCCGCCGGTTGGGCGGGGGTTTCTGGCTTGAGGGAGCCTGACGATTACCTACTTTCACACGGGAATCCGCACTATCATCGGCGTAGAGTCGTTTCACGGTCCTGTTCGGGATGGGAAGGGGTGGGACCGACTCGCTATGGTCATCAGGCAAAGAGGGTTGTTCTGCTGGCTGGGCCAACAGAACCAATCTGGGAAGAAGCAGTAATTGAGGTTGTGAGCTGTATCTCACACATACGCGGCACTTCAACCGCAGTACGTCGAGTGCCTCGCACTCGACGCTCGATATCCGTAAGCGCTGAAGCGCTAACGGCTATCGAGACAGCCTTGTTATAGGATCAAGCCTTACGGGCAATTAGTATCAGTTAGCTGAACGCATTACTGCGCTTACACACCTGACCTATCAACGTCCTGGTCTCGAACGACCCTTCAAGGGGATCAAGTCCCCAGGGATATCTCATCTTAAGGCGAGTTTCCCGCTTAGATGCTTTCAGCGGTTATCTCTTCCGAACATAGCTACCCGGCGATGCGACTGGCGTCACAACCGGTACACCAGAGGTTCGTCCACTCCGGTCCTCTCGTACTAGGAGCAGCCCCCTTCAAATATCCAACGCCCACGGCAGATAGGGACCAAACTGTCTCACGACGTTTTAAACCCAGCTCACGTACCTCTTTAAATGGCGAACAGCCATACCCTTGGGACCGGCTACAGCCCCAGGATGAGATGAGCCGACATCGAGGTGCCAAACACCGCCGTCGATATGAACTCTTGGGCGGTATCAGCCTGTTATCCCCAGAGTACCTTTTATCCGTTGAGCGATGGCCCTTCCATACAGAACCACCGGATCACTATGACCTGCTTTCGCACCTGCTCGACTTGTCGGTCTCGCAGTTAAGCACGCTTATGCCATTGCACTATCAGCACGATTTCCGACCGTACCTAGCGTACCTTCGTACTCCTCCGTTACGCTTTGGGAGGAGACCGCCCCAGTCAAACTGCCTACCATGCACTGTCCCCGACCCGGATCACGGGCCAAGGTTAGAACCTCAAACAAACCAGGGTGGTATTTCAAGGACGGCTCCACCGAAACTAGCGTTCCGGTTTCATAGCCTCCCACCTATCCTACACAGATCGGTTCAAAGTCCAATGCAAAGCTACAGTAAAGGTTCATGGGGTCTTTCCGTCTAGCCGCGGGTAGATTGCATCATCACAAACACTTCAACTTCGCTGAGTCTCGGGAGGAGACAGTGTGGCCATCGTTACGCCATTCGTGCAGGTCGGAACTTACCCGACAAGGAATTTCGCTACCTTAGGACCGTTATAGTTACGGCCGCCGTTTACCGGGACTTCAATCAAGAGCTTGCACCCCATCATTTAATCTTCCGGCACCGGGCAGGCGTCACACCCTATACGTCCACTTTCGTGTTTGCAGAGTGCTGTGTTTTTATTAAACAGTCGCAGCCACCAGTTTATTGCAACCCCTTCACCCTCCTGGCGCAGGCCAGTCAAGCTACAAGGGCGTACCTTATCCCGAAGTTACGGTACCAATTTGCCGAGTTCCTTCTCCCGAGTTCTCTCAAGCGCCTTAGAATACTCATCTCGCCCACCTGTGTCGGTTTGCGGTACGGTCATCGTTAGACTGAAGCTTAGAGGCTTTTCTTGGAACCACTTCCAATTGCTTCGCGCCCTAGAGCGCTCGCGCCACACCCTTGAATCCTGCGCCCGGATTTGCCTAAGCGCCTTCTCCAATGCAGCGACCGGGACTTCCAACACCCGGACAACCTTCCGCGATCCGTCCCCCCATCGCATCTAACGACGGTGCAGGAATATTGACCTGCTTCCCATCAGCTACGCATTTCTGCCTCGCCTTAGGGGCCGACTCACCCTACGCCGATGAACGTTGCGTAGGAAACCTTGGGCTTACGGCGAGGGGGCCTTTCACCCCCTTTATCGCTACTCATGTCAGCATTCGCACTTCCGATACCTCCAGCACCCTTTACAAGGCACCTTCGCAGGCTTACGGAACGCTCTCCTACCATGCGTACACTCCTTCAAATCCACCGCTCATCACACCGCAACGATCATTGTTGGGTGCTTTGTCGCCACTGCGTGGCGACAAGCTCGGTGCACTTGAAGGAGTGCACGCATCCGCAGCTTCGGTATATGGCTTAGCCCCGTTACATCTTCCGCGCAGGACGACTCGATCAGTGAGCTATTACGCTTTCTTTAAAGGGTGGCTGCTTCTAAGCCAACCTCCTGACTGTTTTAGCCTTCCCACTTCGTTTCCCACTTAGCCATATTTGGGGACCTTAGCTGGCGGTCTGGGTTGTTTCCCTCTTGACACCGGACGTTAGCACCCGATGTCTGTCTCCCGTGATTGCACTCTTCGGTATTCGGAGTTTGCTATGGCGGGGTAATCTGCAATAGACCCCCCAACCATGACAGTGCTCTACCCCCGAAGGTGAGACACGAGGCACTACCTAAATAGTTTTCGGAGAGAACCAGCTATTTCCAGGTTTGTTTAGCCTTTCACCCCTATCCACAGCTCATCCCCTAACTTTTCAACGTTAGTGGGTTCGGACCTCCAGTACGTGTTACCGCACCTTCATCCTGGCCATGGATAGATCACCTGGTTTCGGGTCTACGCCCAGCAACTGAACGCCCTATTCGGACTCGCTTTCGCTACGCCTGCCCTATACGGTTAAGCTTGCTACTGAACGTAAGTCGCTGACCCATTATACAAAAGGTACGCCGTCACCCCTTACGAGGCTCCGACTGTTTGTATGCATGCGGTTTCAGGATCTATTTCACTCCCCTCCCGGGGTTCTTTTCGCCTTTCCCTCACGGTACTGGTTCACTATCGGTCGATCACGAGTATTTAGCCTTGGAGGATGGTCCCCCCATCTTCAGACAGGATTTCACGTGTCCCGCCCTACTTGTCGTACACCTAGTTCTTTCATACTGTTTTCGCCTACAGGGCTATCACCTGCTATGGCCGCACTTTCCAGAGCGTTCGGCTAACAATACAAATAAAGAGTACAAGGCTCATCCCATTTCGCTCGCCACTACTTTGGGAATCTCGGTTGATTTCTTTTCCTGCGGTTACTTAGATGTTTCAGTTCACCGCGTTCGCTTCGCATGGCCTATGTATTCAGCCATGGATACTCCATACGGAGTGGGTTTCCCCATTCGGATATCTACGGATCAAAGCTTGTTTGCCAGCTCCCCGTAGCTTTTCGCAGGCTACCGCGTCCTTCATCGCCTGTGATCGCCAAGGCATCCACCACATGCACTTGTTCGCTTGACCCTATAACGAGTCTGTCTCGTTACAGGTTGAGTTCTCGCGTTGTGCCGTATTCCAATTGAGCCGAACATGAAGTTCGAATCATCTTGAGATACATCGATACAATCACAACCCGGATAGTTTCCACGTCCATCTCAAAGACGCTTGCGCTATCCAAATTACTTACTTCTTCCAGATTGTTAAAGAACGACAGCCGATACAGTTACCTGCATCACTCTGACTGGCTCAATCGCCAATGCCAAATCCTCGGTTCGCTTTCGAACCAAGCACTTCGCATTGAAGATTGTGGTGGAGGCAGACGGGATCGAACCGACGACCCCCTGCTTGCAAAGCAGGTGCTCTCCCAGCTGAGCTATGCCCCCATGTGTACAGAGACTCTCAGGTTTCCACGTCAGACAATGGTGGGTCTGGTTGGATTCGAACCAACGACCCCCGCCTTATCAAGACGGTGCTCTAACCGACTGAGCTACAGACCCCTGAGTCTGTCCTAATTTACAGCCGATAAGCGTGAGCGCTCAACTTGTGCGAGATAGCTCTGGAAAGGAGGTGATCCAGCCGCACCTTCCGATACGGCTACCTTGTTACGACTTCACCCCAGTCATGAATCCTACCGTGGTGACCGTCCTCCTTGCGGTTAGACTAGCCACTTCTGGTAAAACCCACTCCCATGGTGTGACGGGCGGTGTGTACAAGACCCGGGAACGTATTCACCGCGGCATGCTGATCCGCGATTACTAGCGATTCCAGCTTCATGCACTCGAGTTGCAGAGTGCAATCCGGACTACGATCGGTTTTCTGGGATTAGCTCCCCCTCGCGGGTTGGCGACCCTCTGTTCCGACCATTGTATGACGTGTGAAGCCCTACCCATAAGGGCCATGAGGACTTGACGTCATCCCCACCTTCCTCCGGTTTGTCACCGGCAGTCTCCTTAGAGTGCTCTTGCGTAGCAACTAAGGACAAGGGTTGCGCTCGTTGCGGGACTTAACCCAACATCTCACGACACGAGCTGACGACAGCCATGCAGCACCTGTGCGCCGGTTCTCTTTCGAGCACTCCCGAATCTCTTCAGGATTCCGACCATGTCAAGGGTAGGTAAGGTTTTTCGCGTTGCATCGAATTAATCCACATCATCCACCGCTTGTGCGGGTCCCCGTCAATTCCTTTGAGTTTTAATCTTGCGACCGTACTCCCCAGGCGGTCAACTTCACGCGTTAGCTACGTTACTAAGGAAATGAATCCCCAACAACTAGTTGACATCGTTTAGGGCGTGGACTACCAGGGTATCTAATCCTGTTTGCTCCCCACGCTTTCGTGCATGAGCGTCAGTATTGGCCCAGGGGGCTGCCTTCGCCATCGGTATTCCTCCACATCTCTACGCATTTCACTGCTACACGTGGAATTCTACCCCCCTCTGCCATACTCTAGCCCGCCAGTCACCAATGCAGTTCCCAGGTTGAGCCCGGGGATTTCACATCGGTCTTAGCGAACCGCCTGCGCACGCTTTACGCCCAGTAATTCCGATTAACGCTCGCACCCTACGTATTACCGCGGCTGCTGGCACGTAGTTAGCCGGTGCTTATTCTTCCGGTACCGTCATCCCCCGATCGTATTAGGACCAGGGATTTCTTTCCGGACAAAAGTGCTTTACAACCCGAAGGCCTTCTTCACACACGCGGCATTGCTGGATCAGGGTTGCCCCCATTGTCCAAAATTCCCCACTGCTGCCTCCCGTAGGAGTCTGGGCCGTGTCTCAGTCCCAGTGTGGCTGGTCGTCCTCTCAGACCAGCTACTGATCGTCGCCTTGGTAGGCCTTTACCCCACCAACTAGCTAATCAGCCATCGGCCAACCCTATAGCGCGAGGCCCGAAGGTCCCCCGCTTTCATCCGTGGATCGTATGCGGTATTAATCCGGCTTTCGCCGGGCTATCCCCCACTACAGGACATGTTCCGATGTATTACTCACCCGTTCGCCACTCGCCACCAGGCCGAAGCCCGTGCTGCCGTTCGACTTGCATGTGTAAGGCATGCCGCCAGCGTTCAATCTGAGCCAGGATCAAACTCTTCAGTTCAAACCTGTTACTGTTTTCGGTTCCGTAGAACCGGTCGCTCACTCAAAGCTGACAGGAATATGAATTGCTTCATAAACCTGACTTACTTTAGTGTGAGACTCTTGATACTTTTGCTAATCCGATCTGACGATCGGCTCGCTGTCATCAAGCGCCCACACTTATCGGCTGTTAATTTTTAAAGAACGTGTCCGCGAGAAAACCGTCTTTCTCAGCAGCGCTGCGTTTTCAGCAGCAGAGAAGCGAGATTATGAACCGTGTTTCGCAGCGCGTCAACAACTTTTTTCACTACATCGTTGCGACTGCGGGGTTCAACTTCCTTCCCTCTTCCACGCCGCGTTTCCGTTAGCGCGAAAGAGGCGTGATTCTAAGCACCTCCCGCGCCAAGCGCAAGGGGGTTCGCGAAATAAATTCAAAAGCCCCCGTGCGCTGCCGCGCACGGGGGCTTTTACGCCGATGAATCGGGACGCGATGGATGACGCTCAGCCGTGCCCTCTTATATATAGCAAGAAAAGTGCGCCGCTCCCGAGCCCCTCACTTCCCAGCAACCGCGGCCTGCAGTTGCTCGACCGACACCGCGTCGGCCATCGCCGTGTATCCCGCATCGCTCGGATGAATGCCGTCGCCGCTATCGAACCGGCGCTGCAGCACGCTCGGGCGCGCCGGATCGCGCAGCACCGCGTCGAAGTCCACCACACCGTCGAACCCGCCACCGCTCCGGATCCACCAGTTCACCTCGAGCCGGATCGCCTCGCGCCCCGCCGGCAGCCCGGCCGGCGTCAACGTCGCGCCGAAGACCTTCACGCCCTGACGGTGCGCCGCATCAATCAGCCGGCGGTAACCGTCGATCAGCGACGCAGCCGTGACCTGCGTATGCGGGTGGTCGCAATCGAGCCCCGCGCGCGGCGGCATCGCCGCAAAGTTGATGTCGTTGATCCCGATCAGCACGATTGCCGCCTTGACGCCCGCGCGCGACAACGCATCGCGCTCGAAGCGGGATTGCAGCGACGTGCCGTAGCACGCCGAATCGCTGAGCAGCCGGTTCCCGCTGATGCCCAGATTCACCACACCGACCGCGTCCGACTCCGCCAGCCGACGCGCCAGTGCGTCCGGCCAGCGACGGTTCCGGTTCACGCTCGAGCGCAGCCCGTCGGTGATCGAATCGCCGATCGCGGCTACGCTGGCGCGCGCGGAACCGGTCTCGACCGCGAGTTCGGTCACCCACGCGAATTGAGTAAAGCGGGTGCGGAACGCACCGGCGCCGGCGTCCTTCGTGTGATCTCCAGGCCCCGATACGTAATTGACCTGGTTCGACACGCGGTGCCAGACCGTCATCCGCTGGCGCGCTCCCATATACAGGCTGACCGCATAAGGCCGACCGGTTGCCACGTCGATCCCCACCGGATCGCTTTCGAGTTCCTGGCCCGGCGCCAGCGTCACCGACGCCCGCCCGCCGAACCGCACCGCAACGGGCACACCGTCCGCCAACGCCGCGCCGTCGCCGGCCCGCGCCAGACTCGCCGATTCGACGACCAACGGCGCACTACCGTACACATTGCTCAGCCGAATCCGCGCCGCCCGGCCCGTCACCGTCGGGTAGACGATCTGCCGGACCGTCCGGCCCGCCACGTCGGGCGCGCGATAAAGCGGCGGCGGTGCGGCAAGGTCGGGAATCGGCTGCAACGCGGTCGCCCACGCGGCAACCCACCCCGCCTGCGCAGCGCCGGCGGCCAGCGGCGACAGGAGAACGGACGCGCCCAGCGCGACCGCGGCAAGACTGCTGCGAAATGACATCGGCAAAATCCTCGTCGGAAAGCGGGCATTGTGCCGCAGATGCGGTTCGGCACCGCGCGCCGCCACTCGTTCCCCATCGGCACGACTTCGCCCCCGTCCTGTCGTTTACCCGCATCACACGCGCTATCGCCCAAATAATTTATTAACCGACCGGTCGGTTGGTTTATACTTCGCACACATTCAACCGGACGAGAGCCTCGCCATGTACACGCAATCCCTCGACATCCCCGGCAACGTCGCGCCGCTCGACGCCGCAGCCGAGTCGCCCGAGCAGGCGCGGTTCGATGCGGTCATGGCCGCCGACGGCAAGATCGAACCGCAGGACTGGATGCCCGACGCCTATCGCAAGACGCTGGTTCGCCAGATCTCGCAGCACGCGCACTCGGAAGTCGTCGGCATGCTGCCCGAAGGCAACTGGATCTCGCGCGCGCCGAGCCTGAAGCGCAAGGCGATCCTGCTCGCGAAGGTCCAGGACGAAGCCGGCCACGGCCTCTATCTTTATAGCGCGGCCGAAACGCTCGGCGTATCGCGCGATTCGCTGATCGACGCGCTGCACGCCGGCAAGGCCAAATACTCGAGCATCTTCAACTACCCGACGCCGACCTGGGCCGACGTCGGCGTGATCGGCTGGCTGGTCGACGGCGCCGCGATCATGAACCAGATCCCGCTGTGCCGCTGCACGTACGGCCCCTACGCGCGCGCGATGATCCGCGTGTGCAAGGAAGAATCGTTCCACCAGCGCCAAGGCTTCGACGCGCTGCTGTCGATGATGAAGGGCAGCGACGCGCAACGCGCGATGGTCCAGCAGGCCGTGAACCGCTGGTGGTGGCCGGTGCTGATGATGTTCGGCCCGAGCGACGCCGATTCGGTCCACAGCAACCAGTCCGCGAAATGGGGCATCAAGCGGATCACGAACGACGACCTGCGGCAGAAGTTCGTCGACGCGACGGTCGACCAGGCGAAGGTGCTCGGCGTGACGCTGCCCGATCCCGACCTGAAGTGGAACGAGGCGCGCGGCCACCACGACTTCGGCACGATCGACTGGGACGAATTCTGGCGCGTGGTCAACGGCGACGGCCCGTGCAACAAGGAACGCCTCGCGACCCGCGTGAAAGCGCACGAGGACGGCGCATGGGTGCGCGAAGCCGCCCTCGCCCACGAAGCAAAGCGCCGCGCGCGGGCCGAACAGCACGCCGCCTGAGCGGCACCACCATCGAATTCAGGGATTCAGGAGAAAGTGATGAACAAGGAATGGCCGATCTGGGAAGTGTTCGTGCGCAGCAAGCAAGGGCTCGACCACAAGCATTGCGGCAGCCTGCACGCCGCCGACGCGTCGATGGCGCTGCGCATGGCGCGCGACGTCTACACGCGCCGCCAGGAAGGCGTGAGCATCTGGGTGGTGCCGTCGTCGGCGATCACCGCGTCGGATCCGAACGAAAAGGCCGAGCTGTTCGAGCCGGCGGGCGACAAGATCTATCGTCACCCGACGTTCTACACGCTGCCCGACGAAGTCAACCACATGTAACGCCCCGCGCCATGACGATCACGCCCGAACACCTCTCCTACGTGCTGCGCCTCGCGGACAACACGCTGATCCTCGGTCAGCGCAATGCCGAATGGTGCGGCCACGGCCCGATCCTCGAGGAAGACATCGCGCTCACCAACATGAGCCTCGACCTCATCGGCCAGGCGCGCATGCTGTATACGCATGCGGCCGAACTCGAACGCCAGCTCACCGGCGCGACGAAGACCGAGGACGACTACGCGTACTTCCGCACCGAGCGCGAGTTCGCGAACTTCACGCTCGCCGAACTGCCGCATTACGGCCCGATCGCAGGCACCGCGCACGCCGACAAGGACTACGCGGTGACGATCGTGCGCAACTTCCTGTACTCGGCGCTGATGCTGCACACGTGGAGCGCGCTCGAAACGTCGGAAGACGCGACGCTGGCCGCCATCGCCGCGAAATCGGTGAAGGAAACCCGCTATCACGTGCAGCACGCCCGCGAGTGGCTCGTGCGCCTCGGCGACGGCACCGACGAGTCGCACCGTCGCGCGCAGGACGCACTCGACTACCTGACGCCGTATACGCGCGAATTCTTCGCGGCGGACCAGGTGGACGACGCGATCGCCGCGCGGCGCATCGCCCCGGCACCGGCCGCGCTCGAAGCGGCGTGGCGCGCGGACGTGGATAACGCGCTCGCGGAGGCGACGCTCACGCTGCCGGCCCCCGTGCAGCACGTGACGACCGGCAAGCAGGGCGAGCATTCGGAACACATGGGCTACCTGCTCGCGGAACTGCAAAGCCTCGCACGCCAGCACCCCGGCGCGACCTGGTAACGCGCACGTCAAACGGAGCCCCGCGATGTCCGCCTCATCCGCCTTCGCCGCCTCACCCGCCCCGCACCACGCCGATCCGCTGCTCGCCCGCGCGTGGGACGTGCTCGAAGCCGTGCCCGACCCCGAGATCCCCGTCGTGTCGATCCGCGAACTCGGCATCCTGCGCGACGTCCGCCGCGCGGACGACGGCCAGCTCGAGGTCGTGATCACGCCGACCTACTCGGGCTGCCCGGCCATGTCGCAGATCGCCGAAGACATCGCCGCCGCGCTGCAGGCCGCCGACCTGCCGCCGCACCGGATCGAGACGGTGCTCGCGCCCGCGTGGACGACCGACTGGATCACGCAGGAAGCGCGCGACAAGCTGCGTGCGTACGGCATCGCGCCGCCGGTCGGCCAGTGCGGCACCGCCGCGCCGCGGGAAAACGTCGTGCGCTTCGTGCCGCGGCCGGTCGCGGCGCCCGCATGCCCGCGCTGCGGCTCGGCCCGCACCGAGCGTCTCGCGCAATTCGCGTCCACGGCCTGCAAGGCGCTGTATCGCTGCGTCGACTGCCGCGAACCCTTCGACTACTTCAAACCCTATTAATCGATATGGCGACCCCGCAATTTCATCCGCTGCGTATCCGCGACGTGCGGCCCGAGACCGCCGACGCCGTGACCGTCTCCTTCGACGTGCCGCCCGAGCTGCGCGACGCGTACCGCTTCACGCAGGGCCAGTTCGTCACGCTGAAGACCCACATCGACGGCGAGGAAACGCGCCGCTCGTATTCGATCTGCGTCGGCACGACGGACTACGACCGTGACGGCGAACTGCGCATCGGCATCAAGCGCGTGCGCGGCGGCCGCTTCTCGAACTTCGCGTTCGACTCGCTGAAGCCCGGCCACACGATCGACGTGATGACGCCGGACGGCCGCTTCTTCACGCACCTGAACGCCGACCACGGCAAGCAGTACGTCGCGTTCTCCGGCGGCTCCGGGATCACGCCGGTACTCGCGATCGTGAAGACGACGCTCGAACTGGAGCCCCGCAGCACGTTCACGCTGATCTACGGCAACCGCAGCGTCGACGCGATCATGTTCGCGGAGGAGCTCGAGGACCTGAAGAACCGCTACATGAACCGCTTCGTCCTCTATCACGTGCTGTCGGACGACCAGCAGGACGTCGAGCTGTTCAACGGCGTGCTCGACCAGGCGAAATGCGCGGAATTCCTCGGCACGCTGACGCCGGCCGACGCGATCGACGAGGCGTTCATCTGCGGCCCCGCGCCGATGATGGATGCGGCCGAAGCCGCGCTGAAGGCAGCCGGCGTGCCGCAGGCGAAGGTGCACGTCGAGCGCTTCGGCACGCCGCTGCCGCAGGCCGGCGCGCCGGTCGTCGAAATCACCGACCAGACGCCGGCCGCCGACCTCGAAATCGTGCTCGACGGCAAGAAGCGCAAGCTGCGGCTGCCGTACGAAGGCGTGAGCCTGCTCGATATCGGCCTGCGTGCGGGCCTCGCGCTGCCGTACGCGTGCAAGGGCGGCGTGTGCTGCACGTGCCGCGCGAAGGTGCTCGAGGGCGAAGTGCGGATGGAGAAGAACTACACGCTCGAGGCGCATGAAGTGAAGGACGGCTTCGTGCTCACGTGCCAGTGCCACCCGATCAGCGACAAGGTCGTCGTGAGCTTCGACGAGCGTTGAGCGACGTCGCGTCGCGGCGCCGGACGGTTTCTCGCCGTCACACATCTCGCTTACACTAGGAGCCGCCGGCCGGCTGGACATCGCAACGTCCGCCCGGCCGGCGGTTTTCTTTTGTTGACGACAGGCCGATGAGTACCATTCATGTGATTCAGGGCGGCACCGCCGCCGCGTCGCTGCGCGAGGCACTCGCGCAAGCCGGGCGCGACGAGCACGTCGTCGGATTGCTCGACGATCTCGGCGTCGGGCCGCTCAAGAGCGCCGACGAGACGCCCGACACGCGCGCAGCCTTCTGGCAGCGCGTGCTCGGCGACCAGATTCCCGACTGGAACGCAGAGATCGAAGCCGAGTTCGCACGCCTCGACCAGCTGGCGACGGAGACGGGCCAGGTGGTGGTGTGGCATGCGCCGAGCGTCGGCGACAAGCTGCTGCTGCGGCGCGTCGCCTATCACCTGCGCAATGTCCCGCAACGCCTGAACGAAGTGCGGCTGTCGGCCGCCGACCTCGATTCGGCGCAGCGCGCGTCGCTGTCGCGCACCGACCAGGCGTGCGCGACCGGCATGTTCTCGCCCGCCGAACTGGCGCGCAAGCGGCCGGTGGCCGCGCCGATCTCGGTGCTGCGCATCGGCCGCCTCGCGCTCGAATGGCAGGAGGCGAAACACCAGAACGCCGAACTGCGCTACTGGGTCAGCAACACGATCAAGAGCGGCCACTATGAAGAACTCGACGCGCTGATCGTCGCGCGCGCGGAAACCGACTGGGTGCCCGCGCGGCGCCTCGTCGGCAGCATCATGGCCGACGCCGATCGCGGCGGGCTGTTCGTCAGCGACTCGATCGCCTGGTGGCGCTGCCGCGAACTCGCGGCGGCCGGCCGGCTCGAGCTGCAGAACGACTCGCCCGACGCCCTCTCTTCCACGCAGGTGCGCGCGGCCCGCGCGGCCGCCGCGCACCGCTAATCTTCCGCATTCGACCATGGCCCGTACCCGAGCGCCCGACCACGAATCCCAGCGCGAGCAGATCCTCGATCTGGCCGCCGACAAATTCGCGCAGACGAGCTACCCGAGCACGTCGATGTCCGATCTCGCGACCGCGAGCGGCACGTCGAAGGCACGCCTCTACCACTACTACGAGAGCAAGGAAGCGATCCTGTTCGACCTGCTCGACCGCTACACGAAACGGCTGATGCTGATCATCGCCGAGGTCGAAGGGGCGAGCCAGCGGCGCGGCCTCAGCGAGCGCGACGCGTTCGCGGAGCTCGTGCGCGCGTTCCTCGCCGAATACGAGACATCGCACAGCCGCCACGTCGCGTTGCTCAACGACGTGAAGTATCTCGAGGACGCGCAGCGCGAAATCGTGCTCGACCGCCAGCGCGACATCGTCGCGGCATTCACGCGCCAGCTGGCGCGCGCGTACCCGGACCGCATCTCGAAGGAAAACCAGACTTCCGTGACGATGATGGTGTTCGGGATGATCAACTGGACGTTCACGTGGCTGAAGCCCGGCGGCCGCCTCGGCTACCGCGACTTCGCCGAGCAGGTGATCGACCTGATCGAACGCGGGCTGTCGACGGCCACCTGATTGCCGCGCAGCAGCAAGCGTTGCGCGACGGGCACACTGTGACCACTCGCCGCGCATTTCATATGATGAATTTTAAATACGTTTATAATCAAATAGATAGAGAATTAACTAAGCGGATTTAGAATTCATCCTCCAGATCAAACATCGTCAAATACGGGTTTTCCCCAATCCGAGGGCTGGCGGTCGGGTAAAATGCTGTTGCATTGCACAACCCGCTTGTGCAGCCACACACTGAGGAACCCACGATGAACACGCAATTCAACCCTGCCGAAGTCGTCGGCACGGTCGGTACTGCGCCGGTTCTCGTCAGGGAACTGGCTTCCAAAGACCGTGAGCAAATGCTCACCCACTTTCTCTCGCTCGACGAAGAGGACCGCCTGCTGCGCTTCGGCCAGATGGTGCCCGACCACGTGATCGAGAACTATGTCCGCACGATCGACTTCGGTCGCGACACCGTGTTCGGCGTGTTCGACCACGACCTCGAACTGATCGGCGTCGGCCACCTGGCCTACCTGCCGGCCGAGGGCGACAAGCGCACGGCCGAATTCGGCGTGTCGGTGCTCGAAAGCGCACGCGGCCGCGGTGTCGGCTCGAAGCTGTTCGAGCGCGCGGCGATCCGCAGCCGCAACACGCACGTGACGATGCTGTACATGCATTGCCTGTCGCGTAACGCGACGATGATGCACATCGCGAAGAAATCCGGGATGCGGATCGAGTATGCATACGGCGAAGCCGATGCGTACCTGTCGCTGCCGCCGGCCGATCACTCGACGATCATCGCCGAGATGCTGCAGGAGCAGGCCGCGGTGTTCGACTATGCGATGAAGCGCCAGGCGCGCCGCACCACGAAGTTCATCGAATCGCTGATGCCCGCCGCCCTGACGGCGTAACGTCGGCCAGCCGGGCCGCGCCCTCCGCGCGCCCGGCCCCTCTCTCCCCCCCGCCGCGCACTAGCGCACCGAACGAATCGGCAACGCCGTCGTCTCCTTGAAGCATTCGAGCGAAAAGCTCGTCTTCACGTCGATCACCGACGGGTGATGCAGCAGATGCTCCTGCACGAAGCGGGAGAAATGCGCCATGTCCTCGACCTGCACGCGCAGCAGGTAATCCATGTCCCCCGTCATCGCGTGGCACGCGACCACTTCCGGCCAGGTCTGCACGGCCGCGCGAAACAGCTCCGCATGGGTCGCGCCCGCGCGCGCCGACGTTTCGTCGACCCGCACCGGTGCCAGGCCGCCGCGTTTCTCGAGCCGCACGCTCACGTACGCGAGCAGGTCGAGCCCGAGCTTCTGCGGATTCAGCAGCGCGACATAACCGGTGATCACGCCGATCTCCTCGAGCCGCCGGATCCGCCGCAGGCACGGGCTCGGCGACAGGTTCACACGCTCGGCGATCTCCTGGTTCGACAGGCGCCCGTTCTCCTGCAGAATCGCGAGAATCCGCCGGTCGATGGCATCCAATTCGGCTTGCGCCATCTTCTGCCCCCCAAGCATGAATTCAAGACTGTAAATTGCGCCACTGTAGTCAGCCGCGCTCAAATTCGCAAGTTTCCGCCTCCCCTCGCCCGCTACACTTTGTCGCACACATCGATTCAACACGCGCGTCGCGGCGCGCCTCCGGAGACAAGCATGCAGATCCCGAACTGGGACAACCCCGTCGGCACCGACGGCTTCGAATTCATCGAATACACGGCACCGGACCCGAAAGCGCTCGGACAACTGTTCGAACGGATGGGTTTCACCGCGATCGCGCGCCACCGCCACAAGGACGTGACGGTGTACCGCCAGGGCGACATCAACTTCATCATCAACGCCGAACCCGATTCGTTCGCACAACGCTTCGCGCGCCTGCACGGCCCGTCGATCTGCGCGATCGCGTTCCGCGTGCAGGACGCCGCGAAGGCGTACAAGCGCGCGCTCGAACTCGGCGCATGGGGCTTCGACAACAAGACCGGCCCGATGGAGCTGAACATCCCGGCGATCAAGGGTATCGGCGATTCGCTGATCTACTTCGTCGACCGCTGGCGCGGCAAGAACGGCGCGCAGCCGGGCGCAATCGGCGACATCAGCATCTACGACGTCGACTTCGAACCGATCGCCGGCGCGAACCCGAACCCGGTCGGCCACGGCCTCACCTATATCGACCACCTGACGCACAACGTGCATCGCGGCCGCATGCAGGAATGGGCCGAGTTCTACGAGCGCCTGTTCAACTTCCGCGAAGTGCGCTACTTCGACATCGAAGGCAAGGTGACGGGCGTGAAGTCGAAGGCGATGACGTCGCCGTGCGGCAAGATCCGCATCCCGATCAACGAGGAAGGCTCGGATACGGCCGGCCAGATCCAGGAATACCTCGACGCATACCACGGCGAAGGCATCCAGCACATCGCGCTCGGCGCCAGCGACATCTACCAGGCGGTCGACGGCCTGCGCAGCAAGGAAGTAAAGCTGCTCGACACGATCGACACGTATTACGAACTGGTCGACCGCCGCGTGCCGAACCACGGCGAATCGCTGGAAGAACTGAAGAAGCGCAAGATCCTGATCGACGGCGCGCGCGACGACCTGCTGCTGCAGATCTTCACCGAGAACCAGATCGGGCCGATCTTCTTCGAGATCATCCAGCGCAAGGGCAACCAGGGCTTCGGCGAAGGCAACTTCAAGGCGCTGTTCGAATCGATCGAGCTCGACCAGATCCGCCGCGGCGTCGTGCAGGACAAGGCCTGACGCGCGCGGCGCGGCACGCCCGGCGGCAGCGGGCGGGCGTCGGCGCAAATAGAAAGGGCGGGAATCCGAGGATTCCCGCCCTTTTTTCATCGACGTTCATCGGCGCGGCCGGTGCGGCCGCCCGGCCGGATCAATGCGCATTCGCTCCCGGCACGACCAGGCGCACGCCCGACGGCTGCACATCGGCGTGCCGCGCGGGCGCGATCCGGCTCATCTGCGCGCCGGCTGCCGCCAGTGCGCTCGCGCCTCGCGCGTGCACCGGGCCGGTCATCGAGAAAAACGCGGCGGACACGATCAGGAAACTCTGGATATGACGTGTGTTCATTGCACCTCCTGTAAAACTGCCGGCGCCTCCCCGCTTTCGTCATGACAATCGACGCCGGCGGGCACCTCCGGCAGGCCGACAAGATTAACGGCAAGTGCCGGACGATGTGCGCGGCTTTACATGCTTTTACATGATGTAACGCGTAAAACGTGCTCGCAGCCGGGCCGACACGGCAATTTTGACGACGAGCGGCGGGTTTGCCCCAGTGCTACCATCGCTTAAAACCGGCGAACATGCCGGCCACTGCCGACGCGTCCAAAAGATGCCGACGCAACCGAAGTTTTGGTGATCCCAGACTGGGTGGAGGAGACAGTTAATGAATGCCCCGCTAGACGCAGACCAACGCGCGTCGCTAGAAGCCGCGCTGAAGTCCGTCACGCTTGACGACAAATACACACTGGAGCGCGGTCGCGCGTACATGAGCGGCATCCAGGCCCTCGTGCGCCTGCCGATGCTCCAGCAGGAACGCGATCGCGCCGCCGGCCTCAATACGGCCGGCTTCATCTCCGGCTACCGCGGTTCGCCGCTCGGCGGCCTCGACCTCTCGCTCTGGAAGGCCAAGCAGCACCTCGCGGCCCACCAGATCGTCTTCCAGCCCGGCCTCAACGAAGATCTCGCCGCCACCGCCGTGTGGGGCTCGCAGCAGGTGAACCTGTACCCCGGCGCGAAGCACGACGGCGTGTTCGGCATGTGGTACGGCAAGGGCCCGGGCGTCGACCGCACCGGCGACGTATTCAAGCACGCGAACTCGGCCGGCTCGTCGCAGCACGGCGGCGTGCTGGTGCTCGCCGGCGACGACCACGCGGCGAAATCGTCGACGCTCGCGCACCAGTCCGAACACATCTTCAAGGCGTGCGGGCTGCCGGTGCTGTTCCCGTCCAACGTGCAGGAATATCTCGATTTCGGCCTGCACGGCTGGGCAATGAGCCGCTACTCGGGCCTGTGGGTCGCGCTCAAGTGCGTGACGGACGTGGTCGAATCGTCGGCATCGGTCGACATCGACCCGCATCGCACCGAAATCGTGCTGCCGACCGACTTCATCCTGCCGGAAGGCGGCCTGAACATCCGCTGGCCCGACCCGCCGCTCGTGCAGGAAGCGCGGCTGCTCGACTACAAGTGGTACGCGGCGCTCGCCTATGTGCGCGCGAACAAGCTGGACCGCATCGAGATCGATTCGCCGAACGCGCGCTTCGGGATCATGACGGGCGGCAAGGCATACCTCGACGTGCGCCAGGCGCTGACCGACCTCGGCCTCGACGACGAAACCTGCGCGCGGATCGGCATCCGGCTCTACAAGGTCGGCTGCGTGTGGCCGCTCGAGGCGCAGGGCGCCCAGGCGTTCGCGCGCGGCCTCGACGAAATCCTCGTCGTCGAGGAAAAGCGCCAGATCCTCGAATACGCGATCAAGGAAGAGCTGTACAACTGGCCCGACGGCCAGCGGCCGCGCGTGTTCGGCAAGTTCGACGAAAAGGACGGCGCCGGCGGCGAATGGTCGGTGCCGATGGGCAACTGGCTGCTGCCCGCACACTACGAACTGTCGCCCGCGATCATCGCGAAGGCGATCGCGACGCGCCTCGAGAAATTCGAGCTGCCGTCCGACGTGCGCGCGCGCATCGCCGCGCGGCTCGCGGTGATCAACGCGAAGGAAATGGCGCTCGCGAAGCCGCACGTGCAGACCGAGCGCAAGCCGTGGTTCTGCTCCGGCTGCCCGCACAACACGTCGACCAACGTGCCGGAAGGCTCGCGCGCGATCGCCGGCATCGGCTGCCACTACATGACCGTGTGGATGGACCGCAGCACGAGCACCTTCAGCCAGATGGGCGGCGAAGGCGTGCCGTGGATCGGCCAGGCACCGTTCACGGACGAGAAGCACGTGTTCGCGAACCTCGGCGACGGCACCTATTTCCACTCGGGCCTGCTGGCCGTGCGCGCGGCGATCTCGTCGAAAGCGAACATCACCTACAAGATCCTCTACAACGACGCCGTCGCGATGACGGGCGGGCAGCCGGTCGACGGCGTGCTGACGGTGCCGCAGATCACGCACCAGCTCGCGTCCGAAGGCGCGAAGAAGATCGTGATCGTCACCGACGAGCCGGAGAAGTACGACAGCCAGAAGGCGCTGCTCGCGCCGGGCGTGCCGATTCATCACCGCGACCAGCTCGACGACGTGCAGCGCGAGCTGCGCGAGATCGAAGGCACGACGATCCTGATCTACGACCAGACCTGCGCGACCGAGAAGCGCCGCCGCCGCAAGCGCGGCACGTATCCGGACCCGGCGAAGCGCGTGGTGATCAACGACGCGGTGTGCGAAGGCTGCGGCGACTGCTCGGTGCAGTCGAACTGCCTGTCGGTCGAGCCGCTCGAAACCGAATTCGGCACGAAGCGCCAGATCAACCAGTCGAGCTGCAACAAGGATTTCTCGTGCGTGAAGGGCTTCTGCCCGAGCTTCGTCACGGTCGAGGGCGGCCAGTTGAAGAAGCCGAAGGCCGTGTCGGTCGACGGCGACGCGCTGCCGCCCATTCCCGAACCGACGCTGCCGGACATCGACCGCGCATACGGCGTGCTCGTCACGGGCGTCGGCGGCACGGGCGTCGTCACGATCGGCGCGCTGCTCGGGATGGCCGCGCACCTCGAAAACAAGGGCGTGACCGTACTCGACGTCACCGGCCTCGCGCAGAAGGGCGGCGCCGTGATGAGCCACGTGCAGATCTCGCACGCGCCGACCGACATCCACGCGACCCGGATCGCGATGGGCGAAGCCGACCTCGTGATCGGCTGCGACGCGATCGTCACGGCCGGCGACGAGTGCACGTCGCGGATGCGGCACGACACGACGCGCGTGGTCGTCAACAGTGCGCAGACGCCGACCGCCGAATTCATCAAGAACCCGAACTGGGCGTTCCCGGGCCTGTCCGCCGAAAACGACATCCGCGCGGCGGCGGGCGAAGCCGTCGATTTCATCGACGCGAACCGCTTCGCGGTCGCGCTGCTCGGCGACGCGATCTACACGAACCCGTTCGTGCTCGGCTACGCATGGCAGAAAGGCTGGCTGCCGCTCACGCTCGCGTCGCTCGTCCGCGCGATCGAGCTGAATGCGGTATCGGTCGAGAAGAACCGTGCGGCATTCGACTGGGGCCGCCGCGCCGCGTACGACCTGGCGAGCGTGAAGCAGGCCGCGGCCGGCGACGCGCGTCCCGCGCAAGGCGCCACGGTGATCGCGCTGCACACGAAGAAGGCGGTCGACGCACTGATCGCGAAGCGCGTGGAATTCCTCACCGCGTACCAGAACGCCGCGTATGCGGCGCGCTATGCGGCGTTCGTCGACAAGGTGCGCGCGGCCGAGCGCGCACTGGCGGACGGCGACACGGTGGTGCAGGAGCCGCTGACCGAAGCGGTCGCCCGCAACCTGTTCAAGCTGATGGCGTACAAGGACGAATACGAGGTCGCGCGGCTGCAGTCCGATCCCGCGTTCCTCGCGCGCCTGTCCGCGCAGTTCGAAGGCGACTGGAAGCTGAAATTCCACCTCGCGCCGCCGCTGTTCGCGAAGACGGACGCACACGGCCACCTGGTGAAGAAGGCGTACGGCCCGTGGATGATGACGGCCTTCCGCTGGCTCGCGAAGGCGAAGTTCCTGCGCGGCACGGGGCTCGACCCGTTCGGCCGCACCGAGGAACGCCGCTCCGAGCGCGCGCTGATCGGCGAGTACGAAGCGCTGATCGGCGAAGTGCTGGCCAAGCTGAACGCGGCCAACCGCCCGCTCGCGCTCGAGCTCGCGGCGCTGCCGGACGGCATCCGCGGCTACGGCCACGTGAAGGAGCGCAACCTGCAGGCCGTGCGCATCAAGTGGCGCGACCTCGTCGCGCGCTGGCGCGCACCGCAGGACGGCACGACACGGCACGTCGCGTAGCCGCGCAAGGCGGAAGCGGTTCGTGCGGCCGGGAGCGGCCGCACGAGTTCGCTGCGCACATCAGGACGCGCAGCCGATCCGCGGCACGCTTCGGGTCGGCGTCGCCCTAGGACGGCCTGTTCGACGCGAGGGCCGCCACACTCATCGCGACGTCGCCATATGCGCCGCGCCGCGGCATGTCGACGTTGACGGTGCGGCCCCGCGCGACCGGCGCCGTAGCTGCAACCGAGGCCATGATGTTGTCGTAGACCACGCCGCCCCAGCGCGGGCGGCGGTATCGTTCGTCAGCCACTGTCGTCGCGGTCGCCGCGCGCCAGCCCGTGTCGCGCCCGGCATCGACGGAATACATCGCCGCGTCGCGCGTCGTCCGGTTCGGCTTGCGCTTCGCTGCGGGCGAACGTCCGCTCCCCTCTGACTGGACCAGGGCCGCGGCGATTTCGACCGCGCTCGGCAAACCGGAGACGGCGGCCGGCCGCGCCGTCGCGCGCGCATCATACGCCGGCGACGTGGTCCGCATGTCGGCAACGATCGTTGGAAGCCCCTCGGCGCCGCGGCCGATCGTCTTGGCGCGCGCGCCACGGCCGAACCGGCTTCGCTCGCCCGCACCGGCACCGGACACCGCGTCCGTGCGTGCGCGCATCGTAACGCGCCACCCAGGCACAGCGAGCCCCATCCCGCCTTCCGCACGCGCATCGGCCACAACCGGAGCCGGACGGCCGCCGATGCTGGCGACCTGCGCCGCAAGCTCGTCAGCGCTCGCCGACATCTGCGGCCCGACGGGCAACCGGCCATCGAGCGACGCCGCCAGCCTGGCAACCCGCATCGGCGGCAACGGCGACGCGGTCAGCGTCGGCTTCAGCGCGTCAAGCAAGCCCGCCAGCACCCGCGGCTCGGTGAACGCGGCACGTCGCTCGAGCAACGCGTGATAGCCGGTCTCACCGCCCAGCGTGGACAACGCGATGCTCGGCGACGCGACCGGCTTGGGATCGGGAACGTCGAACGGGACCCGGGAAACGAGCGACGCGACGACGTCGGCAGCCATGGCCATGGGCCGCGGCGACGCGTCGCCGGACGGCGGGCGCATGCGCGCTTCCGCGATCTGATCCGCGTAAAACGGCACGCCGGCCAATGCGGAGCCCGACGCGTCGCCGGCCTCGCCCGGCGCCGGCGTGCCGCCGAATGCGGGATGGCGCGCGAGCGCGTCGGCCACCTGATCGGCATAGAACGGGGAATCCGCCGGCCCGGCCCGCTGGACGACGACGGTGCCGCCCGGCAGCGGCGGCAACGCCGGAGCCGCGATGCAGGCAAACCGCGCACAGTCGGTCGTGCGCGCACGCAATGACGCGGCGGTTCCTGCATAGCTGAGCACCGGGCCGTCGAGATGCGGCTGGAATGGATCGAAGCCCTCGTCCGGCAACGGCCCGCTCGGCAGCGGCGGCCGGTCGGCCAGCCCGACCGGCGACGGCCCGCCGAGCAGCCGGTCGTCAAGCAGGACGGCGATGGCCGAACGCCGGGCCGGCGCGAACGACGGCGCGCGAAACGCGGGCCGGCCCGGGCGGGAAGCCACCTTCTTCTCCACGTCGAAGGGCGACCGCACCGGCGGACCGGCCAGTTCCGCAACAGGCCGCGCACCCGTTGCCGCGCTCGTCGGCGACGCAGGCACCGGCGATGCGAGCGACGCCGGCGGGTGTATCTGCGTCGTATCGGAATCGTCCGGCGCGCACGAACCCAGATACGGCGCAGTCAACATCAGCGCGGCCGTCGCGACGCCCGTGCCGCCCGCGCTTCGCTTCATTCGTGCCTTTGCCGCGGCTTCCGTGCGCCGGCCTGTCTTGTCCGTTCCGTTCACCATGCTTCATATACGGCCGTGCATCGCCTGACGGCGTGCGCCCCGCTTGCCCTGTTTCATGTCGGACAAGAATCTAGCGAAGCGGGTCGGTATCGACAATGGGACGGACTCCAAACTGGCACGAAAACCATATGCGATCGTGGGACATGTCCGATTTCACACAAAAAAACGCCACGGAACCCGGCTTCCGTGGCGTTTTGTTTTGCGCCGCGCGCGAAGCGCGGCGCGACCGCTCGCGCGAACTTACTGCGTGTTCACGTTCGCGGCGGCAACGGCCGTCATGTTGATGATCCGGCGCACGGTCGCAGCCGGCGTCAGGATGTGGACCGGCTTCGCCGCGCCGAGCAGGAACGGACCGACCGTCACGCCTTCGCCGCCGACCATCTTCAGAAGGTTGTACGCGATGTTCGCCGCTTCGACGTTCGGCATGATCAGCAGGTTCGCTTCGCCCGACAGCGTCGTGCCGGGGAACGCCTGCTTGCGGATCATTTCCGACAGCGCCGCGTCGCCGTGCATTTCGCCGTCGACTTCCAGGTTCGGCGCACGTTCGACGATCAGCTTGCGGGCCTCGCCCATCCGGCGCGACGACGCCGACGGCGCGCTGCCGAAGTTCGAGTTCGACAGCAGCGCGGCCTTCGGCGCGATGCCGAAGCGCTCGATCTCCGCCGCGGCCTGGATCGTCATGTCGGCGAGCTGTTCGGCGCTCGGCAGCTCGTTCACGTACGTGTCGCACACGAACAGGTTGCGGCCCGGCAGCATCAGCAGGTTCATCGCGGCGAAGTGCTCGGCGCCCTTCGCGCGGCCCAGCACCTGCTCGATGAACTTCAGATGGCTGTGGAACGTGTCGATCATCCCGCAGATCATCCCGTCCGCGTCGCCCAGGTGCACGAGCATCGCGCCGATCAGCGTGTTGAACTTGCGCATCGCCGCCTTCGCGACTTCCGGCGTCACGCCGTCGCGCGCGCCGATTTCCTGATACGCCTGCCAGTAGCGGTGGTAGCGCGCATCGTCTTCCGGATCGACGATTTCGAAATCGGTGCCGGCCTTGAGCTTCGAGCCGATCTTCTGCAGGCGCATGTCGACGACCGACGGACGGCCGACGATGATCGGCTTCGCGATCTTCTCCTGCAGCACGAACTGCGCGGCGCGCAGCACGCGCTCGTCCTCGCCCTCGGCGAACACGATGCGCGCCTGCTTCTGCTTCGCGGTCGCGAACACCGGGCGCATCACCATGCCGGTGCGGTAGACGGTCGCGCCGAGCTGCTCGCGGTAGGCGTCCATGTCCTGGATCGGACGCGTGGCGACGCCCGAATCCATCGCGGCTTGCGCGACGGCCGGTGCGATCTTGATGATCAGGCGCGGATCGAACGGCTTCGGAATCAGGTAGTCCGGCCCGAACTCGAGCGAGTGGCCCTCATACGCCTTCGCGACTTCTTCGCTCTGGTCGGTTTCTTCCGCCAGTTCGGCGATCGCGCGCACGCACGCGAGCTTCATTTCTTCCGTGATCGTCGTCGCGCCGACGTCGAGCGCGCCGCGGAAGATGAACGGGAAGCACAGCACGTTGTTGACCTGGTTCGGGTAGTCCGAACGGCCGGTCGCGACGATCGCGTCCGGGCGCACGGCCTTCGCGTCTTCCGGGCGGATTTCCGGTTCCGGGTTCGCGAGCGCCAGGATCAGCGGCTTGTCGCCCATCGTCTTGACCATGTCCTGCTTCAGCACGCCCGCGCTCGAGCAGCCGAGGAACACGTCCGCGCCGACGATCGCGTCGGCGAGCGTGCGTGCGTCGGTGGTCGCCGCATAGCGCTGCTTCGACGGATCGAGATTGCCGCGCCCTTCGTAGATCACGCCCTTCGAATCGGCGACGAGGATGTTCGACCTGGTCAGGCCGAGGTTCACCAGCAGGTCCAGGCACGCGATGGCCGCGGCGCCCGCGCCCGAGCACACGAGCTTCACTTCGGCGAGCTTCTTGCCGACCACCTTCAGGCCGTTCAGGATCGCGGCCGACGCGATGATCGCGGTGCCGTGCTGATCGTCGTGGAAGACCGGGATCTTCATGCGCTCGCGCAGCTTCTGCTCGATGTAGAAGCATTCCGGCGCCTTGATGTCCTCGAGGTTGATGCCGCCGAGCGTCGGCTCGAGCATCGCGATCGCCTCGACGAGCTTGTCGGGGTCGGATTCCGACAGTTCGATGTCGAACACGTCGATGCCCGCGAATTTCTTGAAGAGGCAGCCCTTGCCTTCCATCACCGGCTTCGCGGCCAGCGGGCCGATGTTGCCGAGGCCCAGCACGGCCGTACCGTTCGTGATGACGCCGACGAGGTTGCCGCGCGACGTGTACTTCTGCGCATCGAGCGGATCGGCGTGGATCGCTTCGCACGCAGCGGCGACGCCCGGCGAATACGCGAGCGACAGGTCGAGCTGGTTCGACAGCGGCTTGGTCGGGGTGACCGAAATCTTGCCGGGTTTCGGGTTCTGGTGATAGGCGAGTGCCGCCTGCTTCAGTTGTTCGTCCATGATTGACCTGCGAGAGACATGCGAAAGAGAAATGCGAGTGCTCAGTACGCAGCACCTTGAGCCGCGGATGCGTGGATCGAGGGGGTATTCGACTGCGACGGCCGTTGCACGCCGGGTCGGCACGCCATCGAACCTTGGCGGATGGCAAGAGGAAAGTACAAAGTACTGAACGATTTCTAAGGGTCGCCTAGTGTACACCCCCGCGCATGACGAACGTTGCTGCGGCGCGGCATCGTGGGCCCCGCAGCGGCCCGCCGATCAAGCCCCGTTTATTCCGGACCGTTCCGTACACAGCGGCAAGCGCGCGCAAAGTCCATCGAAACCAGCCCGAATCGGGTAAAATAGCGGGCTACGCGCGCAGCGATGCGATTGGCCCTCCGATCGCGCCCCGGCCCCCAGGGCAGGTTCCCCTTGCTGCGCCACCGGGCCCGCGCCCGCTCTTCGCTCATCACCCAAGGAATGCCCATGACAGGCTACGATCGTCAGTCGATCTCGGATACGACCGCCAAAATCCTGCTCGAAGTGCAGGCAGTGCACTTCAACGCAGAAAAACCGTTCATCTTCACGTCCGGCTGGGCAAGCCCCGTCTATATCGACTGCCGCAAGCTGATTTCGTATCCGCGCGTGCGCCGCGCGCTGATGGAAATGGCCGAAACGACGATCACGCGCGACATCGGCTTCGAGCAGATCGACGCGGTGGCGGGCGGCGAGACGGCCGGCATCCCGTTCGCGGCATGGATCGCGGACCGGATGATGGTGCCGATGCAGTACGTGCGCAAGAAGCCGAAGGGCTTCGGCCGCAACGCGCAGATCGAAGGCCATCTGGAAGAAGGCTCGCGCGTGCTGCTCGTGGAAGACCTGACGACCGACAGCCGCAGCAAGATCAACTTCGTCAACGCGCTGCGCACCGCGGGCGCGACGGTGAACCACTGCTTCGTGCTGTTCCACTACGACATCTTCAAGGAAAGCGTGTCGGTCCTGAAGGACATCGACGTCGACCTGCACGCGCTCGCCACGTGGTGGGACGTGCTGCGCGTCGCGAAGGCCTCGGGCTACTTCGAGACGAAGACGCTCGACGAAGTCGAGAAATTCCTGCACGCACCGGCCGAGTGGTCGGCGGCGCACGGCGGCGCGACCGGCGCCCAGGAGTGATGCCGCGCCGGCGGACAGCCGGCGCCATCGCGGCACGAGCCGCTCGCCTCACGGCGGGCGGCTTTTTTTTCGCGCCGCGCGCCGGGTCCATCGCGGCGATCTGTCACGACATGCGTCGCTCATCGAACCCTAATGCTAGACTTGATCCATCGCCGCAATCACCTTCGCGACAACAAACGAGGCCGGGCTCATCCGCCCGGCCCACGTGACGGGAGAAGCGCCATATGCGTGTGGATCGCCGGATCACTCCGCCTGCGCCATCGAACGGCCCGTCTCCGCTCGCCCTTGCCTTCCTCTGCGCCGCCGCCTTCGCCTGCATGCCGTCGCATGCGGACTCCTCCGCGTTCACCGTGACGAGCGACGACCTGACGCCGGGCGGGCGCGTCCGTGCAGCGAACGTGTTCGACCGCGGCGACTGCAAGGGCGGCAACCACTCGCCGCAGCTCGCGTGGCACAACCCGCCGCCCGGCACGCGCGGCTACGCGGTCACGATCTTCGATCCCGACGCGCCGGGGCACGGCTGGTGGCACTGGGCCGTCGCGAGCCTGCCGCTCACCGTCACGAGCCTGCCCGCCGACGCGAGCGCATCCGGCTTCCTGCGGCGCATCGGCGCGAGCGAAGCGCGCAACGACTTCGGAATCGACGGCTACGGCGGCCCGTGCCCGCCACCCGGCAAGCCGCACCGCTACGTGATCACCGTCTACGCGCTGAAGGGCGACGACCTGCGCGTTGCGCAGGGGCGCCCCGCACCGATGTTCGAGCACGAGATCGGCACGCTGGCGATCGGCACCGCGACGCTCGTCGTGCATTACGGACAGTAAGCCGGCGCGGCAGTGCGCGGCCGATTGCCGACGCCCGCGACATTCCGTCTTGCCCGATCGCGGTTTTTTGCGTCATTTCGTATTGCTAGACTCGCCGTGACCGATCGCGGCGCACCGCCGCGCGTCGGCGCCCCTTTCGTCCTCATCCGGAGAACGCCTCATGTCGAACATCGTCATCGTCTATCACAGCGGCTACGGTCACACGCAGAAACTGGCCGAGGCCGTTCACGCGGGGGCGCAGGACACGGGGGCGCAGGTGCGCCTCGTCGCCGTCGGCGACGTCGACGACGCGGGCTGGGCCGCGCTCGACGCGGCCGACGCGATCGTCTTCGGGGCGCCGACCTACATGGGCGGCCCGTCGGCGCAGTTCAAGCAATTCGCCGATGCAACGTCGAAAGCGTGGTTCACGCAGAAATGGAAGGACAAGATCGCCGCGGGCTTCACGAACTCCGCGACCATGAACGGCGACAAGTTCTCGACGATTCAATATTTCGTCACGCTGTCGATGCAGCATGGGATGGTGTGGGTCGGCACGAGCCTGATGCCGGCCAACTCGAAGGCGGCCACGCGCAACGACATCAACTACCTGGGCGGCTCGACGGGCCTGCTCGCGCAGTCGCCGGCCGATGCGACGCCCGATGAAGGCCCGCTGCCGGGCGACCTCGAAACCGGGAAGGCCTTCGGCCGGCGGGTCGCCGAAGCGACCGCCCGCTGGCTCGCGGGCGGCCGCTGAAGCGGCCTGCCCCGATAAAGGGACACAAGACGGCCCGCCGGCCGTCTTTTTTTCGACCCGCGCGATGCAGGCCCGCCGGATGACGTCTTAAAATGGCGGTTTTCCGGCGTGCAAGCGCCGCGGCCCCGTTTCAGTGAGAGCGAAATGAGCACCAAAGTTTTTGTCGACGGCCAGGAAGGCACGACCGGCCTCAAGATCTTCGAATACCTGTCGGCACGCAGCGACATCGAGATCCTGCGCATCGATGAAGCGAAGCGCAAGGACGTCGAAGAGCGCCGCCGCCTGATCAACGCGTCGGACGTCACGTTCCTGTGCCTGCCGGACGTCGCCTCGCGCGAATCGGCATCGCTCGTCGAGAACCCGAACACGACGCTGATCGACGCGAGCACCGCGTTCCGCACCAGCGCCGACTGGGCCTACGGCCTGCCGGAACTGACCCGCGCGCAGCGCGAGAAGATTCGCACGTCGAAGCGCATCGCGGTGCCGGGCTGCCATGCATCGGCCTTCGTGCTCGCGATGCGTCCGCTCGTCGATGCGGGCATCGTCGCCCCGACGTTCGCCGCGCACAGCTACTCGATCACCGGCTACAGCGGCGGCGGCAAGTCGATGATCGCCGACTACGAAAGCGCGGCGCCGGGCGGCAAGCTCGCGAGCAGCCCGCGCCCGTACGCGCTCGGCCTCACGCACAAGCACCTGCCGGAAATGGCCGCGCACACGGGCCTCGCGAACCCGCCGATCTTCACGCCGATCGTCGGCCCGTTCCTGAAGGGCCTCGCGGTGACGACCTACTTCACGCCCGAACAGCTCGCGAAGCGCGCGACGCCGCAGGACGTGCAGCGCGTGTTCGCCGAGTACTACGCGGACGAAGCCTTCGTGCGCGTCGCGCCGTTCGACGCGGCCGCGAACCTCGACGGCGGCTTCTTCGACGTGCAGGCGAACAACGACACGAACCGTGTCGACCTGTTCGTGTTCGGCAACGAAGAGCGCTTCGTCACGGTTGCGCGCCTCGACAACCTCGGCAAGGGCGCATCGGGCGCCGCGATCCAGTGCATGAACCTGAACATCGGCGCGGCCGAGGACGCCGGTCTCAAACGCTGATTCAACATCGCATGCAATGCAAAGCCGGCCACTGGCCGGCTTTTTATTTACCGGTATCAGGCAATATATAAAAAATTACCGATCGCGCATTTACAAATATTTACAAGCTTTCGATTGCGCGATTACCAGTGAATTAACCCCACCCCTCGTTATCCAGTCAATCCCGAATAGGGATAAACCGGATACCGACTGCTTTAAACGCGGCCGTTATACCCGCGAAGGCTCTTCGCCGGCCTGTCCGGCGTCGCACATCCCCCACTCCGGCAGCTTCCGGCATCCTGTCGCACGTTTTAATTCTTACTGAATGCCGTGCCGGGCAAGGATTCAAAACACGATGCCCGTTTCAATCGCCTTTTTTAGACGGGTTCATCAATTGACAGCAAAAATCCAGGCGGCGACATTAGCTCGCACAATTAAACGATTGGAGACAGCGGCATGTCGCACACCTTATCGAAGGGGGTGGCAACGGCCTTTGCCATTGCCCCTTTCCTGGTTGCATGTGGTGGGGGGGACGGCGGCGCACCCGCGCCGATCAATGCGCCCCAATGTTCCGGATCGAGCTGCGGCACGCAAGGGCCGCCGCCTTCGCAGCCCATCAACGGCGCGCTGTGCCCGGCCAACGCGGACATCGTGAAGAGCACGTACCTCGGCGGCGCCGGTAGCGGCGAGATCGTCAGCGTCAACATCGACGCCGTGGCGATGACCTACACGCTCAAGTGGCTCGAATCGCCGATTCCGCTCGCGACCGGCACGGTCACGCCGAGCCGCGCCGGCACGACGATCACCGGTGCGGTCATGCACCCGCCGGCCGGCACGCTGCCGACCGCCGAGCAGACGCGCTGCGCGTTCATCCTGACGCCGGGCACGGGCAAGGCGCCGAGCGGCGCCACGTACTCGACGGCCGCCGACTTCAACCAGGCGAACCCGCCGATGCTGCTGGTCGGCATGGGCGTCGCGGGCGGCGGCATTCCGGGGGCGACGGTGCAGTACGACGGGCTGACGATCATCCCGGGCGTGCTGCAGAACGTCGGCCAGGTCCCGAACCGTCACTTCGATTTCTACCCGTTCCTCGGCTTCGCGAACACGACGACGGATATCTCGAAGCTGCCGGGCACGTACAACGCACTGATCTACCACCTCGTGCCGTCGGGCAACTACGCGACGAAGGGCACGAACTCGAGCGAGACGTTCGACGCGAACGGCGCGTGCACGTCGACGAGCGCGGGCGGCTGCCAGACGACCGGCAACCCGTGGACCGTGAACACCGCGAACGGCGGCTATTTCGACAGCACGAAGGCGCCGCAGACGCTGCCGCAAACGCAGTTGCCGCTCGTCGGCGCGACCGGCAAGTCGGCCACCGCGCACATGGTGATCGGCCAGCTCAACGGTGCGACGGTGCCGGTGATCGTGCGGACGGGCTACGTGAACCTCGGCACGGCGCCGCTGCACACCGACGCGCAGGTCGACGACGAATCGGGCATCGCGGTGCTCGGCGCGGCGACGGCCCTCTCGTCGGGTGCGATCGACGGCGGCTACGCCGGCGCGGACTCGAACTTCAAGTACACGGCGGCCCTGATCCGCGGCAGCAACGCGTCGTTCATCAACCCGAGCACGCAGGCCGAGGAAGACGGCTTCACGCTCGACTACGGCCAGGCGACGCCGGGCCTGCTGAACCTGCAGACGATCCCGCCGGCCAATTCGGGCTACGCGGCAAGTTCCGGACTACTGATCGCGACGGGCGGGCTGTACGCGGCGCTGATCCAGGGCACGGTGAACGGCGGCGTCACGTCGACGTCGGCGAATTCGACGACGTCGTCGACACCGTACTTCGGCGTGGGCGCGCAGATCAGCAAGTAACGCGCGCCGCCGCGGCTACGACCGAGAGGCGCCCGGCACGGCGCCGGCAGTGCAATACACATACAGGAAGCGGCCGACAGGGAGCTGGCCGCCGCACAAGACAAATCTGGAGGAGCAACATGAAGCGCAACCTCATTCTGGCGGCGGCCCTTGCCGCCCCCCTTCTTTCCGCCTGCGGCGGCAGCGGCGGCGACAACCCGCCCCCGCTCGTCGAAGAGCGGCTTTGCCCTGCCACGCTCGACTACAACACCGTGTATACGGGCGGCGCGGGCAGCGGCGAACTCGCGAAGGTCCAGCTCGACACGACCAAGATGACCTGGCAGGTCACCTATGTCGAATCGGCGGTGCCGCAAAAGACCGGCACCGTCACGCCGACCCGCGCGGGCACCGTCGACAGCGGCACGCTCACGCAGGAAACCCTGCTGCCGACCAACAAGCTGAACCAGTGCGCATTCCGCCTGAACGGCGCGAGCCTCGACGCGTCGCGTCCGGCGCGCATCTTCGTCGGCTTCGGCGTCGCGGGCGGCACGATTCCCGGCAAGGAGATCCAGTTCGACGGCGTGCTCGGCCAGGCCGCGGTGCCCGACACGAAATTCCCGTACTACCCGTTCATCGGCTTCTCGTCGATCGAAACCGACATCACGAAGGTCGCGGGCACGTACAGCCACACCGGCTTCGGCGAAGTGCCGTCGCAGAAATTCGCGCCGGCGTCGATCGACGCGAAGGTGACGATCAACGCGGACGGCACGTGGACCAAGTGCGACACGACCGGGCAGTTCGCCGGCGGCGCATGCGTGCAGCAGGGCACGAACTTCGTGCAGTCGGCCGACGGCAGCGGCGCGTTCCAGTCCAACAACTACGCGAGCCAGTTGAAGCCGACGTTGTCGGCCACCCCGCAGGGCAAGGGCTTCATGATCGTCGGCAAGCTGCGCAACCAGCTCGTGCCGATCCTCGTGCGCACGGGTGTCGCGAACCCGAACCCGACGCCGGACAGCAACGGCGTGCCGGGCCTGACCGCCGACGACGAATCGAGCATCTCGATCCTCGCGCCGCAGACGGCCATCGCGGCCGGTTCGCAGAACGGTGAATACATCGGCGTCGACAGCCAGTTCGATTACCGGACCACCGCGCTGATCGACAAGCAGGCCACGCTGCTCGACCCGTTCCAGCCGTCGCAGGCATCGCTCGCGACCGCGCTCGACCTGGACTACACGCAGAAGGTGCCGGGCACGGTCACGACGATCCACACGGGTTCGGGCAGCACGTCGCCGACCGGCAAGTTCATCTTCTCGGGCGGCGTGTTCGGTTTCCTCGACAACGCGGGATCGACGCCGTATTTCACGATCGGCGCATTCGTCCAGTAAGCGGAGGGAAATGCCGTGATGAAGAAAACCCTTCTCTGCGCGGCGGCCGGCGCCGCCGCCGTGGCGCCGCTCGCGGCGCACGCGCAGAGCGCCGGCAGCAACGTCGTCACGCTGGGCTGGTTCCACGTGATGCCGCAGCAGAGCAGCACGCCGATGACGACCAACGTCGCCCCGACACCGATCAACACCCCGCTGCGGCTGCCGCCGTCGTTCACGTCGCCGGGCACCGGGCTGCACACGAGCGGCGCCGACACCGTCGGCCTGACGGTCAGCCACTTCCTGACCGACCATATCGCGGTCACGTCGGTGGCCGGCGTGCCGCCGGTGTTCAAGGTGTCGGGCCAGGGCACGATCAAGCCGCCGGGCCCGGCCGGCGCGCTCGGTACGCAGAACATCGGGCTGGCCTCGGTCAACCCGATCGTGAAGAGCGTGCGGCAGTGGAGCCCGGCGGCGATCCTGCAGTACTACTTCGGGGCGGCGAACGCGAAATTCCGGCCGTTCCTCGGGCTCGGCGTGTCGTACAACTGGTTCAGCGACCTGCAGCTCAACACGAACTTCATCAAGCAGACGCAGGACAACCTCGGCGCGATCCTCGCGGCAGGCGCGGGCAAGCCGGGTACGACCTCGGTGGAGGCGAAGGCGTCGTCGTCCTGGCAGCCGGTGTTCAACGCGGGCCTGCAGTACAACATGACGGAACACTTCGGGCTGGTCGCGTCGGTGACCTACATTCCGCTGAAGACGACGTCGACGGTGACGATCAAGGCGGCGGACGGCTCGGTGCTCGCCGAATCGAAATCGGACCTGAAGGCCGACCCGATCATCAGCTACGTCGGGATGACGTACAAGTTCTGAGACTGATCGGAAAAGTACGGACGAAAAAAAGCCCGCCTAAGAGGCGGGCTGAATCCATATCAGAGGAGACATGGAGGAGACAGGTGCAATTCTAGCGAATCGGTTTCCGCAATGCAACATTTCCGTAGAGAAAATCAGGATTTTCCCTCGAATGCCGACTCTAAACAGTCAGCACTTCTGACCCTACCTCGTTTTCCTGCGCCAGCACCTCGCCCAGCGCATCGCGCAGCAGCGCGACGGGCCGCACCAGCCGGCCCGGCAGCGCGCCGTGCACGATCCACACGTTGATTCGCGTCTCCAGCCCGGAGGTGCGGACTACCCGCAGCCCATCGCGGTGCGCGCTGCGCGCCAGCGCGTTCGGCGCGGCGATGCCGATGCCCGCGCCGCGCGCGACGAGCGACAGCTGCAGCTCCGAGCCGAACGCCTCGACCGCGACGTCGAACGGCAGCCCGGCCGCGCCGAGCGTGCGGCTCAGCGCCGAGCGCATCCCGCAGCCGTCCTGGCTCAGCACCCACGGAAAACGCGACAGCGTGTCGAGCGACAGCGGGCCGTCCGGCAGCGGGAAATCGCGCGCCGCGACCAGCACGACCGGTTGCGTGCCGAGCAGCGTCGTCGTCAGCGCATCAGGCAACACCGCGCTCGCCGGCATCATCACCGCCGCCGCGTCGAGCGCGCCCCGTTCGAGGCCCGCCACGAGCGCCGGCGACCAGCCGGCCGTCACCCGCAGCGTGAGGCGCGCAAACGCGTCGCGCAGCCGGTCGATCGGCTGCTCGAGCGCCAGCTCGGACAGGAACGGCGGCACGCCGATGCGCAGCTCGCCGGACGGCTCGCTGTCCGGCGAACCCGCCGCCATCAGCTCGTCGACCGCGCCCAGCACGTTGCGCGCGAGCGCGTAGACGTCGCGCCCGGCGGCAGTCGGCTTCAGCGGCTTGCTTTGCCGTTCGAGCAGCGGCATGCCGAGCAGCGTTTCGAGATTCTGCACGCGCCGCGTCAGGCCCGGCTGCGTCAGGTGAAGCTTCGCCGCCGCCGCGACCATCGACCCGCTGTCGACCACCGCGACGAACGCCTGGAGATCACGCGTATTCAAAACAAACTCGCATAATCATGTTAGAGATATTTCAATTGTCGCATAAACATCCGCCGCCTACGATGGGGCTTTCCACTCTCCGACAGGCCCGCGATGACCCGCCCCGCCGATCTCTGCCCTGCCCCTGCCGCCGCGCCGCGCGCATCCGGCGGCGCAACGCCCGCGTTGAGCGCGGGCATGACGCTGTTCTTCGCCGCGACGGTCGGCGTGATCGTGATCGACCTGTTCGCCGCGCAGCCGCTGACGGGCCCGATCAGCGCCGATCTCCACCTGCCGCCCGGCCTTGCCGGGCTCGTCGCGATGTTGCCGCAGCTCGGCTACGCGGCCGGGCTCGTGCTGCTCGTGCCGCTCGTCGACCTGCTGGAGAATCGCCGGGTGATCGTGACGACGCTCGCCGTGTGCGCGGCGATGCTCGCGCTGCCCGCGTTCACGCGGTCGGGCACCGTGTTCCTGCTGGCCACCCTCGTGGCCGGTGCCGCGTCGAGCGTGATCCAGATGCTCGTGCCGATGGCCGCGTCGATGGCGCCCGAGACGCAGCGCGGCCGCGCGGTCGGCAACGTGATGAGCGGGCTGATGATCGGCATCCTGCTGTCGCGGCCGCTCGCGAGCCTGATCGCGGGCTCGGCCGGCTGGCGTGCGTTCTACGGCATCGCCGCGGCCGCGGACGCGTCCATCGCCGCCGTGCTCGCGTTGCGGCTGCCCGCGCGCCGGCCGCATGCGACGGCCGGCTATCGCGCGCTGCTCGCGTCGATGGGGCGCCTGCTGGCCGACGAGCCGGTGCTGCGCCGGCATGCGCTGTCGGCCGCGCTCGCGATGGCCGCGTTCAGCGCATTCTGGACCGCGGTCGGGCTGCGGCTCGCGCAGCCGCCGTTCGGCCTCGACCTGCACGGGATCGCGCTGTTCGCGTTCGCCGGCGCGAGCGGCGCGATCGCAACCCCATTCGCCGGCCGGGCCGGTGATCGCGGCCACGGCGCCGCCGCGCTGCGGCTCGCGCACTTCTCGATGCTGACGGCGCTCGTCGCGATCGGCGTCGCAGGCGCCGGCTGGTTCGGCTTCGACGCGCACGCGCATCGCGGCCTCGCGCTCGCGCTGCTGGCCGGCGGCGCGGCGCTGCTCGACGCGGGTGTCATCGTCGACCAGACGATCGGCCGCCGCGCGATCAACCTGCTGAACCCGGCCGCACGCGGCCGCCTGAACGGGCTGTTCGTCGGGCTGTTCTTCATCGGCGGCGCGCTCGGCGCGGCGCTCGCAGGCAGTGCGTGGGCGTGGCGCGGGTGGAGCGCGGTGTGCGGCGTCGCGCTGGCGTTCACCGGCGCCGCCGGCGCGTTCGGGCGCCTGGCCGAGCGCCGTCCCGGCACGGCGGCCGTGCCCGGCGCACGCCCCTGAAAGACGAACGCCCCGCCCTCGGACGAGGACGGGGCGTGGGGCCGAAGCAGCCGGCAACCGCCGGGATCAGTGACGAACCAGCGCCATCATCGCGCCGAAGCCGACGAACAGCCCGCCCGTCAGCCGGTTGAAGATCTTCGCGACGCTCTGGCTCTTCAGCGTCGCGCCGATGCGCGTGCCGAACGACGCGTAGACGAGATACCAGCTCACCTCGATCACCGCGAACGTGACGACGAGAATGCCGAATTGCGGCAGCGTCGGCTCGGCCGCGTTGATGAACTGCGGCAGCAGCGCGGCCGCGAACAGGATCGCCTTCGGGTTGCTGCCCGCGACCAGGAAACCGTTGCGGAACAGCACCCCGCGCGATGCCGGCGCGGCCTGGCGCGGCACGGTTTCGACGTCGGCGCCCGGCGCGTCGGCCTCGACGCGTGCGCGCCACGCCTTCACGCCGAGGTAGATCAGGTAGGCCGCGCCCGCGAAGCGCAACGTGTTGAACATCGCCGGCCACGCCTCGAGCACGGCCCCGAGGCCCGCCGCCGACACCGACAGCATCAGCACCAGCGCGGAGAGGCAGCCTGCCATCGTCGCCGACGAGCGCCGCAGGCCATGCCGCGCGCCGTGCGTCATCACCAGCAGCATGTTCGGGCCCGGAATCGCCGACACGACGAACACCGTCGCCACGAAAAGCCACCACGTATGCAAGCTCATTGCCACCTCTGCGCGAAGGAAAACGAAAGGACGATTATGCCGGCTGCGGCGCGGATTTGTCCCGCGCCGCCCGCCCGCTTCAGCGGCCCGCGCGGCGCAGTGCGACTTCGCCGAGCACCGCGAAATCCTGGTCGCCGCCGCCGTGCGCAAGCGCGTCGAGCAGGTTGTCGCGCACGACGCTCGCCACCGGCAGCGGCACCGACACGGCGTCGCCGGCTTCCAGCGCCAGGCGAACGTCCTTCAGCCCGAGGCGCGCCTTGAAGCGCGCAGGCTCGTAGCGCCGCTCGGCGATCATCGAGCCGTAACCCTCGTAGACGGGCCCCGGAAACACGCTGCCGGTGATCACGTCGAGGAAGTCGCGCATCGCGACGCCATGCGCGCCCAGCAGCGCGGACGCCTCGCCGAGCGTCTCGATCGCCGACGCGAGCGTGAAGTTCGCGGCGATCTTCGCGACGTTCGCGTGCTGCGGCAGCGAACCGAACCGCCAGGTCTTCTGGCCGATCGCGTCGAACAGCGGCTGCACGCGGTCGATCGCCTCGGCCGGGCCGCCCGCCATGATCGTCAGGCGCGCGGCGGCCGCGACATCGGGCCGTCCCATCACCGGCGCGGCGACGTAATGGATGCCGCGCGACGCATGCGCGTGCGCGAGCGATTCGGCCAGCGCGACCGACACCGTCGCCATGTTGACGTGGATCAGGCCGCGCGGCGCCTGCGCGAGCAGCGCATCGTCGAAGACCTCGCGCGCGGCGGCATCGTCGGCCAGCATCGAGAACACCGCGTCGCCGCGAAACGCGTCGGCCGGCGTGTCGACGATCTGCGCGCCGACCGCGGCCAGCGGCTCGGCGCGCTCGCGCGACCGGTTCCAGACCCGCACCGTGTGTCCGGCCTTCAGCAGGTTCGTCGCGATCGCCTGCCCCATTTCGCCCAGCCCGATAAACCCGAGATCCATCGCACGCTCCTTCGACAAGTGAAGCCGCGAGTTAAACACAATCGCGTGCAGCCTGCAGGCAGCGCCGCCGCTCGCACGATGCGATACTGCGCGCATGGCGACCGCGACCTTCCGCTTCCACGGCGAACTGAACGCCTTTCTCCCGCGCGCGCAGCGCGACCGCGCGTTCGCCCGCGCGTGCGGCAGCGCGGCGAGCGTCAAGCACATGGTCGAGGCGCTCGGCGTCCCGCATACCGAAATCGGCCGGCTGTGCGTGAACGGCGCGCCGGCGCCGTTCGACCGGCGGCTCGCGGACGGCGACCGCGTCGACGTCTACCCGGAACGCGCGCCGCAACCCGCGGACGGCGCCCGCGCGCCGGCGCCGCCGGACTGGCGCTTCGTCGCCGACGCCCATCTCGGCGGCCTCGCGCAACTGCTGCGCCTCGCGGGCTTCGACACCTGCTACGACAACCACTACCGCGACGACGAGCTCGCGGCGCTCGCCGCGCGCGAGGGCCGGATCGTGCTGACCCGCGACCGCGAGCTGCTCAAGCGGCGCGCGGTCGAGCGCGGCTGCTACCTGCACGCGCTGCAGCCGGCCGACCAGTTGCGCGAACTGTTCGAGCGGCTCGATCTCGCGCCGCACATGCACCCGTTCCGGCTGTGCCTGCGCTGCAATGCACCGCTGCATCCGCTGAGCGCCGAAGACGCGGCCCTGCGCGTGCCGGCCGGCGTCCGGCAGCGGCACCGGCGCTTCGCCGCGTGCGACGTGTGCCGGCGCGTGTTCTGGGAAGGCTCGCACTGGCGGCGCATGCGCACGGTGGTCGACGCGATGCGCGCTGTCGCGCCCGGGGCCTGAAAAAAACAAAACCCCGCATGCCGGAGCATGCGGGGTTGCCGGAGTTGCCGGGTCTGCAATTGGCGGCCGGAAGCCCGGCCTCGAGCGCGCGACTTAGTTTTGCATGCCCTTGTCGTTCGTGCCGGCGGCCGATGCGGCTGCAGCCTTCGCCTGGCCCTTCTTCGAACCGTGGTGCTTCAGCTGGTGCTTCGGCTTGCTGTGATCCTTCTTCATCGGCGCCGATGCGGCGGCCGGCGCTTCGGCAGCCGGCGCCGAAGCCTGTGCGAATGCCGAAACCGATGCGAGCGCGAATGCTGCAGCGATGATCGAAGCGAGCGTCTTCTTCATTGTTCTTCCTTTGGCGGAGAAAAAATCAAACGTACCGGTAAGTAAAGATGCGAGGCATTCGCATCGGAACGCCAGCCGTGCTGGCCGGGACGGCCTTCGAATGCTGACGCACTGGCTGCATAACGCCCCGTCGTCGCGGCGAGTTGACAGGTCGCCCGCAGCATCCGGGCTTTCCCTGACGCACCGCACCGCCGCGCAAGAAGCGCCCGTCGCCGGCCGCCGATACGACGCTATACTTGGCCAGGCTTGCGTCCCTTCCCCGAAACCGGCCCGCGACCGCCACGAGGCGCTCCCAATTGCCCGATCACAATCTGGACAAACTGAAAATCGACCGGCCGCCGCTCACCGCGGCCGCGCAGCGACGGCACCCGTGGCGCCGCCATGCGGCCATCGCGCTCGTCGTCGCCGTCGCCATCGGCGCGGGGTTCGCGCTGACCGGCCGGCCGGCCGTCGACACCACCACCGTCACGTCCGCCTATCCGTACCAGAACGACACGCAGCTGAATGCGACCGGCTACGTCGTGCCGCAGCGCAAGGCCGCGGTCGCGTCGAAGGGCCAGGGGCGCGTCGAATGGCTCGGCGTGCTGGAAGGCACGCGCGTGAAGAAGGACGAGATCATCGCGCGACTCGAAAGCCGCGACGTCGCGGCCGCGCTCGGGCAGGCGCTGGCGCAGGTCAAGGTCGCGCAAGCCAACCTGGCGCTGCAGCAGGCCGAGTTGAAGGACGCCGAAATCGCGTTCCATCGCACCGAAATCCTCGCGCCGAAGGGTGCGGTGCCGGCGGCGCAGTACGACACCGATCTCGCGCGCGTCAACAAGGCGCGGGCCTCCGTCAACAGCAGCCGGGCCGCGATCGCGTCGGCCGACGCCAACGCGCAGGCCGCGCAGGTCGCGGTCGACCAGACGGTGATCCGCGCGCCGTTCGACGGCATCGTGCTCGCGAAGCACGCGAACGTCGGCGACAACATCACGCCGTTCTCGTCCGCGTCGGACAGCAAGGGGGCGGTCGTGACGATCGCCGACATGGACACGCTCGAGGTCGAGGCCGACGTCGCCGAATCGAACATCGCGAAGATCCGCGCCGAGCAGCCGTGCGAGATCCAGCTCGACGCGCTGCCCGACATGCGCTTCGCGGGCCGCGTGTCGCGCATCGTGCCGACCGTCGACCGCTCGAAGGCCACCGTGCTCGTGAAGGTGCGCTTCGTCGACCGCGACGAGCGCGTGCTGCCCGACATGAGCGCGAAGATCGCGTTCCTGTCGAAGCCGGTGTCGGCGCAGGACCGGCAGCCCGTGACGGCCGTGCAGGCGAGCGCCGTGGTCGAGCGCGACGGCCGGCCGGTCGTGTTCGTCGTGAAGGACGACATCGTGCACGCGACGGCCGTGACCGCCGGCATGCGGATCGGCGAGCTCGTCGCGATCCGCGGCGTGAAACCCGGCGACACGGTCGTGCTCGCACCGGGCACGAAGCTCAAGGACGGCGCGAAAGTGACCGTCGCGAAGAAGTAGCGTACGCGTGAACCACGCCCCGCCGCCCCTCGTCGAGCTCAGCCACGTCGCGAAATCGTACCGGCGCGGCAACCAGATCGTGCCCGTGCTGACCGACATCACGCTCGACATCGGCGAAGGCGACTTCGTCGCGCTGATGGGGCCGTCCGGCTCCGGCAAGAGCACGCTGCTGAACCTCGTGGCCGGCATCGACCGGCCCGACGGCGGCGAGCTGCGCGTGGGCGGGCTCGACATCTCGCAACTCGCGGAGGCGCAACTGGCCGAATGGCGCGCGGCGAACGTCGGCTTCATCTTCCAGTTCTACAACCTGATGCCGGTGCTCACCGCGTTCGAGAACGTCGAGCTGCCGCTGATGCTCACGCACCTGTCGCGCCGCGAGCGGCGCGAGCGCGTCGAGCTCGTGCTCGACATGGTGAACCTCGGCGACCGCACGAGCCACTACCCGTCCGAGCTGTCGGGCGGCCAGCAGCAGCGCGTCGCGATCGCGCGCGCACTGATCACCGACCCCGTGCTGATCGTCGCCGACGAGCCGACCGGTGACCTCGACCGCGCGTCGGCCACCGACGTGCTCGCGATGCTGCAGCGGATGAACGCCGAGCTCGGCAAGACGATCATCATGGTGACCCACGACGCGCACGCGGCCGGCGCCGCGCGCTCGCTCGTGCACCTGGAAAAAGGGGAGCTGATCGATGGGCACGCCGGTTGACCGGCTGCGGGAGCGCATGCGATGTACGTGCTGAAGCTGATCGCGCGCAATGCGCTGCGGCACCGGCTGCGCACGCTGCTGACCGTGCTCGGGCTCACGATCGCGGTGCTCGCGTTCGGGCTGCTGCATACGGTGGTCGACGCGTGGTACGCGGGCGCGGCCGCCGCGTCCAGCGGGCGGCTCGTCACGCGCAACGCGATCTCGCTCGTGTTTCCGCTGCCCGTCAGCTACGAGAACCGGATCCGCGGCGCCGAAGGCGTGACGGCCGTGGTCCGCTCGAACTGGTTCGGCGGCATCTACCGCGACCCGAAGAACTTCTTCGCGAGCTTCGCGGTGTCGGACAACTACCTCGACCTGTACCCCGAATTCATCGTGCCCGAGCAGCAGCGCGCCGACTACAACCGCGACCGGCGCGGCTGCCTGGTCGGGCGCCAGCTCGCCGATCAGTTCGGCTTCAAGGTCGGCGACGTGATCCCGCTGAAGGGCACGATCTATCCGGGCACGTGGGACTTCGTCGTGCGCGGGATTCTCGACGGCCGCGACGATTCGACGATCACGCGCCAGCTGGTGTTTCACTGGGAATACCTGAACGAGCGCGTGCGCAAGACGACGCCGCGGCAGGCCGACCAGGTCGGCGTGTACGTGTTCGGGATCGCCGCCCCGGACGATGCCGCCGCGATCTCCCGCAACGTCGACGCGGTGTTCAGGAACTCGCTCGCCGAGACGCTGACCGAAACCGAACAGGCGTTCCAGCTCGGCTTCGTCGCGATGTCGAACCAGATCATCGCGGCGATCCGCCTGGTGTCGTACGTGGTGATCCTGATCATCATGGCGGTGATGGCCAATGCGATGGCGATGAGCGCGCGCGAACGCACGGCCGAATACGCGACGCTGAAGGCGCTCGGCTTCGGCCCCGGGTTCCTCGCGCTGATCGTGTTCGGCGAATCGGTCGTGATTGCCGCGATCGGCGGCAGCCTCGGCATGCTCGCGATGCCGCCGGCGGCGCATCTGTTCAAGCAGGCGACCGGCGGCGTGTTCCCGGTCTTCAACGTGTCCGCGCAGACGATCGCGCTGCAGGCCGCGTGCTCGGTCGCGGTCGGCTTCGCGGCCGCGATCGTGCCGGCGTGGCAGGCGGCGCGCGTGCGTGTGGTCGAGGGCCTGCGGGCGATCGGCTAGGCGCCGCGATGGCCATTCCGTTCGCCTACGTCGCGCGCAACCTGTGGACCCGGCGGCTCACCACCGCGCTGACCGCCGGCGGGATGGCGCTCGTGATCTTCGTGTTCGCGACGGTGCAGATGCTCGACGCGGGGCTCACGAAAACGCTCGTGTCGACCGGCGAACCCGACAACGCGGTAGTGATCCGCAAGGGCGCCGAAACCGAGATCCAGAGCTCGATCGACCATCAGCAGGCCAATGCGCTCGAGATGCACCCGGCCGTCGCGCTCGGCCCCGACGGCCGGCCGCTCGTGTCGAAGGAAGCGGTCGTGCTGATCTCGCTGGTGAAGACGTCGTCGGGCAAGCCGTCGAACGTCGTGATCCGCGGCGTGTCGCCGGCGGGGATCGGGCTGCGCCCCCGCGTGCGGCTCGCGGCCGGCCGCATGTTCGCGCCCGGCTCGTCGGAAATCATCGTCGGCAGCGCGATCGCGAAAGGCTTCAGCGGCACGCAGCTCGGCGACCGCCTGCATTTCGCGCAGCGCGACTGGACCATCGTCGGCATCTTCGACGCGGGCGGCAGCGGCTTCGATTCGGAGATCTGGGGCGACGTCGACCAGCTGATGCAGTCGTTCCGGCGCACCAGCTATTCGTCGATGGTGCTGCGCATCCCGAGCGCCGACGGCTGCGTTCGCGCGCTTCAAGGCCGACATCGACGTCGACCCGCGGCTGACCGACGAGGCGAAACGCGAGCAGACCTTCTACGGCGACCAGTCGAAGGCGCTGTCGACCTTCATCAACATCCTCGGCATCACGCTGTCGACGATCTTCTCGATCGCCGCGATGATCGGCGCGATGATCACGATGTACGCGTCGGTCGCGAACCGCGTCGCCGAGATCGGCACGCTGCGCGCGCTCGGCTTCAAGCGCACGAACGTGCTCGCCGCGTTCCTGCTGGAAGCGCTGCTGCTCGGCTTCGTCGGCGGCGTCGCGGGGCTCGCGTGCGCGTCGCTGATGCAGTTCGCGTCGTTCTCGACGACCAACTTCCAGACCTTCGCGGACCTGTCGTTCCGCTTCGTGCTGACGCCCGCGATCGTCGTGAAGACGCTGCTGTTCTCGCTCGTGATGGGGCTCGTCGGCGGGTTCCTGCCGGCGATGCGCGCCGCGCGGCTGAAGATCGTCGACGCGCTGCGCGCGCAGTGACGGCTGCCGCCGTCAGGCCGGCGCGGACGCCGGCGCGAGCCGGGCGAGCGGGAGCGCGGCATCGAGCGCGACGTGCCCTTCGAACGCCGTCGAGGCCGGCAGCGCCCGCTCGTCCTCGATCGCGTGGGCAAACTGCACGCCGGGGTCGTCGCCGAGCCGCGCGCGCAATTCCGCGATGCGCGGGAACGCGTCGCGCTCGAACACCGCGTGATAGTCGGCCCAGCGGGCGATCCCCGCGAAATACGCATCGGCCAGCGTGCGCTGCCGGCCGAGCAGCCACGGGCCGTCGCCGAGCATCGCCTCGAGCTGACGGTGCGCGCGCATCACGCGGTTGCGGCCGTACGCCTGCAGAACCTCCTTTTCCGTGCCTTCGGCGGCGTGCTCGTAGACGTACCAGAGCGCGCCGAATGCGTTGAAGAACGTCGTGTTCAGCCACGCCAGCATCCGGTTCAGCTGGTCGAAATCGTGCGTGCCCTGCCGGAACGCGAGACCGGCGCCGGACGCCTGCGCGCCGATATGGTTGAGGATCGCCATGCTCTCGGTCAGCACGTTGCCGGCCTCGGTGATGAACGCCGGCGTCTCGGCCGCGGCGTTCAGCGCGAGAAACGCGTCGCTCGTCACGAGGCCCGGCATCGTGATGCGCGACAGCCGGTACGGCTGGCCGACCCATTCGAGCGCGACGATCGAGCCGAACGAACAGCCGGCGGGAATACCGTAGAGAAGGATCGGAGACATCGGACATATCCGGGTGATTGAACGAGTTCGAATGCTCTCATTTCGAACGCTGCCGCAGTAGCCGCTAAAATCGAAACCCGTCGTTTCTTCTGGTGGACGCTGACTGTGAATCTGAACGATCTCTACCTCTTCGTGCAGGCGGTCGACGCAGGCAGCATGTCGGCGGCCGCGCGCCGGCTCGACCTGCCGAAATCGACGGTCAGCAAGCGCGTGGCCGAGCTCGAGCACACGCTCGGCGCGCGGCTCGTGCACCGCACGTCGCGCAGCTTCCGGCTGACGCCGGTCGGTGCCGAATTCTTCGAGCATGCGCGCGCGGCGGTGATCGAAGCCGAAAGCGCGCGCGACGCGGTACTGCGGCAGGCCGCCGAACCGGCCGGCATCGTGCGGATCACGAGCTCGGTGCCGGTGGCGCAGCACATCCTCGCGCCCTGCCTGCCGGCGCTGGCCGTCGCGCACCCGAAACTGCTGCTGCAGATTCATGCGAGCGACCGCCTCGTCGACATCGCGCAGGAAGGTTTCGACATCGCGGTGCGCAGCCATTTCGCCCCGCTCCCCGATTCCGCGCTCGTGCAGCGGCCGCTCGCGACGGCGCCGATCATCGCCGTCGCGTCACCGGCCTATCTCGCGCGGTGCGGCGAACCGGCCGAGCCGGCCGCGCTCGCGCAGCACGACGGCCTGTATCCGGGCCTGCAATCCGCCCCGTGGCGCATTGGCCGCAGGGGCGACAGCGACGACAGCGTCGAGATTGCGCCGCGCCCCCGCCTGCATGCTGACGAATCGACGCTGCTGCTGCAAGCCGCCACGGCCGGCCTCGGCATCGCGTGCCTGCCCGACTGGATCGCCGGGGCCGCGCTCGCGTCGGGCGCGCTCGCGCGCGTGCTGCCCGCGTGGCACGCCGGGCAGGTGACCACGACGCTGCTGATGCCGCATCGGCGCGGCCAGTTGCCCGGCGTGCGCGCCGCCGTCGAGTTCCTCGTGCGGCACGTGGCCGGCGCGCACGAACGGGCATAGCGCGACGATTCAAAATCTGCATCGATCAAGACCAGGAGCCAAGCAATGTCCGAACCCCGCAGCGCCGGCCCGACGCCGGACACCCCGCTGGTGACCCGCATGCAGGTGATTCCCGTCGCCGGCCGCGACAGCATGCTGCTCAACCTGTGCGGCGCGCACGCGCCATACTTCACGCGCAACCTCGTGATCCTCGACGACAGCAGCGGACATGCGGGCGTCGGCGAAGTGCCGGGCGGCGAAGGCATCCGCCACGCGCTCGAGCGCATGACGGATCTCGTGGTCGGCCAGTCGATCGGGCGCTATCAGGCCACCCTCAACGCGGTGCGCGCGGCGCTGTCCGGCGCGGGCCCGGGTGCGGGCCGCACGATCCGGCACGAGGTGACGTCGGCCGGCGAGGCGGCGGTGCTGCGCCAGCCGCACGAGATCAACCTGCGGCTCGACAACGTGATCACCGCGATCGAGGCGGCGCTGCTCGACCTGCTCGGGCAGCATCTCGACGTGCCCGTCGCCGCGCTGCTCGGCGAAGGGCAGCAGCGCGACGCGGTGCCGATGCTCGCTTATCTGTTCTACGTCGGCGACCGACGGCGCACCGATCTGCCGTATCGTGACGAAACGCATGCGCCGAGCGCGTGGTTCCGGCTGCGCAACGAGGAGGCGCTCACGCCGGCCGCGATCGCGCAACAGGCGGAAGCCGCCGTCGAGCGCTACGGCTTCGTCGATTTCAAGCTGAAGGGCGGCGTGATGGCCGGCGCCGACGAGATGGCAGCGATCGCCGCGATCAAGGCGCGCTTCCCCGACGCGCGCGCGACGCTCGACCCGAACGGCGCGTGGTCGCTCGACGAGGCCGTCGCGCTGTGCCGAGGGCAAGGACACCTGCTCGCGTATGCGGAGGATCCGTGCGGGCCGGAAGGCGGCTATTCGGGCCGCGAGGTGATGGCCGAATTCCGCCGCGCAACGGGAATTCCGACCGCGACCAACATGATCGCGACCGACTGGCGGCAGATGGATCACGCGGTGCGGCTGCAGGCCGTCGACATCCCGCTCGCCGATCCGCATTTCTGGACGATGCAGGGCTCGGTGCGGCTCGCGCAGCTGTGCCGCGACTGGGGGCTCACGTGGGGCTCGCACTCGAACAACCACTTCGACGTGTCGCTCTCGATGTTCACGCATGCGGCGGCCGCCGCGCCCGGCACGATCACCGCGATCGACACGCACTGGATCTGGCAGGAAGGCGACGCGCGGCTCACGCGCGAGCCGCTCGCGATCGTCGGCGGCAAGGTGGCCGTGCCGGAACGGCCGGGGCTCGGGATCGAGCTCGACATGACGCAGGTCGAGGCCGCCAATGCGTTGTACAAGGCGGTCGGCGGGACGGCGCGCGACGACGCGGTCGCGATGCGGTATCTCGTGCCGGGATGGAGTTACGATCCGAAAAGGCCGAGCTTTGTGCGGGGCGCCTGACGACGTGGAACGCGCACGTCCCGACGAAGCCGTGTGGGCATAGCGCTAAGCCTTACCGAGCGTCTTGAGCTCGCGCTCGAGTTCAGCCCACCAGGAGCGGAAGAGGAAGCGGCACATGGTGCTCCAAATGCCGCCCGTGACACGGCGATAGAACGACAGGTGCTGTTGCGTCAGCCGCTCGGCGACGTCACGCATGACGGCATCGCCATCGAATCCCATCCATACGCTGGGGGCCGGCGTCAGTCCGTTGGTGCCCAGCACGGGCGCCACCTCCTCGAACAACGTGCGCTTCAACTCGGCGCGGTCCATGTTCGGACAGTCGCGGACCAGGGCTTCGGCCACGGCCTTGTAATCGACTTCGTTGTCGACGAACAGGTCCGACATGACCAGCCAGCAGTTGCGGCGCTCGCGTGCGCTTACCGAATCGGCCATTTCATGAATTCCCGAAGCTCTTGCTGGTAACGCTCGTTGCCTTTCTCGGCGAGGCTGGCGCCCGCTAGGCCATTCGTCGCAATCAGCACGATCGCGCACACCGGCGAACCCGGCCCGCATATGGTCGAGACACCCGCAGAAGTAGCGGCGGGAGCAATTTCGAGATAAAGGCCGCCACCGTCGAACAGGCGATAATTCTTCCCGGTCGGCCTGGCGTCATGGACGTAAAAAAGGCCGGAAGCCTTGTGCAACAAGGACTTTCCGGCCTTCGCTGGATGTCTCCAGACTTGAATGTGGTGGAGCGGAGGAGGATCGAACTCCCGACCTTCGCATTGCGAACGCGACGCTCTCCCAGCTGAGCTACCGCCCCAACAAGCAAACATCATACACACACTTTCGCGCGCGTGGCAATAGTGTCAAATTACTTTGACGGCGCGCCGGCCAGCACCCATTCGACCACCGAACGCGCGTCGGCGTCGCTCATGCGCGGATGCGCCGGCATCGGAATCGCACCCCAGACACCGGAGCCACCTTCCTTCACCTTCTTCGACAGCTTTGCCACGGCCTGCGGATCGGCCTTGTAGCGGGCGGCGATTTCCTTGAACGACGGGCCGACGAGCTTGCGGTCGACCGCGTGGCAGCCCATGCACGCATTGCCGCGCGCCACCTTCAGGCCGTCGCCGACATCCGCGTGCGCGGCGCCCAGCGTGCCCGCCACGAGCGCCGCGGCTGCGGCGCCTTGAATCCACTGCTTCAGCTTCATTGCGGTGCCGCCTTCGGGTTGCCCGGGTGCACGTTCGACGAATTCGAGATCGGCGCGGGCGGTTGCAGCGGCGTGGACTGCACCGACGCGTCGGGCACGGCGCCCACCGTCGCGCCGTCAGCCGACGCCGCGGACGCGCCGCTCGCGGGCGACGCCGCCTGCAGCGCCTGCGCGTCCTGCGGCTTCACGTACTGGAACACCTTCACGACCTTCTCGACGCCGGGCACCTGGCTGGCGGCTTCCGCGCCGCGATTGCCCTCGTCGACCGTCACGAGCCCCATCAGGTAAAGGTTGCCGCGTTCGCTGACCACCTTGTAGTAGTTCGCCGAGATGCCCTTCGTCGCGATCAGCTCGGACTTCACGCGCCCTTCGAGGTACGAGTCGTTCGCGCGCGACGACAGCGACGACGCCGGCTCGACCGACAGCTCGTTGACGATGCCGTTCACGTTGTTGATGCCGCGCACGATTTCTTCGGCACGCTGCTTCGATGCATCGTTCGGCACTTCGCCGGTCAGCAGTACGCGGCGGTTGAATACCGTGACGTTCACATGCGACTGGTCGGGCAGCCCGTTGTTGATCTGCGTGAGCGACTTGACCTGGATCTCCCGGTCCTCCGTCTGCGCGCCGAGCGTACGGCGGTCGGTCGCGACCAGCGCGCCGCCGCCGGCCGCTGCGCCGACGATCCCGAGCACACAACCCTGCAGCGACACGACGAGGCCCGCCGTCAGCGCGGCGAGCAGCGTGGTTCTGACGAGCGTCTGTTTGACGCGGCTTTGATTCATCGACGGCTCTCCTTCGTTCAATCCTCACCCAGCAGCATCGCGTCGATGCCGTCGCACAGGCAGTGGATGGTCAGCAGATGGACTTCGTGGATGCGCGCCGCGCGAACGGCGGGCACGCTGATCGGAATATCGGTGTCGGACAGCACGGCCGCCAGCGCAAGGCTGCTGCCGCCGGTGAGCGCGACGACGGTCATCTCGCGTTCGTGCGCTTCGTCGATCGCCGCCAGCACGCGCGGCGACGCGCCGCCCGGATCGAGCACCAGCAGGATGTCGCCGGTCTGGCCGAGTACGCGCACCTGCTGGGCGAACAGTTGCTCGGCGGACACCGCGCCCGCGAGGCCGCCCTGCGACGCGTCGGTGGCCAGCGCGATCGCGGGCAGGCCCGGACGCTCGCGCTCGAAGCCGCCGACGAGCGACACGGCGAGGTAGTGCGCGGCAGCGGCCGACGGGCCGTCACCGCACGCGACGATCTTGTTGCCGTTCGCCAGCGCGGCGAACATCGCATCGACCGCGGCTGCGATCGGCAGCGACAGCGCGTCGGCCGCTTCGGCGTGAAGCGCGGCGCTGTCGTGGAAATGTTGCTGAATACGTTCGACTGACATCGATTCCTGGTGAACTGGGCGCGCGGCACGCATCGCGCGACATCGTGGGTGCGGCGAGTTTACCGTACTCCGGCATGGTCTCCGGGGGTCCGGCAAGAACTCTTTACATCTCGTCACAGCTCGCGGCTACGCCTCGTCGGCACGAAATGCGTCGCGCAGCCATACGAGCCGCCCGGCCTCGAACGCGACGACGTCGAAGCGGCACGCGGCACCGGCGCCGTGCCGCGCCCAGAACTGCAGCGCGGCCGCCACCAGGCGCCGCCGCTTGCGCCAGCCGACACTCGCGGCCGCGCCGCCATGCCGGACGCTGCGCCGCGCGCGCACCTCGACGAACACGAGCATGCCGTCGGCCTCGCGCATCACGAGATCGAGCTCGCCGCCGCGCATCGTCACGTTCGCCGCGACGAACACGAGGCCACGGCGTTCGAGAAACTGCCGTGCCCGCTGCTCGAACGCCGCGCCGACCGGCTTGGATCGCGCCGCGCCGGAAAAGTTGTCGCCCGCACGCGGCAAACCGCGCCCGTCGCCCGGCCGCGCCGGCGCCGCGTGGCACAATGCCGTCCTTGTTCCGCTTGCGCCGCGATTGCGCGCATTGCCTGCCATGACTGCCCTCCTCGAACTCGCGCAAACGCAGCACTACCCGGAAGCCGCGCTCTACGTGGTCGCCACGCCGATCGGCAACACCGCCGACATCACGCTGCGCGCGCTGCACGTGCTCGGCCTCGCCGACCGCATCGCGGCCGAAGACACCCGCAACACGGGCCAGCTGCTCGCCCGCTACGGGATGTCGAAGCCGCTCGTCGCCGTGCACGAGCACAACGAACGCGAAGCCGCGCAGCGCGTGATCGAACTGCTGCGCGGCGGCGAACGCGTGGCCTACGTATCGGACGCCGGCACGCCCGGCATCTCGGACCCCGGCGCGCGGCTCGTCGACGCGGTGCGCGCCGCCGGCTTCGCCGTGATCCCGCTGCCGGGCGCGAGCGCGGCGGTGACCGCGCTGAGCGTGGCCGGCGACTGGGCCGGCGCGTTCACGTTCGCGGGCTTCCTGCCGCCGAAGGCCAGGCAGCGCGCGACCGCGCTCCAGGCGCTCGCCGCGCACCCGTATGCGCTGGTGTTCTACGAGGCACCCCACCGGATCGCCGAAACCGTCGCCGCGCTCGCCGATGCATTCGGCCCCGCGCGCCGGCTGCTGATCGCGCGCGAACTCACCAAGCTACACGAGCAGCTGTTCCAGGGCACCCTGGCCGAAGGACAGACCTGGCTCGCCGGCGATGCGAACCGGCAGCGCGGCGAATTCGTGCTGGTCGTCGAAGGCGCACCGGCGACGAGCGGCGAAGCCGACGACACCGCGCACGACGCGCTGCTCAGGCTGCTGCTGGAAGAGGTGCCGGTGAAGAGTGCGGCGAAGCTCGCGGCCGCGCTGACGGGCGCGTCGCGCAACGCGCTGTATGCGCGTGCGCTCGCGCTGAAGGACGGTTGAGCGGCGGCGCCGCGGAAACGACAAAGGGCTGCCGATGGCAGCCCTTTGTCGTTTGGCCCGCTGGCGGCAGCGGGAGCCGTCGCGTTACTTCGTCGAGACCGACGCGAACATTTCGTCGCGTGCCTCGCGCGCTTCCTGCGGCGACAGCCCTTCGATCTTCACGCGGCCCGTGCCGGCGTGCACGAGGCCGATCATCTTCGCGGCGGCATACGACAGGTCTAGCACGCGGCCGCGCTTGAACGGCCCGCGATCGTTGACCTTCACGACGACCCACTTGCCGGACGACGCATTCGTCACCTTGATGTACGACGACAGCGGCAGCGTGCGGTGCGCGGCGGTGAGCGCGTTCATGTTGAAGCGTTCGCCGTTCGCGGTGCGGCGGCCGTGGAAATCGCGCCCGTACCACGACGCGCGGCCCGTCTGGCGGAAGTCGGATACGTCGGCGCCGTCGATCGGCTGCGCATCGGCGAGCGACGCGCCCTTGGCTTCCTTGCTGTCGGCGGCCGGCATCGACGCCAGTGCGGAATCGAAATTCAGTTGCACGCTGTTGTCCGCGCCTGCGGCGGCGGTCGTCCTGACCGCGTTCTTCTGGTTCGCGCTCCCGGTGGTCTGGCTGGGTGGCACCGCACAGCCCGTCAACGCGAAAAATACAGCCAAAGTTCCGAATCGGCTCGGAAATCGAAATTTCATCGACGTGTCGCCTTCTGGTTCGGGCCGCGTCTTCACGACATTGCTATACGGCCCGGACGGCAAATGCGTGCACGCCCCGCTCGGATGCGAGCAGGCGGCTAGCATGGGCGCGGCTTTCGTCTATGCCGCAACCGTCCTGATTAGCTTTCACGTCTGGCGCAACCTGTCCCCAACAGCCTGACCAGACCCCACATGCCGCCATCGAACATGGCTTTCACGTTCGCGCGCGTCGAAACGACCGACGCACAGGAACGGCGGCACAGGCCTCATCCGGCGGCGCGGCAGCAGGGCCGCAGGCGGGCGCGCAGCGCCCGGCCGGACAAGACGTGAGCACCGAATGCTCGGTGCTGGATACACCGCCGGACTCCCCGGCGGCTGATGCTTGACGGTGCTCATGACCCCGTGTCAATCGGGGTTCGAACACCAGCGGATTGCGTAAATTTCACGCAGGATGCGCGCCATTATACAGAATTCAAAAACGTGTCTCGAAAACCGCCGTCGGCGCACCATCGATTCTCGCCATGGCCGTAACAATCGGCATGCCCGCGAGCGCATCGCACGGCCTACGCGGCGCGGCCGACCGGCCGCGTGTTCGCCCGGTACAATCGGACCTTTCAACCCGCCGGTGCCTCCATGAAAGTCACGCTCATTCCGGTCACGCCGTTCCAGCAGAACTGCTCGCTGCTCGTCTGCGAGAAAACGGGCCGCGCCGCCGTCGTCGATCCGGGCGGCGACCTCGACCGGATCCAGCAGGAAGTCGCGCGGCAGAACGTGCAGGTCGAGAAGGTGCTGCTCACGCACGGGCACATCGATCACTGCGCGGGCGCGAAGACGCTCGCGACGCACTACGGCGTGCCGATCGAGGGGCCGCAGGAAGAAGAACGCTTCTGGATCGAGAAGCTGCCGATGCAGAGCGAGCGCTTCGGCTTTCCGGCTGCCGAAACCTTCGAGCCGGATCACTGGCTGAACGACGGCGACACCGTGCAGTTCGGCGACGAGACGCTCGAGGTCTATCACTGCCCGGGCCACACGCCGGGCCACGTCGTGTTCTTCAGCCGCGCGCATCGCGTCGCGATCGTCGGCGACGTGCTGTTCGCCGGCTCGATCGGCCGCACCGATTTCCCGCGCGGCAATCACGAGGATCTCGTCCGCTCGATCAAGGAGAAGCTGTGGCCGCTCGGCGACGACGTGACGTTCGTGCCGGGCCACGGCCCGGTGTCGACGTTCGGCGACGAGCGCCGCACGAACCCGTTCGTGTCCGACAAGGCATTCGGATGAACCAGACCGCCATCCCGGAAATCTACGTCAGCACCGACGTCGAGGCCGACGGCCCGATTCCCGGCCCGCACTCGATGCTGAGCTTCGCGTCGGCCGCCTATACCGAGGACAAGCAGCTGATCGCAACCTTCTCGGCCAACCTCGAGACGCTGCCGGGCGCGCACGCGCACCCGGTTCAGGAAGCATGGTGGAAGACCGAGCCCGAAGCATGGGCCGCGTGCCGCCGCGACCTGCAGGCGCCCGAGGCGGCGCTCGTCGCGTACGTCGACTGGGTCGAGGCGCTGCCCGGCAAGCCGGTGTTCGTCGCGATGCCGGCCGGCTTCGACTTCACGTTCATGTTCTGGTACATGATGCGCTTCGCCGGGCGCTGCCCGTTCTCGTGGTCCGCGCTCGACATCAAGACGCTCGCGTTCGCGATGACGGGCCTGCCGTACCGCAAGGCGATCAAGCCGCGCTTTCCGAAGCACTGGTTCGACGACCATCCGCACACGCACGTCGCGCTCGACGACGCGATCGAGCAAGGCGCGCTGTTCTGCAACATGCTCGCCGACCTGCGCCGCCAGCAGGCCGCGCTCGCGGGCCTCGCGGTGTCGGACACCGATCGGTCGGAAAACGCGGGGGCGGGACAAAACCCCACGGATCCACGAGCAAATTAGCGAATCTCGCTCAGCAACGCGACGCCAGATTGCCTTTCCTTTCCCGGCCCTCTAACATTCAGCATGTTGTTGCTGCCGCATGGAGGCGCAGGTGACGCTCGATTCCTTTTCGCAAAAAATCCTTCGCCTGTTGCAGCTCGACGCGCGCCGTTCCGTTCAGGAAATTTCCGACCAGGTCGGCCTGTCGAGCACGCCGTGCTGGCGCCGCATCAAGGACATGGAACAGTCGGGCGTGATCCAGCGCTACACGGCGCTGCTCGATCGCGAGAAACTCGGCCTGCACGTGTGCGCGCTCGCGCACGTGCACCTGACGCGCCACAACGAAGGCGGCGTCGAGCAGTTCGAGCGCGAGATCGCGACCTGCCCGGAAGTCACCGAGTGCTACAGCACGACCGGCGAGGCCGATTACATCCTCAAGATCGTCGCGCCGGACATCAAGGCCTACGACGTGTTCCTGCACGAGCGCATCTTCAAGATCCCCGCCGTGTCGCAAGTGCGCACGAGTGTCGTGCTGCGCGAGATCAAGTTCGACACGCAGTTGCCGCTCTAAGCGCGAACCGCTCCCCGTCATGGACGCTCCGGCACCGCCCGCGTGAAGCCGATCCGGCGCGCGCCGAACTGGCGCGCCAGCGCGCCGACGTCGAGCCGCTCGGCAAGCGCCGCGTCGGCATCGGCGCTTGCGTGCGGATCGGCCGCGAGCGTCACGTCGATCTCGAGCCCCGTGCTCAGGTAGTGGAGATTCACCGTGTCGGCGCGCAGGCCGCGCTGCGCGAGCGCGGCCTCGAGCCGCGCCGCGATCTCGCCGCGCGGCGGCAGCGCGAGTGCCGGACGGCGCGCCGCATCGTTCTCGGGGTCGACGTGGATCAGCGCGTCGAGCACGCGCGGGTCGCGCAGCACGCGTGCACGTGCGGTTTCCGCGATGTAATGCCCTTCGGAGACGGAGATCATCGGATCGACGAGGATGTGCGCGTCGACGAGCGCCGCGTCGCCCATCTTGCGCGTGCGCAGGTCGTGCACGTCACGCACGCCCGGCGTCGCGGCGAGCAGCGCGCGAATCTCGGCCGTGTCGGTGGTGTCGAGTGCGCGATCCGACAGGTCCTGCAACGCGTCATAGCCGAACGTCCAGCCCATGCGCGCGACCATGAAGCCGACGATCGCCGCCGCGATCGGATCGAGCAGCCGCACACCGGCCAGGCTGCCGACGATGCCGATCGCGACGACGAGCGACGAGGCCGCATCCGAACGCGCATGCCATGCATTCGCGACGAGCATCGCCGAGCGCACGCGCCGTGCTTCGCGCAGCATGTAGCGAAACAGCGCCTCTTTCGACACGAGCACCGTCAGCGCGACGACCAGCGCACTGAAATGCACGGGCGGAATGTCCTCGAGATGCACGAGACGGTCGCCGGCCCGCCACAGCATGCCGACGCCGACTGCAATCAGGATTGCGCCGAGAAACAGCGACGCGACGGTCTCGTAGCGGCTGTGCCCGTAATTGTGGTCGGCGTCCGGCGATGCGCCGCTATGCCGATTCGCAACCAGCACGACAAAATCCGAGATCAAATCGGAAATCGAATGCACCCCGTCGGCAATCAATGCTTGCGAATGCGCAATCGCGCCGACGACGATCTGAAATGTTGCGAGCACGACATTCAGCACAATACTGACGAACGTGCTCTTGCGTGCAACCGCGTGCTTATCTGCGCTCTGCGCGTCGCCGGAAAACGTGGACATGAAATATGAGATAACGAGATGTGATATCGGATTCTACCAAGGCGCGTTGCACGCCATTCCGATAACCCCAAATTTCTTATTTAAATCAATCGCTTATGCGAACAGGTCGTATTTCCATTCACACCGATCGTGACATTTTCGTGACAGCCGGCGGGCGCCGGCGGCAGCCAAAACAAAAGGCCGCGCTCCAGTCAAGGACACGCGGCCTTTCAGCGCGAGGCTGTCGAACAGGCGCTCAGATTGCAAACTGCTCGCGGTTCTTGCCCGCGATCCAGCGCGGCGGCTTGCCGCGGCCCGACCACGTCGCGCCCGTTTCCGGATCGCGGTATTTCGCGGCGACGCCGGCGCGCGGACGGCCGACCTTGCCTGCCTTCGCGCGGCTGAGACCGAGTTCGGCGAGCGAAAAGCCGTAGTCGGCAATTTTCTGCTTCACGTCATTCAGCACTTCAGCGTATTCACGCGACTTCGCTTCTTCGATTTGCTTCTCCAGCTTCTCCCGCTGGGCCAGCAGGTCCTTGTAAGAAGACATAGTTTCCCTTTCTATCTGACCAATGGCGCCGGTCTGCAGCCAGCTCACCATTCATGAAATATATGTGCCTCGGATTTTCGAAGGCAGAGATTAACACAAAACGGAATTGAATGAAGCGGACTCAATGAAAATCCCGAGTTGAATTGCCATTCGGCCGGGTCATTTTGCGTCGTCGCGGCCATTTCTCAATTTTCCATGTCCTTACAGCGAGATTAGGACAAAAGCTGGCGACTATTAAGACTTTCAGCATACGCAATTACCCTGCATTCAGAAAAATAGAAGCTTTCATCGGACGACAGGATCGGAAAAATCGACTTGTATAGTCAACGGAATAAACAATCGACGCCCGCGACGTCACGCCACACGTTGCGCGCATGCAACCAGTTGCGTGCGCAGCGCGCCGGTGTCCGTCTGCGGCGCGTCGAACGCGGTGCGGATCCGCCGGCCGTCGTGCCGCCAGTCGGCGCCGTGACGATCGACGCCGAGCAATTCGAGCCCGGCGCGACGCACGTCGGCGGCGTCGTACGCGTCCCATAACGCCTGTTCCTCGTCGAAGGCGAGCGGCGCCCGCGGGTCGAGCGCCGTGCCGTCGACCCAGCCCATGCGCCCGAAACCGCCGATGTAGCGCAGCCGCTCGATGTCGAGCGCCCAGAACGTGAAATCGCCGAGCGCCAGAAAGCGTGCGGCGTCCGGCTCGTAGCGCAAGTAGCGCGCGGTGACGTGCGGATCGTCGCCGAGCGGCACGAACCGGCCGAGCAGCGTCGCGCGCTCGGCGTTCAGCACGTCGCCGCCGGGGGCGTCGACGACGAGGAAGCCCGCGCGCGGATCGGCGGCCAGGTTGCGCGTGTGCTCCGCGAGGCTGCTCACGAGGATCACCGGACGATGGCTTGCATCGGGTGCAAACGGAACGACCGTCGGATACGGGAAGCCCTGCGGATCGCGCGCATGGGTGGCGAGCGTGCCGAGCGCGCAGCGGTGCAGCAGATGCAGGGCGAGAGCGGGATCGATGTTCAAGAGGACTCCTGCGGTCGAAAAGCGGCGCATCGTGCGCGCCGCGGTGGATCGATGTTACTCGTGACAAGCACCGCGCCAGCGAAATCGTAAGCGGTTCGATAGAATCGGACGAATCCCGATCGACGTCTCGGGCGTTCGATCATTTTTCCTCTGCAGAGCTTGACGTGTCCGAATCCTCCCCCGACCTCGCGGCCGCGCCCGCCGCGCACCGCGCCCTTTCGCTCCCCGTTCGCCAGCGCGCACGCACCGCGTCGATGGCGCTGTTCTTCGTCGCCGGCATGATGTTCGCGTCCTGGGGCGTGCATGTGCCGACCGTGCGCGACAAGTTCGCGCTGAGCCCCGGGCTGCTGTCGATCGCGCTGTTCGCGGTCGCCGTCGGCTCGATCGCCGCGATGCTGACCATCGCGCGCTGGATCGCGCGCGTCGGCTCGCGCACCGCGTGCCTCGCGGGCGGGCTCGTGATGTCGGCCTGCGCGGCACTGATTCTCGTCGTGCCCGACTACTGGATGCTGCTGGCCGTGCTCGCGCTGTTCGGCTTCTCGATGGCCACGCTCGACGTCGCGATGAACGCCGAGGCCAGCGCGGTCGAGATCGCGATCGGCAAACCGATCATGTCGTCGCTGCACGGCATGTTCAGCATCGGCGGGATGGCGGGCGCGGCCGCCGGCGGCGCGCTGCTGTCGGCCGGCATGGCGCCGGCCGTGCATCTCGCGCTCGCGGCGGCGGTCAGCGCCGCAGTGCTCGTCGCCGCGTGCCCGTCGGTGCTGCCGCATGTGCCGCACCACGAACACGCGCACGGCGGCGGCAACCGCTGGCGCTCGCCCGCCCTGTGGATGCTCGGCGGCATCGCGCTCGTCGCGCTGATCGCCGAAGGCGCGATGTACGACTGGGCGACGGTCTACATGCGCGACGTCGTCGCGGCGAGCCCCGCGCTCGCGAGCACCGCCTACGCCGCGTTCTCCGGCGGGATGGCCATCGCGCGCTTCGCGGGCGACGCCGTGCGCGCCCGCTTCGGCGCGCCGCAGCTCGTGTTCGCGAGCGCGTCGCTCGCCTGTGCGGGAATGATCGGTGCGCTGTTGCTGCCGTATCCGGCCGCGGTGCTGACCGGCTTCACGCTGATGGGCCTCGGCCTCGCGAACATGATGCCGGTGCTGTTCGCGGCGGCCGCGCGCGTGGAAGGCATCCACGCGGCCGAAGGGCTCGCGCACGTGGCCGGGCTCGCGTATTTCGGCATGCTGTTCGGTCCGGTCGCGATCGGCGCGGTCGCGCAGGCCGCGAACCTGACGATCGGCCTGTCCGTCGTCGCGCTGTGCGCGGCGCTCGTCGCGGCCGTCGCGCCGAAAGTGCTCGCGCGGCTGAAGATCTGACGGCGCGGCTGGCGCCGGCCCAAAAGAAAACGCGCATGCGTGGCCGCATGCGCGTTTTCACCCCTTCTGTTGACCGCCTGTTGCGTTACATCTTCACTTCGTCGAGCAGCGACTTCTTGCCGTTCTTGTAGTTGTACAGCGAGATCACGCCGTGCTGCAGGTCGCCCTTCGAGTCGAAGGTCGTCGTGCCGATCACGCCCGAGTAGTTCGTCGCCGGCATCGCGGCGAGGATCTTCGCCGGATCCGTCGAGTTCGCGCGCTTCATCGCATCGGCGATGATGTACACGGCGTCATACGTGAACGGTGCGTAGATCTGGATCGGCTGGCCGAAGCGCTTCTCGTACTTCGCCTTGAACGCCGCGCCGCCCGCCATCTTCTCGAGCGAGGCACCGGCTTCCGAGCACACCACGTTGTCGGTCGCGTCGCCGGCCAGGTCGGCCAGCTTTTCCGTGCACACGCCGTCGCCGGCGAAGATCTTCGCGCGCAGGCCGAGCTGCTTCGCCTGTTTCGCGAACGGGCCGCCGGTGGCGTCCATGCCGCCGTACATGATCGCGTCCGGGTTCTCGCCCTTGATCTTGGTCAGAATCGCGCGGAAGTCGACCGCCTTGTCGTTCGTCGCGTCGTGCGACATCACCTTCAGGCCGAGCGCCTTGGCCTTCTTCTCGAACTCGTTCGCGAGGCCCTGGCCGTAGGCGGTCGAATCGTCGACCACCGCCACGCTCTTGATGCCCTTCGAATGCGCGTAGTTCGCGAGCGCCGGGCCCTGCTGCGCATCGGTGGCCACCACGCGGTACGTGGTCTTGAAGCCCTGCTGCGTGTAGGCCGGGTTCGTGGCCGACGGCGAGATCTGCACGATGCCCGCATCGCTGTAGATCTTCGAGGCCGGGATCGACGTGCCCGAGTTCAGGTGGCCGACCACCGCGACGACCTTGTCGTCGACGAGCTTCTGCGCAACCTGCGTGGCCTGGCGCGGGTCGGCCGCGTCATCCTGCGCATCGAGTTGCAGCGTGATCTTCTGGCCGCCGATCGTGAGACCCTTCGCGTTGATCTCCTCGACTGCGAGACGCGCGCCGTTTTCGTTGTCCTTGCCCAGGTGTGCAATGCCGCCCGTCAACGGCGCGACGTGGCCGATCTTGACGACTTGATCGGCTGACGCGTTGCTTGCAGCTGCAGCGCACAGCATCGCTGCGGCGGTGATCGGCAACAGCTTTTGCATCTTGATATTCATGTAAGTCTCCAGTTCGGTCCCAATAAACGCCATCGCCCGGTGCCCCGCTGCCATCCCTGTGTTTGCAATCACTGGACGATTCGCCGGATGCATCGTTCATGCACTTGGCCTCAAGCACGTGAAGACCGCCGCTTTTAGCAGCCGCCCGCCCGTACTTGCGCGCAAGTGTAGGTGATCAAATTAATTTGTGGGACTTTTTTGGGGTAGTGGTAACACTACCGATGCAAGCATGTATCAGGCCACCCTCGCGCCTCGCCGCAACGCCCGCCGGATAAGGGTTTCCGCTAGTTCTGACACCTTATTGAAAGGCTTTTACAAGGCGCTCGCGCAACATTCCCAATCATCATTTTAGGCATTGGATCGCGACGCGGGACGCGCGCTCAGCGCGCCGCCGCACGCCATTCGGCATCGAGCGCCGCAACGAGCTGCGACGTCGTCAGCGCATCGCCGCGCCGCCGTGCGAGCGGCGCGCCCTGCCCGGCCCACAGCGACAGGTAGTCGCCGTCGTTCGCGCGCGCGGCGGCCTGGCGCAACGGCTGCGTCAGCGCGTTCTGCACCGGGTACGGCGCGACGTCGGCCACGCGTTCGCCGAGCCGCGCCATCAGCGTATTGCGCAGCCCGCGCGCGTGGCGGCCGGTGATCGCGCGCGTGACCTGCGTCGACGTATCGGTGCTCGCGAGCAGGCGCGCCTTCCAGTCCGCCGCGATCGCGCTTTCCGCACAGGTGAGGAACGCGGTGCCGAGCTGCGCGCCCTGTGCGCCGAGCGCAAGCGCGGCCGCGATCCCGCGGCCGTCCATGATGCCGCCCGCGGCGAGCACGGGCAGGCCCGTCGCGTCGACCAGTTGCGGCACGAGCGCGAACGTGCCGATCAGCGCGTCGTCGGCGGAACCGATGAACGTGCCGCGATGGCCGCCCGCCTCGGCGCCCTGCGCGGACAACGCGTCGGCGCCGGCCGCCTGCCATGCGAGCCCCTCGGCCACGTGCGTCGCCGTGCCGATCACGTAGGTGCCGGCGGCCTTCAGGCGCGCGACGTCGGCCGCGTCGAGCACGCCGAACGTGAAGCTTGCAACGGGCACGCGCAGCGCCACCAGCGCATCGAGTTGCGCACGGAAATCCGGCGCGTAGCGCGCGGGCGCGGTGCCCGGCGGCAATCCGAGCGCCGCGTTCAGCGGGTCGATCGCGGCCAGCGCGCGCGCGACGGTCGCCGCGTCGGGCGCCGCGTCCGGCAGCACGAACAGGTTGACCGCGAACGGGCGGGCGGTCGCCGCGCGGATGGCGTCGACTTCGGCCGCGAGGCGCTCGGGCGCGAACGCGGCGGCGCCGAGACTGCCGAGCGCGCCGGCATTCGATGCGGCGGCGACCATCTCGGCCGTGGTCGCGCCGACCATCGGCGCCTGCACGAGCGGCAGGCGCAGGCCGAAGCGTTCGGAAAAGGGCGTGGACAGGGAGCGGGCTGACATGAGCGGATCCTTCGGTGGCGCGCGAAAGCGCGTTGTAATGGGTCGATGCGTTCGACTCTACCGAAGCGCCGCACCACCGAAAAATGAATAATCGAGATCGAAACGATCGCTGCGCGAGAAGCGAACGGCGCGCACGGCCACCGCTTCTCGCCGATCGGTGGCACACTAGACCGTCCCTTTTTTCAATTCCGAGAGGCGCGCGCGGCGCGGCCTCGCTTGCCAGGAGTACGACGTGACTGCCCAATGGATCGACATCCCGACCGGTAACGACAGCTTCGGCGGCTATCTCGCGCTGCCCAGGCGCGGCACCGGCCCTGCCGTCATCATCATCCAGGAGATCTTCGGCGTGAACTCGCACATCCGCGCGGTCGCCGACCAGTACGCGTCGGACGGCTTCGTCGCGCTCGCGCCGGACGTGTTCTGGCGCACGCAGCCGCGCGTCGAGCTGACCTATGAAGGCGCGGATCGCGACAAGGGCATCGAGCTGATGAAAAAGACCGACGTGGGCCTCGCGGTCGCGGACATCGGCGCGGCCGCCGACCTGCTGCGCACGCGGCCCGAAACCGACGGCAAGGTCGCCGCGATCGGCTACTGCTTCGGCGGCCAGCTTGCGTACCGCGCGGCCGCGGCCGGCAAGATCGACACGGCCGTGGCCTACTACGGCGGCGGCATCCAGAACGCGCTCGACCTCGCCGGCCAGGTCACGCAGCCGATCCTGTTCCACTACGCTGAAAACGACCACGGCATCCCGCTCACGGCCGTCGACCAGGTGAAGGCCGCGTTCGCCGGCCACGGCCATGCGTCGTTCCACGTGTATCCGGGCGCCGAGCACGGCTTCAACTGCACGGATCGCGCGTCGTACAACCAGCGCGCAGCAGCGCTCGCGCACGGCCGCACGCTGACCTTCCTCGCCGAACAACTGTAAGCGGCACGGCGGTGCGGCCCGCCCGCCCCGCCGGCTTCCATCGCCATACGTCACAACGGGGGTGACTGCGATGCACTCGGACTATCTCGCGCACGACGCGATCGGCCTCGCCGCACTGGTACGCGAACGCAAGGCGAGCCCGCGCGAACTGCTCGACGCCGCGATCGGCCAGGCCGAAGCGGTCAACAGCGCGATCAACGCGATCGTGCTGCAGGATTATGACACCGCGCGCGAGCGCGCCGCCGCGCTGTGCGAATCCGGCGGCCCGTTCGCCGGCGTGCCGTATCTGGTCAAGGATCTCGGCGCGGCGGTGGCCGGGCTGCCGCTGTCGATGGGCAGCCGGCACTACCGGTATTTCGTGCCTGACGACGATTCGCCGGTGATCGCGCGCAGCCGCGCGGCCGGCCTCAACGTGTTCGGCAAGACCAACACGTCGGAAATCGGCCAGATGCCGTACACGGAACCCGAACTGTTCGGCGCATGCCGCAATCCGTGGAATCTCGACCACACGCCCGGCGGCTCGAGCGGCGGCGCGGCCGCGGCCGTCGCGGCCGGCATCGTGCCGCTCGCGCATGCGTCCGACGGCGGCGGCTCGATCCGCATTCCGGCGTCGTGCTGCGGGCTGTTCGGCCTGAAGCCGAGCCGCAATCCGGTCCTCGTCGACCTGCCGTCGAACGGCGAGCTGGTCGTCCAGCATGCGGTCACGCGCAGCGTGCGCGACAGCGCGCTGCTGCTCGACGTGACGACCGGCCAGACCTTGCCGGCCGGCGCGCCCGGCACGTTCCTCGGCGAGCTCGACACGCCGCCCGGCCCGCTGCGGATCGGCCTCGTGCTCGACCCGATGCTCGCGCCGGCGCTCGCCGACGACACCCGCGCGGCGCTCGACGACGCGGCCGCGCTGCTCGAATCGCTCGGCCACCACGTCGAGCCGGCGACGCTGCACATCGACTACGCGCGCGCGGCCGAAACCTTCCTCACGCTGTGGGCGACGATCGCCGAGGAGATGGTGCTCGGCGCACGCGCGCTGACCGGCCGCACGCCGAAGCGCGGCGAATTCGAAGCGGCGACGTGGGCGATGGCCGTGGTCGGCCGGCGCCTCGCGCGCACCCGCCTGCCGGACGTGCTCGAATGGCAGCGCCAGCTCACCGTGCAGGTCGCCGGCCTCGTGTCGCGCTACGACGCGATTTTGTGCGCGTCGCTCGCGGGGCCGCCGGTGAAGATCGGCGAATTGCAGCCGACGCCGTTCGAATCGGCGCAGATGAAGGTGCTCGCCGCGCTGCCGGTGAAGCCGCTGCTGAAGGAAATGCTCGCGAAGTCGTCGGAAAAGGCGTTCACGTGGGCCGGCTGCACCGAGCTGTTCAACCTGACCGGCCAGCCGGCGATGTCGGTGCCGCTCTACTGGAACGCGCGCGGGCTGCCGATCGGCGTGCAGTTCGCCGCGCGCCACACCGACGACGCGCTGCTGCTCAGGCTCGCCCGGCAGCTCGAACAGGCGCGGCCGTGGTTCGACCGCCGCCCGCCGCTGATGCAGGCGCGGGGGTGATGCGCGCGGCGGCGCGCCGATAGCCCGCCGCCCGTAGGCTGTGGCCGGTCGCCCGGCGCCCGCTGCCGGTCGCCCGCTGCCGGTCGCCCGTATCCCCAAACGACGAAGCCCCGCCGGCAACGCCGGCAGGGCTTCGTCGCAGTCTGCGCAGCCGCGCGGCGCTTACACGTCGAGCCGTTCGCAGATCGTCCGCGTCGCGGCCGCCGTGTTCAGCGTATAGAAATGCAGCCCGGGCACGCCCGCGTCGACCAGACGCTGGCACAGGCCCGTGACGACGTCCGCGCCGAACGCGCGGATCGACTCGCGATCGTCGCCGAAACTCTCGAGCCGGCGCGCCACCCAGCGCGGCACTTCGGCGCCGCACATCTCGGAGAAGCGCATCAGCTGCGAGAAGTTCGTGATCGGCATGATGCCCGGCACGATCGGCACGTCCACGCCCAGCTTGCGCGCATCGTCGACGAAGCGGAAATACGCGTCGGCGTTGAAGAAGTACTGCGTGATCGCCGAATTCGCGCCGGCTTTCACCTTGCGCGCGAAATTCTCGAGATCGGCCTTCGGCGAGCGCGATTGCGGGTGGTACTCCGGGTAGCCGGCGACCTCGATGTGGAACCAGTCGCCATGCTCGGCGCGGATGAAGCTGACGAGCTCGGACGCATAGCGCAGCTCGCCGACCGCGCCCATCCCGGACGGCAGGTCGCCGCGCAGCGCGACGATGTGCCGGATGCCGTACGAGCGGTACTGGTCGAGGATCGCGCGCAGGCTGTCGCGCGACGAGCCGATGCACGACAGGTGCGGCGCGGCTTCGAGGCCGTCCTTCTGCATGTCGAGCACGGTATCGAGCGTGCCCTGCTGCGTCGAGCCGCCGGCGCCGAACGTCACGGAGACGAATTTCGGCTTCAGCGGCATCAGTTGCGCACGCGTGGCGCGCAGCTTCTCGACGCCTTCCGCCGTCTTCGGCGGGAAGAATTCAAACGAGAGTTCGATCGGTTTCATGATTCGGTGGGAACAGGCTCAGGCCTCAGCCGATGTCGCGCTGACCGAAGATCAGTGCGGACAGCAGCCACGACACGATGCTGTACAGGATCGAACCGAAGAACGCCGACCAGAACCCCGACACCTCGAAGCCCTTCAGCAGCGACGACGCGAACCAGAAGCACAACGCGTTCACGACGAGGATGAACACCCCGAGCGTGACGATCGTGACGGGCAGCGTCAGCAGGATCAGCACCGGGCGGATCACCGTGTTGATCAGGCCGAGCACGACCGCGATGATCAGCGCCGTGCCGAAGCTCTTGATGTGGATCGACGGCACGAGGTACGTGATGATCAGCAGCGCGAGCGCGTTGATGACCCAGGTGAGGATGACGCTCATGGAGTGCTCCGGTTCGGTGGACGCTCGGACGGAACGGCGGCGCCGCCGCGCCGGTTGCGAGACGCGCACGCGAAAACGAAAACGCTTCGCGGCGCGCCCCGCCGCCGGCGGGCGGCGGCTTGCCGCATCAGTAGCGGTAGTGGTTCGGCTTGAACGGGCCGTCCTTCTGCACGCCGATGTACGAAGCCTGTTCGTCCGACAGCACGGACAGGTTCGCGCCGATGCGCGCGAGGTGCAGGCGCGCGACCTTTTCATCGAGGTGCTTCGGCAGCACGTACACCTTGTTCTCGTACTCGTTGCCGCGCACGAACAGCTCGATCTGCGCGAGCGTCTGGTTCGCGAACGAGTTCGACATCACGAACGACGGGTGGCCGGTCGCGCAGCCCAGGTTCACGAGGCGGCCTTCCGCCAGCAGGATCACGCGCTTGCCGTCCGGGAAGATGATGTGGTCGACCTGCGGCTTGATGTTTTCCCACTGGTACTGGCGGGTCGACGCGACGTCGATTTCCGAGTCGAAGTGACCGATGTTGCAGACGATCGCGTTGTGGCGCATCGCCTTCATGTGATCGTGGTTGATCACGTGATAGTTGCCGGTGGCCGTCACGAAGATGTCGGCCTTGTCGGCCGCGTATTCCATCGTCACGACGCGGTAGCCTTCCATCGCCGCCTGCAGCGCGCAGATCGGATCGATTTCGGTGACCCACACGGTCGCGCCCAGGCCGCGCAGCGACTGCGCGCAACCCTTGCCCACGTCGCCGTAGCCTGCGACGACCGCGACCTTGCCCGCGATCATCACGTCGGTCGCGCGCTTGATGCCGTCGACCAGCGATTCACGGCAGCCGTACAGGTTGTCGAACTTCGACTTCGTGACCGAATCGTTCACGTTGAACGCCGGGAACGGCAGGCGGCCGTCCTTTTCCATCTGGTACAGGCGGTGCACGCCGGTCGTGGTTTCCTCGGTCACGCCCTTGATGTGCGCGAGGCGCGTCGAGTACCAGGTCGGGTCCGCGTCGAGGTGCTTCGCGATCGACTTGTACAGCGCGACTTCTTCCTCGTTGGTCGGCTTCGCGATCACGGAACGGTCCTTCTCGGCCTTCGCGCCGAGGATCAGCAGCAGCGTTGCGTCGCCGCCGTCGTCCAGGATCATGTTCGCGAATTCGCCGTTCGGCCATTCGAAGATGCGGTGCGAGAACTCCCAGTATTCGTCGAGCGATTCGCCCTTGAACGCGAACACCGGCGTGCCGGCTTCGACGATCGCGGCAGCCGCGTGGTCCTGCGTCGAGAAGATGTTGCACGACGCCCAGCGGACGTCCGCGCCGAGCGCCTTCAGCGTCTCGATCAGCACGCCGGTCTGGATCGTCATGTGCAGCGAACCGGCGATGCGCGCGCCCTTCAGCGGCTGCTGCGCCTTGTATTCGTCGCGGATCTGCACGAGGCCCGGCATTTCGGTCTCGGCGATGTTCAGTTCCTTGCGGCCCCAGCCGGCCAGCGCCATGTCGGCGACGACGAAATCGTTGGAAGCTTTGGAATCGATAATGGCGTTCATCACGCCCTCCTTTCTAAAAAGTTTCTAGATTGGTGACGTGAGCGCCGTTCAGGAAGCGGGGCCGATGCGGTTTTGCCGCACGGCTGCTTGGTGAAGCCTTCCGAGCCTGGCGGACGCAGGATGGTCCGTCGCAACGCTCCTCGGAAAACGGAGGGGATTGTAGCAAATCGGCGCGCAGAATGCGCACACGGGTGCCAAACGCGCCGCGCCGATGCGCGCGGCCGTCAGGAACGGCAAAGGGTCAGGATTCCGCGCCGACCCACGCCTGTTCGCGCAGCCGCGCGCGCAGGCGCGCGACGGCCTGGCTGTGCAGCTGGCATACGCGCGATTCGCTCACTTCGAGCACCGCGCCGATCTCGCGCAGATTCAGACCCCGTTCGTAGTACAGCGACATCAGCAGCTTCTCGCGCTCCGGCAGCCGCTCGATCGCCTCGACGAGCGCTTCGCGCAGGTGCTCGTCGAGCAGCGCCGACAGCGGATCCGCGTGGTCGACGCGGTAGCGGTCGAGGAACGGCTCGTCGTCGGCCGCGCGGTCGAAATCCTCGTAATAGATCAGCTGGCTGCCGTGCAGGTCCTGCAGCATGCCCTGGTATTCGTCGAGCGGCATGTTCAGGTGCTGCGCGATCTCGGTCTCGCTCGCCGAGCGGCCGAGATGCTGCTCGACCTGGTGCACCGCGTGCTCGACCTCGCGCGACGTCTTGCGCAGGCTGCGCGGCAGCCAGTCGTTGCTGCGCAGCTCGTCGAGCATCGCGCCGCGGATGCGCTGCGTCGCGTAGGTCTCGAACTGCGCGCCCTGGTCCTCCTTGTAGCGGCCGGCCGCGTCCATCAGGCCGATCATGCCGGCCTGGATCAGGTCGTCGAGGTCGACGCTCGCCGGCATCTTCGCGACGAGCTGCAGCCCGAGGCGACGCACGAGCGGCGCATATTGCGCGAGCACGTCGGCCTGGGACATCTTTCCTTGAGCGTTGTACATCATGGCTCTCTCCTTCCGGTGGCGCTCACGCGGCGTGTGCCGCGCCCGCCTCATACGACGGCTTGCCGCCCGCGTGCACGGCGCGGCCCGCACCCGAACGCGGGCGCATCGGCCAGTACAGCAGGTCGGCGGCAATCTGCCGGTAGTCGCGCGCGGCAGCCGACGACGGGAACGCGTCGACCGCGGCGCGCGTCAGCTCGCGTGCATGCTCGACGAGCGGATCGGCGCTCACGCAGCCCGCGTCGGCGATCGACACCGTCAGGTAGCGGCTCGCGACGCCCGCGAGGTTGTCGAACGCGACCTTCGCGTCCGCGTGGCTGCCGACGTGATTGGCCAGCACGCGGAACTGCGCGAACGCATGCGCGAAATGCAGCCGCTTCATGCACGCGTATGCCTCGGTGATCGCCTGCGCGGCGACCCGCGTCACGACCAGCACGTCGTGCGCTTCGCGGGCGAGCGCCGAGAATGCGCCGTCGGCGCCGAGCTGCGCGTCGACGAGGACGATGTCGGCCGGCCCGTCGATGAAATCGCTGAGCTGCGCGTCGGTGTAGCCGGCGCGCGCGAGCCGCGCGGCGGCGCACAGGCCGAAGCCGGCCGCGACCCGCGTGCGCTCGCCGTCGCGCAGCCACGCGCCGGCAAGCGTCGCGCTGGCCGAATGCACGTCGGCGCGCTCGTCGACGACGAGCACGTCCTTGCCGAGCGACGCGAGCGCCGCCGCGAGGTTCACGACGGTGGACGTGCAGCCGACACCCGCCGGCCCGCCCGTCACCGCGACGATGCGCGACGCGCGCCCGGCCAGCAGGCGCCGCAGCCCTTCGGCCTGGTCGATGATTCGCTTATCCAAATCGCACCTCGTGCAGCTCGGCGGTGGAACGTGCGGTCAGTGCGGAAAGCAGCGTCGGCATGTCCTCGTCTTGCGGCACGAAGGGCGAGCCGTCGCGCGGCACACAGAACGCGCTCTTCAGCAGGAATCGGGTCGACGCGACGTACAGGTTCTCCGGCACCTTCTGGCCGGTCGACACGTAGTGGATCGGCAGCTTGTAGCGGATCACCGTGTCGAGCACGCCGCCGAGGTGGGTCGCCTCGTCGAGCTTCGTGAGGATGCAGCCGGCGAGGTCCGGATGCTCGCCCGCGCTGCGGTACGCCTGCACGACTTCGTTGAGCGTGTCGCCGTGGCTCGTCGCGTTGAGCAGCAGCAGGCGCTGCACCGGCGCGTTCGCGCCGTGCAGCATCGCGATCTGGTCGGATACCGCGCGGTCGCGCTGGCTCATGCCGATCGTGTCGATCAGCACGATGTGCTTGTTGCGCAGCTCGGACAGCGCGAGCGCGAGATCGCCCGCATCCTTCACCGCGTGCACGGGCACGCCGAGGATCTTGCCGAAGATGCGCAGCTGTTCGTGGCCGCCGATCCGGTAGCTGTCGGTGGTCAGCAGCGCGACCTTGCTCGCGCCGAAGCGCATCACGCAGCGCGCGGCCAGCTTCGCGGTGGTGGTCGTCTTGCCGACGCCCGTCGGCCCCATCAGCGCGAACACGCCGCCGCGCTCCATCAGCGCGTCCTCGCTGTCGAGCACCGGCAGGTTCGCCGCGAGCACCGACTGCGCCCATTCGGCCGCCTGTTCGAAGCTCTGCGCGCCGTCGCCGGACGGCATGTTGTCGACCAGCATCCTCACGAGCTGCGCGGAGAAACCGGCCGCGAACAGGTGCTTCGTCAGCGCGCCATGCACGGCGCTGCGGCGCTGGCGGTCGTGCCACATCAGGCTGTCGAACTGCTCTTCCATCATCCCGCGCAGCTCGCCGAGCTCCTGCATCACCGTATCGTTGACGATCCGCTCGAGGCGCGACTTCACCGCATCGGCCACCGCGGCGGCGGTGTCTTCAGGCATGCGCGCGCGGTCCGCCGCCTTCGGCGCGGGCGCGTCGGCGCCGCGGCGCGGCGCAACGTCGTCCGCCGGCACGCGGCGCGCGACGTTGCGCACGATGTCGCGCGCCCAGCCGGGCGGCGTCGCTTCGTGCGCGGCGCGCGGCGCAACTTCCTGCGCCGGCGTCGCCTGCGCGCGCGCCATCAGCGCATCGCGCTGCTGCGTCAGGCGCTTCGCGTGCTCGACCAGCCACGGCGCGGGTTCGGAAGGGGCGGCGGGCGATCCCGGGGCAGGCCATCCTGCGGCGGGCGATCCCGCGGCAGGCACGCGTGCGGCGAACGATCCCGCGGCGGGCGCAGCGGCGGCGGCAGAGCCCGCCACCGGCGCCGCAGGCGCGTCGGTCGTCTCGGCGCTTGCGCCGAACACCGACGAGAACACGTCCGGCAACCCGCCTTCGCCTGCCGCATACGGATTGACGGCCGCCCGCGGCGCCGTGCCCGCGGGCGCCGGCGCGCCGGCCCGGAGCGCCGCGCCGGGCAGCGCGACGGCGTCGGCCGCGCCCGGCGGCGTGATCGCCGACAGTTCGGCGTCGGCGAGGGCGACGATTTCCACGCTGCCGTCATCGAGCGTGCGGTTCGACAGCACGACCGCGTCGGCGCCGAGCGCCTCGCGCACGAGACGAAGTGCGTCGCGGCTCGTTGCGCCGGTGAATTTGCGAATGTTCAAGCGGAACCCCCGATGACGTTAACGACTTTGATCGTGCGTGTGTCCGGCACTTCGGCGTACGACAGCACTTTCAATTGCGGCAGGCTGCGGCGCAGGAAGCGCGCGAGCATCGCGCGCAGCGCGTGCTGCACGAGCAGCACGGGCGGCAGCCCGAGATTCTGTTGACGCAGCATCGCCTGCTGCGTACCGGTCAGAAGGTTGTGCGCGAGGCCGGGTTCGAGGCCCGGGTTCGCGCCGGTGGCGAGCGCCTGCGACAGCACGCGCTCGAGATTCGAGTCGAGGCCCATCACCTGCATCTCGCCCGCGCCCGGATACCACTGCTGCGTGATCGCGCGGCCGAGCGCGAGCCGCACCGCGGCCGTGATCTCGAACGCGTCGCCGCGGCCCGCGTGCTCGGACACGGCCTCGAGGATCGTGCGCATGTCGCGGATCGGCACGCCTTCCTCGAGCAGGTTCTGCAGCACCTTCTGCAGCGTCGTCAGCGAGATCGTCTTCGGCACGAGGTCCTCGACGAGCGACGGCGCGTCCTTGCCGGTGCGCTCGACGAGCGCCTGCACTTCCTGGCGGCCGAGCAGCTCGGCCGCGTGCTGGACGACCAGATGGTTCAGGTGCGTCGCGACGACCGTGCTCGCGTCGACCACCGTGTAGCCGTACACCTGCGCCTGCTCGCGCATCGCGACATCGATCCACACGGCCGGCAGCCCGAACGCGGGATCCTGCGTGACGGCGCCCGGCAACGCGGCCGTCACCTGGCCGGGGTTGATCGCGAGCCACTGGCCCGGGAACACTTCGCCGACGCCGATCTCGACGCCCTTCAGCGCGATCCGGTAGGCGTTCGGCCGCAGTTCGAGGTTGTCGCGGATATGGATCACGGGCGGCAGGAAGCCGATTTCCTGCGCGAATTTCTTGCGGATGCTCTTGATGCGCTTGAGCAGTTCGCCGTCGCTGTTCTTGTCGACGAGCGGGATCAGCCGGTAGCCGACTTCGAGGCCGAGCGGGTCGATCAGCTGCACGTCGTCCCAGGTCGCCTCGTGGCTGTCGGACGGCAGCACGGCGGGCGGCGCGATGTCGGTCAGGTCGCCGGCCGCCTTGCGGGCCGCCGCGCGCTTCGTCTGCGTGCGGGCCAGCCAGATCGCGCCGCCGCCGAGCGCGAGGAACGCGAAGTGCGGCATGCCCGGGATCAGCCCCATCAGCACGATGATCGCGCCGGTGATGGTCAGCACGCGCGGGTTCGTGAACAGCTGGCCGGTGATCTGCGTGCCGATGTCCTCGTCGGTCGCGACGCGCGACACGATCACGCCGGCCGCGGTCGAGATCACGAGCGAGGGGATCTGCGCGACGAGGCCGTCGCCGATCGTCAGCAGCGTGTAGTTCGTGCCGGCCGCGGCGAACGTCATGTCGTGCTGGACCATCCCGACGATCAGCCCGCCGATCACGTTGATCGCCATGATGATCAGGCCGGCGATCGCGTCGCCGCGCACGAACTTCGACGCGCCGTCCATCGACCCGTAGAACTCGGCTTCCTGCGAGACCGCCAGGCGGCGCTTGCGCGCCTGCTCTTCGTTGATGAGACCCGCGTTCAGGTCGGCGTCGATCGCCATCTGCTTGCCGGGCATCGCGTCGAGCGTGAAGCGCGCGGACACTTCGGCGATCCGCCCCGCGCCCTTCGTGATCACCATGAAGTTGATGATCATCAGGATCACGAACACGACGATGCCGACCGCGAAGTTGCCGCCGACGAGGAAGTGGCCGAACGCCTCGATCACCTGGCCGGCCGCGTCCGGCCCGGTGTGGCCCTCGAGCAGCACGACGCGCGTCGACGCGACGTTCAGCGACAGGCGCAGCAGCGTCGAGAACAGCAGCACGCTCGGGAACGCCGCGAAGTCGAGCGGCTTCATCGTGTACATGCTGACGAGCAGCACCATCACCGACAGCGCGATGTTGAAGGTGAACAGCAGATCCAGCAGCATCGGCGGCAGCGGCAGGATCATCATCCCCAAAATCATGCAGATGAGGATCGGGCCCGCGAGCGCGCGCAGGTTGGTGCCCGCGAACGGATTCTGGCGCTTCGAGAACAGGCCGGTCGGGGTGCTCATGCCGCGCCTCCGTTACCGAGCGTGTCTTCGGCTTCCTCGCGTTCGTCGTCGGCGGAAACCGACGCGCCCTTGTCGAGGTCGGCCGGCACGTCCAGGTCGACCGGCGCCGCCGGGAACGCCCCGCCTTCCGAACGGAAGCGCTTGAGCTGGTAGACCCACGCGAGCACTTCGGCGACGGCCGAGTACAGCGAGCCGGGAATCTCGCGTTCGAGTTCGACGTTGTGATACAGCGCGCGCGCGAGCGGCGGCGCTTCGAGCAGCGGCACGTTGTGTTCGGCCGCGAGTTCGCGGATGCGCGCGGCGACGAGGTTCACGCCCTTCGCGACGACCTTCGGCGCGCGCATCTCGCCGTCCGTATACTGCAGCGCGACCGCGAAGTGCGTCGGGTTCGTCACGACCACGTCGGCCTTCGGCACGGCCGCCATCATCCGGCGCCGCGCGATCGCGCGCTGCTGCTGGCGGATCCGCCCCTTCACGTGCGGATCGCCTTCGTTCTCGCGATGCTCGCGCTTCACTTCTTCCTTCGTCATGCGCAACTTCTTGTTGTACTGCCAGAGTTGGTAAGGCACGTCGAGCGCGGCGACCACCAGCATCCCGGCGACCGTCGTGCCGCAGCACACGGCGACCAGGTGCAGCGCATCGGGCAGCGCCACGCCGAGCGGCTGCGTCGCGAGGCCGAGCAGCTCGTCCTTGCTGCGCCAGATCGCGACGCCGCCGATACCGCCGACGACCAGCGTCTTCGCGAGCGACATCCCGAGCTGGATCGGCCCCTGGATCGAGAAGATCCGGCCAAGGCCCGAGATCGGGTTCAGGCGGTCGAACTTCAGCTCGAACGTCTTCTGCGAGATCAGCCAGCCGCCGAGCGCCATCGGCGCGAGCAGCGCGGCGACGCCGGTGAGCGCGAGCAGCGGCAGCAGCGCGGCGAAGCCTTCGAGGCTCGCGCTGCCGGCCGCCGACAGCATCCGGTTCGTGTCGAACGCGGTCGCGCGATCGAACCTGAACGCGCCGCGCAGCATCGCCTGCAGATGCCCGCCCGACGGGCCCGCGAGCAGCCAGGCGCCGTAGAACCCGGCCGCGAGCAGCGCGAACGAAGCCAGTTCGCGCGAACGCGCGACCTGCCCCTCCTCGCGCGCCTTCTCGCGGCGCCTGGGAGTGGCGGCTTCGGTCTTGTCGAGATCGCTCTCGTCTGCCACGGGGCCTCCAGTCGGGTACGGCGGAATGCCGCTTTCCAGTGACACCGATTATTCATGGAGGCGTCAAACGCCGATCGGTCGAGCAAAGCCGGGAAAGGGGGGTATTTCGGGGAATCGGGCGGACGACGGCGCGCGGACGGCCGGCGGCGCGCGGACGGGCGCGCCGGGCCCGCGCCGGTCAGCCGGCGACGAGCGGATCGGGGCCGAAGCGGCCGGGATGGTCGGCGCGGTGCGCGCGCCGCTGCGTGAGCGGCGCCGTCGGGCCGACGTGCGTAATGAAGGCGATCAGCGGGCTTTGCGCACGGCGCGCACGGTGCACACGGCCCTCGAATCCTGGATATTGATCAACCGCTGAACGAATGGCATCCGTGAAGTTCATTTCGTTCACCCCCTGTTGTTATCAACACCTCCGGAGTCACGCGACGAGTATAGGTAGGATTTTTCGGATTATTCCGATTTTTTCGGGGACGGCGGACAGCTGCCGGGCGCCGGCACTTTCGCACGAGCGTTATTTTTAATTAATCACACGCAGATAAATCCTGGCCGCATCCGATAATCGAAAAAATCGAAAGCCGGATCAATGAAAAAGGGGGCGATCTCTCGCCCCCTTTGTCATGCGCTTCGCCCGCCGCGGCTCAGAATGCGACGTAGGGCGCGGCGCCGCCGCTGCCGCGCAGGTCCATCCCGAAGTAGATCGTCTTGCCGTAGAAGTGCGGCATGCCGATGTCGAGCCATGGCGCCGGGTTCGAGACCGGCGTTTTACCGAAAGGCCCCCCGATGTCGTTGAACGCGTACGTCGACGGGTTCGAGAACAGCGAATCGGCGTTCGCGACCGGCATCGTCACCGTCGCCTGCGCACCGTTCTGGCCCGTGAGCGTCGCCGAATAGTTCACGGTCCCCGACGGACAGTAAAACGATGAATTGCGCGTGCAAATCGTCTGCGAGTCGTCGAAGAAATACGCGTTCGAGCCCGTATCGAAGAACGCGCCGCCACCGGCCGCCGGCGACAACGTGCGGCCGAGGAACGACGCGGTGACGTCGCCCGTCGTCGTGGACGGCAGCACGTTCGACGCGCCCAATGCATTGTTGGCCTGCGTGCCGATGCCGAACGTCAGCAGCCCCGTCGCGCTCGCCTGGCCGTTGGCCGAGATGCCCGACATCTGCACGATCACGCCATTGTTGTCGCTCGCGAAACGATGAACCGGGTTGGCCACCTGCTGCGCCACCGGCACGAGCGTCACGTTGCAGCTCGCATTGCCGTTCGGGCACGCGTAGTAGTTGTTGCTCGACGACGTCGACGTCGCGCAGGTCGTGCCGCAGTCGACCGGCGCCGGCCCGATGCCGAGAATCCCGTTCGCGCCGAGCGCGTTCGCCGAGTTGGCGGCCGTGCCGTTGTTGGTGCACGAGGTCGGGACGTTGGTGGCACCGAGGTCGCCGAGAACCTGCACCGGCAGCGCGCTGGCCGTTTCGCCGCCGATCTTCAGGTCGACCGTGCGCACCGAACCCCACGTATAGCTCGACACGAACTTGCCGCACTCGGCGAGCGGCGCGCCGTTCACGGTCGTCACGGGCAGGCCGCCCAGCACACCCGGCACCGCGTCGCTGACGAGCCGCAGCCCGTAGGACGCGGTATCGACGAGCACGTTGTTGACCACCTGGCAGTTCGACGTGCCCGGCGCGCAGACCTTCACGCTGATGGTCGGGATGTTGATCACGTTCGCCACGCCCCGGCCGACGGTGATGACCGCGGTGTTTGACGCGGTGGGCGCGGGCGGTGGCGGGGAGCCGCCGCCGTCGCCGCCACCGCATGCCGTCACGAGGACGGCCGTCGCCGCCGCGAGGCCCAGCACGCGGAGCCAGCGCTTGAATGTATGAGAAATTCTCAAGATCGCTCTCCCGCTGTCACTGGATGTCGGTGCCGGCCACGCCGGCAGGCAGCGCCGCCGGCAGCCAGGCCTGGCCCGAGAAGGCGCCCATGTGGCCGCCCGTCCGGATCACGAGGCCGCTCGTGTCGACGGACACCGGCGCGCGCCAGCCGCGCGCCTTGTGCGCCGCCTGCACGCCGGCGGTGTACTGCGGGAAATAGCTGCCGAACACCTGCCCGAGATCGGGCATCGACGGGCCGCGCCACGCAAGGCCGAACACGCTGCCGGCGGCCGACGTGTATTCATGGATCACGGTGCCTGACGCCAGCGAAAGCTCGCGCACCGTGTAGGCGGGCGCGCCCGCCGACGAGCCGTCGGCCGCGCGCATCGCGCGCTGCAATGCGCGCACGCTTGCGGCCTGATCGTCCGCGGGCGGCGACATCGGCGCGCCGCCCAGTTCCGCATGTGCGTGGACGCTCCACAGCACACCCATTGCAGCCGTCGCGCGCGCGACGGCCCAGCCCAAGCGTTTCAGCTTCACTTTCCCCCCCAGGGAATTGCCTCGTTGTCGACGGCGAGCGCGGTGCGAACCGCGACGCCGTCGCGTCATGTCAGACGAACCGACGAACGGTGATTCTGATACAGCTTGAAGCGTAGTATGCCTGCGGAGTGTAACGAAGTGTCAACGGCGCGTATGAGGATTCGCCCGGGGCCGGGCGGGCACGCAGGCGCGGCGTCGCCGGACGTCGCGCCGCGCCCGCGGGATCGTCAGAAGCCCAGGCTGGCGAGCAGGTCGTCGACCTGCCCCTGGTCCTGGACCACGTCGGATTTGCCTTCCGGTGCGATCTGCGGGCCGTTCAGCAGCGACTCGGGGCTGCCGGTCGAGCTCATCTGCTCGGCGGCGAGCGCGGCCGCGGTGGCCGCGAACTGCTCGCGCCGCTCGGGCGCGATGTTCTCGACCAGCACCGTGAGGAGCTGCTGCTCGATCAGGTAGACCATGTCCATGATCTTCTTGATCACCTGCCCGGTCAGGTCCTGGAAATCCTGCGCGAGCATGATCTCGAGCAGTTGCGCGCTGGTCGCCGACGTCGATTCGGGCAGCGTGCGCAGGAACGTGCGCGTATCGTCCATCAGCTCGCGCACTTCCGCGTGCTCGATCGGCGCCGCGTACCACTGCGCCCAGCGCGCGTCGAGCGCTTCGGCTTCGTTCTGGAGGCGCGCCTGCATCGGCTTGGCCACCTCGATCGCATTCAGCACGCGCTCGGCCGCCTGCTCGGTCATCGTCGCGACGTAGCGCAGCCGGTCGCGCGCATCCGGCACGGCTTCGGCCGCCCGCTCGACATGCTTGTCGAGCCCGAGCTCGCGCATCGAATCGCGCAGCGTGCGAGTGACATGGCCGATGCGCGCGAGGATGCGGTCGCTCGCGAAATCGGCACCTTCGGCCTGGCCGTCGGCGCTGAACCCGGCGCCCGTCAGCGCGGCATGGATCGGCTCGTTCACGTCAGCTCCCGGCCTTCGCCATCTTGTCGATGATCTTGTTCAGCTTCTCGTCGAGCGTCGCGGCCGTAAACGGTTTCACGACGTAGCCGCTCGCGCCGGCCTGCGCCGCCGCGATGATGTTCTCCTTCTTCGACTCGGCCGTGACCATCAGCACCGGCAGGTGCGTGAGCGTCGCGTCCGCGCGGATCTCCTTCAGCATCGCGAGGCCGTCGAGGTTCGGCATGTTCCAGTCCGAGATCACGAAGTCGTAGCCGCCGCCGCGCAGCCGCGCGAGGCCGGCGAGGCCGTCCTCGGCCTCGTCGACGTTCGAGTAGCCCAGTTCCTTGAGCAGGTTGCGGACGATCCGGCGCATCGTCGGGAAATCGTCCACCACCAGGATTTTCATGCTCTTGTCCATCGTCGTTCCTTTCCAGATTCGTTTCCCGTCGGGACGCGTATCGTGGCACGCGCCCCGTGACATTCCATTCAAACGCGCTGCACGCGGTCGCCCATCGTCGCCAGGCGCGCCATCACGCGGCGGCTCATGTCGGCGAGCGGCGCGATCTCGTCCGCGCCGCCGAGCGCGATCGCCTCGCGCGGCATCCCGAACACGATGCAGCTTGCTTCGTCCTGCGCGAACGTGTGGGCGCCCGCGCGTTTCATTTCCAGCAGGCCGGCCGCGCCGTCGCGGCCCATCCCGGTCAGGATCACCCCGATCGCGTTCTTGCCCGCGTGCGTCGCCGCCGAGCGGAACAGCACGTCGACCGACGGGCGGTGCCGGTTGACCGGCGGCTCGTCCGACAGTTGCGCAATATAGTTCGCCCCGCTCCTCGCGAGCAACAGGTGCGCATGGCCCGGCGCGATATACGCATGGCCCGGCAGCACGCGCTCGCCGTGCTCGGCTTCCTTCACCGCGATCCGGCACAGGCCGTTCAGCCGCTGCGCGAACGATTTCGTGAAGCCCGGCGGCATGTGCTGCGCGATCAGCACGGCCGGCGCATCCGGCGGCAGCGGCGTCAGCACTTCGCGGATCGCCTCGGTGCCGCCCGTCGATGCGCCGATGATGATCAGCTTCTCGGTACTGACGAGCGGGTTGTTGATCATCGGCGCGGCCGCGTGGCTGTCCGCCGCGCGCGCGACGGCCTGCGGCTGCGGCGCCTGGCGCACGCGCGCACGCGACGCCGCGCGGATCTTGTCGGCGAGCTTTTCCGCGTAGTCGAGCATCCCGTCGCGAATCCCGACGCGCGGCTTCGTCACGAAATCGACCGCACCGAGTTCGAGCGCGCGCAGCGTGATTTCCGAGCCGCGCTCGGTCAGCGACGACACCATCACGACCGGCATCGGCCGCAGGCGCATCAGCTTCTCGAGGAAGTCGAGCCCGTCCATGCGCGGCATTTCGACGTCGAGCGTGAGCACGTCGGGGTTGTGCTGCTTGATGAGCTCGCGCGCGACGAGCGGATCGGGCGCGGTCGCGCACACCGTCATGTCGGGCTGGCTGTTGATGATCTCGGTCATCAGGCTGCGGATCAGCGCCGAATCGTCGACGCACAATACTTTGATCTTCTGCACTGCGGTCATGCCTCCTGCTATTTCGATATCGTCTGGGCGTAGCGGCCGCCGGCGTACGGGCTTCCGGCGGCCGGGCCGCCCGCCCCCGCACCGCCGCGCGCGCCGAACAGCTCGATGCGCGGGCGCGCCGGCTGAGCCGCGCCCGGCTGCTTCGCGAGCGGGTTCGCGCCGGGCTGGCCCGGCGCGGGCCGCGTCGCCGGCGTGCTGAACAGCTCGACGTGCGGACGCGGCCGTGCGGCGCGCAGGCGGTCGGCCTCGCGCGCGAGCGCGGCTTCGCGCTCGGTCACGCCCGGCACCTGCAGCCGCAGCTTCTTCACCATCGCGCGGCCCGTGCGCGGCATGAACGCGACCTTGCGCGGATGGACGTCCTGCAAGTCCTCGGCGGTGATGCGGATGCGTTCCAGCGCCAGATAGCGGCGCACGAAATCGGCGTTGCGATCGCCGATGTTGATCGTCGTCATCCCGGCCAGCACGGCCGCGCCGCCGAACACCTTCGCCTCGAAGCGCTCGCGGCGCCCGCCGGCCTTGATCAGCTCGTTGATCAGCACTTCCATCGCGTACGCGCCGTAGCGCATCGAGTCGGACGCGGCCGCGCCCGCATCGGCGCCGTCGTCGGGCAGCATGAAGTGATTCATCCCGCCGATGCCCGCGTACGGATCGTGAATGCACGCGGCGACGCACGAGCCGAGCACGGTCATCAGCACCATGTCCTCGGACGTCGTGTAGAACTCGTTCGGCAGCAGCTTCACGCCGGGAAGCCCGAAGTGGTTGTCGAAGTAGAGATTGGTCGCGATCGGCAGTGCGCTCATCGGCGTTCCCCGGCGGCCGGCGTCGCGGCCCCGCCCATGCGCGCGCGCGGCGCGCCGCCGCCGGACGCGGCCGCGCGCGACGCGTCGCGCGTCAGTTCATAGACCGTCTGCCCGCGCAGCCGGAACGCCTGCGTGACGTACGTGAAGTTTTCCGAATGGCCGGCGAACAGCAGCCCGCCCGGCTTCACGAGCGGCTCGAAGCGCGACAGCACCTGCCCCTGCGTCGGCTTGTCGAAATAGATCATCACGTTGCGGCAGAAGATCGCGTCGAACGGCTTCGCGATCCCGTAATCCGCATCGGTCAGGTTCAGCTGCTCGAAGCGGATCATCGCGCGCAGCTCGGGCCGCACCTTCACGCGGCCGGCCTGCGCGCCCGTGCCCTTCAGGAAGAAGCGCTTCAGCCGCTCCGGCGCCAGGTGCTTGACCTGGTCATACGTGTAGATGCCGGCCTCCGCCTTCGCGAGCACCTGCGTGTCGAGGTCGGTCGCGAGGATCGACGCGCCGCGCGCGGCCGATTCGCCGAGCGCCTCGATCAGCGTGATCGCGATCGAGTAAGGCTCCTCGCCGGTCGACGCCGCCGAACACCAGACCGACACCGGCGCGTCGCGGCCCTTCACGAAATCCGACAGGATCGGGAAATGGTGCGACTCGCGGAAGAACGCGGTCAGGTTCGTCGTCAGCGCATTGGTGAACGCTTCCCACTCGAGCGGATCGTCTTCCTGCTCGAGCAGGTCGAGGTAGTCGCGGAACGTGTCGAGGCCGCGCGCCCGCAAGCGGCGCGCGAGACGGCTGTACGCCATGTCGCGCTTGTGCTCGGACAGCGAGATCCCCGCGCGTTGATGGATCAGCGCGCGAATGCGTGCGAAATCCGCGCCCGTGAACGCGAAGTCGCGCCCGGCCTCACCGGCCCGGGTCGAAGCGTCCTGAGATTCGGCACGAAGCGGAGCGCGCGCAGTCAGCATGGCTTAGAAGGTCTCCCAGTCGTCATCGGACGTGCCGGACGTGGCCGGCGCCGGCTTCTCGCCGTTCAGCGCCGGGCGCACGAGCGCGGGCTTCGCGGCCGGCGCGGCGGGCTTGGCGGCGGCCGGCTTCGCGACGCGCGGCGCATAGCCGCCCGCGGCCGGCGCGCTGCCCGACGGCGCCTTCGGTTCGGCCGCGAGCGCGGCGCGCTTCACGGGCTGCGGTTCATGCGTGTGGGCGTGGGCCGAGTGTCCTGCCTGCGGCAGCGCCGGCACGGCGGCCGGCTGCGGCGCCGGGCGTGCGGCGGGCAGCGCCGGCGGCGCGGAGCGCACGGGCGCGGCCGCATGCGCGATGCCGCCGACGACGCGCCAGCCGGCGACGACCGTCTTCATCTGGCGCGTCTGCTCCTCGAGCGACGCGGCCGCGGCGGCCGCCTGCTCGACGAGCGCCGCGTTCTGCTGCGTGACCGAATCCATCTGGCCGACGGCGCGGTTGACCTGCTCGATGCCGGTCGACTGCTCGTCCGACGCGGCGCTGATCTCGCCCATGATGTCGGTCACACGGCGCACGGCCTGCACGATCTCGTCCATCGTCGAGCCGGCCCGCGCGACGAGCGCCGACCCGCTTTCGACCTTCTCGGCCGAATCGCCGATCAGCTGCTTGATTTCCTTCGCGGCGCTCGCGCTGCGTTGCGCGAGCGAGCGCACCTCGCCCGCCACCACCGCGAAGCCGCGGCCCTGTTCGCCCGCGCGCGCGGCTTCGACCGCCGCGTTCAGCGCGAGGATGTTGGTCTGGAACGCGATGCCTTCGATCGTGCCGATGATGTCGACGACCTTGCCCGAGCTCGCCGCGATGTCCTGCATCGTCGACACGACCTGGCCGACCACGTCGCCGCCCTGCGTCGCGATGTCCGATGCGTTCACCGCGAGCTGGCTGGCCTGACGCGCGTTCTCCGCGTTCTGGCGCACCGTGCCCGTCAGCTGCTCCATGCTCGACGCGGTTTCCTGCAGCGACGCGGCCTGCTCCTCGGTACGCTGCGACAGGTCGGTGTTGCCGGTCGCGATCTCGCGCGCGCCGACGTCGATCGACTCGGTGCCGCGATGCACGGCCTGCACCATCGTCGTGACGGCGTCCTGCATCCGCTTGATGCCGCCGAACAGGCGGCCGATCTCGTTGGTGCTGAACACGTTCACCGGCTCGGTGAGGTCGCCGCCGGCGATGCGCTCGAAGTGCGCGATCGCGTCCTCGAGCGGCTGCACGATCAGCCCGCGCAGCGCGAAGCGGATCGCGATCACGACGACGAACGCGATCGCGATGCCGGCCGCGATCAGCCCGATCATCAGCGAGATCTGCGATTGCGTCGCGGCCTGGCGATCTTCCGCGCGCTTCTGCAGCGACGCGACCACGGCCGACGCGGCCTGGTCGTACGCGACGAACATCGGGCTGATCTTGGTATCGGCGACCGCGTGGTACGCGGCCATGTCGCCCGCGCGCGCGGCCGCGAACTCGGGCTCGACGCCTTCCTTCACGATCGTCGTGTAGCGCGCGGTCAGGTCGTCGACGAGCGCCTGCTCGACGCCGAGCTTCGGCGTGGCCTGGAACGCCTGCCAGTTCTGGTTCGACTTCGCGTACAGCTCCTGCGCGCGGTCGAGCACCTTGGCCGCGTCGGCCGTGTTGCCGGCTTCCGTCAGCGAACGGAAGCGGTCGAGCGACACGCGCGCGCGCAGCAGGTACGACGACGTGTCGTCGAGCGTATGGATCGCCGGCAGGTCGACGTGCGCGATCTCGTCGAGCGAGCGGCTCGCTTGATTCAGCGCGTACAGGCCGAGCCCGCCGACGGCTGCGGCCAGCGCCACGAGGATGAGTCCGACCGCCGTGAGCGTCGTGCGGATCGACCAGTTATGCAACATTGCAGATTCTCCCGAAATTCCTGCGCGCGCGGCGCGCTTACCCGCCGAGCGTCTCGATCAGCGCCATTTCACGGCTCGACATCAGCTTCTCGATGTCCATCAGGATCAGCATCCGGCCGTCGACCGTGCCGAGGCCCGTCAGGTACTCGGTCGTCAGCGTCGCGCCGAATTCCGGCGCCGGCATGATCTGGTCGGTCTGCAGCGTCAGCACGTCCGACACGCCGTCGACCACCATCCCGACCACACGATGCGCGACGTTCAGGATGATCACGACCGTCTGGTGGTCGTACTCGACGCGGCCGAGATGGAACTTGATCCGCATGTCGACGATCGGCACGATGATCCCGCGCAGGTTGATCACGCCCTTGATGAAATCCGGTGCGTTCGCGATGCGCGTGACGCTGTCGTAGCCGCGGATTTCCTGCACCTTCAGGATGTCGATCCCGTATTCCTCGTCGCCGAGCGTGAACACGAGGAATTCCTGGCCCGTCGCGTCGCCTTGTTCCGCGTCGCGGCGGCTCGTTGCCGCGTTCGCCGCGGCCGGATTGATCATTTGGACTTCAGCAGACACGTTTGCCCCCAATCGGTTGAAATGGCGAGAGACATCAGAACATCATCGCGAGCTCGGCGCCGGCACGGGCGCCGTGCGTCGCACGGGTTTCGCGGTTCAGCGCCGCGACGTCGACGATCAGCGCGACGCTGCCGTCGCCGAGGATGGTCGCCGCCGAGATGCCGTGCACCTTGCGGTAGTTGGTTTCGAGGTTCTTCACGACCACCTGCTGCTGGCCGACCAGTTCGTCGATCAGCATCGCGAAGCGGCGCCCCTCGGTTTCCATGATCGTGACGATCCCCTGGGTCGGGTCGGTGCGCGCGTCGTCGACCGAGAACACCTCGTGCAGCGCGACGAGCGGCAGGTATTCGCCGCGCACGCGCACCACGCGCTCGCCGTTGCCGACCGTGTAGATGTCGTCGTTCGACGGCTGAAGCGACTCCATCACGAAGTTCAGCGGCAGGATGAAGATCTCGTTGCCGACCTTCACCGACATCCCGTCGAGGATCGCGAGCGTGAGCGGCAGCACGATCCGCGTGGTCGTGCCGCGGCCGGCCTGCGACGTGATCTCGACGTGGCCGCCCATCGACTGGATGTTGCGCTTCACGACGTCCATCCCGACGCCGCGGCCCGACACGTCGGTCACCGTCTCGGCGGTCGAGAAGCCCGGCGCGAAGATCAATTGCCAGACTTCGTCGTCGCTGATGTTGTCGGACACCTGCATGCCCTGTTTCGCGGCCTTCGCGAGGATGCGTTCGCGGTTCAGGCCCGCGCCGTCGTCGCTCACCTCGATCACGATGTTGCCGCCGTGATGCGCGGCCGACAGCACGAGCTGGCCGACCGCGTCCTTGCCGGCGGCGACGCGCTTGTCGACCGTCTCGATCCCGTGGTCGAGGCTGTTGCGCACGAGGTGGGTGAGCGGATCGATGATCCGTTCGATCAGGCTCTTGTCGAGCTCGGTCGCCTGGCCGAACGTGACGAGCTCGACCTGCTTGCCGAGCTTGCCGGCGAGATCGCGCACGAGCCGCGGGAAGCGGCTGAACACGTAGTCCATCGGCATCATCCGGATCGACATCACCGCTTCCTGCAGGTCGCGCGCGTTGCGTTCCAGTTGCGCCATCCCGTTGAACAGGCGGTCGTGCAGCGCCGGATCGAACGCGCTCGCGGTTTCCGCGAGCATCGCCTGCGTGATCACGAGTTCGCCGACGAGGTTGATCAGCTGGTCGACCTTCTCGACGCCGACGCGGATCGAGCTGCCTTCGGCGCCCGATGCGGCCGCGGCGGCCGGGCGCGCGCGCTTGTCGTCGTGGTGCGGGTGCGCCTGCGCAGCGGGCGCCGGCTGCGCGGCGGCCTGCGGAGCGGCCTGCGGAGCGGCCTGCGCAGCGGGCGGCTCGGCGGCAGCCTGCGGCGCCGGTGCGGCGGGCTGCGCGGCCGGAGCCGGCGCGGCGGCGGCCGCCGGTGCGGCTGCTGCCGGTGCGGCCGGGGCTGCGGCGGGCTGCGCGGCGGCTGCCGGTGCGTCCGCGGACGCGGACGCGGCCGGCGCGGTGCCGCGGCCGATCTTGATCTGGCTTTCGTCGATCACGAAGCAGCACACGGCGACGATGTCGTCGGACGGCACGTCCGATTCGACCCACAGCGTCAGGTCGGCGCCCGCCTGCTCGCGGCCCACGATCCGGCCGAGGTTGCCGAGTTCTTCGGTCAGCAACTCCTGGTCCTTCGCGTCGACGCCCACGAGCGTGATCTTCAGGTGCGGGCCGCCCGCGTCCGCAGCCGCGGCGGGCTCGCTCCCACCGGCGGCCGGATGCGCAGCCGCGACGGCCTGCTCGACCACGTGGTCGGGCGCGCCGGCCTGCGCCGATGCCGCCGGCGCGGCCGGCACGGCTGGAGCTGCCGGCGCAGCGGCTGCCGCCGGCTCGCCCGCGCCGCTGCCGGCCTTCAGCCGCTCGAGCTTCGCGCAGATCGTCGCGGCGGCGGCCGCGTCCGGTTCGGCGCTCGCGCGGTAGTCGACGAGCTGGTCGGACAACACGTCCTTGGTCTCGAGAAACGCGTCGACCATTTCCTTGGTCAGCGTCAGCTCATGGTTGCGTGCGCGGTCGAGCAGCGATTCGAGGATGTGCGTCGTGTCGGTCAGCGCGGAAAAGCCGAACGTCGCGGCGCCGCCCTTGATCGAATGCGCGGCGCGGAAGATCGCGGCCAGATCCTCGGGATCGGGCGAACCGACGTCGAGGTTCAGCAGCAACTGCTCCATCTGCGCGAGCAGCTCGTCCGCTTCGTCGAAAAATGTCTGGTAGAACTGAGTGATGTCGAGAGTCATGCCGGGTCACCGGATAAGGTCGTCGCGGTCAAATCAGGAATCGGCCGGCTCGGACAGCGTCGCGACCAGGTCGACCAGCACGGCGGGGTCGATCGGCTTCTCGATCCAGCCGGTCGCGCCCGCGTCGCGCGCGGCGTCCTTGAATGCGTCGCTGCCTTCGGTCGTCAGCACGAGGATCGGCGTTTCCGTATAGGCGGTCAGCTTGCGCAGCGCGGCGATCACTTCGAGCCCGCTCTTGCGCGGCATGTTCTGGTCGGTCAGCACCAGGTCGTACGGCACGGTGGCCGCCAGGTCGAAGCCGGCCTCGCCGTCCGGCGCCACCGTCACGTCGTAGCCGGCCTGCGCCAGCGTGGCCTGGAGCAGCGCACGCATGGTCGCGGAGTCGTCGATGGCGAGAATGGTTCGGATCATGTCTGTCTCGGAAGCCTCAATGTCGCGGCGCGGACGCGGCGGCGCCGGCCAGCGCCGGGCGCACGCCCACCGTCGCAGGGGGGGCGATCTGCTGCGCGAGCTGCTGCGAGCCGGCCGCGTCGGCCGACAGCGTCGTGGTCGTCGCATCGTCGCGCATCAGCGCCTCTTCGGATTTGCGGTTCAGCACGATCACGCTGATCCGGCGGTTTTCCGGGTCGAGCGGGTCGGCCTTGTTCAGGTTCTGGGTCGACGCGAGGCCGAGCACCCGCAGCACCTTCGCCTCGTCCATGCCGCCGGAGATCAGCTCGCGGCGCGACGCGTTCGCGCGGTCGGCCGACAGTTCCCAGTTGCTGTAGCCGCCCTCGCCGCCCGCGTACGGCACGGCGTCGGTATGGCCCTGGACGATGATCCGGTTCGGCACGTCGTTCAGCGTCTTGCCGATCTCGCGCAGGATGTCGCGCATGTACGGCTCGACGTTGTCGCTCGACATCGCGAACATCGGCCGCTTCTGCGTATCGACGATCTCGATGCGCAGCCCCATCAGCGTGGAGTCGATGCGGATCTGCTGCTTGAACTGGCGCAGCGTCGGGTTGGCCTCGATCGCGGCCATCAGCTTGATCTGCAGGTCGTGCAGGCGCGTCTGCTCGCGGCGCTCGAGCGAGCCCTGCGCCTGGGCCTGCGCTTCGTCGTCGTTCTTCTTCGCGACGCGGTCCGCGAGGCTGGTCGAGCCGTCGGTGCGGCGCAGCGTGCCGGCGTCGACGCTCGACAGGTCGCGGCCGCCGCCGTTGATGATGCTGGAATCCTGCGAGCTGCGGTCGCCGCTGCCGAACAGCGCGGCCTTCAGCGGCGTGTTGAAGTATTCGGCGATCCCCTTCAGCTGCACCGGCGTGACCGAGCTCAGCAGCCACATCAGCAGGAAAAACGCCATCATCGCGGTCATGAAGTCCGCGTACGCGAGCTTCCATGCGCCGCCGTGGTGGCCCTTCTTCGCCGGGGCCACCCGCTTGACGACGATTGCGCGATCCTTGCTCTTGCTCATCGGGGGCTCCGCGTCACTTTGCCTTCACGCGGCGCACGTGCTCTTCGAGCTCGGAAAACGACGGGCGCTCGGTCGAGAACAGCACCTTGCGGCCGAACTCGACCGCGATTGCCGGCGCATAGCCGTTCAGCGTCGCGAGGATCGTCACCTTGATGCACTGGAACATCTTGGTCGACTCGGCGACGCGCTGCTCCGCGAGGCTCGCGAGCGGGCCGATCAGCCCGTACGACAGCAGGATCCCGAGGAACGTGCCGACCAGCGCCTGCGCGATCATCGCGCCGAGCACCGCGGGCGGCTTGTCGGCCGAGGCCATCGTGTGCACGACGCCCATCACGGCCGCGACGATGCCGAACGCCGGCATCGCGTCGCCGACGCGCATCAGCGCATGCGCGGGGCCTTCGCCTTCCGCGTGGTGCGTCTCGATCTCCTCGTCCATCAGGCTCTCGATCTCGAACGCGTTCATGTTGCCGCCCACCATCAGGCGCAGGTAGTCGGTCAGGAATTCGACGATGTGGTGATCGGCGAGGATCTTCGGGTATTGCGTGAAGATCGGGCTCTTTTCCGGATCGTCGATGTCGGCCTCGAGCGTGAGCGTGCCTTCCTTGCGTGCCTTCGCGAGCAGCACGTAAAGAAGCGCCATCAGCTCCATGTAGACATCCTTCGTGTATTTCGAGCCCTTGAAGAGCGTCGGCAGCACGCGCAGCGTCGCCTTGATGGTCTTGCCGCCGTTGCCGAGGATGAATGCGCCGACGCCGGCACCCACGATCATCAGGATCTCGACGGGCTGGATCAACGCGCCCAGATGCCCGCCTGCCAGCGCATAACCGCCGAAGACGGACAACAGCGTCACGAGTGTTCCCACGATAATCAGCACTGCCTGTCCCTCACGAATGACCGGCGGGGAGACCGCCGTTAAATAGGTTTACGGCAGTCGGCAGGAAAACTTTGGCCGCCGCGCGGCGGCGGCCGGGCCGTGTTTACCAGCATCCCGCGGCGGCTCGCGCCTGCCCGCGGCACCCGGCTGCGGCCCGCCGCCCCCGCCCCGAGGGGCTCATACCGCGAGCGCCGCCTGCCCTGCCTGCGCGGCGGCGGCCTTGCGGGTCTTGCCCGCACGCGACGGCGGCTGGCAGAGGCCGCAGACGAAACCTTGATGCGGATCATGCGCATGCGCGACGAAGTGGCCGCCGCAGCGCGTGCACGGGGTCATCTGCAGCATCCCCGAATCGAAGAAACGCACGAGCGTCCACGCGCGCGTGAGGCTCAGCGCGGCTTCGTCGCCGGACAGGTTCACGTGCTCCTGGTAGAGCCGGTACGCCTTCACGATCGACTGGATCGGCTCGCAGCGGCCGTGGTCCTGCATGAACCGGTAGATGTTGTAGAACAGCGACGAGTGGATGTTCGGCTGCCACGTCATGAACCAGTCGGTCGAGAACGGCAGCATCCCCTTCGGCGGCGACACGCCCTTCAGTTCCTTGTACAGCTTGATCAGACGATCCCGCGACAGGCTCGTCTCCGCTTCCAGCAACTGCAGCCGGGCGCCCAGTTCGATCAGTTCGATGGCGAGGGTGATTTCCTTCACCTCGATCACGACGCTTTTGCTTGCCATAAGTGTTAGCCGTCCGCTTCTCGTTGCTTCGGATCAGACGCCCATGCGCCGGCCGCCGGCGCGGCGCGCCGGGACGAACGCAGGGCAGGGAGCGTCAGCGGACGCCTTCGACCTGCTGCCCGGCCATCAGGATGGCCGAGTGGGCGTGCGCGACGACATCGCTGCGGCCCTTGTCGGCGAGCGACGACAGCAGCGCGTGATCATCGAAGCGGAAGCGGCACAGCATCTGGTTGGACGCGGCGAGTTTCACGGTCTGTGCGAGCGTGAGGTTCCCGAGCACGTCGGCCAGTTCCTGGGAAATTCCCATGCGGAACATGCCCATCGCCTTGTCTTCCCGCAGCAGGCGTTGCGCGAGGAGGAGGTACGACAGGTTGACCTCTTTGATCTCACTGAGCATTTCGCTGGTAGCGCTCATGATTCCCCCGTTAAAGAGCTTTCTTTGGCCATTCGTGTTATGAAAACGTTTGCCCGACGTGGCGGCTCGTGGCGCGCAATCGGCATGTTTATGGTCTTACAACGGGATTTTGGCCAAACGGCATTTATGCCGGTATCAGCGAAGTGGCGTATGCCACGCAGGATTTGTCTGTAAACCGTGTAGGAATTTTTCCTACAAAGGCAATTGAAAGGAGGATTGTTGAATTTACGCGGCAGATTGCCGCGCAAGGCCGGCTGGCGGGGCTGTCGGCGCGAGGATCGGTAAAAATTATAGTGCTTTTTCACGATGACGCAACAATAGACTTGGTCGTCTCACATTCTGCGCCCGGCCCCGTTTATCGGGGTTTTTGCGTATTTCATCGTGTAACAAGCCTTAAGTGTTTGAAAAAACACTCGAACCCCTCAGGGCGATATCGATAATGGACTCCAATGGGCGGCGGCGCGAGCCGTGCCGGCCCGCCCCGCAGCTTGCCGTCCGGAGCGCTGCCGCCCGCCGCCACCCGCGTGCGTCGGCACGCTTCGCCCCCGGTGCAGCTTAGTCCGGGATCGGAGTCCGACGCTGAAGCATACGCTCCGATCGACCGTTTTACATGGGGCCCGAGCAGGCACTCTAACGCCGAGCCGGGTCGATATCGGAGATCACCCATGCGAATTGCCCAGATCGCGCCGCTTTACGAAGCCGTTCCGCCGAAACTCTACGGCGGCACCGAGCGTGTCGTGTCCTACCTCACCGAGGCGCTCGTCGAACTCGGCCACGACGTGACGCTGTTCGCCAGCGGCGACTCCGTCACGTCGGCCCGCCTCGAGGCAGCCTGGCCGCGCGCGCTGCGGCTCGATCCGTCGATCCGCGATTCGATGGCACCCCATATGCGCCTCCTCGAGCAGGTCGCCCGGGTCGCGCACGAATTCGACGTGCTGCACTTCCACCTCGACTACCTGCCGTTCCCGCTGATGTCGCGCCTCGACACGCCGTACGTGACGACGCTGCACGGCCGCCTCGACCTGCCGGAACTGCAACCGGTGTTCGACGCGTTCCCCGACGCGCCGGTCGTGTCGATCTCGAACAACCAGCGCAAGCCGCTGCCGCAGGCCGCGTGGGCCGGCACCGTGTATCACGGGCTGCCCGACACGCTGCTCACGCCGCAGCCGGGCGTGAAGCCCGAATACCTCGCGTTCCTCGGCCGGATCTGCCCGGAAAAGCGCGTCGACACCGCGATCCGGATCGCCGCGCAAAGCGGGCTGCCGCTGAAGATCGCCGCCAAGGTCGACAAGGCCGACGCCGACTATTTCAAGGAAGTGATCGAGCCGCTGCTCGGCGAGGCGCACGTCGAATTCATCGGCGAGATCAACGAGGCGCAGAAGCCCGCGTTCCTGTCCGGTGCGAAGGCGCTGCTGTTCCCGATCGACTGGCCGGAGCCGTTCGGCCTCGTGATGATCGAGGCGATGGCCTGCGGCACGCCGGTCGTCGCATTCAACCGCGGCTCGGTGCCGGAAGTGATCGAGGACGGCGTCACGGGTTTCATCGTCGAGGACGTACAGGGCGCCGTCGGCGCGCTGCACCGGATCGACAGCCTGTCGCGCACCGCGATCCGCGAACGTTTCGATACGCGCTTCAGCTCGAAGGCCATGGCGCAGCGCTACGTCGACACCTACGAAACACTTTGCGCGGCGACCAGACAGCCGGCGCTGCGCCGGGTCGCAGGCGGCTGACGCCGCGCAAATTCGCCCGGAAACGGGCGAGGAACGACCGAAGAACGGACGAGAAACGGGCGTGGAAATGCGCGCCGAAATCGTCTGGGAATCGGTCTAGAATCGGTCTCGAATCGACCGCAAATAGCGAAAGAGCCACATCGACGATGCGGCTCTTTTCGTTACGTCCTCTGCATCAGCCGATCAGGAAACGATCGCGGTTTTTACCGACGATCCAATTCGGCGGCTTGCCGCGCCCGCTCCAGGTCGCGCCCGACTTCGGATCGCGGTATTTCGGCGGCAGCGGCGCCTTCTTCGGCGGGCGCCCGCGCTTCGCTCGCTCCGCGAAGCCCAGATCCTGGGCAGTCAGTCCATATTCGGCGATCACCCGCTGAACATCGGCAATCACCGCCGCCACTTCCTGGCGGCGCACGTCATCCGCCTGGGCCTGCAGATCCGCGATCTGCGCCTTGAGTTTCGCGTATTGAGACATTTTTCGACTCCCTTTTGATGATGCGGCCCCGGCAATTCCAGCCTAGACACAAAGCATCCGTTACGCCATCCGCACTGCCGCCCTGCCCTTCGAAATTAATGCTGCCATCTTTAACCGATTCGACTATATCGAGAATGCGGACTTATTCTAATAAAGGCATTCGTCAGCCATTCAAATTTAACAATCGTTGACCCTCTTGGCCCCGCTTCGTTTCCTATAATCCAGACCAAATCAGGGCGGCGGCGGCAAGCGCGCCGCCGTCGTCACCCACTCCATTTGAACGGAATTTCCTGCATGAATCTTTCTCAGCGTCTCGCTGCAGAGGTATTCGGCACGTTCTGGCTGGTGCTCGGCGGGTGCGGAAGCGCCGTGCTGGCCGCCGCCTTTCCGGGCCTCGGCATCGGCTTTGCCGGCGTCGCACTTGCCTTCGGCCTGACCGTGCTGACGATGGCATTCGCAATCGGCCATGTTTCGGGCTGCCACCTGAATCCCGCGGTGAGCGTCGGCCTGACGGTCGCCGGCCGCTTCCCCGCACGCGATCTCGTGCCGTACATCGTCGCGCAGGTTGTCGGCGCGACGCTCGGTGCATTCGTGCTGTACCTGATCGCGACCGGCAAGCCGGGCTTCGACGTCGTCGGCAGCGGCTTCGCGACGAACGGCTTCGGCGAGCGCTCGCCCGGCCACTACGCACTCGGCGCGGCGTTCATCTGCGAAGTCGTGATGACGGGCTTCTTCCTGTTCGTGATCCTGGGCGCCACCGACAAGCGCGCACCGGCCGGCTTCGCGCCGATCGCGATCGGCCTTTGCCTGACATTGATTCACCTGATCTCGATTCCGGTTACCAACACGTCGGTGAACCCGGCCCGCTCGACCGGCCCCGCGCTGTTCGTGGGCGGCGAAGCGATCGGCCAGCTCTGGCTGTTCTGGGTGGCGCCGATCATCGGCGCGGCACTCGCCGGGATCATCTACCCGCTGGTCGCAGGGCGTGACAACGCCGTCGACCTGCTGCCGGCATCCGCTCGCACAAGCGAATAAATCACTACGGGGTCAAGCGAGCAGAGCAGCGAGCCTCACGCTGTCGAACAAAAGCGAGGCAGGCAGATTCAACGGGCGCCGTCGGCGCCCGTTTTTCATTGGGGCCAGCTCGCGCGAATAACGGGCTTGCGATGGCCGCCACGAATGACCTTCGGAAACGGGGAATTCAGCGCCCCGCGATGTCGCCTTCGAGCGAGAACAGCGTGCGCAGGTGGCGGGCGACGCCCGCGTCGAAGTTGTTGCCGATCCGCGGGATGTGCGGCAACCGCGCGACCAGGTCGGGGTTCGCATTGTTCATCATGAACGCGTGGCCGGCGGTTTCGAGCAGGTCGATATCGTTCATGTTGTCGCCGAACGCGATGCAGTGGCCGGTGTCGACGCCGAGCCGCGCGAGCACCGAGCGCAGCGCGCGGCCCTTCGACACGTTCGCGGTCATCACTTCCAGGCAGTCGGGCAGCGAGTACGTGACGTACAGCGCATCGCCGAAGCGCACGCGCATCTGCTCGGCGACGACCGCCAGATCGGCCGGATCGCCGATGTACAGCACCTTCGCGATATCCGTGCCGTCGTGCGCGGCCATGTCGATCACGTCGTAGCGGAAGCCCGAGTCCTGGTGGAATTCGAGCAGGTGCGGTGCGTCGCGGTCGATCAGCCAGCCCTGGTCGGTGAACAGGTTGACGATCACGCGGCCGTGCGCACCGACGATATCCGGCTGCACGAGGCCGCGGACGATTGCCGGATCGATGTCCTGCGCATGGATCGTCGTGTCGTCCGGGGCATGCACGCGCGCGCCGTTCGACGTGATCAGGTACGGCCGGATGCCGAGCACGTCGCGAATGCCTGCGACGTCCGCGTAGTGGCGCCCGGTGGCGATCACGAACTGCAGGCCGTCGCGGTCGAGCCGGCGGACGGTTTCGATCGTGTACGGATCGAGCTGGTGGTCGCTGTTCAGCAAGGTACCGTCGAGATCGGTGGCGATGACTTTGTACATGGGACGGGATAAGGCGCGGTTGGCTCTGCGGAATCGCTATTCTAGCGTCGCGCGCCGGGCCGCGTCGGGCAGTTGTCAGGTTCGCGCGCGGCTTGCCGGGCGCCGCCCCCGGCAAGCCGGCGCCGCTCGGCCGCCCCGCGCCGCCTCAAATACGAACCCCGGACGCGTACCTCAGCGCGAGCCGCAGCGCACCGTGCGCCGAATCGTCGAGCGGCGCGCGCAGCCGGGCGGCATGGCGTGCCGGCACGGCCGGAGCCAGTGCGTCCGCCAGCCCGCCGCACAACGCGACCGGCAGCGCCTGCTGCGGATCGAGCGCGTCGATCATCTTGCCGATCTCGTCGCCCGCCTGCGCGATCAGCGCCGCCGCATACGGATGCGCGCGATGTGCGAACACGATCGGCGCAAGCCGCGCGTAGATCGTCTGGTTCGCATCGCACGACCACTGGACGAGCGCTTCGCGATCCGCTGCGCCGATCTCGGCAAGCAGCGCGTCGGCCAGCGCGTCGCGCGCCACGCGGCCGTCGAGCGCCTGCTGCGCATACGCGAGCGCGCGCACGCCGAGCCATGCACCGCTCGCCTCGTCGCCGGACGGAAAGCCGAAGCCGCCCGCGATCCGGCAGGCGCCGGCCGCATCGAGCGCCGCCGCGATGCTGCCGGTGCCGAGCGCGACGATGAGCCCCGGCGCGCCGCCGTGCGCGCCGACGACGGTCGTATAAGCGTCGCTCTCGACCGCGAGCGCGCCGAGCGGCGCCTGCGCGCGGAACGCGGCGAGCCACGCGGCATTGTTGACGCCCGCGAGCCCGCAGCCGAGCGCGCACTGCGGCCAGTCGAACGCGAGGCCGGCTCGGGTGAACGCGTCCGCGCAGGCCGCGCCGATCGATGCCCACGCGCGCTCGATGCCGAGCCCGAGCCCCGACGGGCCGCCGCGCCCCTGCGCGAGCTCGCGCCCGTGCCGGTCGGCCAGCACCGCGCGCGTGCCCGTGCCGCCACCGTCGATGCCGATCGCAAAAAGTAATGCCGCCATGCCTTCCTCCCGCTGATTCGAACAGGCGCCAAGCTTAACCGGATCGACACCGCGCGCCCATCTGCCGTTCGGCCGGCTGTTCCGTGAAAAGCGCTTCCGCTATGCTGACGCGATCGAATCGACACTGAAAACGAGGGAGACGATGTCGCAGCGGTGCAACTGGGTAAAGACTGAAGCGGATGCTCACTATCACGATACCGAGTGGGGCGTGCCGTCGCACGACGATCGCCACCTGTTCGAAATGCTGATCCTCGAAGGGGCGCAGGCCGGGCTGTCGTGGTCGACGATCCTGAACAAGCGCGCGGGCTATCGCGACGCCTTTGCGGATTTCGACGTCGATGCCGTCGCGCGCTTCACGCCGCAACGCATCGAGAAGCTGCTGCAGGATCCGGGCATCGTGCGCAACCGCGCGAAGGTGCAGGCCGCGGTCGCGAACGCGCAGGCCGTGCAGCGCATCCGGGAAGAGCACGGGTCGCTCGCCGCGTTCCTGTGGTCGTTCGTCGGCGGCACGCCGGTCCAGAACGCGTGGCAGTCGTACCGCGACGCGCCCGCGTCGACCGAGCAATCCGACGCGCTCAGCAAGGCGCTGAAGGCGTACGGCTGCAAGTTCGTCGGTTCGACGATCTGCTATGCGCTGATGCAGGCCACCGGCATGGTCAACGATCACGAGATCGGCTGCCCGTGCCACGCACAATGCGCGGCGCTCGGCGGCAAGCAGCCGGCGCGCAGGCGCGCGGGCGGATAGCGGCGGGCGCCGCCCGTTGGCGGACGGGCAGCGCGTCGGCCCCCACGCCGCTCACCGCACCACTCACCTCACGAGACGCGGCGCAGCCGCCGCCCGCCGCCCGCCGCGCGGGCGCGCGCCATGCGCTTCTTCACCCAGATGCAGATGCCCGTCACGCTCAGCATCGCGATCATCACGCCCAGTGCGCTGACGAGCACGCGCCCCGCCATGCCGGCGATCCGCCCCGAGTGCAGCGGAAACTGCGCCTGCATGAACAGATCGCCGGCCGAGCCGCGCCCGGGCACGACCGCGGCGACCCGACGGCCGGTGGCCGCATCCCAGCACAGCCACGCGTTGCCGAGCCCGACGTCGCCGTGATCGTTGCCGGGCGTGAAATACCCGATTGCATAGACGTTCATCGCCGGCGCGAAGAACAGCCCGCCGGCCGGTGCGGCGATGCCGTCGCCGCGCGCCGCGTCGCGGGCGATCGCGACGATCCGCTCGCGTGAGAGCGGCGCGCTGCCGGCCGGCGCGGGCGGGAAGTGTTCGGGATTCGTGTACGGCGTCTCGGCGAGCGGCGACAGGCGCGTGACGAGCGGCCTCACGACCTCATTGCCGAGGTTCATCGACACCGACGTGACGGCCACGACGGCGAGCAGCCCCCACACCCACACGCCGCCCGAGCGGTGCAGGTCGAACACCAGCGGATAACCGCCGCGCCGCACGCGGAACGCGAACGACTTGCGCCAGCTTTTCAGGCTGGGGAACGCGAGCCACAGCGCGATCACGCTGTCGACGCACCACGCGATCCCGACGAGCCCCATCAGCCACGTGCCGAGATCGATCCCGCCGCGCACGGGCAGGTGCAGCGTGTAATGCAGCCGGTAGATGAACGGCATCAGGTCGAGCCGCGCAAGCGACAGCGCGCCCCATTCGCGGCGCCCCTGCACCGCGCCGGTCGCGGGATCGACGGCGATCTGGCTGAACTCGAGCGCATACGGCTGGCCGGTCGCGCGGTCGATGCGCGGCTGCACGCCGACCACGAGCGTGCGCCCCGGCTCGACGCCGAGCGGCAGATAGGTCACCTGCACACGCGGGTCGGCGGCCTCGATGCGGTTCGCGAGTTCGAGCGGCGAAAGCGGCGAAAGCGGCGCGCCGCCGCTGCGCGCGTCGTAGAACACCGGATTCAGCCACGCGTCGAGCTCGTGATCCCACGCGATCAGTGCGCCGGTCAGCCCCGCGACGAACAGGAACAGCGCGGTGGCGAGACCAAGCCAGCGGTGCAGCCGCACCAGCCAGGGCCGCAGGAACGCGGTCATCGCGCGTACCCGCTGATGAAAGCGGCCGGCGCGCGGAAAGGACGCCGGTCGAGCCGGCAAGGAGTCGGGCAGATCATCGGTTTTTCGTGGAAGTCGGGCTGTCGGGCACGCTGCCCGCGTCGCGCGGCAGGGCAACGAGGCAAGTCAGCGAGGCGAGACGGCGAATGCCCTTTTCCTCGGCATGGATTTGACGTGCACTCGACCGCATTTGATACGATTCGCGACATTTTATACGAATGCGAATCATTCGCACTATCATTCACGAAATCGACATCATGACCTTGCCTCGCGCCCGTCCCGCATCCCATCCGCTGCGGCTCGCCGCCGTCCTCGCGTTCGCCGCCGCATCGCACGCGCATGCCGGGGAGGCGGCCGCCGATGCGGCCACGCTGCCGGCCGTCAACGTCACGGCCGCGCACGACTCGCCGCAGCACCTGCGCGACGAAATCTCGGGCGGCGCGCTCGGCAGCCTGCGGCAGCTCGACACACCGTTCTCGACGACGATCGTCACGTCGGAGGAACTCGAGGCACGCCAGCCGTACAAGCTCGGCGACGTGTTCGCGAACGACGCATCGGTGTCCGACAACAGCGGCGCGTACAGCGCGTGGGCCAGCTACATGACCGTGCGCGGCATGCAGCTCGACTGGCAGAACGGCTACAAGATCGACGGGCTGCCGTTCGTCACGTACGGGATCACGATGCCGTACGAGCAGCTCGATCGCGTCGAGCTGCTGAAGGGGCTCGGCGGTTTCCTGTACGGCTTCGTGACGCCCGGCGGCGTCGTCAACTACGTGACGAAGCAGCCGGGCGCCGAACCCGTGCGCAGCGTCGACGTCGGCTACCGGAGCACCAACGTGTGGACCGAGCACGTCGATCTCGGCCAGCGCTTCGGGCCGGACGGCAGGTTCGGCGCGCGGCTGAACGCGACGCACGAGGAAGGCCGGACGTACAACGACGGCAACATCCGCCGCGACAGCGTATCGCTCGCGCTGCAGGCGAACCTGACGCGCGACCTGTCGGTGAATGTCGGCGCGCTGTACCAGGATCGCCGCACGACGGGCCAGACGCCGTCGATCTTCACCGGCAGCTATCCAGGCGGCGTGCTGCCCGCGACGATCAGCGGCGGCACGACGAACCTCGGCGGCAGGGATCAGTACCTGAACACGAACCTGCAGCTCTATACGGCCGGGCTGCAGTACCAGCTCGCGCCCGACTGGCAGCTCGACGTCGCGTACAGCTACAGCAAGGCGACGCGCCGCCGCAACGAAAGCACGCTGTACCTGCAGGATGCGGCCGGCAACTACACCGACAGCCGCTACGTCGGGATGGAAGATCACCGCTTCAGCCAGTGGCGCGCGATGGTCGAGGGCAAGGTACGCACGGGAGCGTTCAGCCACCAGATCGTGATCGGCGCGTCGTGGCAGAAGCAGGCGAACGACTATTCGGCGAACAGCGTGTTCGTGCCGCTCGGCGCCGGCAACCTGTATGCGCCGAACCCGTACCGCTACGACAGCCCGCACGGCTTCGTCCAGTACCGCACGAGCGAGATCGTGCAGAAATCGCTGTTCGCGAGCGACACCGTGCAGCTCACGGCGCGCTGGTCGGTGCTCGCCGGCGTGCGCTACATGAACTACGCGCAGACCTCGTTCAAGCCCACCGGCGGCACGAATCCCGGCTACGCCCAGAACGGCGTAGTGACGCCGACGTTCGCGGTGATGTTCAAGCTCGCGCCGACGACCACCGCGTACGCGAGCTACGCCGAATCGCTCGAGCCCGGCAGCCGCGTGAACGACGTCTACGCGAACGCCGGCCAGGTGCTCAAGCCGCTGCGCAGCAAGCAGTACGAACTGGGGATCAAGAGCGAGCACGCGCGCTGGAGCGCGACGGCCGCGTTGTTCCGCATCGAGCGCATGGCGGAGTACGCGAACGCCGCGAACGTCTATGTTCAGGATGGCGAAGCGGTGTTCCAGGGGCTCGAGCTCGGCGCGACCGCGCAGCTCGGCCGGCAATGGAACGCGGGGCTCGACCTGATGCTGCTCGACGCGTGGTACGCGAACGGGATCGGCAACAACGGCAACCGCGTCGCGGGCGCGCCGCGTTTCGTGCTCGCCGGCGACATCGGCTATGCGGTGCCCGGCGTGCCGGGGCTGACGCTCGGCATCGATGCGAAATTCACCGGCGCGACGCCGCTGCGCGCGGCCGGCGGCCTCGACGCCCCGGGCTTTCTCGTCGTCAATGCGGGCGCGCGTTACCTGACGCGGATCGGCCGCCACGACGTGACGCTGCGCGCGTCGATCGACAACGTGCTGAACCGTCGTTACTGGGAATACCAGTACGCGGACTACGTGAAGCCGGGCGACCCGCGCACGGTGAGCCTGAGCGCCCGGATCGACTTCTGACGGCGGCGGCGCGGCACGGGCTTGCGCCCGCGCCGCGCCCGCCTGGGCGCCGCCCCAAAAGCAAAACGGCGGAGCGGCTTCTTTCGAAGCACGCTCCGCCGTTTCGCGGCGAACCGACAGACGCTCTTAGTGGAGCTTCTTCGGCAGCATCTGGCTGCGCAGGCGCTTGTGCAGGCGCTTGACGGCTGCTGCCTTCTTGCGCTTGCGGACTGCGGTCGGCTTTTCGTAGGACTGGCGCTCGCGCAGTTCAGCGATCAGGCCATTTTTTTCGATAGCACGGCGAAAGCGGCGAATCGCCACTTCGAACGGCTCGTTTTCTTTCAGAAGAATCGTCGTCATGTCGTTCCTAAATTGCTTAAACGGTCAAAAACGTAGCGGCCAAGCGCCACGCACCGGCCATCCGAGCGTCCCCACAAACAGGCGAAACGAGCGGAAATACGGCCTCGGAGGCCGGAAAAGAGAGGCGGAAAGCACCGCGAGTACGCTTCACAAGCCGCGTGCAGCGCCGCGTTTGACTGCCAGCAGACGCGCCGAAAACGGCAGAGGCTTGACAGAAATCTCAATTCAGCCCGCCATCATAGCAGGGAATCACAGACAAAACCACCCTTTTCGCGATCCCGGCGGCGGTCCCTCGACGGCCGCGGCCGGACGGGCGGTTTGCGGGCCAGCCGCCGGAACCGTCCGGCGCGCCCGCCGGCCTTGTGCTGGCCGAGGGTTGACCGAGATTCGCGGGGCCGCCCGATCTTTCCGTCCCGAATTTCCTTGAGGAACCCTCTAAAGTTTTCGCCGGGTGCCGCCGTCAACCAGGAAAGGCGGCCAGCGCAACTCGCGATAAGCGCAACGCCGAGATTGAAAACCTGCCTCACACAGGCGTTTTCCAAAACGAGGAAGCAAATGCTGAACATCAATACCAACATCCTGTCGCTGTCGACGCAGACGAACCTGTCGGGCACGCAAAACGCCCTGTCGCAGGCAATCACCCGCCTGTCGTCGGGCAAGCGCATCAACAGCGCGGCAGACGACGCAGCAGGCCTCGCGATCTCGACGTCGCAAACGGCAGCGATCAACGCGCTGACGCAAGGCGTGGCAAACGCGAACAACGGCATCTCGATGATCCAGACCGCCAACGGCGCGCTGCAATCGACGATCGACAACCTGCAGCGTATCCGCGTGCTGGCACAGCAATCGGGCGACGGCTCGCTGGATTCGGGCGCTCGCGCAAACCTGCAGGCTGAAGTGACGACGCGTCTCGGCGAAATCGACCGTGTCGCAACGCAAACGACGTTCAACAGCCAGACCATCCTGAGCGCGGCCGGCAACGTCACGTTCCAGATCGGCGCGGCAGCGAACCAGACCGTCGCCGTCAACTTCGGCGCAACGGTGTGGAACAGCTCGGGCATGAACGTGAACGCCCTGAGCGTCAGCGACCAGACGGCAGCACAGTCGGCACTCACGTCGATCGACGCGGCACTGAAGCAGGTCAACACGTTCCAGGCACAGCTGGGTGCAGCACAGAACACGTTCCAGGCTGCGATCTCGACGACGCAGACCCAGGCAACCAACATGAGCGCTGCTCGCTCGCAGATCACCGACGCGGACTTCGCGACGGAAACGGCGAACCTGAGCAAGGCGCAAGTGCTGCAGCAAGCAGGCATCTCGGTTCTGGCGCAAGCGAACTCGATGCCGCAGCAAGTCCTGAAGCTCCTCGGCTAATAGCCAGGCACGCGCGGCGGGCCACGCGCCCGCCCGCCTTCGGGTCCGGCGGCGCCGCCATGCACATGCACGGTGGCGCCGCCGGAAAACCCCCGACCCGAATTCTCCAGGGAGGCGCGCCTCCCTCTTTGCATTGAATCGCGGCGATCCGCCGCATCGCGCGAGATTGCGCGGACGACCGGAGCAACGGCATGGCCACTACCACCCCCGTCAGCAACGCGGATATCAGCAGCATCCTGGCCCAGGCCGGGCAATCGCTCATCAGCGGCTCGACCAATTCGACGCTCGACGTCAATTCGCTCGTGACGACGATGGTTCAGTCGAAGACGGCAGGACAAGCGGCCATCCTCAATGGCAAGCTGACCACCGACAACACCCAACTGACAGCGATCGGCCAGCTGAAGTCCGCCCTGTCCGCGCTGCAGACCGCGATCACCGGCCTGTCGAACGGCAGCACGCTCTCGAGCCTCGCCGCGACGGCGAGCGGCACCGGCATCACGACGACGATCAAGAGCGGCGCCGGCGCCGTGGCGGGGTCGTACCAGGTCAATGTCTCGCAGTTCGCGACCGCCAACAAGCTGACGTCGGCCGGCCTCACGTCGTCGGATACGATCTCGGCCGGCTCGCTGAGCATCACGTACGGCAGCAACCCCGCGTTCAACGTCAACGTGTCGGCCGGCGCGGCGCTGTCCGACATCGCGTCGTCGATCAACTCCGCGTCGGGCAATCCCGGCGTCACCGCGTCGGTCGTCACGGGCTCGGACGGCCAGCACCTCGTGCTGCAGTCGAACCAGACCGGCGCAGCCAATACCATCGCGATCACGGGCACGGGCGTCAATTCGAAACTGACGTCGGGCTATGCGACGACCACGCCGGCCGCCGACGCGAAGCTGACGATCGACGGCACGCCGGTCACGAGCGCGTCGAACAGCGTGTCGGGCGCGCTGACGGGCGTCACGCTGACCCTGGCGCCGGGCACCCTCGCGCTCAACACGCCGCAGACGATCACGCTGTCGCAGGACACGTCCGCGATGACGACCGCGATCAACAACTTCGCGAACGCGTACAGCAGCTTCGTGACCACCGCGAAACAGCTGTCGTCCTACGATCCGACGACGTCGAACGCCGGCCCGCTGCTCGGCGACTCGACGCTGACCTCGATCCAGAACACGCTCGCGACGGCGCTCAGCAGCGGCGTCACGACGGGCGGCAAGACCTATTCGCTCGCCTCCGTCGGCATCAACCTGAACGCCGACGGTTCGCTGAAGGTCGACACCGCCGCCCTGACCACGGCCCTCACGTCGAACAGCTCGGCGGTGTCGGCGATCTTCAACACGACCAACGGCATCGGCAAGACGCTCAATTCGCTGATCACCGGCTATACGCAGGCGAACGGCCTGATCGACCAGCGCACCAAGGCGATCAACGCGGACGTGGCGAACCTGACGAGCCAGCAGACCCAGCTGTCGAACTACGCGGCCCAGCTGACGAAACAGTACAACGCGCAATTCACCGCGCTCAACACGCTGATGGCGACGATGAACAGCAACTCGCAGTACCTGACGCAGCTGTTCGGCGGCACGAACAGTGCCGGCGCGCTCGCCACCAACAAGTAAGCGTCCGCTGCCCCGCCCCCTCGGAGCCGAACCATGACGACCGACACCCTGTCCCGCGCCCTCGACCTGACCCGCGCCATGCAGTCGGCGACCGACGCGCGCGACTGGGTGCGCGTCGCCGCCCTCGCCGACGAACGCTCGCCGCTGCTGATGGGCCTGTCCAGCGACCAGACGCCGGACGCGCTGGACCTGCTCCGGCAGATCATGGCGATCGACGCGTCGATCACGGAGCAGGCCCATGCGGACCGGAACCGCCTGAGCGCGGAATTTGCGCAGTCCCGCGACCGGATCAAGGCCGCGAGCCTGTACCAGACGACCGGCATGCTGTGACCGGCCCGGCGCCTCGTGCGCCGCGCCTTTCGAACCACAAGACGCCGCCAGTCGAGCGGACCGCCGTTGCCGTACCGTCGAGCCGCTTCAATGCGGCTTTTTTTTGTTCATCGCAGGAAGCAACGGCCGGCGCGGCGCGCCCATGCACGCCGCACCGCCCCCTTACCCGCGCGCCGCCGGCTCCCGCTCCGCGCGTTCGACGGCCGCGTCGACCATCTGCGCGAACGCCGTTTCCAGATGACGCGCAAAGCGCGCCGCGTCGCACAGCGGCGAACTCAGCAGGCGCTCGCGCAGCCCCGCGCGCACCGCCGCGAGCCGCGGCAGGTCGCTCGCGAATGCAGCCGCCTTCGCGACATAATCGTCGTCGTCCTGCGCAATCCATTCCGGCATGTCGAGCGTATGCAGGATGCTCTCGCCGATGTGCGACAGGAACCGCTCGCCGCGCCGCGTGACCAGCGGCACGCCCATCCACAGCCCTTCCAGGCTCGTCGTGCCGCCCGGATACGGGAACGGGTCGAGCGCGATATCGATGTCGTTGAACGCGCTCAGGTGCGCGAGCCGCGCCGAGCCGCCGCGCATCGGCAGGCGCTCCGCGGTGATGCCGTGCGCGGCGAACCGTGCGGCCAGGCTCACGCGCAGCGCCGCCTCGTCGAGCTGCGGCGATTTGAGCAGCAGGCGCGAGCCCGGCACCGCATGCAGCACGCGGGCCCACAGCGCGATCACCGCGTCGCCGAGCTTGTTCGCGTTGTTGAGGCTGCCGAACGTCACGCTCCCGCTGCCGGCAGCCGGCAGCGGTCCGACAGCAAGCGGCTGCTGCGGCGGCGTAAAGCACAGATAGCTGTCCGGCAGGCGCCACGGCCGCTCGACGAAATGCGCCTCCTCGCCGGCCGGCAGCACGTGGCGGTCGCCGATGATGTAGTCGATCTCGGCGATGCCGGTCGTCGCGAAATAGCCGAGCCAGGTCGCCTGCACCGGCGCGGGCTTCCACGCGAACAGCGGCAGGCGGTTCAGCGACGTGTGGCCGCTCAGGTCGATCAGGACGTCGATGCCGTCGCGCGCGATCAGGTCCGCCGCGGCCTCGTCGTCGAGCGCGGTGATGTCGCGCCAGACCACGCAGTGCCGCTTCAGCGCGGCCGTCGTGGCGTCCTCGCGCGACTGCGTCGCGTACGCGGCGAGCACGACCTTCGACGGATCGAGCGCCGCCGCCACGCCGAGCAGGAACACCGTGACCGGATGCGAGCGCAGGTCGCCGGACACGAGGCCGACGCGCAGCGTCCGCCCGCCGGCCGCGCGCGGCGCGTGCCGCCGCGGTGACGCCCGTTCCGCCATCCGCGCGCCGAATTGCATCGCATGGTCGAGCAGTTGCGCGGGCGGGCAGCGCTCGATGCTGGCCTGGTAGAACAGGCGGCCCGAGTGCGCGCCGGCATAGGACGGATCGAGCTCGAGCGCGCGATCGTAGCTCGCGAGCCCGGCCTCGAAGTGCCACAGCGTACAGAGAATTTCCGCGGACACGGCGTGCATGTGCGCGGTCTGGCCCGGCAGCGCGAGCGCGATCCGGCAGCTTTCGAGCGCTTCCGGCCGCTTGCCCTGCCGCACCAGCACCTGCGCCAGATGGTGATGCAGCTCGGCGCGGTCGGGCGCCGCGGCGATCGCGCGCCGCAGGCTCGCCGCGGCGCGCTCGAGATCGCCCGCGCGGTCGAAGGCGGCGGCGAGGTTGAGAAGGGCTTCGACGCTGCCGCCCTGCGACGCGCGCGTCAGGCTCTCGATCGCGGGCTCGAGTTCGTCGCGCTCGAACAGCAGGCTCCCGAGGCCGAGATGCGCCTGGTGCAGGTCCGGCTGCAGCTCGACCGCGCGCCGGTAGCAGCGCACCGCGTCGTCGAGCCGGCCTTGCGCGCGAAACACGTTGCCGCGGTTGTAGTGCGCGTCCGCATAGGCGGGCTCGAGCGCGATCGCCTTGTCGTATGCGCGCGCGGCGGCGTCGAGCTCGTCCTGGTCGCGCAGCGCGTTGCCGAGGTTGTTGAACGCCTGCGCGTAATCGGGGCGCAACGCGAGCGCCTGCGCGCAGCTCAGCATCGCGGCGTGCGGATCGCCCGCGTCGCGCAGCGCATTGCCGAGGTTGCTGTGCGCCTCCGCGTAGTCGGGCTTCAGCGCGACCGCGCGCCGGTAGGACGCGATCGCGTCGTCGAGCCGGCCGTGCGCGCGCAGCATGTTGCCGAAATTGTTCAGGTAGACCGGATCGGCGCGCAGCACGATCGACCGCTCCATCAATGCGATGCCGGCGGGAAACTGGCCGAGCTGGCACGCGAGCAGGCCGAGGAAATGCGTCGCGTCGGGCTGGTCGGGCTCGCTGCGGCGAATCGCTTCGTACAACGCGCACGCGTCGGCCAGGCGGCCGGCCTGATGATGCGCGAGCGCCGCGTCCAGCTGCCGGGCGATGTCGCTCATCGCGCGTCCCCGGCGCTCGCCTCACCCTTCGCGTAGACGTCCCACATGCCGTGCAGCGCATCCTCGAGGTTGCGCGCAAAGCGCGCCGCATCGCACAGTGGCGACGCCAGCGTGCGCTCGCGCAGCGTGGCGCGCAGCGTCGCCAGCCGGTCGCGGTCGCGCGCGAACGCGACCGCCTTCGCGAGGTACGCCGCTTCGTCGGCCGCGATCCAGTCGCCCATGCCCGCCGCGTGCAGCAGGCTTTCGCAGATGTGCGTGACGAACCGGCTGCCCTTCATCCCGATCACCGGCACGCCCATCCACAGCGCTTCGGCCGTGGTCGTGCCGCCCGGGTACGGGAACGGGCTGAGCGCGATGTCGATGCGGTTGTACGCGCCGAAGTATTCCGCGCGCGGCGAGCCGCCCTCGAGGATCAGCCGGTCCGCGCCGATGCCGTGCCGGGCGAAACGATCGAGCGTCGCCTGGTTCAGGTCGCCGGTGCCCAGCTCGAACGCCTTCAGCAGCAGGCGCGCGTCCGGCAGCGCATGCAGGATGCGCGACCACAGCGCGACGACGTCGTCGCTGATCTTGGTCAGCTTGCCGAAGCAGCCGAACGTGACGCCGCCGCCCGCCGCCATCGGCAGCGGGCCGACCTCGACGTCGTACGGCGGCGGCGTGAAGCACAGGTAGCTGTCCGGCAGCCGCCACGGCTTCTCGACGAAGTGGTGCGCCTCGTCAGCCGGCAACGTATGCGCATCGCCGATGAAATAGTCGATCGCGCCGCAGCCCGTCGTCGCGAAGAAGCCGAGCCAGCTCGCCTGCACCGGCGCGGGCTTGTGCCCGAAGATCGGCACGCCGCTCCAGTTGGTGTGGCCGGCCATGTCGATCAGGATGTCGATGCCGTCGTCGTGGATCACCTGCGCGGCCTGCTCGCGGCTCATGCAGGTCAGCTTCGTCCAGCTCGCGAAGCCGGGCTTGAGCCGCGCGGTCACCTCGTCCTCGACGACGAAGGTCACGTACGCATGCGGCTCGATGCGCGACCGGTCGAGCCGCGCGAGCACGCTTTCCAGGAAGATGCCGACCGGGTGCTGGCGCAGGTCGCCCGACACGAAGCCGACGCGCAGCGGCCGCCCCCGCGCCTGCGCGACGCGCGCTGCGCGGTCGTGCACGAACGGGACGGCGTCGCGCGCGAGATATTCGCCGTAGCGGCGCGCTTCCGCGACCCACTCGTCCGGCGTGAACGCCGGCGAGCTCGACATGTTGAACATCAGCCGCGCGTACGCGCGATACGGGTCGTGCTCGATCGCCACGCGGAACGCGTCCATCGCGCCGGCGAAATCGCGCTTCGCCCACAGGATGTCGCCGAGCGTCAGCTGGATCTTCACGGGATCGACGCCGAGTTCCCGCGCGATCTCGTAATGCTTCATCGCCTCGTCGAGCTTGTCGAGCCGGAACAGCGCGGCGGCGAGGTTGTGATGCGCGTCGGCATCGTCGGGGTTCAGGTCGATCGCGTGCCGGTGGCTCAGCTCCGCGGCGGCCATCCGGTCGAGGTTGTGATACGCGAGGCCGAGGAAGTTGTACGCGTCGGCCAGTTCGGGATCGAGCTCGATCGCGCGCCGGCACTGCTGCACCGACTGCTCGTATTCGCCCTGCTGGCCGCGCACTTCGCCGAGCCGCGCCCAAGCCTGCGCATGCGCCGGGTCGATCGCGACCGCCTGCTCGAACAGCTTGCGCGCGTTGTCGAAATCGTTCATGCCGCGCAGCAGTTTGCCGAGCACGTAGTGCGCGTCCGCGTCGTGCGGATCGAGCCCCGCGCGCGCATGCTCGACCGCCCCGTGCGGATCGCCGGCCGCGATCAGCGTCGCGCTCAGCCCCTGGTGCGCGACGCGAAATCCGGGCTGCAGCGCGAGCGCGCGGCGATAGGCGTCGGCCGCCGCGTCGAGCTTGTCCTGCGCGCGCAGCGCGTTGCCGAGATTGTTGTACGCCTGCGCGTACTGCGGGTCGTGCGCGACCGCCTTGCCGTAGCTCGCGGCCGCCGCTTCGTGCTCGCCCAGGTCATGCAGCGCATTGCCGAGGTTGTTGTACGCCTGCGCATAGCCGGGACGCAGCTCGATCGCGCGCGCGCAGCTCGCCATCGCGGCCGCCGGATCGCGCGCATCGCGCAGCGCGTTGCCGAGGTTGTTGTGCGCCTCCGGATAGTCCGGACGCAGCGCCACCGCGCGGCGGTAGTGCGCGATCGCGTCGTCGAGCCGACCGCATTCGCGCAGCATGTTGGCGAGGTTGTTGAAGTACGACGCGTCCGGCCGCTCGACGAGCGATTGCTGCATCAACGCGATCCCCGCGTCGTACTGCTTGAGCTGGCACGCGAGCAGCCCGAGGAAATGCAGCGCGTCCGGCTGGCCCGGCTGCGCGGTGAGAATCGCGTCGTACAGCGTCTTCGCTTCCGCGAGACGTCCCGCCTGATGATGCGCGAGCGCGGACTGCAGAGTGTCGTGAATATCGTTCATGCTTCGTTAGCCGTGTCCGTATAGCGTTGCCACATGCCGAGGAACGCCGCTTCGAGATGCGCCGCGAACCGGCGCGCGTCGCACAGCGGCGACGCGAGCAGCCGTTCGCGCAGCCCGGCGCGCAGCGCCGCGAGCCGCTCGCGGTCGCGCACCGCGTCGATCGCCTTCGCGAGATAGGCGTCCTCGTCGTCCGCGATCCAGTCGCCCATCCCCGCCGCGTGCAGCACGCTCTCGCAGATGTGCGTGACGAACCGGCTGCCCTTCACGCCGAGCACCGGCACGCCCATCCACAGCGCTTCGGCCGTGGTCGTGCCGCCCGGGTACGGGAACGGGCTCAGCGCGACGTCGATGCGGTTGTACGCGGCGAAATAGTCGGCGCGCGGCGTCGCGCCCTCGAATTCGAGCCGGGCCGCGTCGATGCCGTGCCGCGCGAAGCGCGCGATCGTCGCGTCGCGCACGCTCGCGCGGTCGAGCTCCTGCGCCTTGAGCAGCAGCCGCGCCGCCGGCAGTTCATGGAGCAGCCGCGACCACACGCGCACGACGTCGTCGCCGATCTTCACGAGCTTGCCGAAGCAGCCGAATGTCGGATGGCCGCGCGCCGCCATCGGCAGCGGGCCGACCGCGACGTCGTACGCCGGCGGCGTGAAGCACAGCCAGCTGTCCGGCAGCCGCCACGGCTTCTCGACGAAGTGATGCGCCTCGGCGTCCGGCAGCGTGCAGGCATCGCCGATGAAGTAGTCGATCGCGTCGCAGCCGGTCGACGCGAAGAAGCCGAGCCAGCTCGCCTGCACCGGCGCGGGCTTCCAGCCGAACACGGCGAGCCCGCTGTCCTGCGTGTGGCCCGCGAGGTCGACGAGGACGTCGATCCCGTCGTCGTGAATCATCCGCGCGGCCGCGTCCGGGGCGCGCCCGGCGATCGAGCGCCAGCCTCCCGCATGCGGCTTCAGCCGCGCGGTGATCGCGTCCTCCTCGTCCGACGTCACATAGACGCGCAGGTCGATGCGCGTGCGATCGAGGTGCGCGAGCACGCTTTCCAGGAAGATGCCGACCGGGTGCTGGCGCAGGTCGCCCGACACGAAGCCGACGCGCAGCGGCCGCCCTTGCGCGCGCGCGGCCCGCGCGCGCGGATCGTGCACGTAGCGCGTCGAACGCGCGGCCAGGTGCCGGCCGTAGCGCCGCGCATCGTCCAGGTAGTCGGCGGGGCTCACGCACGCGGACGCCGCCGCGCTGAACAGCAGCCGGCCCAGCACTTCGGCCGCGCCGTCGTCGGCGTCGTCGCGCATCCGTGCAAGCGCGTCGCGATACGCGGGGACCGCCGCGTCGACGTTGCCCTGCGCGCGCAGGATGTCGCCGAGATTGACGTACATCGATGCGCTCGGCGCGCCGGCGTCCAGCGCACGCCGGCAATACGCGAGCGCCTCGTCGAGCCGGTTCAGCTTGAGCAGCACGACCGACAGGTTGTGGCACGCGCCGGCGTCCGCCGGATTCAGTGCGACGGCCGTGCGATAGGCGGCCTGCGCCGCGTCGAGTTGCGCCAGCCCGTGATAGGCGTTGCCCGCGTTGTTGTGCGCGTCGCCGAGGTCCGGCGCGAGCCGGATCGCGTCCTGCGCGTGCGCGAGCGCTTCCGCGTAGCGCATCTGCCGGCGGCGCACGCCGCTGAGGTTCGCGTGCGCGACCGCCATCGACGCGTCCAGTTCGATCGCCCGGCCAAAGTGCGCGGCGGCGCCGTCGAGGTCGCCGGTGTCGCGCAGCAGGCCGGCGAGATTGTTGTGGACGCTCGCATCGCCGCTTTCGGCCGCGATCCGCAACGTGCTCACGGCTTCGTCCAGTGCGCCCTGCGACCATTGCACGAGGCCGAGGCCGTGACGCGCGACGTGCAGGCCGGGCTGCAGCGCGAGCGCGCGGCGATAGGCGTCGGCCGCCGCGTCGAGCTTGTCCTGCGCGCGCAGCGCGTTGCCGAGATTGTTGTACGCCTGCGCGTACTGCGGGTCGTGCGCGACCGCCTTGCCGTAGCTCGCGGCCGCCGCTGCGTGCTCGCCCAGGTCATGCAGCGCGTTGCCGAGGTTGTTGTACGCCTGCGCGTAGCCGGGACGCAGCTCGATCGCGCGCGCGCAGCTCGCCATCGCGGCCGCCGGGTCGCGCGCATCGCGCAGCGCATTGCCGAGGTTGTTGTGCGCCTCCGGATAGTCCGGACGCAGCGCCACCGCGCGGCGGTAGTGCGCGATCGCGTCGTCGAGCCGGCCGCATTCGCGCAGCATGTTGCCGAGGTTGTTGAAGTACGACGCGTCCGGCCGCTCGACGAGCGATTGCTGCATCAACGCGATCCCCGCGTCGTACTGCTTGAGCTGGCACGCGAGCAGCCCGAGGAAATGCAGCGCGTCCGGCTGGCCCGGCTGCGCGGTGAGAATCGCGTCGTACAGCGCCTTCGCTTCGGCGAGGCGCCCCGCCTGATGATGCGCGAGCGCCGCCTGCAATGCCTGTGCGGTTCCGTCCATCTCGTCTGCCCGGCTCAATACGGATGCGGGTCGCGTCCGAAATCGATCAGGCTGCCGCCGTGCTCGATCATCACGGCCGACGCCGCGATCCCTTCGCGGGACATCTCGGCGACGATGTCGCGCGCGCGCCACTGGGTCGGGATGATGATGACGTCGGCCGGCTCGGTTTTCAGCGCGTCGCGGAACACGATCTGCTGCCCGGTGCCCGGCACGTAGGTGCCGACCTTGTCGGGATCGGAATCGACGACGAGCGGGAAGCGGCCCGCGTCGGCGTCGAAGTAATGGATGAACGCCGCCGCCTTGCCGGTGCCGCCCCAGATCGCGACCCGCCGGCCCGACGTCGCCAGCTCGGCGAGCTGTTGCGCGATGCCCGCGCGATGCTCGACCGTGCGGGCCGCGAAGCCCGCCGCCGCGCCGGCGCGCGCGCGCACGGGCGCCGGCACGCCGAGCCGGACCAGCGCGTAGACGACTTCGCCGTCGTAGCCGTGCGCGAGCGTGACGATCTCGCCGGCGCGCGCCATCAGCGCGCGGAACGATTCGGTCGTGAACTGCGACACGTGCTCGTAGAAGAAATCCGCAAGCCGCTCGGTCTCGAACACGCGGTCGATGCACGGCACCTCCGCGAACAGCCAGCACGGGTTCGGCTGGCTCGCCGCGCCCCACGCGAGCTGCTCGACGAGCTTCGCCGGCTCGGTCAGGTGTTCGAGCACGTGGCGGATCACGATCGCGTCGGGCTTGAACGCCGCCATGTCGGCGAGCGGTTCGAACAGGCGCGCGTGGAACTCGATGCCGTTGCCGGTGCCGACGCTCGCGTTCGGATCGAAGCCGATGAAGCGCCCGCCGTCGCTCGCCTGCGCGAGGCCGCGCACGAAATGCGCTTCGCCGCAGCCGATCTCGACGACCGTCGGCGCGGCGCACAGGTTGCCGAGCAGCAGGTCGCGCGTGGCCGCCAGATGCCCCTTCCAGATGCCGCCGTTGTTGAACATGCGGTTCGGATTGCTCTGGTACGGAATCGCGTCGTAACGGAAGCGGTGATTCCACACGTGCGAGCAGCGCGGGCATTGCACGAACTCGAGCGCATGGCGCGGCAGCGCGCGCGCGCTTTCGGCAGAATCCGGCCACGCGAGCGTCGCCAGCGTGCAGGCGCCGGCATCGAAGAACGGCGCGGCGACCGCGTGCGCGCAGACGGGGCAGGCGGCGTCGATCAGTGTGAGACTCATGCTTTCACCAGGTTGCGGAAGTAGGCGATCGTTTCCTTCAGGCCGTCCTCGAGTTGGACGCCCGGCTGCCAGTCGAGCCGCTGGCGCGCGCGGCCGATGTCGGGCCTGCGCTGGTGCGGATCGTCGGTCGGCAGCGGCCGGAATTCGATGCGGCTCTTCGAGCCGGTCAGGCGCAGCACGCATTCGGCCAGCTCGCGGATCGTGATCTCGCTCGGATTGCCGAGGTTCATCGGCCCGGTGTCGTCGTCCTGGTCCATCATCCGCACGAGCCCTTCGACGAGATCGTCGACGTAGCAGAACGAGCGCGTCTGCCTGCCGTCGCCGTACAGCGTGATCGGCTCGCCGCGCAGCGCCTGCGTGACGAAGTTCGACACGACGCGGCCGTCGGCCGCGTGCATGCGCGGGCCGTAGGTGTTGAAGATCCGCACCACGCGGATGTCGACGCCGTACTGGCGGTGATAGTCCATGAACAGCGTTTCCGCGCAGCGCTTGCCTTCGTCGTAGCACGCGCGCGGCCCGTTGGGATTGACGTTGCCCCAGTAGCTCTCCTGCTGCGGATGCTGCTGCGCGTCGCCGTAGACCTCGCTCGTCGAGGCCTGCAGGATGCGCGCGCCGCACCGCTTCGCGAGGCCGAGCATGTTGATCGCACCGAGCACGGCCGTCTTCACCGTCGACACCGGGTCGCTCTGGTAATGGACCGGGCTCGCGGGGCACGCCATGTTGAACACGCGGTCCGCCTCGACGTACAGCGGCAGCCACACGTCGTGACGGATCACCTCGAAATTCACGCGGCCGATCAGGTGTGCGATGTTCCGCTTGCTGCCGGTGTGGAAGTTGTCGACGCACAGCACGTCGTCGCCGGCCGTCACGAGGCGCTCGCACAGATGCGAACCGAGAAAGCCGGCGCCTCCGGTGATCAGGACCGATGCGCCGTTCACGCGGACGCTTCCGGCGCGGCTTCGACGTGGCGCGCCCACATCGCGTGCAGCGCGTCCTCGAAATTGCGGGCGAAGCGGGGCGCATCGCACAGCGGCGACGCGAGCACCTGCGCGCGCAGCGTCGTGCGCAGCACCGCCAGCTCGGCCGGCTTGGCCGTCTGCGCGACGGCCTTCGCGACGTACGCGTCGTCGTCGTCAGCGATCCACTCGGGCAGCCGCGCCGCATGCAGCAGGCTCTCGGCGATGTGCGACAGGAACCGGTCGCCGCGCCAGCACAGCACGGGCACGCCCATCCACAGCGCTTCGGCGGTCGTCGTGCCGCCCGGGTACGGGAACGGGCTCAGCATCAGGTCGACGCGCCGGTACGCGGCCAGGTACTCGGCGCGCGGCGAGCGGCCTTCGAGGATCAGGCGCGACGCATCGATGCCGTGCGCCGCGAAGCGCGCGGCGAGCGCCTGCTGTTCGCGCGGATCGTCGAGATGCTCCGCCTTCACGAACAGCTTCGCGCCCGCGACCGCCTGCAACACGCGCGACCAGACCGCGACGACGCGATCGGTGATCTTCGCGAGCTTGCCGAAATAGCCGAAAGTCGGATGGCCGTTCGCGAGCATCGGCAACGCGCCGACGTCGATCGCATCGGCCGGCGGCGTGAAGCACAGATAGCTGTCCGGCAGATGCCACGGCCGCTCGGTGAAATGCGCGGCCTCGGCGGGCGGCAGCACGTGGCGATCGCCGATCACGTAGTCGATCGCGCGCACGCCCGTGCTCGCGAAGTAGCCGGGCCAGCTCGCCTGCAGCGGCGCCGGCTTCCACGCGAACAGCGGCAGGCGGTTGTAGATCGTGTGGCCCGATGCGTCGAGCAGGACGTCGATGCGGTCCGCGCGGATCCGCGCGGCCGCCGCCTCGTCGCTCAGGCCGGCGACGCAGGTCCACGTCGAGAAAGTCGGCTTGATGCGGGCCGTGACGTCGTCCTCGACGTCGCGCGTCGGGTACGCATGCATCTCGACCCGGTTCGCGTCGAGATGCTTCAGCATGCTCTCGATGAAATAGCCGACCGGGTGCGACTTCAGGTCGCCCGACACGATGCCGACCTTGAGCGGCCGCCCGACGCGCGCGGTCAGGTCGACGAGCCAGTCCGTCCACGGCTTCGCGCGGCGCGTGACGAGTTCGTCGTAGCGTGCGGCCTCGGCGAGATACGCGTCATGGTCGAACGCGTCGCCGTAGTGGCTCGCGAACAGCAGGTTGCTGCGCGGCTCCGGCAGTTCGGGTTGCAGCGCGATCGCGTGCCGGTATGCCTCGAGCGCGGCCGGAATCTCGTTCACGTCGAACAGTGCGTTCGCAAGGTTGTTGTAGGCCTTGGCGTTGTCCGCGTTCAGCGAGATGGCCTTGCAGAACGAATCGACGGCCGCGCGGGCGTCGCCGGCGAGCCGCTGCGCGTTGCCGAGGTTGTTGTACGCGTCGACGTAGTCGGGCCGCAGCTCGGTCGCGAGGCGGAAGCACTCGGCGGCGGCGGCATGGCGGTTGTCCGCCTGCATCACGTTGCCGAGGTTGTAGTAGTAGATCGCCTCGGGCTTGACCTCGATCGCCGCCATGATCAGGCTGGACGCCTCCTGATAGCGCCCGTACTGATGGCCGATCAGGCCGAGGAGGTGGAGCGCGTCCGCGTGCCGGGGATCGGTGTCGAGGATCTGCCGGTACAGCGTCTCGGCCTCTTCGAGGCGGTCGGCCTGATGGTGCGCCAGCGCGTGTTCGATCGTGGCGGTGGCGGGGGAAATGGGCATCATGAGATCTGTCGTCCTGCTAGGGTCTGTTCACGCTGGTAACGGGCTTGCGGACGTGCGGCGCCGCGCACGGACAGTCCCCGACGTGTCCGAATTCTCTCCGCGCGCAGCGCGTTCCAATCCGGCGATCAGGTGCCGGAATTGGTCGCATTTCCCGCGACTGCAAGCCCGCCGAAATCCTCGCCGAACACCGCGCATCCATCGAAATGCGGGGTGAAATGGGCCGCTAATCCGACATTCGATCCTGACGGGCGGCCGATAGACTTGATCGTAGAAAGATGTCCGACTTGCGACATGCGGACGGCCGTGCATCCAGATGCCCGCGCAGCGCTCACGCGTTCGTCCGGTCTCACCCTTTGTGCCTGGAGCCTTGTGTATGCACGAATCAGCGATCATCACCAACGCAGACGGCGATCAGCTCGCGGCGCGCCGCGAACTGTTCGACCTGATGCAGACCTATCCTGCGACGCGCGAGGAACTGGAACGCTCGCTCGGCCTGTTCGTGCGCGGCTCGCTGCTCGCGCGCATCCTGGCGACGTTCGAGGTGTACCAGCGGATCGTGCCGCTGCCGGGCGCGATCCTCGACATGGGCACGTGGCGCGGGCAGACCGCCGTGCTGTGCGAGAACTTCCGCGCGATTCTCGAGCCGCTGAACTTCCAGCGCCGCATTCACGCATTCGATACGTTCACGGGCTACACGGGCTTTGCCGAGAGCGACGCGCGCGACCGCAAGCTGTTCTCCGACGGCACGTACTCGCTGTCCGGCGAGTACGCCGACCTGCTGCGCAAGCTGCTGAACCTGCACGAGCGCAACAACGCGATGGGGCACGTGCATGACAAGCACCGCGTGTGGGAAGGCGACTGCCGCGACACGCTGGCGGCGTTCGACGAAGCGCATCCCGGCGAGATGGTCGCGCTCGCGTGGTTCGACCTGAACGTGATCGAGCCGACCCGGCATGCGTTCGAAGCGGTGATGGAGCGGCTGGTGCCCGGCGGCGTCGTCGCGTTCTGGCAGCTCACCCGCGGCGGCCAGTTGCCGGCCGAAGGCATCCATTACCTGCGCGACCTGCTCGGCAATCGCCCGCACCAGATCCACAAGGCGGCGGCGTATCCGTCGCTCTGCTACCTGTCGTTCCCCGAAGGCGGAGGCGCACGCAAATGAAGATCGCAATCCTCGGCAACGGCATTCTCGGCCTGATGACGGCCCGCGCATGGCAGCAGGCCGACCCGGGCGTCGAGCTCGTCATCGTCGGCCACGCGCATCGGCCCGGCTCGGCGACGCGCGCGGCGGCGGCGATGCTGAACTCCTTCACCGAGCTGGAAGGCGACTCGCTCGGCACGCCGATCGACCGCTTCAAGTTCGAACTGAGCCGCGCGGCGACGGCGGCGTGGCCCGCCGTGTTCGCCGAAATCTGCACGCCGGAGCGCGCGGTCGCGCACGGCTTCGGCACCTTCGTGCTGAACAACGCGGCGACCGACGCGCTCGACGACGAGAACTTCGCGGCGATGCAGCGGTTCTGCCGGGAATTCGAGGAGCCCTGCGAGGCGATCGATCCGTCAGGCATCCCGAACTATCACCCCGACCCGCGCTATCGCGCGCTGAAGGCGGTGTTCCTGAAGCGTGAAGGCTGGGCCAATCCGAAGCAGTTTCTCGACGCGCTGACGGCGTCCGTCGCGCAGGTCGGCAACGTGCGCTTCATCGACGCCGAAGTCGAGCGGCTCGACACCGCCGGCGGGCGCGTCGTCGCGGCGCGGCTGTCCGACGGCAGCGTGCTCGGCGCCGACCGCTTCATCCTCAGCAACGGCGCCAACCTGACGCGCGTGCTGCAGGCGAGCCTGCCCGAGCTGCCGGTGCAGCGGATGTTCTACGGCATCGGCATGTCGGTCGAGCTGCAGAGCGCCGAGAACGTGCACACGCACTGCGTGCGCACGACCAACCGCGGCCTCGCGTGCGGCGTGTATTCGGCGCCGTACGGGCCGGACCGGACCCTCGTCGGCGCCAGCAACTACATCAGCCCGGTGCCGCACGAGCACGGCCACGCCGGCAGCGCGTACACGCTGCTGAAATCCGCGATGGACCAGATCAACACCCGCTTCTCGCGCGCGAACCTGGTCAACGTCAACGTCGGCTGGCGGCCGACGACGTCCGACCTGTATCCGCTGTTCGGCGAAACCAGCGTGCGGGACCTGTGGATACTCGGCGGGACCAAGCGCGACGGCTTCCACCTGTCGCCGGTGCTGTGCCGCGACCTCGTCGCGGCGATGCGCGGCCAGCCGATCGACCCGCGCTACGCGGAACTCGCGCCCGAGCGAAAGCTGATCCGCAACATGACGCGCGAGGCCGCAATCGCGAAGACGGTGCGCCATCAGATCAACGCGGCCTACCAGCACGATTTCGTGCCGGCGAGAAACCGCATGGTCGAGCAGCTCCGGAACGCGATGCGCGCGGACCTCGAAGCGCTGCACGACAGGCTGGGCGCGACGGACTGGGGCATTCCGCCCGAGCTCGTCGACATGTACCGGTACGGCCACATCCCGGCATGAGCGGTGCGCCCATGAACCGCGATGCGAAGCGGGTGGCGATCGTCCAGTCCAACTACATCCCGTGGAAGGGCTACTTCGACCTGATCGCCGCCAGCGACGAGTTCATCCTCTACGACGACGCGCAGTACACGCGCCGCGACTGGCGCAACCGCAACCAGATCAAGACGCCGCAGGGCGTGCAATGGCTGAGCGTGCCGGTGAAGGTGAAGGGCAAGTACCACCAGTCGATCCGCGAAACGGAAATCGACGGCGCGGACTGGGCGCCGCTGCACTGGAAGCGCCTGCAGCAGAACTATGCGCGCGCGCCGCACTTCGCGCGCTACGCGGACGAGCTCGAAGCGCTTTACACCGGCCGCACGTACGGGATGCTGAGCGAGCTGAATTTCGCGATGCTGACGTGGACCCTGCGGCAACTGGAGATCGACACGCGCGTGTCGTCGTCTTCGGACTACGAACTGCACGGCGACCGCACCGAGAAGCTGCTGAACCTGTGCGTGCAGGCGGGCGCGACCGAGTACCTGTCGGGCCCGGCCGCGCGCAGCTACCTGGACGAGAAGCTGTTCGCCGACGCCGGGGTCGCGGTGCGCTGGTTCGACTACCCGGCCTATCCCGAGTATCCGCAGCAGTGGGGCGACTTCGTCCACGGCGTGACGGTGCTCGACGTGCTGTTCAACTGCGGCCCCGACGCGCGCCGGTACGCGCTGACCTCGAAAGCGTGAGGTGATGCACATGAGCGAAACCCCGCATGCAAGCCTGCTGCAGGAAGTGGCCGCGTACTACAGCGCGCGGCTGGCGGAGCACGGCGCCACCGCGCGCGGCGTGGACTGGAACGGCGAAACCGGCCAGTTCCTGCGCTTCGAGCAACTGACGAAGATCCTGCCGGCGTCCGGCGGCCACTCGGTGAACGACATCGGCTGCGGCTACGGCGCGCTGGTCGATTTCCTGAAGGCGCGCGCGCTGCCGGACGGCTTCACCTATGCGGGCAACGACATCTCGTCCGACATGGTCGACGCCGCGCGGCAGCGCTACCGCGACGACGCGAACGTCGCGTTTCACGTCGGCGCGACGCCGCAGGCCGCGTCGGACTACGGGATCGCGTCCGGCATCTTCAACGTCAGGCGCGGTCACGGCGACGACGCGTGGCTCGACTACATCCACGCGACGCTCGACACGCTGCACGAGACGAGCCGCCGGGGCTTCGCGTTCAACTGCCTGACGTCGTATTCCGATCCGCCGTTCATGCGTCCGGACCTCCTGTACTACGCCGACCCGTGCGCGCTGTTCGATCGCTGCAAGCGCCGCTATTCGCGCCAGGTCGCGCTGCTGCACGACTACGGCCTGTACGAATTCACGATCCTCGTCCGCAAGGACGCCTGAGCGCGCCGCGCGGCCGATCGTCCCACCCCTTACCGCGGAGCCTGACCATGTTCGGCCCACCCAATCTCGACAGCATTCCGTTCGGCCGCCCGTTCGTGGTCGGCAAGGAGCTCTACTACATCGCGAAAGCGGTCGAGCAGGGCGGCCTCGCCGGCGACCAGGCGTTCACGAAGCTCTGCCACCGCTGGCTGGAAGCGCGCATCGGCTGCCGGCGCGCGCTGCTCACGCATTCGTGCACGGCCGCGCTGGAAATGGCCGCGATCCTCGCCGACGTGCAGCCCGGCGACGAAGTGATCATGCCGTCCTACACGTTCGTGTCGACCGCCAACGCGTTCGTGCTGCGCGGCGCGACGCCGGTGTTCGTCGACATCCGCCGCGACACGCTGAACCTCGACGAAACGCTGATTGCCGCCGCGATCACCGAGCGCACCCGCGCGATCGTGCCGGTGCACTATGCGGGCGTCGCGTGCGACATGGACGTGATCGGGCAGCTCGCGGCGGACCACGGGCTGTGGGTGATCGAGGACGCCGCGCAGGCGCTCCAGTCGACGTGGAACGGCAAGCCGCTCGGCAGCCTCGGCCACCTCGCGTGCCTCAGCTTCCACGAAACCAAGAACGTGATTTCCGGCGAGGGCGGCGCGCTGCTGGTCAACGACCCGCGCCTCGTCGAGCGCGCGGAGATCATTCGCGAGAAAGGCACCAACCGCAGCCAGTACTTCCGCGGGCAGGTCGACAAGTACACGTGGGTCGACGTCGGCTCGTCGTTCCTGCCGGGCGAGCTGATCGCGGCGTTCCTGTACGCGCAGTTCGAGCACGCGGACGTGATCACCGCGCAGCGGCGCGCGACCGTGCAGCGCTACCAGGACGCGCTGCAGCCGCTGCACGCGGACGGGCTGATCGAGCTGCCCGCGATTTCGCTCGCCGAGCGCGGCAACGGCCACATGTTCTATTTCCTCGCGCGCAACCTCGCCGAGCGCACCGAGCTGCTGCAGCAGATCCGCGCGCTGGGCGTGAACGCCGTGTTCCATTACGTGCCGCTGCACAGCTCGCCGGCCGGCCAGCGCTACGGGCGCCGCGGGTCCGCGCTGCCGGTGACGGACCTCGTCGCCGACCGGCTCGTGCGGCTGCCGCTGTACCACGACATGACCGAAGCCGAACAGGACCGCATCCTCGACGTGGTCTTCGATTTCTACCGCACCCGATAACGATGACGATTCCGACTTCCGGCCCGACGCACCGCGGGTCGCGCATCTTTGCGCGGCTCGACCACCCGTACTACGTCTGCGCGCCGAAATTCCGGCAGACGTCCGGCGGCGTCCGCGCGATGCACTACCTGTGCCACGTGCTGAACCTGCTCGGCCACGAAGCGTACGTCAACACGGATGGCGCGCATCCGGACCTGCGCACGCCGCATCTGACCAACGACGTCGCGCAGGCGCACGCCGACGCGCATCGCAGCCCGATCGCCGTCTATCCGGAAATCGTGTCCGGCAACCCGTTCGGCACGCGCTGCGTCGCGCGCTATCTGCTTGCCGAGCCCGGCCGCATCGAGGGCAACGCGATCGAGCTGCAGCCGAGCGACCTCGTGTTCACGTTCGGGCCGACGCTGGTGCCCGCGGGATGGCAGGCGGACCTGCTGCGCATGCCGCTGGTCGACACGCGCATCTTCAACAGCAACGGCGTCGACGACGCGCGCCGCAGCGGCACGGCCGTCTTCATCAACCGGCACCTGGTGCGCGGCGGCAGCCTGCACCCGGTCACCGCCGATTCGATCGAGATCTCGAACCGCGTGCCGGAACGCTCGGCGCACGAGCTCGCGGCGCTGTTTCGCCAGGTCGAATGCGTGTACATGTACGAGTGGTCGACCGCCGCGTTCGAGGCGCTGCTGTGCGGCTGCCCGGTCGTCTGCATCCTGAACGACGCGTCGATGCCGAAGGCCGAGCGCTGGGTGATGGACGGCAAGGGCATCGCGTGGGGGCTCGACGAAGAGGAAATCGCCCGCGCGAAGGCCACGGTTCACGAAGCGCGCGACGCGTACCTGCAGGAAGAGGAAACGTTCTGGCGGCAATTGCAGACGTTCGTCGACAAGACCCAGGCCCGCGCGGACGAACTGGACGCGCAGGCCGTTGCGGCCGGCGCCGCCGGCCGCGAGGCGGCCGCGCCGCGCAAGCGCATCGCGGTCGTGACCGCCGAGCCGGCCGCGCACGCGCGCGCCAGCGTGCGCTTCGTGCAGCCGTTCGCCAGGTTGGAACGCGAATGGGAGCTGAGCTTTCCCGTCACGCAAGCCGGCCTCGATGCGCACGCGCTGCAGCGCGCCGACCTGATCGTGCTGCAGGGTGACACGCCGGGCCTGCTGTCCCCGGCTGCGCTGGAACAGCTGTTCGCGCTCGGCAAGCCGGTCGTCTACGAGATCGACGCACCGCTCGACGCGCTGCTCGCCGGCGCGCCCGGGGCCGCCGACAACGCGCGCCGCAACACGAACATCCGCTACGCCGCGCAGCGCGCGCACGCGCTCGTCGTGCCGTCGGCGGATCTGGCCCGGCAGTACCGGCAGGTCAACGCGTCGGTCCATGTGCTGCCGACCGACATCGACGTCGAGCGGCTGTACCGCGCGGCGCCCGGCGTTCGCGACCACGTGAGCCTCGCGGTGTCCGGCGCCGGGCTCGACGCTCCCCGTCTCGAACAGGCCCGGCTGGCGCTGGCCGAACTGCGCCGCCGGTATCCGGGCAAGCTCCGCGTGTCGTTCGTCGGGCCGGCGCTGCCGGCCGGCTGGGACGGCGATCCGGACGTCACGCTGATCGCGTCGCCCGCGCCCTATGACGCGTATGCGGACCAGTTGAAGCGCGCCGAGCTCGACCTCGCGCTGGTCGCGGCGCCGCTCGCGCTGCGCGACGACGATCCGCCGCGCGAATGGCTCGAATACTCGGCGGCCGGCGCGGCCACGGTGCTCGTCGCCGCGCCCGCCACGGCGCTCATCGCCGCGCCCGCTGAAGGCAGCGCGATCGTCCACGGCCGCACCGGCTGGCTCGTCGCCGACGCCGCCGATGCGTGGGTCGACGCGATCGCGCACCTGATCGAGCATCCGCAGGCGCGCGCGCAACTCGCCGCAGCCGCGCAGGATGCGATCCGCGCGCGACACGACGTCGGCCGCAACGCCGCGCGCCACGGCGCGCTGTATGCGCGGCTGCTGGAGCAGAACCGGACGCCGGCGCCCGTCGCCGCGAGCGCGGACGCCGCGCCGCGCCGCAAGCGGCTCGTCGTGTACTCGGTCGAGCCGCCCGAAGGCGCGTCGGCGCGAATTCGCCTCGTGCAGCCGTTCGACCGGCTGCGCGACGAGTGGGAGCTCGTCTGGGGCATTCGCGACGGCCGGATCGACAGCAGCGTGCTGGCTGACGCCGACGCCATCCTGCTGCAGCGGATGACGCCCGGCGTGCTGACGGACGAAGGCCTGCGGGCCATCTTCAGCCTCAAGAAGCCGGTGATCTACGACACCGACGACCTGCTGACCGACCTGCCGGCCGCGCATCCGCTCGCCGCGCAAGGCGCGACGGCCCGCGCGGGGATCGAGTTCACGCTGCGCAACGCGGCTGCCGTGATCGTGTCGACGCCGTTCGCCGCGAGCCGCTACCGGATGGAGAACCCCCGCGTCCACGTGCTGCCCGACAGCGTGGACTTCGTCCGCTTCTACCGCCCCATGGCGACACGCAGCGACGACTGCGTGACGATCGGCATCGCCGGCGCGGCGCTGCGCGCCGACAACTTCGCGCTCGTCGACGCGGCGCTGCAGGCGATCTGCGCGCGCCATCCCGGCAAGGTCAAGGTGTGCTTCGCCGGCCCCGGCGCGCCCGCCGGCTGGGCCGCGCACCCGGCGGCCACGTTCGAGCCCGCGCTCAACGACTACGACGCGTACGCGCAACGCCTGAAGGAACAGCGCTGGGACATCGCGCTGCTGCCGCTCGCCGACGATGACTACCACGCCGGCAAGAGCACGATCCGCTGGCAGGAATACGCGGCGGCGGGCATCGCCGCGATCGTCAGCGACCGGCCCGCCTATCGCTTCGCGCTGAACGACGGCTGCGACGGCCTGCTGGTAGCCGATGCGCGCGAGGCCTGGATCGACGCGCTCGACCGGCTGATCGCGAACCCGGCGCTGCGCCGCGGGCTCGCGCGCACCGCGCAGGCGAAGGTCCGCAAGCATCACGCGCTGCAGCAGGCGCTGCCGCGCCATGGGCAGGTGTATCGGCAATGCGTCGACAAGGGCGCCGTCGCCAGCCCGCCCGCCCGGCAGGATGCGCCGATTCCGGGCGCGCTGATCCTCGACGCCGAAGGCGACCTCGACAAGGTCCGGCAGAGCCTGCAGGCCGTCGCGGCGCGGCCGGAACAGGACCTGCTGGCGGTCGTGCTGACCACGTCGCAGGCGCCGCTGCCCGAGTGGACCGACAAGGTGCGCTACCTGCACGCGGCCGCGCACGACTACACGGCCACCGTCGAGCAGCTCTGCGCGCTGCCGGCGTTCGACTGGACGCTGATCGTCGAGGCGGGTGGCGGGGAGGCGGCGCACGCGCCGGCGGATGCGGTGACGGCCTAGCGTACCCGGCTCACGGCGCTACGCCGTGGCCGCGGTCCCGCATTCGCCGTCGAGGCCGAGCCGCGCACGCGCGCTCGCAAGCGCGCGCTCGATCCACTCGATCGTCGAGCGCGTCGCCGCGCTGTCCGGGCTCGCCCGCAGCACGAGCCGCAGCCACGTCAGGCGTCGCGCAAGCATCGGCATCGCCAGCGCTTGCACGACCAGTCGCTGATCCCGGTCGGCCGCGTCGAAGCGCAGGCACGCGTCGGCGAGCGTCTCCACGGTGAGATCGGCGTTGGTCAGGCACGAGAAGAGGTTCATCAGGCAGGCAGCCGTCCCCGTCATGGCGAACGGCGTTCGAAAGAGGCGCGCCGGATCGCGCGCGGCTTCGGGCGGCTTGCGCGCGCGGCGGCACGGAATCCGCACCCCACGCGCCGGCCGGCTTCGCGCGGCCGCATCCGGGCCGCGCGTGCTGCGGCGCGGGCGGCGTCAGAACGTCTCCCATGCCGCGCCGTCGGGCGTCGAGACCGCCGTCATCAGCTTCGGCGGCCTGGGCGCCACGCGCGCGATCGCGGCGACGGCCGGCGCACGTGCCGGGGCGTGCGCCGGGGCACGCGCATCCGCGACGCTGAAAACGGCCATCGCATCCTTCAGGCTGTCCGCCTGATCCTCGAGCGAGCGCGCCGCGGCGGCCGCCTGCTCGACGAGCGCCGCATTCTGCTGCGTGACGTCGTCCATCTGCACGACCGCCTGATTGACCTGCTCGATGCCGCGGCTCTGCTCCTGCGATGCGGCGGCGATTTCGGCGACGATGTCGGACACCTGCTTGATCGCCACCTTCACCTGCCCCATCGTCGCGCCGACGTCGGTCGCCTGTTTCGCGCCGTCGTGGATCATCGCGACCGACGACGCGATCAGCTCCTTGATCTCCTTCGCGGCCGCGGCCGAGCGCTGCGCGAGCCCGCGCACCTCGGTCGCGACGACCGCGAAGCCGCGCCCCTGCTCGCCCGCGCGCGCCGCCTCGACGGCCGCATTCAGCGCGAGAATGTTCGTCTGGAACGCGATCGACTCGATCACGCCCGTGATGTCGGAAATCCGGCTCGAACTGGCGCTGATCTCCTCGATCGTGCCCACCATGCCGAGCACCGCGTCGTTGCCGGCGTCGGCGATGCCCGACGCGCGCGTCGCCAGCGTGTTCGCCTGCTGCGCGTTGTCCGCGTTGTGCTTCACCGTTTCCGCGAGCTCGGTCATGCTCGCCGCGGCCTGCTGGAGCGACACGGCCTGCTGCTCGGTGCGCGCCGACAAGTCGACGTTGCCGCTCGCGATCTGGTGCGCGGCGATCGTCACCGATTCCGCATTGCGCTTGATGCCCCGCACCGTATCGCCGAGCTGCCGGTCCATCACGGCCAGCGCGTCGAGCAGACGGCCGAATTCGTCGCGCGAATCGATGACGATCCCGTTCTCGAGCCGGCCGGCCGCGATCTCGCCGGCGACCCGCACCGCGCGATCGAGCGGCCGCGTGATCTGCCGCAGCAGGTAGGCCGATACGCCGACCGCGACCAGCACGCCGACGCCGACGAGCGCGATCGCGGCATAGAAGATCCGCGCGAACGTCGCCGCGCTGTCCTCCGCGAACGTTTTCGCCTGGACGATGTTCAGCGCGATGTTGTCGTCGATCGCGCGCCGCAGCGCGTCGGCGGTCGGCGCCAGCCGGTCGAACGCCGCGCCGGGCGCGTCGCTGCCGCTTTCCAGCATCGCGAGCGCGTCGTCCGTCCCGGCCCGGAAGCCGGGCAGCAAGTCCCGCATTCGCTCGGCGATCCGGCGCTCGCCATCGCTCGTGACCGCGTCCGGGAAATAGCGGGCCCACGTTGCGTCGAGCCGCGCCTGCTCGGCGCGCACCGTCGCGATACCGGCCCGGGTCCGCGCCGGGTCGCGATCGAGCTGCATCTGGCGCAATTTCAGCAGGATGCCGAATTCGGCGGCGCGGATTTCGGACAGTTCGCTGATCGGCACCGTATTGCCGGCATACGCATTGGCGACATTCGAATTGAGGCGGGCAAGGCCGTTGATTCCGAATACGCCGATCGCCGCCATCAGGGCGACGCAGGCAGCGAACGCGAGAACGACCTTGAATTTGATGCTGTGCGCAAAGTGCTTCATTTCAAGCCTCATCGTAAAAGTACGAATCAATGCAAAGTTGAATTTCCCCTTATGCATTCGTCGTTTACGGAGGTCTTTCGAATTTCTTTAATCCATTTATTTGCGCGTCACGTGGAATTATTTTTTATTATCTCAATATGATCTGTCGAGGCGATTTTTCAGTGCGGATGTGACGTCAATTTATTAACTGAGAAGCGGCATTCGATCGATTTCATCGTGGCATCGCATGGCGTCATCGGCCGCCGCTTTTATCTCAAATTAAAAAAACCGAGCGCGGCCGGCCGCACTCGCAACGCGTTCAGCTGCTCGAACAGCCGCCGCAACTGCTCGAGCTGCAAGAACTCGACGAACTGCACGCGCTCGACGCTCCGCAGGAACTCGAACTGCTGCTGTCCCCGGCATCCGAGTCGGACGAACCGCTCGACCCGCCGGTTTTCGCGGCGACGACGGGCGGCGGCGCCATCAGCGCGCCCATATGCTCGGCCCACACGGTGCCGGCGAGCGCGCCGGCGCCGAACAAGGCGGCCGTCCACAGCAGCCCGTCCGGGGTCGCGCGGTCGCCCTGGCGTTCGTTCCGGTGCGCGTCGAGCGCCGCCTGGCCGCCGTGCGTCACGCCGCCGCGCCCGATGCCGGGCAGGCGTCCGACCACGAAGTGGTACGCCGCCATGAACGCCGCCATGAAGATCATCAGCAGCAGCACCGGCCGGCCGCGGCTCAGGCCGATCGCGAGTTTCACCGCCCCCACGCCGAGCACGAGCAGCACGATCGCGCGCGCGGCCATCCACGCCGCGCGCATCTCGCCCGGCGCCCAGAGCCAGCCTTTCCGGCGCAATGCAACCTCACAGTGGCCTTCGCGCCATGCGAGATGCTGACGAAACGCGTGGCAGCTCGTCTCGCCGCCGAGCTGCTTCCTCAGCCATTCCCAGTCGGCGCCATAGGCGCCCGCGTGCTGCGGATCGCCGATCCGCACCCGCCAGCCGTTGGCCTGGTGCACCAGTTCGACCGCGCCGCCATGCACGAGCGACAGCGTCGCGACCTGCGCCATCCGCGAGCCGCCGCCCGCGAGATAGGCCGCCTCCTCCGCGCTCAGGTCGGGCGACGATTCGCGGGCGCGCGTTCCCCACGCGCGGTATCGGTACTCGATCCACTGCAGGCCGACGATCAGCAGCAGCGCAATGATGCAGGCCGGCACGTAGAACGCGAGAAACTCCGGTCCCGGGAGGTCCAGCACATTGAAGTCGCTCGCGGACGCGCAGGTCGCCGCGACGCTGATCGCCGCCGCCGGCCATGCGAACTTCGCGACGCGCCGCCAGCCTCGGGCGCGCGCGGCACGCGACGGCGCGGCGCGCTCGCCCGACAGGCCGACGCGCGGTTCGGCGCGCTGCGCGGGAGCGTCGGCGGGCTCGGCCGCGGGGCGCGGCCAGATCGCCGCGGGCGGCTCGCAGCCGAACAGCCGGCGATAGCTGTCCAGCGTCTGCCGGTATTGCTGTTCGTACTTCGCGGCCTCGTCCGGCGCGCCCGTGCCGGGCATGTGATGCAGCCGCGCGCGCAACACGCCGGCGCAGAAGACGTCCCAGTATTCGAGCGTGTATTGCAGGTGGAAATGCCACGCGGCATCGACCGCGACCGACGGCGTGACCGGGTGTCCGGCCGCCTGCGCGAGAAACGCGAAGCGCTTGTATTCGTCGATCACGGCCAGCGCGTGCGCGTATGGCCAGTGCTCCGCTTCGGCGAGGCGGCGGCTGTACGGCAGCGGTGCATCGGGCGCGTCGGGCGTATAGGCCTGCAGGCGCGCGAGCAGCGCGCGTTGCGGATCGGTCAGCGCATCCGCATCGGTTGCGGCGGCGGCGACGGGAGTCGGGAATGGAGCCATCGGGAGTCGGCGCGATGCGCGGACGGCCGCCGCGATCGACGCTTGGAGTTGTCGTTGCGGGGGATTCTCGCATGACGGCGCGGCGCGCGGCGCGCGGCGCGTCGGCACGCGTGCCGTAGAATTTCAGGCCCTTCCACCATCCCGCGCGAGGAGACGACATTGCCGACGAAGCAGAACATCCTGGTCAGCATGTGCGTGCTCGGCCAACCGGTCCGCTACAACGGCTCCGCCAAGACGGCCGCGCATCAGGCGCTGGACCAATGGCGGCGCGAAGGACGTCTCGTGCCGATCTGTCCCGAGCTGTCGGCGGGATTCGGCGTGCCGCGGCCGCCGGCCGAAATTGCCGACGGGCAATCCGGGCAGCGGGTGCTGGCGGGCGTCGCCCGTATCGTCGACGCGACCGGCGCGGACGTCACGGCGCCTTTCATCGCCGGCGCGCAGGCGGCGCTGGCGCTGGCGCGCGCGCATGACTGCGGTTTCGCGCTGCTGGCCGACGGCAGCCCGTCATGCGGCAGTCGCTTCATCTACGACGGCAGCTTTGCGGGCGACCGACATGCCGGCGCGGGCGTCACCGCCGCGCTGCTGCGGCAGCACGGCATCGAGGTGTTCGCGGATACGGAGATCGATGCGCTCCTCGAGCGGCTGGCGCAGCAGGGGTAAGCCGCGCGCCAACCCCTGCCTTCGGAGTTTTACCTACGCATCGCCCTGCCTTGCCCATCAAGGCCCTGCGCCCCTCGCCCACCGCAAAACCAAGGCTGCACAAGGTCAATCAAGGCCTCGCCAGTTCATCCAAGCTGCAATCCGGCTGCACGGCCCTGCACCGCCGGCGGCCCTTGCCGCGCCCGTTCCTGAAGCGTAAGACGCCCCGCCCGCCCGGGCACGCGCCGCGCTGCGTGCCCGGGCGGACGACGCACGCCGCTCGTTGAGCCCCGCCGCGCGAAGTTCGAACATGAGAACCCTCTTCACTGACTCACGGTTCGACACCTCGCCATGCCAAGCAACTCGACATCGACATTCTTCCGCGTCGCGTCGGCACCCGCGGCCCGCGACGCTCGCGCCGTCCGTCATCGAGGAGGCCAGCCATGATCGTGCGCACGCTGCAAGGCGACACGGTCGACGCACTGTGCTGGCGGCACTACGGCCGCACCGACGGCACCGTCGAAACCGTGCTCGAGGCCAACACCGGCCTCGCCGATCTCGGCGTCGTGCTGCCCGCCGGCACGCCCGTCTACCTGCCGCCGCTCGACACCGTGTCGAGCACGAAGCCGCTGCTGCAACTGTTTGACTGACCCTGGAACGCCGCCATGGCCGAACCGAATACCACCACCGCCGCGGGGCTGTCGACCGCGATCGGGCTCGCCGGCCTCGCGCCCGGCATCGACGGCAACGCGCTGATCGGCGCGTTCACGGGCGCGGCGCTCGTCGTCGTCACGTCGAAGGAGATCGGCGTCGCGCGGCGCGCGGCCTACCTGCTGATCTCGCTCGTGATGGGCTATCTCGCCGCGCCGGAAATCGTCAGCGCCACGCCGATCCATTCGACGGGCGTCGCCGCGTTCTTCGCGGCCGCGCTCGTGATCGCCGTCACGCTGCAGCTCATCGAGCGGGTCAAGACCCTCGACCTGCTCTCGCTGTTCCGCAAAGGGGGATGACATGCACGTCCCGCTCGCGCTGATCGCCCTCGCCGCGCACCTCGCCGCGCTCGTGCGCGTGCTCGCCTACCGGCGCAACGGCGCGCGGCACCGGCGCCACGTGTCGTGGGTCGCGTGGGCCCTCGTCGTGGTGACGGGCGGCGCATCGATCGAGCTGCTGCTGCATGCCGCATCCGTCGGCTTCTTCGAAGCGGCCACGGCGGTCCTGCTGGCGATGTTCGTGTACGGCGCGCGCGGCAACGTCGCGCGCCTTCTGCGGAGAGAGTGAATCATGAAAACCCGCCGCCTCGGCGACCACGGCGACGACGTGGGCCTGCTGCAACGCCGCCTGATCCGCGCAGGTTATGCGGTGCAGGTCACGCATATCTACGACGCCGCCACCGAAGCCGCCGTCATCGCGCTGCAACGGAAAACCGGCCTCGTCGACGACGGAATCGCCGGCCCCAAGACGTACGCCGCGCTCGCCACCGGCCAGCGCGATCCGCAGCACCTGGCGCTGGCCGATCTCGAACGCGCCGCGCGCACGCTCGGCGTGCCGCTTGCCTGCGTGCGCGCGGTTAACGAAGTCGAATCGCGCGGCGCCGGCTTCCTGCCCGACGGCCGGCCGGTCATCCTGTTCGAGCGGCACATTTTCTGGAAGCGGCTGCAGGCGCGCGGCATCGATCCGGCGCCGTTCGCGGCAAAGCAGCCGGACATCGTGTCGCAAACGCGCGGCGGCTATCGCGGCGGCACCGCCGAATACACGCGCCTCGCCGCGGCCGAAGTGATCGACGCCCGCGCCGCGTGGGAGTCCGCGAGCTGGGGCGCGTTCCAGGTGATGGGCTATCACTGGCAACGCCTCGGCTATGCGGGCATCGACGACTTCGTCGCGCGCATGGAAAGCGGCGAGGCGGAACACCTCGACGCGTTCGTGCGGTTCGTCGCCGCGGACGCCGGGCTGCTCGCCGCGCTGCGCGCCCGCAACTGGGCCGCGTTCGCGCGCGGCTACAACGGGCCCGATTACGCGGCGAACCTCTACGACGTCAAGCTCGCGCGCGCCTACGACCGGTATGCGTCGCCGCCCGTTGCGGCGGATGCCGACGACGCCGCGGCGGCGGCATGAGCGAGCTCGCCGCGAAACTCGCCGCGGGGCTGCTCGTGCTTGCCGCCTGCGTGGCCGCCGCGCTGTACGTGCGCGAGCTGCATGCGGATCTGGCGACTGCCCGGCTGCAACTCGCCGACGCGCGGCAGGGCCTCGCCGATCGTGACGGCGCGATCCGGCGCCTGCAGCAGGACGCCGCCGGCCGCGCCAGACAGCAGGCGCGGCTCGACCGCACGCAGAACGCGATCGCGTCGAAGCTCGACGCCGTTCGACTTGAAAACCGGAGATTGATCGATGAAAACGCCGCGCTTCGCGCGTGGGCTGACACTCGTTTGCCTGACGACGTTGTCCGCCTGCAAGCCACTCCCGCTCTCACCGGCGCCGACGATTACGTCGGCCCCCTGCCAGACGGTGAGCCCGTGCACGCTGCCGGCGCTCGCGCCGCGCACCAACGGTGAGCTCGACGCGGCGCTCACGACCGTCAAGGCGGCATGGGCGACGTGCGCGGCCAAGGTCGACATGATCGCGACGTGCCAGGCCAAATCGCAGCCGGCCGATAACGGGGAGCATCCGCATGAATAAGCCAGACAGCCTGCGGCGCGCGCTCGTCGCCGCGGTTCCCGCGCTCGGGACCGACCCGGGCAAGCTGACCGTGCTCGTCGAGCAAGGGTCGCTCGCCGCGACCGGCACGCTGACGCCGTCGTTCGAATACCGGTACGTGGCCCGCGTGCTCGCGCCGAATTTCACCGGCGACGCGGACCCCATGTTCGTCGCGCTGGTCGAATGGGTGCGCGCGAACCAGCCGGACCTCGTGACGAGCCCCGCCGTGCGCGCCGACGGCATCACCTTCGAGATGAGCGTGCGCGATCCGGCCGCGGTCGACCTGTCGATCAAGCTCGCGCTGACGGAAAGCGTCGTCGTGACGACCGGGCCGGACGGCAAGCAGGTCGTCACGCACGTCGACGACACGCAGGTCGACCCGGCGAATACGCTGACGTGGGTCGCGCTGCCGCAGCGAGGTGCCGCATGACGGCCGCCGCGCTCATCGATCTGTCGAGCCTGCCCGCCCCCGACGCGCTCGAGGCACTCGATTTCGAAACGCTGTATGCACGCCGGAAGACCGCGCTGATCGCGCTCTGGCCCGCCGACGAGCAGGCCGAAATCGCGGCGACGATCGCGCTCGAATCCGAGCCGCTCGCGCGCCTGCTGCAGGAAAACTGCTATCGCGAGCTCGTGCTGCGCCAGCGCATCAACGACACCGTGCGGGCCGTGATGCTCGCCTTCGCGAAGGGCAGCGACCTCGACCAGCGCGCCGCGCTGTTCGGGATCGAGCGGCTCGTCGTCATGCCGGCCGACCTTCCCGACAACGTCCCGGCCGTCTACGAGGACGACGAGTCGCTGCGCCGTCGCATCCAGCTTGCGCCGCAGGGCTTCAGCGTGGCCGGCCCGGCTGCCGCGTACGAATCGAAGGCGCTTGCCGTCGACGGCCGCCTGCTCGATGCGAAGGCCACGCGCCCGCGGCCGGGCGACGTGCTCGTCACGCTGCTGTCGCGCGACGGCGACGGCACGGTGGACGATGCGCTCTGTCGCGCGGTCGAGTCCGCGCTGTCGGCCGAGGATCAACGGCCACTGAACGACACCGTGCTCGCGCGCCCGGCCGAGATCGTCCGCTACCGGATCCGCGCGAAGGGCTATACGCGCTCGCCGGTCGGCGCCGACGTGCTGATCGCGCAGGCGACGAAGAACGCCCGCGCGTATGCCGACAAGGTGCGCCGTCTCGGCGTCGGTGTCGCGGAATCGGCGATCAAGGGCGTCTGCCAGGCCGCAGGGCTGTCGAAGACCGAGCTGATCGAGCCGGCCGGCGACCTCGCGATCGGCCCGACGCAGGCGTCCTGCTGCGTCGACGTCGTCATCGAATACGGCGGTATCTATGAGTGAGCTGCTGCCGCCGAACGCGACGCCGCTCGAGCGGCGCGCCGCGAACGCGCTGGCCGCCGCCGAGGGCCTGCCGGTCCCGATCCGCGATTACTGGGACCCGGATCGCTGCGACGCGGCCCTGTTGCCGTATCTCGCCGCCGAAGTGTCGGTCGACGGGTGGGAGCTCGCCGAGTCCGACGATGCGCGCCGCGCGCTCGTCCGCGGTGCGATCCAGCTGCATCAGAAGCGCGGCACGCCGTGGGCGGTGCGTGAAGTGATCCGCCGGCTCGGCTTCGGCGAGGTGACGATCGTCGAGGGCCGGCGCGTGCGCCGGCGCGACGGGTCGGCCATCTACAACGGCGACTACGTGCACGGCCGGGAGACGGCGTGGGCGGAATACATCGTCAAGCTGTCGCGGCCGATCACGCGCGACCAGGCGGACAACCTGAAGGCGGTGCTGGAGCGCTATGCGCCGCGACGCTCGATGCTGGCGTCGCTCGACTACCGCGAGGCACCGATTCGCTACAACGGCTTCGCGCATCGCGACGGCCAGTACAACAGAGGGAGTATCAAGTCATGACTGACCTGGTTGAAAGCTCGACCTGGACACCCGGCATCCGCCAGTTCGAAACGTCGGATCCGGTTGAAGGCGGGCCGGATGGGATCGATAACGTGCCGTTGCGGCAGTTGGCGAATCGGACGCGGTATTTGAAGGATGTGCAGGACGCGCAAGCGGGTGGTCTTGAGATGAAAGCGCCGCTTGCGTCGCCGGCATTCACGGGTAGCCCGCAGGCGCCCGTGCCGCAGCAGTTCGACAACACGTCGAAGATCGCCACGACGGCATTCGTGCAGCGCGCGTTGGGGAACTTCAATGCCAGTAGCGGTACAGGTTCCGGCATCATTGCAGCGGCCGTGACATTGACAAACGATGACGTCGGCGGCTTTCACTACTTCAACGGTCCTACAAACCAGACGGCCACACTGCCGAGCGAAGTGGGGTTGCCGCCGGGTGCCGCGATTGCGTTCCAACGTGGAGCCCAATACAGTTTGACGATCGGCACTAACAAAGCGAACGCAATCATCGATACCACGATTGGTCTTGCTTCGTCGATCATGCTCGCCACTGGCGAGTTCGTAGTGCTGGTATGGAGCGGCACGTACTGGCAGGCGTTCGGAACCTATACGCAGCGCGTCGGGCAACCGTTCGCCAATTCGCTTACGTCAAGCGGTTATCAGAAGCTGCCGAGCGGGTTGATTATCCAGTGGGGCTCCGTTCCAAATATTCCTGCTGGCGGTAGTGTGACGGTCAATTACCCAATTGCGTTCCCAAATAGCCTCTTATCTATTTCCGCGATTGCGGGCGCTACTAGTACTGGCAGCTCCGCCATTAATGGTTTGATGGCCGGCGCTTCAAGTAACCCCAAGGCACTGTTTGTTGCATGGAACGGCTCATCCAATCTCACCACGCAAATGGGCGCTTATATTTCTTTAGGGTATTAAATCGTGGGTCAAAAATATGCAGCCTTCGACGCGCAAGGCAATATCGAGGCGTTCTACGACAGCATCGACAGCCCGATCCCGTCCGGCGTCACGAACACGATCGAAATCACTGACGTTCAGTGGATGACGTGTATCAGCCAGCCGGGGCAATGGCATGTCGTGAGCGGTGCGCTCGCGCAGGTTCCGCCGCCGTCCGCTGCCGAGCAGCTCGCATCCGTCAAGGCATCGACAATCGCGTCGCTGAACGCGGCATGCCAGGCCGCAATCCTGGCAGGCTTTACGTCGCCGGGCATCGGCATGCCAACGTTCTACCCGACGACGGACACCGACCAGCGCAACCTCCAGAGTTCCGCTCTGGCTGCCGCGTGGAATGCTGGGGCGGCAGACTGGCACACCTCCCTGTGGTGCCGGCAGGGTGACGCATGGGCGTATGTCGAGCACACGGCGCAACAGGTGCAGCAAGTGAATGCAGATTGGGTGACTTTCCGCACGGCTTCGCAGCAGAAGTATGCTGATGCAATTGCCCAGGTGCATGAGGCAACGACGATCGACGCAATGCGGGCCATCGCAGCAACAGCCTGACCGTATCTTTCCCCTGTCCATCAATCCGGGGACGACTCCGCGCCGCGGAATCGTCACGACGGCCTGCACGTCATGCGGACCGGCGAAGGCCTCCCGATTCGCAGCCGCTGGATGGCCGTCGTTGTCATCGCCTGAACGACCGATGATGACGACGCCGCAATCACGCCCGACACGCCAGTCCATCTGACCAACGTCGTCGCCACGCTCGACCCGTCCCGCATGACGGGTGACCTGCGCCGCACGCTCGACGAGATCGGTCGACGAATCGCCACCCTCACGATTGCCGGGACCCGCCGTAGTCGGCCGCGCACAACGCCGCGTCCGGCACGCTCCGACGTCTCATCCGGCACCACGATTCCGCGAAACGTCAGCCTGACGTTTCGCGCGACGTTCATCAGCGCCTCGACGCTGCATCCCCCTCGAACAAGAAGCTCAATCGGCCGCAATCATGGCGTCGGCCAGCATCCACATTTCATCTTCGTGAAGGTGGAAAAAAAATGGCGCGTTACGCATGCCACCACACCGATCAACGTGCATGTCTCGCCCCACCCGCCTCACGCCCCTTCCGTCCTCACCCCCACGACACAAGCCATCGCTCGCCCCACACGCCTCCGCCCGGCACCATAACCACATGGACGCTAACGAAATTCAACGGCAGGCACGCAACGCGGTGCGCAAGGGCACGATCCTCGCGGTCGACCATGCGGCCGCATTGTGCCGCGTCTCGGTCGGTACTCCCGACGAAGACGGCGGCGGGCTGCAAACCAACTGGATTCCATGGATTGCCTGCACCGCGGGCACCACGCGCGAATGGCTGCCGCCGACCCCGGGCGAGCAGGTCGTGCTGCTCTGCCCGATGGGTGATCCGGCACAGGGCGTCGCGCTGCGCGGCCTCTATTCCGACGCCGCCCCGGCGCCGGCGTCGAGCCCCGACACGCACACGCGCGTCTATCCCGACGGCGCGAGCGTCGCATACGACCACGCCGCGCATGCGCTGAAGGCCGAACTGCCCGCCGGCGCGACCGTGCTCGTCGTAGCACCGGGCTCGGTCACCGTGCAGACGAAAGCCGCGACCGTGCAGGCCGAGACCATCACGCTCGACGCGCAGCAAACCACCTGCACCGGCGCGATGACGGTCAAGGGGCCGCTCGCGTTCGAGTCCGGCATGACCGGCAAGGGCGGCGCAGGCGGCGCCACGATGCAGATCGACGGCGCGGCCAGCTTCACCCGGGAAGTGACTTCGCAAGGCATCAGCCTCCCGCATCACACGCATCGCGAACAAGGCGATGGACAACTGGTGAGCCAACCGCAATGAAGGGCATGAACGCGAACACCGGCCGCTCGATTTCGGGCCTCGGCCACTTCTACCAGTCGATCGGCAAGATCGTGACGACGCCGCTCGCATCGTGCGTGAAGCGCCGCACGTTCGGCTCCGAACTGCCCGACCTGATCGACGCGCCCGGCAACGGCGCGATGCGCACACGCCTGTATGCGGCCGTCGCGACGGCGCTGATGCGCTGGGAGCCGCGCCTCACGCTGACCCGCGTCGTGCTCGCCGCGGACGACTCGAACGCCGCAGCCGGCGCGATCTATCTCGACATCGAAGGCTGGACGAGCGAGAGCGGCACGGCCGTGACGACGCGCGTGCCGGTCGCGCAAGGGAGCCCCGCATGAGCGTGACCCCGATCGACCTCTCTCAGCTGCCGTCGCCCGACGTCGTCGAGACGATCGACTACGAAACGCTGCTGGCCGAGCGCAAGGCGCGCCTCGTGTCGCTGTATCCGGCGGCCGAGCAGGCCGAGATCGCTGCCACGCTCGCGCTCGAATCGGAGCCGATGGTGAAGCTGCTGCAGGAAAACGCATATCGCGAGCTCGTGCTGCGCCAGCGCGTGAACGACGCCGCGCGCGCGGTCATGCTCGCTTATGCGCGCGGCGACGACCTCGACCATCTCGCGGCGCTGTTCGGCATCCGACGCCTGACGATCACGCCCGCCGACCCGGAACACAATGTTGCGGCGGTCATGGAAAGCGACGTCGACCTGCGCGCCCGCACGCAGCTCGCGCCGCAAAGCTTCTCCGTCGCCGGCCCCGAAGGCGCGTATGTCTCGCATGCGCGCAACGCGGACGGCCGCGTGCTCGACGCGTCGGCAGTCAGCCCCGCCCCGTGCGAAGTGCTCGTCACCGTGCTCGCGCGTGACGGCGACGGCACGGCGGACCAGAAACTGGTCGACGCCGTGACGGCCGCGCTGCAGGCCGACGACGTGCGGCCGCTCACCGACAAGGTGACGGTGCGCGCCGCGGAAATCCTGCGCTACGCGATCCGCGCGCGGCTGGTGTTCTTTGCAGGACCGGATCGTGCGGTGGCACTCACGCAAGCCAACAAGGCGATGAAGAAATACGCCGACGACATGCACCGGCTCGGCATGGAAGTCACGCTGGACGGCATCTACGCGGCCGCACGCGCGGCAGGCGTGCAGAAGGTGATCCTCGAAAGCCCGCTCGCCGGCATTCCGGCGACGAAGCAACAGGCGCCGTACTGCACCGGCATCGAGCTGATCGACGGCGGGGTGTACAGCAATGAATGACATCCTGCCGCCGAATGCGACCCGGCTCGAGCGCAACCTCGCCGCCGTGAATGCGCGCGTCGACGACATTCCGACGCCGCTCGCGCCGCTGATGAATCCGGACGCCATCCGGTCCGACCTGCTGCCGTGGCTCGCGTGGCACCTCGGCGTCGACGCATGGAAGGACTACTGGCCCGAGCACGTAAAGCGCGCCCGTGTCAGGCACGCGATTCCGATCGCGCGCCGCAAGGGCACCGCCGCGGCCGTGCGCGAAGTCGTCGCGACCTTCGGCGGCAACCTCGTGCTGCGCGAATGGTACGAGCAGGCCCCACCGGGCCGGCCCGGCACGTTCGACATCGTGATGACGGTAAGCGGTCAGGAGGGCGAACCGCCGACCGCCGAATACGTCGCCGACATCCTCGCGGAAATCGACCGGACCAAGCCGGTACGCGCGCACTACACGTTCACGCAGGGCTTCGCGATGCGGGGCCGGCAACGCGTCGGCGCCGCCGCTCGCGTGGCGGTCTATCGCCGCCTGAACCTCACCGACAACTGATCGCACATGGCAACCCAGATCCTCATCACCGACGCCGGCCGCGCAGCGCTCGTCGCACCCGGCAACGGCGGCACCAGCGCCCACCAGGTCGTGGAAATCGGTCTTGCGAATGCACCCTTCGTCGCCGACAAGGGGCTCATGAAGCTGCCGAACGAGCTGAAGCGCATCACGACGTTCGGCGGCGCCAACATCGCGCCGGACACGATTCACGCGACGCTGAAGGACGACACGGCGGACCAGTACTCGCTGTACGGGTTCGGCCTCTATCTCGAGAACGGCGTGCTGCTGGCCGCCTACGGCCAGGCGACGCCGATCATGGAGAAATCGCCGGCCGCGCTGCTGCTGCTGTCGACCGACATGCAGTTCGCGACGATCGACGCGACGCAGCTCGTGTTCGGCGACGCGTCGTTCCTGAACCCGCCGGCGACCACCGAGCGGCAGGGCGTGGTCGAGCTGGCGACGCAGGCGGAAGTGGATGCGGGTGCCGATGACACGCGCGCCGTGACGCCGAAGACTGCGGCCAAACGCTACGCTTCATTGGCCGGCGCAACTTTCAGCGGCGACGTGTGGATCGAACCGGGCAAGCGCCTGATACTCGCCGAAGGCAGCCTCACCAGTCCGTCGCTCACATTCGTGAACGACGGCACATCGGACTCGGGCCTGTACCACAACGGAGACGGCCAGTTTGGCGTGACATGCAACGGTGCATCCGTACTGCGCTTCACCCCAACGCTCGCGGCCTTCGACCAGCCGGTGACAGGCCCGACCCCTGCACAAGGTGACCGTTCCACGCGTTTGGCGACGACGGAATGGGTGCTGGCTGCCCTCTCGACGACGACCATCGGCCAAATCGTATTTGAGCCTCGCACGACAGTGCGCGCTGGCTTCCTGAAGGCGAACGGTGTGCTCCTGAACCGTGCGGACTATCCAGGTCTGTGGGCTTACGCGCAGGCGAGCGGCGCACTCGTGTCAGATGCCGATTGGGGGAACAGCCGTTGGGGCTGCTTTTCAACCGGCGATGGCACAACGACGTTCCGCCTCCCGGAAATGCGCGGCGAGTTCATCCGTTGCTGGGCAGACGGCCGCGGCGACACCGACCCTCAGCGCGCAATTGGATCGTGGCAGGAAAGTGCAAACAGATTGCACGCTCACGGCGCGGGCGCGAGCCCGGTCGGCGATCACGCTCACGGCGCTTGGTCAGATGGCGCCGGCTTTCACGGTCACGGCGTGGTCGACCACGGGCACGTGCATGGAGTGAACGACGCATGGACCAATCAGCCTGGCGGTGACGTCGGCTCCAGTGTCAACGCCCGAAATTCGCGAGTGGGCACGACTGCAACGCCCTCGCTCACCGGCATCGGTATCGCCGGCGACGGCCACCACGTCCATAACATCGGCACCGTTGGCGCTGGCGCACACAACCACGTCATCACCGTCAACGCTGACGGCTCGAATGAGTCGCGCCCCCGCAACATCGCGCTGCTCGCCATGATCCGCGCCTATTAACCTGGATTCCGAACCATGCTGATCCACCACTACAGCCCTTCGACCGGCGAATACCTGAGCAGCAGCCAGCCCGACGCCGATCCACGCAACCACGAACGCTGGCTCGTCCCGTCGTCGGCCACGTTCGACGCGCCGCCGGCGCGCACGCCGACGACCTGGCCGTTCTACCGCAACGGCGCATGGGTTCTCCTGCCGGACTATCGCGGACGCACCTGCTATCGCACCGAGACCGGCGAGCCGGTCGAAATCACGCTCGCCGGCAAGACCCCCGACGACCTCGGCCTGACCACCGAACCGCGGCCCTCACTGCGCCACACGTGGATCGACGGCGCATGGACCGTCCCGCCCGAACTGGTCGAGCGCGAGAAGCGCGACGCCGCGATGGCCGAGTTCGAACAGCGTCTCGAAACCGCGCGCAAGGCAAACGCCGGCAAGGCCGATGCATACGCCGCGGGCCTGCTCGACGACGAAGGCACCTATTACTTCAAGGCCTGGTCGGCATACCAGATGGCGCTCGTATCGGCCATCCAGGCAGACACGTTCCCCGATGCGGTGGCGTGGCCCGCCACGCCCGCGCCCTACGTACCGACGCCGCCGGCCGAGCCGAGCGCACCTGCAGCTCCGGTCGCGGAAACCGCGACCTGATCCGCACGGGATTCATCCCGTTTTCTCTCTTCCGTAAGCAAACACAGGAGCCACACACCATGCCGCAGGATTACCACCACGGCGTACGCGTCATCGAAATCAACGAAGGCAGCCGTCCGATCCGCACGATCTCGACGGCCGTGCTCGGCATCGTCTGCACGGCCGACGACGCCGACGCCACCGCCTTCCCGCTCAACACCCCGGTCCTGCTGACCAACGTCGTCGCCGCGCTCGGCAAGGCCGGCAAGAAAGGCACGCTGCGCCGCACGCTCGACGCGATCGGCCGCCAGACCAAGCCCGTCACGATCGTCGTGCGCGTCGCCGAAGGCAAGGACGCCGCCGAGACGAACACCAACGTGATCGGCGCCGTCACCGCCGACGGCAAGTACACCGGCATGAAGGCGCTGCTCGGCGCGCAGTCGCGCTTCGGCGTGAAGCCGCGCATCCTCGCGGCGCCGGGCCTCGACACGCAGCCGGTCGCCGCCGCGTTCGCGTCGATCGCGCAGTCGCTGCGCGCGTTCGCCTACGTGTCGGCCAACGGCGCCAAGACGAAGGAAGACGCCGTTGCATATCGCAAGCAGTTCAGCCAGCGCGAAATCATGGTGATCTGGCCGGACTTCCTCGCGTGGGACGACGCGACCAACTCGACCGTCGTCGTGCCGGCCACCGCGTATGCCGCGGGCCTGCGCGCGAAGATCGACAACGACACGGGCTGGCACAAGACGCTGTCGAACGTCGGCGTGAACGGCGTCACGGGCATCAGCGCAGACGTGTCGTGGGATCTGCAGGATCCGGCGACCGACGCCGGCTTCCTGAACGAGCAGGACGTGACGACGCTCGTGAACCGCAACGGCTTCCGCTTCTGGGGCTCGCGCACGTGCTCGGACGATCCGCTGTTCGCGTTCGAGAACTACACGCGCACCGCGCAGGTCATCGCAGATTCGATCGCCGAAGCGCAGATGGCCATCATCGACGGCCCGCTCAATCCGTCGCTGCCGCGCGACATCATCGAGACCATCAACGGCAAGTTCCGCGAATGGACGTCGCAGGGCTACCTGATCGGCGGCTCGGCCTGGTACGACCCGGAGCCGAACACGACCGACGTGCTGAAGTCCGGCAAGGCGTATCTCGACTACGAGTACACGCCGGTGCCGCCGCTCGAAAACCTGATGCTGCGCCAGCGCATCACCGACCGCTATCTCGCCGATTTCGCCGCGCGCGTGAGCGCGTAACGGTCGGCCTCACCAGGAGTCAAACACGATGGGTATGCCTCGCAAACTCAAGGGATTCAACCTGTTCCAGAACGGCGAGAACTTCGTCGGCCAGGTTGTCGAAGTCACGCTGCCGAAGCTCACGCGCAAGATGGAGGACTACCAGGGCGGCGGCATGAGCGGCCCGATCAAGGTCGACTTCGGGCAGGAAGGAATCCAGCTCGAATGGACCTGCGGCGGCTTCATGCGCTCCGTGCTCGGCCAGTACGGCATCACGAAGCACGACGGCGTGCTGCTGCGCTTCGCCGGCGGCTACCAGGCCGCGGATTCGACCAGCGTCGACGCGGTCGAGATCGTCATCAAGGGCCGTCACAGCGAAATCGACATGGGCACCGCGAAGCCGAAGGACGACACCACGTTCAAGGTCACGACCGTCGCCAGCTACTACAAGCTGTCCGTCAACGGCGTGGACCTGATCGAGATCGACTTCATCAACATGATCGAAAAGTACAACGGCACCGACCTGTTCTCGGCGCTGCGCAACGCGATCGGCCTGTAAGCCGCGGCCCGGCCGGCATCCCCGGCCGGGCCCGCCCGCTGTATTTCCTTCATCACCGCCAGGACCACCATGTATCCGACCCAATCCGAACAAGCCGCGACCGACCTGCAGGCCGACGCATCCGCTGCAGCCGTCACCGAGGCAGCGCCCGCGCAGGACGATCCGGCAACGCACACGCTCGACACGCCGCTCGTGCGCGGCAGCCAGACGATCACGACGATCACGCTGCGCAAGCCGAATTCGGGCGAGCTGCGCGGCGTATCGCTGTCCGACCTCGTCAGCCTCGACGTCGTCGCGCTGTCGAAGGTGCTGCCGCGCATCAGCTCGCCGATGCTGACCGAAGCCGACGTCGCCAACATCGACCCCGCCGACCTCGTGCAACTGGGGGGCATCTTCGCGGGTTTTTTGATGCCGAAGGCCGTGAAATCCCGACTGGCCTCCCAGACCGCATAGAAGACCCGATGGCGGACATCGCGGCGGTGTTCGGCTGGACACCGCCCGTGATGGACGCCTTCAGCCTGGCCGAGCTGATGGACTGGCGCGAGCGCGCGCGAGTGCGCGCCGGCGCCGAATGAGCGAAACGATCGACGATGGACAACACCTTGAAACTGCGCGTCATGTTCGACATGGTCGACAACATGACGAAGCCCCTGCAAATGATGCTGACCGGCAACAAGGGGCTGGCCGGCTCGCTGAGGGATACCCGCCGCGAGCTGGATGACATGGCGAAGACGCAGAAGCGCATCGGCGAGTTTCGCGAGATGCGCAAGGGTCTCGCCAATACTGCGTCCGAGCTCAAGGCGGCGCGCGAGCGCGTCGACACGCTCGCCCAGTCGCTGCGCGCGACCCGCTCGCCGTCGCGCCAGATGATCAGTGACTTCGACAAGGCATACCGCACAGCCACGAACCTGGCGAATTCGCACGAGTTTCAAGCGCGCCGTGTACAAGCGTTGCGCACCCAGCTCGCCGGCGCGGGCATCGACACGCGCAACCTGTCGCGGGACGAGCGCAACCTGCGCGCAGCCATGGCGTCGCGCACGTCGATGATCGACGCAGGGGTGCGCGGGTACAACGCCCAGCGCCAGCAGCGTGCCGACGCCAGGCGCGCAAGGATCGAGGCGCTGCGGGGTGTCGGGGAGAAATTCTCGACACGCGGCCAGGCCATCAAAGGCATCGGCAAGGACATGTTCGGCATGCTGTCCGAGCCGCTCGACATCGCAAAGCAGGCCGAGAGCGAAACGCTGCGCATGCGCGCGCAGGGTGCGTCGGCCGATGCGGTGAAGTTCGCGCGTGCGCAGCAGGCCTACGGCCAGTCGACCATCGACAACCTGAGCCTGATGCGCGAGTCGCTGTCGGCATTGGGCGGCGACGAGCAACACGCACGGGTCGCGATGCCGATGCTCGCGAACATGAAATTCGCGAACGAGGCTCTGTTCGGCGCGGAAGACGCGAAGAAGAACGTCGACCAGTTCATGGGCATGCTGAAGGTGATCGACCTGCGCGGCGGCACCAGGAACCAAGCGGCGTTCGGCGCCGAAGCGAACATCGTGCAGAAGATGATGACGGCAACCGCCGGCAAGGTCAGCGGCGACGAGTGGAGCAATTTCGCCGAATCGGGCGGCGATGCGGCCAAGAAGTTGCGCACGGACGCGTTCTACTACCAGATGCAGCCGCTCATCGAGAAGCTGGGCGGCAAGGCGGCCGGCGCAGGCCTCGCGTCGCTGTACGGCAGCGCGTTCGAGGGCAAGGCGTCCGGGCCCGCTGCGCAACGGCTGGCGGCGCTCGGCCTGGTCGATCCGAAGCTGGTCGAGCACAAGAAGAACGGCGCGATCAGCGGACTCAAGCCGGGCGCGCTGACCGGTAGCGACAAGCTGCAGGCGTCGCCGCTCGAGTGGCTCGAAAAGGTGCTGCTGCCGAAGCTCGCCGCCAAGGGGATCACCAGCCCCGACAAGGTGAAGGCCGAGCTTGCGAAACTTTTCCCCGACAAGGCCGCGGGGAACCTGCTCACGACGATGTACGAGCAGCGCGAGCAGATCCACGACACCGAACGGCAGAGTGCCGCCGCCGACGGCGTCGACGGGATGAAGGCGAAAGGCGCGGAGTCGACGCACGGCCGCGAGCTCGCCGCGCTCGCGCAGCTGCGCGACCTGAAGCTCGAGATCGGCGAACGGGTCACGCCGATCTACAACAAGGCGCTCGACCTCACGGCAACCGCGATCGGAAAAGTCGTCACGTTCATGCGCGAGCACCGCACGGCCGCGAACGTGATCGTCACGACCCTGACGGTGCTCGCCGGGCTGTTCGTCGTCGTCGGCACGCTCGCGAGTGCGTTCGGCACCGTGCTCGGATCGATCGCGGTGCTCCGCTTCGCGATGTCGATGGTCAGCGCGTTCAACGTCATCGGGCAGGCACTGCTGGGCCTCGGCCGGCTGGCGCTGGCGAACCCGCTGCTGGCCGTGATCAGCCTGATCGCGATGGGCGCGATCGGCGTCTGGCAGAACTGGGACACGCTCGGCCCGAAGTTCATCGCGCTGTGGGACACCATCACGGGCGCGTTCGGCGCGGCAAGCGACTGGATCGCCGCGAAATGGGACGCCACGGTCGAGTGGGTGAAAGCCGCGTTGGGCGGCATCGGCGACTGGTTCGGCAACATCGGCACACGCTTCATGGAAATCGGCGGCAACCTGATTTCCGCGCTGATCGACGGCATCACGAATCGCCTCGGCGCGCTGAAAGACACGATCGGCAACCTGGGCAGCTCGGCGCTCGGCTGGCTCAAGGAAAAGCTCGGCCTGCAAGCGTCGGACGCGCCCGGCGCAGCAGGCGGCCAGGGGCGCGTGGCGCTGACCGCCGCCACGATCACGACCGCGGCGGCCCTGGCCGGCCCGCCCGCCTACGCCGCGAACTCGTCAGCCACCGCCGCGTCGCCGCTCGCGCGCTATAGCACGTCGCTCGACTACCGCCCGCCGCTCATGGCGCCGGCAGCCGCCGCGAGCGCCGCGCCTGCGTCCGGCCCGGTCATCATCAACTTCACCGCTCCGCCCGGCGTCGACGAGGCAGAGGTCGCCCGTCTGGTGCGCGTCCAGTGGGAGCGCGCCGAACGCGAAAAGGCCTCCCGCACCAGCTCGCGCCTGTCCGATTGATTGTCCGCTTCAACGAAAGGAAACCCGCCATGATGATGTCGCTCGACCAGTTCGTTTTCAGCCTGGCGACCGCGCCGTACCACCAGCTCCAGCGCCAGCGCAACTGGAAGCACCGCGCCACCGCGCGCATCGGCGTGCGCGACGCGAGCCAGTACACCGGCGCCGGCGACGACACGATCACCCTCAGCGGCACGGTCGCGCCCGAGAACGGCATCGGCGAGATCGCGTCGATCGAGACGCTCGCGCGGATGGGCGACGTCGGCGACGCGTACGTGCTCGTCGACGGCAACGGCTACGTCTATGGCGCGTACATCATCGACAACCTGAGCGTGACGGGCACGTATCACACGAAGGAAGGCGTGCCGCGCAAGATCGACTTCACGCTGACGCTCAAGCGCGTCGACGACGGCGTGCTGGCCGAAGCGCCGCCGGCGGAAGACGACGGCGCGCCGGCCAACGAAGACGGCGGAGCGGCCCAACGATGAGCACGTTCGATTGCAAGCCGGGCGAACGGCCGACCCGCACCGGACGCACGCAGCCGCAGGCCGACTACCGGATCACGCTCGACGGCCGCGACCTGTCGCGCCTGATCGCGCCGAACCTCGTCAGCCTGTCGCTGGCGGAATCGCGCGCGGACGAGGCCGACATGCTCGACCTCGTGATCGACGACACGCAGAACACGTTCGCGATTCCGCTGCGCGGCGCGAACATCGCGGTGTCGATCGGCTGGGTCGGCGAGCCGCTCGTCGACAAGGGCACGTTCACCGTGGACCAGGTCGAGCACAGCGGCGCGCCGGACATCATCACGATCAAGGCGCGCTCGGCGTCGATGACGAACCGCATGCACGAGCGCCGGGAAAAAAGCTGGCACCGGCAGACGATCGGCGCGATCGTGCAGGCGATCGCCGCGCGCCACGGGCTGAAGCCGACGGTCGACGCGACGCTCGCGCAGATCCTGATCGACCACATCGACCAGACGCACGAATCCGACATGTCGTTCCTGACGCGCCTCGCGAAGCGCTACGACGCCGTGATGACCGTGAAGACCCGCCATCTGCTGTTCCTGCCGATCGGCGGCGGCAAGACGGCGAGCGGCAAGCCGCTCGACGTGCTGCCGCTCACGCGCGCGAGCGGCGACCAGCATCACTACAGGATCGTGGAGCGCGACAGCTACGCGGCCGTGCGCGCGCACTACCATTCGAACGGCAAGGCGCAGCGCAAGTCGGTGGCGGTCGGCGACGAGAAGGCCAGGAACACGAAGGTGCTGCCGCAGGACTATGCGACCGAAGCGGAAGCGCGCGCGGCGGCGCAGGCCGAATACGCGCGCATCCAGCGCCAGCAGGCGACGCTGAACTACACGCTCGCGCTCGGGCGGCCCGAGCTGTTTCCCGAGATGCCCGTCACCGTGTCGGGCTTCAAGCCGGAAATCGACGACACGCCGTGGCTCGTGAAGAAGGCGACGCACAAGCTCGGCAGCGAAGGCTTCACGACGGAGCTCGAGCTCGAGGTGCGCAAGGATTCGAAGAAGAAACAAGGTGGCGCGGCGTCCGGCAAGCACTAGCGCGGCGCCGGATGCGCGGCCCGGATCGGGCGGAAGGAAAGGAAGGAGGGGCCGGACGGAAAGCCGGCCTGCGTGGCGATTCCTGGCGCCGTCGCGCGACCGGTCGCGACGGCGCCGGGCATGACCGCGGCTCAGCGGGAGGTCTGCTGCCCGCCGAGATTCAGGCGCGCGTCCCGCCCGTCGCCGCATTGCGTCAACGTCGCGCGCGCATCGCGCAGGTTCGCCATCGCCTGCAGCGCGGCCTCGAGCACCTGGCCGACCGACTGCATCGCGGTGTCGATCGCCGCGTGCGCGTCAGCCCGCTCATCCTCGGTCATGCCCGTACGGATTCGCGGGGTGAACATCGACGACCCGCGGCTGTCCGCGTGATGATCAGCCGGCATCGACGCGCCAATCGTGCCGGTGTTGTGCTCACTGTTGCTGTTCATTCTTCCGGTCTCCACAAACACAGTCATCAACCGGCGGGGCCGCCTGACGCGACGGGGGTAGCCTCGGATTTCCCACCATCGCCAGCCTCGCCGGCTTTCAGAATGCTAAACCAATACTGTATGGATATACAGTGATTGTTCGGATTTTATCCGATGCGTTTGCGAAACGTCCGAACGCCACGGCCCCGCGCGTGCCCGCGCGCGGGAGCATGCGCCTGGTCCGCGGGCGACAGGAATTTCAAGGGAACGGACGGCGGGATTTCGCCGATGCCGGGATGGCGTGACGACGGCGAAGCGGGAACGCCGACGCCGGCCGGGCCGCCGCTTGCGGCAGCCGGATGCAAACAGACCGGCGCGCGGCGCCGCGACCTACTTCTTCGGTTCCTTCCCCGCGCGCTCGGCCTTCAGCCGCTCGAGCTCGGCCATCGCGCGATCGACGTTCTCGGCGGTGCGCTGGTCGAGCGCCGCGCGGCGATTCTCCGACAGGCGCTTCGCGCGCCGCGGCGTCGCCGTCTGCAGCATCGCGCCCGTGTTGATGCAGCTGGCGAGGAACGCATGCAGCGACGCCTTGCCGGCTTCGTTGAGCTGCCGGTACATCGCGAGCACTTCCGCCTCGTCGGCGTCGCGCTCGCCCTGCTCCGCCGCCGCTCCGTCGACGGCGAGCCGTTCGCCGGTCAGCACGTAGCCGATGTCGACGCCGATCTCGCGAACGGCCAGCAGATAGGCCGCGTCGGGAGAGCGTTCGTCCGACTCGTATGCGGACTGCGAGCGTCTCGCGACGCCGCCCACGGTCGCAAACTCATCCTGGCTGAGTCCGATCCGCAAGCGCTCGTCTCGCAAGCGACTCCCGATTTGTGTCATAAATTACCCATTAACAATTGACGCGTCGTTTTTTGCTCATTAGACTAGCCTTACCGTAACGCAAGACTATCTCAACAAAGTATACCGACCATGACCACCTCCAAAGGCCCACGCCGTTCGCCGCGCGGCACGATGTCGAACAAGCCCGTCTACGTCGGGCTGACGCCGACCGAGCGCGGCGAGCTCGAGCAGCTCGCCGCGCAGCGCAACCGCTCGATTTCCAGCATGGCGCGCGAGCTGATCCGCATCGGCGCGAGCCATCTGCGCGCGATCGCCGCGCCGCGCTCGCGCACCGCGCGCCATTGAACCGGCGCGCATTCATGTCCCCCGATCCCGCACGCGACGTGTCGATTCTGGACCACGTGCGCGCACACGCCCACTCGCCAATCGGCCAACGTTGCATCGCGCCGGCCGCACGGAGCAAGACACCATGCGAATCCTGAACCGCTGCCCGCACTGCCGCACGCGCGCCACCGCGCGCAGCAGCCGCGAAATGTCGCTGACCTTCCGCGAAATCACCTTCCAGTGCACGAACCCCGAGTGCGGCCACACGTACGTCGTGAACATGGAATTCGCGCGCACGCTGTCGCCGTCCGCGATCCCGAACCTGTCGCTGCAGCTGCCGCTCTCGCCGCACGTGCGCGAGCGCCTCGCGGCGCAGCTCGAGCTGCCCGTCTGACGCCCTAACCCCCGCCCCCTGCCTGGCCCCTCGCATCGCGCCTGAACGGCGCGAGGGCTTCTTTTTGCCGTCGAAAAGGACACGTCATGTTCCCGACCCTTGCATCGCCCCTTCCTGGCCACGCCGTCCGGCGGCCTGCGGGCCACTCGATTTGCCGCCGCACGGCGCACCCCGCCTGCACGTTCGCCGGGGAGGCGCGCGCATGAACCGCTTCCTCGAACCCGCGCCGCACGACACGGCGCTGCGGGCCGCGATCGCGGCAGCCGCCGACGTGCCGAGCTTCGACAACCCGCCGGACAGCGCCGCGCGGCAACGCGCGCTCGCCTGCTTCATCGCGGCCCTCGGCGATCGCCTCGCGCTCGGCTTCCCGCAATCCGCCGCCGCGCTGCGCGCGCTCGTCGCGTCGCCCGCCACGACCGGCAATCCGGCGCAACACCCCCGGCAGCAACCTGACCAGCAGCAATAAACGATGGCTTCGATCGACCAACTGAAACGGCATATCGACCTGCACGACCTCGCGGGCCGCCTCGGCCTGAAGCGCGGCCGCGGCGGCGAGCGGGCGCTCTACCACTCGCCGCGGCACGAGGACCGCAGCCCGTCCCTGTCGATCTACGTGAACCACCCGAAGCACGGCACCGGCTGGCGCGACCACAGCGCCGACGCCGGCGGCTCGTGCATCGACCTCGTGATCCATGCGCGCGGCGGCACCGTCGCCGACGCCGTGCGCTACCTGCACGACGCCTACGGCCTCCCGCCCGAGCGCCCGGCGCCGGCGGAGCGCCGCGAGAAATCCACCGTCGAGTACATCGCCGACCGGTGCTTCGCCGAACGCGATCGCGTGCGCGGCTACCTCGGCGGCCGCGGCATCGCGGCCCCGGCGATCGACGCCGCGATCGCCGCGCGCACGCTCGGCTTCAACACGTGGACGAGCCCGAAGGTCGCCGCCGGCGAAGTCGGCCACGGCGGCCCAGCCGCCGCATTCGTGGTGCGCGCGCCGGGCGACGCGCGCGTCGTCGCGGTCGACATGCGCTACGTCGATCCCGCGCTGAACGGCGGCGTCAAGACGCAGACCCAGGGCGACAAGGCCGGCTACGGCTGGACCGCCGACGCGCGCCGGCTCGACAGCGCGAAGCGCGTGATCATCGTCGAAAGCGCGATCAACGCGCTGTCGGTCGACACCTGCGCGCTGCCCGGCACCGCCGCGCTCGCGCTGCGCGGCCTCGCGAACGTCGAGCGCATCGATTTCGCGTTCCTGCGCGGCAAGCACGTCGTGATCTGCCTCGACAACGACGCGCCGTTCGCGGACGGCCACCCGCGCGCCGGCCACCGCCCCGGCCCGGAAGCCGCGTGGGCGCTGCACGAGCGGCTCACTGCGTTGAACGTCAGCGCGGTGCTGGTCGACCAGGCCGGCTGGCTCGCGGACCTCGCGAACGGCGAGACGACGCAGAAGCCGATCAACGACGTGAACGACTTCCTGCAGCTGCGAGGCCCGGCCGAGCTGGCGCGCGCGCTCGAGCAGCTCGAGCCGTGGCTGATCGCGGGCCTGCCCGGCGACGCGACGCGCCGCGGCCGGCCGCGCATCTTCCTGCCGCCGCACGACTTCGCGCAGTACTGGCGCTTCCGCGTGCGGCCGGACTTCACCAGCTACATCACGAAGATGGACCGCAACGAGGAATCGGGCGTCGAAACGCCGGTCATGACTGATCTGTGCGGTTTCCGCATCGCCGGCATCAGCCGCGTGTCGGTCGCGAGCGCGACGTCGACGATGACGGGCGACGCCGACCAGGCGCCGACCGTCTACTTCGCCGTGTCGGTGCAGGCGCCGCGCCACGGCGCGCAGCTCATCCGCCGCGTGATGCTCGACGACCAGCTGCACAACGTCGACCAGTGGGGCAAGTTCGGCCCGATCTGGGCGCCGGCGCCGTTCAAGCGGATGGTGAACATCCTCGAGCGCGGCGCGGATCTCGGCGCGCGCCAGGCCGCGAACTTCGTCGGGCTCGCATGGCGCGACGGCCGGCTGATCGTCAACGAAGGCCCGGACTGCTACTTCACCGAAGCGGACAAGCAGTGCCCGTATCACAACCTGACGTTCCCGAGCGGCCTCGCCAGCGACGCGCGCCGCGTGATCGCCGCGTACCAGACGACGTTCCGGCAGAACGCCGCGACGATCCCGCTCGTGTGGGCGCTCGGCGGCCACCTGAAGGCGCTGCTCGGCTTCTGGCCGCACCTCACGATCCAGGCGAACAAGGGCGCGGGCAAGTCGACGCTGATCAAGCGGCTCGAACGCTCGCTCGCGTTCACGATGTTCTCAGGGCAGTCGCTGCAGACCGAATTCCGGCTCCTCACCAGCATCAGCCACACGAGCCACCCGGTCGGCTGGGAGGAACTGTCCGCGCGCCGGCAGGACGTGATCGACAAGGCCGTCGGCCTGCTGCAGGAGAACTACCAGTACACGGTGACGCGGCGCGGCGCCGACATGACGGAATACCTGTTGTGCGCGCCCGTGATGCTGGCCGGCGAGGACGTGCCGGTGCGCAGCCTGCTCGGCAAGCTGGTGCGCACGACGCTGACCGGCAAGCGCGGGCCGCTGCTGCCCGACGACCTGCCGCGCTTCCCGGTCCGGCAATGGCTCGAATTCCTCGCCGGCCTGGACAAGCGCGCCGTGGCCGACCAGTACACGACGCTGCGCGACCGGGCGCTCGCCAGCTGCCGCGCGAGCGGCGAGGACGACGGCGCGCGGCGCATGGCGGGCAACTATGCGGCAGTCGCCTTGGCGTGGCGCTACCTGTGCGAGTTCGCCGGGATGGACCCGAGCGAGGGCGACTTCCCGCGCGACCTGATCGCCGAGATGAACGGCCACGTCGCCGAGACGAGCGCCGATCGCGAGCCATGGGTCTGGATCATGGAAACCGTGCTGTCGGAGATCGACGGCGGCAACTACAAGCACCCGTACACGTTCGACACCGTCGACGGCGAGTTCTGCCTGCTGCTGCGCACCGGGCACGTGATGGATCACCTCGCGCACACGAGCGCGCTGCGTGACAAGTGGAACGGCCTGCCGGTGAAGTCCGACCGCGTGTTCAAGGCGCAGCTCAAGCACGCCGGCGTGGTGGTCGGCGAGAAGGAGGTCGAGCGCCGCATCTACATGCGCCGCGTGCCGTACCTGACGCCGGTGTCGCTCGAGCGCCTGGCCGCGTTCGGCCTGCACGTGTCCGTGCGCGAAGACCTGGCGTCCGACGCAATGCACGGAGGCCGCGCATGAGCCGCGACCGGCTGAACCGGCCGGAGTGCGGGGAACCCGCAGGCAGCGCGCGCGAATCGTGGATTTCGCGGGTGCCCGCTTGCAAGTCCTTGATTCCTGAACGAACTGCCGCCGCGCGTGGTGCCGGATCCGCCATGTGTCGGGCCGTTTTTGCCACGAGTCCGGGTTTCGCGCCGGCCGCGCCCGTCTCTTTCTTCTTTTTCTTCAACTCATTGAAAAAGAAGAAGAAAGACAACCGGGAAGCGGCAGGCATCGGCCGGCAACGCACGCCACGAGTCGCGTGCGCGTCGCCATCGGTCGCCCGCGCTGCCCGTTTTTCGCGCCATGAGTCTTGCGGGGCCGCCACGCGTGAATGATGGCAACTGATGGCAAACAAAAACCATGAAAATCAATGCGTTATGACCATTTCTCGTGCAAGCCACCATTCCACGAGTTGCGCTGCCTGCCCCCCAGGCGCGCGGCACGCCGAAGCCGCGCCCGCGGCGACCGTCGACCTGTTCGGCGCGGCGGCCCTGCTCGGCGCGCACCCTGAAACGGTGCGCCTGAAGGCCAAGGCCGGCGCGCTGCCGGGCCGCAAGGTCGGCAAGCGCTGGATGTTCTCGATCGCTGCCCTGCAGCGCTACCTCGCCGGAGAATGGCTCCCGCGAGCGGCGCAGGGCGAACCGCCGGAGGAAGTGAACGAATGTCGCTCTACAAACGAAAAACCAGCCCGAACTGGCAATACAAGCTGTACCCCCCTGGCGGCGGAACGCCGATACAGGGAAGCACTGGCACCCGCGACAAAGCGCAGGCCCAGGAATTCCACGACCGGCTGAAGGTGGACCTGTGGAACCAGGCGCGGCTCGGCGCGAAGCCGCGCCATACGTGGAACGACGCGGTCGTCCGGTACGTCATCGAGCGCGACGGGCTGCCGAGCCTGGAAACGTCGAAGACGCATCTGCGCTGGCTCGACCGGCACCTCGCCGGCGTCGCGCTGGCCGACATCGACCGGAACCGCATCGACGCGATCGCGCTCGCGAAACGGCGGGAACCGCGCGTGGTGCGCACCCGGCACGGCGACGTGGAGACCGGCCGGACCGTCAGCGACGGCACGGTGCGCCGCGTGCTCGGCGTGCTGAAGGCCGTGCTGAACGCGGCCGTCGAGTGGGAATGGCTGGATCGCGCACCGGTCACGAAGCGCGCGAAGGTCGTGTCGAAGCGGATTCGCTGGCTGACGCCGGCGGAAGCGGATCGGCTGCTCGCTGAGCTGCCCGACCACTTGGCCGACATGGCGCGCTTCAGCCTCGAGACCGGGCTGCGCCGCTCGAACGTGACCGGGCTCCAGTGGTCGCAGGTCGACCTCGCGCGGCGCGTCGCGTGGATCCACCCGGACCAGGCGAAGGCGAAGAAGGCGATCACGGTGCCGCTGTCGGACACGGCGATCGCCGTGCTGCTGCGCCAGCGCGCGACGAAGCGCGCGCCCGGCTTCACCGACAGCGTGTTCGTGTACCAGGGCAAGCCGGTCTACCAGACCACGACGGCCGCGTGGCGCAAGGCGCTGGAGCGTGCGCGCATCCGCGACTTCCGCTGGCACGACCTGCGGCACACGTGGGCGAGCTGGCACGTGCAGCGCTGCACGCCGCTCCAGGTGTTCAAGGAACTGGGCGGATGGGAAACGATGGAGATGGTGCAGCGGTACGCGCACCTGTCGGCCGACCACCTGGCGCAGTGGGTCACGCCGCTGACGGCCGAGCCCGCGCCGATGCTGGCTGCAATCTAGCTGCAACGATGCTGCCTGACGAAGGGAGGAAACCGCTGAGAGTCTTACTAGACTTGGCGCGCCCGGCTGGGATCGAACCAGCAACCCCTGCCTTCGGAGGGCAGTACTCTATCCATTGAGCTACGGGCGCGTGTGACAGTGAAACGACCCCAGTATACAGGCCGCCCACGATTGGCAAGACGGCAAGGATACTCGGTTTCCCATGATGCGTCCACCATGCCGGCAAATCGCCCGCCGGGCGGCGATCGTGCGGGTAAACACGCGCCATCGCGCCGCTCGCCGTGATGTAAACGTTCCGTCTATAATCGTCCGTGCTTCATTGGACTGCCATTTTGCCGTTGCACCGCGCTCACAATTCCTATTCACGGAGACGAGGCAAGCATGAGCGAAGCACCCCACGAATCTCCCGTCAAAACTCCCGGGCAGCTGATTGCCGTCATCATCGCGTCGTTCGCGATTCCGATCATCCTGATCGTCCTGTTCGCCACCTACGCGAACGTTGCGTTCCGTTCCGGCGCCGGCACGGATGCGCTATCCGACGAGCAGGTCGCCGCGCGTATCGCCCCGCTCGCGCAGGTCGAAGTGAAGGACGCCAATGCGCCCCGCACGTACAAGACCGGCGAGGAAGTCTACAAGGCCGTCTGCGTGACCTGCCACGGCACGGGCGCCGCCGGCGCGCCGAAGTTCGGCAACAAGGACGACTGGGCGCCGCGCATCTCGCAAGGCTTCGACACGCTGCTGAAGACGGCGCTGGCCGGCAAGGGCGCGATGCCGCCGCGCGGCGGCACGAGCCCCGACGACGTCAGCGACTATGAAATCGCCCGCGCGATCGTCTACATGGCGAACAACGACGGCGCGAACTTCCCCGAACCGGCCGCACCGGCCGCCAATGCGACGGCGGCTGCCGGCGCCGCGCCCGCGTCGGGCGCCGCCGACGCCGCGATCGCCGCCGCGCAGGCCGCGATCGCCGCGATCCCGAAGGCCGGCGAACAACCGGCGGCCGCCCCGGCCAGCGCCGATGCCGCAACCGCCGGCAAGGCACTGTACACGCAGGTCTGCCAGGCCTGCCACGCGACCGGCGTACTGAACGCGCCGAAGTTCGGCAGCAAGGAAGACTGGGCGCCGCGCCTGAAGGACTCGATGGACACGGTCTACAACTACGCGCTGCACGGCAAGGGCGCGATGCCGCCGAAGGGCGGGTCGAACGCATCCGACGCCGACGTGAAGGCCGCCGTCGACTACATGGTCAACTCGGCGAAGTAACGCCCGAAGTAACGCCCGCGTCGGCCCAATGAAAATCTATGGTCAGCCCGATTTTTGCAAGCGAGGCAGCGTTGACCTAAAGTGGACTTGCTCGAATCTATCCGGGGTTGTGGATGGGAAAGATCCCGCCCCATGATGGGAGCCGCACCGGGCAAACCTCAAAAACCCCTCAGCATCGACATGCTGATTTTTGTGTCAGGTTACTTGCCCGGCCGTTGAGTCGTTTATGCCTTCACGTATCTCGCGTCGCAAAACCAGGTGTGACGACTGAAACTGAAGCTGTAAGCGATGGGAAGCGTCAGGCCGGCAGAGCCGCCGGCGCGCTTCGATAGTGTGTCCCTTTGGCGAGGATGGCCCAGGCGATCCTCGCCAATTTATTGGCCAGAGCGCAAGCCACCACGTTCGAGTGCCTTCGTGCCAGTAGACTGCGGACCCACACGCCCAAGGAATCCGTTCGGCGCTCGATGCGCAGCATGATGACCCGCGCACATTGCACCAGCAGTCTCCGCAAGCCTTTGTCGCCGCGCTTACTGATGCCCAATAACGTGGGTTTGCCGCCCGTGCTGTATTGCCGAGGTACCAAGCCGATCGACGCCGCGAACTGACGCGCTGAGCCGTATTGGCGGGCATCGCCCAATTCCGACATCAACACACTGGCAGTAATCGGGCCGATGCCGGGAATCTCCAGTAGCCGTTCGCTGCGTTCGTCTTCGTGCAGTTGCGTGAGCAGCTCGTGTTCGACCTGGCCGATCTGCTCGTCCAGATACTTGAAATGCGCCTGCAGGCGTTCGAGCACGGCCACCAGCCTGGGCGGCAACGCTTCCGCCTCCAGTACGGCCGGTAATCGCCGCATCACTGCCATGCCACGCGGTAGGCTGATACCGAACTCCAACAGAAATGCGTGAATCTGGTTGATCGTACCGGTGCGATTGCGCACCAGCGCCTCGCGCACGCGGTGCAACGCCGACACGACCTGCTGCGCTTCGTTACGCGGGCTCACGAAACGCATGCTCGGGCGCGAAGCGGCTTCACAGATCGCCTGAGCATCCGCGAAATCGTTCTTGTTGCCTTGCCGGAACGGCTTGACGAATTGGGGGGAGATTAACTTGGCCTCATGGCCTAGCGTTTGAAGTCGGCGTGCGATCCAGTGAGCACCGGCGCAGGCTTCCATTACCACGGTACAACTCGGAAAATTGCTCAGCAGCGTGAACATCTGATTGCGCGTGAGCTTCTTGCGCAACACCATCCTGCCCGACCCATCCTGCGCATGCAGGTGGAAGCAGTGCTTGCCGAGATCGATGCCGATCAGCGATACCGTGTCCATGATGGCCCCCAAAAGGACAAAATCCTCACTCAGCGTAGTCCACTGAGCGAGGATCGGGCTGACCATCCTATTAACCCCCGCGCTGCGACAAGCATCGCGGGGGTTTTGTCTGGCCGTCCGTCACGCGGCGGCCGCGATCACTTCTGCAGCAACGCCTTCAGGCTGGCGAGCCGGTCCTTCGGCGACATCGGCGCCTCTTCCGGGGTGGGCGGCGGCGCATCGTCGAGCCCCATCTCCGGAATGAAGCGCGACGGCTCGCACACGACCGTCTCGCGCGCCCGCTTGCGCTTCTTGCACCAGTTCAGGTGCAGGCTGCGCTGCGCACGCGTGATCGCGACGTACATCAGCCGGCGCTCCTCCTCGATCCGCTCGTTGTCGATCGGGCCGTCGTCCTCGCTGCCGCCGCGGTGCGGCATGATGCCTTCCTCGACGCCGACCAGGAACACGTGCGGATACTCGAGCCCCTTCGACGCGTGGACGGTCGACAGCCGCACGGCGTCCGGATCCTCGTCCTTGCCCTCGAGCATCGACATCAGCGCGACGGTCTGGATCAGGCCGAGCAGGTTCTTGCCGGTATCGGCGAGCCCGTCCGCGTTGTGGAAGCCTTCGGCCTCGCCGTCGACGGCCTCCGTCTCGGGCTTGGTGCCCTTGCGCTTCAGCCATTCGAGGAATTCGAGCACGTTCTGCCACTTCGACTGCGCCTGGCGCTCGTCGAACGCGTCGTACAGGTACGCCTCGTAGTGGATCGCCTCCATCATGTCGTCGAGCACGACGGTCGCGGGCTCCTTGTCCGCGCGCTCGGTCAGGCGCTGGATGAAGTCGCAGAACATCCGCAGCGGCTCGACCTGGCGCGCCGACAGCCGCGCCTCGATGCCGCCCATGTACACGGCCTCGAACAGCGACACCTTCGCCTGGCCCGCGAACGAGCCGAGCGCCTCGAGCGTCGTGTTGCCGATCCCGCGGCGCGGCGTCGTGACCGCGCGGATGAACGCGGGATCGTCGTCGGCGTTCGCGATCAGCCGCAGGTACGCACACAGGTCCTTGATCTCGGCCTTGTCGAAGAACGACTGGCCGCCCGACAGCACGTACGGAATGCGTTCGCGCCGCAGCACCTGCTCGAAGATGCGCGCCTGGAAGTTGCCGCGATAGAGGATCGCGTAGTCGCGGAACTGCGCGCGCCGCTCGAACTTGTGCGCGGACAGCCGGAACACGACCGATTCGGCTTCATGCTCCTCGTCGTTGCACGCCGTGACGGTGATCGAGTCGCCCATACCGTGCTCGGACCACAGCTTCTTCTCGAACAGTTTCGGGTTGTTCGCGATCACGTTGTTCGCGGCGGTGAGGATGCGCACCGTCGACCGGTAGTTCTGCTCGAGCTTGACCAGGTGCAGCTTCGGGAAATCCTTGCCGAGCTGCGCGAGGTTCTCGAGCGTCGCACCGCGCCAGCCGTAGATCGCCTGGTCGTCGTCGCCGACGGCCGTGAACGCTGCGCGCGGGCCCGCGAGCAGCTTCAGCAGCTCGTACTGGCACGCGTTGGTGTCCTGGTACTCGTCGATCAGCAGGTAGCGCAGCTTGTTCTGCCAGCGGTCGCGCACCTGCTCGTTCTTCGCGAACAGCTCGGCGGGCAGGCGGATCAGGTCGTCGAAGTCGACCGCCTGGTACGCGTGCAGCGTCGCGACGTAGTTGCGGTAGACCAGCGCGGCCTGGTGCTCGTCCTCGTTGGCCGCGATCGCCATCGCCTCGTCGGGCATGATCAGGCCGTTCTTCCACAGCGAGATGATGCTCTGGATCTTGCGGATCAGCCCCTTGTCGGTCGTGCCGAGCTGCTCCTGGATCATCCCGAAGCAGTCGTCCGAATCCATGATCGAGAACTGCGGCTTCAGCCCGACGTGCTCGGCCTCCTGGCGCAGGATCTGCACGCCCAGCGAATGGAACGTGCAGACGGTGAGCTGGTTGACGGGCACCTTGCGCCCCTCCTTGCCGGGCGTGGTGAGCGTCTTGCCCTCGAGCAGCTTCCCCACGCGCTCGCGCATTTCGGCGGCTGCCTTGTTCGTGAACGTGACGGCTGCGATGTGGCGCGGCTCGAAGCCTTTCGCTTCGATCAGGTGCGCGATCTTCTGCGTGATCACGCGGGTCTTGCCGCTGCCCGCGCCGGCGAGCACGAGACAGGGACCGTCGAGGTAGCGCACCGCTTCGTTCTGGGCGGGATTGAGGCCTGCGGACATGATGGCGGATGGTGTTGCGGTTGACGGCGGAACGCCGGGAGGATGCCGCGCGCGGGGCGCCGGGTCGGGCATGCGGACGCACGGGCAGGACGCGCATGTTAACACGGCCGCGGCGGCGAATTCCGGAGCCGCGCCGGGCGGGGCTGTGCGGGCGGACGGGCGCATGCGCCCCTGTCCGTTCGGCCAATTCGGCTACGCGCGGCGGCGATTGCGCGACAATCAGCGGCCGCGGGCCATTGCCCCTCTATATAGCCACGTGCGCGAGCGCAAAAATCGCGCCGGATTCCAGACCGCCGTCGTGCCAAAATAGCCGGTCGTCTTCGCGCCGCTACGGTGCGCCGTCCTCACGTTTCGCTTGTTGCCAAGGATCGCCATGTCGTCATTGCTCAGGATTGGTTTGATGGGTTTCGGTTTCGCCGGCGCGACGTTCCACGCGCCGGTGATCGCCACGAGCGGCCGCACTGAAGTCGCCGCGATCGCAACGGGGCAGCCCGATCGCGCGCAGGCCGCGTATCCGGGCGCGCGCGTCGTCCCCGATCTCGACACGCTGCTCGGCCTCGACGACATCGAATGCGTGGTGATCGCCACGCCGAACGACACGCACTTCGCGCTCGCGCGCCAGGTGCTCGAAGCCGGCCGCCACGTGGTCGTCGACAAGCCCGTCACGCTCACCGCCGACGAGGCGCTCGCGCTCGCGCGGCTCGCGAACGCGCGCAGCCGGCTGTTCGCGCCGTTCCACAACCGCCGCTGGGACGGCGATTTCCTCACCGTGCGCCGCATCGTCGAATCGGGCGAGCTCGGTCGCATCACCTGTGTCACGTCGCACTTCGACCGCTTCCGGCCGACGCCGCGCACGCGCTGGCGCGAAGAGCCCGCCCGCGGCGGCGGCCTGCTGCTCGACCTGGGCCCGCACCTGATCGACCAGGCGCTCGCGCTGTTCGGCCTGCCGGAAACGGTGGGCGCGACCGTCAAGACCCGTCGCGACAACGGCACGGCGCCCGATTTCGTGCACCTGCAGCTCGGCTACCCGGACAAGGAAGTGGCGTTGCATGCGAGCGCGCTGTCGGCGATCGAACCCGCGCGCTTCACGCTGCACGGCACACGCGGCAGCTACCAGAAGTTCGGGCTCGACACGCAGGAAGACCAGCTCAAGGCCGGCCTCACCGCGGACGACGTCGAATTCGGCGGCGGCAACCCGCCCGGCCTGCTGCGCGTGCTCGACGGCGAGGTCGAGGTCGAGCGCCCGGTGCCGACACTCGACGGCCAGTACGCGGAGTTCTACCGCGCGCTCGCCGCGTCGATCCGCGACGGCGCGCCGTTCCCGGTCACCGCGCAGGATGCCGTCGACGTGATGACGATCATCGAGCTCGCCGCGCAAAGCGAGCACGACGGCCGCCGGCTGCCGTTCGTGCGCAAGATCGTCTGAACGGCCCGCGTCGCGCCGGAACATTCGGTTACAAATGCCGGGGGAACGAAAGTCAGCGTCCTACCGGTCTGACGCGTTTCTCGAAAAAGTCGATCCGACACCAATCCGTCTGGAGAATGTTGATGCAACGGTTGATTCGCGCAGCAGCGTGCTGCGTCCTGGTTTCCTCGCTTGCGGCCTGTATCGTGCAGCCGCAGCAGCGTCGCCCGGCGCCTCCGCCACCGCCCCGCCCCGCTCCGCAAGTCGTTCCGCAACCCAGTCCGCAGGTCGTCGGCTTCGAGCGCGCGCAGCAGATCCAGGGCCGGATCGACAACCTGCACCGCCGCATCGACGCGCGCGTGAACGGCGGCTACTACCCGCCGCCGTACGGCGCGCAGCTTCATCACCGCCTCGACGTGATCCGCCAGGAAGCGAACGACATGTCCGCGCAGCACAGCGGCGGCCTGTCCGGCGACGAGCAGCGCGTGCTGAACCAGGAACTCGACACGGCCGCGCGCGCGATCGGCGAGTGACGCCGGCCGCGGCCGGACGAAAAACGCGGCGGCGCCGTGCCGCCGCTTGTCGCGAAGCGACATTCTTTTGCTCAAATTGACAAGGCCCACCCGCTCGCGTACAGTCGCCCGCACGCGTCGGGAGAGCGTGTGACCGTGCTGTTCCAGCCGGTTGCGCCGCCGAAGGGGCACACCCGCAAACTCTCAGGCAAAAGGACCGACCGCGTCGAAGCATCCCGCCTGCGCACGTCGCAGGCCGCGATCTTCGCACTCTGGAGAGCGGCAGTAGCCCGCAGCGCCTAGGCTGCGCGGGCAGGCTGCCCACCGAAGGGGCGCGCGTTCGCCAGGCCTGGCCGGCAGCGCAATCTCTCAGGTATCGAGGACAGAGGGGCATGTACCGGATCGCTCGCAGGCCGTCGGCCGCGGTGGTCGGCACATGGCCGTTCTGATCCGCGCGCAAGCGCCTTGCCTGAGGCCTCGATGACTGCACTGAATCACACCCCGCTCAACGCCGCGCACCGCGCGCTCAATGCCCGCATGGTCGACTTCGGCGGCTGGGACATGCCCGTCAACTACGGCTCGCAGATCGAAGAACACGAAGCCGTGCGCACCGACGCCGGCATGTTCGACGTGTCGCACATGTGCGTCGTCGATTTCACCGGCAGCCGCGTGCGCGCGTTCTTCGAGCACGCGATCGCGAACAACGTCGGCAAGCTCAAGACGCCCGGCAAGGCACTCTACTCGTGCCTGCTCAACCCGCAGGGCGGCGTCGTCGACGACCTGATCGTCTACTACTTCACCGAAGAATTCTTCCGCGTCGTCGTCAACGCCGGCACGGCCGAGAAAGACATCGCGTGGTTCAACCAGCTGAACGAGCAAGGCGGCTACGGCGTCACGATCGCGCCGCGCCGCGATTTCGCGATCGTCGCCGTTCAAGGCCCGAACGCGCGCGAAAAGGTCTGGACGACCGTGCCCGCCGCGCGCGCCGCGACGAGCGAGCTGAAGCCGTTCAACGCCGCGCAGGTCGCCGGCACGCCGTTCGGCGATCTCACCGTCGCACGCACCGGCTATACCGGCGAAGACGGCTTCGAGGTGATCGTCCCGGCCGTACACGTCGAAGCGCTGTGGAACGCGCTGCAGCAGAACGGCGTGCGCCCGTGCGGGCTCGGCGCGCGCGACACGCTGCGCCTCGAGGCCGGCATGAACCTGTACGGCCAGGACATGGACGACACCGTCTCCCCGCTCGACGCGGGCCTCGCATGGACGGTCGACCTCAGCGCGCCGCGCGACTTCGTCGGCCGCGCCGCCCTTGAAGCAAACGGCACCCGCGCCGCGTTCGTCGGCCTGATCCTGCAAAAGGAAAACGGCAAGGCGGGCGGCGTGCTGCGCGCACACCAGAAGGTCGTCACGCCGCACGGCGAAGGCGAGATCACGAGCGGCACGTTCTCGCCGTCGATGCAGGAATCGATCGCGTTCGCGCGCGTGCCGGCGGCCGTCCAGATCGGCGACCTGGTCCAGGTGCAAATTCGTGACAAGAATCTTCCCGCGCGCGTGGTAAAACTGCCGTTCGTGCGCAACGGCAAGGTCCTCGCTGCGTAACGACCCGGAGGGCCGGGCGGCATGGCGCCCGGCGACCCGCACCAGGCGCGTCCGCGCGACGCGCCCGAACAACGAATCACACCCTTTCTATTCAGGAGCATCCGATGAGCAACGTCCCGGCCGATCTGAAGTACACCGACGAACACGAGTGGATCCGCACCGAAGCCGACGGCACGCTGACGGTCGGCATCACCGATCACGCGCAGAACACGCTCGGCGACATCGTCTTCCTCGAACTGCCGGCCGTCGGCAAGCAGGTGAAGGCGGGCGACGCGATCGGCGTCGTCGAATCGGTGAAAGCCGCGTCGGACATCTATTCGCCGGTGTCGGGCGAGGTGGTCGCGATCAACGCGGACGCCGTCGACACGCCGGAAGAAGTGAACAGCGACGCGTACGACACGTGGCTGTTCAAGATCAAGCTCGCCGACGGCGCATCGACCGACAACCTGCTCGACGCCGCCGCCTACGCGAAGCTGGTCGGCTAACCCAACTACTCACGAATCGCGCGGCGCGCCGGCCCGGCAGCACGGGCCGCGCGCCGCGACCGCAGGATTGCCATGAAGCTCGAACACCCGGACCGCCTGATGAACCGCACGCCCCTCTCGCTCGCCGCGCTCGAAACGCACGACGCGTTCGCCGAACGCCACATCGGCCCCGACGCCGCCAGCCAGCAGGCCATGCTCGACACGCTCGGCTTTGCGTCGCGCGCCGCCCTGATCGACGCCGTGATCCCGGCCTCGATCCGCCGCGCCGAAACGCTGCCGCTCGGCCCGTTCGCGCAGCCGAAGAGCGAGGCCGAAGCCCTCGCCGCGCTGCGGGTTCTCGCGGACAAGAACCAGGTGTTCCGCTCGTATATCGGTCAGGGTTACCACGACACGCACACGCCGGCGGTGATCCTGCGCAACGTGCTCGAAAACCCGGCGTGGTACACGGCCTACACGCCGTACCAGCCCGAAATTTCCCAGGGCCGCCTCGAGGCGCTCCTGAACTTCCAGCAGATGGTGGCCGACCTGACGGGCCTCGCGATCTCGAACGCGTCGCTGCTCGACGAAGCCACCGCCGCGGCCGAAGCGATGACGCTGCTGCAGCGCACCGGCAAGCCGGCATCGAACGTGTTCTACGTCGCCGACGACGTGCTGCCGCAAACGCTCGAAGTGATCCGCACGCGCGCGCTGCCGGTCGGCATCGAGGTCAGGACGGGCCCGGCCGCCGACGCCGCGCAGGCTAACGCATTCGGCGTGCTGCTGCAGTACCCGGGCGTAAACGGCGACGTGCGCGACTACCGCGCGCTCACCGAAGCGATCCACGCGGCCGGCGGCCACGTGGTCGTCGCGGCCGACCTGCTCGCGCTGACCGTGCTGACGCCGCCCGGCGACTGGGGCGCGGACGTCGCGATCGGCAACACGCAGCGCTTCGGCGTGCCGATGGGCTTCGGCGGCCCGCACGCCGCGTATCTCGCGGTGCGTGACGAATTCAAGCGCCAGATGCCGGGCCGCCTCGTCGGCGTGACGGTCGACGCGCAGGGCAAGCCCGCGCTGCGCCTCGCGCTGCAGACGCGCGAACAGCACATCCGCCGCGAGAAGGCGACGTCGAACGTGTGTACCGCGCAGGCGCTGCTCGCGATCATGGCGAGCATGTACGCGGTCTATCACGGCCCGCACGGCCTGAAGACGATCGCGCTGCGCGTGAACCGCATCGCGGCCCTCTTCGCCGCCGGCGTGAAGCAGCTCGGCTTCGCGACCGTCAACGACACGTTCTTCGACACGCTGACGATCGATACCGGCGCGCGCACCGCGCAGGTCCACGAATTCGCGAAGGCCAAGCGCATCAACCTGCGCCGCGTGAGCGACACGCAAGTCGGCGTGTCGGTCGACGAAACGACGACGCGCGACGACCTCGCCGATCTCCTCGCCGTGTTCGCGCAGGCCGCGGGCGGCACCGCACCGGCCGTCGATGCCCTCGATGCCGGCCTTGCCGGCGTCGCCGCGCTGCCGGCCGGCCTCGAGCGCACAAGCGCGTACCTGACGCACCACGTGTTCAACCGCCACCATTCCGAGACCGAAATGCTGCGCTACCTGCGCAGCCTGTCGGACAAGGATCTCGCGCTCGACCGCTCGATGATCCCGCTCGGCTCGTGCACGATGAAGCTGAACGCGACGTCGGAGATGCTGCCGGTCACGTGGCCCGAATTCGGCCGGATCCACCCCTTCGCGCCGGCCGAGCAGACCGTCGGCTACCGCGAGATGATCGACCAGCTCGAGCAGATGCTCGTCGCGGCCACCGGTTACGCGGCCGTGTCGCTGCAGCCGAACGCAGGCTCGCAGGGCGAGTACGCGGGCCTGCTGATCATCCACGCTTACCACGCCTCGCGCGGCGAAGCGCACCGCGACGTGTGCCTGATCCCGGCGTCCGCGCACGGCACGAACCCGGCCTCCGCGCACATGGCCGGCATGAAGGTCGTGGTCGTCGCCTGCGACGCGCAGGGCAACGTCGACATCGCCGATCTCAAGGCCAAGGCCGACGAGCACGCGAAGGACCTCGCGGCGATCATGATCACGTATCCGTCGACGCACGGCGTGTTCGAGCAGAACGTCCGTGAAATCTGCGAGATCGTGCATGCGCACGGCGGCCAGGTGTACGTCGACGGCGCGAACATGAACGCGATGGTCGGCCTGACCGCGCCGGGCCAGTTCGGCGGCGACGTGTCGCACCTGAACCTGCACAAGACCTTCTGCATCCCGCACGGCGGCGGCGGCCCGGGCGTCGGCCCGGTCGCGGTCGGCGCGCACCTCGCGAAGTTCCTGCCGAACCAGCGTTCGACCGGCTATTCGCGCGACGAAAACGGCATCGGCGCGGTGTCGGCCGCGCCATACGGCTCGGCATCGATCCTGCCGATCTCGTGGATGTACATCGCGATGATGGGCGCGAAGAACCTGACCGCCGCGACGGAAACCGCGATCCTCAACGCGAACTACATCGCGAAGCGCCTCGCGCCGCACTACCCGGTGCTGTATTCGGGCCCGGGCGGGCTGGTGGCGCACGAGTGCATTCTCGACCTGCGCCCGATCAAGGAGTCGAGCGGCATCACCGTCGACGACGTCGCGAAGCGCCTGATGGATTACGGCTTCCATGCGCCGACGATGAGCTTCCCGGTACCGGGCACGCTGATGGTCGAGCCGACCGAATCGGAATCGCAGGAGGAACTCGACCGCTTCATCGCCGCGATGATCGCGATCCGCGACGAAATCCGCGCGGTCGAGGAAGGCCGCGCCGACCGCGAGGACAACCCGCTGCGTCACGCCCCGCACACGGCGGCCGTCGTCACCGCGAACGAATGGCCGCACGCGTACTCGCGCGAGCAGGCCGCGTACCCGGTCGCGTCGCTCGGCACGAACAAGTACTGGCCGCCGGTCGGCCGCGCGGACAACGTCTACGGCGACCGCAACCTGTTCTGCTCGTGCGTGCCGATGTCGGAATACGCATAACGCACACGAGGCAGGAGCCATCCGATGGTGACCGCACCGCACGCAACCCGGGGTTGCGTGCGGTTTTTTTGTTCGCCGCTCGAACCCGTGCACGTTTGTGCGCCAATCCGGCTAACATCACACGCGATCCAGCCAATGAAGGAGTTCCGCATGGTGCGTCCGATGTTTCCGGGCCATGGTGCAATGCAAGGGCGGCCGCGTGCGCGCCGCTTCGTGCCGATGTTCGTCGCGTCGCTGTCGTTGGCCGCGGCCGGCCTCGGCGCGTGCGGCAGCGCGCGCGCGGCGATGAATTTCTGCGCGGCGCCGGCCCTGCAGGCGAGCGAGACGACACAGGCCGAGCCGGGCGTCCAGGCGTTGATCCGCAGCGTCGACGCGCGCATCGGCGAGCAGCCGAAGGCGATGGCGCGCGTGCACACCGAGGGCACGCTGCCGCACGAAGGCATCTACGACCAGAGTGCCGCCGCGCTGAAGGATCTCGACCTGATGCGCGATGCCGCGCTCGCGTGGCGCGTGACGAACGCGCCGCGCTACCTGCAGCTCGTCGACCGCTTCCTGTCCGCGTGGGTCGGAACCTACCAGCCGAGCTTCAACCCGATCGACGAGACGCGTTTCGACAGCCTGATCGTCGCGTACGACATGACGGCAAGCGCGCTGCCGGTGAAGACCCGCAACGCGACCGCAGCGTTCATCGCGAAGCTCGGCGCCGGTTATGTCGCGCAGATCGACGCGCAGAAACGCCCGCTCACCGGCACCTGGCGCAACAACTGGCAGAGCCACCGGATCAAGCTGATCGCGCTGTCCGCGTTCACGCTCGGCGACCGCAAGATGATGAACGCCGCGCAGCGGCTGTTCGTCGAGCATCTCGCCGACAACATCGGCCCGGACGGCAAGACGTGGGACTTCGAGGAGCGCGACGCGCTGCACTACGCGGTCTACGACCTGCAGCCGCTGGTGACGGCCGCGCTCGCCGCGCGCCGCTTCAACCGCAACTGGCTGCGCGAGCGCGGCACGAACGGTGCGACCCTCGAGGCCGCGCTCGACTGGCTCGTGCCGTACGCGCTCGGCGAGAAAACGCACGAGGAATTCGTGAATTCGCCGGTGCCGTTCGACGCGAAGCGCCGCGAAGCCGGCCTGCCGGGCTACACGGGGCAGTGGGACCCGAAAAACGCCACCGAACTCTTTCATCTGGCCGCGCGGCTCGACGGGCGCTACGCCCGCGTCGCGCAGCAACTTTCCCCAACGCCGCCCGCATGGCTCGCCGCGTGCCTGCCATTGCAGGCGCGCTAGCACTACTCTTAAAGCAAGGCAGGAATCGAAATGGCAGTCAGCGTCTTTGACCTCTTCAAGATCGGTATCGGTCCATCCAGTTCGCATACGGTCGGGCCGATGCGCGCGGCGCTGATGTTCGTCCAGGGCCTCGAGCGCGACGGGATGCTCGACGCGACCGCCCACGTGAAGGTCGAGCTGTACGGCTCGCTCGGCGCCACCGGCAAGGGCCACGGCACCGACCGCGGCGTGATGCTCGGCCTGCTCGGCGACGCGCCCGACACCGTCGATCCCGACACGATCGACGCGCGGCTGGAAGACGTCCGCCAGTCGAAGACGCTCGCGCTGCTCGGCACGCACCCGGTGCCGTTCGTCCTGAAGGAGAACATCGCGTTCTACCGCCAGGCGCTGCCCGAGCATCCGAACGGGATGAAGCTGCGCGCGAGCGACGCGAACGGCGCGGTGCTGGTCGAGCGCACCTACCTGTCGGTCGGCGGCGGCTTCGTCGTGACGGCCGGCGCGCCGAACACGAAGGTGCTGAGCGCGGCCGAGCAGATGACGCACCCGTTCCGCACCGGCGCCGAGCTGCTCGCGCTGACCGAGTCGACCGGCAAGTCGATCGCGCAGCTGATGTGGGAAAACGAGCGCGCGTGGCATACCGAGGAAGAGACGCGCGACGGCCTGCTGAAGATCTGGGCGGTGATGCAGTCGTGCGTGTCGCGCGGCTGCGGAATCGGCAACCCGGATGCCGACGGCAACCTGCCCGGCCCGTTCCAGGTCAAGCGCCGCGCGCCGCAGCTGTACCGCACGCTGACGGGCAGCCCGGAGCGTGCGCTGCAGGATCCGCTGTCGATGATCGACTGGATCAACCTGTACGCGATCGCGGTCAACGAGGAAAACGCGGCCGGCGGGCGCGTCGTAACCGCGCCGACCAACGGCGCGGCCGGCATCATCCCCGCCGTGCTGCACTACTACACGCGCTTCACGCCGGGTGCGAACGAGCAGGGCGTGATCGACTTCCTGCTCACCGCCGCCGCGATCGGCATTCTTTACAAGCTGAATGCGTCGATCTCCGGCGCGGAAGTCGGCTGCCAGGGCGAAGTGGGCGTCGCGTGCTCGATGGCGGCCGGCGCGCTCGCGGCCGTGCTCGGCGGCACGCCGCAACAGGTCGAGAACGCAGCCGAGATCGGGATGGAGCACAACCTCGGCCTCACCTGCGACCCGGTCGGCGGGATGGTGCAGATTCCCTGCATCGAGCGCAACGCGATGGCGTCGGTGAAGGCGGTCAACGCGGCGCGCATGGCGTTGCGCGGCGACGGCTCGCACTACGTGTCGCTCGATTCGGTGATCAAGACGATGCGCGAGACCGGTGCCGACATGAAGACGAAGTACAAGGAAACGTCGCGCGGCGGGCTCGCGGTGAATATCGTCGAGTGCTGATGGCGGTGTGCGAGAGCCGTTTCCACTGAAAGCGGAAACGGCTCCTAATCGTTCAGCCAGTTCTCCAGCCGCACGCCCGGGTAGCTCGCGAAATCCCGCTCGTTGTTGGTCACGAGCACGACGTCGAGCGACACCGCATGGGCGGCGATCAGTTTGTCCAGCTGGTCATTCTTGCGCTCCCGCGTTGCCTCCCGCACCGGCCCGTAGGCCCGCGCCGCCGCCACATCGAACGGGGCGACGGGAATGTCCTCGATCAGCGCCGCGAGATTTCGGCGCTCGCGATCAGGATTCGCGCAGACCGCGACACCATACTCGAGCTCGGCATAGGTGATCGCCGACATCACGACGTCCCCCGTGTAGCACTGGGCAAATCGTCTCGCGACCTGTTCCGGCTGATTCTTCATCAGATAGATGCACATGTTGGTGTCGAGCATGTAGCGCGCCATCACAAGCCCTCGCGGTCGGCCTGCTCGTGGTCGCCACGCCCTTCCGCCATGAAATCCGGCCCGAATTTCGCGAACTTCTCGAGCACACCCGTCAACGGCCGCCGAGCAGGTCGAATGCGAATTTCATCGCCCACTCGCTCGATTTCGAGCTCGATGTCGCTGCGCTCGTAAGCAAGATCCGCCGGAATCCGTACGGCCTGTGAGTTGCCGTTCCTGAACGCTCGGGTGGTATGCATGGTTACCTCCAAATACGGATGTACGATGGATGTACATTAGTCCACTTCCGGCAAAATGTAAATCCATGTGTGTACATGTGCCTACACCAACTGCCACATCGGAAAAGATGCATCCTTGATAGATTAGGAATGCGTACCCGTGGCGGCATTGGCTTCGGGGTCACATCGCCCTCCCCCGAACACACAACAAAGGCTCCGGCCAGCATCATTCAAACCCCGACCTCTTTCGGTACGGCCACTGCCGTCGCGCATGCAGCACGCGCAGAATCTCGACGATGCCTTCGGCTTGCCGGATGCGATACACGAGCACGTAGTTCGGCGCAATCACCAACTCGCGCGTGCCTTGCACGCGCCCCGGCCGATACAGCTCGGCACGCACCGGCAATGCCTCGGCCATTTCATCGATCAGTTCGTCCAGCTCCAGCGCGGCCACGGGGTTGTCCTGGCCGATGAAGTCCATGATTGCCGCACGATCCTCGCACGCGTTCGGATTCCAGTGCAGCGCGAACGTCAAACCTTGCCCCCACGCTTAGCGATCCGCTGTCGGAGCGCTTCACGGCGCGAAGCAAACTCGGCCTCGACCTCGGCGTGGGGAATCGACGGTCGCGGGTCGTCCAGCGCCTGCTGCACCTGTTCGCGAAACCAGCGATCGTAAGCAGCCGCCTCGTGCGCCGCTTTCAGCGCGGCCGCGCGATCGGGCCGGGTGGCCCGGCCGGCGGCATCGGGATCGAAATCCGAAGCGTCCACGTCGAATCGGCTGATGCCGATGTCGCGCAGAAATCCGACCAGCGTTTCGAACCGGCGGAACACGCGCACGTCGCCGCGCCTGGCCGACAGAAAGCGCTCGGTCGCGCCATAGCGGGCCGCGACGGTCCAGCCGTTGCCGTGGCCGACCACGTGTGCGTCGCGCACGGCGCCCGCCTCGACGAGCTGCGTGAGCGTCTTCTGGTCGATCGTTTCGGTTGCCATGATGATGATTGCCCCCATCAATGATTCCGAAGGGGATCTTACTATTGAATGGTCGACCATTTTACTGTTAATTGGTAGCGTGGCTTCAGTGATCCGGGTCGGGATTCGACTCGGCGTCCGTCGCAGTACTTTTCACCGGTCGCCAAGCGCGCGCAAGCTGGCCTTCCAGCCAGCCGATGATCTTTCCCCCACCCGCGTTCCGTCACTTTTCACCCGCACCCGAACCGGCGTAAGCTGTACGTCCCGCTACCCAGGGAGACGGCAGCCCATGTCGCATTCCAAGGATCTCGAGCAGCCCGCCACCACCGGCGCGCGACTGCTCGTCGATGCGTTGCTCGCCAATCACGTCGAACGCGTGTTCTGCGTGCCGGGCGAGAGTTTCCTCGCCGTACTCGATGCGCTGGCGGACGACACCGCGCGTATCCAGACGGTCGTCTGCCGCCACGAGGCGGCCGCCGCGAACATGGCCGAGGCGGTCGGCAAGCTGACCGGCCGCCCCGGCATCGCGTTCGTCACGCGCGGGCCCGGCGCGACGCATGCGTCGATCGGCGTGCACACCGCGTTCCAGGATTCGACGCCGATGATCCTGTTCGTCGGCCAGTGCGCGCGCGAGCACCTCGACCGCGAAGCCTTCCAGGAAATCGACTACCGGCGGATGTTCGGCCAGATGGCGAAATGGGTCGCGCAGATCGACGACCCGCGCCGCATTCCCGAATACCTGAGCCATGCGTTCCACGTCGCGACCGCCGGCCGGCCCGGCCCGGTCGTGCTCGCGCTGCCGGAGGACGTGCTGTCCGAAGCCTGCGCGCCGCAGCCCGTTGTGCCGGCCGCGAAACGCATCGCGGCCGCGCCGTCGGCCGCGCAGCTCGACGAGCTGCGCGAGCGGCTCGCGCGCGCCGAACGGCCGTTCGCGATCGTCGGCGGCAGCGGCTGGACACCCGACGCGTGCGCGAACCTGCGCACCTTCGTCGAACGCTGGCAGTTGCCGGTGGCCTGCGCGTTCCGCTACCAGGACACGATCGACAACGCGCACCCGAACTATGCGGGCGACGTCGGGCTCGGGATCAACCCCGCGCTCGCGAAACGCATCCGCGACGCCGACCTGCTGCTCGTGGTCGGGCCGCGCCTCGGCGAAGCGACGACCGGCGGCTACACGCTGCTCGACATCCCGAAGACACGCCAGACGCTGGTCCACGTGCACCAGGGCGCGGACGAGCTCGGCCGCGTGTATGCGGCCGACCTGCCGATCGTGTCCGGGATGCCCGAGATCGCCGCGCCGCTCGCCGCGCTCGAGCCGCCCGCGCACCCCGCGTGGGCCGGCAGCGCCGCCGACGCGCATCGCGCGTATCGCGAATGGCATGCGCCGCTGCCGATGCCCGGCGACGTCCAGCTCGGCGACGTGATGGTGCAGTTACGCGAGCGCCTGCCGCACGACGCGATCCTGACCAACGGCGCCGGCAACTACGCGATCTGGCTGCATCGCCACTTCGCGTACCGGCACTTCCGCTCGCAGCTCGCGCCGACGAGCGGCGCGATGGGCTACGGGCTGCCGGCCGCACTCGCCGCGAAGTCGCTGTACCCGTCGCGCGCCGTCGTCGCGCTCGCGGGAGACGGCTGCTTCATGATGGCCGGCAATGAGCTCGCGACCGCGATGCAGTACGGGCTGAACATCGTCGCGATCGTCGTCAACAACGGGCATTTCGGCACGATCCGCATGCATCAGGAGCGCAACTACCCGGGCCGCGTGCACGGCACGGGGCTCACGAATCCCGATTTCGCCGCCTATGCGCGCGCGTTCGGCGCGCATGGCGAGACCGTCGAGCGCACCGCCGATTTCGCGCCCGCGCTCGAACGCGCGCTGACCTGCGGGCTGCCCGCACTGATCGAGATCCGCATCCCGCAGGACGCCAGCACGCCGGCCGCGACCCTCGAACAGATCCGCGAACAGGGCCGCCGCGCGCGCGGCGGATGACGCGGGAGCGTGCGCCGTGCCGGCCGCAGCCGCCCTGTCACCCGACGAGGCGCGCGTCTGGCCGGGCACGCTGCTCGCACCGGACGGCACGCTCGTCGCGCCCTACGACCTCGAGCACGGCCGCGGCCGCGCCGCCGGCCACGTGCCGGCCGCCGTCGCGCTGGGCCTGCTGCACGCGGCGACGCAACCGTTCCGGCTCGACTACGACGGTGCGCCGCACGTGCACGTGATCAACGGGATGGGGGTCACGCTCGGCGACTCGGTGATCGGGCTCACCGCACTCGCCGCGCTGCGCGCCGCGCATCCGGGCCTGGGCTTCACGCTGTACCGGCCTGCCCGCGCGCCGCGCTACGTCGATGCGCTGTATGCGCTCGCGGCCGACATCGTCGCGCCGTCGCGCGCGCTGCCGTACCCGGCCGACGCGCTGCCGGCGGACGCGCCGTGCATCGACGTCGGCAATCACCTGTACTGGCCCGCGTTCGCGCGGTTGCCGATGATCGATTTCTTCCTCGACGCGCTCGGCGCGGACCCGGCGGCGCTGCCCACGTCGGCCAGGCGCAACCGCTGGCTCGCACGCGTGCCGCTCCCCGCGCTGCCCGATGCGTGGCGGCGGCCGTACGTGCTGTTCTGTCCGAACGCGAGCACCGCGTTGCGCAGCGTGCCGCCGGCGTTGCGGGCCGCTTTCGTCGAGCGGCTGGCCCGGCGCTACGGATTGCCGGTGGCCGGGTTCGGGCCGGTCGCGCATCCCGCGTATGTCGACGTGAGCGGATTCGCGCGCGACACCGCGGCATTCATCGCATGGGTCAAGGGCGCCAGCCTGCTGTTCGCGTCGGACAGCGCCGCCGCGCACCTTGCCGACGGTTTCGACGTGCCGACGCTCGCGTGCTTCACGACGATCGGGCCGGCGCTGCGCGTGCGCGACTATCCGCATTGCGTGCCGGTCGCGCTCGACGTGCCGGACGCGCTGCGCGGGCTGCACCGCAGCGAAGCGCCGGACGACGTCGCGGCGGTCGAGGCCGCTTACCGGGCGATCGACTGGGACGCGCTGGCCTGGCCGGTCATCTGACCCGCGCCGCCATCGCGCATTCGCCGCTACCCCGCCATTACCCCGCCGCGACCATCGTCACGCTCTCGCGCAGCGTCTCCGACGGCCGCTTGCCGAACAGCCGCCGGTAATCGGTCGCGAACTGGCTGAGATGCCAGAAGCCCCACGCCTCCGCAACGTCCTGCACCGAACCGGCCGCGCGGCCGCACAGGTCGCGCCGTGCGCCGTTCAGCCGCAGCGTGCGCAGGTAGGTGGCGGGCGCCATGCCGAGCACGTCCTGGAAACAGTACTGCAGCGTGCGCCGGCTCACGTGCAACTGCTCGCACAGTTCGGGCACGCCGACCGGGCGCGTGCGGTGCGCGAGCACGTAGTCGCGCGCCTGTTCGACGATCCGGCGCCGCCGCGACAGCGCCGTGCCGGCCGCGCCGTCGGCGGGCAGCGCGCACACGTCGAACAGCGCGGCCAGCACCTCGGCCTGCAGGTCGTTGCGCAGCGGGTCCGACAGCGGCGCGGCGGCGGCCGCGTCGTCGAGCCGCCGGCCGAGCAGCGCGCACAGGCGCGCGAGCCGCGCATCGCCGACCTGCATCACGCGCTGCGTGAACAGCCGCTCGTCGAGCGCGCGGTGTTCGACCTCCTCCGCATAGCGGCGCAGCACGTCGCCGCGCACGACGATGCCGTAGATCGAGAACTGCGCGGGCGTCACCAGTTCGAATTCGACGTTGCCGGGCCGGAACGCGAGCGCGCCAGGCCCGATGCGGCACGCATCGACGCGCGCGGTGCCGTCGCTGACGAGCGGGATGCCGAACCAGTACGCGTCGCCGCGCACCTCGCATGCCTGACGCAGCAGGTGGCTCGTCGATTCCCGAAACAGTTTCATCGTGTCGAGCGGCAGCTCGGTCAGCGTGCCGACGAAACGGCCGGCCGCGAGCTGGTCGTAGGTCTGCCGCCAGCCGATCAGGTTGCGCGCCTGCTCGTCGGCATCATGCGCGACGCTGACGACCGCCTGCCCGGCCAGCGCATCGTCGCCCTGCGCGTTGCGCCGCGTGTCTTCGGCCGTCGGCTCGGCGGCACGCTCCACTCGTTCACTCATCGTGTTTCTCCTTCACCTGCCCGGAACCGCGCCTGTCACGCAAGTCCCGTGCCGAATCGCGTGCGATCCGGCTCGAGCCCGTCATTCAACGACGGCGCGCCCGGACGCGCAATTCGGGCTGACCGCGATGCCGCGCGACACGCACCCGGCTGGTGCAGCCGCGCGGCCGCCGCACCCGGCGCCGACGAACATGAACGGTTGCGTCTCGATGAAATGCCGCACGCCGATGCTCGGCCGCGTCGACGACGTCGAAGCAGCGATGCGCGTCGAACTCGCCGTCGTGAAACACCGGATGCCCCGCAATCGGCCGAACCGGTTCCGCCAAGTCGGCTCCTCGCGGAACGCGCCGGCGCGGGCTGACGCGCGCCGGTGCGCGAACGCGAACGGCGCGCACCCGCACGAGCGGCGATCAGAAGAACCCGAGCGCCTCGGCCTGGTAGCTGACCAGCAGGCACTTCGTCTGCTGATAGTTCGACAGCGCCATCTTGTGCGTCTCGCGGCCGATCCCCGACTGCTTGTAGCCGCCGAACGCCGCGTGCGCGGGGTACAGGTGGTAGCAGTTGGTCCACACGCGGCCGGCCTCGACCTCGCGGCCCATCCGGTACGCACGCGTGCCGTTGCGCGTCCACACACCCGCGCCGAGCCCGTAGAACGTGTCGTTCGCGAGTTCGATCGCCTCCTGCTCGTCCTTGAACGTCATCACCGACGCAACCGGCCCGAAGATCTCTTCCTGGAACACGCGCATCTTGTTGTTGCCGAGCAGCATCGTCGGCTTCACGTAGTAGCCCGTGCCGAGCTCGGCCGCCGGCGCCGTGCGCTCGCCGCCCGTCAGGCATTGCGCGCCTTCGCCGCGGCCGATGTCGATGTACGACAGGATCTTGTCGAGCTGCTGCTGCGACGCCTGCGCGCCGATCATCGTCTGCAGGTCGAGCGGGTGGCCGGCCTTGATGCGCTCGACCCGCGCGACCGCCTTCTCGATGAACTTCTCGTAGATCGACTCCTGGATCAGGATCCGCGACGGGCACGTGCACACCTCGCCCTGGTTCAGCGCGAACATCGCGAGCCCTTCGAGCGCCTTGTCGAGGAACGCGTCGTCCTGGTCGAGCACGTCGGCGAAGAAGATGTTCGGGCTCTTGCCGCCCAGTTCGACCGTCGACGGGATCAGGCTGTCGGCCGCCGCGCGCAGGATGTGCTTGCCGACCGGCGTCGAGCCCGTGAACGCGATCTTCGCGATCCGCTTGCTGGTCGCGAGCGCTTCGCCCGCTTCCTTGCCGAAGCCGTTCACGATGTTGATCGTGCCGGCCGGGAACAGGTCGCCGATCAGCTCCATCAGCACCAGCACCGACGCGGGCGTCTGCTCGGCCGGCTTCATCACGACGCAGCAGCCGGCCGCGAGCGCCGGCGCGAGCTTCCATGCGGCCATCAGCAGCGGGAAGTTCCACGGGATGATCTGGCCCACGACACCGAGCGGCTCGTGGAAGTGGTACGCGACGGTGTTGTCGTCGATCTCGGAGATGCCGCCTTCCTGCGCGCGGATGCAGCCCGCGAAGTAGCGGAAGTGGTCGATCGCGAGCGGCAGGTCGGCCGCCATCGTCTCGCGCAGCGGCTTGCCGTTGTCGATGGTCTCGGCCACGGCCAGCAGCTTCAGGTTCTTTTCCATCCGGTCGGCGGCGGCGAGCAGCAGGTTCGCGCGTTCGGCCACGGACGTCTTGCCCCACTTGCGGCGCGCGGCATGCGCGGCGTCGAGCGCCAGCTCGATGTCGTCGGCGCCCGAGCGCGGAATGCGGCAGAACGGCTGGCCGTTGATCGGCGACACGTTCTCGAAATACTCGCCTTTCACCGGCGGAACCCACTTGCCGCCGATGTAGTTGTCGTATTGCTGACGGTACGGGTATTCGACGTCGAGGCCCAGTTGCTTCAGGTCAAACGGGTTCATACATGTCTCCTGTTCATCGTGCTTTGTGCAATTGCGGCGCCGGTTGCGCGCGTTCACTACACAGCAACATGCATGCCATCGTGCACGACCCCGCCCGCGCGCGCACCGCGCGCCCACCATCCCGGCGGTTGTGCAGATTCGGAACACCTTCAGCGGTTCGCACGCGCCACACTGTGCCAATTGCGGACAGCGGCGTGCGGCAAATGGCGCATCAGCCTCGCTTGTATCGCAAGGCTTCCTCACGCAACGTGCCGAGCGACGCGCCGCCGCCGGTGCCGGCACGACGCGCCGGCTCGCGAGCAGCGGCCCGTCGGTCAGGCTCGCCGCGCGCGTGCCTCGCCGGACTCCACGCCACGCCGCCCACCCAGAAACACGAACACCACCACCGCACACAGCACGGTGACGACCGCCAGCCCGATCAGCAGATGGTCGAACGCCTGCAGGTAGCTGTGCCGCAGCAGCGCGCGCCCGGCCTGCGGCCACGCGGCCGCCGCGCCCGCGAGATCGCCGGTCGCGAGCCGGGCAGACGCACGGACGATCGCATCGGGCGTCGCCCCCGCCACGGACGCCGCTGCGCCCGCGCGCAGCCCCGCCTGCGCAAGCGTCGCGAGCACCGCGCCGACGATCGCGAGCGCGATCCCTTCGCCGGCCACGCGCGTCGTGCTGAAGATGCCCGTCGCCATCCCCGCGCGCTCCTTCGGCACGACGCTCACCGACAGCCCGTCCATCAGCCCCCACGGCATGCCGGCCCCGACGCCGATCGCGAGCATCGGCGCGATCGCCGCCGGCCCCGCGCCGCCGCGCAGCGCGACGTCCAGCCACACCAGCCCGGCCGCCGCGATCAGCAGCCCGAGCCCCGAGATCACGCCGGCCGACAGCCAGCGCGTGAGCGTCGCCGCGACCAGCGGCACGACCAGCATCGGCGCGGAAATCGCGAGCATCAGCCAGCCGGCGTCGATCTCGCTGAAGCCGTCGATGCCGATGAAGCGCAGCGGCAGCACGACGAGCAGCACGATGTAGCAGCAGCAGGTCGACACCGGCAGCACCTGCACGCCGACGAAGCGCGCGATCCGGAACAGCGACAGGTCGAGCATCGGCCGCGCGACCCGCGTCTCGATCGCCACGAACGCCGCCGCGAAGAGCGCCGCGCCGGCCAGCAGCGCGATCACGAGCGCGTTCGACCAGCCGCGTGCGGGAGCCTCGATCACGCCGAACGTGAACAGCGTCAGCGCGGCGGTAAATGCGGCCGTGCCGGGCCAGTCGAGCCCCGTCGCATGCGGGTCGCGCGACTCGTGCATGCGCGGCAGCCCGAAGCCGAGCGACAGCCCGCCGGCCACCGCGCTCGTGACGAAGATCGCGCGCCAGCCGTAATGCCCGATCAGCGCGCCGGCCAGCACGGGCCCGAACGCGAGCCCGATACCGAAGGTCGTGCCGAGCAGGCTGAATGCGCGCGTGCGCGCCGCGCCGTCGAACTCCTGCGCGAGCGCGGCCGTGCCGCCCGCGAGCGCCGCGGCCGCCGCGAGCCCCTGCGCGGCGCGCAGCAGGTCGACCGCGAGCATCGACGGCGCGAACGCGAGCGCGACCGACGTCAGCGTGAAGCCGCCGACGCCGCTCGCGAACAGGCGCTTGCGGCCGAATTGGTCGGCCAGCGCGCCCGCCGCCATCAGGCAGCTGCCGAACGCGAGCATGAACGCATTGGTGATCCAGTTCATCGCGACCGTGCCGCCGTGCAGGTCGCGGCCGATCGCGGGCGTCGCGACCGCGCCGCCCGAAAACGACAGCGGCAGCGCGACGGCGGCCATGCAGACGGCGGCCAGCACGAGCGTGCGGCGGTGCGCCGACGCGGCGGAAAACGTGTGGTCCATCTCTCGCTCCTCGAAAACCCGGCGCACCTGCGCCGTCGAAGCGACACACGATAATTCGGATTCAATCGCCGAAAAACCACGCCGAATTCCGGATATAGCGGACTAGAATTCCTGAATTTCAATGCCCTGGCCCCTATCCGGAACCTCGATGAACAACCTGAACGGCATCGTCGCGTTCGTCCGCACCGCCGAAGCGCTGAGCTTCGTCGCGGCCGGCCGCGCGCTCGGCATCTCGGCGTCGGCGGTCGGCAAGACGATCGCGAAACTCGAACAGTCGCTGGGCGTGCGCCTGTTCAACCGCACGACCCGCCGCGTCACCCTCACCGAAGAGGGGCGGCACTTCTACGAACGTTGCCAGCGGATCCTCGAGGATTTCCGCGACGCGGAAGCGACCGTGACGGCGTCGGCGCAGCGCCCGCGCGGCCGGCTGCGCGTGAGCCTGCCGGTGATCGGCTACCGGTTCCTGCTGCCGGTGCTGCCCGAATTCCGGCAGCGCTACCCGGACGTCGAGCTCGATCTCGATTTCAACGACCGGATGGTGGATGTCGTCGAAGGCGGCTTCGACGCGGCGATCCGCAGCGGCCCGCTGTCGGATTCGAGCCTGATGTCACGGCGGCTCGGCCCGTTTGCGTTCGTGCTGTGCGCGACGCCCGCGTATCTCGCGCGGGCCGGCACGCCGCGCACGCCGCGCGATCTCGAAGCGCACGAATGCGTGCGCTACTGCTTCCCGACCACCGGCAAGCTGCAGGACTGGGCGCTCGCGGCCGCCGACGGCACGCCGCTGAAGCTGCGCACCGCGCTGACCTGCAACAACATGGAAGCCCTGCGCGGCACCGTGCTCGCGGGGCTCGGCATCGGCTACATGCCCGACTTCCTCGCGCGCGACGCGCTCGAACACGGCGCACTCGTCACCGTGCTCGACGACTACCGGATCGCGCCGGGGCAATTCTCGATCGTGTGGCCGTCGAGCCGGCAGTTGTCGCCGAAGCTGCGCGTGTTCGTCGATTTTCTGTGCGAGCGGCTGTTCAGGTAGCACGAGAGCCAGCAGGGGAGCCGGCGCGCGACAGCCGCCGCCCGTGCCGCACGACCGGCAAGCGTACCGGCCGCGCGACGGCGGCCCGCGTGCGCCCCGTTTTCAGTCCGCCCCGATCCGCTCCGCTTCCGCCTGCGGCAACAGCGCATCGCTGTCGTCCTTCAGCCCGACGCCCGTCAGCTGGAGCCTGCGTGCATGCGTCATCAGGTAATGCAGCTTGTGCGCGGCCGCCGCGTACGGCAGCCCTTCGGGCCGCACGTTCGAGATGCAGTTGCGCAGCGCGTCGTGGCAACCGACCTTCGGCGCCCACGTCAGGTACACGCCGAGGCTGTCCGGCGAGCTGAGCCCCGGCCGTTCGCCGATCAGCATCGCCACGACCTTCGCGCGCAGCAGCTCGCCGATCTCGTCGCCGAGGGCGACGCGCGCCTGCGTCGCGACCACCACCGGGCCGATCCGCCAGCCGTCCGCGTCGAGCCGCGGCCGCACGGCCTGCAGCAGCGGCAGCGCCTGCTTCGCGGCCGCGAACGCCGAGAGCCCGTCGCCGACCACGAACACGACGTCGGGCGCGTCGTCGAGCGCCGCGCCGTAACCGGCGAGCAGCCCGCGGCTGTCGTCCGACAGCTTGCGGCCGAGATCGGGCCGGCGCAGGTAATGGTCGCGGTCCGGCGCGGCACTCTGCACGCCGAGCGTCGGCAGTAGGCCGGCCGCCTCGATCTCGCGCCGCAGCGCGTCCGAGTCGAGCGGCTGGTGCACCGCGTCGCGCGCCTGTGCGTGCGACAGGTTGAAGGCCAGCAGCGGCGCGGTCGGCAGGCTGTTGCCCGCGCGGCCGAGCGCGATCCGCGCGTTCGTGAACGACTTCAGCTGGCCCCACGGATTCTTTTCGACGGCGTCGCTCATGCCGAAATCCCCATCCAGTCGTTCGCGCCCGCCAGAAGCGGCACGCGCGACGTCGCGGCGCGCAATGCACCGTGCGCGTCGGCGATCTCCATCGTCTCCAGCCACTCCTCGAATTCCGGCGCGCGGCGCAGGCCGAGCACCTCGCGCACGTAGAGCTGGTCGTGGAACGACGTGCTCTGGTAGTTCAGCATCACGTCGTCCGCGCCCGGAATCCCCATGATGAAGTTGATGCCGGCCGCGCCCAGCAGCGTCAGCAGCGTGTCCATGTCGTCCTGGTCGGCTTCCGCGTGGTTCGTGTAGCAGATGTCGCAGCCCATCGGCACGCCGAGCAGCTTCCCGCAGAAGTGATCCTCGAGCCCCGCGCGGATGATCTGCTTGCCGTCGTACAGGTATTCGGGGCCGATGAAGCCGACCACCGTGTTCACGAGGAACGGCTCGAACTTGCGCGCCACCGCATACGCGCGCACCTCGCAGGTCTGCTGGTCGACGCCGAAGTGCGCGTTCGCCGACAACGCGCTGCCCTGGCCCGTCTCGAAGTACATGAGATTGTTGCCGACGGTGCCGCGCCCGAGCGACAGCGCGGCGTCGCGCGCCTCGCCGAGCAGCGCGAGCGAGATGCCGAAGCTCGCGTTCGCCTTCTCGGTGCCCGCGATCGACTGGAACACCAGGTCGACCGGCGCGCCCTTCTCGACCGCCGCGATCGTGTTGGTCACGTGCGTGAGCACGCACGACTGCGTCGGCACGCCGTAGCGTTCGCGGAACGCGTCGATCATCGCGAGCAGCTTCACGATCGCCGCGAGGCTGTCGGTGGCCGGGTTGATGCCGATCATCGCGTCCCCGCAGCCGTACATCAGCCCGTCGAGCATCGACGCGGCGATCCCCTTCACGTCGTCGGTCGGGTGGTTCGGCTGCAGCCGCACCGACATCCGGCCCGGCAGCCCGACCGTGTTGCGAAAGCGCGTGACGACGCGGCGCTTTCTCGCCGCCGCGATCAGGTCCTGGTTGCGCATCAGCTTCGACACGGCGGCGACCATCTCGGGCGTGAGGCCCGGCGCGATCCGTTCGAGCGCCGCGCCGTCGGCCGCGGGCGACAGCAGCCAGTTGCGGAAATCGCCGACGGTGAGATGCGAGATTTCCGCGAACGCGAGCGCGTCGTGATCGTCGACGATGAGGCGCGTGACCTCGTCGTCTTCGTACGGGATCACCGCTTCGTTCAGGAACGCCTTCAGCGGCACGCCCGCGAGCGCGATCTTCGCGGCCACGCGCTCCTCCTCGCTCGCCGCCGCGACACCGGCGAGCTGGTCGCCGGAACGCAGCGGGCTCGCCTTCGCGAGCAGCGTCTTCAGGTCCGCGAAACGGTACGTGCGCGGGCCGATCGTCTCCGTATAGGACATCGTGCGAGTCTCCTTGCCTTGCCTTGCCAAAAGCCGACGGCGCGCCCGTTCGACGGGGCGCGCCGGATGCCGTCAGGAACGGCCGTTCACCTTCACCTGCTCATTCCTCCAGCAGCGCGTCGCCGGGCGCACTCGCACGCTGCGAGCGCGTCGCGAGGAAGTACGCGTAGCCGACCGCGAGGAAGCCGACGAACACCAGCGCGACCAGCCCGTTGAAGTACACCATGGTACCGAGGCAGACGAGCGCCGCCAGGATCGCGAAGGCCGGGAAGATTGGGTACAGCGGCGCGCGGAACGGCCGCGCCATGTTCGGCTGCGTGCGGCGCAGCTTGAACAGCGACGCCATGCTCACGATATACATCACGATCGCGCCGAATACCGACATCGTCACGATATTCGCGGTCAGCGTCTGCCCGCCGAACTGGATCAGCTCGTCGCTGTAGATCGCCGCGATGCCGACCACGCCGCCCGCGAGAATCGCGCGGTGCGGAGTCTTGAAGCGCGGATGCACCTTGCCGAGCCACTCCGGCAGGTAGCCTTCGCGGGCCAGCGCGAAGATCTGGCGCGAATAACCGAGGATGATCCCGTGGAACGACGCGACGAGCCCGAACAGCCCGAGCCACACGAGCATGTGCATCCAGCCGCTGTTCGCGCCGACGATGTACTTCATCGCCTGCGGCAGCGGGTCGTTGATGTTCGCGAGCTTGGTCCAGTCGCCCGCGCCGCCGGCGAACACCATCACGCCGATCGCGAGTGCAACGAGGGTCAGGATCCCGGCCACGTACGCGATCGGGATCGAGCGCTTCGGGTTCTTCGCTTCCTCGGCGGCCATCGCGACACCTTCGATCGCGAGGAAGAACCAGATCGCGAACGGGATCGCCGCGAACATCCCGTGGAATGCGCCGACGCTGAAATGATCGGCGCCCGACCAGCCGCCCTTCATGAAGTTGCTCCACGCGAAGCCCGGCGACACGACGCCCATGAACACCAGCAGCTCGAAGATCGCGAGCAGCGTGACGACCAGCTCGAAGGTCGCCGCGATCTGCACGCCGACGATGTTCAGCGCCATGAACACGAGATACGCGCCCATCGCCGCATGCTTGGGCTCGAGCCCCGGGAACTGCACGTGCAGGTACGCGCCGATCGCGAGTGCGATCGCGGGCGGCGCGAACACGAATTCGACGAGCGTCGCCGCGCCGGCGAGATAACCGCCGGTCGGGCCGAACGCGCGGCGCGCATACGCGAACGGGCCACCCGCGTGCGGGATCGACGTCGTCAGCTCGGTGAAACTGAAGATGAAGGTCGTGTACATCGCCGCGACGAACAGCGCGGTGACGACGAAGCCCAGCGTGCCGGCGCTCGCCCAGCCGTAACTCCAGCCGAAGTATTCGCCGGAGATCACGAGGCCGACCGCGATGCCCCACAGTTGCCAGGTCCCGAGCGTCTGCTGCAGCGCGGGCTGCCCGGACGACTTGGCGCCGGCTGCGGGCCGGCCATTCGACTCTGCTTTCATCGGTTTCTCCTCAAGGGCGCCAGACCGCGTGTCCGTCCGGCGGCGCGCCGCGAGGGCGCGTCCGCCGGGCTGGTCTGCACGACTGAGAATCGATGCTAGAGAGTCATTAAACGACGTGTTATCGAAATTCGGCAAAGGTCCGCGCGGTCGTTTCCGTAAGCAAAACGTCAGCGCGGCCCGCCGCCTGTTTGCCGCTCATTTGCCACTTACTCGCCGCCGCGCTGGTTGAACCAGCGGTCGAGCAGCTTGCCGGCCGCTTCGCGGCCGCCGAGGCCGAACGACAGCGCGACCGCCACCGCGATCGCACCGAGCACGAGGCCGAACGCGAGCTGCACGATCTCGTTGGCGATGCCCATCGCGCGCAGCCCCATCGCGAACACGAGGCCGAGGATCGCGAATTGCGCGATGCGCGCGAACAGCACGCTGTGCTCGCGGTCGGCCTGCTCGATCACGCGGCGCGCGAGGCCCGCGAGCCACACGCCGATCACGAGGATCACGCCGCCCATCAGCACATGGCCGCCGAATTCGATGAACAGCGTGACGACGTCGCGCACCTGCGAGAAGCCGAGCCGGTTCGCCGCTTCGACCGATGCGAACAGCATCGCGAAGAACACGATCAGCCGCGCCACCAGCACCGACGGCTGCAGGATCCCCGAGAACACGCGCTCGACGCCGAGCACGGCCGGGAGCCCGTCGGCGCCCGCGGCTTCCAGCAGCTTCTGCGCGAGCGACGCGACGAAGCGCGCGAAGTAGAACGTCACCAGCACGATCACGATCGCCGCGACGATGTCCGGCACCGCGCCGAGGAACTGGTTCAGCATGTTGGTGGCCGGCACCGAGATCGCGTCGATCTTCAGCGCGTCGAGCGCGGAGATCAGCGTCGGCACGAACACGAACACGTAGACGACCGTGCCGATCAGGCTCGACACGCGCACGGGCGTCGGGCTGTCGAGACGCTGCGTGAGGCGGTCGGCGCCGGCGGCGACGAGCAGGTTCGTCACGAGGCCGCGCAGCACGCGCGCGACGATCCAGCCGACGATGCCGATCACCGCGGCCGCGAACAGGTTCGGCACGATCGCGAGCAGCTTGTCGACCATCCCCTGCACGGGAGACAGCAGCCCCGACAGCGCGAACGACGCGAGGATCGCCGGCAGGAACATCAGGATCACGAGCCAGAACAGCACGTCGCCGAGATAGCCGCTCATCGGCCGCATGCCAGCGCCTTCGGACAATTTGTCGTCGATCTTGCTCGCCTTGAGCGCGCGGTTCGCGAGGCTGCGCAGCAACGACGCGAGGAGCCACGCGATCAGCGTCAGCGCCGCGCCGCCGATCAGGTTCGGCAGGTAGTTGACGATGTGGGTGACGAGCAGCGAGAACGGGTTGGAGACCGCATACAGGTTGAGCACGTTGAAGATGCCCACCGCGGTGACCAGCAGCACGAGCCAGAACAGGCCCCCGGCGATGATGCGCTCGACGCATGCGCCCTGGCCGGTGCTTTCGTTGATCCGCTGATCGACCTTCAGCGCGCCGAGCAGGCGCATCGCGCCGGCCCGCACCACGACGGCGATCAGCCAGCCGATCACCAGGATGCCGATCGCACCGGCGATCTTCGGCAGATACCCCCCTAGCGTGGTCTGCAGCGACGTGATGAAGCTGGAAGCATCCATTTCTTCTTCTCCCGAAAACGTGGTGTTGCGATTGAACATCGACGAACTACCTGCGTACTTCGAAAAGCGTGCGATCCGGTTCGAGCAACTTACCCGAGAAAAATGACGCAATCACCCGATTTCACCGTCTTTAACTTTAGTCATAGATCGATGAGGACGAGACCCCATTTCAAAAAAGAAATGGGGCGGATTCAATCCCGCATGGCTCCCGCGCGGCGCAACTCAGCAAGATTTGTCAACGCGCGCCGTGCTACCTTGACGTCGGTCCTGTTCCGGGTACGCCAATGAAAGCAGAATCGCCTTGCTGGGTCCGCTATGCGACGCGTCTTGCGCGCGTCCACGAATACATCCGCGCGCACCTCGACGGCCCGCTCGACCTGAACCGGCTCGCCGAAGTGGCGTGCCTGTCGCCGTATCACTGGCAGCGCGTCTATCGCGCGTTGTACGGCGAGTCGATCGTGCTGACGGTGCGGCGGATGCGGATCGTGCGCGCGTCCGAGGATCTGGCCTGCACCGCGCTGCCGATCGAGCAGGTCGCGCGGCGCGCGGGCTACGGTTCGACGCACGCGTTCGCGCGGGCGTTTCGCGACGCCTACGGCGTGCCGCCCGCGCAGCACCGGCGCACGGGCAGCCACCGGCCCATCTATCCACTACAGAGAGGAGAGGAAGACATGTTCAAGCATGAAGTCGAGATCCGGCGGCTGCCGGAACTGCGTGGCTACGCGGTCGGCCACACGGGGTCGTACATGTTGGTCAGCGACGCGTTCGGGCGGATCGGCGCCTGGGTCGGGCAGCACGGGCTGATCGGCCCGGGCGCGAAGATGATCGGCATTTTCTACGACGATCCGGACACGACGCCCGAAGCGCAGCTGCGCGCGAAGGCGTGCTTCATGCCGGCCGACGGCGCGCCGGACGTCGAGCCGGCGGCGCCTGTGGAGCGCGTGACCGTGCCGGGCGGCGAATACGCGGTGCTGCTGCATACGGGGCCGTACGCGGACCTGAAGACCGCCTACCAGTGGCTGTACGGCGAGTGGCTGCGTCATTCGGGCCGCGAAGCCGCCGACGCGCCGCCGTTCGAGCTGTACCTCAACACGCCGATGGATGCGGCGCCGGCCGACCTGCGTACCGAGATCTACCTGCCGCTGCGCTGACGGGCGTGCCGTCCGCGCGCGCGGGTTACGCGCCAATTGCACGCCGATCCATCGAGGGGACTTCGTTTGGAGCGTAGGGCGACGGCAACGCGCGTCCGCCAGCCCGTCCGGGCTGGAACATGCCCTAAGCCGCCTGCGTGCCGCACGCCGGGCAGAAGCGTGCGCCGGCGGCGAGCGCCGCGTGGCACCGGCTACACGCGGCGCTCTGCTGCGCGGCGCCGCATTGCGTGCAGAAGCGCGCCTGCGTGTCGTTGAGCGCGCCGCATCCCGCGCAAGCTAGCTGGCGCAGCGGCGCGCCGCCGGCGGCCGGCGCCTGCCAGCCCCAGCCGTGGCGATCGCGGCCGCGTTCGTGGTGTCCACTGCCGTGCCCGCCGCCATGATGGCCACGCTGCGCGTGGCCGCCCGTGATCCATTTCAGGAAACCCATCGTCCGCTCCTTGGCGCCATAGGTGCGCCTGTCAGGCAGCCTTGCTGCGCGACAGCAGCCGCAAACCGTTGGCCACGACGATCAGGCTGGCGCCCGCGTCGGCGAAGACCGCCATCCACATCGTGCCGAGCCCCGCGACCGTGAGGCCGAGGAACACGACCTTCACGCCAAGCGCGAAGCCGATGTTCTGCACCAGCACGCGATGCGTCGCACGCGACAGCCGCACGAACGCGGGAATCTTGCGCAGGTCGTCGTCCATCAGCGCGACGTCGGCCGTCTCGATCGCCGTGTCGGTACCCATCGCACCCATCGCGAAGCCGATGTCGGCGCGCGCGAGCGCCGGTGCGTCGTTGATCCCGTCGCCGACCATCCCGACCGCACCCGCACCGCCGGCCGACAGCGCCTCGACCGCCGCGAGCTTGTCTTCCGGCAACTGGTTGCCGCGCGCGTCGTCGATGTCGGCCTGCTTCGCGATCGCCTGCGCGGTATGCGGGTTGTCGCCCGTCAGCATCGCGGTGCGGATGCCGAGCGCGTGCAGATCGGCGATCGCTTCACGGCTCGTGTCCTTGATCGTGTCGGCCACCGCGAAGATGCCGAGCACGCGCATTTCGTCGACCAGCACCACGACGCTCTTGCCCTGCCGCTCGAGCGCGTCGAGCTTCGCTTCGAGCGCCGTCGAGCAGCGTTCGAGCTCCTCGACGAGCCGGTGGTTGCCGAGCCAGTAGCGCGTGCCGTCGATCGAGCCGCGCACCCCGCGCCCGACGATCGCTTCGAATTCCTGCACATCGGCGAACGGCGCGGCGCCTTCCGCACGGGCCGCGGCGGCGATCGCCTGCGATACCGGGTGATCGGAGCGCGCCGCGAGGCTCGCGCCGAGGTGCCGCACGCGCACCGCATCGGCATCGGTCGCATGCAGGTCGAAGTCGGTCTGCACCGGCTTGCCGTGCGTGATCGTGCCGGTCTTGTCGAGCGCGAGCCACGCGAGCTTGCGCCCTTCTTCCAGATAGACGCCGCCCTTCACGAGAATCCCGCGTCGCGCCGCGGCCGCGAGCCCCGACACGATCGTCACCGGCGTCGAGATCACCAGCGCGCACGGGCACGCGATCACGAGCAGCACCAGCGCGCGATAGATCCAGTCGTGCCACGCCCCGCCCATGACGAGCGGCGGCACCACCGCCACCAGCAGCGCGACCGCGAACACGATCGGCGTGTAGACGCGCGCGAACCGGTCGACGAAGCGCTGCGTCGGCGCCTTCGCGCCCTGCGCCTCCTCGACCGCGTGGATGATCCGCGCGAGCGTCGAATTGGCCGCCACCGCCGTCACGCGGTATTCGAACGAACCCGATTCGTTGATCGTGCCCGCGTACACGGCGTCGCCGGTCGTCTTTTCGACGGGCAGGCTTTCGCCGGTGATCGGCGCCTGGTTCACCGTCGAGCGGCCGGCGACGACCTCGCCGTCCAGCCCGATCCGCTCGCCCGGCTTCACGCGCACGACCGCGCCGCGCGCCACCTGCGCGGCCTCGATCGTGCGCCACGAGCCGTCGGCCTGCTGTACGGTCGCGGTGTCCGGCGCGAGCTGCATCAGGCCCTGGATCGCATTGCGCGCGCGGTCGAGCGACTTCGCCTCGATCAGTTCGGCAATCGTGAACAGCACCATCACCATCGCGGCCTCCGGCCACTGGCCGATTGCCATTGCGCCCGTCACCGCGATGCTCATCAGCGCGTTGATGTTCAGGTTGCCGTTGCGGATCGCGATCCAGCCCTTCTTGTACGTGGTGAGCCCGCACGCGAGTACCGCGGCGAGCGCGAGCGCCGCCGAGAGCCACACGGGCAGCCCGGCCCACGTCGCGCCCTCGGATGCGATCGCGGCGACGCCGGCCAGCGCCAGCGGCCACCACGGCTTCGCCGGCTCGGCGCGCGCGCACGACGGCGGCGCATCGGCGGACGCGGCCTCGGGCGTCATCCCGAGCGTGCGGATCGCGCCTTCGATCGCCGGCTGGGCGCCCGGCACGTGTTCGACGGTCAGCATCCGCTGCATCAGGTTGAATTCGAGCGCCGACACTTCGCTCATCCCGCCGAGCTTCTTGCGAATCAGCGTTTCCTCGGTCGGGCAGTCCATCTGCATGATCCGGAACGCGGAGCGCACGTGGCCCGACGCCGTCGCCTGCGCGACCGGCAGCGGCGCGAGCGTCAGCGCGGCAGGCGCGCAGCAGTCGCCGGCCGCGTGGTCGTGGTCGTGCGCTTCGCCGTCGCTGTGCACCGCACCCTCACCGTGCTCATGCGCATGACCGTGTCCATGGCCGCACGCGTGCGACTTCTTCTTCGCCGGCGTAGCCGCTTGCGCGCCGGCGACACCCGCCGCACACGCGTCGCGCGCATCGGCGCAGCATGCGCCGGCCTCGCCGGCCGTGCGGGTTCGTTCGTCGTGGGTACGCTGGGCATCGGTCATGACAACCTCCTCTCCTCAATGGCTTGACGGAGTACAGTTAACACCCTGAAGCCACTACAAGGTCAACCCTTGCACGGGAGAAAGACATGAAGATCGGCGAACTGGCCAAGGCGGCCCGCTGCACCCCCGAGACGATCCGTTTCTACGAGAAAGAGGGGCTGATGCCGGATGCCGAGCGCACCGACTCGAACTACCGCAACTACACCGACGCGCATCTCGAACGGCTGCGCTTCATCCGCAACTGCCGCGCACTCGACATGGCCCACGACGAAATCCGCGCGCTGCTGCAGCTCACCGACACGCCGGCCGATCCCTGCGATTCGATCAATGCGCTGCTCGACGAGCACATCGGGCACGTCGATGCGCGCCTCGCGGAACTCACGCATCTGCGCGACCAGCTCACCGAATTGCGCCGGCAGTGCGTCGGCGAGCATTCGGTCGAGGATTGCGGCATCGTGCACGGTCTCGCGACGATGGAAACCGTCACGCCGGCCGCGAAACGCTCGCACCTCGGCTGAAACCCTTGTGGAATATGATGGTTTAGATGAGAATAGTTATATTCTTACTAGATATTCAATAACTATTCATGTCCACTAGCCGTCCGTCCCCGCTCGCGCTGGCCGTCCTCGCGACGCTCACCGAAACGCCGATGCATCCGTACGGGATGCTGCAGCAACTGAAGGCCCGCGGGTACGACGAAGTCGTCAACGTCCGGCAACGCACGAGCCTTTACCAGACGATCGACCGGCTGCTGCGCGACGGGCTGATCGCCGTTCACGACACCGAGCGCGACGGCGCGTTTCCCGAGCGCACACTGTATGCGCTGACCGAGGCCGGGCACACGGCCGGGCAGGCGTGGCTGCATGCGCTGCTCGCGGAGCCCGCGCGCGAATTCCCGGCGTTCGGCGCCGGCCTGGCATTCCTGCCGCTGCTCGACGCCGAAGATGCCCGTCACCAGCTCGAGCTTCGTATCGCCCGGCTCGACGCCGAGCGCGAACGCCTCGAAACGCTGCGCAACGCCGCGCAGGCCGACCAGGTACCGCGCCTGTTCCTGCTGCAGAACGAACATGCGCTCGTGCTGCTCAATGCCGAGCTCGGATGGGCGCGCAGCGTCGTCGAACACCTGAAGATCGGCGCGCTGCGCTGGGTGGACGGCTGACGCGTCACGCCGGCCGGATCGCGCCGGTGACGCGTAATACGTCACGCCCCGATCAAAGCACCTTGCCGGGATTCAGGATGCCGCCCGGATCGAGCGCGGCCTTCAGGCGTCGCATCAGCCCGATTTCCGCGTCGCTGCGCGTGTGTGCGAGATAAGGCCGCTTGAGCACGCCGATCCCGTGCTCGGCCGACACCGAGCCGCCCATGTCCCGCACCACCGCGTACACGCAGTGATCGAGCGCGTCGGCGTCGGCATCGGTCATCCCGGCCAGCGACACGCCGATATGCACGTTGCCGTCGCCGACGTGCCCGAAGAACAGGCATACGGCGTCCGGCCATTGCAGGCGCAGCGCCGCTTCGCAGCATTCGGCGAACGCGCCGAGTTCGCCGGTCGGCAAACTCACGTCGAAGTTGACCAGATGCGGCAGCGCGTCGATCGCGAGCCCTTCACGCAGCATCCACAGGTCCCGCGCCTGCCGCTCCGACGTCGCGAGCACCGCATCTTCCACGAGCCCGGCCTCGATTGCCGCCGCGAGGCCGGTTTCCAGCGCCTGGTGCGCATCGCCGCCCGGTGCGCTCGTCGCGCATTCGATCAGTACCGCGAAGCCACCGTCGTCGACAAACGGCGCCGAGACGCCCGGCGTGTGACGCGCCACGTAGTCGTAGAACGCCGGCCACATCGCCTCGAAACTGACGACCTCCGGCAGCGTGCGCACGCGATTCCACAGCGCGATGACCGCGTCGTAGTCGTGCACGCGGCAGAGCGCCGTGGCCGGCGCGGCGAGCAACGGATGCAGCCGCAGCACCGCGCGCGTGACGACGCCGAGCGTCCCCTCGCTGCCGATGAACAGCTGCTTCAGGTCGTAGCCCGCGTTGTTCTTCAGCATCCGGTTCATCGACGACACGACCGTGCCGTCCGCGAGCACGGCCTCGAGCCCGAGCACCTGCTCGCGCATCATCCCGTAGCGGATCGCGCGCGTGCCGCCCGCGTTGGTCGCGAGCATCCCGCCGATCTGGCACGAACCGCGTGCGCCGAGGTCGACACCGAACGTGAAACCCGCCGCTTCCGCGGCTTCCTGCACCGTCTGCAGCGGCGTCCCGGCGCGCACGGTCATCGTGCCGGCCGCCGCGTCGAGCGCCTCGACGCCCGCGAAACGTTCCATCGACAACACGACCTCGCCGCCGAGCGCGACCGCGCCGCGCGCGAGCCCCGTCAGCCCCCCTTGCGGCACGACCGGCTGGCCGAGCCGCGCGCACAGCGCGAGCGTGCGCGACACGTCGTCGACACTGCGCGGGCGCACCAGCGCGCGCGGCCGCGCGCCGGCCGGCTCGTTGTACGCGGTGAAATAACGCGGATCGATGTCGGCCGACGGCGTCACGCATGCCGCGCCGAGTTCCGCGACGAGCGCGGCGACGAGCGCATCGCCGCCGGCCGCCTGATCGCTGCTGGACATCGCGTCGCAATCCTTACTTTGTCGAGATGTCGATATCGCCGAAATACTTCAGGCCGAGCGACTTCACCGTGCCGTCCGCCTTCAGCTTGTCGATTGCCGCATCGAGCTTCGCCTTCAGCGCGCTGTCGCCCTTGCGCAGCCCGAACGCGATGCCGCTGCCGAGGATCCTGTCGTCGTGCACGGGTTGGCCGACGAACGCAAAACCCTTGCCGTCCGGACGCGACAGGAAGCCGCGCTGGCCGGACGGTGCGAGCACGAGCGTCGCATCGAGACGGCCCGCGACCAGATCCGCATACGCCTGGTTCTGATCCTGGTACGCGACGATCGCGACGCCCGCCGGCTCCCAGTGCGCCTTCGCGAAGGTTTCCTGGATCGACGCCTGCAGCACGCCGACCCGCTTGCCCTTCAACGATTCCGGCGTCGGCAGCAGGCCGCTGCCGGTGCGCGCGATCAGCTGGGTCGGCACGCGATAGATGATCGTCGTGAAGTCGATCGCCTGGCGCCGCTGCTCGGTCGCGTTCATCGCCGAGTTGATCGCGTCGAACTTGCGGCCCTTCAGCGCGGGAATCAGGCCGTCGAACGACGTCTCGACCCATTTGCACGACAGCTTCGCCGTCTGGCAGACGGCGTTGCCGACGTCGATGTCGAAGCCCTGCAGGTCGCCGTTCGGCGCTTTCGATTCGAACGGCGGGTATTGCGCCTCGAGGCCGAAGCGCAGCGTCTGCGCGTCGGCGAGCGCCGCGCCGGAGCCGAACGCGCAGGCGAGCGCGAGCCAGAGTTTCAGGTGTTTCATCGTGGTCTCCCTAGTCGACCGAAGTCATGATCAGATCCCGCGCAACCGGCGCGCGCCTTCGACCAGCGTCGCGTCGTCCTTCGAAAAACTGAGCCGGATCACGCCGGCGTCGGTGCCGTCGGTGTAGAACGCCGACAGCGGAATCGTCGCGACGCGCGCGTCGCGGATCAGGCGCAGCACGAAATCGCTGTCGCTTTCGTCCGAGAAGTGCCGGAAACGCGCGAGCATGAAGAACGAGCCCTCGCTCGGCAGCAGCTCGAAACGCGAATCGGCCAGCTCGCGCGCGAGCAGGTCGCGCTTGGCCTCGTAGAACGACGACAGGCCGAGATAGCTGTCCGGCCGCGCGAGGATCTCCGCGAACGCGATCTGCATCGGCGTATCGGCCGAGAACACCATGAACTGGTGCACCTTGCGGATCTCGTCCATCAATTCGGCCGGCGCGAGGCAATGGCCGACCCGCCAGCCCGTCACGTGGAACGACTTGCCGAACGACGACACGATCACGCTGCGCTCGGCCAGCTCGCGGTGACGCGCGACGCTCTGGTGCTGCGCGCCGTCGAACACGACGTGCTCGTAGACCTCGTCGGACAGCACGACGATGCCGGTATCGCGCGTGAGCTGTGCGAGGCGCGCGACGTCCGCTTCGGAGAACACGGTCGCGGTCGGGTTGTGCGGCGTGTTGACGATGATCATCCGCGTGCGCGGCGTGATCGCGGCCGCCACTTCATCCCAGTTCACGCGGAAATGCTCGGGCGACAGCTTGAGCGCGACCGGCGTCGCGCCCTGCAGCCGCACGATCGGCGCATAGCTGTCGAACGACGGCTCGAAGTAGATCACCTCGTCGCCCGGGTGCACGAGCGCGCTGATCGCCGCGTAGAGCCCTTCGCTCGCGCTCGCGATCACCGTGATCTCGGTGGCCGGGTCGTAGCGCGTGCCGTACAGCGCCTCGGTCTTTTCCGCGAGCCGCTCGCGCAGCGCCATCACGCCGGCCATCGGCGCGTACTGGTTGTGCCCGTCGCGCATCGCACGCGCGACGCCTTCGACGAGCGCCGGATCGGGCGCGAAATTCGGCGCGCCCTGCGACAGGTTCAACGCATCGTGCCGGGCGGCCAGCTGGCCGATCACCGTGAAGATCGTCGTCCCGACGTCGGGCAGTTTCGAACGGGGCGCGGCGGCGCTTCGCATGACTCCTCCTGGTTGTATCGCTGTCGGACACGGCGGGCGCGTCCGGATCGTTCAACCGATTTAGCCGCAGCCAATATCGCACGGCAATCGAAAGATAATCATGGCAGCCATGCATTCAGGTCATGTCTCGCATCGCGCCACGTTCAATTTTTGGAGGATTGGGGGTTCCCGTCATGCAATGAAGGCATTTCGCGGGCATACGTCAACCGCCCGACGCCCCCGGCACGGCGGCGAGATATGCCTGCAGCGCCGCGTGCAGTTCGTCGCGCAGCGCGGTAGCGCCGGGCGCGGGCCCGCGCGTCAGCAGCGACTGCGACACCCACCCGTAGCACAGCGAATGCGCGAGCCGCGCGACTTCGCCGAGCCGTTCTGCCGGTGGCGGATCGGCCGCGTGCGCGAGCGCGTCGCGCCACAGCGCGACGTACGCGTCGTAATGCCGGCGGTAGGCGGCGAGCGGCGATACCTGCCGCTCCAGGGCGAAGAGCGCGCCCCACAGCGCCGCGTCCGCGTTCACGATATCGAGCTGCAGCGCGACGAACGCGGCGGCAACTTCGGCGCGCGGCCGGCCGCGCAATGCCTGCGCCGCGGCGCGCAACTGGTCGGCCAGCGCCTGCACGTGCCGATGGATGCAGAGCGCCGCGAGGCTCTGCTTGTCGCCGAAATACTCGTAGAAGGTGCCGATGCTGACGCCCGCGACGGCCGCGATCTCGCGGATCGTCGCTTTCGCGTAGCCGCGTTCGAGCAAAAGCTGAACGAATGCCTGCTGCAGCGCGTCGGAACTCGCCTGCGCGCGCGACTGGCGCGGCCGGCGGCGCAATGCGGGTGCGGGTTGCGCCGCCGGCTGGCCGGGCGGCGCCGGAACCTGAACATGTCGCGGCGGCATATTTGCTACTCTGGAATCAGGACAAGACGAAGCCCCGGATGAGGAGACACATCGATGACAGGCCCGACGCACGCAGTCTCGAACCAGTTCGACGAACTGGTCGACTATAACCTCTTCGCGACGGACATCGCGCTGCGCGACGCGCTCACCCGCGCGGGCGCCGACTGGGCCGTGCCGCAGCTCGACGCATACGGCGCGCGGCTCGGCAGCGCCGACACCGCGCGGCTTGCCGACGAAGCGAACCACTATCCGCCGCAACTGCACGCGTTCGACCGGCGCGGCCGGCGCATCGACCGCGTCGATTTCCACCCGGCTTGGCACGCGCTGCTCGGCCAGTACCGCCACGAAGGCTTCGTGTCGCTCGCGTTCCGCGAGTCGCGCCGCGGCCGCTGGGCCGCGACCGCGGCCGGCTTCTACCTGCATGGCCAGATCGAGGCCGGCACGCTGTGCCCGGCGACGATGACGCAGGCCGCGATCCCCGTGCTGCAGAAGGAGCCCGCGCTGTGGGCGCTGCTGCGCGACAAGCTCTACAGCGACGACTACGATCCGCGCGACGTGCCGGTCGCCGACAAGCGCTCGATCTGGTTCGGCATGGGCATGACCGAGAAACAGGGCGGCTCCGACGTACGCGCGAACACGACGCTCGCGACCGCCGTCGGCGCGGGCGGACGCGGCGGCGAATACCGGCTGCGCGGCCACAAGTGGTTTTTCTCCGCGCCGATGTGCGACGCGCACCTCGTCGTCGCGCGCACCGAAGGCGGCAGCCCGTCGTGCTTCTACGTGCCGCGCTGGCGGCCGGACGGCACGAAGAACGCGGTCGAGATCCAGCGGCTGAAGGACAAGGTCGGCAACCGCAGCAACTCGAGCAGCGAGATCGAGCTGAACGACGCGTGGGGCATCATGCTCGGCGACGAAGGCCGCGGCATTCCGACCATCATCGAGATGGCCACCTACACGCGGCTGAACTGCGTGCTCGGCAGTGCGGCAATGCTGCGCCAGGGCGTCGTGCAGGCGATCGCGTATACGCGCCGGCGCCATGCATTCGGCCGCGCGCTCGCCGAACAGCCGCTGATGCGCACCGTGCTGGCCGACCTCGCGCTCGAAAGCGAAGCCGCGCTTGCGCTGGCGATGCGTCTGGCCGACGCGTTCGAGCGCGACGACGCGCCGCGCGAACGCGCGTGGAAGCGCATCGTCACGCCCGCCGCGAAATTCTGGGTGTGCAAGCGCGCGGTCGAGCTGACCGGCGAGGTGATGGAAGTGTTCGGCGGCAACGGTTATGTCGACGACGGCCCGATCGCGCGGCTGTTCCGCGAGGCGCCCGTCAACTCGATCTGGGAAGGCTCGGGCAACGTGATGTGCCTCGACGTGCTGCGCGCGGTGTCGCGCGAGCCGGATGCGGCCGCGGCACTCTTCGACGAGCTGCGCGAACTGGGCGGCGACGAGCCGCGCATCCGCGCGGCGCTCGACGCGCTGCGCGCGATGCTCGACGCGCCGGCCGATACGCTCGAGGCGTCCGGCCGCGTGTTCGCGCAGCGCCTCGCGCTCGTCGCGCAGGCGTGCCTGCTGCGCCGCGACGCGCCGGCGGCCGTCGCCGACGCGTTCGTCGCGACGCGGCTTGCCGCGCCCGACTGGGGCCGCGTCGCGGGCGGCTTCGACCCGCACGCGATCGACGTCGCCGCGCTGCTGCAGCGCGCGTATCCCGCGTGACGGACGCGCCGCGCAGTTCGCAATGCGCAGTTCGCAATGGATTGGCTCCGGAGACTTCGATGAACCTCGTCGCCGCCCTCGACCGCGCCGCCCGTGCGACGCCCGACAAGCCGTTCCTGCGCCACGACGGCGCGACGATCACCTACGCGCAGGCGCGCGAGCGCTCGCACCGCGCGGCGGCCGTGCTGAGCGCGCTCGGCGTCGCGGCCGGCGACCGCGTCGCCGCGATGTGCTTCAACACGCCGGCCTTCGTCGACCTGATGTTCGGCGCGTGGCGGCTCGGCGCGACGTTCGTGCCGATCAACCACAAGCTGCAGGCAGCCGAGATCGACTACGTGCTCGCGCATAGCGGCAGCAAGGCGATCCTGTTCGACGCATCGCTCGCGCCCGTGCTCGAACGCGTCGCGCACCCCGCGCAGCGCCTCGTGACGGAAGGCGCGCCGGCCGGCCTGCCGTGCTTCGACACGATGCTCGCGGCAGCGGACGGCCTCGCGGGCATCGATCCGGCCGACGGGGACATCGCGCAGATCCTCTATACGTCCGGCACGACCGGCCACCCGAAAGGCTGCGTGCACAGCCACCGCACCGTGACGCTCGCGGCGATGCAGGCCGCGCTCGCGCTGTCGATCACGCGCGACGAGCGCACGCTGATGGCGATGCCGATCTGGCATTCGTCGCCGCTCAACAACTGGTTCGGCGGCACGCTGTATGCGGGCGGCACCGTCGTGCTGCTGCGCGAATATCATCCGCTGCGGTTCCTGCAGGCCGTCGAGCGCGAGCGCGTGACGCTGTATTTCGGCGCGCCGGTGTCGTACCTGCTGCCGCTCGACACGATCGAGGGCTTCGCGGCGTTCGACCTGTCGAGCGTGCGGGCATGGCTGTACGGCGGCGGCCCGATCGGCGCCGCGCAGGCCGAACGGCTCGCGCGCGCGTATCGCAGCGACGCGTTCTTCCAGGTGTACGGCATGACGGAAGCGGGCCCGGCCGGCACGACGCTGTATCCGGACGAACAGATCGCGAAGGCCGGTTCGATCGGCCGCCACGGCGGCCCGGGCGTCGACCTGCGCGTCGTGCGGATGGACGGCACCGATGCGCAGCCGGGCGAGACCGGCGAGATCTGGCTGAAGACCGACAGCATGATGCTCGGTTATCTCGACGATGCGGCCGCGACCCGCGCCGCGTTCACGCCGCACGGCTGGTATCGCACCGGCGACATCGTGCGGATCGATCAGGATGGCTACCTGTTCATCGTCGACCGGCTGAAGGACATGATCGTGACGGGCGGCGAGAACGTCTATTCGAAGGAAGTGGAGGACGTGCTCGGCGCGCATCCGGACATCGCCGAGGCGGCCGTCGTCGGCGTCCCGCATCCCGACTGGGGCGAGACGGTCGTGGCGCACGTCGTGCTGCGGGCGGGCACGGTGCCCGACGCGGACGCGCTGCGCGCGTTCTGCGCGGAACGCCTCGCCGCGTACAAGGTGCCGCGCGAGGTCGTGTTCGCGGATGCGCTGCCGCGCACGCCGACCGGCAAGTTGCAGAAGTTCCTGCTGCGCCGGCGGGACGGTTGAACGCGCGCCGCCAGGTCGAGAAAAAAGCCACCGGACCTTCCGGTCCGGTGGCTTTCGCTTTGCCGCGCGAGCGGCGGCATCCGCCGCCGCCCGCCGACGTGATGCTTACTTGCCGCCGATGCTCTTCAGCGGCTTCCACTCGCCCTTCTCGACCTTGTACATCGTGATGCCGCCGTTCTTCAGGTCGCCCTTCGCGTCATACGCGACGTGCGTCGACGTCACGCCGGCCATGTCGGTCTTCGCGAGCACCGGCAGGTACTTCGCCGGATCGGTCGAATCGGCCTTCTTCATCGCGTTGAACAGCGCCATCGCGCCGTCGTACGCATACGGCGAGTACGTCTGCACGTCTTCGCCGAAGCGCTTCTTGTACTTGTCGGCGTACGTCTTGCCGCCCGGCATCTCTTCGAGCGGCAGGCCGGCCAGCGACGCGATCGTGCCGTCGGCCGCGTTGCCCGCGATCTTCAGGAACGTCGGCGTCTTCACCATTTCGCCGCTCATCAGCGGGGCGGTGATGCCGAGCGTCTTCATCTGCTTGACCATCGGTGCAGCCTGCGAATCCGCGCCGCCGTAGTAGACGAGATCCGGCTTCGCCGCCTTCAGCTTGGTCAGGATCGCCTTGAAGTCCACCGCCTTGTCGTTCGTGAACTCACGGTCGACGATCGTCGCGCCGCCGGCCTTCGCGGCCTTCTCGAACTGGTCGGCGAGACCCTGGCCGTAGGCCGTGCGGTCGTCGACGATCGCGATCTTCTTCATGCCGAGATCCTTCGACGCGAACGTGCCGGCCACCGAGCCCTGCTGCGTGTCGGACGTCATCATGCGGAAGGTCGTCTTGTAACCCTGCTGCGTGTATTCCGGTGCAGTCGCCATCGCGATCTGCGGAATGCCCGCGTTCGCGTAGATGCGCGAGGCCGGAATCGTCGTGCCCGAGTTGAAGTGGCCGAGCATGCCCTTGATGCCGTCGTCGACGAGCTTCTGCGCGACCGTCGTGCCGGTGCGCGGGTCAGCCTGGTCGTCCTGCGTGTCGAGTGCGAACTTCACCGGCTTGCCGCCGATCTTCGGGCTCGTCGCGTTGAAATCCTCGATCGCGAGCACGATCCCGTTCTGCATATCCTTGCCGTAGTGCGCCTGCGCGCCCGTCATCGGCCCTGCGTAACCGATCTTCACGTCATCCGCATGGGCCGTCCCCGCCAGCGACATGACCGCGACGAACGTCGCGCCTGCCAGCTTTTTCATCGTGTGTTGCATAGCATCTCCTTGGTACCAGGGTAAATGGAGCGGCTTCGGGATCGCCTAGCCGCTTCCTTTGTTTGATCCGAACGGCAAGGATGATCAGCCGATCGTCATCAAATTCGCATTGCCGCCCGCCGCGGCCGTGTTCACGCTCACCGAGCGCTCCGTCAGCAGCCGTTCCAGCGCGTAATCTTCCGCATCGCCGTTCTCGAACGCGCCCACCGACACGCCCTGCACCGACACGATCGGGCCCGGCCGCTGCGCGACGTCCTTCACGAGCGTCTGCAGTTCGTCGCTGTCGCCTTCGAACAGCACCGCATCGAACGGCGTATCGGCCTGCTTGCGCACGGCCGCATGCGCCTTCAGCGACGCCGGCAGCGCGGCGACCAGCGCCTCGCCGGCCGCGCCCGCGAACAGCGCGCGGTTGCCGGTCGCCAGCACCGCCGCGAACTGCGCGCGCGCGCCGCCCGGCGTGGCCGCGACACACAGCACCGTGCCGCGCGGGCCGAGTGTATACGTGTTTCGCTCGCCCGTCGGGCCGGTCAGCACCGCGGTCGCGCCGGCCGGCACCTGCGCCAGGTAGCCGTCGCAACGCGCGGCCAGTGCCGGCTCGCGCTGCTCGATCAGCCAGTCGCGCAGCGTCGTGAGCGCCGCCGCCGGGTTGCCGCGCGCATCGCCTTCCACCGCACCGTCCGCGATCAGCGTCTGCGCGAGCGAACGCGGCAGGCCCGACGGACGCGTCGCGAGCAGGCGCTGCAGGTACAGCGCGCCGCCGGCCTTCGGGCCCGTGCCGGACAGCCCTTCGCCGCCGAACGGCTGCACGCCGACCACCGCGCCGATCACGTTGCGGTTCACGTAGATGTTGCCGACGTGCGCATTCGAGATCACGTGCGCGATCGTCTCGTCGATCCGCGTGTGAATGCCGAGCGTCAGGCCGTAGCCGGTCGCGCGGATCTGCTCCAGCAGCTTGTCGAGCTGGCTGCGGCGGTAGCGCACCACGTGCAGCACGGGGCCGAACACTTCGCGCTTCAGCTCGTCGATGCTGCCGATCTCGATCAGCGTCGGCGGCACGAACGTGCCGTGCGCGCAGGCTTCCGGCGCCGGCAGCTGCGTGACCGCGTGGCCCTTCTCCTTCATCGCCGCGACGTGCGTGTCGATCGTCTGCTTCGCTTCACCGTCGATCACCGGGCCGACGTCCGTCGACAGCCGGTCGGGGTTGCCGAGCGCCAGCTCGTGCATCGCGCCCTTGAGCATCGTCAGCGTGCGGTCCGCGACATCGTCCTGCAGACACAGAACGCGCAGCGCCGAACACCGTTGACCGGCCGAGTCGAACGACGACTGCATCACGTCCGCGACGACCTGCTCCGCGAGCGCCGACGAGTCGACGATCATCGCGTTCTGGCCGCCCGTTTCCGCGATCAGCGGGATCGGCTTGCCGTCCGGGTCGAGGCGCGCGGACAGCGTCTTGTTGATCAGGCGCGCGACTTCGGTCGAACCGGTGAACATCACCGCACGCGTGCGCGGATCGGCGACCAGCGTCGCGCCGACGGTCTCGCCGTCGCCCGGCAGCAGCTGCACCGCGCCGGCCGGCACGCCGGCCTCGCGCAGCAGGCGCACGGCCTGGGCGGCAATCAGCGGCGTCTGTTCGGCCGGCTTCGCGAGCACCGTGTTGCCGGCCGCGAGCGCGGCGGCCACCTGGCCCATGAAGATCGCGAGCGGGAAGTTCCACGGGCTGATACAGACCACCGGGCCGAGCGGACGGTGTGTGTCGTTCGAGAATTCGTCGCGGATCTGCGCGGCGTAGTAGCGCAGGAAGTCGACCGCTTCGCGGATCTCGGCGATCGCGTTCGGCAGCGACTTGCCGGCTTCGCGCACGATCAGGCCCATCAGCGTATGCATCTGCGCTTCGAGCAGGTCGGCCGCGCGCACCAGGCAATCGGCGCGTGCATCGACCGGCGTCGCCTGCCAGATCGGCGCAGCGGCCACCGCGTGCGCGAGTGCCGCGCTCACGTGTTCGGCCGTCGCTTCGCTGACGCTGCCGACCGTGTCGCGCTGGTCGGCCGGGTTGCGCACGTCGCGGGCCGGTGCGTCGGCGAGCGTGTCGTCGGCGAGCATCGGCGCCGCGCGCCACGGGAAGTGCGCGCTCGCGAGCAGCGCGGACGACAGCGACGCGAGGCGGTGTTCGTTCGACAGGTCGAGGCCCATCGAGTTGGGACGCTCGTCGCCGTACAGGTTGCGCGGCAGCGGGATCTTCGCGTGCGGCGCGCCGAGCGGCACGACCTTCGACGCTTCGTCGACCGGATCGGCGACCAGTTCCTTCACCGACACGGTCTTGTCCGCGATCCGGTTCACGAACGACGTGTTCGCGCCGTTCTCGAGCAGGCGTCGCACCAGGTATGCGAGCAGCGTCTCGTGCGTGCCGACCGGCGCGTACACGCGGCACGGACGGTTCAGCTTGTCGCGGCCGGTGACTTCCTCGTACAGCGGCTCGCCCATCCCGTGCAGGCACTGGAATTCGTACTGGCCCGGGTAGTAGTTCTGGCCCGCGAGCTGGTAGATCGCGGCGAGCGTGTACGCGTTGTGCGTCGCGAACTGCGGGTAGACGGCGTCGGGTGCGGCGAGCAGCTTCTTCGCGCACGCGAGGTACGACACGTCCGTGTAGATCTTGCGCGTATAGACCGGATAGCCTTCGAGGCCGTCGACCTGCGCACGCTTGATCTCGGTATCCCAGTACGCGCCCTTGACCAGGCGGATCATCAGGCGGTGACGGCTGCGGCGCGCGAGATCGATCAGGTAGTCGATCACGAACGGGCAGCGCTTCTGGTAGCCCTGCACCACGAAGCCGATGCCGTTCCAGCCCGCGAGATCCGGATCGAAGCACAGCGCCTCGAGCAGGTCGAGCGACAGTTCGAGGCGGTCGGCTTCTTCCGCGTCGATGTTCAGGCCGATGTCGTAGCGGCGCGCGAGCAGCGCGAGCGCGCGCACGCGCGGCAGCAGCTCGCTCATCGTGCGGTCCTGCTGCGAACGCGAGTAGCGTGCGTGCAGCGCCGACAGCTTGATCGAGATGCCCGGGCCTTCGTAGATGCCGCGGCCGCCGGCCGCCTTGCCGATCGCGTGGATCGCCTGCTCGTACGATGCGTAGTAGCGCTGCGCGTCCTCTTCGGTCGTCGCCGCTTCGCCGAGCATGTCGTACGAGTAGCGGAAGCCGCGCGCTTCGTACTTGCGGCTGTTCGCGAGCGCTTCGGAAATCGTCTCGCCGGTGACGAACTGCTCGCCCATCAGGCGCATCGCCATGTCGACGCCCTTGCGGATCAGCGGCTCGCCGCCGCGGCCGATCAGGCGCGTGAGCGCCGACGACAGGCCCGCTTCGCTGTTGGTCGTCACGAGCTTGCCGGTGATCATCAGCCCCCAGGTCGCCGCGTTCACGAACAGCGACGGCGCGTGGCCGACGTGCGAGCGCCAGTCGCCCTTGCTGATCTTGTCGCGGATCAGCGCATCGCGCGTCGCGCGATCGGGAATGCGCAGCAGCGCCTCGGCCAGGCACATCAGCGCGACGCCCTCCTGGCTCGACAGCGAGAATTCGTGGATCAGCCCTTCGACGCCGCCGCCCGAGCTCTTCTCGCGCAGCGCCTCGACGAGCTTCGTCGCGAGCGCCTGCACGTCCGCCTGCAGGTTCGCGGGCAGGCGCGCCTGGCCGAGCAGGAACGGCACGCATTCCGGCTCGGGGCGGCGGTACGCGGCCGTGATCGCCGCGCGCAGCACCGATTGCGGCTGCACGTTCTGCGCGAATTCGAGGAACGGATGAGGCGAATTGTCGTCGTCGCCGTCCGCCGCCTGGCCGTCGGCGAGCTCCGTGACACCGCTGTGGCCCGACAGCTCGGGCGGCAGCTGGCCGTGCTCGATCCGCTCGAGATACGCGAAGATCGCCTGCTTGATCAGCCAGTGGGGAGTGCGCTCGAGACGCGCGGCTGCGTCCTTGAGGCGCGAGCGGAGAAGGTCGTCGACCTTGACGCCGAGAGTCGTGCTTGCCATGGTGGGTTCGTGCGCCGGACGAAAGCCGGCCAGTGACGTGAGAGGATGCGCGAAATCCTACGGCACGCAATAAAAAGGTGCAACCAAATTGCGAGATGGGTTGCACCCTCAAGTTAGCCAATATAATCAGCCACTTATGCGGTTGCAACCTAGGGGTTGCCCGCGCCGCGGGGATCGGGATTTTCCCTGATCCGCGGCGTGCGGACGCGCGCCGGTCATGCAAGCCCCCTACCGCGCGCATGAAAGCAGGTTGCGCCGGCCCGTCAGATATCCAGCGGATCGACCTCGACGCTCCACCGCAGCACGCCCTTCAGTGCGCGCAACGCCGGCTGCCATGCGCGCAGCGCATGCTGCAGCGCCGCCCGCGACGCGCTTTCGAGCAGCAGTTGCGCGCGATGGACGTTCGCGACCTTGACGATCGTCATCGGCACCGCGTCGTACACGGTCACGCGATCGGCGCCCGGCAGCCCCGGCAACGCGGCCGCGGCTTGCAGCAGGAACGCGAGCGCCGCGTCGAGCGTGCGCCCCTCGGCGCGCAGCAGCGCCTGGTAGACGAACGGCGGCAGGTGCGCGTCGCGACGCTCGCCGAGCGTCGAATTCGCGAAGCCGACGTAATCCTGCCGACCGAGCGCGTGATACAGCGCGTGACGCGGGTAACGCGTCTGCACCATCACCTCGCCCGGCAGCCCGGCGCGCCCCGCGCGGCCGCTCACCTGCATCAGCTGCGCGAACAGCCGTTCGCTCGCGCGGAAGTCATGCGAGAACAGCGCCGTGTCGGCATTGAGCACGCCGACGAGCGACACGCGCTGGAAGTCGTGCCCCTTTGCGATCATCTGCGTGCCGACGAGGATATCGACCTCGCCCGCGTGCACATCGGAGAACAGCGCCTGCGCACTGCCCTTGCGGCGCGTGCTGTCCGCGTCGATCCGCAGCACGCGCGCGCCCGGCACGGCCTCGGCGAGCGCCTCCTCGATGCGTTGCGTGCCGCGCCCGAGCGGCGCGATGTCGACGTTCCCGCACTCGGGGCACGATCGCGGAATGCGCGCTTCCCAGCCGCAGTGATGGCAGCGCAGCGCATGCTCGGGCTTGTGCAGCACGACGTACGCGCTGCAGCGCGGGCAGCCTGCGACCCAGCCGCATGCGTCGCACGCGAGCTGCGGCGCGTAACCGCGCCGGTTCAGGAACACGAGGCTCTGCTCGCCCCGCTCGAGCCGCGCCTTCAGCGCCGCGACCAGCGGCCCCGACAGCCCGCCCATCGACGCGCGCCCGCGCCGCCGCTCCTCTTCGAGGTCGATCAGCCGCACGGTCGGCAGCGTCGCGTCGGCCACCGCGCGGCGCGACAGCGTGAGCCGCGTGTAGCGTCCCTGCTCCGCCTGCCACCAGCTTTCGAGGGACGGCGTGGCCGAGCCGAGCACGACCGTGATGCCGAGCTGCTTCGCGCGCCACACGGCGAGATCGCGTGCCGAATAGCGCAGCCCTTCCTGCTGCTTGTACGCGGGCTCGTGCTCCTCGTCGACGACGATCAGCGCGAGCGCCGGCATCGACGCGAGCACCGCGAGGCGCGTGCCGAGCACGATCCGCGCACGGCCCGTATGCGCGGCGAGCCAGTTGCGCGCACGCTCGCCCTCGGCGAGCCCGCTGTGCAGCGTGACGATCGCGTCGTCGGCGAGCGCACCCGCGAAGCGCGCGCGAAACGCGGCCTCGAACTGCGGCGTCAGGTTGATTTCGGGGACGAGCACGAGCGCCTGCGCGTCCGGCCGGGCGTCGAGCAGCGACGCGAGCGCATGCAGATAGACCTCGGTCTTGCCGCTGCCCGTCACGCCGTGCAGCAGGAACGGCGCGAAGCCCTGCGCCGCGCGGATCGCGTCGAGCGCCTCGGCCTGCTGGTCCGTGAGCGCCGGCGGCACAGTCCGTCCACCGGCTGCCAACAGGTTATCCACAGCTTTGGGCACAGGCGCATCGGCCCAGCCGATCTCCTCGACGTCGACCCAGCCGCGCGCCGCCCAGTCGTCGAGCGTCGCAGCCGCCTTCGGGTGCAGCGCGCGCGCATCGGGCAGCGCGAGCGAGCCGGTGTCGACCAGCGCCTGCGCGAGCCGCCGCAGCGCGGCCCCGCGTGCGGGCAACGCATCGGGCAGCGCCGCGCGGCCGGCCTCCGTCGGCCGGTAGCGCACCTCGGGCGCGAGCAGCCGCCCCCAGCGCCCCGCATCGCGCAGCGCCTGCGGCAGCGCCGGCAGCGCGACTTCGCCGCGCCCGCGCTGGTAGTAGTCGGCGGCGAACGACACGAGCGCGAGCCAGTCCGGCGACAACGGCGGCAGGTCGGTACAGATCGCGTCGATCGCGCGCAGCCGGGACGGCGGCACGTCGGTGTGAGTCGTCACTTCGCAGACGAGCCCGACTGCCTGCCGCTTGCCGAACGGCACCTGCACGAGCGTACCCGGCACGGGCGCCGGTTGCGCGTCGCAGCGGTAGTCGAACAGCGTGGCGAGCGGATGGTCGAGCGCGACGCGCAGGTAGGTACCGCTCATCGCGACGCTCCGGCGGCGGCATGCACCGTAGCGGGATGGGCGGCCGGCATCCGCGCCCGGATCGGGGCAGCGGACTTAAAGTAAAACTTCAGATTCGGCGCTAAGTTTTGGATTCGCATTAGGAATCGCCGTATACCCTGCCCAGCCTGTGGATAACTTTGTTGAGAACTCGCCGCTCACTGACCGCAACGCACGCGGGGCCGCGCTTTCCGCTGATTTTCGCCGCTTGTTGCGGTGTCCCGCGGAGCCTTATTCCATAAGGCTGCTATTCAAATTACCGAACCATAGCGAGGCAATTTGACCGATACAGGGCTCTACCGCGCTGCAACGAGGAAAATGTGTATAAGTCAAGTCTTGACAAGCACTGAATCGGCAACCGGTGCGGGGTTGCGCCCTGTTTAGCGCCGATAACGAAACGCTGTCACCCCGCAGTGCAGCATGACAGCGCTTGCGTTCAGCCGGCGGCTCCGCTACGGATCGCGCGGCTGTGGTTGTGCACCTCGTCGACGAGTTCGGCGACGTGATCGGGCGACGTGAATTGCGAAATGCCGTGCCCGAGGTTGAATACATGGCCCGGATGGTTGCCGTAGCTGTCGAGCACCGCGCGCGCCTGCTCGCGCACCGCGGCGGGCGGTGCAAACAGGATCGTCGGGTCGAGGTTGCCCTGCAGCGCGACACGCCCGGCGACGCGCTCGCGCGCCGCGCCGAGGTTGACCGTCCAGTCGAGCCCGACCGCGTCGACGCCGGTCGCCGCGATCTCCTCGAGCCACAGCCCGCCGCCCTTCGTGAACGTGATGACCGGCACGCGCTCGCCGTCGTGCTCGCGCTTGAGCTGCGACACCACGCGGCGGATGTAGTCGAGCGAGAAGCGCTGGTACGCGCCGTCGGCCAGCGCACCGCCCCACGTATCGAAGATCATCACGGCCTGCGCGCCCGCTTCGATCTGCGCGTTCAGGTAGGCGGCCACGGCCTGCGCGTTCACGTCGAGGATCCGGTGCATCAGGTCGGGGCGCGAATACGCCATCGACTTCACCGTGCGGAAATCGTCCGACCCGCCGCCTTCGACCATGTAGCACGCGAGCGTCCACGGGCTGCCCGAAAAGCCGATCAGCGGCACGCGCTGGCGGCCCTGGCCGTCGGTGAGCGCGCGGCGGATCTCGCGCACCGCGCCCGTCACGTAACCGAGCGTCTCCTCGATGTCCGGCACCGCGAGCTTCGCGACGTCGGCCTCGGTACGCACCGGATGCGCGAACTTCGGCCCTTCGCCGACCTGGAAGTCGAGGCCGAGGCCCATCGCGTCCGGAATCGTCAGGATGTCCGAGAACAGGATCGCGGCGTCGAGCGGAAAGCGCTCGAGCGGCTGCAGCGTCACTTCGGTCGCGTAGTCGGGGTTCTTCGCGAGACCGAGGAAGCTGCCGGCGCGCGCACGCGTCGCGTTGTATTCGGGCAGGTAGCGGCCGGCCTGGCGCATCAGCCAGATCGGCGTGTAGTCGGTCGGCTCGCGCAGAAGCGCACGCAGGAAGGTGTCGTTGAGCAGGGTATGGGCCACGGTAGGAGCGACGATGCGAAGGCAAAGCGGCATTTTACCGGACAGCCGCCGCCAGGCTGCGCATGCCGGCGCGATGGCGGCCATATGACGCGCGCGATGGCTCCGTTATGATCGGACGCTCATATCGAACGAAACGAAGGAGGAGACCGATGAAACGATTCGCCACGCTCGCCGCGGCCACGTTGCTTTGCTGCGCCGCCGCGCACGCGCAGACCGGCGCGGGCGCCACCGCTGCCGCACCGGGCGCCGGCTCGCGGCTCGACGACGTACTCGCGCGCGGCACGCTGCGCGTCTGCACGACGGGCGACTACAAGCCGTATTCGTACTACCGTGCGGACGGCCGCTTCGAGGGCATCGACATCGACATGGCCGAATCGCTCGCGAAGTCGCTCGGCGTGAAGACCGACTACGTGAAGACGAGCTGGCCGAACCTGACCGCCGACTTCGTCGCGAAATGCGACATCGCGGTGGGCGGCGTCTCGACGACGCTCGAGCGCCAGAAGCGCGTGTTCTTCACGCAGCCGTACGTCGTCGACGGCAAGACGCCGATCGTACGCTGCGCGGACGCCGGCAAATACCAGACCGTCGCGCAGATCGACCGGCCGGAAACGCGCGTGATCGTGAACCCGGGCGGCACCAACGAGCGTTTCGCGAAGCAGTATTTCACGCACGCGAACCTCACCGTCTATCCGGACAACGTAACGATCTTCAAGCAAATCCTCGCGGGCAAGGCGGACGTGATGGTGACCGATGCGTCCGAGACGCTGCTGCAGCAAAAGCTGAATCCGGGCCTGTGCTCGGTGCATCCGGACAAGCCGTTCCAGTTCGGCGAGAAGGCGTACATGGTGCCGCGCGGCGACGTCGCGTTCCAGCAGTACGTCGACCAGTGGCTGCACCTCGCGCTCGCGAACGGCGAGTTCCGGGCGATCTCGGACAAGTGGTTGAAGTGACGCCGGCCGGGGCCGCGCCTCGGGCGGTCAGCGCGTGACGCGATGGCGCAGGCGTGCGGTTTGGCCGAACGGCCGACTGGCGCGCCCCTCGATCACGTTTCAAAATCTTTCCGACGAATGAATCGTCAGACATCGAATGCTCTGCGCATTGCACTTTTTCGCGTGCAATTGTGGACTTCGTCGAGCCTGTCGCGCACGAAAAACGCATTACGCGCATGCGATGAAAACACTTTCGATAATATTGGTAAAAATGACCTCCATGAAATCCCTTAAAACAGCAAAAAATCCCGGAAAGCCTTATCTGGCGGGCGTTACAACCTGAAACACTTTGTTACCGCGAGGGGTCATTAATTCGCCCACAATGGCCTCAACGGTTTCAACACGGATGCGGTCTCGTGTGCCAAGTGTGAGCGGACGCGAAGCGCTGCGAGCCAGTCGGTCACGTACCGAAGCCCTTCCGAGGGGCATCCCTGTTGGAGTCGTTTCCGGCCCCCCGCCGGACTCGGTTTCATCTTTGGTCTCCTCGCGCTAACCCCGTAGCGTGTGGTTTTTAGCGGGCTCATAAGCCCGCTTTTTTTCGTCCATCGAAAACGTGGCGGCCCGCGGGGCGCCACGTTTCCCGCGTCACGCGGTCTTCTGCACGTCGAGCTTCAGCTCCTCGATCATCCGGTCGCGCATCACGAACTTCTGCACCTTGCCCGTCACCGTCATCGGCAGTTCGTCGACGAAGCGGATGTAGCGCGGGATCTTGTAGTGCGCGATCTGCCCGTTGCAGAACGCACGCACGTCGTCTTCGGTCATCTGCTCGTCCGCGCGCAGCACGATCCACGCGCACAGCTCCTCGCCGTACTTCGCATCGGGTACGCCGAATACCTGCGCGCTCTGAATCTTCGGATGCCGAAACAGGAATTCCTCGATCTCGCGCGGATAGACGTTCTCGCCGCCGCGAATCACCATGTCCTTCAGCCGGCCGACGATGTTGCAGTAACCGTCCGCATCGAGCGTCGCGAGGTCGCCCGTATGCATCCAGCCGTCCACGAGCACCTCGCGCGTCTTCGCGTCGTCGTCCCAGTAGCCGAGCATCACCGAATAGCCCTTCGTGCACAGCTCGCCCGTCGCGCCGACCGGCACGACCTCGCCGTCCGGATCGACGATCTTCACCTCCAGATGCGGCTGGATGCGGCCGACCGTCGTCGTGCGCTTCTCGAGCGGATCGTCGGTCGAGCTCTGGAACGACACGGGGCTCGTCTCCGTCATCCCGTACGCGATCGTGATTTCGGACAGATGCATCTGCGACACGACGCGCTTCATCGTCTCGATCGGGCACGGCGAGCCGGCCATGATCCCGGTGCGCAGCGTCGACAGGTCGAATTGCGCGAATGCCGGATGATCGAGCTCCGCGATGAACATCGTCGGCACGCCGTGCAGCGCGGTGCAACGCTCGTCGGCCACCGCCGCGAGCGTCGCGACCGGGTCGAACGCTTCGCCCGGGAACACCATCGCCGCGCCCTTCGATACACACGCGAGCACGGCCAGCACCATCCCGAAGCAGTGATACAGCGGCACCGGGATGCACAGCGTGTCCTGTTCGGTGAAGCGCATCGCGGCCGCGATCGAGCGCCCGTTGTTGACGACGTTGCGATGCGTGAGCGTCGCGCCCTTCGGGCTGCCCGTGGTGCCGCTCGTGAACTGGATGTTGATGGGCTCATGGGCCGCGAGCGTCGCGCCGATCGCATCGAGCAGCGCGGAATCGACGGCCTGGCGGCCGCGCGCCATCACGTCCGCGAAGCGGAACATGCCGGCCGGCGCGACGTCGCCCATCGACACGACCGTGCGCAGGCTCGGCACGCGCGCCGCATGCAGGTCGCCCGGCGCGCGGTGGCGAGCTCCGGCGCGATGGTCTGCAGCATCTCGACGTACGCGGACGTCTTGAAGCGCTCGGCGGCGATCACGGCTTTACAGCCGACCTTGTTCAGCGCGTATTCGAGCTCCGCGAGCCGGTAGGCCGGATTGATGTTGACGAGCACCGCGCCGATCCGCGCGGTCGCGAACTGCGTGAGCAGCCATTCGCTGCGGTTCGGCGACCAGATGCCGACGCGATCGCCCCGCGTGATGCCGAGCGCGGCGAGGCCCGTGGCCAGCACGTCGACCTCGTTCGCGAACTCGCGCCAGGTCCAGCGCACCTGCTGCTCGCGGAACACGACCGCCGGACGATCGGGAAAGCGGCCGGCCGTGTCGAGCAGGAACCGGCCGATCGTTGCTTCGGAGAGCGGCATGTCGGTCGTGCCGCGCACGTACGACAATCCGTTTTCGGGCGCGATCAGCGCCCGCACGCCTGGGTCTGCAGCCATGATGTCTCCGTCTTTTGTCGGTCTGATGCAGCGGACGATAGCGCGCGCCGCTGACGACACTCTGACATCGATTCTCGGCTTCCGGGCGAAATAGCACGCTCGGACGAAACCCTGACGAAACCGGGGCGAAAAAAAAAGCAGCCCGAAGGCTGCTTTCTTTTGCACGACGCACGGCTGGCTTAGTGCCGGCTGCGGATCTTCGCCAGACGCTGGATCGCTTCGAGCTGCGCCATCGCGGTCGCGAGCTCGGATTGCGCCTTTGCGAGGTCGAGGTCCGACTTCGCGTTCTGCAGCGTTTCCTCGGCACGCTTGCGTGCTTCCTCGGCTTTCGCCGCGTCGAGATCCTTGCCGCGGATCGCGGTATCGGCGAGCACCGTCACGGCGCCCGGCTGCACTTCGAGAATGCCGCCTGCGACGAACACGAATTCGTCGTTGCCGCCCTCGACTTCGATGCGCACCGCACCCGGACGAATCCGGGTAATGAGCGGCGTGTGGCCCGGCAGAATGCCCAGCTCACCCGTTTCGCCCGGCAGCGCGACGAATTTCGCCTCGCCCGAGAAGATCTGCTCTTCCGCGCTGACGACGTCTACTTTGATGGTTGCCATATCGACTCCTGGTTGAGCGTGTTACGTGGGCGCCCGTCCGCGAAAAGCCGCCTGAACGGCAGCCATCGCGGACGCACGGGCGCCCGCTGCGTTACACCCGACCTTTACTGGATCTTCTTGGCCTTTTCGAAGGCTTCGTCGATCGTGCCGACCATGTAGAACGCCTGTTCCGGCAGGTGGTCGCACTCGCCGTCGACGATCATCTTGAAGCCGCGGATCGTTTCCTTCAGCGGCACGTACTTGCCCGGCGAGCCCGTGAACACTTCAGCGACGTGGAACGGCTGCGACAGGAAACGCTGGATCTTACGCGCACGTGCGACCGACAGCTTGTCTTCCGGCGACAGTTCGTCCATGCCCAGAATCGCGATGATGTCGCGCAGTTCCTTGTAGCGCTGCAGCGTCTGCTGAACGCGACGGGTGATCGAGTAGTGCTCTTCACCGATCACGTTCGGGTCGATCTGGCGCGACGTCGAGTCGAGCGGGTCGACCGCCGGGTAGATACCCAGCGAGGCGATGTCACGCGACAGAACGACGGTTGCGTCCAGGTGGCCGAAGGTGGTTGCCGGCGACGGGTCGGTCAAGTCGTCCGCAGGGACGTACACGGCCTGGACCGACGTAATCGAGCCCTTCTTGGTCGACGTGATGCGCTCTTGCAGCTTGCCCATTTCTTCAGCCAGCGTCGGCTGATAGCCCACTGCCGACGGCATACGGCCGAGCAGTGCCGACACTTCGGTACCGGCCAGCGTGAAACGGTAGATGTTGTCGACGAAGAACAGCACGTCGAGGCCTTCGTCACGGAAGTGCTCGGCCATCGTCAGGCCCGTCAGCGCGACGCGCAGACGGTTGCCCGGCGGCTCGTTCATCTGGCCGTACACCAGCGCGACCTTGTCGAGAACGTTCGAGTCCTTCATTTCGTGGTAGAAGTCGTTCCCTTCACGGGTACGCTCGCCCACGCCCGCGAACACGGAGTAACCGCCGTGTTCCTTCGCGATGTTGTTGATGAGCTCCATCATGTTGACGGTCTTGCCCACGCCGGCACCGCCGAACAGGCCGACCTTGCCGCCCTTCGCGAACGGGCAGATCAGGTCGATGACCTTGATACCCGTTTCGAGCAGTTCGGTCGACGGCGACAGCTCGTCGAACGCCGGAGCCTTCTGGTGGATCGAACGCGTGTGTTCGCTTTCGATCGGGCCGGCTTCGTCGATCGGACGGCCGAGCACGTCCATGATCCGGCCGAGGGTCGGCTTGCCGACCGGCACCGAGATCGGCTTGGCCGTGTTCTTCACGGTCAGGCCGCGGCGCAGGCCGTCGGATGCACCCAGACAGATGGTACGGACCACGCCGTCGCCCAGCTGCTGCTGGACTTCGAGCGTCAGTTCCGAGCCATCGAGAATGAGCGCGTCGTAGATCTTCGGCATGCTGTCGCGCGGGAATTCCACGTCGATAACGGCGCCGATGCACTGTACGATCTTGCCTTCTACCAAAGCAGCAGTACTCATCGCTTTTCCTTTAAATACCTGATTCTTTACTCGCGCAAAGGCGCAGTTGTCGTCCGTGGCGCGCGCTTAAACAGCGGCTGCGCCGCCGACGATCTCCGACAGTTCTTTCGTGATCGCGGCCTGGCGGCTCTTGTTGTACACGAGCTGCAGTTCGCTGATCACCGTCTTCGCGTTGTCGGACGCGGCCTTCATCGCGACCATGCGCGCCGATTGCTCGGACGCCATGTTTTCCGCGACGGCCTGGTACACCAGCGCCTCGACGTAACGCACGAGCAGTTCGTCGACGACTGCCTGCGCGTCCGGCTCGTAGATGTAGTCCCACGACGTGGCCGGCGTACCGTCATCGGCCTCGAAGTGTTCCGACGACAGCGGCAGCAGCTGCTCGATCACGGCTTCCTGCTTCATCGTGTTGACGAAGCGCGTGTAAGCGATATAAACCGCCGACAGCTTGCCTTCCGAGTACAGATCGAGCTGCGTCTTCACGGCGCCGATCAGCTTGTCCAGATGCGGGGTGTCGCCGAGGTGCACGACCTGCGACATCACCTTCGCGCCGAAGCGGTTCAGGAACCCGAGGCCCTTGCCGCCGATCGCGGTGGCTTCGACCTTCTGGCCCTTCTCTTCCAGCTCCTTGAACTTCTGCACCGTCGCACGCAGCACGTTGGTGTTCAGACCGCCGCAAAGACCCTTGTCCGTCGTGACGAGGATGATGCCGGCCGTCTGCGCGCCGTCGTTTGCCACCATGAACGGGTGGCGGTACTCCGGGTTCGCACGGCTCATGTGCGCGGCGATGGCACGGACCTTGTCTGCATACGGACGAGCGGCGCGCATGCGTTCCTGCGCGCGACGCATCTTCGATGCAGCCACCATCTCCATCGCCTTCGTGATCTTGCGCGTGTTCTGCACGCTCTTGATCTTGCCGCGAATTTCCTTCATTCCAGCCATAGCTTGCTCCTTTGCGCCCCGAGTTGGCGCTTTAGCGCTTGCTCGGGGCTCATGCATCGCTCACCGAAGCGGCGCGGGTACATCAGCCCCCGCGCGGCCTCGGTGTGTCACTCGCGGATCAATAGGCACCGGACTTCTTGAAGGATTCGATCGCCGAGCGCAGTGCGCCTTCGTCGTCCTTCGAGAGATCCTTGGTGTCTTCGATGCGCTTGATGAGGTCAGCGTGGCTGGTCTTCAGGTTGTCGCGCAGGCCCTTCTCGAACGACAGCACTTGCTTGACGTCGAGGTCGTCGAGGTAGCCGTTGTTCGCGGCGTACAGCGACACGGCCAGTTCCCAGACCTGCAGCGGCTGGTACTGCGGCTGCTTCAGCAGTTCCGTCACGCGGCGGCCGCGCTCGAGCTGCTTGCGGGTCGCTTCGTCGAGGTCCGATGCGAACTGCGCGAATGCGGCGAGTTCACGGTACTGCGCGAGGTCGGTACGGATACCGCCCGACAGCTTCTTCACGACCTTCGTCTGAGCGGCGCCACCGACTCGCGACACCGACACGCCGGCGTTGATTGCCGGGCGGATGCCTGCGTTGAACAGGTCGGTTTCCAGGAAGATCTGGCCGTCGGTAATCGAGATCACGTTCGTCGGAACGAACGCGGTCACGTCGCCAGCCTGCGTTTCGATGACCGGCAGCGCCGTCAGCGAGCCGCTCTTGCCCTTCACTTCGCCGTTCGTGAACTTCTCGACGTACTCTTCCGACACGCGAGCCGCACGCTCGAGCAGACGCGAGTGCAGATAGAACACGTCGCCCGGGTATGCTTCACGGCCCGGCGGGCGGCGCAGCAGCAGCGAGATCTGACGGTATGCCCAAGCCTGCTTGGTCAAGTCGTCATAGATGATCAGCGCGTCCTGGCCGCGGTCGCGGAAGTATTCGCCCATCGTGCAGCCGGCGTACGGTGCGAGGTACTGCATCGCTGCCGAATCCGAAGCCGAAGCGGCGACGACGATCGTGTATTCCATCGCGCCCGTTTCTTCGAGCTTGCGAACCACGTTCATGATCGACGAAGCCTTCTGGCCGATCGCGACGTAGATACAGATCAGGTCCTTGCCCTTCTGGTTGATGATCGCGTCGAGCGCCACCGCGGTCTTGCCGCACTGACGGTCGCCGATGATCAGCTCACGCTGGCCACGGCCGATCGGCACCATTGCGTCGATCGACTTGATGCCCGTCTGCACCGGCTGCGACACCGACTTGCGCCAGATCACGCCCGGGGCGATCTTTTCGATCGCGTCGGTCAGCTTCGCGTTGACCGGGCCCTTGCCGTCGATCGGGTTGCCGAGCGCATCGACCACGCGGCCGACGAGTTCCGGACCAACCGGAACTTCCAGAATGCGGCCCGTCGTCTTGACGATGTCGCCTTCCGAGATGTGTTCGTATTCGCCGAGAATCACCGCGCCGACCGAGTCGCGCTCGAGGTTCAGCGCGAGGCCGAACGTGTTGCCCGGGAACTCGAGCATTTCGCCCTGCATCACGTCCGACAGGCCGTGGATACGCACGATACCGTCGGTCACGGAGATCACGGTGCCCTGGTTGCGAACGTCTGCGCTCGCTTCAAGGCCCTGGATCCGGCTCTTGATCAGCTCGCTGATCTCAGAGGGATTGAGTTGCATTATTCGCTCCTGATAGTCAATTCTGTTGCGTGCCGGCGTGGCGCTCAGGCGGTCAAGGCAGCCTGCATCGATGCGAGGCGCGCGCGAACCGAGGTGTCGAGCACTTCGTCGCCGACCGTCACGCGCACGCCGCCGATCAGCGACGAATCGACTTCGACCGTCGGTTTCAGCTTGCGCTTGAACTTGCGTTCGAGGCCCGAGACGAGGCTTTCGAGATCCGCGCCGTTCAGCGGGAACGCGCTCACGATCTCGGCGTCGGCTGCACCTTCACGTTCGTTCTTGAGCGCCTCGAACTGCTCGGCAATTTCCGGCAGCAGCGCGATGCGATGATTGTCGACCAGCATCTGCACGAAGTTCTTCGCTTCGGCGCCGGCCGCGAGCGGCGACTTCGCAGCAGCAAGCAGCAACTCGGCTACTTGCGTGCGCGTCACCTTCGGGCTCGACGCGACCGACAGCACTTCCGGCAGACGCGCAACCTGGGCCAGCTCTTGCACGAGCGTGGACCAGGCGGCGATGTCACCGCCCTCGGCCACGCGGAACAGCGCTTCTGCGTAAGGGCGGGCGATGGTTGCAAGTTCGGCCATGATCAGAGCTCGGCTTTCAGTTGATTCAGCAGTTGGGCGTGGGCCGTTTGATCGACTTCGCGCTTCAGGATCTGCTCGGCGCCCTTCACGGCCAGCGTAGCGACTTCGCCACGCAGCGCTTCGCGCGCCTTCACGATTTGCTGTTCTGCTTCCGCCTTCGCCTGGGCGACGATGCGGGCGGCTTCAGCCTGGGCGTTGGCCTTGATTTCCTCGGCGACCGCCTGGGCACGCTTTTCAGCGTCGGCGATGCGCTGCTGGCCGTCATTGCGGGCCTGCGCGAGTTCCTGGTCCACGCGCTTGTGCGCTGCGTCGAGTTCTGCCTTGCCCTTCTCGGCGGCGGCGAGGCCGTCGGCGATCTTCTTCGAACGTTCGTCGAGGGCGTTGATCAACGGCGGCCACACGAACTTCATCGTGAACCACGCGAGGACCAGGAACACGACCATTTGCGCAAACAGAGTTGCGTTGAGATTCACGGTGTTTCCTTATCTGCTATTCCGGAAAAATGAAACGGTAAGGCGCTCATCGAGTTGCATTCGATCAGCGCCCCAAGTCTCCGTTCCGCCCTGCGCCGGCTCACGCCGGACGCATATTTCCGAGGAACCTTAGCCTGCGACGAGCTTCGACAGGAGCGGGTTCGCGAACGCGAACAGCATTGCAACACCCACGCCGATCAGGAATGCCGCGTCGATCAGACCAGCCAGCAGGAACATCTTCGTTTGCAGCGGGTTGATGAGTTCCGGCTGACGTGCGCAGGCTTCGATGTACTTACCACCCATCAGCGCGATACCGATACAGGCGCCGATTGCACCCAGGCCGATGATGATGCCGATACCGATGGCGGTCAGACCCTGGATGTTGGCGATGTAAGCTTGCATGATCACTCCTTTGTGAAAAGACTTGGAACTGAGATTTAAAAAACTAAAACGGAAACTCTTTTTTGCACGCCGCGCTTAGTGCTTGTCGTGCGCCTGGCCGAGATACACCAGCGTCAGCATCATGAAAATGAATGCCTGCAACAGAACAATCAGGATGTGGAAGATTGCCCAGACGCTGCCCGCGATCACGTGGCCAACGAAGCCGAGGAACGTTGCGTCGCCACCGAAGCTCCACATGCTGCCGAGCAGGGCGATCAACAGGAACAACAGCTCACCCGCGTACATGTTGCCGAACAGCCGCATACCGAGGGAGACGGTCTTGGCGAGATATTCGACGATGTTGAGCGCGAGGTTAGGGATCCACAGCAGCGGGTGGGCGCCGAACGGTGCCGACAGCAGCTCATGCACAAAGCCGCCCGCGCCCTTGATCTTGATGCTGTAGTAGATCATCAGGACGAACACGCCGAGCGCGATGCCGAGCGTGCCGTTCAGGTCGGCCGTCGGGACGATGCGATGGTGGGAAATCACGTCCGACAGACCGAGCAGGCCGATCACGCGGCCCGGCAGGTCGACCGGGAGGAAGTCGAGGGAGTTCATCAGCGCGACCCACACGAACACCGTGAGCGCGAGCGGAGCGATGAAGGTACGATTGCCGTGAACGATGGCCTTCGATTGGTCTTCGACCATCTCGACGAGCATCTCGATCGCGCACTGGAAACGGCCCGGCACGCCCGACGTCGCCTTGCGGGCAGCCAGACGCAGCAGGACGATCGTCACGATGCCGCACACGATCGACCAGAACAGCGTGTCGAGATTCCAGACGTGGATGTCGAAAATCGACGTCTGATGCGAGGTGGAGAAATTCTGCAAGTGGTGCGCAATGTACTCGGACGGATCCGGACCACGCGTGCCTTCGCTAGCTGCCATATCGTTAATGCCACCCAAATTGTCGAAAATCGTTTTGCCGGTTCCGCAACACGCTATTGCGGGAACGGGCCGGTGCGGTTCGTTGTCGAAACCGCACGCTGCTTGTTCCTTACCGCCAGGCCAGCGCGATCCAGTACGTCTTCAGCACGACGAGGTACGTGACGAGGAACGGCACCCAGTGCACGCCGGCCCAGCCGAACGCCACTGCAGTGAACATCCCGATCGTCAGAGCGAGCTTCAGGGCTTCGCCCATCACCCAGCTCATCACGGTGGCCGAACCACCTGCCTTCAGTCGTGCCACGAATACCGCACTGGGCACCCAGCCGATCGCTCCGCCCAGAAACGCGGATTGCGCAGCGGCGCCCGGCGACTTCGAAAACAGCCACCACGCCAGCGTTGCAACCAGGGACAGAACCACTTGCGCGAATACCACCTTATAGGGGGTCACGCGCGAGGGCTTGCTCACGTTCGGGCCGAACAGCTTTTCGGCTTCTGCCCGCGTGAGCGGAACGATGTTGTTATCTTGCTGCCCGGCGTCCCAGTCATCGTCGGATTCGCGCCGCTCGCCGGCCGCCGAAGCGGTGCGTTGCGTGCGCTGATCATCGTGCCTGTCGTCCGGCGCCTGACCCGCCATCGCAATCTTCCGCAAAATCCTTGAACCCGGCCCCAAGCTTTCTGAAAGCTTTCAGGGGTGCCTAGCTAACAAATCCGGGCGATTGTAAGCGATAGTTGCAAGTGATTCAAGGCTTTAGACGCGACAAAAACCTGCGTAAAACGACGCCTCATCATGTGAAAAACCCGCGATTCGACGACGTACGATGACAGTTGTAAGGACAATTTTTTGCACGGTATTTCGTGTGCGAAGAAAGTCGCGAACCGGACGGGCCGGCGATGGTGTATGGCGCGGCTGATGGGCCGCTGTGGATGAATCGTTGTGGACGTGACGTCGCGGATGAGTCGCTGCGGAAGAATCGCTGTGGGCGCCCCGCTTTCGATGCATCGCTGCATCGAAAGCGTACTGTGCGACTCAGCCGTGAACGAGCAGCCACGCGCCGACCGCCGCGCTGGCGAGTGCGAACGGAATCGAGACCAGATGGAACGGCAGCCACATGCGCGGCTCCTTCGCGAGACGCACCGCGATCAGGTTCGCAAGCGAGCCGATCGCGAAGCCGAAGCCGCCGACCGATACGCCGAACGCGAGCGCACGCCAGTCGTGCGTGAACTCCGACAGCAGGATCGCGGCCGGTACATTGCTGATGACCTGTGACAACAGCGCGCCGGCCGCATAGACGCGCAGCGGCGAATCGAGGCGCGCATGCGCGATCGCGTCATGTATCGTGGGCAGCGCAGCCGCAGTGCGCAGCACGACGAACATCAGTACGAAGATCAGCAGCAGCAGCCAGTCGATCCTCAACACCGCGTCGCGCCGCACGACCGCCAGCACGATGGCAACGGCGATCAGGCCGTGCAGCGGATGATGCGCATCGGCGAGCAGCACGAACGCGGCGAACAGCACCGCCGCGATCAGCGCGTGCATGCGTTGCACGGGCAGCGCAGTGGCATCGCCGGACAAGTCGAGCGGCTTTGCGCGAAACGCGCATGCGGTCAGTACGAGCAGCAGCGCCATCAGCGCGATCGCGAGCGGCCCGAGCGTGACCACGAAGCGGCCGAACGACACGCCGCTCAATTGCCACAGGAAAAGATTCTGGGGATTGCCGAGCGGCGTCGCGACGGACCCCGCGTTGACCGCCAGCGCGACGACGATCACGAGCCGCCGGAACGGCAGTGGCGTCAGCGCACGCAGCGACACCATCAACGGCACGACGACGAACAGCGCGACGTCGTTGGTGAGCCACATCGACAGCAACGCGGCGAACCCCACGAGCAACAATGCGAGCCCGCGTTCGGAATGCACGTGATGCACGATGCGGTGCGCGAGCCACATCAGGCAGCCGGACAACTCGAGCGCCTTGGTCAGCATCAGCAGGCCCGCGAGCGTCGCGACCGTCTGCCAGTCGACGCGGCCGGCCAGCACGGGAAATGGTTGCGGACGCACCCATTGCAGCACGATCAGGCCAAGCACCAGCACCGACAGCACCGGCTCCTGCGCAAGCCACCCCAGCCACCGGCGCGGCGTCGGCGCGCCCGTCCCCTCCATCGGCACCGCGTTACTCTTCGGTCGCGACGTTGCCGCGCAGCCGCACGAGAATGCCCTCGAGCGCGTCGAGGTTGCCGAAGTCGATCGTCACCTGCCCTCGCCCGCGGCGGCCGAGCTTGATCTTCACCGTCGACGCGAGCAGGTCGGACAGCTCCTCCTCGAGACGGCGCGTATCGCGCCCGCCGTCGTCCTTCGCGCGCGCCTTCACGGCCGGCGCTTCCTTCGTCGTGTGCGTGACGAGCTTCTCGGTCTCCCGCACCGACATGCGCTTGTTGACGACCTGATGGGCGAGCGTGATCTGCGTGGCCGCATCGACGGCGAGCAGCGCGCGCGCATGCCCCATGTCGAGATCGCCGGCCAGCAGCATCGTCTGCACCGGCGAAGCCAGGTTCAGCAGGCGCAACAGGTTCGACACCGCGCTGCGCGAACGGCCGACCGATTCGGCCGCCTGTTCGTGCGTGAAACCGAACTCGTCGAGCAGGCGCTGGATACCGTGCGCCTCTTCAAGCGGGTTCAGATCCTCGCGCTGGATGTTCTCGATCAGCGCCATCGCCGCGGCGGCCTGGTCGGACACATCCTTCACGAGCACCGGCACTTCATCGAGGCCCGCCAGGCGTGCCGCGCGGAAACGGCGCTCGCCCGCGATGATCTCGTATTTGTCTGACGAAATGGGCCGTACCAGGATCGGCTGCATCACGCCCTGTGCGCGAATGCTCGCCGCGAGCTCCTGCAGGCTGCCTTCGTCCATCCGCGTCCGCGGCTGGTACTTGCCGGCCTGCAGCTTGCCGAGCGCGAGCGTGTTCGGTGCCCCTTCGATCTTCACCGCTTCGGTGATATCGGCACTGCCGCCGAGCAGCGCTTCGAGGCCACGTCCCAAGCCCTTCTTTTTTGGTACCGCGTTCATGTCTTTCTTCCTCGCTTCGCTCATGTCCGGATCACGACACCTCGAACGCGCGAACGCGATCGATCATCTCGGCACCGAACTGGAGATACGCCTGCGCACCGCGCGAGCTGCGGTCGAACACGACGCCCGGCAGCCCGTAACTCGGCGCTTCCGCCAGGCGCACGTTGCGCGGAATCACCGCATCGAACACCTTGTCGCCGAAGTGCGCTTTCAGTTGATCGGAGACTTGCTGCTGCAGCGTGATACGCGGATCGAACATCACACGCAGCAAGCCGATGATCTTCAGGTCGCGGTTCATGTTCGCGTGAACCTGCTTGATTGTGTTGACGAGGTCCGACAACCCCTCCAGTGCGAAGTACTCGCACTGCATCGGGATCACGACGCCATGCGCCGCGCACAGCCCGTTCAGCGTCAGCAGCGACAGCGTCGGCGGGCAATCGATCAGCACGAAATCGTAGTCGTCGGCCACGTGCTCGAGCGCGGCCTTCAGCCGGCGCTCGCGGTTGTCGATGCTGATCAGTTCGATCTCGGCACCGGACAGCTCGCGGTTCGCGGGCAGCACGTCGTAGGTGACGCCGTCCGGCCGGATGCGCGCGTCGGTCACCGACACGCCATCGACCAGCACCTCGTATACGGTCGCTTCGCAAGCAGCCTTGTCGATCCCGCTGCCCATCGTCGCGTTACCCTGAGGGTCGAGATCGATCAGCAGGACTCGTTGCTCCTGCGCTGCAAGGCTTGCGGCGAGATTGACCGATGTCGTCGTCTTGCCGACGCCCCCCTTCTGGTTCGCAACGCAGAAGATCTTTGCCATCGTTGGTGTGTTCCCTTTACCTTCAAACAAACGGCGCGCCATCGCGCGCCGGCCCTTCAATTCGCTTCGTCGACGGCCACTTCGATCAGATGCCGTTCGGCATCGAGCAGTGGCACCGCCAGCCGTATCGTCTGCTTCACGCGGCTGCCTTCCGGCAACCGCGCAATCTCGTCGTCCGGATGAACGCCCTTCATCGCCCAGATCGATCCGCCCGGCGCAACCAGGTGTCGAGCAAGTTTAACGAAGTCGGACAGATCCGCGAAAGCGCGGGATACGATCATGTCGAATTTTTCCGGCACTTCGACACCCGGCTGCAGCGATTCGACCCGCCCCGTGATCACCGACAGGTTCGCGAGCTTCAGCTCCGCGCGCATCTGGGTCTGGAATGCAGACTTCTTCTGCACGATATCGTTCAGCGTGATCTGCCAATCCGGCTCGACGATCGCCAGCACGATACCCGGCAATCCGCCGCCCGAGCCGACGTCGAGCACGCGGGCCGATGCACGGCCACGCAGATGCGAGACGATGGAAAGCGAATCGAGGATGTGCTGGATCATCATCTGCTTCGGGTCACGGATCGCGGTCAGGTTGTAGACCGCGTTCCACTTGCCGAGCAGCGCGACGTAGTCGAGCAGCTGGTTGCGTTGTGCATCCGTCAGGGTGAGGTCGAGCGCCGTCGTGCCTTCGACGAGCATCTGTTCCAGTACGTCCCGATTAACCGCCGGCGCGCGACGCGCCGTCATTGTTGCGTCGGGACGGCGCCGTCCCCCTGCTCCGTTGCCGCTTCGGCCGGGCCATGACGGCGACCCAGGCCGCGACGCTTCAGGTGCACCATCAGCAGCGAGATTGCCGCGGGCGTGACACCCGAGATGCGCGACGCCTGCCCGATCGTCTCCGGTCGGAACTCGTTGAGCTTCTGGCTCACCTCGAACGACAGGCCGCGGACTTCGCGGTAATCGATACCGTCGGGCAGACGCGTATTCTCGTTCGCATCGTTGCGTTCGATTTCCGATGCCTGGCGCTCGATGTAGCCCTGATACTTGATGCCGATCTCGACCTGCTCCTTGATCTGCTCGAGCAGCACCGGATCGTCGGCCAGCGGCTCTGCGGGGCCGCACTCGCCGCCCTTCAGCCCACACACGCCGTCGTAGCTGATCCCCGGACGGCGCAGCAGTTCGGCGAGGCTGTATTCGTGGTCGATTGCCTTGCCGAGGAGCGCGGCCGCCTCTTCCGGCGGCAACGTCTTCGGCGTGACCCACGTCGACTTCAGGCGCTCGGTTTCACGTGAAACAGCGTCGCGCTTCCGGCTGAATGCGTCCCAGCGTGCGTCGTCGACGAGCCCCAGTTCGCGGCCGATCTCGGTCAGGCGCATGTCGGCATTGTCTTCACGCAGGCTGAGGCGATACTCGGCGCGGCTCGTGAACATCCGGTACGGCTCGGCCACACCGCGCGTCACGAGATCGTCGACCAGCACGCCAAGGTAGGCCTGGTCACGGCGCGGGCACCATGCGTCCTTCTCCTGCACGTAGCGGCCAGCGTTGAGACCGGCCAGCAGACCCTGCGCGGCCGCTTCTTCATAACCCGTCGTCCCGTTGATCTGGCCCGCAAAGAACAGCCCGTTGATCGCCTTCGTTTCGAGCGAGGCCTTCAGCGCGCGCGGATCGAAGTAGTCGTACTCGATCGCGTAGCCGGGGCGCAGGATATGCGCGTTCTCGAGGCCGCGCATCGAGTGCACGAGCTCGAGCTGGACGTCGAACGGCAAGCTCGTCGAGATCCCGTTCGGGTAAAACTCGTTGGTCGTCAGCCCTTCCGGCTCCAGGAAGATCTGGTGCGATTCCTTCGAGGCGAACCGGTGAATCTTGTCCTCGATCGACGGGCAATAGCGCGGCCCGACGCCTTCGATCACGCCTGTATACATAGGCGAACGGTCGAGGCCGCCGCGAATGATGTCGTGCGTGCGCTCGTTCGTATGCGTGACCCAGCACGGCAGTTGCTGCGGATGCTGCTCCGCACGGCCCAGGAACGAGAAGACGGGGATCGGATCGAGATCGCCCGGCTGTTCGTCCAGCTTCGAGAAATCGATCGAGCGGCCATCGATACGCGGCGGCGTACCGGTCTTCAGGCGGCCCTGCGGCAGCTTCAGCTCCTTCAGGCGCGACGACAGCGACACAGCCGCCGGATCGCCCGCTCGGCCGCCCGTATAGTTGTTCAGGCCGACGTGAATCTTGCCGTCGAGGAACGTACCGGCGGTCAGCACGACCGCACGCGCACGAAAGCGGATACCGATCTGCGTGACGGCGCCCACCACGCGGTCGCCTTCGACCATCAGGTCGTCGACGGCCTGCTGGAACAGCCACAGGTTCGGCTGATTCTCGAGCCGGTGGCGGATCGCGGCCTTGTACAGGATGCGATCGGCCTGCGCACGCGTCGCGCGCACGGCCGGGCCCTTCGACGAATTGAGGATCCGGAACTGAATACCGCTCTCGTCGGTCGCGACGGCCATTGCGCCGCCCAGCGCATCGACTTCCTTGACCAGATGGCCCTTGCCAATGCCGCCGATCGACGGATTGCAGCTCATCTGCCCAAGCGTTTCGATGTTGTGGGTCAGCAGTAATGTCTTTGCGCCCATGCGGGCGGACGCCAGCGCGGCTTCCGTGCCGGCATGACCGCCACCGACGACGATGACGTCAAATTCTGTGGGAAAAAGCATGGTGGATTCCGTACGCAGGACTGCGCACGAACCTATCTGAGAAATGTATGGGCCGAATTATAGCGGGTTCGCTTTTCACCCGAAGGCCGTCCGAATGGTAGGGTCTGTGCATTTCGCCGGTTTTCCGCTGGTCGATCGGCGAATCTGTGCCGTCCGGCCGTGTTCCGCATACCGCAGGCACAGAATTTCGGGCCGTTTGCGTGGCACTTATCCCAACGCTGTGGCCGTCGAGTCTTGCGTCCCGACTCAAACAAAAACGGCGTGTTTCACGTGAAACACGCCGCCCGTTTCCCGCCATCCCACCTTCGATCAGGCCGTTTTCTTCGCCAACCCGAGGTACGTTTCGATCACGCGCGGATTCTGCGCGAGTTCGGCCGCCGGCCCTTCCAGCGCAAACTCGCCTGTCTCGAGCACATAGCCGTAATCGGAAATCTGCAGTGCAGCCCGTGCGTTCTGCTCGATCAGCAGCGTCGCCACGCCCGTACCGCGCAACGCGCTGATGATATGAAAGATCTCCTTCACGATCAGCGGCGCCAGCCCGAGGCTCGGCTCGTCGAGCATCAGCAGGTCGGGCTTGCCCATCAGCGCGCGGCCAACCGCAAGCATCTGCCGCTCGCCGCCGGACAGCGTGCCGGCCGCCTGCTTGCGGCGCTCCTTCAGCCGCGGAAACAGTGCGAACACGTGATCGAGCTGGTCGAGGAAGTTCGCTTCACCGGCCTGCTTGCGCCGATACGCACCCAATACGAGGTTGTCTTCGACCGTCATCGTGCCGAACAGCTCACGCTTTTCCGGTACGAGGCACATCCCGCGTGCGACGCGCTGCTCGACCGGCAGCGCGCCGATGTCGGTGCCACGATAGACGACCGCGCCCGACGCGTGGCCGGTCACCGGCAGCGCGCCCATGATCGCGTTCAGCAGCGTCGATTTACCGGCGCCGTTCGGTCCGATCACGCTGACGATCTGCCCCGCGCCCACCTTGATCGCCGCGCCATGCAGTGCCGCCACCTCCCCGTACCGGACCGCCAGCCCGCGCACTTCGAGAATCGGCATCGCCGTGTCCGTCATCACTCCACCCCGCCCAGATACGCTTCCAGCACCGCCGGATCCTGCTGCACGTCCTGCGGCAGCCCTTCCGCGATCCGCGTGCCGAACTCCATCACCACCAACCGATCGGTGAGATTCATCACGAAATCCATGTCGTGTTCCACGAGCAACACGCTCATGCCTTCCGCCTTCAGCCGCCGCAGCAGGTCGGCGAGTTGCTGCTTCTCCTGGTAACGCAGCCCGGCAGCCGGCTCGTCGAGCAGCAACAGCGTCGGATCGCAGCACAGCGCCCGCGCGATTTCGAGAATCCGCTGCTGCCCCAGCGCGAGGCTGCCCGCTTCGTCGTACAGGTGCTTTTCCAGCCCGACGCGGCGGATCTGGCGTGCGGCCTCGGCCAGCAACTGCGCTTCCTCATGTGCATTGAGCCGCGCGACGCTGCGCCACACGCCCGTATGGCCACGCAGGTGCGCCCCGATCGCGACGTTCTCGAGCACCGTCATCGCCGGCAACAGCTTCACGTGCTGGAACGTCCGGCCGATGCCGCGGCGGACGATCTGGCGCGATGTGAGCCCGTCGATGCGCTCGCCACGGAACGTGATCGTGCCGCCCGTCGGCTTCAGCACACCCGTCACGAGGTTGAACGTGGTCGACTTGCCGGCGCCGTTCGGGCCGATCAGCCCGATGATCTGCCCCGCTTTCACGTCGAAGCTGACGTCGTTGACGGCCACGAGGCCGCCGAACTGCTTGCGCGCGTTGTCGACGACGAGCAGCGGCTCGCCGGCCGTCGGCTTCGCGCGTTGCGGCAACGGATCCGCGTGCTCGGGCACATGCGCGCACGGCCCGCGCGGGAACAGCTTCGCGACGAACGGCCACACGCCCTGGCGCGCGTACTGCAGCAGCAGCACCATCAGCACGCCGAACACGATGATCTCGAAGTTGCCTTCCGACCCGAGCAGCTTCGGCAGCAGCGTCTGCAGGTAGTCCTGCAACACGGTCAGGATCGCGGCGCCGAGCACCGCTCCCCACACGTGCGACACGCCGCCGACCACGGCCATGAACAGGAACTCGATCCCGTGGTTCAGCCCGAACGGCGTCGGGTTCACCGCGCGCTGCAGGTGCGCGTACAGGAAGCCCGATACGGCCGCGAGCACGGCCGCATAGACGAAGATCACGACGCGCATCCACGCGGTGTTCACGCCCATCGCCTCGGCCATCACGCCGCCGCCGCGCAGCGCGCGGATCGCCCGGCCCGGGCGGCTGTTCAGCAGGTTCTGCACCGACACGATCGCGGCCAGCACGACGGCCCAGATCAGGAAATACAGGCTGCGGCCGCTGCCGAGCTCGATGCCGAACAGGTTCAGCGCCGGAATCCCGTTGATCCCGTCGTACTTGCCGAGCAGTTCGAGGTTGCCGAACAGGTAGAACAGCGCGAGGCCCCACGCGATCGTGCCGAGCGGCAGGAAGTGGCCGGACAGCCGCATCGTGACTGCGCCGAGCACGAGCGCGACGAGCGCCGTCAGCACGACGCCGACGATCAGCGCGAGCCACGGCGACACACCGTAGCGCGTCGTCAGGAACGCGGTCGCATAGGCGCCGATGCCGACGAACGCGGCCTGCCCGAAGCTCGTCATCCCGCCGACGCCCGTCAGCAGCACGAGCCCGATCGCGACGATCGCGTAGAGGCCGATGTAGTTCAGCAGCGTGATCCAGTATTCGGGCACCTGCAGCGCGCCGGGCAGCACCGGCAGCGCGAACAGCACCACGAGAAACGCCCAGAAGGTCTTGTTGCGTACCATCGTCTTCATCGCATCACTCCTCTTCCTCTTCCGCGTGCGGCGTCGCGAAGCTCCGCCACAGCAGCACCGGAATGATCAGCGTGAACACGATCACCTCCTTGTATGCGCTCGCCCAGAACGACGAATACGATTCGAGCACGCCGACGAGCAGCGAGCCGGCAGCCGCGAGCGGATAGCTGACGAGCCCGCCGATGATCGCGCCGACGAAACCCTTCAGGCCGATCAGGAAGCCCGAGTCGTAGTAGATCGTCGTCAGCGGGCCGACGAGTATCCCGGACAGCACGCCGAGCCCCGCCGCGAACGTGAACGCGAGCCGCCCCGCCTCGGTCGTGCCGATGCCGACGAGCCGCGCGCCGAGCCGGTTCACCGACGTCGCGCGCAGCGCCTTGCCCGCGATCGTGCGGCCGAAGTACACATAGAGCGCGCCGATCAGCACGAGTGCCGTCACGACGACCAGGATGCTCTGCACCGACACGGTCATGCTGCCGATCGCGAGCGACGCATCCGAGAACCCGTTGGTACGCGAGCCTTCCGCGCCGAACATCACGAGCCCGAGGCCGACCATCGCAAAGTGGACGGCGACCGACACGATCAGCAGCAGCAGCGTCGTGCCTTCTGCAATCGGCTGGTACACGAGCCGGTAGACGAACGGCCCCATCGGCACGACGATCGCGAGCGTCAGCGCGATCTGCGCGAGCATCGGCAGCGGCTGCGCGGCAAAGCTGCGCGTGATCGCGAACACCGCGAGCGGCAGCAGGACGTAGCGGCTGCCGAGTGTCGCGAGCGTGCGGCCGAGCTGATGGCGACGTTCGCGATGCCGGATCAGGCCGCCGACTTCGAGCAGGAAGCACGCGATGCCCATCACGAACAACAGCCAGCAGGTGGCGGGAAATTTCTGCGCCTGCAACGCGGCAAGCGTCAGCGCACCGTAGGCGACGAATTCGCCCTGGGGAATGAAGATCACCCGCGTGACGGAAAACACCAGCACGAGCGCCAGCGACAGCAATGCATATATGGCGCCGGTCGTGATGCCGTCTTGCGCGAGGATCGCTGCAATCGAGAGATCCATACGTTTCGTGTATCGAGAATGCTGCGGGAGAACGGCGAGCGCCGGCCGACGGCGCGCGCGGCGTCCTGCCGCCCGCACGCGCCGTCGTCATTCACGTGGAACTCAGTCGGCCTGCAGCTTCCACTTGCCGTCGACGATCTGCACCATCACGCGCGCACGCGTATCGAAGCCGTTGTGATCGGTCGGCGTCATGTTGATCACGCCGTGCGACACGGGCAGGTCCTTCACGTTTTCGAGCGACGCGCGCAGCGCTTCGCGGAACGCCTCGGTGCCCGGCTGGCCCTTCTTCAGCGCTTCCGGGATCGCACGCTGCAGCAGCAGCCCCGCATCCCACGCATGGCCGCCGAACGTCGCCAGCGAACCCGCGCCGTAGGCCTTCTCGTACGCGGCCTTGTAGCCGAGCGCCGGCTTCTTCACCGGATTCGAATCGGGCAGCTGGTCGGTCACGAGCACCGGGCCGGCCGGCAGGATCTCGCCTTCGCAGTCCTTGCCGCACACACGCAGGAAGTCGTTGTTCGCGACGCCGTGCGTCTGGTACACCTTGCCCTTGTAGCCGCGCTCCTTCAGCGTCTTCGCCGGCAGCGCCGCCGGCGTGCCCGAGCCGGCGATCAGCATCGCATCGGGATTCGAGCCCATCAGCTTCAGCACCTGCCCCATCACCGACGCATCCGTCCGGTTGAAGCGCTCGTTCGACACGACCTTCAGGCCGTTCTTCGCGGCCGCCGCGTTGAACGTGTTGTACCAGCTGTCGCCGTACGCATCGGCGAAGCCGATGAAACCGACCGTCTTCACGCCGTGCTTCGCCATGTAGCCGGCGATCGCGTCGGCCATCAGCTGGTCGTTCTGCGGCACCTTGAACATCCACGCGCGCTTCGCATCCATCGGCGAGATGATCTGCGCGCTCGCCGCGAGCGAGATCGTCGGCGTCTTGCCCTGCGACACGGGATCGAGCATCGCCAGCGAGTTCGGCGTGACCGACGAACCGATGATCGCGTCGACATGATCCTCGTCGATCAGCTTGCGCACGTTCTGCACCGCGCGGCTCGTGTCGGAAGCGTCGTCGAGCACGATGTACTGCACGCTCTTGCCCGCGATTTCCTTCGGCAGCAGCGCGATCGTGTTCTTTTCCGGAATCCCGAGCGACGCGGCCGGCCCGGTGGCCGACAGCGTCACGCCGATCTTCACCTGCGCCGACGCCGTGGCGGCCGCGCACACGAGGCCCGCGGCAAGCAGAACTTCCATCCATCGATTCATCTTCATCTATGTCGTCTCCAAACGCTGCTCGAAAAAGCCACGGGTCGCTCGGGCGGCTCCCGGTCTCCAAACAAGTTAATAATTTAACTATCTCGCCTTGCCCCGCCTACACTCGTTTTCCCGTGACGCCGCCGGGCAGGCTCGTCGCAGGGAATAACCGGGATAACCAGGTGGAAATCGATCGCGGAACGGACTCTGTCCACTGTGATGCCGGCGCGATGCACGGCGTGTGCACCGGACGCTCATGCGCGCTGCGCTTCTCATCAACCCGCACTCCGCTTTCTGGATTCTGCTTGTAGGAGAACTGCCGACCGTTTTCCCGACCGCACGGTCGGCGAAAGCTGAGTGTAACGGACGCGTCCTGCGTGCGCTAACCGGGTAAGCCCGAAGCGCATGCAGCAATCCATTGTGGGGAAACGGAGAGAAAGACAGCCGCGCCGAACGCATGAAATGACAGCATGGGCAGCATGCGAAGCCGGCTGCTGCGCGATCGGCGGAAAGAAAGTTGTACGCGAAAATGAAAAAGCGCTGTTGGATTCCGTCCAACAGCGCCTTAGGGTCCGGGCACTTTGTGCCTCGATTGTCTCCTCGTTCTCCACCTGCAAATTCGTTTCGCGGTGCATCAGAACTGAGACGAAGATTAAAGGACCTTTCACACTGCGGCAACTTAGCATTTACCCCTATGGTGCATCGCCGCACGAAAATGGGGCACCAGACTGCCGCCCAGCGCCTGCCGGAGCGCGCCTGGGCGCGGTCCGGAACCGGTGCCCGATGGTGCTTCGCATCAACGCGTCACGAGGCTTTAAGCGGTTTATACCGCGCGACCATCTCGCCGACGATGCCGCGCCGGAAGGCGAGCACGCACACGATGAAGATCAGCCCCGTGACGATCGTCGCCGATTCGCCGAGCGAATGGAACCACGCGACGCCCGTCGCCGATGCGAGCCATTCGCCGATGTCGCCGAGCCGGTCTTCCAGCGCGACGATCAGCGCCGCGCCGAGCAGCGGCCCGAACAGCGTGCCCATCCCGCCGACGAGCGTCATCAGCACGACGAGGCCCGACATCGTCCAGTACGCGTCCGACAGCGTCTCGAAGCCGAGCACGAGCACCTTCAGCGAGCCGGCCAGCCCCGCGATGCCCGCCGACAGGATGAACGCGAGCAGCTTGAAACGGTCGGTGTCGTAGCCGAGCGAGATCGCGCGCGCCTCGTTCTCCTTGATCGCGACGAGTACCTGGCCGAACGGCGAATGCACGACCCGCACGATGAACGCGCACGCGGCGACGACCACCGCCAGCACGACGTAGTACAGCGCGACGTCGTTCGACAGGTCGAGCAGCCCGAACAGGCGCCCACGCGGCACGCCCTGCAACCCGTCCTCGCCGTGCGTGAACGGCGCCTGAAGATAGATGAAATAGACCATCTGCGCGAACGCGAGCGTGATCATCGCGAAGTAGATGCCCTGCCGGCGGATCGCGAACAGCCCGACGACGAGCCCGAGCAACGTCGCGGCAACGGTGCCGACGAGCACCCCGAGTTCCGGCGTGAAGCCGAGCGTCTGCATCGAATAACCGGTCGCATAGCCGGCGGTCGCGAGGAACATCGCATGGCCGAAAGACAGCAGCCCCGTATAGCCGATCAGCAGGTTGAATGCGGCCGCGAACAGCGCGAACGTGAGCACCTTCATCACGAACACCGGGTACGCGCCGATGAACGGCGCCGCGAGCAGTGCGGCGAGCAGCACGCCGTAGAGCACTTTTCTCTGCATCATTTTTCCTTGCCGAAGAGGCCCGCCGGGCGGAACAGCAGCACGATCGCCATGATCACGAACACGACGGTGGCCGATGCTTCGGGGTAGAACACGCGCGTGAAACCCTCGATCACGCCGAGCATCAGGCCCGTGACGATCGAGCCGAGGATCGACCCCATCCCGCCGATCACGACCACCGCAAACACGGTGATGATCATCGGCTGGCCCATCAACGGCGACACCTGGATCACCGGCGCGGCCAGCACGCCCGCGAACGCCGCGAGCGCGACGCCGAAGCCGTAGGTGAGCGTGATCATCATCGGCACGTTCACGCCGAATGCCTCGACGAGCTTCGGGTTCTCGGTGCCTGCGCGCAGGTAGGCGCCGAGGCGCGTCTTCTCGATCACGAACCAGGTGGCGAGACACACCGCGAGCGACGCGACGACCACCCACGCACGGTAGTTCGGCAGGAACATGAAGCCGAGGTTGGTGGCGCCGGACAGCTGCGACGGCACGTCGTACGGCTGGCCGGACGAGCCGTAGATCGACCGGAACACGCCTTCGACGACCAGCGTGAGCCCGAACGTGAGCAGCAGCCCGTACAGGTGATCGAGCTTGTACAGCCAGCGCAGCATCGAGCGTTCGATCAGGATCCCGAACGCACCGACGACCAGCGGCGCGATCACGAGCATCGCCCAGTACGGCAGCCCGAGGTACGACAGGCCCATCCACGCGAGCATCGCGCCCAGCATGAACAGCGCGCCGTGCGCGAAGTTGATCACGTTGAGCAGCCCGAAGATCACCGCCAGCCCGAGGCTCAGGATCGCGTAGAACGAGCCGTTGACGAGCCCGAGCAGCAACTGGCTCAGCATCGCCGGCAACGGAATGCCAAAGATTTCCATCGACTTAGCCGTCAGTATGAGTTTCGTTGCGCGCACAACCGGTTCGCCGCGCGCGCAGGCGGCGGGGCGCCCTGCCCCGCCCGCCGCCGCGCGCTTACTTCCACAACGCGCAGCGCGATTCCTGCTTGGTCCCGAACGCCTGTTCGCCCGGAATCGTCGCGAGCACCTTGTAGTAGTCCCACGGCTCCTTCGATTCGGCAGGCTTCTTCACTTCCATCAGGTACATGTCGTGGATCATGCTGCCGTCCGCGCGGATGTAGCCCTTCGCGTAGAAGTCGTTGACCTTGATCTTCTTCAGCTCGGCCATCACCTTGTCGGAATCGGTCGTGCCGGCAGCCTGGACCGCCTTCAGGTAGGTCGTCACCGACGAGTAGTCGGCCGCCTGCAGGCTCGACGGCATCTTCTTCATCTTGCCGAAGTAGCGTTGCGCCCACTGGCGCGACGCCGCATCGCGGTTCCAGTACCAGCTGTCGGTCAGCACGAGGCCCTGCGTCGTCTCGAGGCCGAGGCTGTGCACGTCGTCGATGAACATCAGCAGCGCGGCGAGTTTCATCGTCTTCGTGATGCCGAACTCCTTCGCGGCCTTGATCGAGTTGATCGTGTCGCCGCCCGCGTTCGCGAGGCCGAGGATCTGCGCCTTCGACGCCTGCGCCTGCAGCAGGAACGACGAGAAATCCGATGCCGACAGCGGGTGACGCACCGCGCCGAGCACCTGGCCTCCGTTCGCCTTCACGACATCCGACGTGTTCTTCTCGAGCGCCTTGCCGAACGCGTAGTCGGCGGTCAGGAAGAACCAGCTCTTGCCGCCCTGCTTCACCACCGCCGAACCGGTGCCCTTCGCGAGCGCCATCGTGTCGTATGCGTAGTGGACCGTGTACGGCGTGCACTGCTCGTTCGTCAGCGTGTCGGCGCCCGCGCCGATGTTGATGTAGACCTTCTTCTTCTCGGCCGCGACCTGGTTCATCGACAGCGCGGTGGCGGAGTTCGTGCCGCCGACCAGCAGGTCGAGCCCGCCGCGGTCCATCCATTCGCGCGCCTTCGACGCGGCGATGTCGGCCTTGTTCTGGTGATCGGCATAGACGACCTCGATCGGCTTGCCGAGCACCTTGCCGCCGAAATCGGCGACCGCCATGCGGATCGCCTCGAGGCCGCCCTGCCCGTCGATATCCGCGTAAAGCCCCGACATGTCGGTGATGAAGCCGATCTTCACGGTATCCGCCGCGTGTGCGGCGCCGGCGGTGAACGCGGCGGTCGCGAGCGCGAGACAGGCCTGTGCGAGGGTCTTCATTTTCATTGACGTCTCCTGTTGTTCTGATGCGTTGTGGTTGTTCGAAGCCGCCACGGCTAGCGGCGAGAGAGACGGGGCGGCGTCACACCCCGAGCAGGTCGTGCAGGGTCGGCATCTTGCTTTCCAGTTCGGCCGCCTGGAAATGTTCGACGATGCTGCCGTGCTCCATCACGTAGAACCGGTCGGCGAGCGGCGCCGCAAAGCGGAAATTCTGTTCGACCATCACGATCGTGTAGCCGCGCGCCTTCAGCGCGACGATCATCCGCGCCAGCGACTGCACGATCACCGGCGCGAGGCCTTCGGAAATTTCATCGAGCAGCAGCAGGTTCGCGCCGGTGCGCAGGATCCGCGCGACCGCGAGCATCTGCTGCTCGCCGCCCGACAGCCGCGTGCCCTGGCTCTGCCGGCGCGACGCGAGGTTCGGGAACATCGTGTAGATCTCGTCGATCGACATCGCGTGATCGCGCGGGCCGATCGGCGGCGGCAGCATCAGGTTCTCCTCGCACGACAGGCTCGAGAAGATCCCGCGCTCCTCCGGGCAGTAACCGACGCCGAAATGCGCGATGCGATGTGTCGCGAGGCCGATCGTCTCGTTGCCCGCGACCCTGATCGACCCGCTGCGGCGGCCCGTGAGGCCCATGATCGCGCGCAGCGTCGTCGTGCGGCCCGCGCCGTTGCGGCCGAGCAGCGTGACGACCTCGCCGCGGTGCACCGTCAGGTCGACACCGTGCAATATGTGGGATTCCCCGTACCAGGCCTCCAGGCCCGTGATCTCCAGCGCGGGCGTACCGCTTTCGACGCCGCTCAATTCGCGTTCCTCCCGTTCGCTGTGCTTCATGCGTGCGCCCCCGCGAGCGCCGCGTCGGCGCTGCCCATGTAGGCTTCGATGACGAGCGGATTCTTCGACACTTCCGCATACGAGCCTTCGGCCAGCACCTCGCCGCGTTGCAGGACGGTGATCGTGTCGGAGATGCCCGCGATCACGTTCATGTTGTGCTCGACCATCAGGATCGTGCGGCCGCTCGCGACCTTCTTGATCAGCGCGGTCACGCGATCGACGTCTTCGTGGCCCATCCCTTGCGTGGGCTCGTCGAGCAGCATCAGTTCGGGCTCCATCGCGAGCGTGGTCGCGATCTCCAGCGCGCGCTTGCGGCCGTAGGCGAGTTCGACGGTCGGCACCTGCGCGAAATCGGTGAGGCCGACCTGCGTGAGCAGATCCATCGCCCGGTCGTCGAGCCGCTTGAGCGTGCGTTCGCTGCGCCAGAAATGGAATTCGGTGCCGAGCGCGCGCTGCAGGCCGATACGCACATTCTGCAGTGCGGTCAGGTGCGGAAAGACGGCTGAGATCTGGAACGAACGGATGATGCCGCGCCGCGCGACCTGCGCGGGCCGCTCGTCGGTGATGTCGATCCCGTTGAAGACGATCTGGCCGGCCGTCGGGGTCAGGAATTTGGTGAGGAGGTTGAAGCAGGTCGTCTTGCCCGCGCCGTTCGGTCCGATCAACGCATGGATCGCACCGCGACGCACACGCAGGTTCACGCCGTTGACGGCCGTGAAACCCCTGAATTCCTTGGTCAGTCCGCGTGTTTCCAGAATCGTGTCGCCGAGAATCATGTTCCCTTCCGTACGAAGTCAGGCGAAGCACCAGGAAGATTCGCGCGAAGCGGCCGCGAAACACGTCAGCGGATGAGCAGGCTGCCCCCGAGCTTTGCGTCACGTCTCGTGGGTGGTCTCCCGCGCCGACGCGTATGCACACTGCGCCACATTGTCTCGCCGTTGGTGCAGTGCAATCATCGGGATTTGCACTTATAGGGCTGGCCGCCATATCGGACGGATCGGAACGGCGTTTTACGGAATATTTTTGGCCGGCATGCCGATTGCGCCACGCGTGCGCACGCGGCTGCGCGGCCGCTTGCGCACGGGCTTGCGCCGAAAGTCGCATTCGATTTGCGCGCGATTGCGCAACAAAAATCCGTCACGCTCACGCGCGGCATAACAGCGAATATTTTTCTAACCGAAATAATCGGCGGGCGCCGGCTTGATATGCACGGCGAACTAGCTGGCGGTCACGCGGCAGATACGGCCGCATCGCGCCCCACCAGCGCCGCGTCGCGCGATGCGCGCCGGTCCGCGCGGATCATGTCGCTCGCGCGCTCGGCGATCATCAGCGTCGGCGAATTGGTATTGCCCGATGTAATGAAGGGCATCACCGACGCATCGACGATCCGCAGCCCGGCGATGCCGCGTACGCGCAGCCGGCTGTCGACGACCGCACGCTCGTCGTCGGGCCGCCCCATCCGGCAGGTGCCGACCGGGTGGAAGATCGTCGTGCCGACGGCGCCCGCCGCTTCGATCAGTTCCTCTTCGGTCCGGTACTGCGTGCCGGGCAGGATCTCCTCGGGACGATAACGCGCGAGCGCCGGCGCGGATGCGATCCGGCGCGTGAGGCGCAACGCGTTCGCGGCGACGTGGCGATCGTGGTCGGTCGACAGATAGTTCGGCGCGATCGCGGGTGCGACACCCGGATCGGCGCTCGCGATGTGCACGCTGCCGCGCGACGTCGGCCGCAGATGGCACACGGACGCCGTAAATGCATTGAAGCCGTGCAGCGGCTCGCCGAAGCGTTCGAGCGACAGCGGCTGCACGTGGTATTCGAGATCGGGGCGCGTGAGTGCCGGATCGTCGGGATCGGATTTCGCGAATGCGCCGAGCTGCGACGGCGCCATCGACATCGGCCCGCGCTGCAGCAACGCATATTCGGCGCCGATCATCAGCTTGCCCCACCAGTGCGCGGACAGCGTGTTGAGCGTGCGCACGCCTTCGACGCGAAACGCCATCCGCAATTGCAGGTGATCCTGCAGGTTTTCGCCGACGCCGGGCAGATCCTGCACGACGTCGATGCCGAGCACCTGCAGCCGCCTGCCGTCGCCGATGCCCGACAGTTCGAGCAACTGCGGCGAATTCACGGCACCGGACGTCAGCAGCACCTCCGAGCGCGCCCGTGCAACGTAATCGGTGCCGCCGCCGCGATACGCGACGCCGACCGCGCGCCGCCCGTCGAACATCACGCGCTGCGCGTGCGCGCCGGTGATCACGGTCAGGTTCGGGCGCGCCATCGCGGGCCGCAGGAACGCCTTCGACGTATTCCAGCGCACGCCGCGCTTCTGGTTCACCTCGAAATAACCGACCCCGGAATTGTCGCCGCGGTTGAAGTCGTCGGTTGCCGGGATGCCCGTCTGCTGCGCGGCCTGCGCGAACGATTCGAGGATCTCCCAGCGCAGCCGCTGCTTCTCGACGCGCCAGTACCCGCCCGCGCCGTGCGCGTCGCTCGCGCCCGCATGGTGATCCTCGCTGCGCTTGAAGATCGGCAGTACGCTGTCCCACGACCAGCCGGCGTCGCCGGTTTCCTGCGCCCAGCTGTCGTAATCCTCGCGCTGGCCGCGCATGTAGATCATCCCGTTGATCGACGAGCAGCCGCCGAGCACGCGGCCGCGCGGATACGACAGCGCCCGGCCGTTGAGCGCCGCTTCGGGTTGCGTCTTGTACAGCCAGTCGGTGCGCGGGTTGCCGATGCAATACAGGTAGCCGACCGGGATGTGGATCCAGTGATAGTCGTCCTTGCCGCCTGCTTCGAGCAGCAGCACGCGGATGTCGGGATCCTCGGTCAGGCGGTTCGCGAGCACGCAGCCCGCGGTGCCCGCGCCGACGATCACGTAGTCGAATTCGCCCTCGAGCGTGCGTGGAGTACTCACGGCGTGTCCCCTTCTTCGTTGTTGTGCGCCGCGCGGCGCGGTGCCGCGCGCATTTTCAGCATAGTGCGTCGCAGCCTGCGCGGGCGGCCGCGCCACGACCGATGAAGCGTACCCCCGCCGCCGGCTGCCGATCCAATGAGTTATGCTGAACTGCGTTATAAGCCGCGCTCATATCACGACGATGGATCTCACCCTGCTCCGCGCGTTCGCGACGGTCGCACGCGAAGGCAACCTGACGCGCGCCGCCGCGCAGCTGCACCTGACGCAGCCGGCCGTCAGCCTGCAGATCAAGCATCTGCAGGAAACGCTCGGCGTCACGCTGTTCACGCGCACGTCGCGCGGGCTCGCGCTCACGCGCGACGGCCAGACCCTGCTGCCGCATGCGGAACGCGCGCTCGCCGCGGCCGCCGACGTGCAGCGCGCCGCTGCGGCGCTGCGGCACGAGGTGCGCGGCCGGCTGCGGATCGGCACGATCCTCGATCCGGGCTTCCTGCGGCTCGGCGGCTTCCTGCGCGCGCTCGTCGAAACCCATCCGCAGATCGAGACGGCGCTGCGGCACGGGATGTCGGGCTGGGTCATCGAACAGGTGCGCACGCAGGCGCTCGACGTCGGCTACTACATCGGCCGGCCGGGCGAGGACGATCCGCTCGACGGCGCACTGTTCCACACCGTCACGCTCACGCATTTCGAGTACCGCGTGCTCGCGCCGGCCGGCTGGAAGGAGCGCGTGCAGCGCGCGCACGACTGGCGCTCGCTTGCCACGCTGCCGTGGATCTGGACGCCGCCGGCATCCGCGCACCACCGGCTGCTGTCGCGGCGCTTCGCCGACGCCGGCGCGCAGCCGCTCAAGGTTGCCGAGGTCGACCAGGAGCAGTCGATGCTCGATCTCGTCAAATCGGGCATCGGCTTGACGCTCGCGCGCGACTCGACCGCGCTGGCCGAAGCGCACGCGCATGCGCTGACGATCGTCGAACGCGTGACGGTGCCGACCGAACTGACGTTCGTGACGCTCGCCGAGCGGCGCGACGAACCGGCGATCGCGGCCGCGCTGCGGCTGATCGAAGCGCAGTGGGCGACATGAGCGGCGCTCATCATGCGTGACCGGGCTGATGGGCGAAAGGATGGCGCGGATCGGTCGACATGCCTTTCAACTTTCGTTCCGGTCCAATTGATGCGATTGAAAGTTATTTGTAATATCGTCAATTCGTCTGTCGAAAACGGGAAATCCGAACATGACCGGTCCGCTCGCCGATCACGCCCGTTCGCAAAGCTTCGCGGTATGTGATGCATTGCGACGCCATCGCCGCACGCTCGCTGAAAACCTGCCCGCCCAGACAAGCATTCGCACGCATCAACGCAACGGCTGGTTGATCGGTGACGATTCTTTCAGCGGCGATTTCGATATCGATCCGCATCTTGCGGACCAGCTTCTGAACGCGCTCGTTACATCGGGCCAGTGTTCCGCGTCCGACTGGACGCGCGACTTCGCAGACCGTGGACGTTCCGGCGTTTCAGGAACGCTTGCCCGACTTTACGAAGAAGGCCGCAACATCCTGGTGGGCCCGGGAAGCATCCTCGGAAACCTCAACACCGGACTCGGCGCCGCCCATGCAGCCCATGCACTATCCCTGCAAAGAGACATTGACGCAGGCGCGCAGACGTTGATCCGCCGCGCTTCGCCAAACGTGAAGATCAACCATTACGTCACGCTCTATGACGGCAACACCACCGGCAAGGGAAAACCTCGTCCGAAGCTGCGCATACGCAACATGCCGATTCAGACCGTCCAACCGGCGCTCGGCCCACATGCAAAGCACAATCCGCGCACCCAAACCACGACTGCGGCGCTCAATGCGGCGGATCTCAAAAAGCTGACGCCCAGCATTTCGCCGCTCAGGCACCTGTATGCCGGCAGCCTGATCGGCAGCGGCGTTCTGACGTTTGCGCCGAGTCTGGCACTCGACCTGGCGGCTAATATCAGTCGGGATACTCAGGGCGCGTTGAGATTCGATAGCCGCGCATTCATGCTCGCGTCTGCGCGTAGTCAAAGCGGGAACGCACTCGGGTTCGGCTTTTCGACGATTATGTCCATCGCCCTGCTCTCGCTCAACTTCAGCACCCTTCCGGTCATCCTGTTTTCCTTCGGAGCCGGATATTTCGTGCAATTAGTCTGGAACGCGTCCACCGGTCCTGACTTTGCAGAATCGCAGGTCCAACGCGTGCTGGACAACTAACATGATGTTCCCCGACATCGAGCGCGCCCGCCCGTTGCTCTGCCATGCCCCGCTTTGCCTCGGCCCGGGCAGCTTCATGATCTTCGGCTTCTGCCTGTACGCCATCGCGAAAGCAAACGGCATCGCATTCCAGCTCACGAGCTGGCCCATGCTTGCGGTTCTTGTCGCAGGGCTGGCTGCCGGATACCGCATCAAGTATCGCTCCACGCTGTCCGTACGCTTTCTGGCGGCGTACACAGTCTATATCGTTGCCGTATTCGGTCTTCTGATGGGTACCGCTATGTTCAGCGTGTGGTCATTCATCGAAAAACCGGCGTCCAGCAAGCCATACCTGTTTTTTGTCTTCCTCTATCACGCAACCATATTGACCTCACTCGCGTTGACGTTTGCCCTCAAACTCCGCGAACTCAAGCGCCATCCCGATCGCCGTTTCAAAAATAACGAATACCTCGCCGATACCCGCTCGTTCACGATCGATCCCAACTGCGGCATGACCGTTCCCCCGAACACGCTCGCGCCGGCGACCATCGCCTTGACCGTCAACCTGCCGATCGCGTTGAACACCTACATCGGCGAAAACAGCAGCGCGATTCTGATCGTGGCATCGCTGTACGCGCTGACATTTTCTTACGTCGCCGCCGTCTTCATCGGGCCGAAACTGGCCTACCTGTATGAGTTATACCGCTATGAACGCCAGACCGGCCGACGCTTCGTCAACCGGGAATACGAGAAAGTCCAGGCGCTTCGTCGCACCTTCCTGCTGTCCCGCTTGTTGGCGAAATTGGCATCGTTTCGGCGCGCGCGCTGATCCCTGCACGACCCGCATTGCGCCCCCGTCCTCCGCACCCTGTCGGCTCGCCGCACGCGTCACGACGCCGTCTCCGCGTTTTTGCTAGATTGTGCGTTCGCACACCGCGAGACCCCGATTGAAGGAGACCCGCATGGCCCGCAACATCGAGATCAAAGCCCGCGCCCGCGAATTCGACCAGCTGCGCGAACAGGCGGCCAAACTCGCGACCGAAGCGCCGCTCTTCTATCGCCAGCAGGATTTCTTCTATGACGTGCCGCGCGGCCGGCTGAAGCTGCGCCGCTTCGAGGACGGCACGCCGGCCGAACTGATCTTCTACCAGCGCGACGACCGCGACGGCCCGAAGGCGTCGTACTACACGCGCAGCCCGGTGACGAACCCCGACGCGATGCACGCGCTGCTCGCCACCGCGCTGACCACGCGCGGGATCGTGACGAAGGAACGGCACGTGTACCTGGCGGGCCGCACGCGCATCCATCTCGACCGCGTCGACGGCCTCGGCGATTTCATCGAACTGGAAGTCGTGCTCGGCCCCGACGACGACGAAGCCGGCGGCGAAGCCGAAGCGCACGCCGTGTTCGCGAAGCTCGGCGTGTCGCCGGACGATCTCGTCGCGGTCGCCTACGTCGATCTGCTGAACGCCGGCGCGCCGCAGACGGCCGCCTGAACCCGCTTCACCCTCCCCGGCCGCGCGCTCACGCGGCGCCCGGCTCTAGGTGCGCGAGCGGCAGCGCGCCGTTACGCTTGAAGGTCGTCAGCACGATGTTCGAGCGCACGCTGTCGACGCCCGGCACGCGCATCAGCTTCTTCATCACGAACTGCGACAGCGCGTTCAGGTCGGGCGCGACGATTCGCAGCAGGTAATCCGCGTCGCCCACCACCGCATGGCATTCGAGCACTTCGGGCAGCACGTCGATCTGCTGCTGGAACTGCTCGATGATCGAATCGCCGTGGTGCTTCAGCTTGAGGCTCGTGAACGCGGTGACGCCGAGCCCGAGCTTTTCGGGCCGGAGCATCACGCGGTAGCCTTCGATCACGCCGGCCGCCTCGAGCCGCTGCAGCCGCCTGCCGATCTGCGACGGCGACAGCGGCACCTCCTCGCCGAGCTGCTGATGCGTCGCGCGGCCGAAGCGCTGCAGCACGTCCAGCAGCGCGAGATCGAAGTGATCGAGTTCCAGCATGAGCATTCTCCGCATTGATCCTTGATTTGATGCGCGATTATCGCATTATCATGCGAACCAACGCCAATATTGCGCCCAATCCGCGCGCAGCCCGCTCTACACTTGCATGGTTCACAACCGCCATGTGCAGAGCCAGATCATGTCCACCGTCGTCACCGCGAAACTGCAGGAGCAGTTCGATGCGGGCCTCGAAACCCGCGCCGATTTCACCATCGACCAGCCGATCGCGCGATACGGCCAGGTCGACCACGCGGTGTGGAAGCAGCTCTATGCACGCCAGTCGGCGCTGCTGCGCGGGCGCGCGTGCGACGCGTTCGTCGCCGGGCTCGGGAAGATCGACCTGCCGGCCGATCGCGTGCCGTCGTTCGCCGACGTGAACCGCCAGTTGAAGCCCGCAACGGGCTGGGAGATCGTCGCCGTGCCGGGCCTCGTACCCGACCGCGTGTTCTTCGAGCATCTCGCGAACCGGCGCTTCCCGGTCACCTGGTGGATGCGCCGCCCCGACCAGCTCGACTACCTGCAGGAACCCGACTGCTTCCACGATCTCTTCGGCCACGTGCCGCTGCTGATCGACCCGGTGTTCGCCGACTACATGCAGGCGTACGGCCGCACCGCGCTCGCGGTCGCCGACGACGAAGCGGCGCTGGCGCGGCTCGCGCGACTCTACTGGTATACGGTGGAATTCGGGTTGATCCGCGATCCGCGCGGCACGAACGGCCTGTCGATCTACGGCGCCGGGATCGTGTCGAGCAAGGGCGAAAGCCTGTACAGCCTCGAAAGCGCGGCGCCGAACCGGCTCGGCTTCAACCTCGAGCGCGTGATGCGCACGAAGTACCGGATCGACACGTTCCAGAAGACCTACTTCGTGATCGACGATTTCGCGCAACTGTTCGCGCTCGCCGACGTCGACGGCCGCGCGCTGGCCGACCGGCTCGCCGGCCTGCCCGAACACCCGGCCGGCGCGGTGCTCGATACCGATCGCGTACTGCATCGCGGCACCGGCGCGGGCCGGCCGGACGACGCGCACGCATGACGCGAACCGTCATGTGCGCCGCCTACACCTGTCACGCAACTATGGAAGAATGATCGGTGCCGGCAGTGCCGCGCGCGACGGACGTCACGCGCAGCCCGCCGTTACCGAACGAGAGGTGCAAGATGATCCACAAGCTCACATCAGAAGAACGCAAGACCCGGCTCGAAGGCCTGCCGCTCTGGTCGGCCGTACCGGGCCGCGACGCGATCCAGCGCAGCCTGCGCTTCGCCGATTTCAACGAAGCCTTCGGCTTCATGACGCGCGTCGCGATCAAGGCGCAGGAAATGAACCACCATCCGGAATGGTTCAACGTGTACAACCGCGTCGACATCACGCTGTCGACCCACGACGCCGACGGCCTGACCGAACGCGACATCGAACTCGCGCTTTTCATCGACCTGGCCGGCGCGCACGCGAAACCGGCCGCCTGACGTCTTCCCGCCGCGTGCCATTCGGGCGCGCGGCGCGTCAACTTTTCATTTCGATGAACGTTTTCTAGGATGTAGTCAGCGAAAGCCTTCAGCTTTCCAAGCCATCCTTAAGGCGCACGTAAGTCTCGTACGCATTCCGTGCCTTGGGGTCCAAACCTTCCAGTTGCAGCGCGCTTTCGCGCTGTACAATCAGCAGCGCATACGGCTTGGAAAGCGCGCTGGCCTCTTCGCAGAGTTTGAGTTCGTCGCCGCTCGACGGCGAGCGGGCGCGCCAGAAATTGATCGCGGCTTCTAGGTCGTTGATCGAAATATCGGACATGATTGGATTTAATCGTTCGCTGGCCGCCATGCTTGATGTCAGGCGTCGCGGCACCCCTGTGGAAACGGCGTCGTGCTGTCCGCGTGCCTGAACCGCCAACCCATTGTACTTGAGCGAACTTCATGCGACTCCTTCTGATCGAAGACGACCGCCCCATCGCACGCGGTATCCAGAGCAGCCTCGAGCAGGCTGGCTTCACCGTCGACATGGTGCATGACGGCATCTTTGCCGAACAGGCGCTGGCACAGAACCGCCACGAACTCGTGATCCTCGACCTCGGCCTGCCGGGCATCGACGGGATGACGCTGCTCACGCGCTTCCGCCAGACCAACCGCCACACGCCCGTCATCGTGCTGACCGCGCGCGACGAGCTGAACGACCGGATCCAGGGCCTGAACTCGGGTGCCGACGATTACATGCTCAAGCCGTTCGAGCCGGCCGAGCTCGAGGCGCGCATCCGCGCGGTGATGCGCCGCAGCGGCCCGCACAGCGACATGCCGCGCCCGGAAGTGTCGCTCGGCGGCGTCCGCCTGTCGGGCGTCGATCGCCGCATCTTCAACGACGACAAGCCGCTCGAATTGTCGCCGCGTGAATTCGCGGTGCTCGAGATGCTGCTGCTGCGTCACGGCCGCGTCGTCAGCAAGGCCCAGTTGCAGGATCACCTCACGCACTTCGGCGGCGATCTCGGCGACACCGCGATCGAAGTCTACGTGCACCGCGTGCGCAAGAAACTCGAGCAGTGCCGCGTCGAAATCGTCACGGTGCGCGGCTTCGGCTACCTGCTGCAGGAAATCCGCCAGACGGCGAGCGTCTGAACGGCGGTGCGGCGCACCGGCCGGTCTGGCCCGCCGGCGCGCCCACCCTGCCCGCATCGCCGCCCGACGTACGACCGCGCCGCTCCCCGTGAGCGGCGCTTATCCATTTGCCCGTCGAAATGTCACCTGATCCGGCTGTGACCACCACCAGCCTGCGCCGCTCGCTGCTTCGGCGCCTCGCCGCCCCGCTGTCGATGCTCGCGCTGATGAGCGGCCTGATCGCCTACTGGCTCGCGTGGCAGTACACGCAGCACGTGATCGACCGCTCGCTCGCCGATCTCGCGACCGCCATTTCCAAACAGATCCAGATCGCCGGCCCCGACGCGCCGTTTACGGTGCCGCCGCTCGCGCAGGCGATGTTCTCCGATCCCGCCGAAGCGCTGATCTACCGGATCAGCGACGGCGAACAGGAACTCGCCGGCGATCCGAAGCTGCCGCTGCGGGGCATCAACGTGCGCCGCATGCACCACGCGTACGTGTTCGAAGCCGAATACGACAACCGCGCGGTACGGGTCGCGCAGGTGCGCGTCGACGACGTCGAAGGCGGCAAGCCGATGGTCGTCGAGGTCGCGCAACCGGTGCGGCACCGCTACCGGATCGCGGCCGAATTCCTCGTCGCGATCATGATGCCGCTGCTGCTGCTGCTGCTCGCCGGCTGGGGCATCGTGTGGCGCGTCGTCAACCAGCAGCTCGGGCCGCTCACGCATCTGGCCGATTCACTGAACCGGCAGACCCACACGTCGCTGGAACCGGTCGACGAAACCGAGGTGCCGCTGGAAATCCGGCCGCTGACGAGCGCGATGAACGCGCTGCTCGGCCGCCTGAAGACCGCGCTCGACGCGCAGCGCAAGTTCATCGCCGATGCCGCGCACCAGTTGCGCACGCCGCTCACGGCCGTGAAGCTGCATGCCGAGCAAGCGGCCGTTGCACGCGACCCGCACCAGACTTTCGCGGCGGTGCGCGAGCTGCGCGCGGCCGCCGACCGCGCGGTACGACTGTCGAACCAGTTGCTGTCGCTCGCTCGCGCGGAACCGGGCGAACAGGCCGCGCGGTTCGTCGACGTCGACCTCGCGGCGATGGCATTCGAGACGGGCGCCGAATGGGTGCCGCGCGCACTCGCGTCGCACGTCGACCTCGGCTTCCAGCGTACCGACGATCCGGGTGACGACGAGAAGCTGGTGGTGCGCGGCAACCCCGTGCTGTTGCGCGAGGTGATCGCGAACCTGCTCGACAATGCGCTGAAGTACGTGCCGCTCGCGCGGCCGGACGGTGCGCGGATCACGGTGAACGTCGCGCGCGCGATGCTCGATAGCGGCGCGCCAGCGGCCGAGATCGTCGTCGAGGACAACGGCCCCGGCGTGCCCGCCAACCAGCAGGCCGACCTGTTCAAGCGCTTCTTCCGCGGTGACGCGCAAAACGGCAACGGCGTCGAGACGGGCGCCGGGCTCGGCCTCGCGATCGTGCACGACATCATCGCGATGCACGGCGGCACCGTATCGTACGAGGATGCGTCGGAAGGCGGCTCGCGCTTCGTGGTGAAGGTGCCGCTCGCCGCGTACGCGGCGCAGCCGGCGAGTGACGCAGCGCCGGCCACGGCGCAGATGCACTGAGCATCGGGGACGGAGCCGGCAATGCATGTTCGCCGGCTCGTCTGGCGCGTGGGCAAGACCACGCGCGCCATCGCTTACTTCTTCTTTTTCTTGTCCTTCGGCTTCGCGTCGTCCTTCTTCTTCTTTTTCTTCTTCGCGCCAGCGCCCGTGTCGGACGTCGCGAGCAGCGTGCCGCGGCACGACGATGCGCCGCAATGGCACGCGTATTCGCGCTTGAGCGATTTCGTCAGCTTCGCATCGATCACGAGGCCGTAGTCGTAGAACAGCTCCTCTTCCGGCCCGATGTCGCGCAGCGCGTGGATGTACACGCGGCCTTTGACTTCCTCGGCTTCGCAGTTCGGTGCGCACGAGTGGTTGATCCAGCGCGCGCTGTTGCCGTCGATCTTGCCGTCGATCACCCCGCCCTCGTCCAGTGCGAAGTAGAACGTATGGTTCGGTTCGCTCGGGTCGTGCGGATGGCGACGCAGCGCTTCCTTCCACGAAATTCGTTCGCCCTTGTATTCCACTACGCGCTCGCCGGCCTTGATCGGCGCCACGGCGAACACGCCCTTGCCGTGTACTCCCGAGCGGCGCACCGCGATCCTGCGTGAACTCATCGAACGAATCCTCGTGAAAACGACTTGAATGGGGGCGGCCGCGATCGCGGCCTGGCGTCGCGCAAAACGAAAACGCGGCACCGGTCGGTGCCGCGTCGGGGCATGCGGCGAATCACCCGCATCCTACACGTTCACGATTGCTTCGTTCAACATCACACGCAATATTGCGCGTGCGATGCTCAACGCTGGCCGAAAGCGACGTCGCCGAACAACGCCTTGTGCTCGCGCGGCTGCGAACGCCAGTACTGCGGCGGCGCCGTCACCTGCGCACCGAGCTCGGCCGCCGCGTGCCACGGCCAGCGCGGATCGTACAGCATCGCACGCGCCATCGCGACGAAATCGGCATCGCCGGCCTCGATGAGCCGGTTCGCATGCGCGGGCTCGTTGATCAGCCCGACCGCAACCGTCGGCATGCCGACCGCGCGCTTCACCGCCTGCGCGAACGGCACCTGGTAGCCGGGCGACAGCGGAATCTTCTGCAGCGGCGATACGCCGCCGGACGACACGTCGATCCAGTCGCAGCCGCGGCGCTTCAGCTCGTGCGCGAACGCGATCGTCTCGTCGAGCTCCCAGCCGCCTTCGACCCAGTCGGTGGCCGACACGCGCACGCCGACCGGCCGGTCCTCCGGAAATGCCGCGCGCACGATCTCGAAGATCTCGAGCGGAAAGCGCATCCGGTTTTCGAGCGAGCCGCCGTATTCGTCGGTGCGCTGGTTCGCGAGCGGCGACAGGAACTGGTGCAGCAGGTAGCCATGTGCCGCATGCACCTCGATCGCGTCGATGCCCAGCCGTGCGGCACGCTTCGCCGAAGCCGCGAACGCTTCGCGGATCCGGTTCAGGCCGGCGGCATCGAGAGCGAGGGGCGGCGTCTCACCGTCCTTGTGCGGCACCGCCGACGGCGCATGCGGCAACCAGCCGCCGTCGGCGACCGACACGAGCTGACCGCCCTGCCACGGCACGTTGCTCGACGCCTTGCGCCCCGCATGCGACAGCTGCATCGCGACGCGGATCGGCGAATGCTTGCGGATCGCGGCCAGCACGGGCTTGAGCGCGGCTTCGGTCACGTCGTCCCAGAGGCCGAGGTCGCCGTGCGTGATGCGCCCGTCGGGTTCCACCGCCGTCGCCTCGATGCAGAGCAGCCCCGCGCCCGACAGCGCGAGATGGCCGAGGTGAATCATGTGCCAGTCGGTCGCTTCACCGCGTTCGGCCGAATACTGGCACATCGGGGAGATCACGATCCGGTTCGGAAGCGTCACGCCGCGCAGCGTGAACGGGGAAAACAGCGCAGTCATGAGTGGCGCTCGCTCGGAAAGGGAAACAGCGGCTGAGCGTAGCACGCGTGTCCGTTGCGTGCAGGACGCGGGTTCGACGGTAAGCGATTGGTCAGGTGGGGCCGCCTAGGTGGGGCCGCCCAGGTAGGACCCAGGTTCGGCCGATGCGGGCGTCAAATCCCGACGCCGTCGAGCCACTCCGCGAACATGCGTCGCGCGGCCGCCTCGAGCGCGGGGCCATGCTGCGCGGTATCGGCGCGCAACTGGCGCGCGTCGATGCCGGGCGTGGCCGCGATTTCGCCGGCGTTGGCGATCAGCCACGGTTCGAAGCGGTCGGTGCGGATTTCCGGATGGCATTGCAGCGCCAGCACGTGCTGGCCCCACGCGAATGCCTGATGGCGGCAGGCCGGTGTCGAGGCGAGATGAATCGCACCGCCCGGTAGGTCGAACGTGTCGCCATGCCAGTGCAGCATCGACGTGGCCGCGCCATCGAGATGGCGCAGCGGCGATGCGCGGCCGGCATCGGTCAGCGTCAGCGGCGTCCAGCCGAGTTCGTGCCGGGCGGCCGGGTAGACGCGCGCACCGAGCGCCCGGGCGATGAACTGCGCGCCGAGGCAGATGCCGAGGATCGGCAGGCCGGCGTCGATGCGCGTGCGCACGAGCGCCGCGAGCGGCGCGATCGTCGGATACTGCGCGTCGTCGTACACGCTGAGCGGCCCGCCGAGCACGACGAGAAGCGACGGCTCGAGTACATCGAGCACCTCGAAGCGCGACGACCCGACGTCGACGTAGCGCACCCGCCGGCCCCGTTCGCCGAGCACCTGCTCGAAGCTCCCGAGATCCTCGAAGTGCACGTGGCGGATCGCCACGACTTCTGCGTTCATCATCGGCCTCCCGGTCGATCGACGGACGTCAGCCGGCGAAAATCTTCCAGGTCTTCTTCTGCGTCGCCGCGTCGGCTTCTTCCTGCACCGAGCAGTCGAGACGCAGATCGCTGTCGGCGAGCGTCAGGTCGAGCGCCGCGCAGTAGTGCGCGGCGGCCGCCTTCTTCGACGCCTTCGACGGCTGGAAGTGGGCGCACGTCAAGCACATGCGCTGCGGCGGCGTCGCACCGGCCACCTGGAGTTCGCGCAGCGTCTTCAGCAGCGCGCGATACAGTGCGCCCTGCTCGTCCGCGCCGAGCTTGCCGACGGCTTTCGTCAGGAATTCAGGCCATTGCAGCGCCTTCTTCGCGGCCGTACGGCCACGGGCCGACAGGCGCACGGCCAGTGCGCGGCCGTCGTCCAGCGCGCGGCGCTTCTCGACGAGCCCCTTCGTCTCGAGCGTGCTGACCGCATCGCTCGTGGTCGCCGCGGTCAGCTGCGTCTCGCGCGCGATCTCGCCGAGCCGCATCGGGCCCTTGCGTTGCAGCAGCAGCACGAGAATCTCGCCCTGCGTCGGCGTGAGGCCAGCGCCTTCCGCCCAATCCCATGCCTGGCTTCGCATGGCCGTACTCAACCGCAGCAGGCTGTGGGTCACACGTCCCGAAGCCTGATTCCCGTAAACGCCTTCGCTCATAGTCTTTTCGCTTTGCCGCCACCCGTCATCCCGGGCAGCCGTAGTGTGGAGATCGAATCTCTGTCCCAGAAGAGGTGCGCGAAACCGCACGCACCCGACACGGCCGTCGCGAGGGCACACGCGGCGGTCGCGTTCGCGGCGACCGGTAAGACACGCATCGTTCCGGTGTCCGCAAAGCCGACATTCTAAGCGAGAGCGGAAAATCGCACAGCTAAGTTATCCCCTTCATTCTGTGGATAACGGCTGAATAAGACCGAAAAACCTTGTGCGCGGATATTCTCCAATCCGCGTGGCCGGACCGGCAAGCATTTTCCCCCGCCGCCCGGCAAGCCGCCACCAGCTTGCCGTCCACCGGGTTATCCGTTCGGCAGTCCGTTGACTTTGCAGCGGAATATCGGGTTATCCACAGATTTGGAGGAAACCTGCAAACGATTTCGCCATTGACCTGCGTCAACCGCCCCTCAGCGCTCCTTCAACCTTCGCTCAGCGAATTGCTTTGCGGTCGACCCCGTAATCTGCAAAACATTTTTTCACTCGCGCCAACGTAAGCACTGCTGGCGGACCGTCTCGTTGAGCGATTTTTCCTGTTTGAAAACGGTTCTCAACCACGATGCGTCGTTCACGCGCGCCTGGGCCAGCGCACCGATCTCGTCGAGCGCCGCGCGCGAACCGAGCGCGGCCGCATGCGGCGCGATCCGGTCGAGCGTGTCGAGGATGTCTTCGGCGATGGTCCGGCGCTCACCCGTCTGAGGATTCACGCAGGTGCCCTCGAGCCCGAAGCGGCACGCCTCGAAACGGTTGAACGTGTAGACGAGGTAGTCGTCCTCCGACAGCTTCAGCGGCCGGTCGGTCAGCAGGTAGCGTGCGAGCGTCTGGATGTAGCAGGCGATCGCCGCCGCGCGGTCGACCGACAGCGGCGTGTCCATCACGCGCACCTCGATCGTCCCGTAGCCGGGCTTCGGGCGGATGTCCCAGTAGAAGTCCTTCATCGAATTGACGACGCCCGTGTTCACCATCTTCGTGAAGTACTCCTCGAAGCCGTCCCAGGTCAGCACGAACGGCGCGCGGCCCGACAGCGGGAACGCGAACACCGAATTCAGGCGTGCCGAATGGAAGCCGGTGTCGACGTTCTGTACGAACGGCGACGACGCGGACAGCGCGATGAAGTGCGGAATGAAGCGCGACATCGAGTGCAGCAGGAACAGCGCACTGTCGGGATCGGGGCAGCCGATATGCACGTGCTGGCCGAACACGGTGAACTGTTTGGCCAGATAACCGTACAGTTCGGAGATGTACTGGAAGCGCGGCGCATCGTAGATCTGCCGGTCGCTCCATTGCTGGAACGCATGCGTGCCGCCGCCGGCCAGCCCGACGTTGAGCTGGTCGGCCGCCTTCACGAGCACGTCGCGGATCGCGTGCAGCTCGCTCACCGCCTGCTCGTGCGAATGGCAGATGCCGGTCGACAGCTCGATCATGCTCTCGGTGATTTCCGGCGTGATGTTGCCCGGAAAGGTCTCGCCCTGGATCAGGCGCATGAGGTCGGATGCCGCTTTGGTCAGGTCGTAGTTGTGCGTGTTGACGACCTGGATCTCCAGTTCGACGCCGAACGTGAACGGCTCGGAATTGACGAAGGTTTCGAGTGCCATGGCAGGTTCCGGAATCAGTTGCTGTCGCTGCGCTCACCGACCGCCGACAGGCAGCGGTAGACGATGAACGGGCTGACGAGCTGCAGGATCACGATCGTGCACATCACGATCGCGCGCAGGTGCGGGTCGAAATTCGGATAGAGCTGGTAGGTGTCGTCGACGAGCAGGTACGACAGCGCGGACATCGGCGTGAGCGCGATGCCGAGCGCGATGCCCTGCTTCATCCCGATGCCGCTCGGCTTCGCGAACGCGACGACACCGGCCAGCTTCGCGACGAGCCGCGTAACGATCAGCACGATCGCGAGCAACCCGCCGAGCGCGATGTCGCCCCACGTGAACGACGTGAGCGTGAGCACGAACAGGATCACCGTCAGCAGCCAGCCGGCCGTGCCGAAATGCTCGGGCCACAGCTGCGGACGCGCCTCGAGGTTCTTCACGATGATGCCGGCGAGCAGCAGCGTGAGCAGCGTCGACAGCTTCAGTGCCTGGGCCACCGCGATCGCGAGCATCACGAGCCCGAACAGCGCGACGAACGAATGCTCGTCGCGCATCGTCGACGTCATGTGACGGAACAGGAAATTGCACGAACGCGCGACGAGATACGCGACGATGAACGACCCGGCGAGCAGGTAGAGCGGCTGCAGGATCGTCGCGAAAACGTTGCCGTACGCTTCCTGGTGGAGCCAGCTCGTCACGAGCTTGGTCAGCACGATCGCATAGACGCTGTTGAGCGCGGTGAGCGTGATGAGGCGTTGCGACACCTGCCCCTCCGCGCGCAGTTCGGTCTTCAGCTGGATCACCATCGATGGCGACGTCGCGATCGCGATCGCCGACAGCACGAGCGCGACCATCCCCGACACACCGAGCGCCAGCATCACGAACAGCACCAGCACGAACGTCAGCGTGGCTTCGGCGAGGCTCGACGCGACGAGCCACGGATTGCGCCGGATCCAGCGCAGGTCGAGACGGCTGCCGAGCTCGAACAGCAGCAGGCCGAGCGCGACGTCGATCAGCAGCCGCGAGGTTTCGTCGGTGCTGGCATCGATCACGCCGAATCCGAACGATCCGGCGATGAGACCGATCACCGCATAACCGGTGATGCGCGGCAGCCGCCATGCGCGATAGCACAGTTCGCCACACAGGCCGGCCGCGAACAGCGCGAGCCCGGCCCAGAACACGGCATCCGGCGTGAGCGGCCAGTTGGGCAGGAATGAAAACGCCGACTTCATCGTGGTGACTTCTCCTTTGGAAGCGACCGCCAGCGACACAGGGTCAAGCGTCAGAAATGGATGCGCGCCGGCCGGGTATCGCCCCGAATGTGATTGTTGTGTCGACGACGGCGGGACATGGGATCCGCCTGTTCCGCCATTCGGCGGCGATGTCGTTCAGGTATGCCGATCTGGATTGTCGGCCTGGTGTGTGAACGGACTGCGCAGTCTCGAAGATTCAGATTCGAAATCGTGCCGACCGTTCCATTGAAGCATGTCCGGCGCCTGGCCGGATGAACGCGAAGGAAACCGATTGTGCCACAGCTTTTTCGGTCTGGAACCGATTGCCTGGCAGACAGGCCGTCCAGCGGGCGGGCTTGCCTTTGGGTTCAAAGGTTTACTTGTATATATACGTAGTAGAAGTTAACAAGGCGCGCACAGTTCTGTGGATAACTTCGGTTTACGTCGACGGATCAAGGTGTTGGAGAGTCCATAACCCGTTGCACAGGCTGTTCGTGCACAGAAGTTTCGATTGAGCAACTTTCGGGCCGTCTCCCAGCTGTGCCGAGTTGCCCAGTTTACGTCCACTGTGATTGCACACGAAGTGCGCGCGGATTCCGCGCGGTTATCCACAGGTGAACGTGGATAACATCGCGCGACGAACTGCGATCACTGTGATGTGGATGCGGATGCGCGGCGCGTCAGTTGGTCGCGCCCACCTGTCGGGCGCGCAGCGCGCGGATCAGGAAGCGTGCGGGGTCGACGGCATCGGCGAGTTCGCGTTCGAGCGGCCACGGCTCGCCTTCGAGTTGCGATGCGATCAGTTCGGCGCCGAGTGCCGCCCATACGAGGCCGCGCGAACCGAAGCCGAATGCGCCGTAGAGTCCGGGCATGCGCGGCAGGTCGCGCGCCTGCGCACCGCTCAGCGCCTTCGCGTGGGTGAGCGCGTGCGCTTCGTCCGCGAGCGGGCCGATGAGCGGCAGACGATCGCCGACGACCCAGCGGAACGCCACGCGGCCGCGCAGTGCGCCGACGCCGGGCGCGTCGCCGATCAGGCCCGGGAGCAGGCGCCGGACCCGCTCGAGGTTTTCGGCGTGACCGGCCGCGCGCATCGCGGGATCGACGTCGTCGGGCTCGAACGTTGCGCCGATCAGCAGCGTGCCGTCGTCGAGCGGTACCGCGTAACCGTCGCCGATCGCCGGGCACGGCAGCGGTGCCGTGCTGCCGGGGGGCAGCAACGTGAGCTGGCCGCGCACCGGTTGCAGCGCGACATGCTGCAGCCCGGCGAGGCGCGCGGCGTCGCCGGCATTCGCGAGCACGACGGCCGGCGCTTGCGCGAGCGTCCGGCCGGCGGCGTCGAGCGCGCGCCAGTCGGCGCCGTGCCGTTCGAGCCGCGCGACTTCGGTGCGTGTCAGGATCCGCACGCGCTCACCGGCCGCCGCGCACTGCGCGGTGGACAACTCGGCCGGCCGCACCGCGCCGCCGTGCGGAAACAGCAGGCCGCCGTGCGCGACCGGCAGCGACAGGCGCGCGCGCGCTTCGTCGACGTTCAGCAGCCGCGCATAGTCCGGCGGCACGCCGAGCGCGTCGAAGGCCGCGCGCATCCGCGCGAAGTCATCGGCCGATTCGGCAAGATGAATCATGCCGCGCGTGCTGCGCGCGAATGCATGGCCCGCGCGTTCGAGCGCGCGCCAGCGTGCGATCGCGTGCAGGAAGCCGCCGCGCGTGAGCCGGCTTGCGACGTTGTCGTCGCGGGTCATCAGCGGATGGAATACGCCGGCCGGATTGCCCGACGCCTCGCTCGCGATCCGGTCGTGCCGCTCGATCAGCGTGACCTCCCAGCCGCGCGCGGCGAGGCGTTCGACGACCGCGCAGCCCGCCAGGCCCGCACCGATGACGATCGCGCGGCGCGTGTCGACCGGCAGCGCACGCGGCGGCTCGTGGCGGCGCATCTGCCAGCGCGGCGCGTATTCGCCGGCGAGCATCACGAACTTGCCGGCAAACCCGTCGACCTTGCGATACGTGAAACCCGCGTCGGTGAGCGCCAGTTTCACGACGCCCGAACTCGAATACGTCGCGAACGTCGCGTCTTCGGCGGCGAGACGTCCGAGTGCGCGGAACACGTCGGCCGACCACATGTCCGGGTTTTTCGCCGGCGCGAAACCGTCCAGATAAAACGCATCGGCGCGCGCGACGAGTTTCGGCAGCATCGCGAGCGCATCGCCGAACACGAGCGTGAGCACGACCCGCCCGTCGTCGAATTCGAGCCGGTGCAGACCCGGCACGAGCGTCGGCCACGCATCGGCGAGCGCGTCGACGTCCGCCGATGTCGTTGTCTGCGCAACCATGTGCGATGCGGCGCGGCGCAAGTCGTCGCGCGAGAACGGATGCTTCTCGACCGACACGAAATGCAGCCGCTCGCAGCGTGCGGGATCCTCGCGCCACGCAGCCCAGGTCGCGAGGAAGTTGGCGCCCGTGCCGAACCCCGTCTCGACGATCGTGAACGTGCGGCGGCCTTGCCAGCGCGCCGGCAGCCGGTTGCCCGCGACGGACACGTGGTTCGCCTGCGCGAGCGCGCCCGCGACGTTGTGATAGATGTCGCCGAACTCGGGCGACACGAGCGTGCCGTCGTCGCGGATGGCGAACGTGGCGGGAACAAGTCGGTCGGTCATGCGAAACAAAAAACGTGGCAGCCAAGCCTGGCAAGGGATTGCGCGGACTGGGCCGGCGCGCCGTTGGAAAAAGCCAACGGGGCGGCGCACGGGCGGACCGCACTGCGTATCCTGTCCGGTTGGCGCTGGTCAAAAAACGTGCAGTCGATGATTCATTCGGCGAAATACCGATGAAAATCTTTGAAACCCTTGTCGTTATTGGGTTTGCGCTGCGCTATCATAGCAAGCGCCGTTCTGCGGGGCGGTCTTCGGCATGCCGGGGGCCGACCTGCGGGGCCAGGATTCGGCGCTGTGTCGTCGGAGTCTGACTCTCGACGGCACGGTTCGCGCACGTATAATCGGCGCGTTCGCGCTGTTCGTGTCAACCTAACCTGATAAAGGAACCTTAATGAACAAACAGGAACTGATCGACGCCGTCGCCGCCCAAACGGGCGCCAGCAAGGCTCAAACCGGCGAAACGCTGGACACGCTGCTCGAAGTCATCAAGAAGGCCGTGTCGAAGGGTGATGCGGTTCAGCTGATCGGCTTCGGCAGCTTCGGTTCGGGCAAGCGCGCAGCACGTACGGGCCGCAACCCGAAGACGGGCGAAACCATCAAGATCCCGGCAGCCAAGACGGTCAAGTTCACGGCTGGCAAGGCGTTCAAGGACGCCGTCAACAAGCGTTAAACCAGCGCCTGTTCCAGGAAAAACCCGCCTTTCGGCGGGTTTTTTGTTGGGCGCGCGCGGCATTTTCGCCACACTTCACGACGTATTTGCAAGATTTAACGGTTGTTACGAACGATGCAGGATCTGCGTGTCGCCGTGATCGTCGTCGTCGTGCGAATCGATATCCCACACCGGGAACGGATCGTCGAACAGCTCCGTCCACCCTGCGGCGCCGAGCGCGAATTCCGCATCGGTCAGCAGGCACGCATCGAGTTTCTCGCGCCATGCATCCGCGTCGAGCGCGATGCCGATCAGCACGAGTTCCTGCCGGCGATCGCCCACCGCGCGATCGTCGAGATCGCCGTGCCATTCGGCGCGGATTTCCGCGAGCAGTTCGTCGTCGTCCGGCCATTCCGCGCGATCCTGCGCGGCCCACCACAGACCTGCCGGGCCATGCCGGCAGACGCCGCCCGCCTGCGACAGCGAGCCCGCGATGTCGTTGCGCGTCGCGAGCCAGAAGAAGCCCTTGCTGCGCAGCACGCCCGGCCACTCCTGGTGCAGCAGCGCCCAGAGCCGCGCCGGATGAAACGGCCGGCGCGCGCGGTAAACAAAATTGCCGATGCCGAATTCGTCGGCTTCGCCGTGCACGTGCGGATGCGCAGGGTCGTGGTCATGGTCATGGTCTTCGACGTGCTCATCATGATCGTGATCGAGCGAGGCGAGCCAGCCCGGCGCGTTCGCGGCCTCGTCGAAATCGAAGCGGCCCGTGTTCAGCACTTCGTCGAGCGGCACGTTGCCGAACGTCGACACGACCTGGTGCGCGCGCGGGTTGAGTCGCGCGAGGATGTGCTGCAGGCGGGCGAGCTCGTCGGCGCCGACGAGGTCGGCCTTGTTGATCACCAGCACGTCGCAGAATTCGATCTGCTCGATCAGCAGCTCGACGAGCGTGCGGTCGTCCTCCTCCGAGGCGGCGATGCCGCGGGTTGCGAGCGCATCGTCCGAGCCGTAGTCGCGGAGGAAGTTGTACGCGTCGACCACGGTGACGAGCGTGTCGAGCCGCGCGATCGCGGACAGCGACGTGCCGTCGTCGTCGACGAACGTGAAGGTCTCGGCAATCGGCATCGGCTCCGCGATACCGGTCGATTCGATCATGATCGCATCGAAGCGGCCTTCGGACGCGAGCGTGCGGATCTCGACGAGCAGGTCGTCGCGCAGCGTGCAGCAGATGCAGCCGTTCGACATCTCGACGAGGCGTTCCTCGACGTGCGACAGCGCCTGCGCGTCACGCACGAGCGAGGCGTCGATGTTGACCGCTGCGAGATCGTTGACGATCACGGCGACTTTCAGGCCCGCGCGGTTCGCGAGGACATGGTTGAGCAGCGTGGTCTTGCCGGCGCCGAGGAAACCGGACAGCACGGTGACGGGCAACGGCTGGTTCATAGCCGGATTCATAGCGATACGCACCAACGGAAAAATTGAAAAAGCGGCCGCGGCGGCCCGGTCGGCGCGCCATCGGCCGGAGCCGGGCGCCGGGGCAAATTCGCGGCGTGAGCCCGCATTGTGCATCAAACGCGCGCCGGCCGGCCGGTACGGCGCCGGGTCACGGCTGCGGCGGCAGCAATTTCCACTGCGTCAGGATGGCGGCGATCTGCCGCGCGTACTTGTCGCGCAGCGACGGTGTTTCCGAATGATAGGCGCCGACCGCCTGCCACGTGTTGCCGTAGCGGTTCATCTTCTGCTTGAGATGCCACGCGGCGATGTAGACGTTCTTGCACGGCTCCATCAGCGTATCGCGGCCGATCCCGTAGCGCGACAGCGTCGGCAGGTGGATCGAATTGATCTGCATCAGGCCGTAGTCGACCGAGCCGTTCGTGTTCTTGTTCAGCGCGCCGGGCCGGTTGCGCGACTCCTGCCACGCGATCGCGCGCAGGATCAGCGGATTGACCTGCTGATATTTTGCCGCCTCGTCGAAACAGTCCGCGCGAGCGTTCGCGCTGGCGAAACATGCGCCGGCGGCGATCATCAACGCGATCGAAACGAACCGTCTGTTCATTGATCGAAAAGTGCAGAAAATGGGGGCGGGAAAACCCGCGGCCGCAACGGAATTCGCGCGATATGCAATGCGACGCTCGTATCATACCGGCAGCCGGTCGCGTTGCGGCAAGCGCGGCGCCGCATGCCGGGTTATACCGCATTTTCGTTTCAATCCATCCTGAAATGATGACGGAGACGAACAAACGGCAGCAAACGCGAAATCTTACATCTCGCATACATACGTCAGGAATACTGTCGTATGTGAGACAGTCCTCGGGTCAATGTGATATTTCGGACATGAAAAACTGCTAATGTCGCCTCTTTAGGACTTGGATCCCAGCACTACCGCCGGAAGTGGCCTGAGCCGGCATCGACCCATTCATCCATGACAAGAAATCGCTTCGTTATGCGGCGCGTCGCCACGACCCTGATCGTCGCCGGCATCATCGTCTCGCAGGCCGCCTACGCTCAGGTCACGCTCAACTTCGTGAATGCGGATATCGACCAGGTCGCCAAGGCGATCGGCGCCGCAACCGGCAAGACCATCATCGTCGACCCCCGCGTGAAGGGGCAGCTCAATCTCGTGGCCGAACGGCCGGTGCCGGAAGACCAGGCGCTGAAGACGCTGCAGTCGGCGCTGCGGATGCAGGGCTTTGCGCTCGTGCAGGATCACGGCGTGCTGAAGGTCGTGCCCGAGGCCGACGCGAAGCTGCAGGGCGTGCCGACCTACGTCGGCAACGCGCCGCAGGCGCGCGGCGACCAGGTGATCACGCAGGTGTTCGAGCTGCACAACGAATCGGCGAACAACCTGCTGCCCGTGCTGCGGCCGCTGATCTCGCCGAACAACACGGTGACGGCCTACCCGGCGAACAACACGATCGTCGTCACCGACTACGCGGACAACGTGCGGCGCATCGCGCAGATCATCGCCGGCGTCGACAGCGCCGCGGGCGCGCAGGTGCAGGTCGTGCCGCTGCGCAACGCGAACGCGATCGACCTCGCCGCGCAGTTGCAGAAAATGCTCGACCCGGGTGCGATCGGCAACAGCGACGCGACGCTGAAGGTGTCGGTCACGGCCGACCCGCGGACCAACTCGCTGCTGCTGCGTGCGTCGAGCGCGTCGCGCCTCGCGGCCGCGAAGCGCCTCGTGCAGCAGCTCGACGCGCCGAGCGCGGTGCCCGGCAACATGCACGTCGTGCCGCTGCGCAACGCCGATGCGGTGAAGCTGGCGAAGACGCTGCGCGGCATGCTCGGCAAGGGCGGCGGCGAAACCGGCGCGTCGGCGACGTCGAACGACGCGAGCGCGTTCAACCAGGGCGGCTCGTCGTCGAGCGGCAACTTCTCGACCGGCACGTCCGGCACCCCGCCGCTGCCGTCGGGCGGCCTCGGCGGTTCGTCTTCGTCGTCGTACGGCGGAGGCTCGTCGCAAGGCGGGGGCCTCGGCACGGGCGGCCTGCTTGGCGGCGACAAGGACAAGAGCGGCGACGACAACCAGCCGGGCGGGATGATCCAGGCCGATTCGGCGACCAACTCGCTGATCATCACCGCGTCGGATCCGGTCTACCGCAACCTGCGCTCGGTGATTGACCAGCTCGACGCGCGGCGCGCGCAGGTCTATATCGAGGCGCTGATTGTCGAGCTGAACTCGACGTCCCAGGGCAACCTCGGCATCCAGTGGCAGATCGCGAACGGCAATTTTCTGGGCGGTACGAACTTCGTGTCCGGCCTTTCGGGTGCGGGGGGCAGCGGCAACATCCTCGGGGTGTCGGGTGCGCTTGCGACCGGCGGTGTGCAGGGTCTCGGCCAGTTGCCGAACGTCCTCCAGCAGGGGCTCAACATCGGCTGGCTGCACAACATGTTCGGCGTGCAGGGGCTCGGTGCACTGCTGCAGTATTTCTCGGGCGTGAGCGACGCGAACGTGCTGTCGACACCGAACCTGATCACGCTCGACAACGAGGAAGCGAAGATCGTCGTCGGCCAGAACGTGCCGATCGCGACGGGCTCGTATTCGAACCTGACGAGCGGCAACACGAACAACGCGTTCAATACCTACGACCGTCGCGACGTCGGCCTGACGCTGCACGTGAAGCCGCAGATCACCGACGGCGGGATCCTCAAGCTGCAGCTCTATACCGAGGATTCGGCGGTGGTCGCCGGCACCACGACCGCGCAGACCGGCCCGACCTTCACGAAGCGCTCGATCCAGTCGACGATCCTGGCCGACAACGGCGAGATCATCGTGCTCGGCGGCTTGATGCAGGACAACTACCAGGTGTCGAACAGCAAAGTGCCGCTGCTCGGCGACATCCCGTGGATCGGCCAGCTGTTCCGTTCCGAATCGAAGGTGCGCGCGAAAACCAACCTGATGGTGTTCCTGCGCCCGGTGATCATCAACGACCGGCAGACCGCGCAGGCGATCTCGTCGAACCGCTACGACTACATCCAGGGCGTGACGGGTGCGTACAAGTCGGACAACAACGTGATCCGCGACAAGGACGATCCGGTCGTCCCGCCGATGCCGATCGGCCCGGGCGAAGGCGGTTCGGCGCTGAACCTGTTCGACCTGACGAAGATGCGCCGCCAGCAGCAGGGCCAGCAGCCCGTGCCCCAACAGCCGTCGCAACAGCAACCGGCCGTCCAGCCGCAAGCCGTCCCGCAGCAGCAGATGCAGCAACAGCCGCTGACGGCACCCACGGCCCCGTCGGGAGCGTCGAAGTGAGCGACGTGCTCGCGTCTTCCGCCCACGACGGCGCGCCGGGCGAACGCCAGCCGCCGTCGCCGCTCGCCGCGCGGCTGCTGCCGTACGGCTTCGCGAAGAGCGGCCAGGTGCTGATCGCGCACCAGCTCGACGACACGCTCGAGGTGTGGATCAGCGAACGCACGAGCGATGCCGCGCTCGCGGAGATCGCGCGCAACTTCGGCTCGATCTCCGTGCATCGCGTGCCGGCCGACGAGCTCGCGCAGGCGATCAACCACGCGTACGCGCGCCAGGACGGCAGCGCGGCCCAGGTGGTCGGCGAGGTCGAAGGCGAAGTCGACCTGTCGCGGCTGATGCAGGACATCCCCGAAGTCGAGGATCTGCTCGAATCGGAAGACGATGCGCCGATCATCCGGATGATCAACGCGCTGCTCACGCAAGCGGCGCGCGAACAGGCGTCGGACATCCACATCGAGCCGTTCGAGAACGCTTCCGTCGTGCGCTTTCGCGTCGACGGCACCTTGCGTGACGTCGTGCGGCCGAAGAAGGCGCTGCACGGTGCGCTGATCTCGCGGATCAAGATCATGGCGCAGCTCGACATCGCCGAGAAGCGCCTGCCGCAGGACGGCCGCATCACGCTGCGTGTCGGCGGCCGGCCGGTGGACGTGCGCGTGTCGACGCTGCCGACCGGGCACGGCGAGCGTGCGGTGCTGCGTCTGCTGGAAAAGGATGCGCAGCGGCTGAACCTCGAAGCGCTCGGGATGGGCCGCGACACGCTCGTGCAATTCGACAAGCTGATCGCGCGCCCGCACGGCATCGTGCTCGTCACGGGCCCGACCGGCTCGGGCAAGACGACCACGCTGTATGCGTCGATGTCGCGGCTCGAAACCGCGACGACCAACATCATGACCGTCGAGGACCCGATCGAATACGACCTCGGCGGCATCGGCCAGACGCAGGTGAACGAGCGGATCGGGATGACCTTTGCCCGTGCGCTGCGCTCGATCCTGCGCCAGGATCCGGACGTGATCATGATCGGCGAAATCCGCGACCTCGAAACCGCGCAGATCGCGGTGCAGGCGTCGCTGACGGGCCACCTCGTGCTCGCGACGCTGCACACGAACGATGCGGCATCGGCCGTCACGCGCCTGACCGACATGGGCGTCGAGCCCTACCTGCTCGCGTCGTCGCTGCTCGGCGTGCTCGCGCAGCGGCTCGTGCGCCAGCTCTGCCCCGTCTGCAAGGAAGAACGCCAGGAAGAAGGCCGCACCGTGTGGCATCCGGTCGGCTGCGACAAGTGCGGGCATTCGGGTTATTCGGGCCGGCGCGGGGTATACGAACTGCTGCTGGTCGACGAGTCGATCCGCTCGCTGATCCACCGCAACGCGGCCGACGCGGAGATTCTCGCCGCCGGTCGTGCGGAAGGGATGCGCACGCTGCGCGACGACGCCGAGCGCTGGCTCGCGTCCGGCGCGACGTCGCTCGAGGAAGTGTTGCGCGTGACGGGAGGCGCATAGCGCGATGCCGGCATTCCGTTTCGAAGCAATCGATTCGGCGGGACGCGCGCAAAAGGGCGTCATCGACGCCGACAGCGCGCGTGCCGCGCGCGGCCAGCTGCGTACGCAGGGGCTGACGCCGCTCGTGGTCGAGCCGGCCGCCAGCGCGACGCGCGGGGCGCGCTCGCAGCGGCTCGCGTTCGGCCGCAAGCTGTCGCAGCGCGAACAGGCGATCCTCACGCGCCAGCTCGCGAGCCTGCTGATCGCGGGGCTGCCGCTCGACGAGGCGCTCGGCGTGCTGACCGAGCAGGCCGAGCGCGACTACATCCGCGAACTGATGGCCGCGATCCGCGCCGAGGTGCTCGGCGGGCATTCGCTCGCGAATGCGCTGGGCCAGCATCCGCGCGACTTCCCGGAAATCTATCGCGCGCTCGTCGCCGCGGGCGAGCATACCGGCAAGCTCGGCATCGTGCTGTCGCGCCTCGCCGACTACATCGAGCAGAGCAACGCGCTGAAGCAGAAGATCCTGCTGGCGTTCACGTATCCGGGGATCGTCACGCTGATCGCATTCGGCATCGTCACGTTCCTGCTGAGCTATGTCGTGCCCCAGGTCGTCAACGTGTTCGCGAGCACGAAGCAGCAGCTGCCCGTGCTGACGATCGTGATGATGGCGCTGTCGGATTTCGTGCGGCACTGGTGGTGGGCGATCCTGATCGCGGTCGTGCTCGTCGTGTGGTTCGTGAAGGCGACGCTGTCGCGCGACGGCCCGCGGCTGCGCTTCGACCGCTGGGTGCTGACCGCGCCGCTCGCGGGCAAGCTCGTGCGCGGCTACAACACGGTGCGGTTCGCGAGCACGCTCGGCATCCTCACCGCCGCCGGCGTGCCGATCCTGCGCGCGTTGCAGGCGGCCGGCGAGACGCTGTCGAACCGCGCGATGCGCGCGAACATCGACGACGCGATCGTGCGCGTGCGCGAAGGCTCCGCGCTGTCGCGCGCGCTGAACAACGTGAAGACGTTTCCGCCGGTGCTTGTGCACCTGATCCGTTCCGGCGAGGCGACGGGCGACGTGACGACGATGCTGGATCGCGCGGCCGAAGGCGAAGCGCGCGAGCTCGAGCGCCGCACGATGTTCCTGACGAGCCTGCTCGAGCCGCTCCTGATCCTGGCGATGGGCGGCATCGTGCTCGTGATCGTGCTGGCCGTGATGCTGCCGATCATCGAGCTGAACAACATGGTGCAGTAACGGCCGTGCCGGCCGTCACCGGACGTTCAGCGCATGTAGATCGCGGGGGACGGCGTGTTCGCCGGCAGCTGGATTTCGGCGCGGGCGCCGTTGCGGTCGACGACGATCGAACGCGGGCGGACCTCGGCGAGCTTCGCGCCGGGCGTGACCTCCGCGCCGAGCGACACGGCGCGCGGCGGTTCGCCGCCGACGCCGACGATCGCGGCGGCACCGCGATCGAGCGAGAGGATGCCGAACAGGTGGATGTCCTGCACGGGATTCTTGTCGAGCTGACCGCCGAAGAGCGCCGCGGCGTCCTCGGTACGGATCGGCAGCCGCGCGGCGGCGGCGGGCAGCGGCGCTTCACGGGCTGACAGCGTGACGACCCAGTAGGTGGCCGTCGCGCACAAACCCGCGAAGAGGGCTAGGGAGAGGATCCGGATCGAGAGCGCGTTCATGCGCGCTATTGTACGGATGTATGTGAAATTTGCGTTGGGTGAAAGCCCTCGGCAATGCGCGCCTTACAATGCGTGCTCCGCGCCCGGCGCAATCGGCGCAGCAGTCCCGCAGGGACCTGACCCGGTTGTTTCGGAAACGTCACTCAACCAACGACATTTTTTGGAAAGAGGTAGTCAGTCATGCAAACGTGGATCACTCGCCGCAACGCGGCCGTGCGTCGTCAGCGCGGTTTCACGCTGATCGAGATCATGGTGGTGGTCGCGATCCTCGGGATCCTGGCGGCGCTGATCGTGCCGAAGATCATGAGCCGCCCGGACGAGGCGCGCCGCATCGCCGCGAAACAGGACATCGGCACGATCATGCAGGCGCTCAAGCTGTACCGTCTCGACAACGGCCGCTACCCGACCCAGGATCAGGGCCTGAACGCACTGATCCAGAAGCCGTCCACCGATCCGATCCCGAACAACTGGAAGGACGGCGGCTATCTCGAGCGTCTGCCGAACGATCCGTGGGGCAACGGGTACAAGTACCTGAACCCGGGCGTGCACGGCGAGATCGACGTGTTCAGCTACGGCGCCGACGGCAAGGAAGGCGGCGAAGGCAACGATACCGACATCGGTTCGTGGCAATAAGCGCTCGCTGACCGGCCCGACGTCTCTTTTTTCTGATCCCCATGCTCGCCATCCGCACGACTTCCCGCTTCGGGCGCGGCTGCCGTGTGCGCCGGGCCCCGGCGCGCGCGGATGGCGTGCGGGCGCCGCAGCGCGGCTTCACGCTGCTCGAAATGCTGGTCGTGCTGGTAATCGCGGGCCTGCTCGTGTCGCTCGCGTCGCTGTCGCTCACGCGTAATCCGCGTACCGACCTGCGCGAGGAAGCGCAGCGCATCGCGCTGCTGTTCGAGACCGCCGGCGACGAGGCGCAGGTGCGTGCCCGGCCGATCGCATGGCAGCCGACCGCGCACGGCTTCCGTTTCGACGTGAGCTCGCCCGACGGCTGGCGCACGCTGCGCGACGACCTGCTGCGCCCGCGTGACTGGGACGGCGGCGTCACGGGCGCCGACATCGACTATCCGGGGTCCGACACGCGCGCGAGCCGCGTCGTGTTCGGCACCGAGAGCATCGACACGCCGGTGCGCGTGACGCTGCATTCGGCCGCCGGCAGCGCGACGATCGTTGGCACCGGCAACGGCCGCTACGAGGTGCAATGACGATGCATCGCCGGCCGTTCTTCTCCCCTTCCCCCGCTCCCGCGATGCGTCCCTGCACGGGACGTTCAGCGGCGCGCGGTTTCACGATGATCGAGGTGCTGGTCGCGCTCGCGATCATCGCGGTCGCGCTCGCCGCGTCGATCCGCGCGGTCGGGACGATGGCGACCAACGCCTCCGATCTTCATCGCCGGCTGCTCGCCGGCTGGAGCGCCGACAACGCGCTCGCGCAGATGCGGCTCACGCATGCGTGGCCGGAGATCGGCGAACAGAGTTTCGACTGCTCGCAAGGCAACGTGCAGCTCGTCTGCACGCAGCGCGTGAGCACCACGCCCAACCCGGTGTTCCGGCGCGTCCGGATTTCGGTGAGCACGCCCGGGCATGCCGGCGTGCTCGCGCAGATGGTGACGGTGGTCGCGAATGAAACCAGCCGTCCGCTCTGACGCGCCGATGCGACGCCCGTTCGCCCGCCCCGCCCGCGGCTTCACGCTGATCGAGCTGATGATAGCGATCGCGATCCTCGCGGTGGTCGCGATCCTCGCGTGGCGCGGGCTCGACCAGATCATGCGCGGTCGCGACAAGGTCGCGGCCGCGATGGAAGACGAACGCGTGTTCGCGCAGATGTTCGACCAGATGCGCATCGACGCGCGGCTCGCCGCGACCGACGACGAAGCCGGCCAGCCGGCGATCGGCGTCGCCGGCAACACGCTGCAGATCGTCCGCGAACTCGAGGTGCCGGGCGTCGCGCCGCGGCTGCAGGTGGTCCGCTACCGGATCGCCGGCGGGCGGGTCGTGCGCTACGCGTCGCCGCCGGTCGACGACGCGAACCGGCTGCGCGGCATGCTGAAGGACAGCAGCGTCGAAGGCTGGAGCTGGGTCGCGCTGATGGGCGGCGTCGGCGCGATCGACGCGAAGCTGTACGTGCCGCGCGTGGGCTGGACCACCAACCTGCAGACGGCCGACGACGCGCTCGCGCAGAACAACGATGCGCTCAAGGTGCCTCAGATCGGCAACGCGCCGCCGACGCGCGCGGTGACGGGGCTGCAGGTCAGCATCGGTGCGACGTCGCTGCGCGTGCCGGTCACGCGCATCTTCCTCGTCGGGGAATGACGATGCGCGCGCGCCCTCACCGTTCATCACCCGCCGCCCGTGCTGCCGGTCGCGCACGGGCACGCGGCCGCCAGCGCGGCGCGGCGATCATCACCGCGCTGCTGGTCGTCGCGCTGTCGGCGATCCTCGTTTCGGGGATGCTGTGGCGCCAGCAGGTGCAGATCCGCCGCATCGAGAACCAGCGCGAGATCGCGCAGGCGCAGTGGGTCGCGCGCGGCGCGCTCGACTGGACGCGGATGATCCTGCGCTCCGAAGGCGATACGGCGCCCGGCATCACGTACCTCGGCGGCATCTGGGGCGTGCCGATCGCGAAGACGAAACTGTCGGACTTCATGGGCAAGATCGGCGTGGGCGGCGGCGACGGCGGCGAAGACACCTATATCTCCGGCTCGATCGAGGACGCCCAGGCGAAGTTCAACCTGCGCAACCTCGTGGCGTCGCCGGCGCCCGGCGTGCTGCAGTTGAACGTCACGCAGGTCCAGGCGTTCCAGCGCCTGCTGACGACACTCGGCTACGACGGCGCGTTCGCGAAGCGCATCGCGCTGCAGGTGCGCGCGGGCCTGCTGCATTCGGCGACGCGTTTCCAGATGCCGACGCTGCCCGGCGCGGCGGGCGCGCCCCTGCCGGAAGCGGGCACCGGCACGCAGGGCACGGCCTTCACCGACGAGCCTGGCCTTGCCGACAGCGATCGCGGGCCCGCGCCGCTGATGATGACGGGTGTCGACAGCCTGCTCGACGTCGACGGCGTGACACCCGAGATGGTCGCGCGGCTGCGCCCGTTCGCCACCGTGCTGCCGACCACGACGCCCGTGAACATGAACACCGCGCCGGCCGAGGTGATCGCGGCGCTGATCCCAGGGATGAGCGTGTCGTCCGCGCAGGCGCTCGTGTCGCGCCGCGAGACCGTGTTTTTCCGCAACGTCGCCGATGTGCAGCTCGCGCTGCGCGGCGCCGGTGCGCCGCCGAACGTGACGCTCGACTCGAGCCTCGTCGACGTCAATTCGAGCTATTTCATCGTGCATGGCCGGATCCAGCACGAACGCGCGGAGGTCGATCGCACCTCGCTCGTGTATCGTGATCCGACCACGCACTCGACACGGGTCGTGCGCATCCGCGACCAGCTATAACGACGCCATTCGGGAGAGGAGCTCTTGTGAGCACGTTGATTGTTTCTTTGCCGCCGCGCGAGCCTGCCGTGCCGTTGCAGGAATGGCAGTGGCCCGAGCTGCCGTTCACGCTCGTCGACAAGGCCGGCCATGTGCAGCGCGCGGGCCGCGCCGCGCTCGCGCTGCTGCCGCGCGCGAACGCGACGGTGCTGATCGTCGCCGCGCGCGACGTGCTGCTGCTGGCCGCGACCGTGCCGCCGCTCAAGGGGCCGAAGCTGCGCCAGGCGCTGCCCAACATCGTCGAGGATCAGCTGATCCAGGATCCGCTCGGCTGTCATATCGCGCTCGATCCGGACGCGCTGCCCGACGGGCGCCGCGTGCTCGCCGTCGTCGATCGCGCGTGGTTCCGCACGATCTGCGAAGCGTTCACGGCGGCCGGCCACCGGCACCTGAGCGCGGTACCCGCGACGCGCTGCCTGCCGCCGCCGCTCGCGGCGGCCGCAGCCGTCACCGATCCGGCGCCGGCGGCCGACGAGGCCGTCGCCGAAGCCGAGGCTGACGCCGCCCCGCCGCCGCGCCCGACCGCGGTCGCCGCGGTGCTCGGCCTCGCGGCGCCGGTCGAACCGGTGCTCGTCGAGGCCGGCGCGCTGCCGGCCGCGGCCGGGGCGCCGCGCCTCGAACTCGCGGTCGCGCGCGGGGCGCTCGGCGAAGGCTTCGCGGCGCCCGCGACGCGCGCGGCCGGCACGCTGGCCGCGCTCGCGGGCGGCGGCGACGTCGAACTGTACGAACTCGGCGAGCCGGGCGCGGAGCCGCGGCTCGCGTCGGTCAAGCGCACGGACGTCGAGCCGTCGGGCGCCGCTGCGCTGCTGCCGGGTGCCGCGCCGCTGTCGTTCGACGCGTTCGCGCGGCGCGCGCTGACCGAGAAGTTCGACCTGTGCCAGTTCGAATTCGAATCGCAGCCGTGGCGCTTCGATCGCGCGACGGTGAAGCGCCTGCGCGTGCCGCTCGCACTCGCCGCGGCGACGCTCGGCGTGGCGGTGATCGGGATGAACCTGCACTGGTGGAAGCTGTCGCGCGAGCGCGATGCGCTGTCGGCGCAGATCACCGAGACGCTGCTGTCCGCGTTCCCGAAGACGACGACGGTGCTCGATCCGCCCGCGCAGATGCAGCGCCAGCTCGACCAGTTGCGCCTGGCGGCCGGCGAGCTGTCGCCGAACGATTTCCTCGCGCTGTCGAGCGGGCTGTCGCGCTCGATGGGCGCATTGCCGCTGAACGGCATCGCGTCGCTCGACTATCACGACCGGCGGCTCGACGTCGGCTTCAAGCCGGAGGTCAAGGTCGATCCCGATTTCACGCAGCGCCTCGCGCGTAACGGACTGTCCGGCGAAGTCGACAGCAACACGGGCAAATGGACGATCCGGAGCCGCTCATGAAGACGGAACAACTGAACCAGACCCTCACGCAATTCTGGGGTGAGCGCTCGCCACGCGAAAAAATGCTGCTCGGTTGGGGCGGCGCCGTGCTGGCGGTCGCGATCGCGTATTCGGTGCTGTGGTCGCCCGCGCAGGAAGGCCGCGCGCGGATCCAGCGCGAGCTGCCGACGATGCGCCGCGAGCTTGCGCAGATGACCGCGCAGGCGAACGAGGCGAAGTCGCTGGCGGCCGCCGCGCAAGGCGTGGCACCGACCGGCCTCGCGCTGAAGGACGCGCTGACCGCGTCGCTGTCCGATCACGGGTTGCAGGGGGCGCAGGTACAGATCGTCGGCAACGGCGTGCAGATCCAGATGAAGAACGTGTCGTTCCCGGCGTGGACGCAGTGGCTCGACGATGCGCGCCGGCAGTTCAAGGTGCAGGTCGGCGAGGCGCATGCCACCGCGCTGAAGGACGACGGCCAGGTCGACCTGACGGCCGTGATGCAACCGTCTACGCAGAAATGACGCAGTGGACGACGCAAGTGGCGGTCGGCCGATGAGGCCGTGGTCGAGACGGCTTGGGGCCGCGTTGCCGTGGCTCGCGGCGGGCGGACTGGCGACGGCGGTGACGCTCGTCGCGCTCGCGCCGGCCGCGTGGATCGCGCCGCAGTTCGCGCGCGCGACCGGCGGGCACGTGAATCTCGTCGATCCGGACGGGTCGCTGTGGCACGGTTCGGGCACGCTGATGCTCGCGCCGGGGGCCGATCAGAGCGCGGCGACGCTGCTGCCGGGCCGCGTCGAATGGACCACGGGCTTCTGGCCGCTCCTGACCGGGCGCGTGCAGATGCGCATGCGGCAGACCGAGGCGATGCCGGATGCGGTCACGCTCGATGCGACGTGGCGCGGCGCGGTGTTGTCGGCGGGCACGATGGCCGTGCCCGCGTCGCTGCTCGCGGGGCTCGGCACGCCGTTCAACACGCTCGACCTGCAAGGCGACGTGCGGCTCGGCTGGAGCGACTGGCGCCTGATCGGCAACAACGCGTTCGGCCAGCTGACGGTGACGATCGACTCGATGAGTTCGCGCGTGTCGCGTGTGAAGCCGCTCGGTTCGTACCGCGCGGTGCTGCAGGCGAAGGGGGCCGGCGCCGATCTCGACCTGTCGACGACGCAGGGCCCGCTGTTTCTCGACGGCCACGGCAACTTCGGCCCCGGCCAGGGATCGTTCCGCGGTACTGCGCATTCGGCGCCCGAGCAGCAGGCGAACCTCGCGGGGCTCCTGAACCTGCTCGGCCACCCGATCGGGAACAACGAGGTTTCGCTGATCTTCGGCGACGCGCAGCGCTGACGCGCGCGCCGCGCGCATTTCACGTCACTTCTGCGCAACCGGCACGGCCGCCGCGCCGCTGGCCGGCGCAGGCGCGGCCACGCCGCCCGTCTCGCGCGCCATCTCCGAGACGTTCCACCCGCCGCCGAGCGCCTTCACGAGCCCGACCGACGACACCATCCGCTGCCCGGCGATCGTCGCGAGCTTCTGCTGCGCGGTGAACGCGGTGGTCTGCGCGGTCAGCACGTTCAGGTAGGCGACCGTGCCGGCCTTGTACTGGTTCGTGACGATCGCGAGCGCGTGCTCGGCGCTGTCGACGGCCTGCCGCTGCACGTCGATTTCCTGCGCGAGGATGCGCTGCGACGCGAGGTTGTCCTCGACGTCCTGGAACGCGGTGAGCACCGCCAGGCGATACGCTGCGACGTCCTGGTCGTAGGTCGCGCGCGCGGCGTCGGTCTGCGCGGCGCGCAGCCCGGCGTCGAACAGCGTGGCCGCGAGCTGCGGGCCGACCGTCCAGAAACGTGCCGGCAGCGTGAACAGCTGCGACCACACCGAGCTCTGGAAGCCGCCGGTGGCCGACAGCGTGAGCGTCGGGAAGAACGCGGAAATCGCGACGCCGATCTGCTCGTTCGCGGCCGCCGCACGGCGCTCGGCCGCCGCGATGTCGGGCCGGCGTTCGAGGATCGCGGACGGTACGTCGACCGGCGTGATCGGCGGCTCGGCCGCGAGCGGATTCGGCGGCAGCGAGAAGGTCGACGCCGGTTCGCCGATCAGCGTCGCGATCGCATGCTCGTACTGCGCGCGTGCGACGCCGTTGTCGATCGACGCCGCCTGCGCGCTCTGCAGTTGCGTCTGCGCCTGGATCACGTCCGCGCGGGCGGCGACACCCTGCGCGTACTGGTTCTGCGTGAGCGTCAGCGACTGCTGGTACGACTTCACGGTGTCGTCGAGCAGCTTCTGCAGCGCATCGGACGTGCGCAGCTGGTAATAGGTTTGCGCGAGCAGCGCCTGCTGCGACAGCCGCGCGTTCGCGAGATCGGCCGCGGCCGCCGCTTCGCCGGCGCGCTGCGCGCTGACGGTACGGCTCACCTTGCCCCACAGGTCGGGTTCCCAGCTCGCGTCGAGGCCGACGCTGTAGCTGTTGTTGATCGAGCCGGACGAGCCGCTGCCGAAACTCGACGACGAACCCGACGACACCGACGTGCGCGGCGTGCGGGCGCGCGAGCCCGACGCGGTGAGCCCGACGGTCGGGAAATACGCGGCACGCGCCTCGGTGACGAGCGCGCGCGCCTGCCGGTAAGCGGCCGCCGATTGCGCGATGGTCTGGTTCGATGCGTTGAGCTTGCCGATCAGCGCATCGAGCTGCGGATCGTTGTAGACCGTCCACCACGGGCCGCGATCGGCGCGGTCGGCGGGTTGCGCGACCTTCCAGCCGGCCGGCGCTTCCTTGTATGCGGCGGGGATCGACGTGTCGGGCCGGTGATAGTCGGGCCCGACGGCGCAGCCGGCGAGCAGCACGGCCGTCGCGAACGCGACGGCAGCGGCGAGCGGGCGGCGGTCGCGCGGGGATGGGACGTACGGCATGCGTGTGATTCCTGTCTGGGCGCGGCCCGGGGCATGGGCACGCGGGCGCGCGATGCGGCCGGCAGGCCGCTGGCGGACAAATGGTAACTGACGGCGGGATAGCTGCGCAGCCCAAAGGGTACGGTGCGCGGCGACAGGAATGTGTTACCGGCGCGGCAGGCCGGGTTACCGGGCATTACGGATCGCTTGCGGCGGATGGCGCACGCGGGGCGCGCCGCTCGCCGGCAGGCGCCGGCCGGTGAGTGTGAGTCAGTGGCAGCGTGCGGGTTCGATGGCGGCCGCGCGCCATGACGACGGCTCCGTGGCGGCCGCCGCCTTGCGTTCGCCGTTGCGTGCCCCCTTCGCGTTGCGCTGCCGGCGATGATCGAACCATGCCACCCCGAGCGCCGCGAGCGAGCCGCCCGGCACCACCAGCATCGTCACGTACAGCGCGATCTTCCAGCCGCGGTGCGGCCCGGAAAACACATGGTGAGCGGTATCGGTCAGGTTGCGGCGCAGCGCGCCGGCGGCATTTTTCAGGAACAGCATCGCGAACATCCTCGGGTGCCCGGCAGCGCGGGCGAATCGGTCAGAACATAGTCTCCGGCAGTGCAGCATGCACGTCGTAACTGGTAGTCTCGAATAATATTGACTAAGCAATCAATTTTCAAGATACTGGGCGCGTTTTTCCGACAAGGCACTATTGCTGCGCGCGCAATCGCATGACCGGCGGCCTCTACGATCCCGAGAACATCGCGCTGGAAACGAGCCTCGGCTATTACCTGTCGAAGGCGAAGCAGGCGCTCGTCGAGCGGATGGATCGCGCGCTCGAGCCGCTCGACCTCACCGCGCAGCAGATCGGCGTGATCCTGCTGCTGTCGCGTGGTTATGCGCGTACGCCGTTCGAGTTGTCCCGCAAGATGTCGTACGACAGCGGCTCGATGACCCGAATGCTCGACCGGCTCGAACGCAAGGGGCTGATTGCCCGCTCGCGCAGCGAGCAGGACCGCCGGATGATCGAGCTGACGCTGACCGAACGCGGCGCCGAAGCCGCCCGTGCGCTGCCGTCGCTGATCGCGACCGCGCTCAACGCGCAGCTCGACGGCTTCTCGGCCGACGAGCTCGCGACGCTCACCGGCCTGCTGCAGCGCTTCATCGCGAACAGCCCCGGCATCCTCGGGTGCGATTCGTCCGGCGAGCCGGACCGCTGACGCTGCGCGAGGCGTCGACATTTTGGTTAAGCGTTCGCTTATTTATCTGTCTGGGCAGAAGATGACGCGTCATACGCTCCGCTCCACGTATTTCCCGTCGTTCTCGGCCGTGCACGCCCGACGTGCGCTTTGCGCGCGCCGCGTCTAGGAGATTCCGATGTCCGCCACCACGGCATCCGCCGCCTCCCCCGCCGCCGAACCCGCTCCGCTGTCCGGCGGCGCACTCGCGCTGCTCACCGTCGGGCTGGCGCTCGGCACCTTCATGGAAGTGCTCGACACGTCGATCGCGAACGTCGCGGTGCCGACCATCTCGGGCAGCCTCGGCGTCGCGACGAGCGAAGGCACCTGGGTGATCTCGTCGTACTCGGTCGCGTCCGCGATCGCGGTGCCGCTCACCGGCTGGCTCGCGCGTCGGGTCGGCGAGGTGCGGCTGTTCACGCTGTCGGTGCTCGCGTTCACGATTGCATCGGCGCTGTGCGGCCTCGCGACCAATTTCGAGACGCTGATCGCGTTCCGGCTGTTGCAGGGCCTCGTGTCGGGGCCGATGGTGCCGCTTTCGCAGACGATCCTGATGCGCAGCTACCCGCCCGCGAAGCGCGGGCTCGCGCTCGGGTTATGGGCGATGACGGTGATCGTCGCGCCGATCTTCGGCCCGCTGCTGGGCGGCTGGATCAGCGACAACTACACGTGGCCGTGGATCTTCTACATCAACCTGCCGATCGGCGTCTTCTCGGCGACCTGCGCATATTTCCTGCTGCGCGGCCGCGAGACGAAGACGACGAAGCAGCGGATCGACGCGATCGGCCTCGCGCTGCTCGTGATCGGCGTGTCGTGCCTGCAGATGATGCTCGACCTCGGCAAGGACCGCGACTGGTTCAACTCGACCTTCATCGTCGCGCTCGCGCTGATCGCGGTCGTGTCGCTCGCGTTCATGCTCGTGTGGGAGGCGACCGAGAAGGAGCCGGTGGTCGACCTGTCGCTCTTCAAGGACCGCAACTTCGCGCTCGGCGCGATGATCATCTCGTTCGGCTTCATGGCGTTCTTCGGCTCGGTCGTGATCTTTCCGCTGTGGCTGCAGACGGTGATGGGCTACACGGCGGGCAAGGCCGGCCTCGCGACCGCGCCGGTCGGGCTGCTCGCGCTCGTGCTGTCGCCGCTGATCGGCCGCAACATGCACCGGCTCGACCTGCGCATGGTCGCGAGCTTCGCGTTCATCGTGTTCGCCGGCGTGTCGATCTGGAACTCGACGTTTACGCTCGACGTGCCGTTCAGCCACGTGATCCTGCCGCGTCTCGTGCAGGGGATCGGCGTGGCGTGCTTCTTCGTGCCGATGACGACGATCACGCTGTCGAGCATCTCCGACGAGCGGCTCGCGAGCGCGTCGGGGCTGTCGAACTTCCTGCGTACGCTGTCGGGCGCGATCGGCACGGCGGCCAGCTCGACGTTCTGGGAGAACGACGCGATCTACCACCACGCGCGGCTGTCGGAATCGGTGAGCGTGTATGCGCAGAGCACGACCGACTACCAGGGCGCGCTGTCGCAGCTCGGCATCGTCGGCCAGACGGCCAACGCGCAGCTCAACCAGCTCGTCACGCAGCAGGGCTTCATGATGGCGACCAACGACTTCTTCCTGCTGTCGGCGTTCATGTTCGGCGCGCTCGCGGCGCTCGTGTGGATCACGAAGCCGAGGAAGGGGGCCGGGCCGGCGATGGGGCATTGAGCGCGCGCCGGATCACCGCGCCCGCAACCCGCCGAATGCCAGATCGTCGCCGGGCGCGATGGGCAGCGTCGCCCGCGCGACGTCGAGCCACGCGCGCGCCGCGTGCGACAGATACCCCTTCTTCAGCCAGCCGAGCGCGATCGCCCACGTGATTTCCGGCTCGACGATCGGCCGGCACGTGAACTGGCCCGCGTCGAGCCGCCGGCAATACGGCTCGGGCAGCAGCGCGATGCCGACCCCCGCGTGCACGAGCGCGGCCATGAAATCCCAGTGGCCGCTGCGGCTCACGATCGACGGCGTGAAGCCGACCTGCCGGCACGCATCCAGCACCGCGTCGTGCAGCGCGAGGCTTTCCGCGTAGAACACGAACGACTCGCGCGCGAGATCCGCGAGCGGCACGGCCGCGTGATCCTCCCAGCGCGACTCGCGCGGCGCGACGAGCCACAACGGCGCGCGCACCATCGGCAGCCGCTCGAAGGTGCCGGGATCCACCGGCTCCAGCAGCCCGCCCAGCTCCAGCTCACCCGACGTCAGCGCGGCCTCGATCATCCGTGCGCCCTGCTCGAACAGCTTCAGCTCGATGTTCGGGTAGCGCTGCTTGTACGCGGCGATGATCGGCGTGAACAGCGAGCCGCCGAGCGGCGGGATGCCGATCGTCAGCTCGCCGCGCCCGAGCGTGCCGAGATCGTTCAGCTCCGACTGCAACTGCGCCTGCGCGGCGAGCACGTCCTGGCCGCGCTGGAACACGATCCGACCCGCGTCGGTCAGCACCATCTGCCGGCCGTCGCGCAGCAGCAGCGGCGAACCGACCTCGTCCTCCAGCGCCTTCACCATCTTGCTGATGGTCGGCTGGGTCACGAACAGCTTGTCGGCGGCCGCCGTGAAGCTCTGCTGGCGAACCACCTCGACGAAGTACCGCAGTGCGCGCAATTCCATCGGCGCCTCCCCAGATTGGTGCAACGGTCGTTGAATTCCGAATTGGAATAACAAGGATAGAGACAAGTCATTTTATTTATGGTTAGGGGAAACCTATACTCCCACCATCAACGCAATATCTGATGGAGCCCGCCATGACCAAGCCGACCGCCGCTCCCGCCGCCCGCCCCGCCGCTTCGGGCAGCATCGCGCACACGGGCCGGATCGTGCTGCAAGCCGCCGCGCTCGGCGTGCTGTGGATGGCGGTCGACTGGGCCGTGCGCAGGATCGGGCTGCCGATTCCGTCCGGCGTGATCGGCCTTGCAGTGCTCCTCGTGCTGCTGTTCTCCGGCCGCGTCGCGCCCGCGTGGGTGAAGGACGGCGCGAACTGGCTGCTGTCCGACATGCTGCTGTTCTTCGTGCCGGCCGCCGTCGCGGCCGTCCAGTACGGCGGGCTGTTCCGCGAGGACGGCTGGCGCATCGCGCTGGTGATGCTCGCCGGCACCGCGTTCGTGATGGTCGCGGTGGCCGTCGCCGTCGACCTCGCCGCGAAGCTCGAGCGCCGGCTCGCCGCGCAGCGCGTGTTCGCCGAACGCCGCCGCGCGCACGCCTGATTCCGCCCGATCCATGGCCGACGGAACCCCGATCATGCTCGCCCCGCTGTCGAGCCTGTCCGCCGACCAGGTGAATACCGCGATCTCCGTCGGCTGCTTCGTGCTGACGGTGGCGCTGTATTTCGCGTCGAAGCGGCTCTACGCGTACAGGAAAACGCTGCTGTTCTCGCCGCTCGTGTTCGTGCCGGGCGTGCTGGTGCTGCTGGTCCTGCTGACCGGCATCCCTTATTCGGTCTACTTCCGCGACACGCGCTGGCTGATGTGGCTGCTCGGCCCGGCGACGATCGCGTTCGCGGTGCCGATCTACGACTACCGCGACCTGATCCGCCGCCACTGGCTGTCGCTGTCGGTCGGCGTCGCGGTCGGGATCGGCGCGGGCGTGTGCGGGTCGCTGCTGCTCGCGAAGCTGCTGCACCTGTCGCCCGAGCTGCAGCGCTCGCTGATGACGCGCTCGGTATCGACCCCGTTCGCGCTCGCCGTGTCCGACAAGATCCATGCGCCGAAGGATCTCACCGCCCTCTTCGTGATCGCGACCGGCATCTGCGGGATGCTGCTCGGCGAGATCGTGCTCGCGCTGGTGCCGATGCGCACGCGGCTCGCGCGCGGTGCGCTGTTCGGCGCGGCCGCCCACGGCGTGGGCACTGCGAAGGCGCGCGAGATCGGCAGCGAGGAAGGCGTCGTGTCGAGCCTCACGATGATGATCGCCGGCGTCGCGATGGTGCTGATCGCGCCGCTGCTGTCGTTGTTGCCGATCTGACGGCGGCCGCCCGGCACGCCGGCGCGGCCGCCCGGCCGATCGCGGCTGCCGGCGCCCGCCCGGCCCTTTGCCGTTGCCGGCCCTCCGGCTGCCCGTCGCTGCGCCCCTCACCGCCCCGCCCGCCCGACAATCGGCTGAGATAGCCGCAAATCCCCCCTCTTTTCCACCCATCGGGCTCGGCCCGGATGCCGAACAATGCATGCTACGAGACATCACGCACGCATTCACATGGCCTCCACGACTGCAAACCCGACCGCCGACAAGCCGGCTTCGTCCGGCAAGTTCAAGCGCATCGCGCTCATCGCCGTCATCGCGCTGGGCGCGGCGGCCGCCGCAGCCGGCGGCATGTACGTGTTCCTGAGCAAGGAAGGCGTCGGCCATGCGAGCACGCCCGCCGAGCCGGCGCCGCTTGCCGCGCCGGTGTTCTTCCCGCTCGACCCGCTCACCGTGAACCTGCAGTCCGACGACGGCGCGCAGCACTACCTGCGCGTCGGCCTGTCGCTGAAGCTCACCGACCCGAAGGCGCAGGAGCAACTGACCGCGCGGATGCCGGAGATTCGCAGCCGGATCCTGCTCGCGCTGTCGAACAAGCATCCCGAGGATCTGGCGACGCCGGACGGCAAGCGCGCGCTCGCCGGCGAGCTGAAGGGCCTGATCGAGCAGCCGACGCAGCCGGGCAACCAGCGCGCGAAGGTCGACGACGTGCTGTTCACCGAATTCGTCGTCCAGTAACGCGGCCGCGAAAGGAGCGCGTATGGGCCACCAGGAGTTCATGTCCCAGGAGGAGGTCGATGCCCTCCTCAAGGGCGTCACGGGCGAAACCGATTCGGTCGACGAGCAGCGCGACACATCGGGCGTCCGCCCCTACAACATCGCGACGCAGGAGCGGATCGTCCGCGGCCGGATGCCGGGCCTCGAGATCATCAACGACCGCTTCGCGCGCCTGTTGCGGATCGGCATCTTCAACTTCATGCGGCGCACGGCGGAAATCTCCGTCAGCCAGGTGAAGGTGCAGAAGTACAGCGAGTTCACCCGCAACCTGCCGATCCCGACGAACCTGAACCTCGTGCACGTGAAGCCGCTGCGCGGCACGTCGCTGTTCGTGTTCGACCCGAACCTCGTGTTCTTCGTCGTCGACAACCTGTTCGGCGGCGACGGGCGCTTTCACACGCGCGTCGAGGGCCGCGATTTCACGGCCACCGAGCAGCGGATCATCGGCAAGCTGCTGAACCTCGTGTTCGAGCACTACACGACCGCGTGGAAGAGCGTGCGGCCGCTGCAGTTCGAATTCGTGCGCTCGGAGATGCACACGCAGTTCGCGAACGTCGCGACGCCGAACGAGATCGTGATCGTCACGCAGTTCTCGATCGAGTTCGGGCCGACGGGCGGCACGCTGCACATCTGCATGCCGTACTCGATGGTCGAACCGATCCGCGACGTGCTCGCGTCGCCGATCCAGGGCGAGGCGCTCGAAGTCGACCGCCGCTGGGTGCGCGTGCTGTCGCAGCAGGTGCAGGCCGCCGAGGTCGAGCTGACCGCGAATCTCGCCGAGATCTCGTCGACCTTCGAGAAGATCCTGAACCTGCGCGCGGGCGACGTGCTGCCGCTGGAGATCGAGGACACGATCACCGCGAAGGTCGACGGCGTGCCGGTGATGGAATGCGGCTACGGAATTTTCAATGGTCAATATGCGTTGCGCGTGCAGAAGATGATCAGCGCGGGCGACTCGATGAAGGAAGGTGGATATGAGTGAGCTGAACCAGACGGACGACCTCGACCCGCAGGCGCTGGCTGACGCCGCACTCGCGGAGACGGCGCCCGCGGCCGCGCCCGCGGCTGCCGCCGACGCCGATGAGGAGCAGGGGCTGGACGACTGGGCCGCCGCGCTCGCCGAGCAGAACCAGCAGCCGGTGCCGCCGGGCGCGACGGGCGCCGGCGTGTTCCAGCCGCTGTCGAAGGCCGCAGCCAGCTCGACGCACAACGACATCGAGATGATCCTCGACATCCCGGTCAAGATGACCGTGGAGCTCGGCCGCACGAAGATCGCGATCCGCAACCTGCTGCAGCTTGCGCAGGGTTCGGTCGTCGAGCTGGACGGCATGGCCGGCGAGCCGATGGACGTGCTCGTGAACGGCTGCCTGATCGCGCAGGGCGAGGTCGTGGTCGTCAACGACAAGTTCGGCATCCGTCTGACCGACATCATCACGCCGGCCGAACGCATCCGGAAGCTGAATCGATGAGATTCGCGCCGTCGGGCCGCCGTCTGGTTGCGTTCGCCGCGTTCGCCGCGTTCGTCGCCGAGGCGGCAAGCGCCGCCGACATGAACGCGGTGAACCACGCCGGGGCGATCGCGTCGAGCGTGACGGTCGGTTCGGCCGCGCCGACGCTGGGCATCGGCGCGATGCTGCAGACCCTAGTCGGGCTCGCGGTCGTGATCGGTCTCGTGTTCGCGTGCGCGTGGCTGGCGCGCCGCTTCGGCTTCCAGCACGTGCGCCGCGGCGGCCCGCTGAAGGTCGTGTCGAGCGTCGCGGTGGGCGCCAAGGAAAGCGCGACGATCGTCGAGATCGGCGACACCTGGCTCGTGCTCGGCGTCGCACCGGGCAACGTGCGACTGCTGCATGCGCTGCCGGCCGGCTCCGCGCCCGCCGGTGCGGCCGTCGCGGCCGATGCGCCGCCGGCCTCCGCGCCCGCTGCCGGCGACGGCCTGCCCGGCACGTTCGGCTCGCGGTTTCGCGACGCGCTCGCGGGCGAAGCCGCGAAGCGCCTCGGTCGCGGCAAGGACCGCTGAGATGCGCTCGCGCGCCCTTCCACTCACCGCATTCCGATGAAACACGCATTCCTGCATCGCGCGGCGCGCTTCGCGCCCGTGCTGATCCTCTGCCTCGCCCCCGCGCTCGCGTGCGCGCAGGCAAACGGCCTGCCCGCGTTCAACGCGAGCCCGGGCCCGCACGGCGGCACCACCTATTCGCTGAGCGTGCAGACGATGCTGCTGCTCACGATGCTGTCGTTCCTGCCGGCGATGCTGCTGATGATGACGAGCTTCACGCGCATCATCATCGTGCTGTCGCTGCTGCGCCAGGCGCTCGGCACCGCGACGACGCCGCCGAACCAGGTGCTCGTCGGCCTCGCGATGTTCCTCACCTTCTTCGTGATGTCGCCGGTGCTCGACCGGGCCTACAACGACGGCTACAAACCGTTCTCCGACGGCTCGATGCCGATGGAGCAGGCCGTGCAGCGCGGCGTCGCGCCGTTCAAGACCTTCATGCTGAAGCAGACCCGCGAGACCGATCTCGCGCTGTTCGCGAAGATCTCGAAGGCCGCGCCGATGCAGGGCCCGGAAGACGTGCCGCTGTCGCTGCTGGTGCCGGCGTTCGTCACGAGCGAGCTGAAGACCGGCTTCCAGATCGGCTTCACGGTCTTCATCCCGTTCCTGATCATCGACATGGTCGTCGCGAGCGTGCTGATGTCGATGGGGATGATGATGGTGTCGCCGTCCACCGTGTCGCTGCCGTTCAAGCTGATGCTGTTCGTGCTGGTCGACGGCTGGCAGTTGCTGATCGGCTCGCTCGCGCAGAGCTTCACGTAAGCCGCGGAGGAAACGCACGATGACGCCCGAACAGGTGATGACCCTCGCGCACCAGGCCATGATGGTCGGCCTGCTGCTCTCGGCGCCGCTGCTGCTGGTCGCGCTCGCGGTCGGCCTCGTCGTGAGCCTGTTCCAGGCCGCGACGCAGATCAACGAAGCGACGCTGTCGTTCATCCCGAAGCTGCTCGCGGTCGCCGCGACGCTCGTGATCGCCGGCCCGTGGATGATGACGACGATGCTCGACTACCTGCGGCAGACGCTGCTGCACGTCGCGACGCTCGGCGTCGGCTGAGCCGCGCGCACGCGCACGATCCGGCGGCGATGTTCTCGGTTACCTACGCGCAGCTCAACGGCTGGCTCACGGCGTTCCTGTGGCCGTTCGTGCGGATGCTCGCGCTCGTCGCGACCGCGCCCGTCGTGGGCCACGCATCGGTGCCCGCGCGCGCGAAGATCGGCCTCGCCGCGTTCATGGCGCTGGTCGTCGCGCCGACGCTCGGCGCGTTGCCGGACGTCACCGTGTTCTCCGCGCAGGGCATCTGGATCCTCGTCACGCAATTCCTGATCGGCGCCGCGATGGGCTTCACGATGCAGATCGTGTTCGCGGCCGTCGAGGCGGCCGGCGACTTCATCGGGCTGTCGATGGGGCTCGGCTTCGCCACCTTCTTCGATCCGCACACGAGCGGCGCGACGCCCGTGATGGGGCGCTTCCTGAACGCGGTCGCGATGCTCGCGTTCCTCGCGGTGGACGGCCACCTGCAGGTGTTCGCCGCGCTCACCGCGTCGTTCCAGTCGTTGCCGGTGTCGGCCGATTTGCTGCACGCGCCCGGCTGGCGCACGCTCGCCGCGTTCGGCACGACGGTATTCGAGATGGGGCTGCTGCTGTCGCTGCCGGTGGTCGCGGCGCTCCTGATCACGAACCTCGCGCTCGGCATCCTGAACCGCGCGGCACCGCAGATCGGCGTGTTCCAGGTCGGCTTTCCCGTCACGATGTTCGTCGGGCTGTTGCTCGTGCAGCTGATGGTGCCGAACCTCGTGCCGTTCGTGTCGCACCTGTTCGACATGGGGATCGATGCGATGGGGCGGGTGTTGATCGGCTGGCGCTGAGCGCGTCCCGCCCCCGTTGCCCGCCTGTTCCGCCCCCCGTTGCTGGAAAACCCCTAAAGGTTCCACCGTCCCGCGAAAGGTTGCGGAAGGTTTCGCCTCCCTATACTCGTCCCAACGATGCAGCAAGCATCGCGCCAGACGAATACAACGAACGGAGACGACCCGATGCGACCCATCCTGCGCACCCTCGCCGTGGCAGCCAGCCTGAGCTGCGCGCTCGCCGCCCACCCCGCCCTCGCCGACGACGGCGGCAAGATCACGATCATGGTCGGCGGGATCGCGAAGCTGATCTACCTGCCCGCGCGGCTCACGCAGGAGCTCGGCAACTTCAAGGCCGAAGGGCTCGACGTCGAGCTGCTGTCGCAGCCGGCCGGCGTCGACGCCGAGAACGAACTGCTGGCGGGCGCCGTGCAGGGTGTCGTCGGCTTCTACGACCATACGATCGACCTGCAGAGCAAGGGCAAGGACGTGAAGGCGATCGCCGTGTTCGGCCAGGTGCCGGGCGAAGTCGAGATGGTGTCGACCAAGGCCGCGCCCGCCTTCAAGTCGATGGCCGACGCCAAGGGCAAGACGCTCGGCGTGACGGGCCTCGGCTCGTCGACGAGCTTCCTCACGCAATATCTCGCGCTGCAGCACGGCGTGCCGTCGACCCAGTACACGATGCTGCCGGTCGGCGCCGACGCAAGCTTCATCGCCGCGATCAAGCAGGGCCGCATCGACGCGGGGATGACGACCGAGCCGACGGTGTCCGCGCTCGAGAAGATGGGCGACGCGAAGGTACTGGTCGACCTGCGCACGCTGGAAGGCACGCGCGCCGCGCTCGGCGGCACCTATCCGGCCGCGAGCCTGTACGTGCAGTCGGCGTGGGCCGATTCGCACAAGGCCGAAGCGACGAAGCTCGCGCACGCGTTCGCGAAGACGATGCAGTTCATCCACACGCACAGCGCCGAGGAAATCGCCGCGAAGATGCCGGCCGACTACCAGAAGGACAAGGCGCTGTACGTGAGCGCGCTGAAGGCGTCGCTGCCGATGTACACCGCCGACGCGAAGATGCCGGCCGACGGCCCGGCAACCGTGCTGAAGGTGCTGTCGGCGTTCAATCCGTCGGTGAAGGGCAAGCACATCGACCTGGCACGCACCTATACCAACGATTTCGTGAACGCGAAGTAATCGATCCCGGCAGCGGCGCGGGCGGCGGCGATCCCGCCGCCTTGCGTGCCCCGTTCCGGCCCGGCTGACCGGCCCGGCGTCGCCACGATGCGGCGCCCTCCTCACCCGCAGGACGAATGCGATGAACCAGGCAGTCTCCCCGAGCACACCGGCGATCGAGTTTCGCAACGTGTCGTGCCGCTTCATTTCGCCGGAAGGCAAGGCCACCGTCGCGCTGCGCGACTTCAGCATGAGCGTCGCGCGCGGCGAGTTCATCGCGATCGTCGGGCCGACCGGCTGCGGCAAGTCGACGACGCTGAACCTGATCACCGGGCTGCTCAAGCCCGCGTCGGGCGAAGTGCGCGTGATGGGCCGCCCGGTCGACGGGATCGACCCGCGCATCGGCTTCGTGTTCCAGGCCGACGCCGTGTTCCCGTGGCGCAACGTGATCGACAACGTCGCGGCGGGCCCGCTGTTTCGCGGCCGCTCGAAGGACGTCGCCTACGCGCAGGCCGAGGAATGGATCCGCAAGGTCGGCCTCGACAAGTTCACGAAACACTACCCGCACCAGCTCTCCGGCGGGATGAGGAAGCGCGTCGCGCTCGCGCAGACCTTCATCAACCAGCCGGAAATCCTGCTAATGGACGAGCCGTTCTCCGCGCTCGACATGCAGACGCGCACGCTGATGCAGGACGAGCTGCTGCAGCTGTGGTCCGCGAACAAGGGCTCGGTCGTGTTCGTCACGCACGATCTCGAGGAGGCGATCGCGCTCGCCGACCGCGTGTTCGTGCTGACCGCGCGGCCCGCGACGCTCAAGCGCGTATACGAGATCGACCTGCCGCGCCCGCGCGTCACGTCGGAGATTCGCTACGACACGCGCTTCATCGAAATTTCCAAGGACATCTGGCACGACCTGCGCGAAGAAGTGCAGATCGGCTGACAGCAGCAAGGACAGGATAGGACAGGAGCATGACCGACATGACGCTTCCCCCCACCGCCATTCCGGCGACGTCGCTCGAGGACGAGTCGCGCGCCGCGCAAACCCGGCTGCGCCGCCGCCGGCAACTGATCATCGGCCTGCGGATCGCCGTGCTCGTCGTCGTGCTCGGCGGCTGGGAACTCGCCGCGCGCCTCAAGTGGATCGATTCGTTCTTCTTCTCGCAGCCGACGCTGATCTTCGCGCAGATCCAGGACTGGTTCGTCAACGGCACGTCGCAGGGGCCGCTGCTCACGCAGGTGTGGGTGACGCTCGAGGAAACCACGATCGGCTTCCTGATCGGCTCGGTGGCCGGCGTGATCTGCGGGATCGTGCTCGGCCGCAACAAGCTGATGGCCGACGTGTTCGGGCTGTACATCCAGATCGCGAACTCGATTCCCCGCGTCGTGCTCGGCTCCGTGTTCGTGATCGCGCTCGGCCTCGGGATGGCGTCGAAGATCGCGCTGGCCGTCGTGATGGTGTTCTTCGTCGTGTTCGGCAACGCGTTCCAGGGCGTGCGCGAAGCCGACCGCTACCTGATCGCGAACGCGCAGATCCTCGGCGCGTCGCGCCGGCAGATCACGACGTCGGTCGTGATCCCGTCCGCGCTGTCGTGGATTCTCGCGAGCCTGCACGTGAGCTTCGGTTTCGCGCTGGTCGGCGCGGTCGTCGGCGAATTCCTGGGTTCCAAGCAGGGCATCGGCCTGCTAATCTCCACCGCCCAGGGCGCGTTCAACGCGAGCGGCGTGTTCGCGGCGATGATCGTGCTGGCCGTGGTCGCGCTGGCCGCCGATTACCTGCTGACGTGGCTCGAGAAGCGGCTGCTGAAGTGGCGCCCCGCGGCGTTCTGAACGCCGCCGGCGAACGCCTGACATGACACTTCCGACCGCGCCGGCGCTCCCGGCGCGGTTCGGCATTTCGGAGAAGGAGCGCAACAGGATGGCGCACAGCCTGCGCGGACGGTTGCTGTGGTGGCTGCTGCTGCCGCTCGCGGTGTTCGTGCTGATCGCGGCCGCGATGTCGTACGACACCGCTCGGACCACGGCCGGGCTCGTGCAGGACAGCGCGCTCGTCGCGTCCGCGCGCACGATCGGCGAGGACATCGAATGGCGCAACGGGCTGCCGGTCGCCGACGTGCCGCCGGCCGCGCTGGAGATCTTCGAATCGCCGTCGCGCGATTCGGTGTTCTACAAGGTGATCGACGGCCACGCGCGCCTGCTCGCGGGCACGCCGGCACTCGACGTGCCCGCGCGGCACGGCGTCGAGCCGACGCTGTATGACACGTCGCTCGACGGCGTGCCGCTGCGCGCGGTGGCCTACGATCGCCAGCTGTACGACGAGGGGCAGGTCGAGACGGTCACGGTGGTCGTCGCGAAGACGACGCGCTCGCATCGCGCGATGGTCGCCACGATCTGGCGGCCGCAGCTCGTGCGCCTGTCGCTGATGCTGATGCTCGCGATGGGGCTCGTGTACCTCGGCCTCACCTTCGAGATGCGCCCGCTGATGAAGCTGAAGGACGACGTGGCCGACCGCGGGCCGATGGAGCTGGAGCCGATCCGCCCCGAGCGGCTGCAGAACGAGCTGCGGCCGATCGTCGATGCGATCAACCAGTGCATCGCACGCCTGAACACGCACACGGCCACGCAGCGCCGCTTCATCGCGGATGCCGCGCACCAGCTGCGCACGCCGATCGCGGTGCTCGACACGCAGATCCAGTACGCGCAGCAGCGCGGGCACGACGATCCGGATCTCGCGTCGGTGCTCGACAGCATGCAGCGCAGCAGCCGCAAGATGGCCGACGTGACCGACAAGCTGCTGCTGCTCGCGCATGCGGAGGCCACGCCGTCGACGCTGCTGACCCATCGCGTCGATCTCGCGGCCGTGGTGTCGAGCGTGCTCGAGGAAACGATCGTGCTCGCGCAGCGGCGCAATATCGATCTCGGCGCCGATCTCGGCGAGCGGCTCGACGTCGCCGGCAGCGACAGCCTGCTGACCGCGCTGGTGATGAATCTCGTCGACAACGCGGTGCGCTACACGCAGCCCGGCGGCTGCGTGACGGTAGCCGCGCGCCGCGACGGCGACACGATCGTGCTCGAGGTGGTCGACAACGGCCCCGGCATCCCGGCCGAAGCGCGGCCGCACGTGTTCAAGCGGTTCTACCGCGTGTCGGCCGACACCGAGGGCTCGGGCCTCGGCCTCGCGATCGTCCGCGAGATCGCACAGGCGCACGGCGGCAGCGCGTCGCTCGCGCCGGGGCCCGGCAATCGCGGTATCGTCGTGACCGTACGGCTGCCCGCCTACGATTGAAGAGAAAGCCGTCATGAAACTCCTGCTGGTCGAAGACAACGCCGAACTCGCGCACTGGATCGTGAACCTGCTGCGCGGCGAGGATTTCGCGGTCGATTCCGTCGGCGACGGCGAGCGCGCGGACACGGTACTGAAGACCGAGCGCTACGACGCAGTGCTGCTCGACATGCGCCTGCCCGGCATCAGCGGCAAGGAGGTGCTCGCGCGGCTGCGGCGCCGCAACGACAACGTGCCGGTGCTGATGCTGACCGCGCACGGCTCGGTCGACGACAAGGTCGACTGCTTCGGCGCGGGCGCCGACGATTACGTCGTGAAGCCGTTCGAATCGCGCGAACTGGTCGCCCGGATTCGCGCGCTGATCCGCCGGCAGGCCGGCGTCGGCACGACCCAGCTCGTGTGCGGCGATCTCGTCTATGCGTTCGGCACGCGCGAATTCCGCTGCAACGGTGCTCGCGCTGCGCCGCCGCGAGCACGCGATCCTCGAGACGCTGATGTTGCAGCAGAACAAGACGGTGTCGAAGGCGCGGCTGATGGACAGCGTGTTCGCGCTCGACGACGAGCCGAGCGCCGACGCGATCGACATCTACATCCACCGGCTGCGCAAGCATCTCGCGGGCAGCACGGCCGAGATCATCACGCTGCGCGGGCTGGGTTACATCCTGCGCATGAAGACCGCGCAAGGCTGACGCTGCGTAACCCCACGGGCTGCCGCCGGCGCGGCAGCGCTTGCGCACGCCCCGCGGATTGCAGGCCAATACGGTCGATCGCGGCCCGCTCACTGTTGTATTCACGCACACATGCCGGGATTGCCTGCGCGGCGCCACGATCCCGCTCTGCCCCGTCCCGCGGGCCTCGGCGCCCTTCAGGACTCCGGTGCACCGCTGTCGTTCGGTGTTTTCACCGATCCGATCCACCAGCCCGCGAAAGCGGCGCGAAGGGTTGCCCGACCTACGATGCTACGCGTCGGCCCTCTCGCTGTGGCCGGCAAGAGTCGGCAGACATTACGTACTGCAAACGACAAGATTTCAATGCGGCAGCTCGGAGGAGACGATCTTGAAACGAAAAACCCTTGCCCTTTCCATCGCGGCGGCCGGCCTGTGCGCCGGTACCCACGCGCACGCGCAGTCGAGCGTGCAGCTCTACGGCCTGATGGACCTGAGCTTTCCGACCTACCGGACCCATGCCGACGCGAACGGCAATCACGTGATCGGGATGGGCAACGAAGGCGAGCCGTGGTTCAGCGGCAGCCGCTGGGGCCTGCGCGGCGCAGAAGACATCGGCGGCGGCACGAAGATCATCTTCCGCCTCGAAAGCGAATTCGTGGTCGCGAACGGCCAGATGGAAGACGAAGGCCAGATCTTCGACCGTGACGCGTGGGTCGGCGTCGAGGACGATCGCTTCGGCAAGCTGACGGCCGGCTTCCAGAACACGATCGCGCGCGATTCGGCCGCGATCTACGGCGATCCGTACGGCTCCGCGAAACTGTCGACCGAGGAAGGCGGCTGGACCAACTCGAACAACTTCAAGCAGATGATCTTCTACGCGGCCGGCCCCACCGGCACGCGCTACAACAACGGCGTCGCGTGGAAGAAGCTGTTCAGCAACGGCATCTTCGCGAGCGCCGGCTACCAGTTCAGCAACTCGACCTCGTTCGCGACCGGCTCCGCGTACCAGGCCGCGCTCGGCTACAACGGCGGGCCGTTCAACGTGTCGGGCTTCTACAACCACGTGAACCACAACGGCTACCGCAACCAGACGTTCTCGGTCGGCGGCAACTACACGTTCGACATCGTGCGCCTGAACGCCGGCTACTTCCGCTACAACGGCGACCAGGGCGCGCTCGGCCAGCGTCACGACGATTCGTGGACGGTGTCGATGAAGATCGCGCCGAAGGGCGCGCTCGACTACGAGCTGGGCTACCAGCAGATGCGCATCAAGAACGCCGCGAACGACGCCGACGGCTTCACGCCGAACGCGAACCTCGGCGCATTCAGCCTGACCAACGGCGTCGCCAACGGCTTCAAGGAGACGATCTACGGGTCGGTGTTCTATCACCTGAGCAAGCGCACCGAGGTGTACCTGGCCGGCGACTACATGAAGCTGCACGGCGGCTACACGGCTGCGTCGACGTTCGGCGCGAAGAACCAGCTCGAACTGACGTCGGGCATCCGCACGCGTTTCTGACCCTCTTCCGACCCCGTGCGGGGCGCCTCGCGCCCTGCCCGGGACCCTCATTCACGCATGCTCCCTCGGGGCACGCCGGCGCACCGCGTCGTCCGTGCCCCTTTTTTTCGTCCCCTGTTCCGGCCCGCCCGCCGCGCGCTGCGACAACGCGGCCGATGCCCCGCCGCGCCCGTCCGGCGGGCGATCCCGCTCGTCGGAGCGGTTTGAGGCGCACGACGGCGCTTGACCTCGGCCGGTCGACTCGATAGCGTTTCGGGTTTGCCCGCGGCGGCCCCCTCTGCCGGCCGCCGGCATCGCGACAGCGCCCGACGTCCTGGCGCGCGCGGCCGGGCTCCGATGGAAAAGACGATGCAGAAACTCGATGCGGCCAGCCCGCAGGCGATGTCGACGGATTTCACCGCCGACAACGTCGCGCGCCTGAAGGCGCTGTTCCCCGAACTCGTGACCGAAGGCCCCGGCGGCGCGTCGGTCGACGTCGACGTGCTGAAGGCGCTGGTCGGCGAACGCACGGTCGGCGACGCCGAAGAACGCTACGGCTTCCACTGGCACGGCAAGCGCAGCGCGCGCCAGGCCGCGCTCACGCCGTCGACGGGCACGCTGCGGCCCTGCCCCGACGACAGCGTCGCATGGGACGACACGCGCCATCTCGTGATCGAGGGCGACAACCTCGACGTGATGAAGCTGCTGCACAAGAGTTACGCCGGCAAGGTGAAGCTCGTCTACATCGACCCGCCGTACAACACCGGCAGCGATTTCGTCTATCCGGACGACTTCAGCGACAGCATCCGCCACTACCTGGCGATGACGGGGCAAACCCAGGGCGGCGTGAAGCGCAGCACCAATACCGAGGCGAACGGCCGGTTCCACACCGACTGGCTGAACATGATGTATCCGCGCCTGAAGCTCGCGCACGCGCTGCTGTCCGACGAAGGGCTGATCGCGGTGCACATCGACGAGCACGAAGTGCACGCGCTGGTGCTGATGCTGCGCGAGATCTTCGGCGAGGAGAACGAGCTCGGCGTGGCCGTGTGGGACAAGCGCAACCCGAAGGGCGACGCACGCGGCGTCGCGTACCAGCACGAATCGCTGGTGCTGTTCGCGCGCAACGCCGAGACGCTGCTCGAACGGGCGCCGCTCAAGCGCCCGAAGCGCAATGCGCAGCGCATGCTCGACGCCGCGCACGACGCCGTATACCGCAGCGGCAACGCGAAGGACGCGCAGAAGGCGTATCGCGCGTGGATGAAGGCGCAGACCAACCTGTCCGGCGGCGAGGTGATGTACGACCGGCTGTCGGAAGACGGCCGCGTCTACCGCCTCGTGTCGATGGCCTGGCCGAACAAGAAGAAGGCGCCGGAAGAGTATTTCACGCCGCTGATCCACCCCGTCACCGGCAAGCCGTGCGCGATGCCGGCGCGCGGCTGGCGCAACCCGCCCGCGACGATGCAGGCGCTGATCGAGCGCGGGCAGATCGAATTCGGCCCGGACGAGACCACGCAGCCGCAGCGGATCTACTACCTCGACGAGAACATGTACGAGAACGTGCCGTCGGTGCTGCCGTTCGCCGGCTCCGACGACGCGCTGCTGAAGACGCTCGGCATCCCGTTCGACCTGCCGAAGCCGGTCGATTTCGCGGCGGCCGTGATCGGCTGGTGCACGCGCGGCGACGACATCGTGCTCGACTGCTTCGCGGGCTCCGGCTCGACCGCCCACGCGGTGATGCAGGTGAACGCGACCGACGGCGGCGCGCGCCGCTACGTGCTCGTGCAGCTCCCCGAAGCGCTCGACCGCCGCGACAAGACGCAACAGGCGGCCGCCGATTTCTGCGCGAAGCTGAAAAAGCCGCTGACGCTCGCCGAAATCACCAAGGAGCGCCTGCGCCGCGCCGCGCAGCAGGTCGCGCGCGATTACCCGGAAAGCTATGGCGACCTCGGTTTCCGCGTGTACCGGCTCGACACGACCAACGTGATCGAGTGGGACCCGCGCCGCGACGACTTCGACCATGCGCTGTTCGCCTCCGTCGAGCACGTGAAGACCGGCCGCACCGAAGACGACCTGCTCGCCGAACTGACGCTGAAGCTCGGCCTCGACCTGTGCACGCCGGTCGAGCATCACCAGGTGGCCGGCAAGACCGTGCACCTGATCGGCCGCGCGATCGTCGCGTGCTTCGATGCGCGCATCTCGCGCGACGACGCGGGCCCGCTCGCCGACGGCATCGTCGACCTGCTCGATGCGACCGGCACGACGCACGACGTCACGTGCCTGTTCCGCGACAGCGGCTTCGTCGACGACGTCGCGAAGCTCAATCTCGCCGCGCTGCTCGAACAGCACGGCGTGAAGCGCGTGCGGAGCCTGTGATGCGGCTGCATTTCGAAGCGGATCTCGACTACCAGCGCGAAGCGATCGACGCCGTCTGCGACCTGTTTCGCGGCCAGGAATCGTATCGCGGCGACTTCAGCGTGCTCGCGAACGCCGCGCCCGGCACGACGGCCGCCGCGCAAGGCTCGCTCGGCTTCGCGGTGTCGGAACAGGGCGTCGGCAACCGGCTGTCGCTGACCGACGACGCGCTCGCGCGCAATCTCGCCGACGTGCAGCTGCGCGGCGGGCTGCCGCCGTCCGGCCAGCCCGGCTCGCGCGACTTCACCGTCGAGATGGAGACCGGCACCGGCAAGACCTACGTGTACTTGCGCACGATCTTCGAGCTGAACCGCCGCTACGGCTTCACGAAGTTCGTGATCGTCGTGCCGTCGATCGCGATCAAGGAAGGCGTGCACAAGACGCTGTCCATCACCGAGGATCACTTCCGCGCGCTGTACGCGGGCGTGCCGTACGACTACTTCCTGTACGACTCCGCGAAGCTCGGCCAGGTGCGCCACTTCGCGGCGAGCGCGGCGATCCAGATCATGGTGATGACGGTGGCCGCGATCAACAAGAAGGAAATCAACAACCTCTACAAGGACAGCGAGAAGACCGGCGGCGAGAAGCCGATCGACCTGATCCGCGCGACGCGGCCGATCGTGATCGTCGACGAGCCGCAAAGCGTCGACGGCGGGCTCGAGGGGCGCGGGCGCGAAGCGCTCGCCGCGATGGCGCCGCTCTGCACGCTGCGCTATTCGGCCACGCACGTCGACCGTCACCACATGGTGTACCGGCTCGACGCGGTCGACGCGTACGAGCGCAAGCTCGTCAAGCAGATCGAGATCGCGTCGGCGATCGTCGAGGATGCGCACAACAAGCCGTACGTGCGGCTCGTCGGCGTGTCGAACCGGCGCGGCGCGATCAGCGCGCGTATCGAACTCGACGTCGCGACCGCGGCCGGCGTGAAGCGCCAGATCGTGTCGGCCACCGACGGCGACGATCTCGAGCGGCTGACGAAACGCGCGCTGTATGCGGGGCTGCGGATCGGCGAGGTGCATGCGGTGAAGGGCGCCGAGTACGTCGAGCTGCGCCATCCGGAAGGCGAGGCGTTCCTGTCGCTCGGCGAGGCATTCGGCGACATCGACACGCTCGCCGTGCAGCGCGAGATGATCCGCCGCACGATCCGCGAGCATCTCGACAAGGAACTGCGCCTCGCGGAGCGCGGCGTGAAGGTGCTGTCGCTGTTCTTCGTCGATTCGGTCGAGCGTTATCGCCGCTACGACGAGAACGGGATGCCCGCGAAGGGCGATTACGCGCTGATCTTCGAAGAGGAATATGCGCGTGCGGCGCGCGTGCCGGCCTATCGTGCGCTGTTCGACGGCGTCGACGTCGCGCTCGAAGTCGGGCGCGCGCACAACGGCTACTTCTCGATCGACCGCAAGGGCGGCTGGACCGACACGAGCGAGAGCAGCGCGGCGGCCCGCGAGAACGCGGAACGCGCGTACGGCCTGATCATGCGCGAGAAGGAAGCGCTGCTGTCGTTCGACACGCCGCTGAAGTTCATCTTCTCGCACTCGGCGCTGAAGGAAGGCTGGGACAACCCGAACGTATTCCAGATTTGCACGCTGCGCGACATCCAGACCGAGCGCGAACGCCGCCAGACGCTCGGCCGCGGGCTGCGCCTCGCGGTCGACCAGGACGGCGAACGCGTGCGCGATCCGGGCGTGAACACGCTCACGGTGATCGCGACCGAACGCTACGAGTCGTTCGCGGAGAACCTGCAGAAGGAAATCGAGGCCGATACGGGCATCCGGTTCGGGATCGTCGAGGAACACCAGTTCGCGGCGCTGCCCGTGCAGGAAGGCGACGCGCCCGCGCATGCGCTCGGCATCGAGCTGTCGCGCGTGCTGTGGAACCACCTGCGCGAGCAGGGTTACGTCGATGCGCAGGGCAAGGTGCTCGACCGGCTGAAGGATGCGCTGCGCCAGAGCGCGCTGGTGCTGCCCGACGCGTTCGAGTCGCTGCGCGCGCCGATCGTCGCGACGCTGCGCAAGCTGTCGGGCCGCTTTGCCGTGCGCAACGCGGACGAGCGCCGCGCGATCGCGCTGCGGCGCGATGCGTCGGGCAAGGCCGTCGTGTTCGGCGAGGATTTTCGCGCGTTGTGGGACCGCATCCGTCATCGCACCGTGTACCGCGTCGAGTTCGACAACGCGAAGCTCGTGCGCGACTGCGCGGCCGCGCTGCACGACGCGCCGGACATCGCGCGCGCGCGGCTGCAGTGGCGCAAGGCCGAGATCGACATCGGCAAGGCCGGCATCGAGGCGATCGAGGTGGCCGGCGCCGGCACGGTGCTGCTCGACGAAGGCGAACTGCCGCTGCCGGACCTGCTCACCGAGCTGCAGGACCGCACGCAGCTCACGCGCCGTTCGCTCGCGACGATCCTGGCCGACAGCGGCCGGCTCGACGATTTTCGCGTGAATCCGCAGCAGTTCATCGCGGTCGCGGCCGAGGCGATCAACCGCTGCAAGCGCCACGCGCTGGTCGCGGGCATCGCGTATCGGAAGCTCGGCGAGCGCCATGTGCACGCGCTCGAATCGTTCGAAAGCGAGGCACTGACCGGTTACCTGCGCAACCTGCGGCCCGATGCGCGGAAGTCGATCCACGAGGCGGTCGTGTGCGAGACGGACGCGGAGCGCGCGTTCGCCGATGCGCTCGAAGCGCACGACGACGTGAAGCTGTACGCGAAGCTGCCCGCGTGGTTCCGCGTGCAGACACCGCTCGGCAGCTATCACCCCGACTGGGCCGTGCTCGCGGAGCAGGACGGCGGCGAGCGGCTGTACTTCGTCGTCGATACGCCGCGCAGCGCCGACGACGAAGCGCCGCGCGAGCACGAGCGTGCGAAGCTCGCGTGCGGCGAAGCGCATTTCCGCGCGCTGGTGGACGGCGACGGCGCGGCGCGTTTCGTGCGGGCGCGGGACGTCGATGCGCTGTTCGCGCGCGAGCCGCTCGCGAGCGGCGAACGGTAACGCGACGGGGCGGCCGCGCCTGCGCCCGCCCCGCTCTTTTCCCCTCCTTTCCCCCTTGCTCGGCCGACCCGCGCCCCGCATGTCGCAGCGCCGCAAAACCGGTTCCCCCTTCCATCCGCCTGCGTGCCGTTGCCTGCCTGAAAGCCTGCCGCGCACCGCGTTTTCGCCAGCCGGTTACGCCTCGTTGCAAATTTGAAGAAATGCAGCGACGGGCCGGCACTATGCTCCGGGCACCCTGACAAGAATTGAAGGAGGGGGTTCGCCATGAACAACTTGCTTAAGACGCTTGCCTGCGCATCGGTCTTCTCGCTCGCGCTCGCCGGATGCGGCGGCGGCGATGGCGGCGGCAGCCCCGGCGGGCAGACCGGCACGCTGCACGTCGCGATGACCGACGCGCCGTCGTGCGGCTTCGATCACGTGTTCGTCACCGTGTCGCAGGTGCGCGTCAACATGAACTCGAACGCCGGCGACAACGACCCCGGCTGGTCGACGGTCGCGCTGCCGGCGCAGCAGAAGATCGACCTGCTGTCGCTGACCAACGGCACGCTCGCCGACCTCGGCCAGACCGCGCTGCCGGCCGGCCAGTACCAGCAGATCCGCCTCGTGCTCGCGCAGAACCAGGGCAACATGCTCGCGAACTCGGTCGTGCCGACGGGCGGCGCCGAGCAGCCGCTCGTGACGCCCAGCGCGACGCAAAGCGGCATCAAGCTCATCAGCCCGTTCACGGTCCAGCCGAACACGCTCGTCGATCTCGTGCTCGACTTCGATGCATGCAAGTCGGTCGTGCAGCGCGGCAACGGCTCGTATGCGCTGAAGCCGGTCGTGACCGCGACGCCGACCATCGTGAGCGGCGCGATCTCGGGCTACGTTTCGCCGACGGAAGCCGGCGCGACCGTGTACGCGGAACAGGGCGGCAAGGTCGTGCGCGGCACGGTGGCCGACGGCAGCGGCAAGTTCGTGCTGTCGCCGCTGGTCCAGAGCACGACGCAGGGCAACTACGACGTCGTGATCGTGCAGAACAACGTCGCGTCGGGCGTCGTCCGCTCGGTGCCGGTGGTCGTGAACACGACCACGGCCGTGTCGACGTCGAACGTGCCGATCGCGCTGCCGGCCTCGACGATGAGCTCGGTCAGCGGCACCGTGACGCCCACCGCGAACGCACTGGTGCGCGCGCTGCAGACGGTCGATGCGAACGCTTACGAGATCACGTCGGCCAACGCGAACCTGGACACGGGCATCTATGCGCTGTCGGTGCCGACCGCCGCGCCGATCGTCGGCACGTACACGGGTTCGCTGCCGGTCGCGCTGGCTGCCGTGCCGGCCGCCGCGGGCCAGTACACGATCGAGGCCGATGCCGCGTCGGGCGCGACGCAATCGATGAACGTCAACGCGACGACCAGCCAGACGAACGTCAATTTCAGCTTCTGACGACGGATGCGAAATGGGCGCCCGAGGGCGCCCATTGCTTTGGTGCGTGCCGGAACGACGCTTACAGCGTGCGGCCGAACGCGTTGTGCTTCGAGTGATGCGTATGCGCGCTCGCGTGCGCGGTATGGCCGTGCACGTGGCCGTGGCCCGGCTGCACGCCGGCGCGATCGGCGATCGTGTCCGAGCGGTCGGCTGCGCGCGACAGGCCCTTGTCGCGGTCGCCCGCGTGGATGCCGTTCGAGTTGCTCAGCGCCTGGCCGCTCATGTGGCCGCCGGACATGCCGCCCGCGTTGCCGCCCGAGCCGCCTGCGCCATGACCGCCACCGTTGCCACCGCCATTGCCGCCGGCCGCCGCGTGTGCCGAGACCGCGCCGAGCGCGACGAGTGCGGCTGCGAGCGCGGGCAGGAAGCGTCGTTGTTTCATCTGTTGCTCCTTGGAGCGCATTGAGGTGATTGCATTGTACGAACGCGCCGATTCGCGACATGCTCACGTTGTAAATATTCGTAACGCGGGATTCGCCAACCATTCATCAGACCAATTCGCGCGTGCCGGCAGTTGAAACACCGTCCGTCCCGCGCGACACTCATCTGACCGCGCCCGCCCGGCGCGTTCCGGAGATCCGATGGAATCGCGCACCGCCGTATCGTCCCGTCCCGCGATCCCCCGCACCGTGTGGGCGCTGGGGTTCGTCAGCCTGCTGATGGACCTGTCGTCGGAGCTCGTGCACGCGCTGCTGCCGGTGTACCTGGTGACGACGATGGGCATGAGCGTCGTCGCGCTCGGCGTGCTCGAGGGCGCGGCCGAGGCGACCGCGCTGATCGTGCGGATTTTCTCGGGCGCGATCAGCGACTGGCTCGGCCGCCGCAAGGCGCTGCTGCTCGCCGGGTACGGGCTCGCCGCGCTGACGAAGCCGCTGTTTCCGCTCGCGCACGGGCCGGGGCTCGTGATCGCCGCGCGCCTCGTCGACCGCTTCGGCAAGGGCATCCGCGGCGCGCCGCGCGATGCGCTCGTCGCCGACGTCGCCCCGCCCGAGATTCGCGGCGCATGCTACGGGCTGCGGCAGTCGATGGATACCGTCGGCGCGGTCGGCGGCCCGCTGCTCGCGATCGCGCTGATGTTCGTATTCGCGGATCACATCCGCGCGGTGCTGTGGTTCGCGTCGATCCCCGCGTTCGCGACGCTCGCCGTGCTGATGTTCGGCGTGCGCGAGCCCGCTGCCGCGCGGGCGGGCCGCATCAGCCCGTTCCGCTCGCCGCTCGACCGGCGCGCGCTGCGCATGTTTTCGGCACGCTACTGGTACGTCGTCGCGATCGGCGCGACGTTCACGCTCGCGCGCTTCAGCGAGGCATTCCTGGTGCTGCGCGCGCAGCAGACCGGGATGGAGCTCGCGTGGGTGCCGTCGGTGATGGTCGTGATGAGCGTCGCGTATACGTTGTCCGCGTATCCGGTCGGCGTCGTGTCGGACCGGCTCGACCGGCGCGCGCTGCTCGCGATCGGCATGGCGCTGCTGATCGCCGCCGACCTGCTGCTCGGCGCGCGCGCCGATGCCGCGACAGTGCTGACCGGCGTCGCGGTGTGGGGGCTGCACATGGGATTCACGCAGGGGATACTCGCGGCGATGGTCGCCGATACCGCGCCGGCCGAATGGCGCGGCACCGCGTTCGGGCTGTTCAATCTCGCGAGCGGGGCCGCGATGCTGCTCGCCAGCGCGATCGCCGGATGGATCTGGCAGCGCTTCGGCGCGCCGGCGATGTTCTTCACCGGCGCGGCGATCGTGGTCGTGCCGCTGGTCATGTGCGCGTTCGCGCCGGGACGGCCGGAACGCTGACGCGCACGGCGCGTTTGCCGTGCGCGGTTCTCGTTGTGCCGGTTGCCCGACGTGTCTGCGGGTATCAATCCCAGCGGCCGCGATCGCGCCATTCACGTTCACGCCACTCGTGCTCGCGCCATTCGCGGCGGCGCCACTCGTGTTCACGCCATTCGCGGGCGCGCCAGTCGTCGTAGCGATAGCCGACCGGCGCGTACGTGACGGGCGGCGCATACGCAACGGGCGGCGCGACGTACACCGGCTGCGGGGGCGCATAGACGCCCGGCACGCCGATGCCGACCGACAGGTCGACGTGGGCCGACGCGACGCCCGAGGCTGCCAGCGCCGCTACACCGAGAACTGCACCGAGAATAAGTTTCTTGCTCATCTCGCGACTCCCTGCACGTGTCGTGCGTCATGTGAATACGGTTCGGAGTCTAGGCGGGAGGCGGCGATACAGGTGCTACGGGTCTGCGAGACTGGTAACGGGCGTTTACGCGTTGCGACGCCGCCCGTCGTCACGCACGAACGTCGCCCGGGCTGCGCAGCCAGTGCACGCTGAACAGGTTGTCCGCGTCGGTCCACACGGTATCGGGCTCGAATCCCGCGCGGCGCGCGATCGCATGGAAGCCGTCGATCGTGAACTTGTGCGAATTCTCCGTATGGATGCGCTCGCCGGCGTCGAAGCGGAACGCGTGGCCGCGCACGTGCACCGTCTGCGCGACATCGCTGACGAGATGCATTTCGATGCGCTGCCGTTGCAGATCGTAGAACGCATGATGCGCGAAGCCGTCGAGATCGAAATCCGCGCCGAGCTCCGCGTTCGCGCGCACCAGCAGGTTCAGGTTGAACTGCGCGGTGACGCCCTGCGCATCGTTGTACGCGTCGTGCAGCGTCCGCGCGTCCTTCACGAGATCGGCGCCGACCAGCAGGCCGCCGCCGCGCAGCAGCCGTGCGGCATCGCGCAGGAACGCGTCGGCTTCTTCCGGCGAGAAATTGCCGATCGTCGAGCCGGGAAAGAAGCCGATGCGGCGACGCGGCTCGGCCGCCAGCGCGGCGAGCTGCTCGGCCTTCGTGTAGTCGGCCGCGAGCGGCGCGACGTCGAGCCACGGATAGGCCGACCGCAGCCGCGCGGCCGCACCGTGCAGATAGTCGGCCGAGATGTCCACCGGCACGTAGCGCGCGGGCGCGCGCTCCGCCGAAAACGCGTCGAGCAGCACGCGGATCTTCTCGAGCGAGCCCGCGCCGAATTCGACGATGTCCGCATGCGGGCCGACGCGCCGCACGATCTCGGCCGCGCGATCGCGCAGGATGCCGAGCTCGGTACGGGTCGGGTAATACTCGGGCAGCTCGCAGATGCGATCGAACAGCGCGGAGCCGGCCGCATCGTAGAAGTATTTCGGCGGAATGCTGCGCGGCGTGCGCGACAGCCCGTCGATCAGGTCGCGCTCGAACGCGCTCGGCCGCGAATCGCGGGCGGGTTGCTGGCCACCGCTCGTGGCCGTCTGCTCAGACGTCTCGCGCAAGTCGCACTCCCGTGAATTGCCAGCGCGCGGCCGGCGGAAAGAAATTGCGGTACGTCGGCCGTTCGTGCCCGGGCGGCGTCGCGATGCTGCTGCCGCGCAGGACCTGCTGGCCGACCATGAACTTGCCGTTGTATTCGGCTGCTACCCCGGCGAGCGGCCGAAAGCCCGGATACGGCTCGTAGGACGAACGTGTCCACTGCCACACGTATCCCGTCATCTGCCGCACGCCGTTAGCGCCGTATGCGGCTTCCCATTCGAATTCGGTCGGCAGGCGGGCGCCGGCCCATTCCGCGTATGCGGCCGCTTCGTAGAAGCTCACGTGGCACACCGGTGCGTCGGGGGCGAGCGGTTCGATGCCGTGCAGGCCGAACGCGCGCCATGCGCGGTGCGGCGCGTCGCGCGGCGCCGCTTCGGCGTCGCCGTCGAGCCAGTACGCGGGCGCGCGCCAGCCGTCGCGCTGGACCGTCGCCCAGCCGTCGGACAGCCAGAACTCGGGGCGTGCGTAGCCGCCGTCGGCGACGAACGCCGCGAATTCCGCGTTCGTCACGAGGCGGTTCGCGATCTCGTACGGCCGCACGAGCGCCGTGTGGCGCGGCCGTTCGTTGTCGAACGAGAACGCATCGCCGTCGTGGCCGATCTCGACGAGTCCGCCCGGCTGGCGCAGCCAGCGCGGCGCGCCGGCCGTTGCGTGCTCGACGTCGCTCGCGCCGTCGCGCGGCCGGAACGCCGGCTTCAGCGGGTTGCACGAGAACGCATGCAGCATGTCGGTGACGATCAGCTCCTGGTGCTGCTGCTCGTGATGCAGGCCGAGCACGACCTCGGGCGCGATCGCTTCCAGCAGCACCGCGTCCGCGTTCGCGATCGCCGCCAGCATCGCTTCGTCGACGTGTTGCCGGTACGCATGCACCTCGTCGAGCGACGGGCGCGTGAGCAGCCCGCGCTGCGGCCGCGGATGGCGCGGGCCGAGCGCTTCGTAATAGGAATTGAAGAGGAACTGGAAGGCGTCGTCGAACGGCGCGTAGCCGGGCACGCGGCGCATCAGCACGACGGTTTCGAAGAACCAGGTCGTATGCGCGAGATGCCATTTCGTCGGGCTCGCGTCGGGCATCGACTGCACGGACTGGTCTTCGGCGGACAGCGTCGCGGTCAACGCGACGCTATGGGTGCGCACGTCCTGGTAACGGCGCTGAAGCTGTGATGCAAGGAGGCTCATCGGTTTACCGTCCACGTCGCGATTCGCTGCGTTGCCGGAAAGGAAAGCCCCGCGCTCGGTGCGCGCGACTGACGTGCGACCTTCGATGCTGCGACGGGCGGGACCCCTGATGCGGCGTCGATTCGTCCGCCCGTGCAGAACAGTATGGTCCAGAAATGTGAATGTCGCGACCTGCGATTGGAATGAAACGGCAACGCAAGTGGAATGAAAGCCTTCGTCGTTGCGACGCTTGCGTGCGCATCGGGTCGCCTGCGGCCCGATCGTGACGATCATGTGACGCCGCAATCGTCGGAAGATCGGCAGCCGCACGCACGCCGCAAAATATTTTTTGCGCCGATGTCACACACGCGGGGGGCTCGCTCGTCATATCACCGGAACCCACACGAAAGGAGAAGGAACCATGACTGCGAAACTCAATCCGTTTGCCGCCGCCCCCGCGCTGATGAAGAACTGGATGACCGTATCGGTCGCCGCTGCCGGGAGCCTCGAGCCGACGCTGATCGAGCTGGTCAAGATCCGCGCATCGCAGATCAACGCGTGCGCGAACTGCATTAACATGCACACGGCCGAGGCGCGCGCACAAGGCGAGACCGAGCAGCGCATCTACCTGCTCGCCGCGTGGCGCGAGGCGCCCTGCTACACCGACCGCGAACGCGCGGCGCTCGGCTGGACCGATGCGCTCACGCGGCTGTCGGAAGGCCATACGCACGAGCAGGCGTACGCGGCGCTGAACGATCACTTCAGCCAGGAGGAACAGGTGAAGCTCACGCTGATGATCAACGTGATCAACGGCTGGAACCGGCTCGCGGTCGGCTTCGGGCTGTGGATCGATCCGGCCGCGGCGAAAGCCGCGCAGGCCGCGGCATGACGCCGGAGCGCGATCCCGCCGCGACAACGAACGCAACGGACGCCGCGGCGAGCTTCGACCCGCTGCGCCGCACGCTGATCCGCGTCGCGTACCGGATGCTCGGCTCCGTCGCGGATGCCGAGGACATGGTGCAGGAGGCGTTCATCCGCTGGATGGACGTCGACCGCACCGAGGTGCGCGTGCCCGAGGCGTTCCTGCGCCGCATGGTGATGCGGATGTGCCTCGACCAGCTGAAGTCCGCGCGGCACCAGCGCGAGACCTATATCGGCCCATGGCTGCCCGAGCCGGTCGTCGAGGAAGACGAGCAGGAAGACGTCACGCTGCCGTTGCTGCTCGCGCTCGAACGGCTGTCGCCGCTCGAACGCGCGGCGTTCCTGCTGCACGACGTGTTCGGCCTCGAGTTCGACGAAGTGGCCACGACGATCCAGCGCGACCCGGCCGCATGCCGGCAGCTCGCCGCGCGGGCGCGCACGCACGTGCGCGACGCGCGGCCGCGCTTTCATGTCGAGAAGCAGCGCGGCGTCGAGATCGCCGAGGCGTTCTTTGCGGCGTCACGCAGCGGCGACATGCGCACGCTCGGCGCGATGCTCGCCGAGGACGTGAGCCTGCATTCGGACGGCGGCGGCAAGCGTTCGGCGGCGGGCAAGCCGGTATTCGGCTTCGAACGCGTGATGAAGGTGCACGAATATCTCGCGGCGCTGTTCCGCCAGAACGCGTCGACGCTCGTGCGTGCCGGGTTCATCAACGGGCTGCCGGGTTTCGTCACGCTGGAATCCGACGGCGAGCTGCAGACCACGGCGCTCGAGATCCAGGACGGCAAGGTCGCGGCGATCTACGTGGTCCGCAATCCGGACAAGCTGCGGCATCTGCATTGACGCCGCGGCGGTACGTCATCCGCGCATCACCAGTAGTACTGCAGCGACTGCGCCCACTTGCTGCGCGGATACGCCGCCTTCAGCGTGTTGAACCACTGCTTGCGCGTGCGGGTCGGGATGTCGTTGCCGCCGCATTCGCTGTAGCCCGCCGGCGCGAAGCAGCGGACCGCGCGATACAGCGCATACGCGCGATCGTCGGCCGGCGCCTGCGCATTGCCGATCACCTTCCGGTAACTGTCGATCCGCGCGTAGTTGCGGCCCGGGAACTGCGACGGCGCGCTGCCGAGCGACAGCGGTCCGTCTTTCTTCGACGCCCACATGCGCGGGTTCGCGGGCGACAGCCCGAACAACGGGTCGTCGCCGCCATAGACGGGCGGATTGCGCCGCACGAATTCGGCGATGCAATTGAGCCCCTTCGGATCGTCGGGCGTCTGCTTCAGCGTTGCGGCGACGTCGCGGATCGACGGGCACGCATAGCTTGCGTCGCCGACGCCGCCCTTCTGCACGTAGGACTTCAACGCGTCCGACGGCCTGGCCGGCACGAGCGCGAGGTCGTCGAGGAACGCCGCGTAGCGGCCGCGCGTCAGCTCCTTGTACAGCAGCGTCGCCAGCGCGATCTCGCGCAGCACCACGTCGCCCGAGCGGTTTTGCGCCTCGCGGCGCAGCAGGTCCGCGTCGGCGGCGTGCTGCAGCAGGATCGAACGGATCGCCGGGCTGCGGATCAGCGAGCCTTCCGCGAACATCGGCGCGATCTGCCCTGCCCGCTCCAGGTTGATCGCGAGCGCAAGCTCCAGCGCCTCGCGCTGCAGCGGAAATTTCGCGAGCGGGATTAGCCGTTCCCACAGTTGCCGCGCCTTTGCAGGCTGGCCGCTGTCCTCGAGCGCGAAGCCGCGCAGCGTCTGCTGGCTGAGGGCGAGGTAATCGAGCGATGCGCCGGGCGACGACGGCAGCAGCGCGAGCGCCTGTTGCGGCTGCTTGTCGACGTACACGTGGTACGCCGCCAGCAGGTAGTCGTGCAGCGCCGGCGCGGCGGCGAAGCGCGGCTTCTGCGCGCGCAGCTCGTCCAGCGTCAGTGGCTTGGGCTTGCGCTCGCTCCAGTACACCGTGTCCGCGGACCGCATGCGCGTCAGGTCGACGAGCGCGAGCACGGCGGGCGACTGAATGCGGCTCGTATCGTCGCCGAGCGACATCAGCATCTTGCTGTCGAGCTCGTTCGCGAGCTGGCCGAGCGGGACGTTCGACGCTGCCGGCGACCACGTCGAGAAGGCGTTGTCGTACATCGCGGCCAGTTGCTGCGTGTCGCCGCCGAGCCACGCGATGCGCCGCTGCAGGCCAAGCGCGGACGCCGCATAGCGGCCGTGCGGATACGCATGCAGGTAGTCGCGGAACGCCGCGTCGGCCGCGGAGAGCGCGGCCTTGTCGACGCGGTCCGGGCTCATCGTGTCATTGCTGGAACTGAATGCGCCGGCCTGCGCAAAGTTGAGCCGCGCGCGGCCGACCATGTACAGCGCGGCTTCCTTCAGCCACGGATCGGCGCTGTCGCGCAGGCCGCCGAAGGTGGTGGCCGCGACGGCGAAGTCGCCCGCATAGAACGCGTGCGCGCCGTCGAGATAGGTTGCGAACTGCTGGCCGAGCGGCGACTGAAGGCCGGCCGGCTTCGCCCAGCCCGCCCCTGCCGCGTTCGCGCCCGGCGCGCAGGCCTTCACCATGTCGGCGCGGGCCGCGCGCAGGCGCGCCGCATCGTCGCCCGAGAGCCCCTTCGCCGCGTCCAGCGCGTCGTTGAACGCGGTGGTGCCCGACGACGCGCTGCGGCAGATGCCGCCCTCGCCGTCCGCGTAGGTGTCGGACTGCGCGCCGTCGGCGACCTGCATCGTCATCGCCTTCTGGCCGATGTCGATCCATCCCGAGAAGTCATACCAGAACGGCACGCTGAGCCGCGCCGCGCGGTCCGCCGGCGCGACGGCGGCCGGGCTCGGGAACGCGTGAGCGAGCTTGCCGCTGCCGGCCATCAGCAGCATCGCGTTGATGCGCGTGTCGTTCGCGGGGCTCAGGAACGGCACGCCCGCGCAGGTGTATGAGTCGTAGCGCAGCGTCGCGCCCGGAAAGCAGTCGATGTCGCCGCTCGCGTGCGCGGCGGCCGCGGGCAGCAGGCTGGCGATCAGCGTCGCGACGACGCTCTGCAGCCGCCATGCGGCGATGCGGTGGGAAGTCTTGGTATTGATCTCGGCCATGCTTGGCGTGCTCTCGGTCGGGCGCGATGCGCGTTGTTGTTCTGTTGCACCCGCAATCGAGCGGCAGGCGGCGCGGCCGCTGCGTCGGGCGCCTGATTCTAGCAGCCCGCCATCGAAGCAAAACGGTTGACGGCGCCGGTCGGGCGCGTCAAGAATGGCCGCGACGACAACGCTCGACAGGACAATGCACGCAGCATGACGACCGCAATCGACCTCCGCGAACGACATGACTGCTGGGTCGTGATGTCCGACCTGTTCGTCGACAACGAAGTCGATTACGCGTACATCGCCGCGTCGCTGCGCAAGCGCTGCCCGCACCTGTCGCACGCCGCGCTGGAAGCGGCGTTCTTCGACGAAGTCGCGCCGGTGCTGGGCAGCAACCTGCTGACGCCCATCCCGCCCGTGTGGCTCGCGTTCGCCGACGAAGATGTGATCCGCGAGATCTCCGTCTGGCTCGACCAGCAGCAGGCGTCCGCCTTTAGCCGCTTCGAGGCCCGCTGCCGGCGCGCAATCTGCCGCCGCCGATGCATCTTCCGCAGCATCTGGCAGGAGCTCGATCGCGAACTGACGGCGTTGCGCGCGCCGTGACGCCGGCCGCGCAACGCCCCCTCCCCTTACTCGACCGTCACCGATTTCGCCAGATTCCTCGGCTTGTCGATATCCGCGCCACGCAGACACGCCGCGTGATACGCGAGCAACTGCAGCGGCACGACGTGCAGGATCGGCGACAACAACCCGTAATAATCCGGCATCCGCAGCACCGACACGCCTTCGCTGTTGTCGATCCGCGTATCCGCATCGGCGAACACGTAAAGCTGCCCGCCGCGCGCCCGCACTTCCTGCATGTTCGACTTCAGCTTCTCGAGCAGCGCATCGTTCGGCGCGATCGTCGCGACGGGCATCGTATGCGTGACGAGCGCGAGCGGCCCGTGCTTGAGCTCACCCGCGGGATACGCCTCCGCGTGGATGTACGAAATCTCCTTCAGCTTCAACGCACCTTCGAGCGCGATCGGGTAGTGCAGCCCGCGCCCGAGGAACAGCGCGTTCTCGTGCTGCGAGAATTCCGCCGCCCAGCGCTCGATCTGCGGCTCGAGCCCAAGCACGTCGGCAAGCGCGTCGGGCACGCGCCGCAACTGCGTCGCATAGCGCGCGAGCTGCGCATCGTCAACGTAGCCGCGCAGCCGCCCGAGCGTGACGGCGAGAATGAACAGCGCGACGAGCTGCGTCGTGAACGCCTTGGTCGACGCGACGCCGATTTCCGGGCCGGCCCGCGTCAGGAAGCGCAGGCCTGCCTGCCGCATCATCGCGCTGGTCGGCACGTTGCAGATCGCCAGCGTGTCGATATGGCCGAGCGCCTGCGCATACTTCAGCGCGGCGAGCGTGTCGGCGGTCTCGCCGGATTGCGATACGCTCACCACCAGCGTATTCGGCATCGCGAGCGCGTCGCTGTAACGGTATTCACTCGCGATCTCGACCTGGGCGGGCACGCGCGCGATCGTTTCGAGCCAGCGGCGCGCGGTCAGCCCGGAGTAGTGGCTCGTGCCGCACGCGAGAATCAGCACGTTGTCGATCTGCTCGAAGATGCGCCGCGCGTCCGGCCCGAACACCGCGGGATCGAACAGGCCCGCATCGGGAATCGTCGCCGCGACCGCGAGCGGCTGCTCGAAAATCTCCTTCTGCATGAAATGCCGGTACGGCCCGAGCTCGACCACGCCGTCGCCCGACGTCACCGTCTGCACCGGGCGCTCGACCTGCACGCCGTCGCGATCGAAGATCCGCGCGTGGCCGGCCGTCAACTCGACGATGTCGCCTTCCTCGAGAAAGATGAAGCGGTCGGTGATGCCGGCGAGCGCGAGCGCGTCGGACGCAAGAAAGCATTCGCCATCCGTCACGCCGACGACGAGCGGCGAGCCGACCCGCGCGCCGACCAGCCGCTGCGGCTCGTGCTTGCTGAACACCGCGATCGCGTAGGCCCCGTGAAGTTGCGACGTTGCCGCGCGCACGGCGGCGAGCAGGTCGCCGCGATACTTGCTGTGGATCAGGTGCGCGACGACCTCGGTATCGGTCTGCCCGTCGAATTCGTAGTGCGCGTCGGAAAGTTGCTTGCGCAACGCTTCGTGGTTCTCGATGATGCCGTTGTGCACGAGCGCGATTTCGTCGCGCGAGAAGATCGGATGCGCGTTGCAGGTGGCCGGCGCGCCGTGCGTCGCCCAGCGCGTGTGCGCGATGCCGGTGCTGCCGGCCAGGCCGGCGGTGCGCACGTGCGCGTCGAGATCGGCGACGCGCGACACGCTGCGCTCGCGGCGCGCCTGGCCGTCGACGACCGTCGCCACGCCGCATGAATCGTAGCCGCGATATTCGAGGCGACGCAAACCTTCAATCAGAATCGGGACGATGTCCCGTTGCGCGACTGCGCCGACGATGCCACACATGACGCGTTACCTCCAGTGAAGTGAGCGGTGCCGCGCGCATGGACGCTCGGCGCGCAGGCGAAACGATTCGCGATGGCGGCCGCGGCCGTCGTGATGCTGGTGAGCAGTGGCGCGATGCGCCCGCGCGGCGTGCGGCAGCGAGCCGTCCGATGGCCCGGGACCGGCGCAGGGCGACGGTGGCGGCGCGGTCGCGGCCAGCGGCAGCAGGCGCAGCAGCACGCGGCACGGCAGCGGCCGGCCCGGTGTGCGGCACGCGCGTGCGCCGTGCGCACAGCCGCTCGCATGCGAGGCCGCGCGCCGGCCGGGCGGGGCGCGCGTCACGAGGCGACGGGCGTCGCGACCGTGCTGGCTCGCGTTGCGGCGCGGTGGAGCGGGTTCGCGAAGATGGCCGTCGTCGTAGACGGGCGGTGCTGGCGGATCGACGGAAGCGGCGAGGGCGCGCGGCGCGCCTGACGCACACGCACGCGAAAACCGGTCGCAGCAGATCGCGCCCGCGACGATGTGCCGGGCCGGCAGCGGGCAGGGCGACGCAAGCAGGAAGCGGTTGGGGCAATGCGGCAGCGCACGTACGTTGCGCGCGCAGACGAGCAGCGCCGCGAGCCACAGCCACGCGGCGCAATACGGCGGCGGGAAGACGAAATCGCGGCAGGCCGGGCACGACAGCGCCGCATCGTATGCGGCGAGCGCGCAGGCAAGCGCGACCAGCAACGCGTCGTCGACGCAGAGCGAACCCGCCCGACAGTCCTTCATCGTTCGTCCCCGTGTCCGCGCCGGGATCGCCGTCGCGGACGTACAGGATTCGACGGGAGCCGGAGGAGCGCGCATCGATCCGCGACGCCGCTTTCCGCGCGCGGCGCCGCCGATGCCGACCGCTCACACCGCCCCCCGGCCTCGTGTCAGTCGCATTCAACCGTCCCGGTATCTACGGCTAGTTGTTCAGGCATTGGGACGGGGCACACCCCATTGGAAGCAAAGGCCGAGCCATCTCGCGGCGCGCCGTGTCCGGCAAGGCCGAATCACGTGTCGGCCGAGGCCCGGATGACGCAGTCGGCAGGTTTTTGATTCATCGGCGTATCAGCCGCCTGCGCGGCCCGAGGAACGTCCGTCGCGGGAGCCATTACCGGCATCACGCCTGCGCCGCGCCTTGTGTGCAGGGCCGCAACGGCTCGGCGCACGCCTGCATGCGGCTCACCGGTTGCCGTCGCGAGACGGCCGCGGAAAGGGCGCCGAATGCCCGTTTCATGGACGCAACATTTCGCTCCGGCCGCACGTCTCCCGTGCCGGCATGGGGAAAATCCCCATGCGCGCGCAACGGCCGCCGATGCCTGCGGTGTCGCGTCTCGCGCACTGCCGAAGCAGCAGTCGTGCCGATTCTCGGTCGTCCCGCATTCGTCAGCGGACATGCGCCGATTGCCGCGTCGCGCCTGCCCGGCGCGCGCCGCGCGTCGTATCACGTGTGCAACGTTCCGTCATGCCGGCGCGACGGCCGAATACGCCGCACGACGCGGCCGCCGGATGCGGCGCGGCTGGTTTGAAACTTGCAATATCCCGCATGCCGCCGGCCGCGTTGCGCTGCCGGTTCACCCGTGCTTGCGCGCGGGGCAGACACCCGCGCCAGGACGAATCAGGGAGCAATTCGAGGTTCGATATGCGGAAATTCCTGTTTGTGCTCGGCTCGCGCCAGGAGGCGGCCGGGATGGCGCCGCTCGTGCGTGCGCTGAGGGCTCACGGCAACATCGACGCGAAGGTCTGCGTCACGGTGCGACGGCGCGAAACGTTCGACCCGCTGCTTGCGCTGTTCGACATCAAGCCCGACTACGCGCTCAACCTGACGGATGCGGGCCACGCGCAGCCCGACGCGACGTCCGGCCTGCTGCACGCGGTCGGCGACGTATTCGACCGGCTGCATCCGGACACCGTGGTGGTCTACGGCGACACGATCACGACGCTGATGGTCAGCCTCGCGGCGTTCTACCGTTATTTGCCGGTCGGGCATGTGGAGGCCGGCTTGCGCAGCGGCGACATCTGGTCGCCGTGGCCCGAGGAGTTGAACCGCCGCGTGACCGACGCGGTATCGTCGTGGCATTTCGCGCCGACCGGGCAGGCACGCGACAACCTGCTCAGCGAGGGCGTGCCGGCCGACAGCGTCGTGCTGAGCGGCGACACGCTGATCGACGCGCTGCAGGGCGTGCGGCGCATCCTCGAACGCGACGAGGCGTTCGCGCGCACGATCGTCGAGCGCTATCCGTTCGTCGCCGGCGACAGCCGCATCGTGCTGGTGTCCGGCCACCGCTTCTACGGCGGCGACGTGCGCGCGTGCTTCGGGCATGCGCTGCGGCTCCTCGCGAGCCGTCACCGCGACGTGCAGTTCGTCTATGCGCTGCATGGCGAATCGGGCGTCGACGAGCCGATGTGCGCGCTGCTCGACGGCATCGCGAACCTGCACGTGATCGAGCCGCCCGCGTACCTGTCGTTCGTATTCCTGATGTCGCGTGCGCATTTCATCATCACCGATTCGGGCGGGATTCAGGAGGAAGGGCCCGCGCTGGGCAAGCCGGTGCTCGTCACGCGCGACACGTGCGAGCGCCCGGAGGCGATCCAGGCCGGTACCGCGCGGCTCGTCGGCACGGACGCGGAGCGCCTCGTCGAAGAAACGTCGCGGCTGATCGGCAGCGACAGCGCGTACGACGCGATGGCGCATGCGAGCAATCCGTACGGCGACGGCCATGCGTGCGAGCGGATCGTGCCGGCGCTGCTGAGCCGGCCGCGTGCGGCGCCGAGCATCGTGAACTACGGAATGGGATCGGGAGAGATGCCGTTCAACGCGCTGGCGCTGGGACTGCATGCGCTGCGCTCGGCGTAAGACGGCCTAAAAGAAAAACGCCGCGCGGACTTGCCGCGCGGCGTCTGATCGTTTGGCGAGCCGCGTTGCCTGTGGGCAATGCACGCTGCCGGACCCCTTCTATTGTGCGTTGGTAGGCTCGATTGGACTCGAACCAACGACCCCCACCATGTCAAGGTGGTGCTCTAACCAGCTGAGCTACGAGCCTAAGAAGGCGTAGATTATAGACAGGGTTGGTGCGGAGCACAAGTGTTTCGATGCAAATTTTTTGGATGGGGGGTGCGCGTGGCCGGGAGCCGCGTGCGCCAAGGGTAAGCGAGGTGAGTGTCGGCGCGCCGCTTCCGATAAGATGGGCCGCTGATCGAGGCGCGGTTTCGTCCCGGAGCGCTCGGGCGAGCCGATCGACCGACCGGAGGCGCATGCATGCAGACTTCGCCCGAACCCAATGCCGCACCGCCCGGCCGCTGGCTCACGCGCGACCGCGTGATGTTTTATGCGGGCCTCGTGCTGATCGCCGACCTGGTCTTCCTGTTCATCCGCGTGTGGGGCGCATACGTGCTGCACCACCCGTATTTCGGGGCGCTCGGCTGGGATTTCGCGGTGTTCTGGAGCGCGTCGTCGCTGTCGATCCAGCACGGCGCCGCCAGCGCGTTCGACTGGACGTTGCTGGCGCGCATCGCGCGGCCGCTGCAAGGCTCCACATCCAACGCCACTGCACTCCCGACGCCGTGGGTGTATCCGCCGCCGTTCCTGCTCGTCGTTCGGCCGCTCGCGTGGCTCCCGTTTACATGGTCGTACATCGTGTTCCTGGTCACCGGGCTCGCGCTTGCCGCGTGGTCCTGCGCGCGGATCGTCAAAGCGCGCGCGCCGGCCGCGTTCTGGTTCGTCGCGCTCGCGTTTCCCGCCGCGTGGATCGCCGGCGCCGCCGGCCAGAACTCGTTCCTGACGGCCGCGCTGATGGGCTTCGGGCTCGCCGCGCTGCGCCGGCGGCCCGGACTCGCGGGCGTGTGCTTCGGGCTGCTCGCGATCAAGCCGCAGCTCGCGATCGCGATTCCCGTCGCGTTGCTCTGCGGCCGGCAGTGGCGCGCGTTCGCGGCCGCGGCAATTGCCGCGGGCGTGTTTTGCGTGGTGGCGGGCGCGCTGCTCGGCTTCGACACGTATGCGCGGTTCTTCGATTCGGCCTCCGCGTTCGGCACGTATATCGCCGATCGCGCGGCGATGTGGCCGACCGGGATGCCGACGGTGTTCGGCGCCGCGCGCCGCGCCGGCCTCACAACCGACCATGCATTCGCGTTGCATGGCACTGTCGCAACACTTGCGATCGCTGCCGTGGCCATGTTGTGGGTCAAGCAGGCGCGCTATGAATTGCGCGCCGCGGCGCTCGCGGCGGCGAGCTTGATGGGCCCGCCTTATCTGCTGTCCTACGACTTCGTGTGGCTCGCGTTACCGCTGCTGTATCTATGGAAGGACGGCGCGCGTCACGGCTGGCGGCACGGCGATTTGCCGGTGATGGTCGCCGCGTGGGTGTCGCCCGCGATCTTTTTCCTGCCCGCGGGCTGGCAGGCCGGTAACGTGATGCCGGTCGTGATGCTTGCGCTGCTCGCCGTGATCGTCAGGCGGACCGGCGTTGGCGGTGACGTTGCCGTGCGCTGCATTGCACAGGGAAACGCGTAGGGGCCGTCGGGTTATCCACATTTCCCTCTGGATAACCGCTTCGGAAGCCTCTGGACTCACAGTGGAACGATTGAGGATATCTGTGCGGCCTGTGCAACGCGCCAAAAGTTGTTCTGTGCTCCACAGAGCTGTGCAGGCGAATTTCGTGCGGTTATGAATTCGGCATCGCGTTGATTTTCCAGTGCATTTGGGGAGTTATCCACAGCGCGGAGCGGGGCTTGTTAACTATTACTACGTTTATATACACATCCAGTCAAAACCATTGGAGAACCACAGGGCGGTGACTGTGATCCGTGCACAAACGACCTGGAATGCTGTGGCCGGCACCCGCGAGCGGTGCGAATTCCTCTGTAGAATCGCGCACATCGACGCAGCGGACGCTTTTTCCATCACGCCGGCAAACAACACGGCTCAGCATCGGGTCACAGAAAAGATCGTCCGCTCGATTACTAATCTCCTGCACATGACCGATCCGCTGACCGCTTTACAACGTTGGTACGCGTCCCGATGCAATGGCGTCTGGGAGCATGCGCACGGTATCGAGATCGCCAATATCGACAACCCGGGCTGGCGCGTGAAGATCGATGGCGCATCGGACGGCAAGCCACTCGACCTCCATGTGGAGCGCGACGAGATGGACTGGATCTCGATCCGCGCGACCGACACGGCGTTTGCCGGGTATGGCGGCCCCGGCAATCTGCCTGAGCTGCTGGTGCTTGCGGCCGACTGGATCAAGGACGCGTGATGCGCCGCCGATCGTTCTGGATGACGGGCATTCGCCGATGAAGATGCACAACCTTGCGACCCATGTCGATTTCGACGCTGTGGTCGCGCGAGAAGACTTCAGCCGAGCGGCACGTGACGTACTCGCCCAGGCCATCGCGGAGGGCGGGCTGGACGAGCGGCTGCGATGCGACTGGAATCTTGATGAATACACCCGCATCGGCATGAGCGGGCTGCTCGCGCTGAGGATCGGCCTGTTCGACGAACAGGGCCGCGAACATCATGGCTTCGTCGAAGCGAAGGCGGCGGTCGACGGGCTCGACGACGACGAGCGGATCGTCTGGTTCGTTGTCGATACGGTGACGCATCTCGTCGTGGTGTTAATCACCGTTGCCGACCATGCGGTGATCGGCTGCATGTCGTTGCGACGGGTGAAGCGGAACGAATCGGGCATTGCACCGCACGCGGGCGGATTGCCGCTCGCGAGGACGACGAACGGGGAGCGGCAATGACGACCCAGGCCAAGCAACTGGATGCGCTCGATATCGAGGTCGTCACGCGGCGCCTGCGGCAGCATCCCGGCGACATCGTCCTCGAACAGCGCGTAACGATCCCCGAAGCCGACGTCTTGTGCTGCCGCTACAAAGGCGAGCGGTTCAACGTGAAATTCGATCTCGACTACGGGGTGTTCGTCGACCGGATCGGCGCGTTGTCGGACAGCGATATGGCCGACATCGTCCGGTGGCTTGTCGCGTGAACGAGGGAATATGGATGGTGAAGCGTTCGTCACGCGAAGATGCGCCGATGATTCGTGCGGCTCGGGTCGGTTGGATGTGGATAAGCGCGAGCGAACCAGTCGCAAACGCTGTGTTGCATACGGCGCGAATCAGGTGACTTCGAAATGACGAAAAGTCGATCGGCAAGTGGTTTCCCGATAACCGGGCGGGAACCGTACACGCTGTCTCCCGAACGTTTCGACGAGGCGACGATTGCGGCCGAGTCCGGCGATTTGGCCGTCGCATTGATGGATGCTCGATCGCCTGACCTGATCCAGGGTGACGCGCACGATGCTGACGACGGGAGCCGGTGATGGGACCGAACATCTGCCGCCGTCACGGTATCGGCCGCGTCAGGACGACGTCGAAAGGCATCGCCGCACGCCTTCGCATACGCGGGCAATTCGCGCCCGGCGAGCTCGTCAAGGTCTCGCTCGACCGGCCCAAGTACAGCCGGGACATGTGGATGCTGCGTGCCGAACTCGACGAACACGACGTCGATGCGACCTTCATCGACAACGTCGCGCACGTGACGGCCTTTCCGAAGATCGCGGCGCTCGAGCGCCTGCGCGCGTACGCCTGTTCGGCCTGCATGGACGAGCTGCTCGTGCGATCCGGTGAAGCGCCTGATGAACCGACGTCGACGGAGCAGGCGTTCGACACGTCGGTCGTCGCGGCCAACGCGAAATGGCCAAGCAATCACGCGCGATGCGAGCTCCACGGGCTCATCCTTCCGACGCGAACGTCGCCGGACATCGAGGAAGCGATCCTGTCGATCGACGTCGTGCGCGATCGTCATGTGGTGCGGGTGATCAAGGCATCGGTGAACCATGAGCACGGGTACTGGTTCGACGAAGCGTTTCTGCGCCGTGTTTGCGGGCCCGATATCGATATCGTCGGGTCGACGTTTCGAATCGACAGCGAGGCGGCGTTCGTGAAGCTGTGGGACGCCGGAGAGCGGGTCTGCCCGGTTTGTCTGCGGGAGGTGCTGCGGCGCAGCGGCGTGATGGACGCCGACACCGGGGGGTGAATGAGCGCGGTCACGATGTCATTCAAGCAACCGGCGCCGTTGTGCGCGGATCTCGACGCGATCGTCCGGGAGGCGTTGCGGCTCGGCAATGTGTTGGCGGGCGGGCCATCTCATGAGCACTCGGGATGGTTCGATTGCGTTTCTGGCTGACGCGTGTGGACGGGATGTTCGCATCGAAGTGCGGGAGGCCAATGACGCCGTGGTTCGGGTTGTGGATATCCGATAGTGAAACGGTATGAAAATGCTGTGCCTGGCCCGATCGCAAGCTTGGGCGACGTCATTGAATCCCGCAGTTCAACCTGTAAGTGATGCGAAGCGGAAGCCGTCGGAACGAAGCAGAGCGCCGTCAGGCGCTCGGCGCTATCACCGGGGTGTGGACAATCGATCTCAGAAGCAGTCGGAAATTCTGTGTGTGGTATCGTGCGCGACCGCGCGATGGTCGTCGCGCTACCGGCTATTTCTCGAAGAGGCCGCGCCAGGTCAAGGGCGAGAGGCGGTCATGTTGTGTCGATCGTTGTGGATAACCGGCCTGCGAAATAACTCGAAATGCTGTGAATCGGAAAGGTGAGGGTCGATGCCTGCGGTTGACCGCATCGCGGCAATCGGCCTGCAGGCGGTCGTTCCGTGCAGTTTGCCGGGGTGTTTCAATCGGGAGAAAGCGGTCGGCCGGGTTGTCGTGTTCGTTGTGGATATCCGGCTTCCGAAACCACTCAAAATGCTGTGCATTCCGAAGGTGAGGGTGAATGCTCCCGGATGAAAGCGTCGAGTCGCCGCGCTTGTTGTGGATATCCACCCCCAAAAGGACTCGAAACGCTGTGCAATCGAATGGTGAGCGTGCGTGGCTCTGGTCGGGTGCACCGTGTCATCCGGTGCGCACGATGGCTTTCTCGCCGAGACTACACTTGGTGCTGAAATCTTCTATCCAAATTTCTCCCGAAGTAGCCTTGCAGCTTCCGCTGCCAGTTCGGGGGATTGATGCTTGTCATCCAATTCGGCTCATCTGTATTAGCCGGAACTCGATCTGACAGGTAGTCGGGGCGTTAGAGAAGAGATGTTCCATTGGCTCATGTCCGGGCTGTGATGCGGATTGATTTCATCGCCACCTTTCGAGAAGACGAATGATTTCGGCGTTTTCAGTAATCTTGGCGACATCCAGTGGCGTCTGGTCGAACTCGTTATTCAGCTGTTTCTTGGCGCCAAGCGTCAAAAGAAATTTCACCGATTCCAATTGCTTCATCATTGCCGCCTGATGAAGTGGCGTATTGCCCAGATCGCCCGCAATGTTCACATCGGCGCCGGCATCAATCAGCACTTTCATATCTTCAATGGCCCCCTTGCGCGCGGCGAGATGCAAGAGCGTATCATCCACCGCCCCTCGTTGATTTGGATCAGTCAGTTCAAGTCCAAGGAATTCGGGATGGGTCTTGTACTTCTCAAAAACAGATTTCAACTGCTCTTTTGATGACATTTCCGCGTACATTTCCTATTGTGGTCATCGTGCAGATTCTGAAGGCGACCGTTCAAACCAGCAATCTTTTGGTCATGCCGTCCTGGTAGCCATTTCTGATTCCACGGCTCGGACAATTCAATGCGCTGCTCGGCGTCGTTAATTTGGGCGTCGCGCCGATCACGTCTGCTCGTCGAGCGCGCGCGCGACGGCTTTCTCGCCGAGACTGTCCACCTTTCCGACCACGGCATAGTTGAGCCCGTGCAGTGAGCCATAGCGCGCGAGCAGCTCACCATCGACGCGCTCACCGGCCGTGAGCAGCCGATGCGCCGACTCAGGCGGCCGCACGTAGAAGCTCAGCGTGCGTCCCGCATCGTCTTCATACAGCACCATCGCCGCCGCACCGCGTTCGGTCGCGAACAGACGTCCCCCAACCGGCCTGAACCCCGCCGCGCTCAGATCCGGCAGCTTCGCGCCCGAACCGACGCGACGGGTGAGCCAAGTCTGCAACTCGCCCGCACTCGCCGGCGTGACATCCGCTCGCGCGCTGCGATCGACCACCATCATCCGGTAAGCCTCGACCGCATCGCTCATCGGCGCGACCGCCGGCGGCGCATTCCACCCGCGCGCCTGCCAACCGCCGAACGTGCCGAGGCCAACGCAGAGAACAAAGGATGCAGCCATCGCGAACCGCATCCGTGTGCGTTCGGCGCGTCGTGCGCGGATCGCCGCGGGATCCAGCGCAGGGTTATCCGCCGGCATCCGCACGCTCTCGAGCGCGGCCCGCAACCGCTGCGCATCCTGCTGCCATTGCTTCACCTGTTCCGCGCGCTCTGGATGCAGCGCGAGATAACGCTCGACCGCGGCGCGCGCATCGTCGTCGAGCTGGCCGTCGACGTAGGCCTGGAGGTCGTGTTCGTTCGGAGGCGTGTTCATTTCTTCATCAATCGCAAGGAAGGAGCGGGGAGCTCGCCGTCGCTGAGCTGGCGCAGCGCCTGGCGCGCGCGGGAGAGCCGCGACATCACGGTGCCGATCGGCACGTCGAGCAGGTCGGCGACTTCCTGATAGGTGAAGCCTTCGACCGCGACGAGCAGCAGCAGGCTGCGTTGCTCGTCGGAGAGCCGGCCGAACGCTTCGAGCGTCGCGCGCGCCGTGAATTCGCGTTCGGCGGACGGCCAGTGCGCTTCGTCGTCGTCGCTGATGCGGCCGAGCAGCCACGCGTAACGCTTCGCGCTGCGTTTGCCGTCGAGAAACTGCCGGTACAGGATCGTGAAGAGCCAGCTGCGCAGCGACGCGTCGTCGCGGCGGCTCGTCCAGCGCGACAGCGCGCGCTCGAGCGTCGACTGGACGAGATCGTCGGCCGCATGGACGTCGCGCGCGAGCCAGAGCGCGAAGCGTCGCAGCCGCGGGATCAGTTCGCGCAATTGATCGTCTTGGTCGGTCGAGGGCATGGCGGGCCGGTTGCCGGGTGGGGCGTGGATTCGTCGCGTAGGACGATTGCCGCGCGGCGTTATTCCACCAGCTTACGAAAAAATTTTCGATGGAATAGAGCGGGCCGGGCGGCGTCTTACTTCGGTTCGACACATGACCGCATGGTCGGGAGCACATTCATGGAGCGATCTTCTTCTTCGCAACGCGAGCCGGGGCGAGGTTTATGGCGCTGGGCCGCGATCGGCGGCGCGGTGGCCGGCGTGGCCGTGGCGTTCGGGTATGTCGGCGGGTGGCTCGCGCCGGCGCGGTTGACGCCGCAAAAGCTCGTCGATGCGCTGCAGGCGAACGGCGGCCTGCATCCCGGGTACCGGCGCAATCACGCGAAGGGCGTGTGCGTGACCGGTTACTTCGAAGGCAACGGCGCCGCGAGCGCGTATTCGGTCGCGCCGTTCTTCAAGGCGGTGCGCACGCCGGTGGTCGGGCGCTTCGCGTTGCCGGGCGGGAATCCGTACGCGCCCGACAGCAGCGTGCCGATTCGCAGCCTCGCGCTGAAGCTCACCGCGCCCGATGGCGAGCAATGGCGCACCGGGATGAACGCGATGCCGGTATTTCCGGTGGCGACGCCGCAGGCCTTCTACGCGCAACTGATGGCGACCCGGCCCGATCCGAAGACGGGCAAGCCCGACCCGGCGAAGGTGAAGGCGTTTTTCGGCGCGCACCCGGAGACGGCCGCGTTTCGCGCGTGGGTGAAGGGGGCGAAGCCGAGCGCGAGCTACGTCACCGAAAGCTATTACGGGTTGAATGCGTTCTACTTCGTCGATGCGGCGGGTGAGAAACGGGCTGTGAGGTGGCGCGTCGTGCCGGAGCAGACGGCCGGCGCCGGCGATGTCGCGACGGCCGGGGATCCGGATGTGTTGCAGGCGGACCTGACGCGGCGGATCGGCGACGGTGCGCAGAAGTGGAAGCTGCTGGTCACGTTGGCGGAGCCCGGCGATCCGGTGGACGACGCGACGCAGGTCTGGCCGGCGCAGCGCACGACGATCGACGCGGGCACGCTCGTGCTCGACCGCGTGGAGGCGCAGGACAGCGGGCCGTGCCGCGACGTGAATTACGACCCGACGGTGCTGCCGCAGGGGATTCAGGTGTCGGGGGATCCGTTGCTGGCGGCGCGCTCGGCTGCCTATGCGGATTCGTATCTGCGCAGGACGAGTGAAGAGGCGGGGGTGCCTGGGGCTGGGCGTGTGACTTCTTCGGAGAAGCGGTGATGAAAAGCGTGTTCAGTTTGCCGGCGAGGGTGCTGCACTGGGTGATGGCCGCGATGATCATTGCGATGCTGTTCATCGGGGTGGGGATGGTGGCGTCCGTTTCCGGGCGGCATGCGGTCTTGGTGGCGATTCACAAGCCGCTCGGGATTGCGATCCTCGTGCTCGCCTGTGTGCGGGTTGTCGTGCGGTTGAGTTCCAGGCCGCCGGCGTTACCGGAGGATCTGCCGTGGTGGCAGAAGGTTGCCGCGCACGGGTCGCATCTCGTGCTGTACGCGCTGATGGTGGCGATGCCGCTGATCGGGTGGGCGATGCTGTCGGCGGGCGGGTACCCGGTGACGTTGGGCGGCGGCGTGCAGCTGCCGGCGATCGTTGCGGCTGATCCGGTTGCATTCGCCTGGCTCCGGGTCGCGCATCGGTGGGTGGCTTATCTGTTCTTTGCGACGTTTCTTCTCCATTTCGCGGCCGCGCTTTATCACGGGTTGGTGAGGCGGGATGGGGTGTTGAGGGCGATGGTGGGGAGGTGAGGTTGGAAGGCTGCTTTTTGTTGTGACGGTTGTTGAGGATGGCTGTTGAAAAATTGCCGGAGCGTCTGAGCCAAGGAATGGTGCATGGAGGCTCGTTGAGGGAAGCGTTTCGCGTTGAGCCGACCACCAATACAGCAAGGGCCGCACGAAGCGGCCCTTGCTGTTACGCAGCTTGCTCTCGTGGGACAAGGTCGCTGTAGTCGGGCGTGATGGTGATTTGCCGGGTCTTGTGATTGATGTCGAGGTAGACACGGTCACCCGGTTCGAATCCGAACAGCTTGAAGTGCGCATCGATGACGCTCATCCATGGCAGGTACGGCCAACCTCTCTTGGGGCGGTCTGGCGTGCTGCGGAGGATCAGCGCAAGCCTGGTGTTCAGATTGCGTTTCTTTGGACGTGACTTATGATTGGCGTCAGCCATGAGCAACTCCTGGTGTGAGTTGGTTGTGGTCAGCGGGTCGTATGGGTGGCAGCCCATGCGGCCCGCGCTTTTTTGCGGTACTGCTGTTTGAGTTTACGGGAAGAAAAGCACTCGATGAGGCCAACACGTGCGGATTAGCCGAACGGTATAGAAGGCATCAGCCGTCTCGAATGCTGACAGGCTTGTCGCGAGCTATTGGGAGATGACTTTCAGGCGAGCGCTATAGTCGATCGCTTCGAGGTGCAACGAGTTGCTCAATGCGCCGCGCAGAATAAACAGTCGCGGCGTTTTTGCGAAGTCGAAGACTCGGTAAAGGCAAAACACGTCTTCTGCCTCTTCGGAGAATTCCAACTCGTTTCGACTGACGACGAAGGGGTGGGCGCCTGCAGACGAAGGCGTCGGTTATATCGCTGGTGCTGGTCGACGTATGCTCTGTCTTGTAGATCGAAAAGACGAAGGGTGGTTCGATAGAGACAGACTATGGTGCGACGCTAACTGGGCTCGGCGGCAGCGTTGGGGGCGGTGTCGAGAATTTCACGACGATGTCTGAAGTCACGCCGCGAGCGATGACATGAAGCCGTCTGGGCGTGAAAAGCAATTCGAGTCAAGATGTCAATTTGTTAATCTTGGTTAGATCAGGTCGACGAGCTTTGATTATGATTGGTCGACTTTCACACCCGTTTGCCGATTTGCTATGCTTATCGCCTGAATTGGGCGGTGTGCCCGTTTGCGACGCGGGATTCGGCTGCCTGAATCGAATACGAATTCGATAATATTGAGAGGGCGGCTGTGTCATTAGACGAAACAATCCGCGGTTTCGCCGCGGGCGCCGTGGACTGGAACAGGCGTCCAGTCGGATTGAACTTTGGTAAAGCGCAAGGTGCTTTGGGCCACCTGCTTGCGCTTCAGCACGCCAGCGTGCGCGAAGGGTTGATGACTGGCGTCCACGGCTCACTGACCTGCGTCTCGACACGGGATCGCCTTGCGCCGACGCTATTCATTGGTCTGCCGGTCTCAGTCCGAATCGTGACCGACCGCGGCCAACTGCACACGATCAACGCGATCGTCCAGGACGTGCAGATCGGTCAATCGGATGGCGAACTCACGGTTTATCAGCTCACGGTGTGCGACGCTTTGTCGTTGATGGACAAACGCACCAATTCCCGCGTGTTCCGCAAGCTGAGCGTCGTCGACATCCTCACCACACTGTTCAACGAGTGGCGCCAGCGCAGCCCGGAGCTTGCCCGCGCGTTCGAATTCGACTTGTCTGGCCTGAGTCGCGATCGTTACCCGTCGCGCGAACTGACCCGGCAGGTCAATGAATCGGACGCAAAGTTCTTGCGCCGCCTGTTGCGTCGTGAAGGTATCGCGGTGTTCGTCAACGCAGGTCCAAGCAAGGACTCGCGCGACATCCATGACGAGACACCGGTGCATACGCTCGTGTGTTGCGATGATCCGATGTCCTTACCGCAAGGGCCGGCGGGCACGGTGCGTCTGCATCCACGTGATGCTGGCACTGAGGAGCGCGACACGATTACGCTGTTTGCGCTACACCAGCGACTGATTCCGGGCAAGGCGGGTCGCCCTTCTTGGGATTACAAGAAGGCGCGCATCGACGAATCGATTGCCGTCGCCAGTGTGGATCAAGGCGAGTCGGGCAACGACTTGGCGAAGCTATTGACCGACGTCGCGATCGACATACCGCATGTCGGCGACTCATGGAATGATCACGAACGCCTGACGAGGGCGCGGATGTTCGCGCATCAGTTCGAGGCCGAGCGCTACGATGGCGTGAGTGGCGTGCGCGACCTTGCCGTCGGCACGTGGGTTACGTTGACCGGCGACCCGGAATGGGACATGCAGCCGGCCGAAAAGCGGCAATTCGTGATCACGTCGATCGATCACGATATCTGGAACAATCTGCCAAAGGGCCTCACCGAGCGTGTGCAGGGGCTGTTTGCTGCGAGTCGGCATTTCACGTATTCGGCGTCGACGCGGGGGGGCGCGTCAACGTCGGAACAGGATACGCGTTACGAAAATACATTCACGTGCGTGCGCCGTGGCGTGCCGCTCACGCCGGCCTATGACCCGAAGATTGATCTGCCGCCGGTTCACCTGCTGACTGGCGTGATCGTCGGCGAGGAAGGCGACGAGGTGTTCTGCGATGCTGACGGCCGTGTACGCGTACAGATTCAGGGACTCGATCCAGCGGATCATGCGCATGCGCAGGGTGTTGGCACGAACGGCACGGCGGCGGATAGCGCTCCGGTGCGTGTTGCGTCATCCCTCGCGGGTACGCAGTTCGGTGCATCGTTCTTGCCGCGCGTTGGCATGGAAGTTCTGCTGGGCTGTCTGGGGGGAGACCCTGATCGCTTAGTAATTATCGGGGTGCTCGGGAACGGGGCAAATCCGCCCGCGACGTTCACGCATACCGGTGCACTGCCCGGCAACCGTTACGTGTCCGGGATCAAGACGAAGGAAATAAAGGGGCGGAGATACAATCAGCTCCGACTTGATGATACGCCGCAGCAAATCAGCGCCCAACTCGCCAGCGAACACGCGCACTCGCAACTGAATCTGGGCTATCTGACCCAACCGCGTGAGAACGGTGTTGGGCAGGATCGCGGCGAAGGTGCGGAATTGCGCACCGACGCAGCCGCGGCGCTGCGTGCGGCGCAGGGGATGTTGTTGACGACCTACGCGCGCACCCAGGCGAGCGGTGGCCAGCTCGATCGTGACGAGTTGCTCCAGCTACTTGGCGAATGCACGGAACTGTTCAAGGCTTTGGGCGATTACGCCGGCCAGCATGGCGGACAGGCAACCGATGCGGCAGGCCAGCAGGCTATCGCCGCTGCGTTCAAGAACTGGACCCCGGGCAACGGGTCACCGGAAAGTGGCACCGGGGCGGCCACCGGTTCGCAGGCGTTAATGGCGTTTGGTGCGCAAGCTGGTTCGGTGCACATCACGCCGAAAACGCACTTGACCTATGCGGGCGAGAACATCGATCAGGTCGCGCAGCGGCACCTGCAGCTTGTAGGCGGTCAGCGGCTCCTCGCATCGGCCGGACAAGGCGTGCATGTGTTCGGTCGCGGGGAGGGCGTGCGTGCGATCGCTGGTGATGGGCCCGTGCTGTTGCAGGCCCAACAGGACACGCTTTCGGCTACCGCACAGAAGGCCGTACACATTACGTCGATCGGCGACGAGGTAGTGGTTGCCGGCAAAACGATCCGGCTCGTCGCCGAGGACGGTAGTTACGTGAAGATCGGCGGTGGCGTCCGGGTCGGCTCTGATGGTGCGTTCGTCGCGCACACGGCTGGTCACGATTTCCTCGGTCCCGATACCGATCACGTGGCGCCACCCGCATTTAGTGCCGCCGGCGCCGACCAGAAGTTTCGGTTGCGCTATCCGGGTACCGACAGTAGTGAGGCTGCACACACGGTACCGAACCGACCGTACAAGATCACCTTGCGCGACGGCCGGGTGGTCCAAGGCGTCTCCGACGGTAAGGGACTGACGGATCTTACGGCGAGTGACGCGATGCACATCGCACATATTCAGGTCTTTGACGCGCAGGGGTAATCGATGGGTGCATCCCAATCCAATTCGAATCGCGTAGTCGGTGAGCGTAAGGCGCTACTGGTGCCGAACCGTCCACAGGAATCCCATGCGAACGTCGATGTCGAGCCGCGCTATCCGTGCACAACGATCCTGATCCACGGCGTGAACGATCTCGGCACCGACTTCGGGACCGTTGAGAGCGGCCTGTGCGAAGGGCTGAACGATCGACTCAATCGCAAGGACTTCAAGGGAGCGGAGTACACGCACGGTCGGATGGCGAACGATGCACGCAAGGTAACGGTCGCCGACATGATGAAAAATCTCGACGACGTGGTCTATCGCCGAAAGGAAACTGCCGATACCCGTAGTCCGTTGATCCCGTTTTATTGGGGTGTTCGTGTTGAACCCAAGGATCTTCCTCAAGGTCAGGCCAAACAGACCGTGAACGGGCAGTACGTCGACAAATTCGGCAATCGGCTGGATGCCCATCGCGCGAAGAACGGCGGGATGTTTGCAAATGCGACGAACAATATCCCCGACATGTTCAACACGCATTTCAAGGGTGGGTGGAAAACCAAGGCGCTCGACACGCTGCAGGGCGATCCGACGCACCCGTTGCGCGAATCGCCGAATCGGCACTATATGGTGCTGGCGGCCAAGCGGCTCGCTGCCTTGGTGCGCCAAATTCGGCTGATCGATCCGAACGAGACTGTGAACATCGTCGCGCACAGCCAGGGCACGTTGATTTCATTGCTCGCACAGGCATTCCTGATGGAAAAGGGTGGCCAGGCCGATCGGCCAGCTGACTCGCTGATACTAATCGATTCGCCCTATTCGCTCAGCGAAGAAGCCATGGATCAATTCACGCAGCGTGGTGACGAACAGCAAACGAGCTACGCGCGTGCTAAGACGCTGGCGAACCTGGCGGGGCTGGTCGCGCAGAAGAAGCATCCCGCGCCCGCACTCGATACCCTGAAGATCGATCCGACGGGGAGACGTGACAACTATGGAATCACCGGACCGAAGTGGTCGTCCGGAGCTCAAGCGGTGCGTATGACCGGACCACACGATGTGCAGGGTAACGCACAAATTGTGTTCGCGGAACGCGATAACCGGGGCAAGGTCTACCTGTACTTCTGCCCGGAGGATGCGACTGTCGGCCTTATGGGCGTGAACGGGATGGGCTGCTCCGGGCTGCCGGACACGATCCAGGTGACAAAGACGGCGGAGAAGCCTGAAACGGTCAAGCTGCTGTCAGAAGGCCTGCGGCAGCGCATCTTCACGCGCCGTAAGCGACAAGGCAAGCCCGTGCTGGTCGGCGGGCATCCGGGGCCGTTCACCATGCGTGAAGACGGTGAGAGCGCACATGGAACCAGTTGGGACGACCAGTTTGAGAAGCGAACAAATATTCCCGTCGGCTTGCAGCGCACCATCAATGGGGAGGCGTTGCCGCCGCCGTTCGCGCCCGAGATGGAGGGAAATGTGCTGCCGGGTAGCGAGACCAAATCACTATCAACGGGCGAATCTTTGCCGGGCAAGCAATCGATCGACCAGCTTGAAGCGGAAATCGCGCTGAGCGTGACCGACTTGCGGGAGTTACCACCGCAACCGATGAATTGGCCGGGGTTTAAATTGGGTAAAGGCGCGCCGAGCGAGGCTGACGTTGAGCGCACGTTGAATCAGGGCAAACAGCCGGACGATCAATGCAAGGTGTTGAGGGTGATGGTGTTTCTGCCTTACACGCCGGGGCGGATCGGGATAATTCGGCAAGAGACGCCAAACGAGGCGAAAGTGCGGCTGATGAACACACACCAGTCGGACAGTTCGTATCACTCGGCGGTGATGAGCGGTCGCCGCAATCATCGATGCGCCACCGCGTTCGACGTGTCGATTGGCCAGGCCCGCGCGCTCGACGATCCGGACTGGGCAAAGCTCCTGCGCGCGATCGCGGATTGGCGCATTCCACTCATGAAAGTGAAACAGAGCGCCGGTGAAGGTCGTTACGGTCAGCTTGACTCGGCAACGCGCGAGATCGTCGAGGCGAACTGTACGTACTACAAGGACGGGACATTTCCGGCCGAGAAGCTTGTGCCAAAAACTCCGCCGACACCAGTGGTGAGCGAGATCCTCCGGACGCGAACCGATCACTTCATTCAGCAGGTTCGATCGAATCCGCTGAACAACATTCCGTTGCCCTGACGCGCTATGACGACTTCCATTACGCGCCCGTCGGGCGCCCGCGTACTCCTTATTGCGCTACTGATTCTGACGCTTGTCTGGACCATCGTGCTGAAGCTGCTTACGATGAATGGTTTTTCGCCTTTGGGAGATACCTCGATGATGCAACGCGTGCTGCTGTGGATCGTGCCTGTGCTGGTACTCACGGGTGGCGTCTATGCAGGCTATCGGGCGTGGGCGCGTCACGATGAAGCTCGGCGGCAAGCTGATCCCGCCACCGTGCAAGCAGCGGCAGCGCAATCGAATGCGGCGATCTCGGCGGTGCCGCGCGATCCGCGCTTCACACTTGAGGTGCGGCGCTTCGGCGTGACCGTAGATCGGTTTCGGCAACGCGCGCTGTTGTTGCGCCTCGACGAAGCGGGCGTCAAGGGCACGCTGCTGTTGCAAGATCCGAAGGACTATCCTTGGTCGGATGACGAGAGAACTCAGGCAAGTAGCCAACGCGAGAATAACGTGTTTGGCTACACGCTACGGGGTTGGGTCGGGTTCTGGCCCATTCCGGTGATTGTGGCGGGCCCACCACGAAATGAAAACAACGAAGACGCTGATCGGATGGCAAGCCATATCGGGTATGCCGATAACGGTGCTGGCATTGGCAACCCCATGTATATTCGCCTTGACGAACTCCATACGGAGCATGGCGATGAGGTGGTCTCGCGGTTGTTCGCATTGTTCGATCAACATCCGGATTTGCCCGCCGCAGTGGTGTTGATGGAAGACGGGTTGAATACGCGTGCTTACCTGCGTACGCCGGGCGACGACTACTTGAAGCAATCGAATGCCAGGGGTAATTTCGTGCCGAAGCGGCCCGACAGTTTCGTAGCCCTGTTGGTCACGCGCAAGGATCGAGTGGACCGCCTGATTCGACCGTACGTTGTCGATGCACCCGAGGCTATCGACAACGAGAAAACGCAGTTCGACGTGATCAAGCTGTGGAACTACTTCTGGGATCAACAAGCCGCTTACCCAAAGCCATCGTCCGACGTATCGGAAATGCCGTGGGACTACTGGCAGGAGAAGCTGCCTGAGTTTTGGAAGACTACGTCACTGAAAGCCCCGGAGGGGTTTAAGCCGAATCCTTGGGTGCCGGTACCGTGGACGACGTGGCAACTGAAGGAGTACGACAACTGGCCGGTGCTCGCGTACCTGCATCGGCCGGTGCGGGTCGACCTGAGCGATGGGCATGGCGAACTGTTGAAGAAGGGCGAGCGCCTTGAAAGGTTGCGAGCTGGTTGGACAGAGGCGCTTCAGACGCTTACGCCTGGCGAACAGCCCGGCCGGATGTTCTACGATACTGGCGCGTCAACTCAAAATCTCGCGCTGCTCGTGCAGGCGCTGCACGACAATCCGCAACACATTGACCTGGACGATCCGAAGGACGCGTTCGATATGCAACGCCGCATCGGCGGAGATACGGGCACGAGTTCGACCTTGGTGCAACTCGCGCTGGCGTTGATGATGAGCTATGGCGACGGCAAGGTAAATGCGCTCATTAACCTGCGCGATCCATCGCGCGCGACGATCGTGATGCTGACGCCCCCGGATTCTGCGTCACGGCAGGCGCATCCGCAGTTGTTCGGCTGGGATTTCTAGCGCGTTTCGCCAACTATACAGGTTCGCACCATGAGCCAGAAAAAATACATCGTCGAAGGCGACACTCATAGCCACGGCGGGCGCGTGCTGTCCGGTGCACCTGATTCGCGGATCGAGGGTAGGGCGATTGCCCGCTTACACGACCCGGCGATTTGCGAGATTCACGGTCAGACCTTTATCGCGAAGGTGTCCGGTAACGCTCGATTTGATGGGCAGCCAGCCGCGTGCGATGGCGACGAACTTGCATGCGGTGCACGGCTGATCGCCAGCCAGTCGTGCACCGGGGGATGATGTTGCGAAACGCGTCGTCGTCGCAGATGGCTGCTAGGACATGGCGCTGCGCCGACTTCCTGGGGTCTTAAAAGCCGGGCAAAGACGGGTTTCTCGTTCGACGCAGCTATACGACCATTCACGATCCATTCTTGCAGGCACTCCGGCTGCGGCCACTCGACGCGATGCGAGAAGTGTATCCGGAAAAATATGGGTTGTGGCCCAGGGGGCCGGGTTCGAACGCGACCATTGCCGAGCACGTGATGGGCTACGACAAGCTGACGAGTTACATTTCCATCTACCTGCGCTTCTTCCTCGATGCGCGCATGGAGAACTTCCTGCGTGGCCACATCGGCGCGTTCAACACGTGGTGCGGACTGCCAAGAGTCCTGCTGTACGACAACCTGAAATCGGCCGTGCTCGAGCGCGTCGGCGACGCGATCCGTTTCCATCCGACGCTGCTCGCGTTCGCCGGCCACTACCGCTTCGAGCCGCGGCCTGTCGCCGTCGCGCGCGGCAATGAGAAGGGGCGCGTGGAGCGCGCGATCCGCCACGTTCGAGAAGCCTTCTTCGCCGCGCGCAAGTACACCGATCTCGATGATCTGAACGCCCAAGCCGAGCAATGGTGCCGTACCCAGGCGGCCGACCGGCCATGCCCCGAGGATCGCACGATGACCGTGCGCGAAGCGTTCGCTCGCGAGCAGCCGTTGCTGTTGACGCTGCCCGACAACCCATACTCGAAGAGCAAAAGGTGGCAATCGAGCAGCTCTTTGAGGCTGATCTGACGTACTTGCGCGAGACGTTTGCGGGGACGCCGATGACGCTTCAATCTGAGTCGTTTCCGGATTATCCCGGGGCACTATGGATGGGAGACCTTGGCGTCAGGGCGTTCTGCGTGACACAGGATGTCGAAGTCGAACAGTTCCCTGTCTACGTCAATCTTGTGGTCGTGGGCAGGGAGCGAGTGGGGCCGCGCCAGTTCGTGCGAGATGGATCGACTCACACGTTCTTTTCCAGCGCTGACCACTACTCTGGAAAGAAGGTCAGTTTGCTGACGAACGATGTCGAGCTTGTTCGCTCAGTTTCGGTATCCGGATTCAATCCGCCACCGCCATGGCTTGCGTGGTACGAACTCGGGTCGTTGATTTACAACCTGCAGGGGGATGCGCAGCATTGGTATGAGAATGTGTGGGATAGGTATTGGGAGAGTCTGAGTCTGGCCGAGCAGGATGCGTTTATCGAAGGGCGGCGATCATCGACCAGCGCCTATTTGAGCGAAGACGAGTGGGAGGAATGGATCGAGGCGATCCGAACGAGGGACGCCCGGTATCGAGAGCGGCTGAGGATGGAGTTCCAGAGGGATGGGCAATGAGGCTTGCGCTCCGATTCCCTCTGGTAGCCAAAGATGTGGGTGGCGTGCCGCTCACCGGAGCGATGCGTGTGTCGCCTGACTATCTATCGGGAGACGGCTTTTAGCCGAGCACGATAGTCGATCGCTTCAAGATGCACGGAGTCGCTTAGCGCGCCGCGCAGAATAAACAGTCGCGGGGTCTTTGCGAAGTCGAAGAGTCTGTAAAGGCAAAACGCGTCCTCGGCTTCTTCGGAGAATTCCAGCTCGTTCCGACTGACGACGAAGGGTGTGAGCGAGCCACCGTTTGTGGTCTTCACCTCAATGAAGCGGCTCAGCTCGTCCACTTCGTAGGACATGATGTCATAGCCGGTGCCGTCCCCGCATCTATCGGAGATCCAGTCAATCTTGGCGGCCAAATCAGGCCGAAGCGATTCGGTGAGCCGCGCTTCCTCATAACCAACTACCCATGATTCGCCGTTGCGTCCCAGGCTCCGGTTTCGTTCGTCACGGGCAGCGTAGTCCAGTTTCCGAGGCAGGCGTTTCCGCTGCTTTGTCGATGGCAGTGTTTCGGGAATTGGAGGCTCAATCAAGACACCACGGTAGGTTTTATTGCCAGGTTCGGTCTGCTCTTCGATAGCGTCGACGATGGTCTGCAAAACCGGTTGCTCCCGCTGAATGTAGGCAACGACGACTTCACGGAGCAGCTCCTGGAAATTCGAGCGTGGTTTGTAACCCCGAATGTATGGGAGATCGAGCTGATCCAGGACAGCAGAGATGTTTTGATGTTTCATCTCGACCGAGCCTTTGCTCCGTGCACGGAGTTTCTGCCGCAGCTGGTCGTTGTGCTCGGACTTGTTGAATGCTTGGCCGCTTGCCTCGCGGCGCAGCATTTGGAAATAGTCCTGTACCGTGGCCTCAACTTCTTCTCGGCTCCAGTCTTGGCCAATCCGCACGACTTCGAAACCCAGGTTGGTGAGCAGACGTTCGACGGTAGCCTCCCCCCCTACGAAGTCGGCCGAACTTAGCGAGGCACCTTCGGGAAATGCGTATCCGTAGGCTGCACCGACGATCGCCTTCGAGTCATACAGGTGGCCAGTCTCGGGATCTCGCAACATGTAGTCTCGTGCTTTGCCAAAGCCGTATTTTTCGAGGAAGTAGGTACGACCCACACGATCGTACTCGTCCATTGCCGCCCGGATTGCAGCCGGGTCTTTTATTTCTTGGATGCCCATGTGGTCTCTTTTCTACCTAGCCTAGTTATCCGATGTCACAGGATCGTGACGCCTCGGCAAAACAGATGATGGGAGTGACATAGAGAACTACGTAAAGCAGTCGACGTAGGTGGCGTCGATCGAGATGTGTTGTTGGCGGCAATCCTGGCTCTAACCTGAGCCCTGGTGGCGTTGGTGTAAGCCCATTGACCCACACGCCACGAGCTCACCTTCAAGGTCGACTTCTGATACGTGGTCCTGAAACTGGACCAGTCCATCCAGCTACTGCTCAAGGTGGAGTGCGGAGAATTTTACGAATCTTATCTCATTATTTTGGTCGGATAGTGGAGTGCTTCCCGAGCCACTTGAGCGTGACAGCCATCGAGGATGGTGGCAGCGTTGCGCGACTTGTTCTCTTCTCTTTCTTGGTTGGTTCGGGATCGACGCCATCTGCGTGCATCGTCGTGCTTGCGGTGGCTCTAGGACGGACTGATAGCAGGATAGAGGGGAAAAGCAGCCTTACGGTACCTCAACGGTTTCTGTCCGTTCCAGTGGCGGTACAGAGTTACCGCGATTCCCTGGGCGGCTTCCCCATGTAAAATCGACGCCACTCCACGCCGATGCCGCGACGACTTCAAGAAACGCCGTCCTCTGGCAGTCGGCTGCCTAAAAAATGAGCAAGCGGCTGAAGGCCTCACGATAATGAACCACCAAGCACTATCGTCTTTCATCTGGTCCGTCGCGGACCTGTTGCGCGGCGATTACAAGCAATCCGAGTACGGTCGTGTCATCCTGCCGTTCACTGTCCTGCGGCGCCTTGATTGTGTGCTCGAATCCACAAAAGCGGCCGTGCTCGCCGAATTCGCCACAAAGTCGAAAGCGGGACTCAACGCTGAGCCCTTCCTGTTGCGCGTCGTCGGTGATGCCAAGTTCTATAACACGTCGCCGCTTGACCTCGTCAAGCTGCTAGGCGACCAGGACCATATCCGGCAGAACCTGTATGCGTACATCCAGGCCTTCTCGCCTGCCGCGCGTGACATCTTCGAGCGCTTCGACTTCTACACGCAGGTCGAACGTCTCGCCAAGGCCAATCTGCTCTACTTGGTGACCGAGAAATTCGCCAACATCGACTTGCACCCGGCTGCGGTGAACAATGCCCAGATGGGGCTCGTTTTTGAGGAACTGATTCGAAAGTTTGCTGAAATCTCGAATGAAACTGCCGGGGAGCACTTCACCCCGCGCGAGGTCATCCGGCTGATGGTGAACCTGCTGTTCATCGAGGATGACGATGTACTGACGCCCGGCAATGCCGTGGTGCGGACCATCTACGACCCGACGGCCGGCACGGGCGGCATGCTGTCAATTGCGGGTGAATACCTGCTGGAGCACAATGCGGCCGCGCGTCTGACCATGTTTGGGCAGGAACTCAACGACGAGTCATACGCTATCTGCAAGGCCGACATGCTTATCAAGGGCCAGGATGTCGCGAACATCGTCGCGGGCAACACGTTATCTGACGACGGGCATGCTGGACGCAGGTTTGACTACATGCTGTCCAATCCGCCGTTTGGTGTCGAATGGAAGAAGGTCGAGAAAGCCGTACGCATCGAGTATGAGCAGAAGGGTTTCGACGGCCGCTTCGGCCCCGGCCTGCCGCGTGTATCTGATGGCTCGATGCTGTTCCTGCTACATCTCATCAGCAAGATGCGCCCGGCGCAGGATGGCGGCAGCCGCTTTGGCATCGTGCTGAACGGCTCGCCGCTTTTCACGGGCGGCGCTGGCAGTGGCGAGAGCGAAATTCGCCGCTACGTGCTGGAGAACGACCTGGTGGAGGCCATTGTGGGTTTGCCGACCGACATGTTCTACAACACGGGCATCTCCACCTACGTGTGGATTCTCTCCAACAGGAAGCCCGCTGCCCGCAAGAGTTTCGTCCAGCTCATCGATGCGTCGAGCTTCTGGCAGAAGATGCGCAAGAGCCTCGGCAGCAAACGCAAGGAGATGTCCGATGATCACATCGCGACCGTCACCCGGCTATTTGGGGACTTTGTCGAGGCTGATCTGGCAACCGTTTTCGATGCCGAGGGCTCGGAGACTGGCCGGTGGGTCGTGCCGGCAGGCAGTCATGCGCCGGACGTGCCGGCAGGTGGAAAGGTGAAGTCCGCGCCGATTTCGCGGATTTTCAGAAACCAGGACTTCGGCTACACGACGATTACGGTCGATCGCCCGCTGCGCGATGAGCAGGGCCGAGTGATGCTGGGCGTGAAGGGCAAGCAGAAAGGCAAGCCGCAGGCGGATAGCGCGCTGCGCGATACCGAGAACGTGCCGCTCGCCATGGATATCGGCACCTTTTTCGAACGAGAGGTGTTGCCGCATGCGCCAGCCGCCTGGATTGACGAAGAGAAGAGCAAGGTCGGCTATGAGATTCCATTCAACAGGCACTTCTATGTGTTCGAGCCGCCGCGCGACCTGCATACCATTGACGAAGAAGTGAAGGCTGTGTCGGCCAACATCATGAAAATGCTTGAGGAGTTGGCCGAATGAGCTTACCAAGATATTCAGAGTACAAGGGCAGCGGAATTCCTTGGATTGGGAGCATACCGGCCGGATGGTCCGTTCTACCGCTCCTTAGCATCGCTTCAGAGAGAGCTGAATCTAACATCGGGATGCGCGAGGACAACCTTCTGTCGCTCAGCTACGGGCGGATTGTTCGGAAAGACATCCAAGCCAATGATGGCCTATTGCCAGAATCATTCGAAACATACCAAATCATCGAACCGGGAGACATCGTCCTCCGGTTGACGGACCTACAGAACGACAAGCGCAGCCTGCGTAGCGCCCTCGTTGAAGAGCGGGGCATCATCACGTCCGCGTACCTAGTGATTCGGCCGACGAAGGTCGAATCACGCTTTCTTTCATACTTGCTTCGCGCATACGACCTTACAAAGGTCTTTTATTCGATGGGTGGTGGCTTGCGTCAGTCGATGAAATTCACTGACATGAAGCGCATGCCGATGGTGATTCCAAGCGAAGAGGAACAAGTCGACATCGCGGCTTTCCTCGACCGCGAAACCGGCAAAATCGACGCGCTGATTGCCGAGCAGGAAAAGCTCCTCGCCCTGCTGGTAGAAAAGCGCCAGGCGACCCTGTCGCACGTCGTTGCCCGTGGCCTCAATCCCCGTGTGCCGATGAAGGACTCCGGCGTGGCGTGGCTGGGGGAGGTGCCGGCTCATTGGGGTGTCACACGACTGAAGTTTGTCGCATCGGTTCAGACGGGTATTGCAAAGGGAAAGGACACTATGGGCAAAGAAACCGTTAACGTTCCCTATCTCCGCGTTGCCAACGTCCAAGATGGGTTTTTGGCGTTGGATGATATTGCTACGATTGATATCGAGCCAGAACAACTAGACAGATATCGACTACAGCCGGGTGACGTCCTCATGAATGAGGGGGGCGACTTCGATAAATTGGGACGCGGCGCTATCTGGCATGGTGAAATTAAAAACTGCATTCACCAAAATCATGTGTTTGCGGTTCGCACTCACAGCATCGATGCGAACTGGCTTAATCTTATTACCAGCTCGCGATACGCACAGTTCTACTTCATGGGGCGTTCCAAGCAAAGTACCAACTTGGCATCCATATCTTCGTCGAACATCATGGAACTGCCTGTGCTGGTGCCTCCCGCTCAAGAACAAAGGGATATATTGCTATTCGTCAACGACGAAACTGCCAAGCTTGACGCTCTAAAAGCCGAAGCCGAACACGCCATTAACTTGCTCAAAGAGCGCCGAAGTGCCCTGATTGCCGCCGCCGTCACCGGAAAAATCGATGTACGCAATGCGGTGCCGCAGGAACTGGCCGCATGAGCGACATTCAACTGTTTCGTTTGTCGAACGGCACCGCTAGCGAGCTCTCCAGTCAGACTGCAAAGGTGGAGAAGCAACTACAGGGTCTCATCGAAGCAAACATGCTGACCTTCCTCGGTGTCCACTTCTTGGCCAGCGAATATGCGACCGGAAAGACCCACAAGGGCCGAATCGATTCCCTGGGCCTCGATGAGAACGGTTGCCCGGTCATCATCGAGTACAAGCGTCAGAGCAACGAAAACGTCATCAACCAGGGGCTGTTCTATCTAGACTGGCTGCTTGACCATCAGGCGGAGTTTCGCTGGCTGGTGATGGAGAAGCTCGGCAAGGAGGTGGCTGAGGACATCGAGTGGACCGGCACGCGCCTGCTGTGTATCGCGGCCGATTTCACGCGCTATGACCAGCACGCTGTCCAGCAGATTCCACGCAATATCGAGCTGATTCGCTACAAGCTGTTCGGCGATGACCTGCTGCTGCTCGAACTGGTTAATGCGCAGACCGTTCCTGATGCCACGGCGGGCAAGTCTACCTCCGTCAACGTACCCGCGGAGCCGGATAAACCAAGGGTAGCGGGTAAGGATAAGTCGCTCGATGAGCAACTTGCCCTTGCATCCACTGAGATTCTCGACCTGTATGCGCATACAACGAGCTATCTAATGAGCCTGGGCGAAGATGTGCAGGAGAAGCGCCTGAAGCTCTACACCGCCTTCCGGCGCCTGAAGAATTTTGCTTGCGTCATTGCCTATCCGAACAGGCTGCTCGTCATGCTCAAACTTGACCCGACGACGGTGACGCTCGAGGATGGGTTCAGTCGCGATGTGAGTCAGATCGGTCATTGGGGCTCGGGAGACGTCGAACTGACACTTCGGAAACACGCCGACCTTGAGCGCGCCAAGCAGCTGCTGGAGCGTAGCTACACAGAGGGCTAAACGGCAAGCACAGCCCTTCCCATCCAAGAACAAATTCGAATTTATACGGGGCCATCCATGAGCGACCTGCACCAGGAGCATCACTTCGAAGCCGAGATCTGCCAGTTCCTGGCGGCCAATGGTTGGCTCTATGCCGAAGGCGATGCCGCGAGCTACGACCGCACAAATGGGCTCTTTCTACTCGACCTGCTGGCATGGATTGAGACGACGCAGCCTGATACGTGGCAGCGCCTGATCAAGACTCACGGACCGGCGCTCAACGAGCGGTTAGCGGAACGGGTACGCAAGAGCTTGAACGAGCGTGGCACCTTGGACGTATTGCGTCGCGGCGTGGAGATGTTGGGACTCAAGGAGCCGCTCTCTCTGGTGCAGTTCAAGCCCGCACTGGCGATTAACCCGGTCATCGGGCAGCGCTACGCCGCCAACCGACTGCGCGTGGTGCGCCAGGTGCGGCATTCGCTGAATCACCCGCAGGACGCGTTAGACCTGGTCCTGTTCGTCAACGGTATCCCGGTCGCGACCGCCGAGCTGAAATCGGACTTCACGCAGAGCGTGCAGGACGCTGTTGACCAGTATCGCTTCGACCGCCATCCGCAGCCCAAGGGCGGGCAGGTCGAGCCGCTTCTTAGCTTCCCAAGCGGTGCGCTCGTGCACTTCGCGGTGAGCCAAACTGAGGTCATGATGACTACCCGCCTCGCGGGTCCAGCCACACAGTTTCTGCCGTTTAATCGCGGAAACAACGGTGCGGCGGGCAATGAGCCGAACTCACACGGGTTCGCCACGGGCTATCTTTGGGAAGAGGTATGGGCACGCGATAGCTGGCTCGATATTCTGCACCGCTACTTGATTGGCAAGCGCGACGACAAGAAGCAACTGAAAGCAGTCATCTTTCCGCGCTACCACCAGCTCGACGCGACCCGCAAGGTGGTGGCTGACGTGCTGGCGCAAGGATCTGGTCAGAGATACCTGATTCAACACTCGGCCGGTTCGGGCAAAACTAATTCCATTGCTTGGACCGCACATTTTCTTGCTGACTTGCACGACGCGGAACACCGCAAGATATTCGATAGCGTGCTTGTCGTGTCCGACCGCACGGTGCTCGATGCGCAATTGCAAGAGGCCATCTTCGACTTCGAGCGCACGACCGGCGTTGTGGCCACTATCACTAACGAGCACGGAAGCAAGAGCGCGCAGTTGGGGCAGGCGCTCAAGGATGGCAAAAAAATCATCGTCTGCACTATCCAGACGTTCCCGTTTGCTCTGCAGGAGGTCCAGAAGCTGGCAGCGACTGAGGGCAAGCGCTTTGCCGTTATTGCTGATGAGGCCCACAGTTCCCAGACTGGCGAGGCGGCGGCGAAACTCAAGCAGTTGCTGTCTGCGGAAGAATGGGCTGATCTGCAGGATGGCGGCGAAGTCGACACTGAAGCATTGCTCGCGGCTCAGATGGAGGCGCGCACTGGCGCGAAGGGACTGACCTATGTGGCCTTCACGGCTACGCCCAAGCAGAAGACGTTGGAACTGTTCGGCCGGCCCGGTCCGGACGGACTGCCGCAACCGTTCCACGTGTACTCGATGCGCCAGGCCATCGAGGAAGGCTTCATTCTTGACGTCCTGAAGAACTACACAACCTACAAACTCGCCTTCAGGCTGGCGCATGACGGCCAGGAATACGACGAAAAGCAGGTCGAGCGTAGTGCCGCGATGAAAGGCATCATGCAGTGGGTGCGCTTGCATCCGTACAACATCGTGCAGAAGGTACAAATCGTCGTCGAACATTACCGCGAGAACGTGCAGCAATTGGTCGACGGCAAAGCCAAGGCGATGGTGGTCGTGGCCAGCCGCAAGGAGGCCGTGCGTTGGCAGAAGGCGATTCGCGCCTACATCGAAAGGCGGAACTATCCGTTGGGTGTACTCGTGGCGTTCTCGGGCGAAATCGACGACCCCGAGAGCTACCCTGCAGCGGTAACCGAGACCAGCAAGGAGCTAAATCCGGGGCTCAAGGGGCGCGACATCCGCGACGTGTTTGACGAGCCCGAGTATCACCTGCTGCTCGTGGCCAACAAGTTCCAGACGGGTTTTGACCAGCCCTTGCTGTGCGGAATGTACGTTGACAAGATGCTTGGCGGCATCCAGGCGGTGCAGACGCTGTCACGCCTCAACCGTGCTCATCCTGGTAAGGACACCACGTACATCCTCGACTTTGTCAACGATGCCGCCGAAGTCCTGAAGGCATTCAAGACGTATTACGAGACGGCCGAACTGGACGCCACCACCGACCCTCATCATGTCTACGACTTGCGCGCGAAACTCGATGCCGCGGGATACTACGACGACTTCGAGGTCGACCGCGTGGTCAATGCCGAGCTGAACCCGAAAGGGACTCAGGCTCAATTGCAGGCCGCCATTGCGCCTGTCGCCGACCGACTCCTCAGGCGCTACAAGGCAGTACAGCAGGAAAGAACGACGGCTGAAGCGGAGCACGACGACAAGGCCGCCCAGGCCGCCAAGGGCATGCTCGACGCATTGGTGCTGTTCAAGAATGACATGGGGGCGTTCGTGCGTCTCTACGCGTTCCTGTCGCAGATTTTCGACTATGGCAATACCGACATCGAAAAGCGCTTCCTGTTCTACAAACGGCTTATCCCGTTGCTGGAATTTGGTCGCGAACGCGACATCGTTGACCTGTCCAAGGTCACACTGACTCACCACAACGTGCGTAAGATCGGCCGACAGACGCTAAACCTCGGACACGGTGACGCACCGAAGCTTGCGCCGATGGACTCGGTGGGCAGTGGCTCAGCCCAGGACAAGCAGCAAGCGTATCTCGGCGAGATCATCGAGAAGGTGAACGGGCTCTTCGAGGGTGAACTCACCGACGACGATCAGTTGGTGTATGTCAACGGTGTTATCAAGGGCAAGCTGCTCGAAAACGAAACCTTGGTGCAGCAGGCCATGAGCAACAGCAAAGAGCAATTCGCCAATTCACCGGACCTGAAGGACGCATTGCTGCGTGCCATCATGGATGCGTTTGAGGCACATAGCGCAATGAGCACACAGGCACTCGGATCAGAGCGCGTGCGCGACGGGTTGAAAGACATCTTGCTGGGCCCGGCGCAACTGTACGAAGCATTGAGGGCGAGGTCGGAACAGAGCCCCCCGGAACCTCAGTAGGTCGAGCAGGCAAATTGGCAGCAGTGTTCCCTTATGCGTTTAGGGTAGTGAGCAGGTTAGGTGCCCAATCAGGCAGCCCCCGTCCTTGATGAGCATGGGTTGTTTGCGGCGTGCGGCATAGCGCAAGACCTTCCGCAGTTCACGCAGGTTTGCCATTGTAGCCAGGTCGACTTCTGCAGGTGGCTGGGCTTGTCGATAGACCCTTAGCGCTTCGGGTTGCAACAGGCTTAGACATCGAAAATGCATGTCACTTGCAGTGTGCTGGTTTGCGACCGGTGGTGATAGCCAGCTTAGCAGTTCGATGACGCGATCGTAGAGCAAGCGCAAGCGGGCTAACGCGTCGGCGGGACTTGACGGTGCTGGCGCTTGGACAGGCAAGGGTGTACCGCGGCGCGGGCGGCCTTCGGACATGAGCGGACCCAGCTTCCAAATGGGCTCATGATGAGCAATCCGATTGCGCAGTTCATTGCACAGATCAAGCCGGGCAAACAGGGCGTCGCGATGTTTTAGCTTTGCCCAGTGTGTGGCTTGGCGTTGCCGATGGCCTGGCAAGACATCGACGAGAATGGGGCCCCAATCGACGACCTTGTTGTGGAGGTCATTCTTCAAATCGAGGAGGTGGGGCCAAAAGCCAAAGGTCAGGCCAGACACAACGTCATCGGGTGACGGGACAGGCGTCCGGGGTACCATTTGTGGTCCACGCTTGTAGTGGGTAATGTCTGTGACCTTGGATCGAGAATGGGCACCCAACGCCACGTGTTCATACCAATCTTTGGAGCCATGACCGCCTACAACGCCATAGCGCGTGCTCATGGCGTAGTGAAACTGATTGCGCAGCACAACCTCGACCAGGGAGATCGTACGGAATAGCACCGAGCTCAAGTCGTCGTTCCACTGGTAGAGACCGAGCGCTTGAACATCGTCTGCAGCACCAAAGAAGCTACGGTAGTTGCTCAGGCGCGCATGTGACAGGGCCTGAATACGTGCCAGATTCCCCGCAGTGTTGATTTTGATCTGTTTGAGCATGCGTGATATCATTACGGTGTAAGCGCTTGGATTACATGGCTTGGTAGTTCCCTCTTTGGACGGACGCTAGGCTCCAAGACGCAAAAGAGGAGGCGGCCGCGTGAGCGGCCGTTTTCCTTTGTGCTAGGCATGGCCGATTTTCTCTAAGAGGGTCGCCAACTTGGCCTCCAAGCTCATCAACTCAGCCTTGAGGTGGGCGCGCTCTGCCCGTAACGCGTTTAAGTTCACCTCCATCTCGACTTCAGTAGCATCAACGTAGCGCGCGACGCTGAGATTGAAGTCGTTCGCAGCGATCTCGGCATGAGTCACCAGTCGCGCATACCGGCTGACGTCATGTCGGGAGCGGTAGGTGCCCTCGATCAAGTCAAGATCTGCTTGGCGCAGGACGTTCTGTGTTTTGCCATGCTGGTAAGAACGGCTGGCATCTATGAACAGTACGTTGTCGTCGACCTTGTCCTTACGCACCACCAAGATCGCCACGGAAATGCCCGTGTGGGCGAACATCTTCGGTGGTAGGGCAATTACAGCGTCGATCACATTCTCCCGGAGAAGCTGTTCGCGAATCTGGCGTTCTGCTGCACTTCGAAACAGCACCCCGTGTGAAACGACTGCAGCCATGCGTCCGTTCCCTGGTTTGAGCGTTTCGATCATGTGACTGATGAACGCGTAGTCGCCCGACATACGAGGAGGTACTCCGCGATGGTAGCGTTGGTACACGTCTTGCTCTGCAGTTGCATGCCCCCAATCCTTGAGTGAGAACGGTGGGCTGGACACGACGATTTCATACTTCCGAAGATGGCCATCGGCTGTGAGCAGCTTGGGGTCGCGCAGGGTATCGCCCCATTCGAGCTGGTATTGGATCTCGCCATGCATAACCATATTCATCTTTGCCAGCGCCCAGGTGCTCCCGTTCTTCTCTTGACCAAACAGGGTGCAGCCTTCGCGGCCTGACTTTTGGCGTGCCATTTGGCTGCAAGTGATTAGGAGCGACCCCGAACCGCAGCAAGGATCGCTGATCGTTTCCCCGTCCTTAGGTTGCATTAGGCGAGCAATCAACTGAGATATCTCTGGCGGGGTGAAAAAATCCACACCCCATTTGCCACTGAATTCTGCAACATACTTGATCAGTAAATCGCAGGCGTTAGCGGCTGCTTCGGCTGAATTCTCGTGAATTTCTCGAAAGTCTAGTGCATTGACGTTAAAGGCATCAAGCAACTGAAAAAGTAAGCGGTCTTTTTGCTCTAAGCTACCCAGTGCTGCGGCGTTGAAACTGACGACTTGGCGCAACCCTTGCAATTCAACGTTTGTCTCTTCAATTGCATAAAGAGCTTCGTCGATGCGTTGACCGTTGCCAGATTGATGTTTGGTCGCGTATAGGTCGTAGAAGCTCGAACCCCTGGGCACGAGGAAGCGCGGGCTCGTAGAATGCTCATGGATAAGGCTGGCGTGAGCTTGGGCAATGTCCGAGATGTATTTCAGCAGAAGCATTGCCATTAAAAAATCTTTGCTGTCGCCAGGAGCGCAGATGCCGTGGAATAAATCGCATGCATTCCACACGGCAGTGCGAATTGCATCTTGTCGTTGCTGATCAAGCATGGTCATTGCCGTTATGGAGGATTTTTTGGGTCAAATACGCGATTTCATTCTTGTCCAACTCACTCAAGCGATGTCGGATTGCTACAATCTGTTGAGTGGTGTGGTCTAACTCTGCGATCTGTTGCTGTTTAGAAAGCGGCGGCGCGTCTACTTGCAGCGCGAGCAGAGCAGTCTTTGTAAACGCCTTTATGCTGGTGCCGGTCAACAGCAAGGAAATTTTCGCTTGCGTTGACTTTTGGTTCAGATACCAAACGAGGTAGCGTGCATCTAAACCATTTCCAGGTCTAATTATATTCAACTGTCCTAACGGAAACACGGGTTCCTCTGCCCCCTCGAACAGCCACGCTTTGTAGTAATCACCTCTAGAGGGAATCACGATGTCGCCGGGTTGCAGACAATGAGCGAGGTGCTTGTCGTGAATAGTCACCCGAGGCAAATCATCCCAGCGTAGTGGTTGTCCTGCCACCAGATCCCTGATGGCCAAAGCACGTGCGTTGCCACGGGGATCTTCCTGGGGCACTTGACTTCGAAGCGTCACGGCGGTTTGAACTTGGGCGAGCGCTGAAAGATGAGTGACCATGGTTGCTGTAGAGTTCTACTGTGCGAAGAGAAGTATATGCGCACCTCTCTTAGAATGCAAGCGGTAGAATCCTATGGCAATCATTCGGGGCTAAACTATTAGCGTGCACCCCAAACTGGATGAGACTAAATATGCAACTAACGGAATCTCTCTGAAAATTCAGCATTGTGATGAGATGTAAGTGATTGATTTGTATGCGATATCTTTCTATTCTCTCTGCGCCACTCGAATTTTCTCTGCAAGACTCTCTGCAGGTCGTCAGCATGGTGCTGCATCCAAGCCAATGTTCATAGTGCATGTCGACGGCAGAGCTTCGTTGTCAGGTCTCCCAGCCGTGCCCCCTGTCTCTTACGCAAGGTCTTCGGTCCTGATCGCCTATGTCCGCGCTTTTCCGATGCGATTCATTGGGATGGCGCAATTAGAAAAGGCCCATAAGTTTGGCAACTTATGGGCCTTGCTTTGTCATTCTATGCGGCAACTAGCAGACTGCGTTAGACGTCAATGTTGCCCGCCCGCAGAGCATTACTCTCAATAAACGCCCGCCGCGGCTCGACATCATCCCCCATGAGGGTAGTAAAGATCCCATCCGCAGCAATCGCATCCTCGATCTGCACACGCAGCAGACGCCGCACTGCCGGATCCATCGTCGTTTCCCACAGCTGCTCGGGGTTCATCTCGCCGAGCCCCTTATAGCGCTGCTTCGAGACATTGCGTTCAGCATCCGCCAGCAGCCACTTCATCGCGCTCTTGAAGTCCGCCACGGCCATGCTGCGCTCACCGCGCTTGATGACCGCACCTTCCCCGATGAGCCCCTTGAACGTATTCGCGGTGGTCACGAGCTGTTGATAATCCGCCGTGTGCTGGAATTCCTGGTCGATGACCGAAACGCGCACGTTGCCGTGATGCGTGCGCTCAACCCGCAGCGACCGCAACTCACGCACCGCGTCATACGAAGGCACAACCCGCACTTCGTTCTTCAAAGCCTCGTCATGCAACGCCGCATGAAGCGCCTTCGCCGAAGCTTCAGTCGAAGCCTCGCTGGAGAGATCGATCACCACCCCATCCATAACGGCTTCCAGCGCAGCCGGGTCATACAACCGGCTCAACCGCTCGATCACGCTCTGCGACAGCAGATACGACCGTGCCAGCTCCCCAAGCGCATCACCCGAAATCGCCGCCGCATTCTCACCCGGCACCAGCTCCGACCCTTGCAGCGCCAACCGCAGCATATGCGCGTTGAGCTCCACGTCATCCTTCAGATACCGCTCGTCCTTACCCGCCTTGATCTTGTAAAGCGGCGGCTGCGCGATATACACGTACCCGCGCTCGATCATGTCCGGCATCTGGCGATACAGGAACGTGAGCAGTAGCGTCCGGATGTGCGCACCGTCGACGTCCGCGTCGGTCATGATGATGATGCGGTGATAGCGGAGCTTGTCGAGGTTGTAGTCTTCCTTGCCGATGCCGCAGCCGAGCGCGGTCACGAGCGTGACGATCTGTTCCGACGAGAGCAGCTTGTCGTAGCGTGCCTTCTCGACGTTCAGCACCTTGCCGCGCAGCGGCAGGATGGCCTGGAACTTCCGGTCACGCCCTTGCTTGGCCGAACCACCTGCCGAGTCACCCTCGACGATGTAGATTTCGCACTTAGCCGGATCCTTCTCCTGGCAGTCCGCGAGCTTGCCCGGCAGACCAACGCCGTCGAGCACACCCTTGCGTCGCGTCATTTCACGCGCCTTCCGCGCAGCATCCCGCGCCCGAGCAGCTTCAACAATCTTCCCGCAAATGATCTTCGCGTCGATCGGCGTTTCCAGCAGGAACTCTTCCAGCGCCTTCGCCACAACCTCTTCAACCGGCGCACGAACCTCGGAAGAAACCAGCTTGTCCTTCGTCTGCGAGCTGAACTTCGGCTCCGGCACCTTCACGGACAGCACGCACGACAGCCCTTCGCGCATGTCGTCGCCGGTCGTCTCGACCTTCGCCTTCTTCGCGATTTCGTTGTCGGTGATGTACTTGTTGATGACGCGCGTCATCGCGGCCCGCAGGCCGGTCAGGTGGGTGCCGCCGTCGCGCTGCGGGATGTTGTTCGTGAAGCACAGCACGTTTTCGTTGTAGCTGTCGTTCCACTGCATCGCGACTTCGACGCCCACGCCGTCCTTCTCGCCGTTGGCGAAGAACACCGTCGGATGCAGCGTGCTCTTGGTCTTGTTGATGAACTCGACGAAGCCCTTCACACCGCCAGCGAACGCGAAATCGTCTTCCTTGCCCGAGCGCAGGTCCGTGAGACGAATCCGCACGCCGTTGTTCAGGAACGAGAGTTCACGCATCCGCTTCGCGAGGATGTCGTAGTGATACTCGACCGTGCCGAAAATGGTCGGATCGGCCATGAAGTGCACTTCGGTGCCGCGGTTCTCGGTGTCGCCGGTCACGAGCATCGGCGACACTTCCACGCCGTCCACCACCTCGAGCACACGATCCTGCGCGACGCCGCGATGGAACTCCATGAACCGTTTCTTGCCGTCGCGGCGCACGGTGAGGCGCAGCCAGCTCGACAGTGCGTTCACGCACGACACGCCCACGCCGTGCAGGCCGCCCGACACCTTGTAGCTGTTCTGGTCGAACTTGCCGCCGGCGTGCAGCTCGGTCATCACGATCTCGGCGGCGCTGCGCTTCGGTTCGTGCTTGTCGTTCATCTTCACGTCGGTCGGAATCCCGCGGCCGTTGTCGACCACGGAAATCGAGTTGTCGGCGTGAATCGTCACGTGGATGTCGTTGCAGTACCCGGCCAACGCTTCGTCGATCGAGTTGTCGAGCACCTCGAACACGAGGTGGTGCAGACCGGTGCCGTCAGACGTGTCGCCGATGTACATCCCGGGGCGCTTGCGCACCGCTTCCAGACCTTCGAGGATCTGGATCGACGAGGCGCCGTAGCTGCTGTTATCGGGTTGCGAATTGTGCTGTTCACTCATGGATATCTTCCGGTTCTGCGAGGCCACTCAGGTGGCGGCGCGGTGCGTTTCAGCGAAGGAAATCGCCGGGCCGCTCCAGTTTCCTGGCCCGCCCGAAGTGCCGAAAAGGCACTAAAAGGGCGGGTTGTCGGTTCGCCATAAAAACGCCAAAGGGGCTTGCCGCCCCCTGGTGTGTGTCGCGATGTCGTGCGCGTCAGATGCGCATCGGCATCACGACATACTTGAACTCGTCGTTCTCGGGCACGGTAATCAGCGCGCTCGAGCTGGCGTCGCCGAGGCTCACCTGCACGGTGTCGACCTTCAGGTTCGCGAGCACGTCGAGCAGATACGTGACGTTGAAGCCGATGTCGACGGTATCGCCCTGGTAGGCGATTTCGAGTTCTTCCTGCGCCTCTTCCTGATCGGCGTTGGTCGACATGATCTTCAGCTGGCCCGGCGCGATGATGCAGCGCACGCCCTTGAACTTGTCCGAGGTCAGGATCGCCGCGCGCTGCAGCGAACGCTGCAGTTCTTCACGGCCGATCTCGAACGTGTTCTTGTGCGCCTTCGGGATCACGCGCTGGAAGTCGGGGAACTTGCCCTCGACGAGTTTCGACACGAGCTCGACCTGGCCGAACGTGAACTTGGCCTGGGTCTGCGCGATGTCGATGGTGACGGTGTCGTCGATGTCCTCGAGCAGGCGCTGCAGCTCGAGAATCGTCTTGCGCGGCACGATGACTTCCTGGCGGCCGAACGTGCCGCCTTCGAGTTTCATCGACGAGAACGCGAGGCGGTGGCCGTCGGTGGCCACGGCCATCAGCTGGTCGCCGTCGACGACGAGCAGCATGCCGTTCAGGTAGTAGCGGATGTCCTGCTGCGCCATCGCGAAGTGCACCATGCCGAGCAGCTGGCGGAACGACTTCTGCGGGACGGTGAGCGTGGCGCCGAAATCCTTCGCCTGCGCGACGGTCGGGAACTCGTCGGCCGCCAGCGTCTGCAGGGCGAAGCGGCTCTTGCCCGATTGAACGGTGAGGCGCTTGTCGGCGAGCGACAGCGTGACCTGGCCGTCAGGCATCGCGCGCAGGATGTCGAGCAGCTTGCGGGCCGCGACGGTGGTCGCGACCTGGTCGCCGCCGACGCCGAAATCGGCGCGCGTGGTGATCTGCAGCTCCAGGTCGGTCGACAGGAATGAAACGTCCGGGCCGTTCTTGGTGATCAGCAGGTTGGCGAGGATCGGCAACGTATGGCGGCGTTCGACGATGCCGCTGACCGTTTGCAGCGGCCTGAGGAGGGTGTCTCGTTCGGTCTTGACCAGTTGCATAGAGTTCCTTCGTTGAGTAACGGCCTGCAGCGCAGCAGCCTCGCAGCGCCCCGCCGGCCGGGCTCTTGGCCCGCCACCACCGGGGCGGTCAAACCAGTATTGTGCCTCAAAACCGAACCGCCCCCCTTAAATTGGGGCGGAGGCCGAATTATCAAGCGCGGTGCGCGCGCTCAGCCCTTCAGCGTCTGTTCCAGCACGTGCAGCTCGTGGTTGAGCTGCGCGTCCTTGCTGCGCTCGTCGGCGATCTTGCGCACCGCGTGCAGCACGGTGGTGTGATCGCGCCCGCCGAACAGCTCGCCGATTTCCGGCAGGCTCTTCTGCGTGAGTTCCTTCGCGAGGTACATCGCGATCTGCCGCGGCCGCGCGATGTTCGCGGGGCGCTTCTTCGAGTACATATCCGCGACCTTGATGTTGTAGAAGTCGGCGACGGTCTTCTGGATGTTCTCGACCGAAATCTGCCGGTTCTGCACGGTCAGCAGGTCCTTCAGCGCTTCCTTGGTCAGCTCGATCGAGATCTCGCGGCCGTGGAACTTCGAATACGCGAGGATCTTGCGCAGCGCGCCTTCGAGTTCGCGCACGTTCGAGCGCAGGTGCTTCGCGACGAAGAACGCGACGTCCTCCGACAGGTTCACGCCTTCCGACTGCGCCTTGCGCATCAGGATCGCGACGCGCATTTCCAGCTCCGGCGGCTCGATCGCGACGGTGAGGCCCGAGTCGAAGCGCGAGATCAGGCGATCGTCGATGCCGGAGATTTCCTTCGGATACGTGTCGCTGGTGATGATCACCTGCGCCTTGTTCGCGACCAGCGCCTCGAACGCGTAGAAGAATTCCTCTTGCGTGCGCGACTTGCCGGAGAAGAACTGGATATCGTCGATCAGCAGCAGGTCGAGCGAATGGTAGTAGCGCTTGAAGTCGTCGAACGCCTTGCGCTGGTACGCCTTCACCACGTCGGACACGTACTGTTCCGCATGGATGTAGCGGATCCGCGCGCCGGCCTTGTCGAGCAGCAGCTGGTTGCCGATCGCGTGGATCAGGTGGGTCTTGCCGAGGCCGACGCCGCCGTACAGGAACAGCGGGTTGTACGAGATGCCCGGGTTGTCCGCGACCTGGATCGCGGCGGCGCGCGCGAGCTGGTTCGCCTTGCCGGTCACGAAATTGTCGAACGTGAGCACGGGGTTCAGCTTCGAACGTTCGTACATCGAATCGGCTTCGCCGGCGGCGGCCGGCGCGGCGCCGTTGCCGGGGCGCCACGTGCGGCGCCCAGCCGCCGCTTCGTGCGCGGGCAGGCTCGGCAGGTCGATGTCGGCGTCGTCGGCGTTCAGGTGCGTGGCAGCTTGCGCGCCGATCGGCGCGTCGGCCACAGCGGGTGCGGCGGGCGCGGCTGCGGCGACGTTCGCGGCAATCGCGGCCACGGCGGCAGCCGGGCCGCCGGCCGGCGCCAGCGGCGCGCGCGGGGCAGCCGGTGCGGCGCCGGCCGCGCTGCGCATGCCTGCCTTCGGATCGAGAACGAACTGGACGTCGATCGGCGTGTTCCAGAATTCGCGGGCCAGATCGGAGATCCGTCCCGAAAACTGGCTCTTGACCCAGTCCAGCTTGAAGCGGTTCGGCGCGGCGATGGACAGCGTGTTCGCCGACGCATCGAAGGCCACCGGGGCCAAGGGTTTGATCCACGTCACGTACTGCTGGGGCGTCAG